>JAAEZD010000004.1:0-90735 GCA_018223035.1 Paracoccaceae bacterium
GATAAATGGGTATCCAAGCAGCAGAGATTTCTGCGATCCTGAAGGACCAGATCAAAAACTTCGGTCAGGAGGCCGAAGTCGCCGAGGTTGGGCGCGTGCTCAGCGTCGGTGACGGGATTGCCCGTGTATATGGTCTGGACAACGTGCAGGCCGGTGAAATGGTCGAATTCCCCGGCGGCATCATGGGGATGGCGCTGAACCTTGAATCCGACAACGTCGGTGTTGTGATCTTCGGTTCCGACCGGGACATCAAAGAAGGCGACGTCGTCAAGCGCACGAATGACATCGTGAGCGTGCCGATCGGTGACGAACTGCTGGGTCGCGTTGTCGATGGCCTTGGTAACCCCGTTGACGGCAAAGGCCCGATCAACACCGACAAAACCGGTGTGGCCGACGTCAAGGCGCCGGGCATCATCCCACGTAAGTCGGTGCATGAACCGATGGCAACCGGCCTCAAGTCGGTCGACGCGATGATCCCGATCGGCCGTGGCCAGCGAGAGCTGATTATTGGTGACCGTCAGACCGGTAAAACCGCCGTGGCTCTGGACACCATCCTGAACCAGAAATCCTACAACGACGCCGCCGGCGACGACGAGAGCAAAAAGCTTTACTGCATCTACGTTGCGATCGGTCAGAAGCGTTCGACCGTCGCGCAGCTGGTGAAGCGTCTCGAAGAGACCGGCGCTATCGAATATACCATCGTCGTGGCTGCAACCGCGTCCGAACCGGCACCGATGCAGTTTCTTGCACCTTACGCCGCGACCGCGATGGCCGAATACTTCCGTGACAACGGCCGTCACGCGCTGATCGTGTACGATGACCTTTCCAAGCAGGCCGTGGCTTATCGCCAGATGTCGCTGCTGCTGCGTCGTCCGCCGGGACGTGAAGCTTACCCGGGTGACGTTTTCTACCTCCACTCCCGCCTGCTTGAGCGTTCGGCCAAACTGAACGAAGACAACGGCGCCGGATCGCTGACGGCTCTGCCGATCATCGAAACCCAGGGTGGTGACGTTTCGGCCTTTATTCCGACCAACGTGATTTCGATCACCGACGGCCAGATCTTCCTTGAAACCGACCTGTTCTTCCAGGGCATCCGTCCTGCCGTGAACACCGGTCTGTCGGTTTCGCGTGTGGGTTCGTCCGCTCAGACAAACTCGATGAAGTCGGTTGCCGGTCCGGTGAAACTGGAACTCGCTCAGTACCGCGAAATGGCGGCCTTTGCGCAGTTCGGCTCCGACCTCGACGCCGCGACCCAGCGCCTGTTGAACCGTGGTGCCCGTCTGACCGAGCTGATGAAGCAGCCGCAGTATTCGCCGCTGACCAACGCGGAAATCGTCTGCGTCATCTACGCCGGTACGCACGGCTACCTCGACAAGCTGCCCGTCTCTGACGTGGGTCGCTTTGAAAAGGGCCTGCTGGCGCATCTGCGTGGCAAGCGTTCGGACATTCTTGACTGGATCACCAACGAAGATCCAAAGATCAAGGGCGACGCCGAAGACAAACTCAAAGCAGCGCTTGACGAATTCGCCGCTGACTTCGCTTAAGGAGAGATAGGGCAATGCCAAATCTCAAGGACCTTAAAAACCGGATCGAGTCGGTCAAATCGACCCGCAAGATCACCAAGGCGATGCAGATGGTCGCGGCAGCAAAATTGCGCCGCGCCCAGGAAGCTGCCGAAGACTCGCGTCCCTATGCCGAACGGTTCAACGCCGTGATGGCACAGCTCGCGGCGTCGGTTGGCAAAAGCGACAGCGCGCCGAAGTTGCTGGCCGGAACAGGCAGCGACCAGGTGCAGTTGCTGGTGGTGTTGACAGCCGAACGGGGCCTCTGCGGGGGCTTCAACGGCAACATCGCGCGTCTCGCAAAGAACCATGCGCTCAAGCTCAAGGGCGAAGGCAAGACGGTCAAGATCCTCACGGTCGGCAAGAAAGGCCGTGACGTGCTCAAGCGCGACTTCGCGGACGATTTCATCGGCCATGTCGATCTGAGCAATGTCAAACGCCTTGGTTACACTGATGCACAAAAAATCGCGCAGGACATCCTGTCGCGCTTTGATGCAGGTGAGTTCGACGTGGCAACGCTGTTCTTCTCGAAATTCGTCAACGTGGTAAGCCAGGTGCCGACGGCACAGCAGATCATTCCTGCCGAATTCGAAGAAGATGAAAACGCGGACTCGGCAAGCACGGTTTACGACTATGAACCGGGCGAAGAGGAAATCCTCGCCGACCTGCTGCCGCGTGGAGTGGCCACCCAGATCTTCAGCGCGTTGCTGGAAAACGGGGCTGGCGAGCAGGGCGCACGGATGAGCGCGATGGACAACGCGACCCGCAACGCGGGCGAAATGATCGACAAACTGACCATCGAATACAACCGTTCGCGTCAGGCTGTCATCACCAACGAGCTGATTGAAATCATTTCCGGCGCGGAAGCGCTGTAAGAGAACCGGAGACAAACATGGCTACTGCAACAGGCAAAGTCACTCAGGTCATCGGCGCTGTGGTCGACGTACAGTTCGACGATGCGCTGCCTGAGATTCTGAACGCACTGAACACCGAGAACAACGGCAAGAAGCTGGTGCTCGAAGTGGCTCAGCACCTTGGTGAAAACACCGTCCGTACCATCGCGATGGACGCGACCGAAGGTCTGGTTCGCGGCGCTGTCGTGACCGACACTGGCGCGCCGATCTCGGTGCCGGTCGGCAACGCGACGCTCGGCCGCATCATGAACGTGGTCGGCGAGCCGATCGACGAAAAAGGTCCGGTCAACGCGACCGAAACACGTCCGATCCACGCCGAAGCACCTGAATTCGCCGCTCAGTCGACCGAGTCGGAAATTCTCGTCACTGGCATCAAGGTCGTCGACCTGCTCGCGCCTTACTCCAAGGGTGGTAAGATTGGCCTCTTCGGTGGTGCCGGTGTGGGCAAGACCGTTCTCATCATGGAACTGATCAACAACATCGCAAAGGTGCACTCGGGTTACTCCGTTTTCGCCGGTGTTGGTGAACGGACCCGTGAAGGTAACGACCTTTACCACGAGATGATCGAATCCAACGTGATCAAGCCGGACAACCTCGAAGAATCGCAGGTTGCCCTGGTTTACGGTCAGATGAACGAACCTCCGGGAGCGCGTGCGCGTGTTGCTCTGACCGGCTTGACGCTGGCCGAGCAGTTCCGCGACCAGTCCGGGACTGACGTTCTGTTCTTCGTCGACAACATCTTCCGCTTTACGCAGGCGGGTTCCGAGGTGTCGGCGCTTCTGGGTCGTATTCCTTCCGCCGTGGGTTACCAGCCGACGCTGGCTACCGACATGGGCGCGCTTCAGGAACGTATTACGTCGACCAAAGCTGGCTCGATCACCTCGGTGCAGGCGATTTACGTGCCTGCGGACGACTTGACCGACCCCGCGCCGGCAACTTCGTTTGCGCACCTTGACGCGACCACGGTTCTCAACCGTGCGATCTCGGAAAAGGGTATCTACCCGGCGGTTGACCCGCTCGACTCTTCGTCGCGTCTGCTTGACCCGGCCATTGTTGGGGAAGAGCACTACAAGGTCGCAACCGACGTGCAGCAGCTGCTTCAGCGCTACAAATCGCTTCAGGACATCATCGCTATTCTCGGCATGGACGAACTGAGCGAAGAGGACAAGCTGACCGTGGCCCGTGCCCGTAAGCTCGAGCGTTTCCTCAGCCAGCCCTTCGACGTGGCGCAGGTCTTCACCGGTTCGCCGGGCGTGCAGGTGCCGCTGGAAGAAACCATCTCGTCGTTCAAGGCGGTTGTGGCCGGTGAATACGATCACCTTCCCGAAGCGGCCTTCCTCATGGTCGGTGGCATCGAAGAAGTGAAAGCCAAAGCCGAACGCATGGCCGCTGACGCGGCTTAAAGGAGCCACTGATGGCAGACACAATGCAATTTGACCTCGTGTCCCCGGAACGGCGCCTTGCGTCGTTTCAGGCCCGCGAGGTTCTGATCCCCGGTGCGGACGGTGACATGACGGCAATGCCCGGTCATAGCCCCGTCATCGCCACGCTGCGTCCCGGTGTTCTGCGGGTCGACGGTCCGGAAGGCACGTCGGAATACATCGTAACTGGCGGCTTTGCGGAAATCAACGCCGAAGGCCTGTCGGTTCTGGCCGAGCAGGCGATCCCGATGACCGAGGTCACGCGTGAGCATATCGACGAACTGATCGAAGATGCTCGTGCCAAGCACGAAGAGGCCAAGTCGACGTTCAAGAACGAACCGGGTCCTGTAGATGACGCGGCCAAGCTATTGTCCGACATGGTTGCCCTTGGCGATCACATCGCCATCGGCAAGGGCGGCGGTCCGGCTCCGGCCTGACGTCGTCTGACACGATTGATATCTGGAAACCGGCCCCAACGCGGGCCGGTTTTCTTTTGCGGGAATGGCAAGTTCGGGCAGCTACGCGGTAAAAGAAAAAGGGCGCCCCGCAAAACGGAGCGCCCAATGAATTTCCCGATACACCCGGTTTCTCAGTCCATCGTGTACAGGGATTCATAAATCGGCGAGAGCGTCGAATCCTCAAAGAGCGAGGAGACCGATGTGCCGTTCCAGATGTTCAGGATGGCTTGCGCGAATACCGGTGCGGTGGGTACGATACGGATGTTCGGCGCGGCTAGTACCGCGTCTGTCGGGCGGATCGTATCGGTCAGAACCAGCGATTTCATGACCGAGTTGGTAATCCGTTCGACCGCGGGTCCGCTCATCACGCCGTGCGTGATATAAGAGTGCACTTCCTTGGCGCCGTTCTCCATCAGGATCTCTGCCGCTTTGCAAAGCGTGCCCGCCGTGTCGCAGATGTCGTCAACGATAAGACATATCTTGTCCTTAACGTTCCCGATCACGGTCATCTCCGCGACTTCACCGGCTTTTTCCCGCCGCTTGTCGACGATGGCCAGCGGTGCATTTACACGTTTGGCAAGCTCGCGCGCGCGGGCCACACCGCCCACGTCGGGCGATACCACCATCAACTCGTCCATCTGACCTTTGAAATTGGTTCGGATATCCAGCGCAAAAACCGGCGAGCCATAAAGGTTGTCAACGGGGATGTCGAAGAAGCCCTGGATCTGGGCCGCGTGCAGATCCATCGTGAGGATCCGTTCGATCCCGGTGCCGACCATCATGTTGGCCACAAGCTTGGCCGTGATCGGCGTACGCGCCTTGGTACGGCGGTCCTGACGAGCGTAACCGAAATAGGGCAGGACAGCCGTAACCCGTGCCGCCGACGACCGGCGTAGCGCATCGGCCATCACCAGCAATTCCATCAGGTTGTCATTGGCCGGATTGGAGGTGGGCTGGATGATAAACATATCCTCGCCCCGAACGTTTTCGAACACTTCGACAAAAATCTCGCCGTCGTTGAAACGTTCCACGCGGGCATCGACCAACCCGGTTTGAATGCCGCGATGCATTGTCATGCGACGCGCAATGGCTTGTGCCAACGGCTGGTTGGCATTCCCAGAGATCAGCTTGGGTTCGATCATATGAGGCATTGAGATTGGTTTCCCGGAGCAGCGAGAGAGATATGTAACAGATTCGTGGTGTTGACACCGCTTAGCATGGCCTTACCGTCGCGCAAAGCTAGCCGCGGGAGAAAAAGCAAATGGCCCAGATCGACTACTTCTTTGCAACCTTGTCACCCTTTGCATATCTCGCGGGCACCCGGCTTGAACAGATAGCAGCCCGGCACGAGGCGACTGTCGTCTACAAGCCGTTCGACATCATCTCGCTTTTCTCCCGGACCGGCACGGCTCTCCCCAAGGATCGCCCCGTCGCGCGTCAGGAATACCGCATGCAGGAACTCAAGCGGCAGGCCAAGCATCTCCAGATGAAGATGAACTTTAAGCCCGCCCATTTCCCGACCAATGCCGCGCTGTCGTCATACGCGATCATTGCGGCTCAGGCCGAAGGGGGCGGGGATGTCGGTGTTCTGTCGCACGCGGTCCTGCGCGCCTGCTGGGCCGAGGACAAGGACATCGCCGATGATGCGGTCATTCGCGCTTGCTTGGAGGAGGCCGGATTCGACCCGGCAATCGCCGATCGGAGCTTGCTGCAAGGGGCGGAGACCTATGCCGCCAATCTCGAAGAGGCGATCAGCCGTGGTGTGTTCGGTTCGCCCTTCTACATTACCGAGGATGATGAACGGTTCTGGGGGCAGGATCGGCTCGACGCGCTCGATACGCATCTTGAGGAAGCTTCGGCGTGAACATGGCTTTGTCCATACCTCAACCTCTTGAAATCCGCAAACTCGGGAACGGAAAGCGCAAGGTTCTGGCGCTGCATTGTACGCTTGCCCATTCCGGGGCCTGGAAGGGTCTCGTAGCCGAGATGGACAGCGAGATAGAAGTCACCGCCACCGATATGTTCAACCACGGACTCAGCCCTGACTGGGACGGGCAGGGGGACTTTCAGGATCGCATGGCGCGGGCGGCTGTTGCGATCTTGACGGAACCCGTGGATATCATCGGCCATTCCTTTGGCGCGTCCATCGCGATGCGCGTCGCTGTTCTGTTCCCGGAACTCGTGCGCAGCCTGACGATGATAGAATCCGTCTACTTCGCCATCGTAAAGAAGGATCGGCCAGAACTCGTCGAGGCAAGCATGCAGTCCTCCGCGCCCTTCTATAACGCGATGGAGGCCGGAGACGTCGAGCTTGGCGCCCGATTATTCAACGGCGGCTGGGGCGGCGGTGTCGGTGAGAGCTGGGAGGAAATGCCAGAACACAGACGCGCGGCCATGATCCGGGGCGTGCAGATCGTTCCTGCGTGCAGCCCCGCCTTGCTGGACGATATCCACAACCTTCTGGAACCGGGGAAACTGCAATCGCTGAACCTGCCCGTCTTGTTGATGCGGGGCGGCAATACGGCGGACATCATCGCCGCCGTGAATGATGGATTCGCCGATTATTTACCGGATGCCCGGAACGTCGTGGTCGAAGGTGCTGGACATATGCTGCCGATCAGCCATCCGGCAGAGACGGCTGATCACCTGCGTCAGCTGTTTACAGAGGTCCCGGTCTGATCGTCAGCCTTTGAGTATCTCGATGAAGCGGTCCGTGTTCTCATCGCTCGCGGACCAGTCGCAGACAAGCCGCGCTGTCAGCATTTCTTCGGGATCGGCCCCCTGCAATTCGCCATCCCACATGTTGTAGAGCGCCCCGGCCTCGTGCAACCGTTGATGCGCGGCTCGGGAAAAGCGCGGGAATATCATGTTGGCGGTTCCGCCCCAAGCAATCTCTGCACCGGCAGTCACGAGTTTCTCCCGCAGCCTTGCACAGGCATCGTTGGACTTCCGCCCGAGGCTTAGCCACAGGTCGTCCGTCAGATAGGCCGCCATCTGCGCCGACAGGTACCGGTGCTTTGAAAACAGCTGCGCGCCCCTTTTCCGGCGTAGCTCGAATTCCCACGCCTTGTCTTGATTGAAAAGAATGACCGCCTCGACGCCCATGCAGCCGTTTTTCGTGCCGCCAAAGGAAACCGCGTCCACACCCGCTTTCCATGTCATTTCTGCTGGCGAGCAATTCAGCGCGACCAGCGCATTCGCGAACCGCGCACCATCAAGGTGAACCGGCACACCAAACGATTGCGCGACCTCGCTGAGTTCCTGTATTTCGGACAAAGAATAAACGCCGCCGCGCTCGGTGATCTGGGTGATTGAAACAGGGCCGCGCTGCGGGCCGTGAACGCCCCGTGTCTGCTCTCCGGCAATTGTCTCGCGCAGAGATTCCGCCGTCATCTTGTCGCCGCCCGGAACAAGCGTCAGCTTTGCGCCACCGGTGTAGAACTCGGGCGCGTTGCATTCGTCCTCGTGGATATGGGCAAGGGGCGAGCAAAAAATCGTCTCAAAGGGCTGCGTCAGCGTCGCCAGCGCCAGCGAGTTTGCCGCCGTGCCGGTTGCGACAAGGTAAACCGCAGCCTCGGGCGCCTCGAATATATCTCGGATCTTGTCGCGCACCTCATCCATCAACGGATCATTACCATAGGGCAGGGCGTATCCGGCATTGGCCGTCGCCAGTTTTTCCATGATGGCGGGATGGACCGGACCGGCATTGTCAGAGGCGAAAAACATCAGGTGGGCTCCTCGATCAGGTAGTCGTCCCATTCTTCTTCGGGGACTTCGAATTCAGGTACGGTCATGCCCCGCACGGACACGCCCGCATGATGCACGGATTCGGCGCGGCCAGAGATGAGCGGGTGCCAGTCATAAAGCTCGCGCCCTTCATAGATAAGCCGATAGGCGCAGGTCTGCGGCATCCAGTAGAGATGCTCCTCGATGTTGTTGGGCTTCAGCACGATGCATTCGGGAACGAACTGGTGGCGAATGGGGTACTGGCTGCAACGGCAGGTGCTATCGTCAAGCAGACGGCAGGCAATCCGTGTCAGGTCGATCTCGCCCGTGTCCTCATCTTCCAGCTTGTTCAGACAGCATTTGCCACAGCCATCGCAAAGAGCTTCCCACTCTTGCTGCGACATCTCCGCCATCGATTTCTTTTCCCAGAACCGTTTGGCCAATCCGCGACGGGGGATCGGATCTTTCATAGGCTTTCCAGAACCTTCCGGGCTTTTTCGCAATCGGCATCCATCTGCGCGATCAGGCTTTCCAGCCCTTCAAATTTTATCTCGGGGCGCAGGAATTCAACCAGCCCGACCGACAGGGTGCTGCCGTACAGGTCGCCTTTGAAATCAAAGATAAAGGTCTCAAGGTTCGCGCGGTTCTCGCCGAACATCGGTCGCACGCCAAGGCTTGCCGCGCCGTGGTAGCTGCCCTTGTGCGGACCGTCGAGCACATCCACCAGTACCGCGTAGACGCCGAAGGCAGGCGGATGGAGACCGTCAATCGACATGTTCGCCGTCGGATATCCCAGCTCGCGTCCCCGCTTTTCCCCGTCGATGACTTTGCCTTCGATCCGGTGCCAGTGACCCAGCATCGCTGCAGCATCACCCGGCCGCGCTTCACTTAGCGCCGCGCGGATCGCGGTCGAAGATATGGTCGTCGCGTTTTCCTCTAGCAGCGGGGCAGTCGTCACCCCGAACCCGAACTGTTCGCCAAAGGCCTGCAGTTCCTCGGCACCGCCGCTGCGTCCCTTGCCGAACCGGAAATCGGCACCAACCACCACGTGGGCCAGTCCCAGCCCGTCTGAGATGACGTCCCGCGCGAATTCCTCCGGCGTCAGCCCGACCATTCCTGCGTCAAAAGCCAGCTCATAAAGGATATCCACCCCGATCTTTTCCAGCCGATGCCGCCGCGCGTCGCGGCTCATCAGGCGAAATGGCGGGCTGTCGGGGGCAAAGAATTCCCGAGGATGCGGCTCGAACGTCAGTACCCCGGTCGGCGCCGTCGCGTCTGCCTGCTCGGCAAGCTTGATAACAGAGCGGTGCCCAAGATGGACGCCGTCAAAGTTCCCGATGGCCACGCTTGCGCCGCGATCGGCAGGGGCAACATTCTGATAGGTCTGGATGATCCGCATGGTCGCTGCGTAGCGTCGAAGTGGGGCTTGTTCAAGCGCAACCCGCGCAGGCGAACCGCGCGACGTCGTGAACTGTGAAATACGCGCAAAGCCTGCGCGCTTTCAGGTGCCTTTGTTAGGCAGTCGCTGGGGTCAGTCGAACTTGCGGCTCGGCGCGAGTACCGTCGCTTCTCCGGCCAGAACCTTCTTGCCGTCCACCGCGCAGTGACAGTCGAGTTGAACGCGCCGCTTCGCAAGATCTATGCCGATCACTTTGACCTCGGCATAGACCATGTCGCCGGGGCGAACGGGACCCAGGAACTTGAGCGTCTGGCCCATGTAGACCGTGCCATGACCGGGCAGCTGTTCTCCGATCACCGCAGAGATCAGACCGGCGGTGAGCATGCCATGCGCGATCCGGCCCTCAAAAATCGTGTCGCGGGCGTAATCGTCGTCCAGATGTACCGGATTCCGGTCGGTCGAGACCTGAGCGAACATCTCGATATCTTCGTCAGTCACGACTTTCCGCAGATGGCGCGTCATGCCCATCTCGATATCTTCGATGCAGATCGTTCCGCGCGGCAGGTTATCCAGCATGATTTCAGCTCCGGCAATCGACTCGGTAATAAATTTACGGAATTTAATTCAACCGTGCAACTTAATTACTTCGCGACTGCAGAAAAGCAAGCCTTTTCCTCAGCGCAGATGCCCGATTGCAAAGGTAGGATTGGCCATTTCCTTATTCAGGTAGGCGTCAAGCGCATCAGGATCGGGCTGGCCATTCGTTTTGGTTTCCTTGGCTGCCAATCCGCCCGAGATAAAGAGGCTGTCGATGTCTTCGCCCATCGCGCCTGCGATATCGGTGTGAACCCCATCGCCAATGGCAAGGATCGAGCCATCGGAAACATGCTTGCCGATCTCGGCCAGACGCCGCCGCGCCAGATCGTAGATCGGCGGGTGCGGCTTGCCGAAATACAAGCTTTCGCCGCCCATCTCCGTGTACAGCCGGGCAAGCGCACCCGCGCACCATTCCCGCACATCGCCGCGATCAACCACAATATCGGGGTTGGCACAAAGCAGTTTCAGCCCCTTCTGCTTGGCCCAGAGGAATTCGGGACGATTGTCCGCCGGATCAGCCATCGGGTCGAAAGGCCCGCAGCAGACGATACCTTCGGCATCTTCCAGTTCGACCCGCTGGATGTTCACCGGGTTCTCGATCACCTTCATCGGCTTGAAAAAATCGTCGTCCCGTTCGGGTTCGCCCATGAACCAGACCTTTTCGCCCACCACGCCCTGGAACATGGCGGCGCGAGCACTGTCACCCGAAGAGGCGATAGTATCCCACGCATCCTCGGGCACGCCGAAACCCGCGATCTGCGGTGCGATCCCGGCGCGCGGCTTGGGGGAGTTCGTCACGAGAACGACGCAGCCGCCCTTGCGCCGATATTCCTGAAGCGCCGCGCAGGCATCGGGAAGCGCCCTGACGCCATCATGCACGCATCCCCAGAGATCAACGAACAAGGCATCGTAACGATCGGAAATCTGGGACAGCGAATTGATGATCTGGGTCATGGGCGGGCCTCAAACTATTTGAATTCAAATGCTGCCTACACTTTTAGACAGCGCTGCGCGAATGAAAAAAGGCGCCCCGACTTCCGGGGCGCCCAATAGATTTTCAACCATGCGCCGTCAGCATCCGCAGTGCCGTAAGCAGCAATCAGACCGCAAGGTTCGGGATGATTTGCTTCTTGCGGCTCATGATGCCGGGTAGGACGACGGTGTCGCCGCTGACCGACGCGCCAAAGCTCTTTTCCGCCACCGTCTTCACCAGATCGTTGGGGACCAGCAGCGTGGCTTCCTCGTTCAGGATGTCGACAACGAAAAGCAGAACCTGATCGGCGCCGTCTTCTTCTGCCACACCGGTCATCGCCGCCATAAGGGCATCTTTGCGGTCCAGAACCATCTGGGGGGCGGTGGTCTCAAGAACCGAAACGCGGAATTGCTTGCCGCCGACTTCGTATTCCTTGCTGTCCATACGGAGTAGTTCGGCTTCGGAAAAAGCCGAAACGTCGGATTTCGCCGCGAACATCTCGCTGGCGTATTCAGAGACGTCGACACCAAGTTCCTTGGCCAGCTTTTCGGCGACCGCGCGGTCATGCGGAGTCGTTGTGGGCGAACGGAACTCAAGCGTGTCCGACAGGATGCAGGTCAGCATGGCGCCCTTGATCTGCTCGGGCATCTTGGTCAGGTCATCGCCGATCAGGTCGTGCATGATCGTCGCCGTGCAGGCTAGAGGCCGTACGGTAATATCGATGGGCCCTTTGGTTTCAAGGCCGCCGACCAGTTTGTGGTGGTCGATGATGGCCCGAATGTCGGCGTCATTGATATTGTCGGGCAGCTCGGCCGGGTTGTTCGTGTCGACGATCACAACCGGGGCACCAGCTTCGATGCCATTGATGATCGCGGGCTTGTCCAGTCCCCAGCGTTCCAGCATGAAAGCCGCTTCCGTGTTGGGCTCCCCGAGGAGAACGGGCGTTGCAGCGGTGCCTTCGATTTCAGACAGGTACCAGGCCCAGATGATGGGCGAGCCGGTGCTGTCGGTATCGGGGGATTTGTGGCCGAATACCTGAATGCTCATGGTCAATATCCTTGGTGCGTCCTGTGATTTGCGCGCCTTATAGGCGGGCGGATCGGGCTTGTCACCCGTGACATTTGCCCGTGCGCTGCGCCAGGTTAACACGATTTGGCATCCACCGCGTCGGCATTGTTCTGCTGGCCCCGGTTGTATGGGACTTCAGGGTGATTATCTCGCTACCGTCACAGGCTGATCCTGCGTCGAATAGGCGAGGGGCACGCCGTTGCAGGCAGCGCAGGGCAGGGCGTATGTCCTCATCTCCCTTGGTTGACAGGGAAGCTTGGCGATGAAAGGCGTCCGGACGTCGAAAATTTTCCCTGCGAATCCTGTTGACAGGAAAGTCTGTGCTCCCTAGCTATGCGTCGTTATCACTCGACTTAGGTGAGTGCTAACGGCTGCCTCGTACGGGGGGCCTGTAGAAACAAACTTTGAGCTTAAGGAGCTGCAAAGATGGCATTCAAACCACTTCATGACCGTGTTCTGGTGCGTCGCGTTGAAGGCGAAGAGAAAACCAAGGGCGGCCTGATCATCCCCGATAGCGCAAAAGAAAAGCCCAGCGAAGGCGAAGTTGTCGCATGCGGCGACGGCGCGCGCAAGGATAGCGGTGAGCTGATCGAAATGGCCGTGAAAGCGGGCGACAAGATCCTGTTCGGCAAATGGTCGGGCACCGAGGTCACTGTCGACGGCGAAGAGCTGCTGATCATGAAAGAGAGCGATATTCTTGGCGTGATCACCGACTCGGCAGCAGCTGCTGCAGCCTGAACACCCCGGGTTTTCACGAATCCCAATCAAGATTTTTAGGAGATACAAGATATGGCTGCTAAGGACGTCAAATTTGACACCGATGCCCGCAATCGCATGCTCAAGGGTGTGAACATCCTTGCTGACGCGGTTAAAGTAACTCTCGGCCCAAAAGGCCGTAACGTGGTTCTCGACAAATCCTTCGGCGCACCGCGCATCACCAAAGACGGTGTTTCGGTTGCCAAGGAAATCGAACTGGAAGACAAGTTCGAGAACATGGGCGCCCAGATGGTGAAGGAAGTCGCTTCCCGCACCAACGACGAAGCAGGCGACGGCACCACCACCGCCACCGTGCTGGCTCAGGCTATCGTCAAGGAAGGCATGAAGTCGGTCGCAGCGGGCATGAACCCGATGGACCTCAAGCGCGGCATCGACCTTGCCACCAGCAAAGTCGTCGACGCGATCAAAGCCGCCGCTCGTGACGTGTCCGACAGCGCGGAAGTCGCTCAGGTCGGCACCATTTCCGCCAACGGCGAAGCCGAAATCGGCCAGCAGATTGCTGACGCGATGCAGAAAGTCGGCAATGAAGGCGTGATCACCGTCGAAGAGAACAAAGGTCTGGAAACCGAGACCGACGTTGTCGAAGGTATGCAGTTCGACCGTGGCTACCTGTCGCCCTATTTTGTCACCAATGCTGACAAGATGACCGTCGAACTCGAAGACTGCATGATCCTGCTGCACGAGAAGAAACTCTCCTCGCTCCAGCCGATGGTTCCGCTGCTCGAGTCCGTGATTCAGTCGCAGAAGCCGCTGCTGATCATCGCAGAAGACGTCGAAGGCGAAGCGCTGGCAACTCTCGTTGTCAACAAGCTGCGCGGCGGCTTGAAAATTGCTGCTGTCAAGGCACCGGGCTTTGGTGATCGCCGCAAGGCCATGCTGCAGGATCTCGCGATCCTGACCGGTGGTCAGGTCATCTCGGAAGACCTCGGCATGAAGCTGGAAAACGTTACCGTGGACATGCTGGGTTCGGCCAAGAAAGTGTCGATCACCAAGGATGAAACCACCGTTGTCGACGGCGCAGGCGAAAAGGCCGAGATCGAAGCACGCGTTGCCCAGATCCGTAACCAGATCGAAGAAACCACTTCCGACTACGACCGTGAAAAGCTTCAGGAACGTGTTGCCAAGCTGGCAGGCGGCGTTGCCGTTATCCGCGTCGGTGGCATGACCGAAGTCGAAGTGAAAGAGCGTAAGGACCGTGTCGATGACGCGCTGAACGCTACCCGCGCTGCTGTTCAGGAAGGTATCGTCGTTGGTGGCGGTGTTGCCCTGATCCAGGGTGCAAAAGCTCTCGACGGCCTGACCGGTGCGAACAACGACCAAAACGTCGGTATCTCGATCGTACGCAAGGCGCTCGAAGCGCCGCTGCGTCAGATCGCAGAGAACGCCGGTGTGGACGGTTCGGTTGTTGCGGGCAAGATCCGTGAATCCGATGACCTGAAGTTCGGCTTTAACGCTCAGACCGAAGAATATGGCGACATGTTCAAGTTCGGCGTTATCGACCCGGCCAAAGTGGTTCGTACCGCACTGCAGGATGCCGCTTCGATCGCTGGTCTGCTGATCACCACCGAAGCCATGGTTGCCGACAAACCCGCCAAGGAAGGCGCGTCCGCTGGCGGCGGCATGCCCGACATGGGCGGCATGGGCGGCATGATGTAATAATCGAAACCGACAGGTTTCGATGGGTTAGCCCATCAGTATCCGAAAGGGGCGCCAAACCAGGCGCCCCTTTCTCATTGCGAGCGACAAGAAATTTCAAATTTCTTGGAAAAATTCTTGTAAGAATTTTGTCCACCGAGGAACGTGCCACCTCAGACATCGCGGAGACCATCTTGATTACATCTCCAGATTACATGCGTGAATTGCGCCGTGGGGAAGAGGGGCAGGTGGATGACCTGCTCGCCCTCGCTTTCGAAGGGCAGGACGAAGTCCGCCTTGTCCACCGCCTGCGAAAGGATCGCGCGATTGCCGGCGAGATGGTGATCAGCGCCGACAACCGGATTGTTGCCTATGCCGGTCTGTCGCACATGATCCGACCCAAGGGTTGGCTCTGCCTTGCGCCTGTCGCTGTCCATCCCGAGTGGCAAGGTCGCCGCATAGGTGGCCGCATGGTCGGCATGATCACCGAATGGGCCCGCCTGAGCAAAAAGACCGTCGTCGTCCTTGGCGAACCCGGTTTCTACTCCCGCTACGGATTTTCCTTGGAACGCGCGGCACAGCTGACTTCACCCTATCCGGTAAGCCATACGCTACTGGCTGGCCCCGGCGAAACGGCCCCTGAGGAAACGCTTGTCTATCCAAAGGCGTTCGGCTGATCGTCGCACCATGAACGTCGATGGTACTTGCGGAAACTGCAAGAATTGGGCCACGTGCGAGCATGCGCTTCCACATTCTCATCAGTCTGACGATGGTCGCCTTCGCAGCGAATTCGCTGCTCAACCGCATCGCGGTCGATTACGGCTATATCGATCCGGAGAGCTTTGCGGTCATCCGGGTCGCGTCGGGCGCGTTCATGCTGCTCGCCCTTGCCCGGATCCAAGGCGCAAATCTGACGTGGCTCGAGCCACGCCGCGGACTTGGGGCACTGGCGCTCGCCCTCTACATGATCGGCTTTTCGACTGCCTATCTTACACTTCCAGCCGGGCTTGGCGCATTGATCCTTTTCGGCGTGGTTCAGATCTCGATTTTTGTGATTGCCGCGTTCCTCAAGGCCGCCCCCACCATGAGGCAAATAATCGGCGCGGTCATCGCCTTTGGCGGGCTCGTCGTGATCGTGAACCCCTCTGCCACCATATCGGTCAGTCTGCAGGGCGCGGGTCTGATGGCGCTAGCCGGACTTGGCTGGGCCGTCTACACGATCACCGGCCGATATGAACCCGACGCCCTCGCCGGGACTGCGGCCAATTTTGTCCTTGCCCTGCCACTGACGCTTGCGGTGCCTTTCCTTACAGATGCACCGCACGACATCAGTGCGACTGGTCTCCTGCTTGCTGTCCTGTCCGGTGCGTTCGCCTCGGGCCTTGGCTACGCGCTCTGGTACAGCCTTCTGCCGAAACTGACGCCCTCCACGGCGGCAATCCTGATGCTGAGCGTGCCGGTCCTCGCGCTGGCCGGTGGCGTCCTGCTCCTCGGCGAAGTTCTTCACCTTCGCTACCTCGGCGGTGCCGTGCTGGTGCTTGGCGGGCTGACGCTGTCGTTTCTCAGACCCCGAGTATGAAACAACGCGGCAAGCTCACCCCTTTTCACGCACGGATTTTGAGCCTATCCCGCCCCTATGCGTTTCGTCCTTGCCATATGTCTCTTCCTGCTGCCAATGCCCGCTCTCGCTCAATGCGTCGTGCTCCTGCATGGTCTCGCGCGGACTGACGCTTCCTTTACGGTCATGCGCGAAGTGATGGAGGCGCAGGGCTATCTCGTCATCCATCCCGAATACCCCTCGACCGAAGATCCGATCGCGACGTTGGCCGAACATACCATTCCCAATGCTCTTGCCGGTTGCGGTCATCGCGAGGTGCATTTCGTGTCGCATTCCATGGGCGGCATACTCATTCGATATTGGTTTCAGAACCACCGTCCCGCCAGGCTCGGGCGCGTCGTCATGCTCGGGCCGCCAAATCAGGGCAGCGAACTGGTGGATGAACTCGGCGAATGGGAGGTATTCGGCATGCTGAACGGACCCGCCGGGCTGCAACTCGGCACTGGACCTGACAGTCTGCCTCAAAAGCTGCCCCCGGTCGATTTTCCTCTCGGCGTGATCGCCGGAACCTACACGCTTAACCCGATCTTTTCCCACATCATTCCCGGACCGGATGACGGTAAGGTCTCCGTCGCCTCGACTTTCGTCAAAGGCATGTCCGACCACCTGATCCTGCCAGTCACCCATACCTTCATGATGAATAACCCAAGGGTGATTGCCGAAACGCTTCATTTTCTGGAAACCGGTCGCTTCCAGCGTGACCTCGGCTGGTCCGAAGCGACCTTGGATCTTGTACAGAACAGCTGCCTGCGTCTTGCGGGCTGCGTCGATCAGGCAGGCGAGCCGAGCAAATGAACGTCCTTTCGCTTGACCTCGAGGGGGCTCTCGTCCTGACACCCGAAGATGGGATGCAAAAAAGCCGCCTGTCTTTCGCCGACGGGATCATCCGCGACGCCCGGGCAGGTCGGCGCATCGATCTGCAAGGCTATCTGGTTTTGCCCGGCATCGTCGATCCGCACGGAGACGGATTCGAACGCCATCTCGCGCCGAGACGCGGTGCGATGCCGGATATGACCGAAGGCGTCGTCGCCGCCGAGGCCGAGTTCGCGGCCAATGGACTGACAACTGCGGTTCTTGCTCAATTCTACAGCTGGGAAGGCGGGCTGCGCAGTCCGGAGTATGCGGCAAAGGTCTTTGCAGCAATCAGGTCCGCCAAGTCGCAGGTGGTGACGGACCTCATGGCGCAGCTTCGGTTCGAAACTCATATGCTCGACGATTACGCCGATTTGCCGGGCAAACTGGCGAATTGGGGTGTTTCCTATCTCGTTTTCAACGACCACCTTCCCCATGATCGGCTGGCGGCCGGACGAAAGCCGCCTCGTCTTACCGGACAGGCGCTCAAGGCTGGGCGCAATCCAGACGCGCATCTGGACCTGATGTTAGAGCTGCATAGCCGCGCCGCCGAGGTGCCCGCCGCATTAGGGGAGTTGACCAGGAAGCTGTCTGCAAGCGCGATCAAGATGGGCAGCCATGACGACCAAACCGCTGGGCAACGTGCCAAATGGCGTCGACGGGGCGTCTCCATCGCCGAATTTCCCGAAACGCTCGAAGCCGCCGAAGCCGCGATAGACAGTGGCGATCCGGTCATTATGGGCGCCCCCAATGTCGTGCGCGGCAATTCCCACAACGGGAACATCAGCGCCACCGATCTGATCGCCAAGGGGCTCTGCACGGCGCTGGCGTCCGACTACCATTATCCCTCCTTGCGGCGCGCGGTTTTCAAACTCGTCGCACAGAGTATATGCGACCTGCCGTATGCATGGTCGCTGGTCTCAGGCAATCCGGCGCGCCTGCTCGGATTGACTGATCGCGGTGAGCTCCAGCCCGGCATGCGTGCCGATCTTGTTATCCTCGATGCTGAAACCAAGCGCATCGCGGCAACCATCTCGGGCGGTCGCTTCAGCTACATGTCCGGTGATATCGCTGCCCGTTTCTTAGGGTGATCCGACCTTCTTTGGGTCTCAAAATATCCCCGCCGGAGGCCTGGTGCCGCCGGAACGGTGGCACCATTTTGAGTTCTCGCGCATCTCTGGCCGAAGGTCGCGATTATCCTGCTGGCCCGAGAATCCGGTTGACATGACCCATCTTGCGGCCCGGCTTGACCTCTGACTTGCCGTAAAGATGCAGCGCGGTCGCCGGATCCCGGCTCAGCGCCTCGACCCGGTCAAGGTCGGCGCCGATCAGGTTCTCCATCTCGACATCCAGCTGTCGCTTTCCATCACCCAGTGGCCATCCCGCCACCGCGCGGATGTGCTGTTCGAACTGATCCACCATGCAACCGTTTTGGGTCCAGTGCCCGGAATTATGCACGCGCGGTGCGATCTCGTTCACGACAAGACCGGTATTTGTGACAAAAAGCTCGACGCCTAAGACGCCCACATAATCCAGCGCATTCAGTATGTTGGCGGCGATCAGCACCGCATCCGTGCGCTGCGAGGGCGACAGCGTCGCGGGCACCCGGGTCGTGTGAAGGATGCCGTCGCGATGCACATTTTCGCCCGGGTCGAAACAGGCGACTTCACCGTTGGCGCCACGTGCGGCGATCACCGACACCTCACGTTGGAAATCCACGAACCCTTCTAGGATCGCGGGCGCGCCGGCCATCTCCGCAAGCGCCGCTTCGGCATCCCCGGGCGCATTCAGCCGCGCCTGTCCCTTTCCGTCATAGCCAAAGCGACGGGACTTCAGGATGGCCGGGGTGCCTATTTCGGTAATTGCATTTTCAAGGCTGGTCAGATCGGTGATATCTGCGAAAGGTGCCGTTTTCAGCCCGAGCCCCTGCAGATAGGTCTTTTCGGTCAACCGGTCCTGGCTGACCCGAAGCGCCTCGCGCCCGGGCCGGATGACGAGTTGCTCTTCAAGGATATCCAGCGCTTCGGTCGGAATGTTCTCGAATTCGTAGGTGATGACGTCAACAGAGTCCGCAAACCTCTGCAGCGCCTCGGCGTCATCGTACCCGGCCGTGGTCAGCCTCGCCGCGACCTGAGCCGCGGGCGGATTCGCGCCCGGCTCATAGATATGGCAGGCAAACCCAAGCCGCGAGGCCGCCACCGAAAGCATGCGCCCGAGCTGGCCGCCACCGAAAATACCGATTGTTGCGCCTTGCGGCAGGGGATCAGTCATCCTGGGGCTCCTCCGGAATAGATGCGGAAAGGTTCGCGCGCCATTGATCCAGCCGCTCCGCTACATCGCTGTCCTGCAGGGCGAGGATTCCTGCTGCCATCAGGCCCGCATTCGCGGCCCCGGCCGCACCGATCGCCATCGTCGCGACGGGAAAGCCGCGCGGCATCTGCAGGATCGAGTAAAGCGAGTCGACGCCGGACAAGGCGCGCGTCTGGACGGGAACGCCGATGACCGGGACGCGGGTCTTCGACGCCATCATCCCCGGCAGATGCGCCGCACCCCCTGCACCGGCGATGATCACCTGCAATCCACGGTCGACGGCTGTCTTGCCATACTCCCAAAGCCGGTCGGGCGTGCGATGGGCAGATACGATCTTTTTCTCGTAACTGATGTCCAGCGCGTCAAGAATATCGGCGGCCTCCTTCATGGTGGCCCAGTCCGACTGGCTGCCCATGATGATCCCGACATGGATGTCCTGCATGATCTCACCCCGTTTCAAAGGAAGCGGCACTATAGCCATTGGCGTGTCACAGGCAATGTCGGTTCACGGGATAAAAAAGGGCAAAACCGCGCATTCTCCGCAATAGTTAACTCAACTCCATGGGGCAGGGGCATCCACGAACCAGGTCGCCCCGCCCGGCGCCTCGCCGAATTGCAGCCAGAGGTTCAGGGCAGGGCGGTCGGAAGTGCTTAAGGCGTGCGCTTCCTCGCTTTCGTGGAACACGAGATCGCCGGGTGTCACGCGAAATGCGTCGCCAGCCCTTTGATGCCAGAAAAGCGCGCTACTGTCGGTGACGGGCAGATACACTTCCTGCGCAAGATGCGTATGGGCGGGATAGGCCGTACTAGCGGCTGTCAGGTTGCATCCGATGACCAGCGTATCCGACGCATAAAGCACCGCATGCCCGAACCGGTCCTTCAAGACGGAGTGAGACGGATAATCCGCGACCCAGCCTAGGCGGTCCAGAAGTGAGGACAGCGGCCGTGCGAAGCGGGGATGTGCGGCTGGATCGGCGCAAAGCTCTATGACATCCGGAAATGCATCGCAGACCGGTGCGCGCGACGACATGGTCGTTGCCTCCGACCAGTCTGCTCCGGCAATTTCCGGCACCAATCCGGAAAACGGCGAGAATTTCAGTATGTCGCAAAGACAGGTTCGGATTGCATCCAGATCATCAATACAAGCCTTCAAGGCGCGGGCCCCCGCTACCCTGCCATCAGGCGATTATGTCAGGGGTCAGCCTGTCATCGATACGTGCAATGATATCCTTCAGCCGCAGCTTCTGCTTCTTGAGCCGTTGCATGGTAAGCTGATCGCCAGTACCTTTTTCGGCCAGCGCATGAATAGCCTCGTCGAGATCGCGGTGCTGGCGTCTGAACACTTCAAGTTCGACACGCAACACTTCATCTGTTTTCATCGACAGATCGATAGGTGCATTCATAAAAGGCGACTCGCGGCTGCTAGCAGGGTTTTATTGTAACCCTTAGGGATGTTTTCGCCTAGACCTTGTGAACACAACGAGTTGTCCCCATATTCATCTTGCGCGGTTGCCAAAAAGGGACCGTGTTCTCGTGTCGCTTTCGTGCAAAAGGGCCGAATAACGTGTCGAAACTAACTCTTGCCTCTTACCCGCATCTGCTGGGATTCGAGCAGCTGGAACGCCTTCTGGAACGTACCGCAAAGTCCGGCAACGAAGGGTATCCGCCGTTCAATATCGAACAGAATTCCGATCATTCCTACCGCATTACCCTGGCCGTGGCCGGGTTTGCCGAGGAAGAACTCGCCATTACTGTCGAAGACAGGCAATTGGTCATCCGAGGTCGTCAGCGCGACGACAGCGAAGGCCGCGTCTTTCTCCACCGGGGAATAGCCGCGCGTCAGTTTCAGCGGACCTTTGTACTCGCCGAAGGCGTTGAGGTGGGAGAAGCCGTCATGGAAAACGGGCTGCTTCACGTCGATCTGACCCGGGCCATCCCGGATACCGTGGTTCAGACGATCAACATAAGGAAAGGGTGAGAAATGGATACCAACGTAGAATTCAAGGGTGACGGTCCCCGGATCGTTTACGTGAAACCGGTATTCGTTGCGGATCTGCCCAAGGAAGTCCGTGACGAAGCAGGAGAGCTGGAACAGCTTTATGCGGTACACGATCAGGACGGCGCGCAGCTTGCGCTCGTGTCCGACCGTAAACTCGCGTTTTCCCTTGCACGCCAGCACGATCTGGCGCCTGTAAACGTCCACTAAGTCACGGCGTTTGCCACATACGAACGCGGCAGGCCAGTTTAGCGGCCTGCCAATTGCCGCGCAAAAGCGGCCCTCTCCTGTCAGATCAGCACGATGTCATCGGCGAGCGTCGTGATGTCGACGAGCCCGCTGAAAACGACCTCCACGTTGCCGAAATCAAGCGCTGCGTCGGCCCCGATACGGAGCGAAAACTCCGCGACGATTTCGGCGCCTGACGTTGCACCTCCGACCAGCTCCTGATCAAGCAAAAGCCTGTCTTTCCCGGCAGAGAAATCCGTAATCGTGTCCCGCCCGGCATCCTCAAAGCTGAAACGAAAGCGATCGCGCCCGGCCTGACCCGACAGGATATCGTCGCCAGCTCCCCCGATTAGGACGTCCCGACCCTTGCCGCCGGAAAGCGTATCATTGTCCTCCCCGCCGATCAGCCTGTCGCGCCCCCGGTTTCCGATCAAGCTATCATTGCCGTTGCCGCCCTTGAGCTTGTCCGCGCCACTGCCGCCGAACAACCAGTCCTTGCCGCGATTCCCTAACAAAGTATCGTCGTCCCTTGTGCCATGGATACGGTCGCCCCCGGCTGCGCCGCGCGTCGCCATCCCGTCAAAAGGCGCGTAAAGAATGTCATCGCCGCTTGTACATGTAACTCTTTCAACGGGCAGGCTGGCCGCGCTGTAAATTGTTCCGCCCGCCTCAAGTTGTGCGACTGTTTCGCTGCCGCCGGTTACGGGATCCAGCCGGTACAATGTCTCACCGGAAAACCCGTAGAGTCCATCGTCGAAGTAAAGCGCAAACAGATCAGCTATACCGTGCGGCACATCACTGACGACCTCTCCCGCCGCCAGATCATAGGTCAGCATTGTTCCCTTTGTGGTGGCAAGAAACAGGCTGTCCCCCTTAACCACGATATCGCCCTCGGCATATACAGCTTGGGGAAGATAGATTGAATCGACCTTCCGAAAGGTGGCCGAGTCGAAAACATCTATGCTGCCGACACTCTCTGACCCGACATAAAGCATGCCATCAGAGTCGGATCCCAGCGCGTTCGCGTCGGCAAAAAGGTCAGTCAATCGCGTGGCCGACCCGTCGAGCAGGCTGATCTGATATAGTCCGCCCTCGGCGATCCCGAAAAGCCCGCCGTTTGCGGCCAGCGTCATGTCAAGGAACACCGGCAAGCCTTTGCTCCGGTGAACGTGGCTCAGTTCGCCGTCCTCAAGCAGGAAAAGACCGCCGCTACTGCCCGCGACATAGGCCCGCCCGGTGACTGCGGGGGCCGTCTCACCGATGCGCGGGTTCATATAGGTCGCGAGAAAGGCCTCCGGGTCGAAATACCGGACAGGTCCCGACGCGGTGCTCACATCGACATGGGCGACACCATCCGCGCCGACGCCTTTATAAGCGGTCGGATCATAAGTTACCGAGCCCTGCAAGACACCAAGCGTATGACCGGCAGCCACGGCAAAATGCAGATGATCCGAGGCGTGATCGAACAAACTCCCGATCTGCGCGCCGTAAGAGATCGGGCCGACGTCGGCGCTGACGTCGATATGACCGTAGACCGCAGAAAACGGCGTCCCATCCGCCATCGTGTAATAGACGACCAGCGCATCGCCATAGCCGCCGTAATCCGTGGCCTGATAGGCGATCACCCCGTCGGCTATCGAATAGACTTCCTGTCCTGCGTCGTCTCCCACGGCACCCCAGTTGTAATCTGTCGCGAGGTGATACCGTCCCGCGCGGTTGTCGAGAAACCCCGAGGCACTGAACCACTCGGCAAAGGGCGTATCTGTATCGCCCAAGGGATCCCTGATGTGAAACGCCAAGATTACGTCCTATGATGAACTGACGGCGGGATGCTGACCCGCTCTACGGCGGGCGGTCAAGCACCCCAGGCCGCGAAGCATCATGCCTGTTACCGCTTGAACCCATTCGGGTTTCTTGCGAAGCCCGGACGAAGAGATCAGGAGGAACCGCAGTCATGGCAAGTTTCGAGTTCGATTGGGTCGATGCATTTACCGACCGCGCCTTTGGCGGCAACGGATGCGCCGTGGTTCTGAACGGCGCTGGACTGGATGATCAGACCTGCATGGATTTCGTGCGGGAAACCTCGCTGGTGGAATGCACCTTTACCGGCCCCTCGAAGATCGCCGATATTCGCGTTCGCTATTTTCTTGCCTCCCGGGAAATTCCCTTTGCAGGCCACCCGACAATCGCCACCGTCGCCGCGCTGCACTCTCGTGGCCTGATCCGCTGGGAAAGCATCCGGCTGGAAACCGGCGCGGGTATCGTTCCGGTCTCATTGAAAGACGGGTTGATCAAAATGACTCAGGTCGCGCCCCAGTTCGGAGACCACGTCGCCGCCGAAACCGTGGCCGGTGTCATCGGCCTCGATCCCGATGACATTATCGCGCCACCGCGCATGGTCTCCACCGGCTTGCCGTTCTGCATCACCGTCTTGCGCGATCACGACGCCCTGCGCCGTGCAACGCTTGATCCCGACAAGCTCGGCAAGATGACAGCGGGCATTGGCTATGCCGCCAACGATATGGCCGAGCCATTCCTTGTCACTCTGAGCGGCGCCACTGAGGAGGGCGACACATTTTCCCGCCTGCTGCTTGCCCCGCCAAGCCCGCCCGAAGATCCGTTCACCGGCTCTGCGACCGGGGCAATGGCGGCCTATCTCTGGCATAACGGCCTGATGGAAAAAGACAGTTTCATCGCTGAGCAGGGACACTGGATGGGACGCCCGGGCCAGGCCCGCGTGGGTCGGCTCGGGCCGGCGCAGAACATGACCGGCATTAGCGTCGCGGGAAAAGGCTATGTCCTGATGCGCGGCACGGTCGATCTGCCGGATCAACCGGCGTGAACATGGAAAACGCGCCTGCCATCTCGGTATTGCCCTATGCCCATCGTCAGGGTCGTGGTCTGTCAACCACGCCTGTTTCAGATCTGATCTGGCCGCTGGGATGTCCGGATCGTCTGGCAGGTAAGACCGTTGCGGATCTGACAAGCCGCGATCACCTCATCCTCTTCCCACGCACCATCACCCATTTCCAGCAGCGTCTCGGGATTTCAGCCCAGGTCTCGCTGGTGATGGGCGAACCCGCCGTCATCCACGCCAAGCATATCGCATTGCTCAGGTTCAGCTATCGCCGCTTCTACCGGATCCTGACCTTCAACCAAGACCTGCTCGACCGGCTGCCGAACGCGCTGCTGTTTCCTTACGGTACCACATGGGTCCCGGACTGGCGCGAGGTGGACTGTACCAAGAACAGGATGCTCTCGCTCATCGCCTCGGCCAAGCGCGACTCGACCGGCCACAAGCTGCGCCACGAGATCGTCGCTGCGGTCCGAAACAAAGGCATCGATATGGATGTGATGGGCGGCGGGTATGACCCGTTTGACCGGAAATCCGACGGTCTCGCCCCGTACCGTTACTCGGTGGTTATCGAAAACGTCCAAGAACGCAATTATTTCTCGGAGAAACTCATCGACGCACTGCTCTGCGATACGGTGCCGATTTACTGGGGCTGCCCCAACCTCGGCAATTTCATCGATACAGGCCCGATCATCGAATGCGCAAACAGCGACGACATCATGCGCGCGATCAGCAACGCCAGCGAGACGGATTTTCAGCAGCGCCTGCCGGCGATCCGCAAGCTCAAACCGGAGCTTGAAAAGTTCTGCGACTTTGAAACACGCGCCGCCAAGGCCATTCACAACACGCTGACATCCGACGAGGCCTGAAAACAGGCAGGAAAACCAGGCTCTCAAACGGCCAGCGTCCGGCAAACTACGGTGCCGCCTTCGACACCGCCCCTGCTTCTTTGGGTCTTAAAATATCCCCGCCGGAGGCATCGCGCCACCAGAGGTGGCGCGATTGGACAGGGCTTTCCGCGTCAGACCGCGATGAGGCCCATGTTCTCGAGCTTCAGCAGCACCTGATGCGCGCAGTTGTCCACGTCGGTGCCTTCGGTTTCGACGCGGAGTTCCGGGTTTTCCGGCACGTCATAAGGGTCAGAAATCCCGGTGAACTCCTTGATCTTGCCCTCGCGGGCCAGCTTGTAGAGCCCCTTGCGGTCACGGCGCTCGCATTCCTCGATTGAGGTCGCCACGTGCACTTCCACAAAGGCGCCAAAGGATTCCACATCCTCGCGAACGGCCCGGCGGGTCGTCGCATAGGGGGCGATCGGCGCGCAGATCGCGATACCGCCGTTCTTTGTGATCTCCGAGGCAACATAGCCGATGCGACGGATGTTCAGGTCGCGGTGCTCTTTCGAGAAACCAAGTTCCGAAGACAGGTTCTTGCGCACGATATCGCCATCGAGAAGCGTGACCGGACGGCCGCCCATCTCCATCAGCTTGACCATCAGCGCGTTCGCGATGGTGGATTTGCCAGAACCCGAGAAACCGGTGAAAAACACGGTAAAGCCCTGCTTGGAGCGCGGCGGCTTGGTGCGGCGCAGCTCGTTCACGACCTCGGGGAAGGAGAACCATTCCGGAATCTCCAGACCTTCGGCCAGACGGCGGCGCAGCTCGGTGCCCGAGATGTTCAGGATCGTGACGTTGTCCTTGTCCTCGATCTCGTCCATCGGCTCGTATTGAGCTCGTTCCTGCACCCAGACCATGTGTTTGAAATCGACCATCTCGACGCCGATCTCGTCCTGATGCTTGCGGAACAGATCCTGTGCATCATAGGGGCCATAGAAATCCTCGCCTGCCGAGTTCTTGCCCGGGCCTGCGTGGTCGCGACCGACGATGAAATGGGTGCAGCCGTGATTCTTGCGGATCAGCCCGTGCCAGACAGCTTCGCGCGGACCTGCCATGCGCATGGCGAGGTTCAGCAGGGACATACTGGTGGTAGCTGCCGGATACTTGTCGAGCACGGCTTCATAGCAGCGCACGCGGGTAAAGTGATCGACGTCACCGGGTTTGGTCATGCCGACAACCGGGTGGATCAGCAGGTTGGCCTGCGCTTCCTTGGCGGCGCGGAAGGTCAGTTCCTGGTGCGCACGGTGCAGGGGGTTGCGGGTCTGGAAAGCCACAATGCGGCGCCAGCCGAGCTTGCGGAAATAGGCGCGCAGCTCGTTCGGCGTGTCGCGGCGGGCGCGGAAATCGTAATGGATCGGCTGCTGGATGCCGGTGACCGGGCCACCCAGATAGATCTTGCCCGCCTGGTTATGGAGGTAGTTCACGGCAGGGTGGGCGCTGTCATCGGCACCGAAAACCTTTTCCGCCTCGCGCGCCTTGTCGGGCGCCCAGCGGTCGGTGACGGTCATGGTCGCAAGGATCACGCCTTCCTGGTCGCGCAGCGCGATGTCTTCACCGATTTCCAGCGTCTCGGCAAATTTCTCCGAAACGTCGAGATTGATCGGCATCGGCCACAGCGTGCCGTCGGCAAGGCGCATCTCTTCAACGACGCCATTGTAATCTTCTTCAGTCAAAAAACCTTTAAGCGGGTTAAATCCGCCGTTCATAAGCAATTCGAGATCGCAGATCTGGCGCGGGGTAAGATCAAGACTTTTCAACTCACCCGCTTCAACCTTAAGTTTCTGCGCGGAGTCGTATGAAACATATAGCTCGGGGATAGGAGCTAGATTGCTAAGCATGGTCATGTGGAAACTTTCGCTTTTGCGTCTACGGGCTGGCCGCTAATATACGGTCGCGCAGCGCATAGCCTCAGTCAGCAGCCAAAGTCTAGGGCCGCCAGGGGATTTTGTCGCTATTGAGGAAATTGAGTAAATTTTGGCTTAATTGGTCGGGGTGAGGGCGCTTTGCAAATGCGATGCGCGCGTCACAGCAAGGGACGGGACCGGCTGGTTTACACCGCGCAGCGCCAGTTTGACCATGTCCAGATGGTCCGTTTCAATACCGGCACTGGTCAAGACCGGAGCTGAAACAAGAACTTCGACACCCAGTTCCTTTGTCATGGCTTCCAGCCTGCTGGCCGCGTTGACTGTTTCTCCGATGATCGTTCGGGGGGCATTTCCGGCTGCCCCGATCTCCCCCAGAACGACCTCGCCAAGATGCAGACCGATGCCGATCCGCACCTCTGGCGCGCCTTCCTCAGCCAGCGTCCGGTTAAACTCTTCAAGGGCTTCGCCGATGCGGGTCGTTGCCGCCAGTGCCGCCTGCGCCGAGCTTGCCTCATCGGGCGTTTCGAACAGTGCAAGCAGCCCATCGCCAAGGTATTTGTCCACGACGCCGCCATTTGCGGTGATCGCGGGGACAATGGCATCAAAAAATCGGTTGAGCAGGAACACCACGTCATAGGGTAACTGCCCCGTGGTCCGGGCCGTAAACCCGCGAATATCAAGGAAGAGGATCGCCATGCGCCGTTCCTGCCCCTGGCTCGCATGGGCGCGGCGGCGTCTGCCGTCTGGGCGAAAAACGCGATAAACGGTAAGCGGCGCCTTGGGCCGGATCTGGCAGGCAAGCCGCATACCCGGCGCGGCGCCGACGGCGGCAAGGCTGCGTTTTTCCGCTTCGCTGGGCGGTTCCAGATCGTCCGCCCCGTCCTCCACCAGAACACGGCAGGTGGTGCAGCGGCCACGTCCACCGCAAAGCGAGGTATGGGCGACTCCGTTGGCGCGCGACATCTCCAGCAGGGTCGGCCCCTTTGGCGACACGATCTCGGGCCCGTTTACATATCGAATGCGCACGGATTTGCGCCGCCGCAGCAACTTGCGCACAAGGTAGGTGCCCGCCGCCGCCGCAAGCAGGATCCAGAAGATCACGGTGATGATATTCTCAATTCGCAGCAGCGCGGCCATTGCATCGGAATCGGGCCAATTGGTACGCGCAATCACCGCGGCACGTGTTTCTGGATCGGCAATGCGCGAGACTGCGCGCCGTCCTTCGGTCAGGAACCCGACCAGCGCAAAGCCGGGGACGAGAACGGATAGCGATGTCAGCACCGGACGCAATCGTCGCCACCATAGCTCTGCGCGGAGCCAGAAATTCAATCCGATACAGGCATGCACCCAGACGATCAGCAGCAAGAGCGACTGCAGCCATGCGTCGGTTGAACCAAATATCAGCGTTACCAGATAGGCGAAATCGTCGTTCACGCCGAACAGTTCATGCGCAAAACGGGTATATACAATATGCGCGATCAGCAGGATCGGGATGAGCAGGCCAAGCGCGATCTGCAGAGCCTCCCAAAGCGGCATGCGCAGCGTGCTGCGCCGCGCCAGCTTGTAAAGCGCAAGCCCGGCATGTGTGAGCAGCGCGCCGTAAATCAGGATCGTTCCAGGCCAGCTTCGGGTGATGACTTGCCGCCAGTCCTGCGCTCTTTCCATCAGCTCGGATGAGAAGAGGCCAAGCCCGATGTTCAGAAAGTGGAACAAGGCATAGGTAAAGAGCACAAGCCCCGACGCCATGCGCAGCCGCGTTGCCAGATTGCCTTGCCAGCGGCTTTTCAAAGGGGGCTCCGTTCAAGTTTAGCCAGGACCTTGGTCCGGGCCGTCTTGTTCGTCAAGCGGGGCGCGGCGCTTATTCGGCGACCGGTGCGCCATAGCCCAATGGCTCGGTCATGTCCTTGCCTTCGGTATCGCCCTGTGCGGCCAGAAACCGTTCGGCATCAAGTGCCGCCATGCAGCCCATCCCCGCGCTGGTCACGGCCTGACGATAGACATGGTCGGTCAGATCGCCCGCGGCAAAGACACCCGGCACCGACGTTTCCGTGCTGCCGGGGTTGGTTTTGACATAGCCGCCGTGGTGCAGCTCCAACTGGCCCTGCACCAGTTCCGAGGCGGGGGCGTGGCCGATCGCGACAAAGACGCCCTTGGTCGGGATCTCGGTGATCTCGCCGGTCTTTACATGTTTCACTTTCACGGCTTCGACGCCAAGCGGGCTGTCAGTGCCCACGACCTCTTCGAGCTGGTGGAACCACAGCGGTTCGATCTTGGGATTCTTGGCCAGACGGTCCTGCAGGATCTTTTCCGCGCGCAGTTCGTCGCGGCGGTGGATCAGCGTCACCTTCGAGGCGAAGTTGGTCAGGAACAGCGCCTCTTCGACGGCCGTGTTGCCGCCGCCGATCACCACGATTTCCTGACCGCGATAAAAGAACCCGTCACACGTCGCACAGGCGGACACGCCAAAGCCCTTGAATTTGTCCTCGGAGGGCAGGCCAAGCCACTTGGCCCGCGCACCGGTGGCAAGGATCACTGCGTCGGCGGTATAGGTCGTGCCGCTGTCACCCGTGGCGGTGAAGGGGCGTTTCGACAGATCCAGATCGGTGATGATATCGCCGATGATCTCGCAGCCCATCGCCTTGGCATGTGCCTCCATCCGGACCATCAGGTCGGGGCCCTGAACCTCGGTATCGCCGGGCCAGTTTTCGACCTCGGTCGTGGTGGTCAGCTGACCGCCGGGCTCGATGCCCTGCACAAGGATGGGCGACAGCATGGCCCGCGAGGCATAGACGCCCGCCGTGTAGCCGGCCGGTCCGGACCCGATGATAAGAACTTTGGTATGACGCGACGTTGCCATGGGAACCCCCGAAAAATGCGATGAGCCGCAAAAGTCAGCCCGGTTCATTGCGATATAACGACGGGGGCTGCGCGCTTAAACCCCCAATTCCGCGAGGTCGATTTGCTCAACGGTTTGGCAAAATTTCGGAATTGGCTGATATAATTTCAATTAGACGAAATATTATTGCGCCCAATTGGGACGCTGCTATAACAAATGCAAATTCAGGAGCGCCTAATGGTCACGACAAGACTTGACCCGATTGATCGCAAAATACTCTCCGAGTTGCAAGACGACGGACGAATGACCAACGTGGAACTGGCCCGGCGGGTCGGTATTTCTGCGCCGCCGTGCCTGCGTCGTGTGCGCACGCTTGAGGAATCCGGGCTGATCGGCGGCTATCATGCCGATGTGAACGCCCGCGAACTGGGATTCGAGGTGCAGGTCTTTGCGATGGTCGGGCTCGACAGCCAGGCTGAATCCGAACTGTCGGCTTTCGAGGCGCGCTGCCGCAAGTGGCCGCTTGTCCGTGAATGCCATATGCTGAACGGCGAGGTCGATTTCATCCTGAAATGTGTGGCGCCGGATCTTTCCAGTTTTCAGAGCTTTCTGACCGGCGAGCTGCTGACCACGGCCAACGTGGCAAGCGTCAAGACATCGCTGGTGATCCGCGTGGCCAAAGACGAGCCGGGCGTTCCGTTTGACGTGCTCGAGGAACGGCTCAACCGCGACGCCTGAAAACGCAGACAGCCGCCCCGTGGGGGCGGCTGCTTGGCTGTGCCAAAGGCTTGAAGTCAGGCGATCATCGCTCCCGAGCCGTGCAGATCCTCGTCCGAGCGCTCGAATGCGAGCGGCCCGAAATCCCCGAAATGTTCGATATGCGGGAACAGGTTGAAGAAGATGCTGCGCATCTGCTGGCTGGTGGAGCGCGCCGCGCCGGTGCCGGGATGGTAAGTTTCGAACTCCAGACCGCCAATACGGATGGTGCAGTGACGCTTTACACAGAGGTGGAACAGTTCAACCGGAGTCGGAGGCGCGGTTTCGATCGCGCTCATCCCGTCAACGAATTCCTGTGCCAGGGTTAGCTTGTGGCCGCTGTCATGGGCGTTGCGAAGGTGCGGCGGCGTGTAAAGGACGCGGGCGGCGCTGCCGACCACGACATCGGATAGCGGGCGCTGCATGCCAAAGGCATCCGCCATAAAGCGGGTCAGGCGCATGTTGCGTCCCTGCGGGCCGGGGCGTCCGGGCACCAGCGTCGTGCTGCCTTTCCAGAGCAGTTTCTGAACCGAGCCTTCGGCTGAAATGATCTCGTCGCCGGGTAGCAGATCCTCGACCGCGATATGGCCGGATACGGTGGGGATCAGAGCCCCGCGCGAAAAGGCGCAAAAGGCGTCTTCGAACAGGGGCAGGGCAGGGGCGATGTGGCGCGCTTCGGTAAACGACCCATCCGGCAAGAGCGAGGTGACTTCGTAGCGGCGAAGCTGCTGACGAGGTTTATCGCGAAGGTCGGCCGGATTGTTCATATCGGGAGAGGCAGTCTGCACAGCACGATGCGCCGCCAGGGAAAGCGATGTGGGGAGAGTCATTTGTTCCGGCCCTTTTCTTTTGGGTCAGATCTGCGCCGGCCCCCACCGACAACGACAAATCGACGTATTAACGTATTGATCTGCTACACAGGTTAAATGGCGGTATTTCGCTTAATTTGTCAAAGACTGATTGTTATTGGTGTCTGTGCGCAAACAATACCCGAGGTCACTTTCGTTATTGTCCCCACTGGCTTTTCAATCCCGCCACATTTGCGATGAATTAATCGGCAATCTTTCGCTGGTTGAGTTTGGACAAGCGAATCTCTTGGACCATCGTCAGCGAAAGCGGCCCCTGAAAAAACGATACCCGCCCTGTCAAAAACTGACAGGACGGGCATCTAAGCCAGCCGGATAGTTTGGGGCATCGTCCGGTTGGTTGGGCGTATTTCGTGAGTTCGTCAGGCAGAGCGTTGTTTCGACGTCTCCACCTTGGCGCGACGGGCGATCATGGCAGCGCGGTTTGACCCGCGTGACCAGGGCAGGGAGGTTTCCGAATTGCGCGCTGCTGCGACAACGGATTTGATGAAACGGTTATTGTTTTTCATTCTGTCTCTCCTCGTTTGTCGCGGCGCATCCGTTCGCGTTCTCTGTTGTCCGGTGCGTCTTGGTTAATGTCGCTTCTGTTTGAGGCAGAGATATGGCGGCTTTTGGGAGAATCCGGAAATTTTCTTAGCTGGCGAAAGTCGTGGTCAGCCCGATGCAAGCGCACTGGAATCGTTGAGAGATTCAATTCAGCGGAAATCAGGACATTCCGAGGGGGCACGAGATTGGCGAGAGTCCCCGTGAGGCTTTGCCACAATTGCGACGAATCCCCCGCAGGGGATTCGCATCAAAGCCGGATGACCGAGATCAGCCGCCCGTAATCGGCTTCACTACGATGGGTGCTGCGCCGGTAGGAATAGAACCTGTCCGAGTCGGAGTAGGTACAATGCCGGGTCCATTCCGCGTGGCCTATTCCCGCGCTGCGCAAGCGGTGCAGCCCGTAGGCGGGCAGGTCGAACATCATTCTGTCGCCTTCACCACCCGCGAAGAAACGGGAATTCTGCGGGTCTTCGGCCATGAAATCGTCAAGGAATTCCGGCCCGACCTCATAGGCCCGCTGGCTGATCGACGGGCCGATCACGGCGTTGATGTCTTCGCGATTCGCGCCAAGGCTTTCCATCGCGTCCAGCGTCGCCTCGAGCACCCCGTCAAGCGCCCCGCGCCATCCGGCATGGGCCGCGCCGATCACGCCGGCCTCATGGTCGGCAAAGAGTACGGGCTGGCAATCCGCCGTCAGAACGGCAAGCGCAACGCCGGGCGTGGCGCTGACCATCGCATCTGCGCGCGGTATTTCATCGAGTGGGCCGGTGACCGTTATCACATCCGCCGTATGCGCCTGATGGACGCCGACCAGATAGTCGGGCGAAACGCCCATGGCGTCGGCCACCCGATGCCGGTTGATGCTCACGATATCGGTCTGGTCCGAGGACCCGTTGCCGCAGTTCAGCCCCGAGAATATCCCCGAAGACGCGCCGCCCTTGCGCGTAAAGAAGCCGTGGCGCAACGGCGCCAGCGGCTCGGCGGTGAGAATTTCCAGAGTCATACGGTAAGTCCCGGCGGCGGTGGCGCGGTAACGGGAAACAATCCCATCACTTTGAACAGGTTTCCCATTTCTGCAGGGTGCGTCAACCGGCGATGTGCGGCGGTGATCTCGGACAGCGCCTTGTCGCCCGCCCCACGTGCCAATGCTTCGGCCCGCTGCGTAATTCCCAACCGTTCGAGGAACACGCCTTGCGGGGCCAACCGGCTGTGAGCGCAACCCGCCGCGCGGGCGGCCAGCGCGATGGTCTCGAAATCCACATGGGCGGTCAGATCGGCCTCTCCGGGCGTATCCAGAATGGGGCGCGGTTCGTGATCTTTCAGCGCCTGCACGGTATTGCCCAGCGAATGCCAGTCGCCGTAATCCACGATCAGCGCGGCCCCGCCATGCGCGGCGATGCGGGTGGCAATCGCCTCGGTTACGGATGTTGCGGCCGGAGAGAATTCCACGATATCGCCGGGCTTTGTATCCTCAAGCCGGTGATCCAGCGCCGGTTGCGCCGCCGCCCCGGCTAGCCCAAGCGTCAGCTGGTCGCCGTCCAGCCCGACCCGGCACTCTCTCCAGCCGTCCTCGGCCCGATGAAACTGGCGCAGGGGCAGGGCATCGTAAAACTCGTTCGCGATCAGAAACAGCGGCGCCTCAGGCAGGTCTGCCACGGAATCGATCCAGGAGGGATCGTAGCTGGCCAGACGCTCGCCTTGCGCCTGTCGCAGAACCGGCGAGGCCTCGACCAGCACAAGTCGCAGGGCGGCAGCAAATCCCGGCACATTCGACGCGGCGCGCAGCGCGTCCTGCATCAGCGTCCCGCGACCGGGCCCCAGTTCCGCGAGGGTAAAGGGCGCGGGGCAGCCCTGATCCATCCATGCCTGCGCCAGCGACAGCCCGATCAGCTCACCGAACATCTGGCTGATCTCGGGCGCGGTGGTGAAATCGCCCGCAGCGCCCAGCGGGTCGCGCGTCACGTAATACCCATAGGTCGGGTGCAGCAGGCAATCGGCCATATAGTCGGCGATGCTGATCGGCCCATCGCTACGGATGCGGGCGGTAATGATGTCGAGAAGGCTCATCGCGCAGTCCTTTTGGCCCGCAGTGCAAAATAAAGCCCCAGCGCGATCATCGGCAGAGAAAGGATCTGCCCCATTGTCAGCCCATACCCGCCGATTTGCCAGGCCAGCCCCAGCGGATTACCCGGTGAGACGAATTGCGCATCCGGCTGGCGAAAGAACTCGACAATGAAACGCGCCAGCCCGTAGCCGGCAAAGAACACGCCCATCACCAGACCGGGACGGAGAAATGCCCCCCGACGATAGGCAAGCCAGAGCAGAACGGCGCCCAGCAGCAAGCCTTCGAGTGCCGCTTCGTAGAGCTGCGAGGGGTGGCGGGCGCATAATTCGGCAACCTGTCCGCAGTCCTGTGCGGCCACGCCCGGAAAGGCGACGCCCCAAGGCAGGTCGGTCGGTCGGCCCCAAAGCTCAGCGTTGATGAAATTGGCCAGCCGCCCCAGCAGCAGACCCGGCGGCACTGCATGGGCGATCAGGTCTGCCGCGCTCAGGCGGTCGATCTTGTGGCGTGCGGTAAAAAGCCACGCAGCGACTAGAACCCCGATCATGCCACCGTGAAAGGACATGCCGCCTTGCCAGACCCGCAGGATTTCACCCGGATTGGAAAGGTAATAGCCGGGTTGGTAAAAAAGCACGAAGCCAAGCCGACCGCCAAGGATGATGCCCAGCACCAGATAGAACAGCATGTCCTCGATCTGTTTCGGGGTCATCGGGGGCGTTTCGCCCGGCCAGAGAGAGGGCCGTCGCACAGCCCGCACCGCCATCCCCCAGGCGATGAGGATGCCGACAATATAGGCCAGCGCATACCAGCGCAGGGCAAGCTCAAAGCCGCCAATCGAAACGGACAGCAGGTCGGGGGAGATATCGGGAAATTCGATCAGGGCTTTCATGCGCGTCTCTTGCCTTTGCTCCTCTGGGCAAGTCAACCTTGCCGCGACGGGTTCGAAGGCCCATATAGGCGTTAACAACCCGGAGATGACAGATGCAGACCCGTAACAAGATTTTTGACGATATCTCGCAACTCATGACCAATGCGATGGGCGTGGCGCAAGGCGCGCGGGACGAAGCTGAGACAGCGATGAAAGGCATGATGGATCGCTGGCTGGCAGATCGCAACTTTGTGACCCGCGAGGAATTCGACGCCGTCCGCGCGATGGCCCAGAAGGCGCGCGAGGAAAACGATGCGCTTTCGGCCCGGATCACCGCGCTGGAAGCCAAGATCAAGAACTGAGACGCACCGATTCCATGACGAGGCCCGGCTTCCCGTCGGGTCAAAATGTCATTGGCATATCCGCGCGGTCCGGCCCGAGGCCTGCCCAGCCGAGATATTGAGCGTTTTCCCGACATGTCCACAACTTATTGCAGTGATCCCCAAAATAGGGGGTTGCCAGAATGTGCGTTGCCGCCCACCATATCTAGTACGGGCACGGGGGGTCGCCCCGGTCCGTAGAGCAGCTACCTAGCGTTTGTAGGTTCAAAAACTACGCCGCTAGAGATCATGAGGTGGCACCATGGCCCTTTCCGAACAGTACCTGGAAGAAGACATTCACCCCATCGACATCGTCGAGCATCTGGCAGAACACCACGACTGGGATTTCGATCGCATCGGGGATGACCAGATCGCCATGGCGGTCGAAGGCCAGTGGCGAACCTATTCGATCACCCTTGCATGGTCGGGTTTCGACGAAACCCTGCGGATGGTCTGCACCTTTGAAATGGAACCGCCCGAGGAAAAGGTCCAGCCGCTCTACGAGCTTTTGAACCACATGAACGATGCGTGCTGGGCGGGCGCTTTTACCTACTGGGCGGAGCAGAAACTGATGGTCTACCGCTATGGGCTTGTCCTCAGCGGCGGCCAGATGGCCAGCCCCGAACAGATCGACACGCTGATCAATACGGCCGTTGCCGCGTCGGAACGCTATTACCCCGCGATCCAGCTGATGGTCTGGGGAGACCGCACCGCGAAAGAGGCGATGCAGGTCGCCATTGCAGAGGCTTACGGCCGCGCGTAAACCTTTCGCCGGAAACGGCAACAGGAAGGCGTGCAAATGGATATGTCGGAAATTGCAGCGCGGGGGCTCGTGCTCCTGGGCTGCGGCAAGATGGGTTCGGCGATGCTGGCCGGCTGGCTCAAGCAGGGGCTTCCCGCCACCTCCGTGTGGGTTCTGGACCCCAACCCCTCCGATTGGGTCAAGGCACAGGGCGTGCATGTGAATGCCGATCTGCCCGAGGATCCCGCCATTGTCCTTGTCGCCGTCAAACCCCAGATGATGGGAGAGGCGCTGCCGTCGATGACGGCTCTCGGTAACGGTTCGACCCTTTTCGTCTCCGTCGCAGCCGGAACGCCGCTTTCGGCTTTCGAAGCAACCCTTGGAGAAAACACGCCGATCATCCGCGCCATGCCGAACACACCGGCCGCCGTCGGACGCGGTATCAGCGCGATCATCGGCAACGACATGACGGATGCGAAATCGCTCGACCTGGCCGAAGGTCTGCTGAGCGCGGTTGGTCAGGTCGTCCGGCTTGAAAGCGAAAGCCAGATGGATGCGGTGACAGGGGTCAGCGGTTCCGGCCCCGCCTATGTCTTTCACCTGATCGAAACGCTGGCCGCCGCGGGCGAGGCGCAGGGCCTGTCCCCCGATCTCGCGCTGCAGCTGGCTCGCGCCACTGTCGCCGGAGCCGGTGCCCTGGCTGAAGATGCCGAAGAAACCCCCGCACAGCTGCGCGTCAATGTCACCAGTCCCAACGGGACGACACAGGCCGCGCTCGAAGTCCTTATGGATGAACAGACCGGTTTCCCTCCATTGCTGAAAAAAGCGGTTGCGGCAGCCGCCGACAGGTCCAAGGAGCTTTCCCGTGGCTGAAATAGATTTCGATGACTTCCTGAAGGTGGACGTGCGCGTTGGCACGATCACCCGCGCCGAACCCTATCCCGAAGCGCGTAAACCGGCGATTAAGCTATGGGTCGATTTCGGTGGTGACATCGGTGAGCGCAAGTCCTCTGCCCAGATCACCGCACATTACGAACCCGAAGGCTTGATCGGCAAACAGGTCCTGGCCGTGGTCAACTTTCCACCGCGCCAGATCGGGCGTTTCATATCCGAAGTGCTGGTCCTCGGCCTGCCGGATGAAGATGGCGAAGTCGTTCTCATCGGCCCGGATCAGAATGTGCCGAGCGGCGGCCGCCTGCACTGAACGCCAGCCTTGCATGTGTTGAGATGTCCCGCTTTCCGTATTTAAAGACGAGAAGAAGATGAGGATGCTCTTTTACTTCTTCTCGTTAAAATTACGGAAAGCGCCGAGATATCAGCTTGTATGACGACCGCGTTCTGCGGTGTCGCCGACGGCTTCGCGCCAGTGACGCCTGCATAGGGAGACGTAGGTTTCGTTGCCGCCGATCTGGACCTGAGCGCCTTCGAGGATGGCGCGTCCGTCTTCGTCCTGACGTATGACCATCGTCGCTTTGCGCCCGCATTTGCAGATCGTGCGGACTTCTCTCATTTCGTCAGCAAGCGCCAGGAGGGTGGCGGAGCCGGGGAAGAGTTCTCCCTTGAAGTCGACCCTCAGCCCATAGGCCAGTACCGGCAGTTTCAGGTCATCGACCACGCGGGCGAGTTGCCAGACCTGCGCGGGTTCGAGAAACTGGGCCTCGTCCACGAAGATACAGGCGACCGGGCCGGTTTCGAGCCGTTTTGAGATCCGCTCAAACAGGTCATCGCCCGGGGAAAAAAGGTCTGCCTCTTGCGCGATACCGATACGCGACGCGATCCTCCCGGTGCCGGCGCGGTTGTCTATGCGGGCCGTCAGCAGGTAGGTTTCCATGCCGCTTTCGCGGTAGTTGTGAGATGCTTGCAGCAGAATCGTCGATTTGCCAGCATTCATCGTGGAGTAATTGAAAAACAGTTTCGCCACGGGACGTTCTCTTCAGGCGATATTAACCGTGGCGCTCTAGAAGCACCGAGCCCACGGAATAGCCGGCACCGAAAGAGCAGATCACGCCTAGATCGCCTTCGGCGAAATCCTCGGAATTCTTGGCAAAGGCGATGATCGATCCGGCGGAGGAGGTATTGGCGTAATCCTGAAGGATATTGGGTTGTTCTCCGGGGGCGGGTTCGCGTCCCAGAACCTTGCGGCCGATGAAATCGTTCATGGACTTGTTGGCCTGATGCAGCCAGAGCCGTTTCAGCTGGTCAGGCTCGACATGTTCCTTCCCGAGGTGGGACATGATGTGCTGGCTGACCATGGGCACGACGTCCTTGAAGACTTTCCGCCCGTTCTGCATGAACTGCATGTCCCGGCGGTCGGCTACGCCATCGGGGCGCGAGCGGCGCAGGAAGCCGTTGTTATTGCGGATGTTATTGGAGAACTCCGTGGCGCAGCGGGTCGAGCGGATTTCGAAATAGCCGTCCTTGGCTTCGTCGGCGGGTTCTATGATCGTCGCGGTGGCCACATCGCCAAAGATGAAATGGCAGTCGCGGTCGCGCCATTCCAGGTGGCCCGAGCAGATTTCCGGATTGACCACCAGCGCCCGGTGGGCCGAGCCCGCGCGGACCATGTCGGCGGCGGCCTGAATGCCGAAGGTCGCCGAGGAACAGGCCACGTTCATGTCGAAGGCAAAGCCGCCCGCGCCGATAAGGCTTTGAATTTCCACCGCCATCGCCGGGTAGGCGCGTTCCATGTTCGAGGCGGCGCAGATCACCAGATCGATGTCTTCGCCCTTGCGACCGGCCATCGCCAGCGCCTTTTGCGCCGCGTCCAGCGCCATTTCCGCCATCAGAGAGGGTTCGTCGTCGCTGCGTTGACGCAGCGCGGGATACATGCGGGTCGGGTCGAGAATGCCCGATTTATCAACCACGTAGCGCTGTTCGATCCCCGAGGCCTTGACGATGAATTCCTCGGAAGAGGGGGCTTTTGCCTCCAGCGTGCCTGCGGCGATCTCATCCGCGTGTTCGGCATTGTAACGCTCGGCATAGGCGTTGAAAGCGGTAACCAGTTCCGCGTTGGTAATGACCTGTTCGGGTGTAAAGACACCGGTTCCGGTTATCGCGGGGATGTGGGGCACCAGAGCTTTCCTTTGCTTGTGTCTGACAAAACTATATCGGGCGCAGGTCGCTCGCAAGGGTTGAGCGGTGGACCGTCCGCCCTGTTAACCGGGAAGGCTGGGAAGGGTAAAGACCTGCAAAAGTTAACGCAGCGGCCGGTAGTGACGCGCGGTTTCAGGTCTGTGCAGCAGCCATGCACAGCCCGTGCACAAGCCGTGCACTCCCTGTACACCGCCGCAGTGCAGCAAATGCCAGTGTCGCGTCAGACGAAGGGGACGAGCGGCACCACGTTGATGCAGGCGGAAAGGGCCGTCAGGGCAAGAAGGGCGATTGCGATACGCATTGGGACTGCTCCGGTCAATTGGTGTCGGCCACTTTTGCGGCGCTTGTCTTTTACCAGTTCTGGTTGGCCGAAATTGTAGAAAGCTGTCGGTGACGGGGTCAATCAAATCTTGCGGACGCGGCCGGGCGGGGCGATTTTGGCGAGATTTATATCCGGGGCGTTGGAAATTTGCGACAGGTCTGGCACGGCATCCGGTTATGCCCGGATGCAAAACGGCCCGCCCGAAGGCAGGCCACGATCTCGTTAGCCCTGAAGCGCCTTGACGCCGACATCCCCTTCGGCCTGCGCCTTGATCGCCTGTGCGGCGGCATGGGCACCGGCGGCGGTGGTGAAATAGGGGATCTTGTCATAAAGCGCGACGGAGCGGATGCCCTTGGAATCCTCGACCGCCTGGGTGCCCTCGGTGGTGTTCATGACGAGGTGGATGCCACCGTCTTTCATCATGTCGACCACGTCGGGGCGGCCCTCGTAGACCTTGTTCACGGCGGTGCAAGGCACGCCATGCCCGTCGAGCCAGGCCTTGGTGCCGCGTGTGGCGACGATGTCAAAGCCAAGCGACACAAGGGTTTGCGCCGCATCCAGCATTTGGGCAGTCTTGTCCATGTCGCGGATCGAGAGAAAGGCGCGGCCTTCACGCGGGAGCGGGTTGCCCGCGCCCATCTGCGCCTTGAGGAAGGCGCGGGGGAAGGAGCGGTCCCAGCCCATGACTTCGCCGGTGGAGCGCATTTCCGGCCCCAAGATGGTGTCGACACCGGGGAAACGGGCGAACGGCAGCACTGCTTCCTTCACGGAGAACCACGGCATGTCGGGGTCGGCCAGCGTCATCGGATCGCCCAGCGGCAGGACGTCATCGTAATCGGCATCGGTGTCATAGGGCGCGCGCATCGGGAAGTTCGAGAGCGGCTCGCCCGCCATGACACGGGCGGCAATCGAGGCGATGGCGCTGTCGGTGGCCTTGGCGACGAACGGCACGGTGCGCGACGCGCGTGGGTTGACCTCGATCAGGAAGATCTCGTCTTCGCCTTTTTCGTTGGCCTTGACGGCGAACTGCACGTTCATCAGCCCGACGACGTTCAGCCCGTGGGCCAGCGCCTCGGTCTGTTTCTTGATCTCGTCGATGATCTCTTTCGAGAGCGAGTAGGGCGGCAGGGAGCAGGCGCTGTCGCCCGAATGGACGCCGGCCTCTTCGATATGCTGCATGATGCCGGCCACATGGACCTGTTTGCCATCGCAGAGCGCGTCTACGTCCAGCTCGATCGCACCGGAGAGATAACTGTCGAGTAGTACGGGGCTGTCGCCGGACACCACCACCGCGTCGCGGATGTAGCGTTTGAGCTGGTCCATGTCGCGCACGATTTCCATCGCGCGGCCGCCCAGAACGTAAGACGGGCGGATCACCAGCGGAAAGCCGATTTCGTCCGCGATTTCAAGCGCCTGCGTGTCGGTCGAGGCGATGCCGTTCTTGGGCTGGCGCAGCCCGAGGCGGTTGACGAGATCCTGGAACCGCTCACGGTCCTCGGCGAGGTCGATGGCGTCGGGGGTGGTGCCAAGGATCGGGATACCTTCGGCTTCGAGCGCATTGGCGAGTTTCAGCGGGGTCTGGCCGCCGAACTGGACGATGACACCGTGGAGCGTGCCGTTGGTCTGTTCGACCCGCAGGATTTCCATCACGTGTTCAAAGGTCAGCGGTTCGAAATAGAGCCGGTCGGAGGTGTCGTAATCGGTCGATACGGTTTCCGGGTTGCAGTTGACCATGATGGTTTCATAGCCCGCGTCGGTGAGGGCGAAACAGGCATGGCAGCAGCAGTAGTCGAACTCGATGCCCTGACCGATCCGGTTCGGGCCGCCGCCGAGGATCACGACCTTTTTGCGGTCGGAGGGGCGGGCTTCGCATTCGACCTCGCCATAGACCGGGGTTTCATAGGTCGAGTACATATAGGGGGTCTGCGCCTCGAATTCGGCGGCGCAGGTGTCGATCCGCTTGAACACCGCGTTCACGTCGAGATTGCGGCGGGCGCGGCGCACGTTGTCTTCGTCGCGGCCGGTGAGCTTGCCGAGACGGGCATCGGTAAAGCCCATCATCTTGACCGCGCGCAGGCCTTCGCTGGTGGTGGGCAGGCCGTTCTTGCGCAGGTCGGCTTCGGTTTCGACGATTTCGCGGATCCGGGCAAGGAACCACGGGTCGAACATGGTGACGCCGTGGATGTCGATATCGCTCATGCCGTGGCGCATCGCCTGCGCGATGGTACGCATCCGGTCCGGGGTCTGCTGGCTGATCGCCTTGACCAGCGCAGCCTTGTTATCTGCGGAATCCTCAGGCTGGGAGGCGTCGAACCCGGCGATTTCGATCTCGTCGAAGCCGGTCAGGCCGGATTCCATCGAGGCGAGCGCCTTTTGCAGCGATTCGTGAATGGTGCGGCCGATGGCCATGGCCTCGCCCACGGATTTCATCGCGGTGGTGAGTTCAGGCTTGGAGCCGGGGAATTTCTCAAACGCGAATTTCGGGATCTTAGTGACCACGTAGTCGATGGTCGGCTCAAAGGAGGCCGGGGTGACCTTGGTGATGTCATTGTCGAGCTCGTCCAGCGTGTAGCCGACGGCGAGCTTGGCCGCGATCTTGGCGATGGGGAAGCCGGTGGCCTTGGAGGCCAGCGCCGAGGAGCGGGAGACACGCGGGTTCATCTCGATCACGACCATGCGGCCGTCTTCAGGGTTGATCGCCCATTGCACGTTGGAGCCGCCGGTTTCGACACCAATTTCGCGCAGCACGGCGATCGAGCCGTTGCGCATGATCTGGTATTCCTTGTCGGTCAGCGTGAGCGCCGGGGCGACGGTGATCGAATCGCCCGTGTGTACGCCCATCGGGTCGACGTTCTCGATGGAGCAGACGATGATCGCATTATCGGCGGTGTCACGCACCACCTCCATTTCGAACTCTTTCCAGCCTAGAAGGGATTCATCGACGAGGATCTGGCCCATCGGTGAGGCGTCCATGCCCGAGCGGCAGTAGTGTTCGTAATCGTCGCGGTTGTAGGCAACGCCGCCACCGGTGCCGCCAAGGGTAAAGGCAGGGCGGATGATCGCGGGCAGGCCCACATGCTCGAGCGCCTCGAGCGCGAGCTGCACACCGGCGTTGAGGTCTTTCTTGCCATTGGCGCCGGTCGGGGCGGTGACGATGGTTGCCTTGGGGTTCTCTATGCCGAGCCGGTCCATCGCTTCGCGGAACAGCGCGCGATCTTCGGCCATTTCAATGGCTTCGCGCTTGGCGCCGATCATTTCGACGCCGAATTTTTCCAGCACACCCATCTCTTCGAGGGCCAGCGAAGTGTTCAGGCCGGTCTGCCCGCCCATGGTCGGCAGGAGCGCGTCGGGGCGTTCCTTTTCGATGATCTTGGCCACGACCTCGGGGGTGATCGGTTCGATATAGGTGGCGTCGGCCAGGCCCGGGTCGGTCATGATCGTGGCGGGGTTGGAGTTCACGAGGATGACCCGGTAGCCTTCTTCGCGCAGGGCTTTGCAGGCCTGTGCGCCGGAATAGTCGAACTCGCAGGCCTGTCCAATGATGATGGGGCCGGCGCCGATGATCATGATGGATTTGATATCGGTTCTTTTTGGCATGTCACGGCCCCTCTTGAATTGCAATGCGGGGAGCGCGGCTGGCAGGCGCGCCCAAATTGTCCTGCGTTATAGGCATGGAGCAAGCAGGTGCAAGGGGGCGTTTGCGCCTCATTTGCCGCGTGGCGCCTGCGGAGGGCGGGGGCAAAAGTTTTCATGCCTCCGGCGGGGATATTTTAGGACCCAAAGAAGGGGCGGGACGCTCTGCCGGGGCGTGTGGGCTTATTCCGCGGCCTGACGTCTTGGGCCGTGATCGTGGTAAAGGTAATCGCGGGTGATCGGGACCGCGTCGCGCCGGTGGGTCAGCTGGAACTGGAATACTGCCTGTTTCTGTTCCTCGAAGGCGAGGAAGCAGACCGTCAGGTAGTAACGCCACATGCGGATGAAGCGGTCGTCATGGGTTTCGCGCACCTTGTCGATATTGGCATCGAAGCGCTGCAGCCAGTGCCGCAGGGTCATCGCGTAATGAAGGCGCAGCACTTCGAGGTCGGTATTCCAGAGGCCGGATTTCTCGATCGCCGGGGCAAGTTCCGACAGGGAGGGGACATAGCCGCCGGGGAAGATGTACTTGGTGATCCATTCGGACTCCGCCATCGGCGGTCCGCTGCGCCCGATGGTGTGGATCAGGGCGATGCCATCGGGGGTCAGCAGGTCGCTTACCTTGTCAAAATATTCCGCGTAATGAGGCAGGCCCACATGTTCGAGCATACCAACCGATACGATGCGGTCGAAGGGTTCGTTCATTTCGCGGTAGTCGATCAGGCGGAAGTCGATGACTTCGGAGAGGCCCTGTTTGGCGGCGCGTTCGCGGGCGAGGGCGAGTTGTTCGCTGGAGAGCGTGACCCCGGTTACCCGGGCGCCGTAGTCGCGGGCGAGGGTGATGGCCATGCCGCCCCAGCCGCAGCCGATGTCGAGCACACGCATGCCCGGTTCGATTTGCAGTTTCTGCGCGATATGGGTCTTTTTCGCGATCTGCGCTTCTTCGAGCGACATCGCGGGATCGGTGAAATAGGCGCAGCTGTATTGCATGTCCTCGTCGAGGAAGAGCCGGTAGAAATCGTTGGAAAGGTCGTAATGGTGCGAGACGTTGGAGCGGGCCAGTTCCGGGGTGTTGCGCTGGATCCAGCGGCCGAGAGCGAAACGGGTGCGGTCGGCGAATTGCACCCAAGGCGGCAGGACATTGGTATAGGCATTGCGCAGAACCAGTTTGATCAGCCCTTCGATGTCATTGTTTTCGATGGTGAGGCGTTCATCCATGTACGCCTCGCCGAGAGCGAGGTCGGGATGGGTGCAGAGGCCCTTGAACAGCGCCTTGTCTTGTATGTGGATGGCGGCGGTAAGGGTGCCACCGGGGCCGAAGGTCTGTGTCCGTCCGTCTGGATAGGTGACGCGTAGTTCTCCGCTCTGGATCAGCCGCGACACCATTTTTTCAAAAATGGTTTGCCACATCTCATTCACCCGAGAAAGGTTTTGTTAACACTTTTATCAAGCGCGGTCAGAAGAATAGCTCTAGAACGGCGTTTTCCAAACATTTTTTTGATAAATGCCGGGATTCGCGGGGGGCCTTGACTTCCGGTGGCTGTCGGGCTGTATCGGCGCGACCCGCCAAACGCCCTTGAAGGATTGAGTAATGCACGCATATCGCAGCCATACCTGCGCCGACCTGACTGCCCAAAATGTGGGCGAAACCGTTCGCCTGTCGGGCTGGGTGCACCGGGTCCGCGACCACGGGGGCATTCTTTTCATCGACCTGCGCGACCATTACGGCGTGACCCAGGTGCTGTGCGATCCCGACAGCGCGGCCTTTGCCGAGGTGGAAAAGGTGCGCTCGGAATGGTGTATCCGCATCGATGGCGAGGTGAAAGCGCGTGATCCGGAACTGGTGAACCCCAAGCTGCCGACCGGCGAGATCGAGGTGTTCATTCGTGACATCGAGGTGCTGGGCGCGTCGAAAGAGCTGCCGCTGATCGTGTTCGGGGATCAGGAATATCCTGAGGAAACCCGTCTGCGCTATCGTTATCTCGACCTGCGCCGCGAGGCGATGCAGCGCAACATGACCCTGCGTTCCGACGTGGTGGCAAGCATTCGCAAGCGCATGTGGGATCGCAAGTTCCGCGAATACCAGACACCGATCATCACCGCCTCGTCGCCCGAGGGCGCGCGCGACTTTCTTGTGCCGAGCCGTTTGCACCCGGGCAAGTTCTACGCGCTGCCGCAGGCGCCGCAGCAATTCAAGCAGCTGATCATGGTGTCGGGCTTTGACAAGTATTTCCAGATCGCGCCCTGTTTCCGCGATGAGGACCCGCGCGCCGATCGCTCGCCCACCGATTTCTACCAGCTCGATATGGAGATGTCCTTTGTCGAGCAGCAGGATGTGTTCGACACGATCTCGCCGGTGATCGCGGGCTTGTTCGAGGAATTCGGCGGCGGCAAGAAGGTCGATGCGCCGGCTGAGTGGCCGCAGATTTCCTATCGCGATGCGGCGCTTTGGTATGGCACCGACAAGCCCGACCTGCGCAACCCGATCAAGATGCAGGTGGTTTCCGAGCATTTTGCCGGGTCCGGTTTTGCGATTTTTGCCAAGCTGTTGGAGCAGGAAGGCACCGAGATCCGCGCTATCCCTGCGCCGACGGGCGGGTCGCGCAAGTTCTGCGACCGGATGAACGCATTTGCCCAGAAAGAGGGCCTGCCGGGGATGGGGTATATCTTTTGGCGGGATCAGGGCGAGGGTATGGAGGCAGCAGGGCCGCTGGCCAAGAACATCGGCCCCGAGCGGACCGAGGCGATCCGGCAGCAGCTGGGTCTTGGCGTCGGCGATGCGGCCTTCTTCCTTGGCGGCAAGCCGGCGGCGTTCCAGACTGTCGCAGGCAAGGCGCGCACCGTCATCGGCGAGGAACTGGGCCTGACCGACACGGACCGTTTTGCTTTTGCGTGGATCGTCGATTTTCCGATCTACGAGAAGGATGAGGAAACCGGCAAGATCGATTTCGAGCATAACCCGTTTTCCATGCCGCAGGGCGGGATGGCGGCGCTGGAAGGCGATCCGCTCGAGGTGCTGGGCTATCAGTATGACCTCGCCTGCAATGGGTACGAGCTGGTGTCGGGCGCGATCCGGAACCACCGACCGGAGATCATGTTCAAGGCGTTTGAAATTGCCGGTTACGGTAAGGAAGAAGTCGAGAAACGCTTTGGCGGTATGGTCAACGCGTTCCAGTATGGCGCACCGCCGCACGGGGGCTGCGCCGCCGGGATCGACCGGATCGTGATGCTGCTGGCGGAGGAGGCGAATATCCGCGAGGTCATCATGTTCCCGATGAACCAGCGTGCCGAAGACCTGATGATGAACGCGCCGTCGGATCCGACAAGCGACCAGCTCATGGAGTTGGGGCTGCGGGTACTTCCCAAGGAATAACAACGGATTAAGTTAAGGAAAAGGCCGTGGCGGGGTAGGTTCCGCCACGACCTTTTTGCGTCTCTCAGGCTTTCGCCTGTCAGTCTTCGAGACTGTCTTCGCGTTTCTTGGCGATCAGTTTGACCTCTTCGGCCTTGCGGGCCTCGAACCGGTCGCCAAAGCCCTTGAGGTCGGATTCATCGATGACTTCGCGGGCGCGGGAGAACACCTCGTCCTCTTCCTCGTCTATGTGATGTTCGTAATCGTGGCGCAGTTTCTTGAACTTTTGCAGCCAACCGCCAAGGCTCATGTCCATTTCGTTCAGCTCTTCCATGATATCGTCGAGCTGCTGGTGTTCGTGGACGGAATGGCGGGCCGCGTCCTGACCCCATGTCTTGGAAATCAGCTTGGAATAGAATGTTTCCTCTTCGGCGGCGGCATGACTTTTGACATCGCGGTAGAACTCATCCCAGGCGTCGCGGCGGTCGTTGCTGTCGCCGGAGGTATGTTCGATCCGGTCGAGAAGCTTGCGGTGATTGTCGTGATCTGCCTTGATGGCGCTGTAAATGTCGGTCATCTGGGTGCTCCCTTTAAATGTGCGAAGGAAACGCGGCGAGGGGCCTTCGGGTTTCGCGAAAAATTGCCGCGCTCGCGACGGATTTTTGGCTCTTGTGCGTTATATCCGTGAGAGCGGTGGATCATCGCGACGAACTGCCGACAGGTCCTGGGTCTTTGGGACACGTGCCAAGGGGTTAGAAACATGGGTTTTTCCGCACAGCTTGCCGAAGTGCGATTTGGCTATGGCATGTCGCCGTCGGTCGCGCCGCCTGCCTCGCCCGAGGCCATGCTGACCGCGCTTGCGGCGCCGGACGAAATGGCCGCGCGGTTTCCCATCGACAGCTTTGACCGGTTCAGCGCCTGGGTGGTCGAGACGCGGAAATTGCGCAAGGCGTTCCAGAAAACCAAGGATCAGGAAAAACGCGAGGCTTATCGCGAAGCCCGCCGCGCGCAGAACGAGGTGGGCATGGAATGGGCGATGCGGGCGATGCTGCGTTGCACCCATACGCAAAGCGGGTTTCGCGAGCGGCTTGTCGCCTTCTGGGCCGATCATTTCACCGCGAAGGGCAAGATCGGGCTGCTGCGCACAGCGACCGCGCCCTACATCGAGGATGCGATCCGGCCCAATGTAACCGCCACCTTTGGCGATATGCTGAGCGCCGTGGTGACGCATCCGCTGATGCTGCATTTCCTTGATCAGAACCGCTCTACCGGGCCGAATAGCAAGGCGGTAAATCGCAATGACCGGCTGGAAGGGCTGAACGAAAACCTCGCCCGCGAGGTGATGGAACTGCATACGCTGGGGGTCGGCGGGCCTTACAGTCAGGATGACGTGCGCCAGCTGGCCGAACTGTTTACCGGCCTGACCTTTGGATTCGGCGAGGGGTTCCGGTTTCGACGGGGGTTTGCCGAGCCCGGGGCGGAGCAGATCATGGGGAAGAGTTACGGCGGCGATCCGGCGCGGCTTGAACCGGTGCTTGAGGCGCTGCACGACCTTGCGGTGCATCCGGTGACCGCGCGCCATATCGCGTCGAAACTGGCGGTGCATTTCGTGTCGGATACGCCGGACGAAAGTCTGCTGACGCATGTGACCGAGCGCTACCTGGCGAGTGGGGGCGATCTGATGGCGGTCTACTCGGCGCTGCTGGAACACCCCGCCGCCTGGGACACGCCGCGCGGCAATGTCAAACCGCCGGTGGATTTCATCGCCTCGGGTTGGCGGGCGCTGGCAGTCGACCCTGACCACGTGGGGCGGCTGCGGCGGCGCGACATGCGCCGCACGCTGGTCAATCCGCTCCGCGACATGGGTCAGCCTTGGCAGGATCCGAACGGGCCAGACGGCTGGCCAGAGCAGGACGCGGCATGGATCACGCCGCAGGGCGTGGCGATGCGGCTGCGCTGGGCGGTGAGCGCGCCGCAGGTGCTTTGCCCGGATCTTCCCGAGCCGATGGGGTTCGTCGCCTCGACCCTTGGCGATTTCGCCGATGAACATGTGCAATTTGCCGCCCGCGCCGCCGAGAGCCAGTCCGACGCGATCGGGATGGTGCTGGCCGCGCCTGCCTTCCAGAGACGATAGGAGACACGAGATGACCAAGGCCCTTTCCCGCCGCGCTTTTCTTGCCCGGTCGTCGCTGATCGGCTGTTCGATTGCGGCCTCGCCCCTGCTGACGCCGATGAGCTTTGCCGCCGCGCCGTGGGACACGCGGCTGGTGGTGATCATCCTGCGCGGTGCGATGGACGGTCTGGACGTGGTGCGCCCCTATGGCGCGCCGGAATATGCAGAGTTGCGCGGGGCGCTTGGCGGAGAAGCGCCCGACCTTGATGGGTTCTTTGCGCTGCATCCGGCGCTGAACCGGTTGATGCCGCTTTGGGCCAAGGGGCAGCTTGGATTTGTGCACGCGGTTTCAACGCCTTATCGTGACAAGCGAAGCCATTTCGACGGTCAAGATCTGCTCGAGGCGGGGACCGATGCGTTGAACGGTTCGCGCGATGGCTGGCTCAACCGGATGCTGGGCGAGGTGGGCGGCGTTGAGGCGCGCACCGCTTTTGCCATCGGTCACGGCGAGATGAAGGTGCTGAACGGGCCGGCACCGGTTGCCGACTGGTCGCCCGATGCCAACCTTGTTTTGAGTCCGCAGGCGCTGCGGCTGGCGCAGATGGTGATGCAGGACGATCCGGCCTTTCACGCGGCGCTGAACGAGGCGCTGATGCTGTCGGACATGGATGAGGAACCCGGCCCGCTGAGCGTGACGGTGGACGAGGACGAACCGATGGCGCCGCCGCCGACGCCGCCATCGAAAGCGCATCTGAAAGTGGCTGAATTCACTGCCAATCAACTGCGCGGCGATACGAGGATCGCCTCCTTTTCGATCAATGGCTGGGACACGCATAACAACCAGAGCCGCGCGATCCAGCCCGCGCTGGGGCGGCTGGCGGACACGATCCTTGCCTTGCAGGCGGGAGTGGGCGAGGCGGTCTGGCAAAAGACCGCCGTGGTTGCGATGACGGAATTCGGGCGCACCGCGGGGCTGAACGGCACCGGCGGCACCGACCACGGCACCGGCGGCGCGATGATCATGGCAGGCGGCGCCATTCGCGGCGGTCGCGTTTACGGGGACTGGCCCGGGTTGGACGAGGCGAGCCTTTTCGAGCGGCGCGACCTGATGCCCACACAGGATGTGCGCGCCCCGGCGGCCTGGATTTTGCGCGGCATGGCGGGGCTGGATCAGGCCACGCTTGAAAGGGTCGTGTTTCCGGGGTTGCAAATGGGCGCGGACCCCGGTCTTTTATTATGATTTCAGGGCTTTGCCTTGCATACGGAAGGTCATAGAGTCGATAGATGAGCAATCTCAGCGTTTCCCGCCCCATCGGTCTGCCCGTGCCGGACTGGACCCCTCCGCCCCGTCCCGAAGGTGCGGTGCTTGAGGGGCTATATGCCCGCCTTGAGCCCCTGAGTGCCGAGGATCACGCGGCGCTTTTGTTTGCCGCCTATAATGGCGAGGACTGGCTGTGGGATTACATGCCGGTCGGGCCGTTTTCCTCGGCTTCGATGTATCATCGCTGGGTCAAGGAGGCTACGGCGGATCCGGAGTTTTGCTTTTATGCGATCAAGGATCTGGAGACCGGGCAGTACGGTGGCGTTGCGTCGTACCTCCGGATTGATCCGGCAGCCGGTTCGATCGAGGTCGGCAATATCAATTATGCACCGCGCCTGCAGCGGACCCGCGCAGCGACCGAGGCGATGGCGCTGATGATGCGCTGGGCTTTTGAGGCCGGCTATCGACGCTACGAGTGGAAGTGCAACGCGCTGAACATGCCGTCGCGGGCGGCGGCGCAGCGGCTTGGGTTCAGTTATGAGGGCGTTTTCCGTCAGGCGCTCGTGGTGAAGGGGCGCAATCGTGACACCGCGTGGTTCGCGGCGATCGACAGGGAGTGGCCCGCCTTGTCTGCCGCCTATGCAGAATGGCTGTCCCCGGACAACTTCGATGCCGAAGGCCGCCAGATCGAACGGCTGAGCGATCTGACCCGCAAGATTCGGGTGTCGGACGACCCGGCGCTGCTGGATCAGGGATTGCCGCCCGAAGCCTGATCAGTTTGCCTAAAGAGAAACCTGAAATCGGTTTGAATCCGGGCTACTAGCGCTCGATCCTGATGTTTCAGTCAGCCGGGTCGAGGATGATCGTGCCAAGGGTAGCGATGCCGCTTTCTTCTCGGTGTTTGCGTATTTCGCGGGCGGCTTTTCGGGCTTGCACGTAAAGGGCGACGAGCATGGCGAAGAGGGCGATCAGAAATGTCTCGATCATGTCAAATGGCCTTTCTCTGTTGCAGTCTTTCGTTGACCAGCCCGGCGATCAGAGCGGTCGCGGGGCCGACAGGCGTGCCATCACGGCGTGATTTCGCAAGGTTGTCGGCCGCCTCGGCCAGCGGCGTGTCATCGACGCTGCGGGCGATGCCGCCAATGAACTGCGCAAGATAATCGAGTGTTCCTCCCTCGGTATCCGCGCTCAGGACATCGGCCACATGGGCCAGATCGTCCTGAAGCGCAATCGGATCCGGTTCTACGACAACCTCGCTGACGGGGTGCAGGGTGAAAGGACGTCGCTCGGGCGGCAGGCGTCCGATGATCACCGACTGGAACACCGCCAGAGAAGTGATTGGCTTGGCAAGGAAATCATCCGCCCCGGCCGCCATCGCGGCCTGTTCGGCGTTGTCATCGCCGGAGGTTGCCAGCAGGATACCGACGCGCGGCGCGGCGCGGTTCAGTTCCGAGATAAGTTCAAGCCCGGACCCATCGGGCAGACCAAGATCGACGATCACCGCCGAGGGGCGATAGACCTGAAGATGGCGCCGAGCGGATTTCAGGCAATCGGCGCGACGGATGCGCGCCCCGCTGCGCAGGCACAAAAGACGCATGGTTTCGCTGGCGTAACGGCTGTCTTCCACCACCAGGATCGTCAGGCCCAGCAACGGACGGCTGGCAGTCGGCATGGTGTGGGGCTGCTGAAGCGGGTCCGAATCGGCCATGACAAAGTTCCTTTCGATTGCTTGGCTCTAGGCTAGGGACCGGTGGCTAACGCGAGGTTAACAGGCGGCTTTCCCCGGACGGCGGGCTGCGACAATGCTGGGCTTGCTCTTGGCCGGGCGGGGCCTCATAACCGGGCGGGATATCTATTGAGGGAGGTGCCGATGATCGGCCGACTTAACCATGTTGCCATTGCCGTGCCGGATCTCGAGGCTGCCTCGGCCCAGTATCGCGATGCGCTTGGCGCCAAGGTCGGTGCGCCTCAGGACGAGCCGGATCATGGCGTGACGGTGGTTTTCATTGAGCTGCCCAATACCAAGATCGAATTGCTTTATCCGCTGGGCGATGACAGCCCGATCAAGGCGTTTCTGGAAAAGAACCCTGCGGGTGGCATGCATCACGTCTGCTACGAGGTCGATGACATCATCGCGGCGCGCGACCACCTCAAGGAAACCGGCGCACGGGTGCTGGGCAATGGAGAGCCCAAAATTGGCGCGCACGGGAAACCGGTGCTGTTCCTGCACCCCAAGGATTTCAACGGCTGTCTTGTCGAACTCGAACAGGTCTGAGCCGTCGCTGAAAGGAGCCTGACATGGGCGTTACATCGGCCATCGTGCTGTTCATCGTCATCTGGTTCATGACGTTTTTTGTGGCTATCCCCATCCGCGTGAAAACGCAGGGGGATCTAGGCCAGATCGTGCCCGGCACCCATGCCGGGGCGCCGGAGTCGCATCATCTTCGCAAGAAGGCACTTTATACGACGGCGGTTGCCTTCGTGCTCTGGGTCATCATTTCCGGGATCATCCTGTCCAACTGGATCACGCTGGAAGACTTCGACTGGTTCTATCGCGCGCTGCCGCGATAAGAGGTGTTCGGAACCGAGTACCGCGGCTGAATTTTCGAGATCTTTGTTAGATTGAAATGGGCCGCAGGTTTAAGCCTGTGGCCTTTCGTGCTGGCATTGAGGCTCAGGATGGTCTTTGCGTCCATCCGGTGCGAATTTCTGTGGATAAGTCCGAAAATCGCAAGGATCCTGCCGTTGGGCAAGGATTTCTTAACGCTCTTTGTTGAGCATGTGAAAGAGGTGGGTGAAGGTCGCGGCACCCAGAACCGGCACCAAGAGGTTCACGACGGGCACCGTCAGTGGAACTGTCATCAATACGCCGGCTAGGAAAACGGTGCTGCCGTATTGCTTGCGCATGCGGGTGGCCTCTTTGCGGCCGATGCGGCGGATCGCGACCAATGTGAAATATTCGCGCCCGAGCAGGTACCCGTTCAGCGCGTAAAACACGAAGGGCGCAAAGGGCGCGAGAACGGCTGTGACCAGAAAGATGAGATAGACGACCAGACCAAGGAGGTTCGCGACAATCAGGACACCAAGAAAGGCGACCGAGTCGCTCAGCGCCTCGGCAAAGGGGACGTTGCGGGCCTCGGGTAGTTGGGGATAGTGCCGGTCTTCGACCGCCTGCGCGATCTCGTCGAGAAAAAAGGAGGTTATGGCCGAGGCCACCGGCACCATCAGGAAGATTGACAGGAACAGCATCACCAGGATCGAGGTGGCGCTGAAGAGGCTGTCGACCCATTGCACCTCGCCAATCCAGGGCAGGGTCATACCATCGCCGAAGTAGGTCTGTACCAGCCACAGCAACCCGACCGTTGCCGCGACCAGCAGCGCCAGGGTCAGCAGAACGCCCAGCATCAGTACCTTGCGGAACGGTCGGTCGCCGATTTGCGCGAAGGCGAGAAAAAACGCCTGAAGGATCAAGACGAAACCCAGGTGGTTTTGGCGGCGAGATCGGGGCGCGGACGGTCCGGCGGCGCCGCGGATTCAGTGCCGATATGGATGAAACCGGCGATTTTCTCATGCGGCGCAAGCCCCAGCGCGGCGCTGCAGAATGCCGTGTCGTGGCTGATGCTGCCCGAGAGCCAGTTCGCCCCCCAGCCTGCGGCAAGCGCGGCGTTCAGAAGCGCAAGGCAAACGGCTCCGGCGGAATATGTCTGTTCGATCACGGGGATTTTCGCCGTCTCATCAGGGCAGGCGACAACCGCCACCGCCAGATGCCCCTGATCGAACTGGGTCCGGGCCTTGGCCACGTCGGCATCCGCGAACCCAAGCGCTTTTGCATGTTCCTCGGCCTGATCGGCAAGACGGGGCATCGCGCCTTCTTCGATCACGATAAAACGCCACGGCTCCAATTTGCCGTGATCGGGGCTGCGGGCGGCTGCCGTTAGAATAGGTTCAAGCGCCGTTTCGTCCGGCACTGGGGTGGTCAGCGTCTTGGCCGGGCGAGAGCGCCGGTGCAGCAGAAATTCAAGCGCGGCGGGATTGGGAGTCGGCATATGTTAATCTTTCTTACATTCTGCGGATATGTTGGCTCGAACCTGTAGCTATGCAAGAGAGAGGTCTATGTTTTTCGAGGGAAATCCGCAAGCTTGGCTAGGGTCGGGATTTTTTCAGCTTCTCGACCCAGTTGTATGCCGGGTAGAATTCCGATCTTAATCAGCAGGGTAGGCTGCGCAGTTGACGTGAGGCGATAAATGGCTCGGGCGAAATCCAGAGACCTCCCCGATCTGGCGCACCTTGCGGTCGAAGGGGCGGAATTCGCCGTGCGCGTCACGCCCGGCGCGGCGAGAAACGCGGTTGTCGAACGCGATGGCGTGTTGCGTATCACCGTCACGGCGGCACCGGAGAACGGCAAGGCAAACACGGCTGTGACACAATTGCTGGCTCGCGCGCTGGGTGTCGCGCCAAGTGCGCTAACCTTGTTGCGAGGGGAAACGTCGCGCGAAAAGCTGTTCCGCTACGGTGTGGAGGCGTTGCGTCGCAGACGATAGACGCCCTCGGGCAGGTCAAGCGCGGCGGCAAGATCGCGCAGCTGTTCCGGCGAAAGCGTTATTTTCATCATCTGGTTGGTGCGCGCGTCGAATTGCTCGACCGTGATGCATTCGGCAAAACTGTTGATGACCACGTCCTCTTGCAGGGGCGCGGGCGCTTCGTCGACAAGCGTGATCACAGTGGCGTCGAATTCGTGTTCAATGCTAAACATGGGGTTGAGATTGGCGCTGTTGCTGAGGCATTGCAAGGGCGATTCACCGCAGATGCGGGCACTGGAAGGCGGCGTCGACTGTGTTAGGGTCATTCGGGAAATACTGAAGAAAGGAGCGCCGATGCGCTGGGGTCGGGTACTGATCGGTTTATGTGCAGCCTTGGGTCTTTCGGGGTGCGACATGCCGACCGTGTCAAGCGGCGCCACCTCTGGCGCCTCGGTCGTGCCCGGGTTTTCCCCGGAACTTGTTCAGGCCAACTTTTCCTATGTTGTCAGCGCGGTAGAGCCGATAGCTGAACAGGAATGTCGCAATCGTACAACGGGGATGAACTGCGATTTCCTGATTGCCGTCGATGCGCGTCGCAACGCGCAGCCGAATGCGTTCCAAAGCCTCGATCGGCAGGGACGCCCGGTCATCACCTTTACCGCATCGCTGATTGAAAGTGTCGGGAGCGTGGATGAATTGGCCTTTGTGATGAGCCACGAAGCCGCGCATCACATCCGCAACCACCTTGCGCGGCAGCAGCGCAATGCCGAGGCGGGCGCTGTCGTGTTTGCGGGGCTTGCAACGCTCACCGGCGGCAGCGCGCTGGACGTGGAAAACGCCCAACGGCTTGGTGCCGCCGTCGGGGCGCGCAGCTATTCCAAAGAATTCGAACTGGAAGCGGATGAGCTGGGCACGGTGATCGCCTACCGCGCGGGATTCAACCCTTTGATCGGGGCGGGGTTCTTCGCCCAGATTCCGGACCCGGGCGACCGTTTTCTCGGCTCGCACCCGCCGAATGCAGATCGATTGGACACGGTGCGCCGGACCATGTCGCGGTTGACCTCGGGCTGAGGCTTATTTGACATCGATCAAGGCGATGTCCCCTTATCGCGGGCAGAGTGGCCGGGCAGATTCAAGGAATCGGAGACCCGGATGCAAGATCCTGAAAAGCTTAAGAAGCACGCGGTTCTAATGGACCGGATGGCCGAGACGGTCGGCGTGGACATGCAGCAAGAGATCCTGGACGGCGGCCGTTTGACTGTTAGTGAGCTTGGCGACGCGGTGCTGCGCTGTTGTGAATGCTCGGATCCGGGCTTTTGCGGAAGCTGGCTGGACGCGCAGAAGACCGGCGCCATGCAGACGCCAAGCTTTTGCCGGAACAGCGAAATGATGGCCCGTCTGCGCGTGGAATAAGCTTTCTATTCCAGTGAATTGCCGGGCGTTGCTTATGCTGGATCAGCTGGCGAGACGTCCCCAGAGATCGTAATCGCTGGCCTCATCCACGGTGACCGTAACAAGATCGCCCGGCTTCAGGTCTTCAAAGCCTTCGTCAATAAAGAGGTTGCCGTCGATCTCGGGCGCATCGGCCCAGCTCCGGCAGGTGGCGGCCTCGTCATCGATCTCATCGACAATCACCTGTAGCTGCTGGCCGACCTTGGCCTGCAGCTTAGCTTCGGAGATGGCCTGCGCCTTTTCCATGAAACGTTCCCACCGCTCTTGCTTGACCTCTTCGGGTACGTGATCGGGCAGGTCGTTGGACCGCGCTCCGTCGACATTTTCGTACTTGAAGCATCCGACTCGGTCGAGCCGGGCTTCGTCCATCCAGTCGAGCAGAGTCCGGAATTCGGATTCGGTTTCGCCCGGGTAGCCGACGATGAAGGTCGAGCGCAGTGTAATGTCGGGGCAGATGTCGCGCCAAGCGGCGATTTCGTCGAGCGTTTTCGACCCGGCGGCAGGGCGGGCCATGCGTTTCAGCACATCCGGGTGCGCATGCTGGAAAGGAATATCGAGATAGGGCAGCAGCCCGTTCGACGGATCGGCCATCAGCGGGATCAGATCGCGCACATGCGGGTAGGGATAGACGTAGTGCAGCCGCACCCAAGCGCCGAGCTGTCCCAGTTCGCGGGAAAGGTCGAGGATATGGCTGCGCACCTCGCCGTCTTTCCACGGGTTCGTGTCGTACTTGCGATCAAGCCCGTAGGCGCTTGTGTCCTGGCTGATCACCAGAAGCTCGCGTACGCCGCTTTCGACCAGTTTCTCCGCCTCGCGCAGCACCGCATGGGCGGGTCGCGACATCAGCCGACCGCGCATGTCCGGAATGATACAGAACTTGCACTTGTGGTTGCAACCTTCTGAAATCTTTAGATAAGAATAGTGTCTAGGTGTGAGGGAGACGCCCGAGGCTGGCAGCAGATCGACAAAGGGGTTCGGATCGGGAGGCACGGCGGAGTGCACCGCGTCGAGCACCTGTTCGTATTGGTGCGGGCCGGTCACGGCGAGCACCTTGGGGTGGGTCCCGGTGATGTATTCCGGCTCGGCCCCGAGGCAACCGGTCACGATGACCCGGCCGTTTTCGGTCAGCGCCTCACCGATGGCTTCGAGACTTTCGGCCTTGGCGCTGTCGAGAAATCCGCAGGTGTTTACGATTACTGCATCGGCGCCGCTGTAATCTGGCGAGATACCATAGCCCTCGGCCCGCAGCCGCGTGAGGATGCGTTCGCTGTCGACCAGCGCCTTGGGGCAGCCAAGCGAGACCATGCCAATGGTGGGCTGGCCGGGACGGGGCGCATCGCCGATGCGCGCGCGGGGTGCGAGATCGGGGCGCAGTTCAGGAGGGTTCGTGCTCATGTGCGCTCCTATAGGCCCGGCGCGAGAAAGGTGCAAAGGCTTTGCGCAAAGGGCCAAGGCGGATATGCTGGGGAAAACGGCAGGCGGAGCAGGCTAATGCGGTGGATTTTCAGGCTGATCGGCGCGGTGTTGCTGGCGCTGGTGACTTTGGGTGCCGGGCTGTTTCTTTTACCGCAGGAACGTATCGCGGAAATCGCGGCTGAACAGATTCGCAACCAGACCGGGCGAGAGGTGACCATAGGCGGCGGCGTGCGCCTGTCTCTCTGGCCGACACTGGGGGTGAAAACGGGACCCGTAACGGTTGCCAATGCCGACTGGGCCGATGCCGAGCCGATGCTGCGTGCCGAGGCACTTTCGGTGGGGCTGTCGGCGAGTGATCTTCTGCGCGGGCGGATCCGGGTCAGCGAAGTGGTGGCAGAACAGCCGGACCTGCGGCTGCAGCAAAGCGCCGACGGTGTCGGCAACTGGGAGTTCACAGAAACCGACGCCGTCGCGGACAGCGGTGAAACCTCCGGAGAAGCACCGGGCGGGTCTTCGCCCGTCATGCTTGAACGGCTCAAACTCAGCGATGCGCGGTTGCTGTACCGGCGCGAGGGCGGCGGAGAATTTGCCCTCTCGGATGTCGACCTGACGCTGGACTGGCCCGAACCGAGCGGCGTTGCCCATATCGATCTGGCGATGTCCCCAGCGGGCGAGCGCATCAAGGTGGCGGCACAAGTTGCGAATTTCCAAGACTTTCTTGCCAGCGATGTGGCGCCGCTGACGCTCGAGGTGGCGACCTCGGGCGGTACGGCGAGCTTTGTCGGCCGGGCGCGGCTGAACGGCGAAGCCTCGGGGCGGGTGATGATGGATGCGGACGATATCGTCAAGATGCAGCGGGCGCTGGGGCTTGGGCAGGGCTTCTGGCCCGAGCGCATGGGACGCGGTGTGGAGCTGGTGACCGAGGCGACCTATACGTTGGATCAGCGGCTTTCGTTACGCGACCTGTCCGTGCTGCTGGATCGGAACAGGGTGAACGGCGCGGCCGATCTGTACCTTGCCGACGCTGTGAAACTTACCGCGCGGCTCAATGCCGATGCGCTTGATCTTACACCGGTTTCCGCAAAAGGCGGCGGCGGGGGCGCCGGGTCGGGCTCGACAAGGCTTGGCTGGTCGAGCACGCCGATCGATGCAAGCTGGCTGGGCCTTGTGAACGCGTCGGTCACGCTCGATGCGAAAAGCGTCCGGGTTGCGGGCACCCAATTGGGCGCGGTGCAGGCGCTGTTCACGCTGGTCGACTCCCGTGCGGTGCTGGACCTTGTGCGGGTCGAAGCCTTTGACGGAGAGATCACCGGGCAGCTGGTGGCCAACAACCGGACAGGGCTTTCGGTTGGAGGAGCTTTGCAGGCCAAGGGTATCGAGATGCAGCGGCTCTTGTCGGATATTGCCGATATCAATCGATTTTCCGGCAAGGCGGATATGAAGCTTACCTTTCTGGGCGTCGGACAGAGTGCGGATATGATCATGCGATCGCTCTCGGGATCGGGGCGGATCGGCATGACAGCGGGGGAAATTGCGGGCATCGACCTTGAGGCGCTGATGGATTCGGGCGAGCAGAATGGCGGCACCACGGTGTTCGAGACGTTGAAAGCCAGTTTCGATATCACGGGCGGCGTGCTGAGCAATGACGACCTTGCCGTCGAGCTCAAGAATTTCCGCGCTGACGGTACCGGCGTGATCGGGCTGGGGGAAAGGGATATCGATTACGTCATCACGCCCGTGGCGCTGCGGGCGCGGGGTGGCGAGGGGCTGGCTATCCCCGTGCGCATCAGCGGCCCCTGGGCGCGGCCAGGGGTGCAGCCCGACCTTGAAGCGGTGCTGAAGGCGAATGCGGATGTGAAACTGGATGCGCTGGAGGAACGCGCCAAGGAGAAGATCCGCGCCAAGCTGAGCGGGGCGCCCGGCGATACCCGCGATGTCGAAGAGCTTCTCAAGGACAAGATCGAGGAGGAAGCCAAGAAAGGCTTTCTCAAGCTGTTGGGCGGCGATTGACGCCGCCCGGAATGCTTCAGATTTTCTGGTCGTAATCACCGACGGAAGGTTCGGTACGGATCACCGCATCGATATCGGCAAAGATCGCGCGCATCTCTTCGTCGCTTTCGCTGCTTTCACAAACGACGACAAGGTTCGGCGTGTTGGAGGAGGCGCGCACCAGCCCCCACGACCCGTTATCAAGGATCACACGGGCACCGTTGACGGTCACGACTTCTTTGATGTCGCGCCCGGCGACCTGTTCACCGGCCTCGGCCTTGGCGACAAGCTTTTCGACAAGCCGTTCCAGAACCTCGTATTTCTCCGTATCGGCGCAATAGGGAGACATGGTGGGCGTGGAATAGGTGACCGGCAGAGCCTTGCGCAGGTCGGACATTTTCATGTCAGGGTTGCGGTCCATCAGCTTGCAGATTTCGACCGCGACACGCATGCCGTCGTCATAGCCGCGACCGATGGGCTCGGCTAGGAAGTAATGGCCGGATTTCTCGAAACCCGCCAGCGCGCCAAGTTCGTGGACACGGCGTTTCATATGGCTGTGACCGGTCTTCCAGTAATCGGCCTTGACGCCGTTGGCCTGCAGCTCGGGGTCGGCGGCAAAAAGCCCGGTGGATTTCACGTCCGCCACAAAGGTCGAGTTCGGATAGATTTTCGAGAGGTCGCGAGCCATGATGACGCCGACTTTGTCCGCGAAAATCTCTTCGCCCTCGTCGTCGACCACGCCGCAGCGGTCGCCGTCCCCATCAAACCCAAGCGCGAAATCGGCGCCGGAGTTCTTTACCGAAGCCGACATGTCATGGAGCATTTCCATCGCTTCGGGGTTCGGGTTGTAGTTCGGGAAAGTGTAATCGAGCGTATTGTGGCTCTCGACGACTTCGACGCCGAGACGTTCGAAAAGCGCCGGGCCATAGGCGGCGGCGGTACCGTTACCTGTGGCGCATACGACCTTGAGTTTGCGGGACATTTTGAAGTCGCCGACGAGGTCGTCCATATAGGCGTCCCAGACGCCATCGACGAATTCGTACTTGCCGCCATCGCGCGGTTCGCCCTTGCCGTTGAGGACAATATCCTTGAGTTCACCCATCTCATCGGGTCCGTGGGTAAGGGGCATGGCAAAGCCCATCTTGACCCCGGTCCAGCCGTTCGGGTTGTGCGAGGCGGTGACCATCGCAACACCCGGCACGCCAAGGTGGAACGAGCTGAAATAGGCCATTGGCGTGATGCAGGGGCCAATGTCCTTGACGGTGATCCCGGCCTGCATCAGCCCGAGGATCAACGCGTTCTTGATGGTCAGCGAGTAGTCGCGATAGTCGTTGCCTACGGCGATGACCGGTTCGACCCCGCGCTTGTGCATCTGTGTGCCGATCCCGAGGCCAAGCGCCGTCATGCCGGGCAGGTTGATTTCATCCGGGTATTTCCAGCGCGCGTCATATTCGCGGAAGCCGGTCGGCGTGATCATCGGATCGCGCAGGAATTCCCAGGTGTTGGGCGTAACTGTAGAAGCAGGTTTGGTCATGAAATTCTCTTTTGTCAGAGCGTTAGGGGGGTCGCTTTGGCAATGGCGTCAAAGGCCATCAGCGTTTCGATCAGATCTGGCATCTGGTCGAGATAGATCATGTTGGGCCCGTCGCTTGGCGCGTTGTCCGGGTCCTCATGCGTTTCGATGAATACAGCGCCGACGCCGATGGCCACGGCCGCGCGGGCCATGACGGGCGCGAATTCGCGCTGTCCGCCGGTCGATCCGCCCTTGCCGCCGGGCTGCTGGACCGAATGGGTTGCGTCCATCACCACGGGGTAGCCGGTTTCCGCCATCTGTGGCAGCGAGCGCATGTCGGCGACCAGCGTGTTATAGCCAAAGGACACCCCGCGTTCGGTCAGCAGGATGCGTTCATTTCCAGTGCTTTCAATCTTGTCGACGACGTTCTTCATGTCCCAGGGCGCGAGGAACTGGCCCTTTTTGACATTGATCGCGGCACCGGTCTTGCCAGCGGCCAGCAGCATGTCGGTCTGGCGACAGAGAAAGGCGGGGATCTGGATGATATCGACGGCTTCGGCGGCCTCGGCGCATTGGGCCTCGGTGTGGACATCGGTGAGGACCGGGACGCCGAAGGTTTTGCGGATATCCGAGAGGATTGACAGACCTTGTTCCATGCCAAGCCCGCGTTTGCCCGAAAGCGACGTGCGGTTGGCCTTGTCGTAAGACGCCTTGAAAACATACTGGGCGCCGAACTTGTCGCAGGCCTCTTTCATACGGCCTGCGATCATCTGCGCGTGATCGCTGCTTTCAAGCTGGCAGGGGCCCGCGATAATTGTCAGCGGGCGGTCATTGCCGATTGTGAGGTCGGCGACCTGGACATGTTTCATATGCTACGACGTAACCTGTTCACGGAGGATTGAGGCGGTTAGTGAGAACATAAGATAAATGCCTGAAAAGACCAGAAAGGCCAAGATGGTATTCTCGAAGCGGCGCGGATAGCTCGCCTCCTGGCTGGCGACGGGCAGTACCGAGGTGGTGAGATAGCGCACCTGCCGATTGGCCTCCATCCGGGTTTGTTCGACCTGCTGGAGCGCGGATTGCAGCATCAGGTCGCGGGTTGCGAGATCGGCCTGAGCCATCTGGATGCGCACCGACATCTGCGCCAGCGAATTTTCGCCCTTGGAGGCATCGATCATCTTTTCGTTCAGATCGTCCAGCAGGTTTTGAATCCGGTCGATATCGCCCTGCACCCCGTCCACGCGGGCCTGGTTCGGGCGCTCGTTATCCATCAGCGCGGCGAGTTGAAGCTCTTTTTCCTGCAGCTGGATTTCCATGTTGTTGATCTGCGAGCGCAGCCCGGCGATCACACCTTCGGGATCGAGGATCGCGCCGCGTTGCTGTAGCTGTACCAGTGCCTCCTGCGCGTTGCGCCGTTCGGCCTGCGCTACTTCGAAACCCTGCATGGCGTCACGCATCTGGTCAGCGCGTTTCTGTTGGGACAGATTGTTAATGCGTTGTTCCGCATAGGAAATCAGGTGGTCCGAGTAGTAGCGCGCGATTTCGGGGTCGGCGGCAACGACCGCCATGCGGATGATGCCCTCGGGCGGGTAAGAGCCGATGTTCACGTGCTTCTTGGAGACGGCATAGGCCTCTTCATTGGTCGGATCATCGGTCAGGCGCTGGATCGGGTCGATCCAGTCCTGCGAGAAATGCGATTTGAAACCAACGTCCTGATCTAGCCGCAGCATCGCGTCCTTGGATTGCAGGTAGGACTGGGTCGCGATGGAATCCTGGCTGGTGGCGAATTGCGTGCCGGTCAGCAGGCCGCCAAGCCCGCTGCCGCCGAGGTTATCGGCCTGAAGGATCAGGAATTCCGACTTGGTCGCGTACATGGGGGTTGCGACCACGTAGAAATAATAGCCAGCGATGGCGGTGGGCAGCATTACGAAGAAGGCCAGCCGGGTCATCAGCAGCATCAGCTTGCGGCGACGGCGCCGCATGATATCGCGTTGAATCTGCGTGATTTCCCGCTCGCGCCGCTCCGCCGGGCTCATCTCGGTCGAGGCAGGCGACAGGGGGGTGCTGGTGCGCGGCAATTCCCGTCCGGGCTGTTTGCGCTGGGCCGGGACATTGTCGAAAGCATCCGGTGCGCCGCCTTCATGCTGGGCGGCACCGCCCTTTGGCACGACGAGTTCCAGCGTATTGGAGGCCGCGAAGGGGTCGATGCCCTTTTCGCGCAGCAGCCGTACAGCTTCGAAATCCGAGGTCGCGGGAAGCTTGTGCTTTTGTGCGACGCGGCGCGCCATGCGCAACTGCCGACCGGTCAGACCTTCGCGCTTGATCGTTTCGATATCGGTGGCGTCGCTGGTCGGTGCGGCGGGGCTTTCGCCCCCGGATGCGGGTTTGTCTTCTGCCACTTTGTCGGGTGTCCCCTGATCCTTGATCGTTGCGGCATCGTCCTGCGGGCCCTGTTCACGCCGTTTCGCCGCACGTTCGCGCGCGGTCATGCGGGGCGGCATGGCGCCGGGTTCAGGTTCTGGCATCTCAACGGCTTTGGGTCCGGGCAAGGGTCGGGCGACCGCGGCCTGCGGCGCGGGTTCTTCGGTGAGCGTCCGCTTGATGCGGAATTTTCTAGCCTTGGGTTTCGTAGTCATAGAGCAGCTTCGCTTCTTCCAAGGTTTCGAACATATGCAACTGGCCGTTCATCAAAACGGCGGCCGATTTGGCGAATTTCTCAAGCGTGGCAGCCTGATGCGAGACGATGATGATGGTTGTCGTTGCAAGTCGTTCCTGCAGGATCGCACCCGCCTTCTTGTTGAATTCGACGTCGGTGGTGCCGGGCATGCCCTCATCGATGAGGTAGATGTCAAATTCAAGCGCCAGCATCAGCGCGAATGTGAACCGCGCCCGCATCCCGGCGGAATAGGTTCCCAGTGGCTGGTCGAAATATTCGCCAAGGTTGCACAGCCAGCGGCAGTAGGATTCCACGTAGTCGGGATCAAGCCCGTAGAGCTTGGCGATATAGCGGCAGTTTTCCATCGCCGAGACCTTGGGCACGACGCCGCCCATGAAGCCCAGCGGGAAGGAGATGTTGCACATCCGGCGGACTTCGCCCTCATCGGGTTTTTCGAGGCCAGCCATGATGTTAATAAGGGTTGTCTTGCCGGTGCCATTGGGCGCGAGAATGCCCAGCGAACGGCCGAGTTCGACCCGGAACGAGACCCGGTCGAGGATCACCTTGCGCTGTGTCCCCGTCCAGAAAGATTTGCTGACATTCACGAATTCTAGCATATTCGTCGTCTGATGCCGCCTTCTTGCCCGATACGTTGGGTGGTTGGGTCCACCGTGCCTGTCCAAAACCGGTTAACAACCCGTATCAGACGTTTCTTAATAGGTCATATATTGCAGCTATGTAGCGAAACTGGCAACATTATGGCCAAAGAGAGTGTGACTGTTTTCCTGCCTGCGTGCCCCTGTTTCCGGGGCTTATGTTGCCAGCCTGTTTATCACCCTAAATTGTCTTGGCGAAGGCCATGGGATTGATCCGGAGGCAAGCGTGGCACAGATACATCGTTCATGACGATGAATGAACCTGATACGCGCCCCGGCGAGGGGCTGCGCGATGACATCCGCGCCTGCCGGATCTGTGCCGCGCGATTTGCTGCGACGAAAACCGCGCATGCGCCGCGTCCGGTGGTGTGGTTTCGTCCGGGCGCGCGGATCCTGATCGCGGGGCAAGCCCCGGGAGCGCGGGTGCACGCCTCGGGCCGTCCGTTCAGCGATGCTTCGGGCGACCGGCTGCGCCACTGGCTGGGGCTGGATGACGAGACCTTTTATGACCGGGACCGCGTTGCCATCGTGCCGATGGCGTTCTGCTTTCCGGGCTATGACGCAAAGGGCGCGGACCTGCCGCCGCCACCTGTTTGCGCCGCCACCTGGCATGGGTCGGTGATGGCACAGCTTGCCTCGGTCAAGCTGACGGTACTGGTGGGCGGCTATGCGCATAAATGGCACATGGGGCGGCAAAAGAGCGTGACCGCGACCGTGGCGGGCTGGCGAGACCATGCACCGTCGGTCTTTCCCTTGCCTCATCCGTCATGGCGCAATACCGGGTGGTTGAAGAAAAACCCTTGGTTCGAGGCGGAGCTGCTGCCGGTTCTGCGCGACAGGGTGAGAAAGGTTATGGAATGAACGAAACGACTCCGCTGGATCAGGCCCATGCAGCGATGGAAGCGGCGCCCGAGGATGGCGCGGCGCGGATGCGGTTTTACGAACGACTCGCGGATGGGGAACTGTTCCTGATGCTGAGCGCCGAGCCGAAGGGCGATGATGTAAGCCCCGAGATATTCGAGCTGGAAGAGGGGACCTTCGTGCTCGCCTTTGATCGCGAATCCCGGCTGTCGGATTTCGCCGGACGGCCCGCGCCCTATGTGGGGTTGTCGGGGCGTACCCTTGCCGGGATGCTGGCGGCACAAGGGCTGGGGCTGGGCGTGAACCTTGAAGTCGCGCCGTCGTCAATTTTGATCCCGCCCTCCGGCGTCGCGTGGCTGGCCGAGACAACTGCGAATATTCCCTCGGAAGTCGAGGCAAAAATTGCCGAAGTGAACGCGCCGAAGGGCTTGCCCGAGAGCCTGATTTCGGCGCTGGATACCAAGCTGGCGACGGCGATGGGGCTGGCGCGTACCGCCTATCTGGTTGGTGTAACATACGAAACCGGCGGGCAGGGGCATATGCTGGCCTTTGTCGATGCGGCGGACTGGGGCCGGGATGCGCTGGCACGCGCCACGGGCGAGGCGCTGACATTCTCGGGCATCGAGGCGGGCGAGCTGGACGTCGGGTTCTTTACCTCGGATGAGCCGATGGCCGAGGCGCTTTCGCGCGCCGGGCTGCGATTTGACCTGCCCGAAGCGGTTCAGCCCGAGGTCAGCCGGATCGCGCCGGGCAGCGACCCGGACAAACCACCAATCTTGCGCTGAGGCGGGGCGCGGCTAGACTGCGGCCATGACACGCGACGAATTCAACGCCTATTGCTCGGCGTTTCCGGCGAGCACCCATGTGGTGCAGTGGGGCGATGCGGATGTGTGGAAAGTCGGCGGCAAGGTCTTTGCCATCTGCGGCTGGAATGACGGTGCGGCGGCGTTTACCTTCAAGGTCACCGATATGGCCTTTGAGATCCTGCCGGATATGGAGGGCATCCGGCCCGCGCCCTACATGGCGTCGCGCGGTCTGAAATGGGTGCAGCACTATGCCAGTCCGGGCCTGTCGGACAGCGAGCTGAAGGAGCATATCGCCTTGTCTTTTGACATGGTTGTTTCAGGGCTTAGCAAAAAGAAGCGCGCAGAGCTGGGTCTTTTGAAACAAAAGCAGCCCTCCTGATCACGAAAGACAATTTGGCGTAACAGCTTCGCGAGCCACGGTACGCAAAGCCCGGATTTACCGTAATCTGCGGGCCTATGCACCTTGTGCGACACGCTAGATGGCCGAAAGGATATGTCATGAAACGGTCCTTGTTACCGCTGTTTGCCGCGAGTTTCCTGTTTACCGCGCCAGCCTTTGCGGGCGAACAATTCGTCGATTCCACCGGCTTCGCCGTGTCGGGCTTTGACGTGGTCGCCTATCGCGATCTTGAACAAAGCCCGGTCGGGACATCTCAACCCGATCCGGTGCCGGGGCGCGCGGATATCACCGCCGAATACAACGGGGCGGTCTTTGCCTTCAGCAGCGAAGAAAACCGCGACAAGTTCCTGGAAAACCCTGCCTATTTCGCGCCGGCCTATGACGGGCACTGTGCCTATGGCGTGTCAAAGGGGGGCAAGGTGCCCGGCAACCCGACGCTCTGGCGGGTGGTGGATGACAAGCTATACCTGAATATCACAGATGTGGTCGTCGGATTCTGGGAAGAGGACATTCCCGGCAATATCAATATCGCCGAGGGCAACTGGCCAGAGATCGAACCGGTTGCCGCGTCGGAAAACCCGATCCCGAATTATTCCTCGCCCGCGCCGGTCAAGTAGCAACCGGCGCGACGGGGATCAGAGCGCGCGCCAGCCGATGTCGCGGCGAAAGAACCCTTCGGGCCAGTCGATGGCTTCGGCCATCGCATAGGCGCGGTCGCGCGCTTCGGCCAGCGTCTTGCCGCGGGCGGTGACATTTAAAACACGCCCGCCACTGGCGGTTATATGGCCATCGGTTTCGGAAGTGCCGGCGTGAAAGCACATTTCGCTGCTGGTTTCGGGCAGATCTTCCAGCCCGTTGATCCGGCTGCCTTTTTCGTAAGATCCGGGATAGCCCTTGGCGGCCATGACGACTGTCATCGCATGATCGTCGGCCCAGTTCACCCGCATCTTTCCCAGGCGGGATTCGGCGGCGGCGTGCATGAGGTCCATCGCCTGCGCGCCGAGGCGCATCATCAGCACCTGACATTCCGGATCGCCGAAACGCACGTTGTATTCGACCAGCCGGGGCTGGCCGTCCTTGATCATCAGCCCGACGTAGAGAACGCCTTGATAGGGCATGTCGCGCTTGGACATTTCCGCCATCGTCGGGCGTACGATTTCATCGAGCGCCTTTTGCGTGATTTCGTCGGTCATCACGGGGGCGGGGGAATAGGCGCCCATGCCGCCCGTGTTGGGGCCCGTATCGCCTTCGCCCACACGCTTGTGGTCCTGAGCGGTGCCGATGGGGAGCACATCTGTTCCGTCGCAGAGCACGAAAAAGGAGGCCTCTTCGCCCTCCATGAACTCTTCGATGACAACCTCGGCCCCGGCTGAGCCGAACTCACCGCCGAACATGTCGTCGATGGCGGCAAGGGCTTCGTCCTCGGTCATGGCGACGATGACGCCTTTGCCTGCCGCAAGACCGTCGGCCTTGACGACAATCGGCGCGCCCTGTTCGCGGATATAGGCGCGGGCGGCTTCGGCATCGGTGAAATGCGCGTAATCGGCGGTGGGGGCCTTGGCGGCGGCGCAGATTTCCTTGGTGAAATTCTTGCTGGCCTCAAGCTGGGCCGCAGCGGCCGAGGGACCGAAGACAAGGATATTCGCATCCCGCAGCGTGTCGGCGACGCCAGCCGCAAGCGGGGCTTCGGGGCCGACGATGACGAAATCGATGCTGTTTTCCAGCGCGAATTCCACAACGGTCGGCCCGTCGAGGATATCGAGCTTGGCGCAGGCAGCGATGGCGGCGATGCCCGCATTGCCGGGGGCAACGATCAGCTTGTCGCATTTCGGGTTCTGCATGACCGCCCAGGCAAGGCTGTGTTCACGCCCGCCGCTGCCCAAGATCAGAATGTTCATCCGCTATCCCCTTGCTGCGGTCCTGTCACAAATCGCCGTCTGCATAGGGGGACGGCGGGCAATAGGCAAGAAGACGCGGGCGGAAGACGGCCAAAGGAACTCTGCCTTTCGGCTCGCGTTAAGTGGCCAGAAACAGAGAATAAGGAGTCATCAAATGGCACGTCTCAGTGAAAAGAAAATTGCAATCCTTGCCACGCACGGATTCGAACAGTCCGAACTTGAAAAGCCGCTTGAAGCTCTGCGCGACGCAGGCGCAGACGTCCATGTGGTTTCGCTGGAAGGCGGAGAGATCAAAGGTTGGGATGGCGATGACTGGGGACGTCCGGTTACGGTAGACAAGCTGCTATCGGATGTCTCAGCCAACGACTACGACGCGCTGGTGTTGCCCGGCGGCCAGATCAACCCTGACCTGCTTCGTGTCGAGAAGAACGCGGTCGAATTCATCCGGTCCTTCTGGGACAGCGGCAAAGCCATCGGTGCAATCTGCCACGCACCTTGGTTGCTGGCAGAAGCGGAAATCGTGAAGGGGCGCAAGGTTACGTCCTACAAGTCGATCGAAACCGACATTCGCAATGCGGGTGGTCTGTGGGAAGACAGTGAGGTCGTGACCGACATGGGGCTGGTGACAAGCCGCAACCCCGATGACCTTCCTGCGTTCTGCAACAAGCTGATCGAGGAAATCGCAGAAGGTCGCCACGAAAAACGCGCGGCCTGACCTTTTCCTGACGCGCGACATGGGGCAATACTTGCCCCATGTCCGATCTGATAGACGATCCCGCTCCGGGACAAAATACACCCGAATACACTGTTTCGGAGATATCCGGCGCGGTTAAACGTACTCTGGAAGACGAATTTGGCCGAATCCGCGTCAAGGGAGAGGTTGGGCGCGTGTTCAAGGCGCGCTCTGGGCATCTTTATTATGACGTCAAGGATGATCGCAGCGTCCTGGCCTGCACTACATGGAAGGGGCAGATTGCGAATCTTTCGGTGGTGCCCGAAGAGGGGCTGGAGGTCGTCGTTACCGGGCGGCTGACCGCATTCGGCGCGCAATCCAAGTACAACATGAACGTGGACGAGGTGGCCGTCGCTGGACAGGGCGCGTTGATGGCGCTTTTGGAGAAGCGCAAGAAACAGCTTGCGGCAGAGGGGCTCTTTGAAGCGTCGCGAAAGCGGCCCTTGCCGTACCTGCCTGAAATCATTGGTGTTATTACCTCGCCCTCTGGGGCGGTGATCCGTGACATTCTGCATCGACTGCGCGACCGTTTTCCGCGCAAGGTGTTGATCTGGCCAGTCGCCGTGCAGGGCGCGGCTTGCGCGCCCGAGGTGACGCGGGCCATCGAAGGGTTCAATCGCCTGACGCCCGGCGGCGCTTTGCCGCGACCTGACTTGCTGATCGTGGCGCGGGGTGGCGGCTCGGTCGAGGATCTTTGGGGATTCAACGAGGAAGTCGTCGCGCGGGCGGCGGCGGCGTCGGATATTCCGCTGATTTCCGCCGTGGGGCACGAAACCGATACGACGCTGATCGATTTCGTTTCTGACCGTCGCGCGCCGACGCCGACGGCTGCGGCCGAATTGGCAGTGCCGGTGCGGGTCGAACTGCTGGCCTGGGTCGAAGGGCAGGGCGCGCGGCTGACACGGGCGGGCAATGGCGCGGTGACCCTGCGGCGTCAGCGGCTGGCCGATCTGAGCCGGGCCTTGCCACGGGGCGACAGCCTGCTGGCCTCGGCGCGGCAACGCTATGACCGGATCGCCGATCAGCTGCCGGTCGCGCTCATCAAGGGCGTTCAGGCGCATCGGGTACATCTGTCGGACGTTTCAGGCAGCCTGAGACCATCGATTCTGACGCGGATGATCGCGCAGGAACGGCGTGGCGTTCAGCAGTGGTCGGCGCGGCTGGTTCCCGCGTTGGACCGAGCGGTGGCGCAGCGGCGCACCGGGTTCGAATCGCGCGCGGCGCGTCTGCGGCCGCGCGAGCTGACCGCAAAGATTGCCCAGCGAAAACAGGATCTTGGCGGCTTGTCGAGGCGGTTGTCCGCAATCGGGCGCAACCAGATTTCCGCGCTGGATATCCGGTTGAAAACAGCAGACCGGATGCTGGCCACGCTGGGATATGAGGCGACGCTGGAGCGGGGCTATGCGGTGATCCGCGCCGAGGGAGAGGTCGTGACCCGCAAGGCCGAGGCCGAAGGGGCGGCGACGCTTGAGATTCAATTCGCCGATGGCCGGGTGACGGTGGGCGGCAAGCCCGCGCGAAAGGCGTCGAAAACGGCACCCGAACCGGATCAGGGCAGCTTGTTCTGATTGATCGAGGACGGGTGAGAAGGGCCTAGACGCCGACGTCCGGGCCGTAGCAGATCATCTCTTCGCCGACGTCCTGCGCCTCGTAGAGTTCGGTGGAGGCATTGTTATTCTCGAACTGGGCGATCAGACCGCCCGTGCCTTTGCGAAAGGTCCAGCACTGCGGATCACCCGGTCGGTCCTCGTATACGAAACAGATCTGGCCCGCCTGTTCGTACCAAGATCCGTATTTGCATTCACCGTCCAGAAAGGACCAGACCACGCGGCGGTCATCGAGGTAACGCTCGACCCCGTAGGCCTCACCGCCATTGCCGTAGAACAGGGTTTTGCCCTTGGTGTAGTTTTCAAACGCCTCTGCGCTCATCGCGGATTGAGCGGCCAGCGGCTGGGCGAGGAAAGCGGTCAGAATCAGCGATAGTCGTAGCATGGGCAAACTCTGCCACAGGGTCGCGGGTTTCGCTACCAATGGTTGACACAGGGTTAACGCCGGCTGGACGATCGGCGCCAAACCGGGCAACACGCGGGTCCATCAGGCGTTTCCAGAGCGGTGGGACGGTTGCGATCAGCGCCATGACCGGAAAGGTCGAGGGCAGCATCGGCATTTCATCCGGGTTCAGACGAAGGGCGGTAAAGCGGCGCGTGGGGGCCACGTGATGGTCCGAATGGCGCGGCGCGTTGAGCATCATCGCGGCGGAGTACCAAGGGCTCGCGTTCCAGGAATGGCGCGGAGAAACCGGCTCGAGCCGCCCATTGGCAAGGGTTTTGCGGCGCAGCCCGTAATGCTGGACGTAATCCGACAGCATCAACTGCATCTGTGCGAATGTCGTGAGGGTGAGAAGGGCGAACAGGCCGGGCCATCCGGCGATGAGCAGGGCGGCAATCACCGTAACCGCGCCGCCCGAAGCGTATAAAACGTAGGGGTGCACACCCCGCGCGTGGCCTTGCCGAAGACGGTTTTCGGCGCGAAGCCCGGCGCGGAATGACCCGACGACGGCGCGGAGCCAGAAACGATGGAACCCTTCGCCAGGGCGCGCCGAATTCGGATCGCGGTCGCTGGCGACAAAGGGGTGATGCACCCGCAGATGGGCCGAGACGTGATGGCCGAAGAGCAGCGAGGTGAAGATCGCGGTGCCAAGGCGGCGAAGCCCGCGTTGCGGGGCATGGATCAGCTCATGCCCGGTGGCATTCGAAATCTGACCGAGAAACAGGCCGATGCCGAACCAGAGAGCGACAGTGCCGGCAGGGTTGCCCCTACCATCGGCCAAGGCATGAACGCCCAGCCCGAGCAGCAGGAAATGCGCCGCAGTCAGAACAATGCAAAGCCGGTTGCCATGCGCCAGCGCGGGGGCATCGTCGCGTGGCAGGGCAGGAGGTCGGGTCAGCCGGTCAAAGGCAAAGACGACAAGAGTCATGGAGGCGAGCCCGAGCCAGATCCAGACCCCACCCGCCATGCAGCCGAGACCAAGCAGGACCGCAGGTGTCAGGCTGGCCATCGCGTAACGGATCATTAATTTCCCTTCCCGTAGAACGCGACTTTACGCTAGGGCGACATGGGCCGCGATTTTCGCTTTGATACGGGTCAAAGGCTCAGGTCTGGTATCAGATGCGCGACGCCATGCATCATATGGGAAAGCTCAAGGCAACGCAAAGTCGCTCTGCCCTGTCGCTTTTGATCGAATGACGTGCCGCGGGTGGGATATAGATTGCTTAAGAATTGAACAGGGAAGCCGGCGAAATGCAGGATCGGGAAGCAAAGGGTGTCTGGAAATCCGGTAAGGGCAAGGGGCGGCATACGCCCAAGGGCCGGCAGCTGGAGGATACAGCCTGGGACGATGTCCGTGCGCTGCTGGGGGACCGGCCGCGCCGTCGCGACCTGCTGATCGAATTCCTGCACCTGATCCAGGACGAATACGGGCATTTGTCTGCCGCTCATCTGCGGGCGCTGGCCGAGGAGATGCGGATCTCCATGGCTGAGGTTTACGAGGTGGCCACGTTCTACGCGCATTTCGACGTGGTGAAAGAGGGCGAAACGCCTCCGCCCGCGCTGACCATCCGGGTGTGCGATTCGCTGTCTTGTGAGTTGGCAGGATCGCAGGCGTTGAAAGCGGCGCTTGAAACCGGGCTCGACCCGGCAGAGATCCGGGTGCTGCGCGCGCCGTGCATGGGCCGGTGCGAAACCGCGCCGGTGCTGGAGATCGGCCATAACCACATCACCCATGCGACGGTCGAAAAGACCACGCAGGCGATAGAGGCGGGCGATACCCACACCCATATCCCCGAATACGAAGGGTTCGAGGCCTATCGCGCGGATGGCGGATATGAGACGCTGCTTGATCTGCGCGAAAACGGCGACTGGGAAGGGGTGCAGCAGCTGATCCTCGATTCAGGTCTGCGGGGTCTGGGCGGCGCAGGCTTTCCGAGCGGCAAAAAGTGGGGCTTTGTTCGGGGCAATGCCGGTCCACGTTACCTTGCCGTGAACGGTGACGAAGGCGAGCCGGGGACGTTCAAGGACCGCTACTACCTTGAACGCAGGCCGCATGCCTTTCTCGAGGGGATGCTGATCGCCGGATGGGCGGTCGAGGCGGAAACCTGTTTCATATACATGCGGGACGAATACCCCGGAATCCTCGAAATCCTGCGCCGGGAAATCCGCGCGCTCGAGGACGCGGGGATCGTCGCGCAGGGGTATATCGATCTGCGGCGCGGGGCCGGGGCCTATATCTGCGGCGAAGAAAGCGCGATGATCGAATCCATTGAAGGCAAACGGGGAATCCCGCGTCACCGGCCGCCCTTCGTGGCGCAGGTCGGGGTCTTTGACCGGCCGACCTTGGTGCATAATGTCGAAACGCTTTACTGGGTGAACCGGGTCTGCCGAGAGGGGCACGGCCTGCTCAGCAAGATGGAATTCAACGACCGTACCGGTCTTCGGAGTTTTTCGGTTTCGGGCCGGGTCAAGCACCCGGGCGTGCACCTGCTGCCTGCCGGGTCGACCATTTCGGACGTGCTCGAAGCGGCAGGCGGTATGCTCGACGGGCATGAGTTCAAGGCATACCAGCCGGGCGGGCCGTCTTCCGGATTGTTGCCCGCCTCGCTGAACGACGTGCCGCTCGATTTCGACATGTTGCAGGAACATGGCACCTTTATCGGATCGGCGGCGGTGGTGATCCTGTCGGACAAGGACAGCATGCGCGACGCGGCGTTGAACATGCTGCGCTTTTTCGAGGATGAGAGCTGTGGCCAGTGTACACCCTGTCGGGTGGGCTGCGAAAAGGCGGTGAAGCTTATGCAGGCGGATCACTGGGATCAGCCGCTGCTTGATGAGCTTTGTACGGCGATGGCGGATGCGAGCATCTGCGGGCTGGGGCAGGCGGCACCGAACCCGATCCGCAGCGTGATCCGGCATTTTCCCGAAGAAGTCTGAGGCGCTGTTGGCGCTATCTGATCATCCGCTCTTCCATCCGGCGTGGTGCTGGACTACGTCATGGGGGCAATTGCGGAGTAGATCATGGCATTTTTCACCAAGCTGAAAGATCGCTTGTTCAAATCCTCTTCCAAGCTGGAGCAGGGTCTGGACGCGATCGTGGAAGATGGCGGCGAAGCCGAAGAGGTTGCAGCGGTGACGCGCGCGGCCGATCCGAAACCCGACACGCCGCCAACCCCGGATCCGACACCCGAGCCGGAGCCGACCCCCATTCCGGACCCGACCCCGGATCCCGACCCGGCGCCGATCCCCGACCCGACGCCGGAGCCGACCCCGATCCCCGAGCGCGAGCCGGACCCGGAACCGGACGTGCCGCGGCCGACGCCGCGTCCCGATCCGAAACCGGATCTGCCGTCGCCGACGCCTTCGCCGACCGAGGTCCCGTCACCATCGCCCAGCGAAGTGCCGGATAATCCCGAGCCGGGCCCGATCTCTCCGCCGAGCGAAGCGCCGATGCCAAGCGATCCGCAGCCCTCGATTTCGCCCGACCGGCTGGACATGGGCGCGCCTGAACCCGCACGGGGCGGAGGAGGGCTGCTGGGCCGGTTGCTGGGCCGCAGCGCGCCCAAGACGGTGGTGCGCCGGGTGCTGGATGACGACATGCTGGAACAGCTCGAAGAGCTGCTGATCAGTGCCGACATGGGCGTGGACACCGCGCTACGCGTCACCGCGAACATGGCCGAGGGTCGCTTTGGGCGGAAACTTTCGGTCGATGAGATCAAGCAGTTTCTCGCCACCGAAATCGCGCGGGTGATGGAGCCGGTCGCGCGGCCCCTGCCGATCTATTCGAAACGGCCGCAGGTCGTGCTGGTCGTCGGGGTGAACGGGTCGGGCAAGACCACGACCATCGGCAAGCTGGCAAGTCAGTTTCGTGCCGCTGGCAAGAAGGTGGTGATCGCGGCGGGTGATACCTTCCGGGCGGCGGCGGTGGAGCAGTTGCAGGTCTGGGGCGACCGGGCCGGTGTGCCGGTGCTGACCGCGCCGGAAGGGTCGGATCCGGCAAGCCTTGCCTTTGACGCGATGACCAAGGCGCAGGAAGACGGGGCCGATCTTTTGCTGATTGACACCGCAGGGCGGTTGCAAAACCGCGCCGACCTGATGGAAGAGCTGGCCAAGATCGTTCGCGTGATCCGCAAAAAGGATGAAACCGCGCCGCATAACACCCTGCTGGTGCTGGATGCGACGACGGGCCAGAACGCGCTGAGCCAGGTCGAGACCTTCCGCAAGATTTCCGACGTGTCCGGTCTGGTGATGACCAAGCTGGACGGGACCGCCAAGGGCGGCGTCCTCGTCGCGCTGGCCGACAAGTTCGGTCTTCCGATCCATGCCATTGGCGTGGGCGAGCAGATCGACGATCTCGCCCCGTTCGACCCCGATGAATTTGCCGCCGCGCTGACAGGGATGGATAGCGCCGCGTGAAAATCTCCTTTTTCGAAGACCGGCACCGGGGCCGTCAATGCGTGCCCATGCCCTTTTCCAGCCAGCGCAGACCGATCAGAACCGCGGTGACCAGAAGGGTCGCGAGCGCGGCCAGCGGTGCTTGTCCGGCACCGCAGGCAAGACCGATGGCCCCGGCCAGCCACATTGAGGCCCCGGTCGTCAGGTTCCTCACCTTGTCGCCCGAGGTAAAGATTACGCCCGCGGCGAGAAAGGCGACACCGGCGGTGACGGCCTCGACCAGACGCAGGGGGTCGATCTGCACCTCGTTGCCGACGCCAAAGGGAAGGCTGCCAAGGTGTTGTGAGACGAGGATAAACAGGCAGGCGGCGATCGAGACGAGCATATGCGTGCGCAGACCGGCAGGTTTACGACGCCATTCCCGCTCCATGCCGATCACGGCGCCAAGCACCAACGCGGCAAGCATGCGCGTCAGGGCCACAACCAGCGGCACTTCGGAGAAGGTATTGGTAAGTTCGTCTACAATCGTGTCCCACATGAATTTTTCCCTCGTCTGCGATTGTCACAAAACTGACACATCCTATCACAGGTTCCCGGTGGGCGTAGAATGAGCGACTGGCTGGTTTCGCTTGAAGGCACTACGGCTGGCCATCAGCTTGCGTTGTTCCTTGCCTTGCTCGCCGCGTTTCTTCACGCGGTCTTTGGGGCGCTGCAAAAGGGGCGGTACGATCCCTGGCTGTCGCGCGGGGCCATCGACGTTTTCTATTGCCTGATGTCGATCCCGTTCGTGCTTTTCGTCGTGCCGTGGCCCGAGGCGCATATGTGGCCGATCTTTGCCGGGGCTTTTGTCATCCACCTGTTCTACAAGCTCCTGCAGGCGCAGGCCTATACCAAGGGCGCTTACACAGTGGTCTACCCGGTGGTGCGCGGCATGGGGCCACTGTTCACCGTCATCGGGGCCTATTTCATTTTCGGCGAGATCTTTGCGCCGATGCAGTGGATTGGCGTGGGGGTATTGCTGTCAGGGATCTTTGGTCTTGCGCTTTATAACCTGATCTTCCTTGTCTCGGAACGCGACACGCTCTGGGCGGCGCTGGGCCTGGCAGTCATGACCGGGCTCTTCGTGGCGCTTTACACCACCTATGACGCCTACGGCATTCGCGCGACGGCCGATCCGTTCACCTTCCTGTTCTGGTTTTTCATGCTCGACGGTCTGGTGATGCCGATCATCGGCTTTGTACGCTGGCGGCGCATGGATGCCCCGCCCAATCCAGGCCCGCTTTTGCTGCGTGGCTTTTTCGGTGGCATCGTCGCCTATTTCAGTTTCGGGTCGATCATGCTGGCCACCCGGCTGGACAAGGTCGGCGAAGCGGCGGTACTGCGCGAGACATCCACCGTTTTTGCCGCGTTGATTGGCTGGCTGGTGCTGAAGGAAACCGTGGGGCCGCGCCGGATCGCGCTGATGTCCCTGATCGCCATTGGCGCGGTCATCGTAGAAATGGGAGGCTGAGAGCCCGAATGGCGAAGCAGAAGAAAGAGATCAACATCTGGTTGAAACAGGTGCTGGAACTGGGGCCGCCGATCCTGTTTTTCCTGATCTACCTGCGCATCAAGGAAGACGTGTTTGTCTTTGGTGGCACGGAATATTCCGGGTTCATCGTCGCCACGCTGGTCTTTGTGCCGATCCTGCTGATCGCGATGGGTATCTTGTGGCAACTGACCGGCGAACTCAGCCGGATGCAGATTTTCACCGCCTTCATGGTCATCTTCTTTGGCGGGCTGACCGCGTGGTTCAACGACGAACGGTTCTTCAAGATGAAGACGTCCATCGTCTATGGCGTATTCGCCGTTCTGCTGGGCATCGGTCTGATGCGCGGGCGATCCTATCTCGAATACGTGATGGGCGACATGATCCCCATGCGCGAGGCGGGATGGATGCAGCTTACCCGGCGGCTCTGCATCTGTTTCGCGCTGCTCGCCATCGCGAATGAACTGGTGTGGAGAAACCTGTCCACCGATCTCTGGGTCAAGATCGAGACCTTCGGTTTCCCCATCATCCTGTTCCTGTTCCTCTGGGCGCAGATCGTCGCGCTTCAGGCGCATATGATCGACGAGGATGACAATGCGTAGACGCCTTGCCCGTCATTTCTTGAAGAGGAGTTCCTGCGCGGATCTGTCGGGCAGTTGCTTGCGCAGATCGGCATGCAGGTCGCGCCCGCGCTGAACGCCTGGGCGGGCGCTGACCGTGTCGAGCCAGCGCGCCATATGCGGCTTGTCCTCGATGGTCTGTTCCTGCCGCTTGTACAGATGCGCCCAAGGCCAGATCGCCATATCCGCGATGGTAAAGTCCGGCCCGGCGACAAATTCGTGCTCTGCTAACTGCTTGTCGAGAACGCCGTAAAGCCGCGCGACCTCGCTGCGATAGCGGCCCTGTGCATAGGGCAGTACCTGCGGCGGGTCCATGTCGGGGGCGTATTGCAGGAAGTGATGCGCCTGTCCGGCCATCGGACCCAGACCACCCATCTGCCACATCAGCCACTGGTCAACGGCAATCCGGTCCCGTTCACTCGTGCCACAGAACTTGCCGGTCTTGCGCGCGAGATATTGCAGGATCGCTCCGGATTCAAAAATCGAGATCGGCGCACCGTCCGGCCCGTCGGAATCGATAACCGCGGGCATGCGGTTGTTCGGCGAAATCTTCAGGAACTCCGGCTTGAACTGGTCGCCTTTCTGGATGTTCACCAGATGTGTGTCATAGGCCAGCTCCATTTCCTCGAGCGCGATGGAAACCTTCCAGCCATTTGGTGTCGGCCAGAAATACAGATCGATTGTCATGTCTCATCCCCGTTCTAATCGGGCGCGATCATGACGCTTTCTGCGGCGCAAGCAAGGGCAGCGCAATGGCAGGGGGCGCAACAAGGCGTGACCAGCGGCGCGGGGGCGCATCCGGAACGGCCTGTTGCACGCGTTGCAGCGGCCAGCGGGCCGGGTTGCGCATCAGGTCGTTGTAAAAGCGCAGCGTGCCCGCGCGGGTATAGGTCGACCAGTGGCAGATGCGCCTTTCCGGGTTGCTCAACGGCGCCCCGAGACGGTGAAGATTGCCTAGCGTTTCGGTGCAATCCAGTTGCAGCGTCACCGCATTCGGGGCGTCGAGACCTAGCCCGATGGCGCGGTCGCCGGGAACGGGAGGCGCGATCAGCCGTTCGAAGAGGAAATCGAAGGTGTCGTTTTCGCGGCTGGTGATGTTGAAGAACTCGGTGGTCTGCCCGGCCGCCGTTTCCAGCGCCGACTGTGCGGTTTCGCGATAGCTGGCCCCGGTCAGTGACACGATGCGCTGAATGGCATTGGCTGGCAGGTGGTAGAGTGCCTGCAGCGCGACTTCGGTACCCATCGAATGCGCGAGCAGGTGGACCGGGCGGAATGGGCTCTGACGACGCAGGTCATTCAGCAGTTGCGCAAGCGCCCGGCCTGCCTCGATGGCCCGGCGGCGGGCGCTCCAGAGCGGGCCGCGCGCGTCCCAGCCAAAGGCGATGCCCAGACCTTCGTTCGCGTGGCCGGTGCCGAACCCGAGCTGTCGGGGCCAGCTTGGCGAATGCCAGGGTCGGTCGCGTGGATGCATCGCCATGAGGTGAAGGTGGGGGCAGTGGTCCGGCATTCCGGGGCGATACTTGTAGCCGTGGATCATCACGATGACCGGTTCGTCGCGCGTTGCCTCGGCGGTGACCTCGGCGAGGCGGAGGTAGAGGGGCTGAGTCCCGCAGTGCAGGCGCGGCTCGCTCCCCTTCGCATTGATCCTGATCAGCGGCATCGCGCACCTCATACCAGATGTTGTGGCTGCTATCTGGCCGATGCGTATGACGTCGGGATGAAGCTATGGTTACGGCACCGTGACGATGTGGATTGGTGCCTTGACTTTCCGTTGCTGTCACCAGTAAAGGACACCCATGCTTCGTGGCGATTTGTTACCGGATTGCGGGCCACGTTAAATATTCCGCTAAAAGGTCAGGATGAAAGGCCCCTTTCGCTTGACCGCGTCTGGGGTTTTTTTGTGCCCGAAGAAGGGCCGGAGGTCGAAATGAGCGAGAACTGGAACAAACAAACGAAAGCCGTCCACGGGGGCGTGCGCCGCAGCCAGTATGGCGAAATGAGCGAAGCCATCTTTCTGACGCAGGGCTTTGCCTATGACAGTGCCGAGGCCGCCGAGGCGCGGTTTATCAAGACGGGGGATGACGAATTCATCTATGCCCGTTACGGCAACCCGACGGTGCGCATGTTCGAGGAACGGATCGCGCTTCTGGAAGGGGCGGAAGATGCCTTTGCCACCGCTTCCGGCATGGCGGCTGTTTCCGGCGCTCTGACCTCGATGCTGAAGGCCGGGGATCACGTGGTTTCGGCCCGTGCACTGTTCGGTTCCTGCCTTTACATCCTCGAAGAGGTTCTGGGCCGTTACGGGGTAGAGGTAACATTTGTCGATGGCACCGATCTTGACCAATGGCGCGACGCGATCCGCCCCGACACCAAGGCCGTGTTCTTTGAATCCGTGTCGAACCCGACGCTCGAAGTCATCGATATCTCGGCGGTAGCCAAGCTGGCCCATGCGGTCGGTGCGCTGGTGCTTGTCGATAACGTCTTTGCCACGCCGGTCTTTTCCAAGGCGATTTCGCAGGGGGCGGATGTGGTTGTCTATTCCGCCACCAAGCATATCGACGGGCAGGGCCGGGCGCTGGGCGGGGTAATCCTTGGCTCGCGCGAGTTCATTCGCAAGACGGTCGAACCCTATATGAAACACACCGGCGGCTCGATGAGCCCGTTCACCGCATGGATCATGCTCAAGGGGCTTGAGACCATGAGCCTGCGCGTCAAGGCGCAGTCCCAGTCGGCGCAGACGATTGCCGAGGCGCTGGAGGGTGAGGCCGCGCTTGAGCGGGTGCTTTACCCTGGTCTCAAGGGCCATCCGCAGCATGACCTTGCCCAGAGCCAGATGGGACAGGGCGGAACCGTCATTTCCTTTGAACTGAAAGGTGGTCAGGAAGCTGCGTTCGCCTTCCTGAACGCTCTGGAAATCGTGCTGATCTCGAACAACCTCGGCGATTCCAAATCGATCGTGACCCATCCGGCGACCACGACGCACCAGCGACTTCCGGCGGATCAGAAGGAACTGCTGGGGATCACCCCTGGGCTAATCCGGTTCTCGGTCGGGATCGAGGATACGGAGGACCTGCTGGCCGATATCCGGCAGGCGCTCGCTGCCTCGGCGCGGTAATTCGCCTTCCGGACGGCCATTTTTCCAAAAGATTGGCCGCCCGGTGGTACTTATCTGGTACAATGATTGAAAGTTTTTGCGCCCGGCTTTGATCCGGGGATGGTTGCGAAGCGTACTGATTATATATTGGTAATCTGCATCTGCCGTACTTAGGTTTGGCTCGACTGCAAAGGGGACGCTGATGAACATCCATATGCCGACGATCGAGGGTACGCCAGATCACGATGACGCAGCTGCGGCTCTGGATGTCCTGCGCGCCTGGGCATCCAAGGCGACCTATGCAGAGCTGGTCAATCTTGACCCCGCACTTGCGCGTGCGCTGGGCCGCCAGTCGAATATCGAATACCCGGTTCTGTCGCGCCATTACCCCGAGGCATTCACCGTCGATGCCGCCTATAAGGCGTCGCTGCCGGATTTGCAGAACGGTCCATCCAGCCTTATCCGTGGCGCACGTCAGCAGATTCAGCATGTCGGTATTTCCAATTTCCGTCTGCCGATCCGTTTTCATACCCGTGACAACGGCGATCTGACGCTTGAAACCTCGGTCACCGGCACTGTCAGCCTTGAGGCTGACAAGAAGGGCATCAACATGAGCCGCATCATGCGCAGCTTTTATGCCCACGCCGACCGGACCTTCAGCTTTGGGGTGATCGAGGCGGCGCTGGATGATTACAAATCCGACCTCGAAAGCTTTGATGCGCGCATCCAGATGCGGTTTTCCTTCCCGATGAAGGTGGACAGCCTGCGTTCGGGTCTGTCGGGCTATCAGTATTACGACATTGCTCTGGAACTGGTTGAAACCGATGGCCTGCGTCAGAAGATCATGCACCTTGATTATGTTTATTCCTCGACCTGTCCCTGTTCGCTGGAACTGTCGGAACATGCACGTGCGACGCGCGGCCAGCTGGCGACGCCGCATTCGCAACGCTCGGTCGCGCGGATTTCCGTGGCGCTGGAACCCGATGGGCAATGCCTCTGGTTCGAGGACCTGATCGACGCCTGCCGACGCGCGGTGCCGACCGAAACGCAGGTGATGGTCAAGCGCGAAGATGAACAGGCCTTTGCCGAGCTGAACGCAGCCAATCCGATCTTTGTCGAAGACGCGGCGCGGCTGTTCTGCGAACAGTTGCTGGCCGATGCCCGGATCGGAGATTTCCGTATCGTGGCGAGTCATCAGGAAAGCCTGCACAGCCATGACGCGGTGTCGGTCCTGATCGAAGGCGACACGTTCGATGCACGCAACTTTGATCCCAAGCTGTTCTCGACCTTGATACATGTAGGGTGACAAACGCCAGAGAGGGGCCATGTCCGAGCAGATCATCGATGGTCATTGCCTCTGCGGACATTGCCGGTTCGAGCTGACCGGGCCGCATCTCTGGGTTGCCCATTGTCATTGCGAAAGCTGTCGCCGGGCGACGGCCTCGCCATTCACAACGTGGGTTGGCCACAAGAACGGCAAGTGGCGCTGGACCGGGGATGAGCCAGTCACCTATCAAAGCAGCCCGGGCGCCGAGCGGGGGTTCTGCGGTACCTGCGGGACGCCGCTGTTCTATCGGACGGTGCGCTACCCGGGTGAAACCCATTTTTACGCCGCACTGCTGCGGGCGGGGGCGGATGTGCAACCTACGGACCATTATCACTCAGCGGAACAGGTGCCGTGGATCGAACTTTCCGACCGGCTGTCACGGCACTAGACGGAACACCAGCGTGTCGCGTCGATTAGGTGACAGGAGGCCGGCGCGCGATGCGGTCGCGCTTGACAGCGCGCATGCGCCAAGCCAAGCCTTCGCTCATGTTTGACCTGCGCCCTGTCGGCTATGTAATCGGCCTCTTAGTCGCCATTCTGGGCTTGACGATGTTCTTGCCAATGCTGATCGATCTGGCGCGCGGCGATGAGCACTGGCTTGTCTTTCTCGAAGCCGGGCTGGTCACGATCCTGATCGGCGGACTTGTCGCCCTGTGCTGCGCCAATGGTGTGCAGGAAGGGCTGACGATCCAGCAGACCTTTCTGCTGACCACCGGGGTCTGGGTGGCGCTGCCGATCTTTGGATCGCTGCCGCTAATGATCGGCGCGACCGAGTTGAGTTTCACCGACGCTTATTTCGAGGCGATGTCCGGCATGACCACGACCGGATCGACTGTCATCACTGGCCTCGATTTCCTGCCGCATGGCCTGCTGCTCTGGCGCGGCATCCTGCAATGGCTGGGCGGTATCGGTATCATCGTGGTCGCCATGGTGTTCCTGCCCGAACTGCGGGTCGGAGGCATGCAGATTTTTCGTACCGAAGCCTTTGAAACCATGGGCAAGATCCTGCCCCGCGCGACCGAGATCGCAAAGCAGATCTCGGTCATCTACATCGCGCTGACGATGGCCTGCATGCTGTGCTACGCGGCGCTTGGCATGTCCGCATTCGACGCGACCGTGCACGCGCTGACGACGATCTCGACCGGCGGATTTTCCAATTACGACGCGTCTTTCGGGACCTTCTCGGGGCATATGGAATACGTCGCGTCGATCTTCATGATCCTGGCGGCCCTGCCGTTCGTTCGCTATGTGCAGCTTATCAACGGGCATCCGCTGAGCATTTGGCAAGACGTGCAGGTGCGCGGCTTTCTCTGGACCATTCTTGTTCTGGTCGTGATCTCTACGGTCGTGCTGACGACGATCTTTCCGCACCATTGGGAACAGTCCATGCGCGAGGCGCTGTTCAACATCACCTCGATCATATCGGGCACCGGCTATGCGAGCGTCGATTACATGGGCTGGGGCCCGTTCATGATCTCGCTGTTCTTCTTTATCGGGTTGATCGGCGGCTGCGCGGGGTCGACCGCCTGTTCCGTAAAGATCTTCCGCTACCAGTTGCTATTCGCCTCGATCAAGGTCCAGCTACAGCGGATCCGGACGCCCCATGGGGTCTTTGTGCCGCGCTATGCGGGCCGGCCCATTGATCAGGAAACATTGAATTCGGTGATCTCGTTCTTTGTTTTCTTTGTGGTAACGCTTGGACTTGTATCCTGGGGTCTGGCCCTGACAGGCCTTGACATGATCACCGCCGTATCCGGTGCGGCGACCGCCATTGCAAACATCGGACCGGGCCTGGGCGACAGGATCGGTCCGGCGGGCAATTTTGCAGGATTGAATGATACCGCCAAGTGGATCCTTGCCATCGCCATGCTGGTCGGACGGCTAGAAATCATGGCGGTATACGTAATCTTCACCGTGCCATTCTGGCGAGCGTGAAAGTATTTCAGTACGCGTCTTTATAGACCGACTGGACCAGGTGCGATTTGCACTTGGAATGCGCGGTGTTGATGATCAGGTACCATACGGTTTCACCCGGACGGCCCGCGCGCGAATATTCGCAATTGTCGGGCGAGGTCCACCACTGGCCCTTGTAATCGGCGGGCGGTAGTAGGTGCGAAGAGGCGACTTTCATCTTTTTCGACGAGGCACGGCCGAACTTTTGGGATAGATCGGCAGAAGCGGGCAGAGCGGTCATTGCGACGATCGAAACGGCAGCAGCGAAAATCTTTAACATGCAAATTCTCCCGGTACGCGGCCCAACCCCCATTGGTCCACGCAATCGTTTGAGTGGTGACAGAAACCGGAAAGCCTGCTCGGAACAGACTTTTCCATGGCTATAAACATGCCGACAAATTCGGGCATAATTGTGCTAAAAGCGGGGCCTTGTCTTGGGAAAGCAAAGGCGCAAGGGGAAGGAAGGTTAATGCAGCGGTTAATGGACACCCCTTTGGGCCGTATCGCCATCGTGAGCGAGGAGGGCGCGATCACTGCACTGAACTGGGTCGATGCCCAGGAAACCGTGCAGGATCAAGGCGATGCGCCGGAACTGATCGCGGCTCAAGACCAGTTGGACGCTTATTTCAACGGGGATCTGCGTGCCTTCGATCTGCCGGTCCGCGTCGCGGGCTCTGATTTCCAAAAGGCGGTCTGCGCCGAGATCGCAGCCATCCCCTTTGGCGAGACCCGACAATATGGCGACATCGCCAAGAACCTTGGCATGCCGGCGCAGGCGGTTGGGCAGGCCTGCGGCGGCAACCCTGTGCCGATAATCATCCCCTGTCACCGCGTGCTCTCGGCCCGGGGCTTAGGCGGATTTTCCGCCCGTGGCGGTATCGAAACCAAGGTGAGCCTGTTGCGTCACGAAGGCGCCGCCGGATTGCTGATCTGACACATATGTCGATATGCGGGTATCTGTTTACAGGCTGTTAACCTTGTCACCGTAGGCAGCCTGAAGGCAGATAAAAAAGGGGCTGTTATGGGGACAGTTAATACCCGCCTGGGTGTCAAGATGGCACTTCGAAAGCGTTTGATCGATGAGATCAGCAAGGATCTCATCATTTCGATTTCCTTCTACGGCAACTATTTGAACGACGTTTTCCTCGGGGCAAGGCCGGATGGCAGGGCGAAATTACATCCTCACCTTCTGGAAGGTCCGGTTCAGAGTCACCAGAAACGCTTTGATGCGATGCGAAGGTTGGATTTCTCGATGACCGACCGGGTCAGGCCCGGCGCGGTGTGCCGGATCGGCAAACGCTATTGCGTCGTCGCGGTGACGGTGCCCATGTTCAATTTTGACGGCACCCGATACGCCGGGATTTCCGAGCATAGCCGGATGTACCAGTGCATGAAGTCGCTGCGGGCCGGGGACAGCTTTGAATACGAGGGAAAACGGCACACCATTGCCGATGTCTTCTGACCCGGGTCAGGCCGGATTGCGCTCGGGGATGATCATCTGCGCGATGCCTGCGAAGAGCAGGTAGACGCTGGTCACGATAAGACCCCAGTGCGCCCAGCTTTCCGGGTGAAAGTCGACCCATGCCGCCCATCCGGCGAAAAAGGTCCATGCCAGCGCCATCGGCAGGCTGATCGCCCGCCAGCGCTGGGTGCGCACGGGATGAATGAATTTCAACGGCAGGAACATGGTGATGGCCAGTATCGTAACCAGCGCGAGAATGATCCAGAAATTCGGCTGAAGCGCAAAGACGGTCAGGACCATCATGTTCCAGCAGCCGGGGAAGCCCGAGAAAGAGTTATCCTTTGTTTTCATGCGTGTATCTGCAAAATACATCGCGCTTGCAAAGGTGATGACGATGATCGCGAACCAGCCTGTCCAGCCATCCATCAAGCCGGATTTGAACAGCGCAAAGGCGGGAATGAAGACATAGGTGAGGTAGTCGATGATCAGGTCGAGCAATACGCCGTCGAACTCGGGCGCGTTGTGTTTGACGTGATACTTGCGGGCCAGCGGGCCATCGATTCCGTCCACGAAAAAGGCAACGACCAGCCAGAGGAACATCAGGTCCCACTTCAGATCGACCGCAGCCAGCATGGCCAGCATGGCAAAAACGGCGCCTGTGGCGGTAAAGAGATGGACAAGCGTTGCTTTGACTTTATCAGACATGGCGCGACTTTTGCAGGAAGCGAAACGCGGATGCAAAGAGAAATCCGGGGATAAGGGGCGCAGTCCGCCGATTGTTTCCGACGGCCGGTTTAAGCGGCACAGTGTAGCGCTGCCCCATGTCGCGTTTCATGCCCGCGGGTGGGACTTGTCATAAACTTCCATGAGCCTTGCGGTATCGACACTGGTATAGGCCTGTGTCGTTGAAAGCGAGGCGTGGCCAAGCAATTCCTGTATCGCCCGCAGATCGCCCCCGGCGGTCAGCAGATGGGTGGCAAAGGAATGACGCAGCGCATGGGGCGTCGCGGTGGCGGGCAGGCCAAGCTGCATGCGGGCCCGCGCCATGACACCCTGTATCATCCTTGGGGACAAGGCCTTGCCGCGCACGCCGCGAAACAGGGGAGCCTCCGCGCTCAGATCAAAGGGGCAGAGTTTGCGGTAATGCTCGACCGCTGCGCGCGCGGCAGGGATCACCGGCACCAGCCGTTCCTTGCCGCCCTTGCCGATGATGCGCAGGGTCGGCGGCAGCGGCGCATCCGCGCCGGTCAGCCCGAGTGCTTCGGAAATACGCAGACCGCAGCCATAAAGGATGGTGACCACGGCCGTGTCGCGCGCGCCGACCCAGGGGGTCTGCGATTGGATCTCGACCGTGTCGAGCATCGCGCGTGCCGCGTCTTCGGCCAGGGGGCGGGGCAATTTCTTTTGGAACTTGGGAGCGCGGGTCGACAGAACGGCGGTCGGTTCGAACCCTTCGCGCTCGGCCAGCCAGCGGTAAAAGCTTTTGACCGCCGAGAGTTTGCGCGCCAGCGACCGGGCGCCGATCCCGCCGGCGCGGGTCTGGGCCATCCATGCCCGCATCTCCGACGTGGTAATCCCGGCCAGCGCGCCAAGGCCCTGAGGCTCTCCGCGATGGGTCGTCATGAAGGCGAGGAATTCGCCAAGGTCACCCTGATAGGCGGTGATCGTGTTCTGCGACGCCCCGGCCAGCGCACGCTGGTTATCGATCCAGCGGGACAGGGCGTCCCGGCAGGCTGGTGAGATCAGGCTCACAGCAACCAGTGACGTATGGAGCGTTCGAACACGCCCGCAAAGAACGACAGCAGGTCCGAGCCCTGCTGCGGCGAGAACTGGTGCGGATCCTCGGCGCCAAAGACCAGCAGGCCGGGCAGTCGATCGGGTCCGAAATCGAGCTTCATGCAGGCTTCGGAGCCGATCCAGTCGGCAGCCGAGCCGAAAATACGATCCGAGCCATGCTGGATCTGGCGCAGCGTCACGCGTCGCGACGTTCCACGCCGCCCTTGCAGCAGGTAATCGTCAATGAACCCGGGCTCGGCCACGGTTAGTACCGAGTGCAGCCGTTTCACCACGGGATCGTCGTCGCCCTCTGCCGTTTCCAGTACCAGCGTGACCTTGTCGACCTGCAGGATATCGGCGACTTCGCCGCCCAGATCGCGCAGGAAGATTTCGAAATCAGACGGCTCGAGCAGCCGCAAAATGGCCCGGTGAATCTGGTTCATCCCGGCGAGATTTTCATAGGCCGCGGCGATCACCGAGCGATGCGTGTCTTCGAGCCGGTCGAGACGTTCCTCGAGCCGTTCCATAGCGATGCCACGCAGATCGACGATATTTCCGCCCATTGCCTTTTCATTGGCTGCAATCAGGGCCCGCATGACCGCGCGGTCGTCGAGGATGGTTTCAGGGTCCGCGATAATCTTGTCGCGCAGGGAATCATCTATTGCCGGGCTGCTGCTCATGGGGCCTCTGCTTTGTTCTTGTACGGAAGTCGCGCGCCTGCAGCGCATTCTGTTTTGTTTGTTTCCGTTTTCGGATCAGTATCCGGCAATTTGCACGCGGGTCAACTTTTGATCCGGGGCAGGCCATAATCTGCCGCCCGCGCTGTTGCATTAATTCCAGCAGGTGCGATCAAATGGCGTCTGGAGCAGCGCGGCGAATTGCTGTTTCACGGTGTCGGCAATGTCCGAAACCTGCAAGGTAATCCGATGATTAACTGGATCATCCCCCTGACGAGCCTCGTGACGGCGGCCATTCTGGCCGTGCCGCGCCTGTCGCGCGCCGAGACATGGCGGGCGATGACCACGCCGCTTGCCTCGATCATCGGCAGCGGTTTTTTGGTGCTGGGGCCGGTGCTGAACGCGATCTATGGCGCTTGGGCGCCGGCGATCATGGCGCTCTTGTGCCTGGTCGCCTACCTGATTGGCGCGGCTGTGCGCTATAATATCGCCGACCGGCAGGACGGGCGTGGCCGGGCCGAGATCGCGGTCGATCACCTGTCGTCCTGGGCGCTGGCCTTCGCCTATTTCATCGCGGTTGCCTATTATCTCAACCTGTTCGGTGCCTTCGCGGTGGACCTGACGTCCTGGCATGACGAATTTCACGCGAGGCTTGTCACGAGCGCGATCTTCATCGTCATTCTTGTCGTGGGGCTGACGCGCGGCTTTTCGGCGCTGGAACGGATGGAGCAGGTGTCGGTCGGGATTAAGCTCTCGATCATTGCGGGGATGCTGGTCGGGCTTGGCATCTACTTTGGCGAGCAGAGCGCGGCCGGGGCATTGGTGCTGAACCCGGTTACGGTGGGCCCGTGGCAGGCGATCACGCTGGGATTTGGCCTTATCGTGACCGTGCAGGGCTTTGAAACCTCAAGATACCTTGGGCGCAGCTATTCTCCGGATGTGCGGATCAGATCGATGCGATGGGCGCAGATTGCCTCGAGCGCGATCTACCTCGTCTATATCGGGCTGGCGAGTTATGTGTTCGGACATCAGGATATCGATCTGGACGAGGCCGCCATCATTTCCATGATGGCCGTGGTGGCACCGGTCCTGCCGATCATGCTGGTCGGTGCGGCGCTGAGTGCCCAGTTCAGCGCGGCGATTGCCGATACCGGCGGGGCGGGTGGTCTGGTGGCGGAACTGACGGGCGACCGTCTGAAACCCGGGCATGCCTATGCGCTTTTGGTTGCGACCGGTCTGGCGCTGACCTGGAGCTTTGATGTTTTCGAGATCATCAGCCATGCGTCGCGGGCTTTCGCGCTCTATTACGCGTTGCAGGCGGCGGTTGCCGCGATCGCGGCGTCCCGCGCGGGCGAACGCTGGCATCAACTGGGCTTTGGTCTGCTGTCGGCTTTCGCGCTGGCGATGGCCGTGCTGGGCACGCCGGTCGAATAACACCGGCGTGCCGCCCAGTCGGCCCCGGGCAGGGGCGCTGCCCCGTCGCGCTCTGCGCGACTCCCCGGGATTATTTTTGACCCAAAGAAGGGTTAGAGGATTTTCTGCCCGGTCTTTTCCCAGTCTTTCAGGAAGGCGTCGAGCCCCTTGTCGGTGAGGACGTGGTTGGCCATGGCCTTGATCACGGCGGGCGGGGCGGTGGCCACGTCGGCGCCGATCTTGGCGCAATCGCTCATGTGGTTGGCGCTGCGGATCGAGGCGGCGAGGATGTTGGTTTCGAACCCGTAATTGTCATAGATCGTGCGGATGTCGGCGATCAGGTCGAGCCCGTCAAGGTTGATGTCGTCGAGACGTCCGATGAAGGGCGAGATGAAGGTCGCGCCCGCCTTGGCGGCCAGCAGCGCCTGGTTGGCTGAGAAACAGAGCGTCACGTTGACCATGCGGCCTTCGTCCGAAAGGGTTTTGCAGGCCTTGAGCCCGGCCCATGTCAGCGGCACCTTGATCGCGATGTTATCGGCGATTTTCGCCAGTTCGCGGCCTTCGTTGATCATGCCCTCGGCGTCAAGCGCGACGGTTTCGGCGGAAACAGGACCATCGACGAGGTCGCAGATTTCCTTGGTGACTTCCTTGATGTCGCGTCCGGATTTCATGATCAGCGAGGGGTTGGTGGTGACCCCGTCGACCATGCCGAGGTCGTGCAGTTCCTTGATGGCGTCGATTTCGGCGGTGTCTACGAAGAATCTCATGACTTGCGTCCTTTGATGGGTTGGCCTTGGCTTTGCTAGGGTTTACCTCATGAGATGCGTGCCGGGAACCCCTGACGCCAGAGAAATGTTAGCGCAAAACCGACAGGCGGAGGCAGGAGCGGAACGGGTGGCCGAACAGGCGTTTTTCGACAAGGGCGATTTGATCGGGGTGCTGACCACGCAGCCGCTGGACCGGGTGCTGGACTATCGCGCGCCCGAGGGCGGGTGCTTTCTTGGTGCCTTTGTCGAAGTGCCGCTGGGGCCGCGCAAGGTTCTGGGCGTGGTCTGGGGGCCGGGGCGCGGAGATTATGACCTGTCGAAGATCCGCTCGGCCTTTCGGGTGCTGGATGCGGCGCCGATGCGCGAGGAAATGCGCGTGTTCCTGCGCCGAGCAGCCGATTACACGCTGACACCGATGCCGGCAATGTTGCGGCTGGCGACGCGGGCGCCGGGGCTGGGCGATCCGCCGTCGATGCGCAAGGTCTATCGGTTGGGCAGCGGAGAGCCGGACCGGATGACCGATGCCCGCACCCGTGTGATCGAGGTGTTGCGCGACTATGGCGGTCTGGCCTTTACGCTCAAGGAACTGGCGGAGATGGCAGGGGTGACCACCTCGGTCGTCAAGGGGCTGGTCAAATCCGGCGCGGTGTTCGAAGAGGACAGCCCGCGCGATCTGCCCTTTCCGCGGCTAGACCCCGAACAGCCGGGCAAGGAGCTGACCGGTGACCAGCTTGCGGCGGCCGCATTCCTGCGCACGGCGATCCGCTCGAAGCGCTACGGGACGACGCTGCTCAAGGG
>JAAEZD010000004.1:90745-162366 GCA_018223035.1 Paracoccaceae bacterium
AGACAGAAGTGTACCTAGAGGCGGTGGCAGAGGCCTTGCAGCAGGGGCGGCAGGCGCTGGTGCTTTTGCCCGAAATCGCGCTGACGGCGGAGTTCCTGACACGGGTCGAGGCGCGGTTCGGCGCGCGCCCGGCCGAGTGGCATTCCGGCGTCACGATGACAGAGCGGCGGCGCATCTGGAAGATGGTCGGGCAGGGGGATGCGCAGCTGGTGGTGGGGGCGCGGTCCTCACTGTTTCTGCCGTTTCAGAACCTCGGGCTGATCATCGTCGATGAGGAACATGACAGTTCCTACAAGCAGGAAGACGGGGTTTTGTACAATGCCCGTGACATGGCGGTGCTGCGGGCGTCGATCCTTGGGGCGCAGGTGGTGCTGGCAAGCGCAACGCCCAGTCTTGAGACTTGGGCCAATGCCGAGGCCGGGAAATACGGGCGGGTCGATCTGACCGCGCGGTTTGGCGATGCGGTGATGCCGGACATGCATGCCATCGACATGCGCGCCGAGACACTGGAACGCGGGCGCTGGATTTCGCCCACCCTGCGGCGCGAGATCGTCAAGCGGCGCGAGGCCGGGGAGCAGTCGCTCTTGTTCATCAACCGGCGCGGCTATGCGCCGATCACGCTTTGCCGGGCCTGCGGGCAGCAGGTGTCCTGCGCGCATTGCGATGCAAAGATGGTCGAACACCGGTTCCTTCAGCGGCTCATGTGCCACCAGTGTGGAGAGACGACGCCAATTCCCACGGTCTGCCCGCATTGCCAGGCCGAGGACAAGCTGACGCCGGTGGGGCCGGGGGTTGAACGGCTCGCCGAAGAGGCGGTGGCGCTATTCCCCGAGGCGCGGGTCGCGACGCTGAGTTCGGACATGTTCGGCTCGACCCGGGCGCTGAAGGCCGAGATCGAGAGTATCGCGGCGGGCGACGCGGACATCATCATCGGCACGCAACTTGTTGCGAAGGGACATAATTTTCCGCTTTTGACCTTGGTGGGGGTGATCGATGCGGACCTGGGTCTGCAGGGGTCCGACCTGCGCGCCGCCGAACGGACCTTTCAGCTTATGCGGCAGGTGGCCGGGCGGGCCGGGCGGTCGACCCGCAAGGGCGAGGCGCTGCTTCAGACCTATCAGCCCGAGCATCCGGTGATCCGGTCGATCCTTGCCGGGGATGAGGCGGGGTTCTGGAAAGCGGAGGCGCGCGAACGTGAGGCGGCGGGCGTGCCGCCCTTTGGCCGCATGGCCGGGATCATCCTGTCGGGTAGCGAGGTGGCGCAGGTGTTCGATCTCGGCAACGCGCTGGCGCGCAATGACGGGCCGTTGCGGCAGGTCGGGGCGCAGGTTTTCGGACCGGCGCCCGCGCCGATTGCGCGGGTACGGGGACGGCACCGGGTGCGGTTGTTGGTCAAGGCGGCCAAGGGCGTGGCCCTGCAAGAGGCCATCGCCCGCTGGATCGCGCCCTACAAGCTCAAGGGCGATCTGCGTCTTGCCGTGGATATCGATCCGCAGAGCTTTTACTGAGCCCGCGCAAAGCGGCCTTTACCGGCGCAGGTTGTATTCTTGGGGGCATTGTTAAATATTCTCGCCAAGACCGGGGAACGGGCGTATGTCGGTCTTCATGACTCGTTTCGTTCGCCTTGCCGATGCGGATCAGTTGCCGATCTGGCGCCGACCTGTATCCCTTCTCTTTCTTACCGCCCTGTCGATGCCGGTTGCGTTCTACGCGTGGTATGCGCTGCTCAATAACTTTGTCATCGAGGCGGCGCAATTCGACGGCGCCGATATTGGGCTGTTGCATACGGTGCGGGAAATTCCGGGCTTTCTTGCCATCGGTGTCATTGCGATCATCATTTTCGTACGCGAACAGGTGCTTGGGCTGATCTCGCTCTGCCTGCTTGGCGTTGCCACCGCCTTTACCGCGTGGTTCCCAAGCCTTGGCGGGCTGCTCTTTCTTACCCTGCTCAGCTCGATCGGGTTTCACTATTACGAAACGGTGAACCAGTCGCTGCAGCTGCAATGGCTGCCCAAGGAGCGTGCGCCGCAGGTGCTGGGCTGGCTGATGGGCGCGGCCTCGGCGACGACACTTGTCGTGTTCATTCTTATTGTCATCATGTGGGAACCGCTGAACCTCAGCTATAACGTGGTTTTCATGACCGCGGGCGGGGTGACAGCGGCTGCGGCGCTTTTTGCGCTTTTCGCCTATCCGCAATTCGAGGCCCCGCATCCGCAGCTCAAGACGATGGTGCTGCGCCGTCGCTATTGGCTTTATTATGCGCTGCAATTCATGTCGGGCGCGCGGCGGCAGATCTTTATGGTCTTCGCCGGTTTCATGATGGTCGAACGCTTTGGTTTCGAGGTGCATGAACTGACCTCGCTCTACCTCATCAACCTTGTCATCAACATGGTCGTCGCGCCTTTCTTGGGCCGCGCCGTCGGTTACTTTGGCGAAAGACGTGTCCTGATCTGCGAATATGTCGGTCTGGCGCTGGTATTCACGCTTTACGGCGGCGTGTACTGGTTTGGCTGGGGCGTGATACTGGCAGCGACGCTGTATGTGATCGACCATATCCTGTTTGGCCTTGCGCTCGCGCTCAAGACCTATTTCCAGAAGATCGCCGATCCGGGTGATATCGCGCCGACGGCGGCGGTGGCCTTTACCATCAACCATATCGCGGCGGTGTTCCTACCTGTGTTGCTGGGCCTCTTGTGGGTCGTGTCGCCCTCGGCGGTGTTCGCCCTCGCGGCAGGGATGGCATTGGTTTCGCTTGGCTTGGCGCTGATGATCCCGCGCCATCCCGAACCGGGGCATGAAACGATCTTTAGCCGCATGTTGACGGCGGAACCCGCGGAATAGAGGGATGACCCCGCGATCCGATCAGCAAAACGTCGCCACAAAGGGGCGTTTCCTGACCGGGTCGACAATGGGCCATGTGGCGCGGATGACGCTGACCGGCGCGTTCGGCATTACATTTGTCTTCATTGTGGACGCGGCAAACCTGTTCTGGATATCCCAGCTTGGCGACCCGCGGCTGGTCGCCGCCATCGGGTTTGCTTTCGCGATCCAGTTCTTTTCCGTGTCGGTCGGCATCGGACTCATGATCGCTGCCATCGCGCTTATTTCGCGGGCCATTGGCGAAGATGACATGGGACGCGCGCGCCGCACGACGACAAGCGCGGCCTTTCTTGCCTTTCTCATACAATGTCTGACCGCCGCGCTCATCATCCTCTTCCGGCATGAACTGCTCGCCTATTCCGGCGCGACCGGGGAAACCGCCGATCTGGCCGCGCGCTACCTGCTGATCTCGGTACCCTCGCTGTCGGTGATGGCAATTTCGATGGTCGCCAACGGGGCGTTGCGGGCGCATGGCGACGGGGCACGCTCGATGTATGTGACCCTGACCTCGGGCGCGATTGCGATGATCGTTGATCCCGTCCTGATCTACGGGCTTGGCCTTGGGCTTGACGGTGCCGCCATCGGGATTTCCCTGTTTCGCTGCGTGATGCTGATCATGGCGCTGCGCTTCGCAATCAGCGTGCATGACCTGATGGCGAAACCCTCTCTGGCCGATATGCGTGAACTTCTGCACCCTTTTTTCCTGATCTCGATCCCGGCGATCCTGACCCAGATGGCCACTCCGGTCGGGAACTACCTGATCACGACGGTCGTGGCTCGTTTCGGCGATGATGCAGTTGCAGGCTGGGCGGTTGTGGGACGTCTGAGCGTCGTGGCTTTTGGCGGGATCATGTCGCTGTCCGGCTCGGTCGGTGGCATTTTGGGCCAGAATTTCGGCGCGCGTCGCTATGACCGGCTCGAGACAACCTTCCGCGATGCCATGCGGTTTGGCATCGGTTATTCCCTTGTTGCCTGGGGGCTTCTGTCGCTCAGCGCGCCGCTGGTGATCAAGGGCTTTGACCTCGAGCCGCTGGGAGCGGAGGTGGTGCGTGCCTTTACCAATGTCGGTGCGGGCGGTTTCGTCTTTGCCGCTGCGCTTTTCGTGTCGAACGCGGCGTTCAACTCGCTGGGCCGTCCGACCCGGTCCACCGTCATCAACTGGCTGCGCGACGGGGCGATGACCCTGCCGCTGGCCCTGCTGATGACCGGGGTCTTCGGGGCCGCCGGGGTGATTTATGCGCAGGCAGGGGCAAATCTCATCGTCGGATCGCTTGCGGCCTGGTGGGCGTGGCTGTACATCCGGTCCCTGCATCGGCTAGCCCTGCCACCGGTAGAGGTGGAACCGCCGCGCCCCTATGCCAATGCCGATCGTTTCCGGAGACGCTGATGACGACCTTTACCGCCCTGACCACCCTGAACGGCAAACGCCCCGCCGAAGCGCTTGGCGAAGCGATGGAACGGCTTGAGCCCGAACCCACCGGCATCGGTGTCTTCGAGGTCGAGGATGACTCCGGGCTCTGGGAAGTTGGCGGCTATTTCACCGAAGCCCCGGACGAGGCGGCGCTGGCACTGCTCGCGGCAGCGTTTGAGGCAAAACCCTTTGTCATCTCGGAACTGCCCGAAACCGACTGGGTCGCCCATGTGCGCCGTGAACTGGCGCCGGTGCGTGCCGGGCGGTTCTTTGTCTATGGCAGCCATGATGCCGACAAGGTGCCAGATGGCGTTCAGCCCTTGCTGATCGAGGCCGCGATGGCCTTTGGCACCGGCCACCATGGCACTACGCTCGGCTGTCTGCGCGCGCTGGAAACCCTGCTTGGCAAGGGGTTCGAGGCCGAACGGGTTGCGGATATCGGCTGTGGTACAGCGGTGCTGGCGATGGCAGCGGCGCGGGTCTGGCCGGGACGTTCGATCCTTGCCAGCGACATCGACGACGTGGCGGTGGACGTGGCTATGGCCAACCTGCGGGCCAATGAAATGGAGGGCGAGGTGACCTGCCTTCAGGCCGCAGGATTCGACAATGACGCGCTCAAAGGATCGGCGCCCTACGATCTGATCTTTGCCAATATCCTGAAGGGGCCGCTTATCGCGCTGGCAGGCGATCTTTCGGCCAACTTGCGGCCCGGTGGCTATGCGATTCTGTCCGGCATTCTTGAGGACCAGAGTGCCGATGTCGAAGCTGCCTATGCCGAAGCCGGGGTCAATCTTGTCGAAAAAGAGCAGATTGGCGACTGGATGACGCTGCTTTTGCAAAAGTAGGCGGCGGGTCGGCTGTTTTCCGCCAATCCGGCCCGGATTGCCAAAGTTTGGCCTTATTCCCTTAGAAACATGGTTCCCGGGCGGCTGGGGGCCATCTCATGGGGACGGTAAAATGTCTGGACATGCAGAATTTCGAGAAAGGATCAGACGGCTGCTAAAAAAGCACCGGGAAATGGCGCATGGCTATGCGGCTGTGATGGGGCCGGACGGTCTTGTCGAATTCAAGCCAAGGCGCGCGAGCAGCAATTCCGCCTCGCCGCGATATTTCGCGATCTTCCTTGGTGCCTTCGTGTTGTTCAAGGGGACGCTTCTGGCCGAACTGGGGCCGGAAACCTATGACAGGCGAGTCGATATTCTGAACACAGGAAACTTCATTGCACAGGCCGGAGCGCTGGCCATGCGGGTCGATCCCCTGTCGGAAATCGTTTCGGGTCAGATCCGGCGGGTATTTCATTAAAATTCAGGGGTGATAGCTGTACAGCATCTGTACACCCCCTGTACATCACGACGTCGGTTTTGCGTGCTCCTGATCGCGTGGTGCGGGCCTGACCGGCGATATCGTTAACAAACCCTGAAAATTGAAAAAGCGCCTCGTGAGGTCATCACGCTGCGCTTTTAACAATAGCCGTGAGTGGCTTTGCCTGTGGTTCAGAACAGGCGGTGGCTTTGGGCGACCTGATCGATATCGCCACGAACCAGACCGATGTCTTCGAGTTCGCGGTCGGTCAGGGCAGACAGAGCGTTGCGGGTAACGCGGGCGTCGTTCCAGTCAACGACGGACGCGTAGACGTTCGCCAGAACGGTGCCGATACGGCCAGCAAAAGTTTGAAGGCCATCGTGAGAGCGGGTGATGTAATATGCAGCCATATCCTTGTCCTCTTTTCAGGGGTTGCGGTTTCTGTTGTTGTCCCGGGCAATTAGGGGGGAAATTTTGCCCGGGCAAGTCTGCAAAATGCATAATGACCATGCGCTTTTTGCATGGCTTGCACATAAGATGATCATTTTTGAAAAATTTATGACTTCCGCGTGTCTGTTTTGCAGATTTTAGTTGATTTTTTGCGTCGTTTTTGAGCCGAGCTGTCGCTCTGTGGCTGGCGGGTGTCGGTTTCAGACTTTGCGCGAAAGGACTGGCCCGTGTTCACGTTTCGTGCTATTTCTGAAAAAAACTGGTAACATCCGTGAGATATCGCGGCGGGACAGGGCAGGACATGCGAATTCTGGGTATCGATCCGGGGTTGAGAAACTCTGGCTGGGGCGTAATCGATTCGGTTGGCTCGCGTCTGAGCCATGTCGCAAACGGGGTCTGTGTCTCTCAGGGCGAGACTCTCGCAGAACGGTTGCTGTCCCTTTATGATCAATTGAACGATGTGATTGCGCGCTATGGTCCGGATGCGGCTGCGGTCGAGCAGACCTTTGTCAACAAGGACGGGGCCGGCACGCTGAAGCTGGGGCAGGCGCGGGGCATTGCCATGCTGGTGCCTGCAAAGGCCGGACTTGTGGTCGGGGAATATGCGCCGAACACGGTCAAGAAAACTGTCGTGGGTGTTGGCCATGCGGACAAGCAGCAGGTTCTGCACATGGTCTGCCTGCAATTGCCGGGTTGCGACCCGGCGGGGCCAGATGCGGCCGATGCGCTGGCCATCGCAATTTGCCATTCCCGTCATGCAGGTCACGTGCTGCGCGAGGTGGCGTCTTGATCGGGCGGCTGCGCGGGCGGCTCGATTACCGGGCCTCGGATCACGTGCTGATCGACGTGGGCGGGGTGGGTTACCTTGTCTATTGTTCCGAGCGCACGCTGGCATCGCTGCCGGGGATCGGTGAGGCGGTGTCGATCCATACGGATCTGCTGGTGCGCGAAGACCTGTTGCAGCTTTTCGGGTTCTCGACGCTGGTCGAGAAAGAGTGGCACCGGTTGCTGACCAGCGTGCAGGGGGTCGGGGCCAAGGTGTCGCTGGCGATCCTTGGGGCGCTGGGGCCGGACGGGGTGAGCCGGGCCATCGCGCTGGGCGACTGGAACGCGGTGAAGGCGGCCAAGGGTGTCGGGCCGAAGACGGCGCAGCGCATCGTGCTCGATCTCAAGGACAAGGCCCCGGCGGTCATGGCGATGGGCGGAGAGCCGGGCGGCGCGTTCCCGGCGGCAGGTGATGTGATCGATGCGGGCGACGGGGCAGATGCGAGCGGCGCGGCCGCCCGGGCGCCTGCGGCTGCTGTTGCGCGGGGATCGGGGGCGGCGCAGGCGGATGCGCTGTCGGCGCTTGCCAATCTTGGCTACGGACCAAGCGAGGCGGCCGCGGCGGTGGCCGAAGCGGCAGCGAATAACCCAGACGCGGGCGAAGGGGTGCTGATCCGTGCGGCGCTGAAGCTTTTGGCGCCGAAGTCGTGAGGCGGGGATGATGGAAAGCGATCCGACCCTGCGGCCAGAGCCCCTGCCGGAAGATCACGACCGCGCCTTGCGGCCGCAGGTGCTTGATGAATTCATCGGGCAGGCCGAGGCGCGAGCCAATCTCAAGATTTTCATCCAGTCGGCGCGGCAGCGCGGCGAGGCGATGGATCATACGCTGTTTCACGGACCGCCCGGCCTTGGCAAGACGACGCTGGCGCAGATCATGGCGCGCGAGCTGGGAGTCGGTTTTCGCATGACCTCGGGACCGGTGCTGGCGAAGGCGGGCGATCTGGCGGCGATCCTGACCAATCTCGAAGCGCGCGACGTGCTGTTCATCGACGAGATCCACCGGCTGAATCCGGCGGTGGAGGAGGTTCTCTATCCAGCGCTGGAGGATTTCGAGCTGGACCTCGTGATCGGCGAGGGGCCGGCGGCGCGGACCGTGCGGATCGAATTGCAGCCCTTTACACTGGTCGGGGCAACCACGCGGATGGGGCTTTTGACAACGCCGCTGCGGGACCGGTTCGGGATTCCGACCCGGCTGCAATTCTATACTGTCGAGGAGTTGCATGAGATCGTGACGCGCAATGCCCGCAAGATGGGCGCACCGGCGGATGATGCCGGGGCGCGCGAGATCGCGCGCCGGGCGCGGGGCACGCCACGGATCGCCGGACGTCTGCTGCGCCGGGTGGTGGATTTCGCGGTGGTCGAGGGGGATGGCCGGATCAGCCGGCAACTGGCGGATAATGCGCTGACGCGGCTGGGGGTGGATCACCTTGGGCTCGACGGGGCGGACCGGCGCTATCTGCGGCTGATCGCGGAGAATTACGCGGGCGGGCCGGTCGGGATCGAGACCATGTCGGCGGCGCTGTCAGAGAGCCGGGACGCGCTGGAAGAGGTGATCGAGCCCTACCTTTTGCAGCAGGGGCTGATCCAGCGCACGCCGCGCGGGCGGATGCTGGCGCAGAAAGGGTGGGACCACCTTGGACTGCCAGCGCCCAAGGGGCAGAACGATCTGTTCGGTTGATCTGTGGCTTTCCAGATTTTATGCCTCCGGCGGGGATATTTTGAAACCCAAAGAAGAGGCGGCCATGTCACCGGAAGAGATCGAAACCCTGTTTACCCGCGACGACGGGTCTTACCGGTTTGCCCGCTGGGGGCGGCCGTTGGCACCGGTTGTTTTCGGGGTTGAGGAAGAAACGCTGTCGGTGCTCAAGGGGGCGTTCGAGGCGGTGGTCGTGTTAGCGGATCACAAGATGGCCGAGACCGATCCGGAATTCGGCAGCAATTGCATGATTTTTTTCATGCGGGACCGGTCCGAGCTGCTGGATGTGCCGGATCTGGGCAAACTGATCCCGGAGCTTGACGAGATGGTTTCGCGGCTACGGGAGGCGGGCGCGAACCAGTACCGGGTGTTCCGGTTCGACGAGGATGGCGCGATCAAGGCGGCCTTCGTGTTCATCTGTATGGATGCGGAGATGGCGGCGCAGCCCGCCGGGGACCTTGCGCTGAACCAGGTGGTGCAGGTGATGCTGCTTTGGTCGGAAGGAGCGTTCCGGGAACGCTCGCCGCTGGCGCGGGCCGGGGAGTCGACGATTTTGCGACCAGAGATCGCCGGGGTGATAAGGGCGGCCTATGATCCGGTGATGCCGGGGGCGGCGGCGGACAGCGCCCATGCGCTGCGGCTGTTCGCCCGGATGGAGGCGGGGGCATGAGCCATCGTTTCCCGGTGCAGGTCTATTATGAGGACACCGATATGGGCGGGGTGGTCTACCACGCCAATTACCTCAAGTTCATCGAGCGGGCGCGCAGCGATTACGTGCGCCAGCTGGGTAACGACCAGAATGCGATGCGCGAGGCGGGGATCGTCTGGGTGGTGCGGCGGATCACGGCGGAGTACCTCTCAACGGCGCGGTTCGAGGATCAGCTCGTGATCGAAACCGAGGTGACAAGCGTGTCGGGCGCGCGCCTTAGCATGGGGCAGCGGGTGCTGCGCGGCGATAAGGTGATCTTTACCGCCGAGGTCGAGGCGGTCTGCATGAACGCCAAAGGGCGTCCGGTGCGGCTTCCGGCAGAGATTCGCGCACTCCTGTAACAAAAACGCGTGCCGCTGCGGTATTGTTGGCAATTGCATCGGATCTGCGCTAGATCGTTTCGCAATGAAGGGCCGAACCAATACGGCCCGCTGAAACGAGCAGGCTTATGGAAACTGAAACTCTGGCGCTGGCGCAGGAGATCGATTTCTCCATGTGGGCGCTTTTTGCGCGTGCAACCTTTACAGTGAAACTGGTGATGCTGCTGTTGCTGGCAGCCTCTGTCTGGTCCTGGGCGATCATCATCCAGAAACATATCCTGTACCGCTGGGCGCGGCGCGAGGCCTCGGTCTTTGATCAGGCCTTCTGGTCGGGGGAGCCGCTGGATACGCTGTTCGACCAGATCGGCGCGGATCCGGAGGGCAATGCGCAGAAGGTCTTTGCCGCCGGGATGACCGAATGGCGTCGCTCGCATCGTGACAACGGGGCGCTGATCCCGGGCGCGCAGGCGCGGATCGACCGGTCGATGGATGTGGCGATCAACAAGGAAGCCGAGGATTTGCAGCGCGGATTGCCGGTTCTGGCGACTGTTGGCTCTACCGCGCCTTTCATCGGGCTGTTCGGCACCGTCTGGGGCATTATGCATGCCTTTGTGCAGATCGCCGAGCAGCAGAATACCAACCTTGCCGTCGTCGCGCCCGGTATCGCCGAGGCGCTGCTGGCGACGGGTCTGGGGCTGATCGCGGCCATTCCGGCAGTGATCTTTTACAACAAGCTTTCGGCGGACAGTGACCGGATCGTGGCGGGGTATGAATCCTTTGCCGATGAATTCGCGACCATCCTGTCGCGGCAGCTGGATTCCTGAACGATGGGCGCGGCAGTACAGCAACCGGGCGGAGGCGGGGGCAAGCGCAGGCGGTCCCGGCGCAGCAACCGGCCAATGTCGGAAATCAACGTCACGCCTTTCGTGGACGTGATGCTGGTTTTGCTGATCATCTTCATGGTGGCGGCGCCGTTGATGACAGTGGGTGTGCCGGTGCAGCTGCCCAAGACCGCCGCCAGCGCCCTGCCGGGCGATGAGGAAGAGCCGCTGACGGTGACGATTACCGCCGAAGGGCAGGTTCAGATCCAGACGACCGACACGGCGCGGGACGAGCTGGTGCCCAAGCTGCGCGCGATTGCAGCCGAACGCAGCAGCGACCGGATATTCCTGCGCGCCGACGGGGCGATCCCCTATGAGACGGTAATGCAGGTGATGGGCGCGCTGAACGCGGGCGGATTTTCCAACGTGGGTCTGGTGACCGATACGGGCGGGCCGACATTCGACGGGACGCCGGGCGGCGCGGACAGGTAGGGTGGCACCGTGCAGACGGGCACAAAAATCTCAGGCGCGGGTCATGTCGCCGTCATCCTTTTCGCCCTTTTTGCCGGCAGCTTTGACAGCGAGCCGTTGCCGTTTGACGTGGCCAATGTCTCGGTCGTGACGGAAGAGGAATATGCCGCGCTGACCGCGCCGCAGCAGGCCGAACAGCAGGGGGCAGAGCCTCAGCCGGTGGAGCCTGTGGAACCGGTCGTTGAGCCGGAACCGGAACCCGAACCGCAGCCTGAACCGGAACCCGTGGCCGAGCCGGAACCGGCGCCGGAGGTGTCTCCAGAGCCGCCGGTCGTGCCCGATCCACCTGCGCCCGAGGTGTCTGATGACCCCCAGCCGGAGCCGGAACAGCCCGAAGTGATTGCCGAGCCGGAGCCGACGCCGGACGTCGTCGCGCCGCCGCCGATCGAGCGTGTCGCGCCCGAGGTGGTCGAAGCACCGCCCGAGGAGACGCGGCCCGACGAGGTGGAGCAGAGTGAGGTCGTGGAGGACGACGGTGCGGAAACCGCGCAGGAGGTGCAGGAAGCAACCGCACCCGAGGCCGCGACCGACCGGATCGAACCGGAAACCGCGCCGGTAGCCCGGCTGGCGCCAAGCCAGTCACGCCGCCCGCCGACGCAGCGTCCTGCGCCGCGTCCCGAGCAGCCGGTCGAGACCGCCGAAACCAGGCCCGAGCCGGAGCCTGTGCCCGTTGAAACGCCGCCCGCCGAACCCACGCCTGCGCCCATCGATACCACCGATGCGGTGAACGATGCGCTGGCCCAGGCCCTTGGCGGGGCGAGCGAAACCGCGCCTGCGCCGTCGGGTCCGCCGCTGTCGGCGGGGGAAAAAGAGGCATTGCGTGTGGCGGTGTCCCGGTGCTGGAACGTTGGGTCCTTGTCAACAGAGGCATTGAGGACAACAGTGGTTGTGACCGTATCAATGTCACAGGATGGAACGCCGGATGTCGGAACCATTACCATGACGTCGAGTTCCGGTGGAGACAGTACCTCGGCACGTCAGGCTTTCGAGGCCGCACGCCGGGCGATCATCCGCTGCGGCGCCTCCGGCTTTGACTTGCCGGTCGATAAATATGCGCAATGGCGCGAGATCGAAATGACATTCAATCCTGAAAGGATGCGCATAAGATGAAGCGATTTCTGCTGAGCCTTTTCGTTGGCCTCTCCTGTGTTACGACTCCGGTGCTGGCGCAGAACGGGCCGCTCAGGATCGAGATTACCGACGGGGTGATCGAACCGCTGCCTTTCGCGGTGCCGAACCTTGTGCCCGCGACGCCGGGAGACGTGCAGATCGGGGCCGATCTGGCGCGGGTGATCTCGGCGGATCTGTCGGGAACGGGTCTGTTCCGCGAAGTGCCGTCAAGCGCCTATATCAGCGGCATCAACGATTTCAACGCGCCGGTTCAATATGCGGACTGGAAGGCGGTCAACGCGCAGGCGCTGGTGACCGGGGCGGTCAGTACCTCGGGCGATACGCTGACGGTGCAGTTCCGCCTATACGACGTGTTTTCCAATGCGGAACTTGGCAACGGGCTGCAATTCACCGGTTCGGTTCAGGGCTGGCGGCGCATGGCGCATAAGGTGGCCGATGCGGTCTATTCGCGGATCACCGGCGAGGGTGGGTATTTCGACAGCCGCGTGACCTTTGTGTCTGAAAGCGGACCCAAGGATCAGCGGGCCAAGCGGCTCGCGATCATGGATTACGATGGCGCGAATGTGCAGTACCTGACGGACAGTTCCTCGATCGTGCTGGCGCCGCGGTTCTCGCCCAGCGGTGACCGTGTGCTGTACACCAGCTACGAGACGGGCGCGCCCCGGATCTATGTGCTGGACGTGGGGCAGGTGCAGCGCCGGGTGCTGGAACAGAAGGAAGGCACCATGAGCTTTGCGCCGCGTTTCGCGCCGAATGGTCATACAGTGGTGTTTTCGCTGACCGAGGGCGGGAATACGGATATTTACACGATGGAGATCGCCTCGGGCGAGATCGTGCGGCGCACCAGCGCGCCGTCGATCGAAACCGCGCCGAGCTATTCGCCGGACGGCAGCCAGATCGTCTTTGAGAGCGACCGTTCGGGTACGCAGCAACTTTATGTGATGCCGGCGAGTGGCGGTGAGGCCACGCGGATCAGTTTCGGGCAGGGCCGCTATGGCACGCCGGTCTGGTCGCCGCGCGGTGACATGATCGCGTTCACCAAGCAGAGCAAGGGCCGGTTTCACATCGGCGTGATGCGCACGGATGGCAGCGAGGAACGCCTGCTGACCGCGTCTTTCCTTGATGAAGGTCCGACATGGGCGCCGAACGGCCGCGTCATCATGTTCGCCCGCGAGACGCAGGGCGCACAGGGACGGTCGGGGCTTTACTCGGTCGACATCTCAGGGCGCAACCTCAAGCCGATCCCGACGCCGGACGGCGCGTCGGACCCGGCGTGGTCACCCTTGCAGGATTGATCGCGGCCATGCAGGCCGACGTTCACAAGGCGTTTTGCCTGTGATAGACAGGACGCAACAATAAACCCGATCGAGGCATCGAGATGAGCATTCTGAAGAAGACTTTGATGATTGGCGCGATGGTCGCCATCAGCGCCTGTACAAATGCGGGCCGTTTTGGCGATGACGCCTATGGCAGTGGCGGCGCGGGCAGCGGCGCGATCGTACCGGGATCGGCCAATGACCCGACCTCGACCGCCTATTTCAACCAGACGGTCGGTGACCGCGTTCTGTTCCTCGTGGACCAGTCGAACCTGTCGCCCGAGGCGCAGCTGGTGCTGGACGGTCAGGCGAAATGGCTTATGACCAACGCGGATTATGTCGCCGTGATCGAAGGTCACGCGGATGAGCAGGGCACACGCGAATACAACCTTGCGCTGGGTGCCCGCCGGGCCAACGCGGCGCGGGAATACCTGATTTCGCGGGGCGTCGCGCCGAACCGGCTCAAGACGATCAGCTACGGCAAGGAACGCCCGATCGAGATTTGCAGCGAAGAGGCCTGCTATGCCAAGAACCGCCGCGCGGTTACGGTGCTGTCGGCCGGTCTGACGGGGTAAGCCATGAAGATCCGAGGTCTTCTTGTCGCCGCGCTGGTTCTGGTCGCTCCGGTTCCCGCACTCGCGCAGGACCGCGAACAGACGCTTGCCGATATCCGGCAGGAGCTGAACGTGCTTTACGTCGAGATGCAGAAGCTCAAGCGCGAGATGTCGACGACCGGCGCGCCGAGTGCGACGGTGACTGGCTCGTCCGTGCTTGACCGGGTGGCATCCATGGAGGCCGAGCTTCAGCGGCTGACGTCGCATACCGAGGAACTGACCAACCGGGTGAACCGGATCGTTGCGGACGGGACCAACCGGATCGGCGATCTGGAATTTCGTCTGGTCGAGCTTGAAGGCGGCGATCTGTCCAAGCTGGGCGAGACCACGACACTGGGCGGCCCGACCGAAACCGTGCAGCCCTCGGCGGTGACGCCGCCGCCTGCCTCGGACGGGGTCCTGACGACCGAACTGGCCGTGAGCGAGCGCACCGATTTCGAAAACGCCAGCAAGGCGCTGGACGAAGGCGATTTCCAGAAGGCAGCGCAACTGTTCGCCGGGTTCAACCAGACCTATCCGGGCAGCCCGCTGGCCGCGCAGGCCGAGCTGAAACGCGGCAAAGCACTGGATGGCGTGGGCGATACGCGCGAAGCGGCGCGGGCCTATCTGGCCAGTTTCAGCGCGGATTCTGCCGGATCGGTGGCGCCGAGTGCGCTGTTCGAACTGGGCGCGGCGCTGGGCCGGTTGCAACAGACGGAACAGGCCTGCATCACGCTGGGCGAGGTCGGCACGCGGTTTCCGGGGGATCCCGCGGTCGCTTCGGCGCAGTCGGAAATGGCCAAGCTGGGCTGTTCTTGACCGAAAGCGATGCGGTGATCCTGCGGGCGCTGGAAACCGCACTCGCAGATCAATCTCTTGAAAAACTGGGTGTCGCCGTATCCGGCGGCAGCGATTCAACCGCGCTTTTGTATGGGCTGCAGGCGGTTCTGGGCGACCGGGTGCAGCTTTACGTCGCGACGGTGGACCACGGGTTGCGGCCCGAGGCGGCAGAAGAAGCGCAGGCCGTAGCGGCCAGCTCGGCTGCTCTCTCACTTACACATGACACGCTGAAATGGACCGGCTGGGACGGGGCGGGAAACCTGCAGGACCAAGCGCGGCGCGCGCGGTACGGTTTGCTGGCGGAGTGGGCCAGGGCGCATGGACTGGACGCGGTGGCGCTGGGGCATTCGGCGGACGATCAGGCGGAAACCCTGCTGATGCGGCTGGGGCGGTCCTCGGGGATCGATGGTTTGTCGGGTATGGCCCCGGTGCGGGAGGTCGACGGCGTCCGATTTCTGCGGCCGCTGCTTGGGGTGACGCGGGCAGAGTTGCGCGCCTATCTTACCGGGCGCGGGATCGGCTGGATCGATGATCCGAGCAACGAGAACGAAAACTTTACCCGAATCCGCGCGCGTCGGGCGCTGGTTGAGCTGGACGATCTTGGAATTTCCGCGCGGGGACTGGCTGACGTAGCGGCAAATCTGGCGGAAGCCCGCGAGGCGTTGGACTATTTCGCACATGATGCCGCTTGTGCGCTGGTGCGGATCGACGGGGGCGATGTGCTTGTCGATCTCTCGGGGTTCGTCCAGTTGCCCGCCGAAACACAACGGCGTTTGCTGGTGCATGCCCTTGGCTGGATCAACCAGCGCGCTTATCCGCCGCGCCGCGCGCCGGTGGGCGACGCGCTTGTTGCCATTGCAGAAGAGCGACCTGTCACGCTGGCGGGATGCCGGGTTCTCCACGGGGGCGACAGCTTTCGGATTTGTCGCGAGTTCAACGCGGTACGCGATGAAGTTTGTGCGGTTGACGGGCTTTGGGACGGGCGCTGGCGGATCACCGGTGACGCGCTTGAGGGGGGCGAGATTCGTCCCCTTGGCGAGGCGGGGCTGGCGCAATGCCCGACGTGGCGTGAAACGGGGCGTCCCCATGCCGCACTGATCGCGACACCGGCGCTCTGGCAGGGGAGTGAACTCGTCGCGGCCCCGCTTGCCGGGGCGGGCGGTTCTTGGCGCGCTGATCTGTCGTCTGGCGCCGACTCGTTTTATACGACACTATTATCGCATTGAATCTGGCCCGTTCATCTCTATTTTAAGTCGGAAGCCAAAGCCCTGCGAAACTTGCGGGGCAAAACGAGGAGAGTTCCCTTTGGGCAATGCACGCAACATCGCGTTCTGGGTCGTTCTGTTTCTGCTGATTCTTGCCCTGTTCAACCTGTTCAACGGGCCGGGCGGCACCTTGCAGAGCCGCGAAATCACCTATTCCGACTTTGTGACGGCGGTGGAATCCGGCGAGGTCAGCCAGGCGACGCTGGATGGAGAGCAGATCCGTTTCCGCGGTGCGGGTAACGAAGACTACGTAACGATCAAGCCGGAAGATGCTGAAATCACGCAACTTCTGATCGAAAACGACATTCCGATCCGGGCCGAGAAACAGCAACAGTCGCTGTTCCAGTCCTTCCTGATCACCCTTTTGCCATTCCTGCTGTTGATCGGTGTCTGGGTTTATTTCATGAACCGGATGCAGGGCGGCGGCAAAGGCGGGGCCATGGGCTTTGGCAAGTCCAAGGCCAAGATGCTGACCGAGAAACATGGCCGTGTCACCTTTGACGACGTGGCCGGTATCGACGAGGCCAAGGAAGAGCTGGAAGAGATCGTCGAATTCCTGCGCAACCCGCAGAAGTTCAGCCGACTCGGCGGCAAGATCCCGAAAGGCGCGCTGCTCGAGGGCCCTCCGGGTACCGGTAAGACGCTGCTCGCCCGTGCGATTGCGGGTGAGGCAGGTGTGCCGTTCTTTACTATCTCGGGTTCTGACTTTGTCGAGATGTTCGTCGGTGTCGGTGCAAGCCGTGTCCGCGACATGTTCGAACAGGCGAAGAAAAACGCGCCTTGTATCGTCTTTATCGATGAAATCGACGCTGTGGGTCGCCATCGTGGCGCCGGGTATGGCGGCGGCAATGACGAGCGTGAGCAGACGCTCAACCAACTGCTCGTCGAGATGGACGGTTTCGAAGCCAACGAAGGTGTGATCATCATCGCGGCCACCAACCGTAAGGACGTTCTGGACCCGGCGCTGCTGCGTCCCGGCCGTTTTGACCGTCAGGTGACCGTCGGCAATCCCGACATCAAAGGCCGCGAAAAGATCCTTGGGGTTCATGCGCGCAAGACGCCGCTGGGTCCGGATGTGGATCTGCGGGTGATTGCCCGCGGGACGCCCGGTTTCTCGGGGGCCGATCTGGCGAACCTTGTGAACGAGGCGGCCCTGACCGCCGCGCGCCTGGGGCGTCGGTTCGTGGCGATGGTCGATTTCGAAAGCGCCAAGGACAAGATCATGATGGGCGCCGAGCGCCGGTCCATGGTGCTGACGCAGGACCAGAAGGAAAAGACCGCCTATCATGAAGCCGGTCACGCCATCGTGGGCATGAAGCTTCCCAAGTGCGATCCGGTCTACAAGGCCACGATCATTCCGCGCGGTGGTGCGCTTGGCATGGTGATGAGCCTGCCCGAGATGGACAAGCTGCAGATGTTCAAGGACGAATGCGAACAGCGCATCGCCATGACCATGGCAGGCAAGGCGGCCGAGATATTCAAGTACGGTGCTGCCGAAGTGTCCTCGGGTCCGGTGGGTGACATCATGCAGGCGAGCCAGCTCGCCCGGGCGATGGTCATGCGCTATGGCATGTCGGACAAGGTCGGCAACATCGACTACCAGGAAGCGGCGGCAGGCTATTCGCCCAATGGCGGGGCCGGGGGCTTTTCGGTGTCGGCGGCGACCAAGGAGCTGATCGAATCCGAGGTCAAGCGGATCATCGACGAAGGCTATGAAACAGCCCGCACCCTGATCGAGGAGAACCAGCAGGAGTTCGAATATCTTGCGCAGGGTCTGCTTGAGTACGAAACCCTGACCGGCGAGGAAATCCGCCGAGTCATGCGGGGCGAGCCGCCCACCACGGATGACGAGGATGACAACTCGGATGCGGGTAATGCGCCCAGTGTCACGGCTATTCCGAAAACCAAGCCCAAGAAGTCGCCCCCCGAGGGCGGGCTGGAGCCGGAACCAAGCGCCTGACAGGCATCGAAATGAAATACGGCCGGGCATCACGCCCGGCCGTTTTTGTTTGCACCGTCTTTCAAGTTCTACCAAGGTCACCTGCTACGGGCAGCGCAAGGGTACTCTTGCAGCGGTTGGACCGCAGGGTTTGGCAGGTGCCAGTCGGGCCATGACGCCGAGGTGCCGCCATGGCGCAGCTTTGGCCGGAACAGCGTATGACTTCTGCTCCAATCCCCCCGCCCGGGATCTCGATCAGGGGTTAAGGGTCAGGTTGCATTCCTTGGCGGCTTCGACAGCGGCAGCGCCTCCTGACAGGTCAAATACGACGGACATTTCGGCACCGTCTTCAAAGACGACCACCTCCTTGGCGACGGTCGCACCCTCGGCAAAGCTGAGATCGTCCGCCTTGATATAGGTGCCGGTATATTCGACCCCCTCACGGGTGTTACGGCGCGGCACGACAGTGACTTGCTCCTCTCCATTCACCTCAAGGAAGATCTCTTCCTTCTTGTTCTTGTGCTCTTCGGGCAAGGGCATGAAGACACCAAGATAGGCGTGATTGTGATCTTTGGTCAGCCCGACCTGAACCGCGTTGCGGTTGGCGTCGAACTTTTCGATCAGGCAGGTCTGGCGTTCGTTATCGACAAAGATGATCCAGTCGCCGGATTTGCCCCATTCGGTAAAGCCGTCATTTCCGGGGGGCACGGCATCCTGTGCGCTTGCGATGGGTGCGGCGAGCAGGCCCGATAACAGAGTCAATATCTTGGCGGTTCTCATGAAAGTCCTCCTTCAGATCAAGTAGAAGCGTGGCAGCACATCGGCCCCGTACAATCATAGGCTGTATAAAATTTTAAATGCAACAGCTTAGGTTGATTTTTGCCGGGGATACTCGCCTTAAGCGAGTGATCGCTTACATCCGGGCCGGGCAATGGCAGGCAAGAGCCTGTCCGGCGGTGCCTCCGTTTGATGTTTTGGGGTGGCTCCGGCGCTCATGTCGCGGCATACAAGAGGCTGGTTGACCTGTACCCGAGACAGACAAGGGAGCCACATGGCAGATACAGACTGGAACCCCGAGAGCTATGGCCGTTTCGCCAGTCTGCGGCTTCGTCCGGCGCTGGACCTCTTGATGCGGGTCGGAGACCTGCCCGAAGGGGATATCTGCGATCTGGGCTGCGGCGCGGGGGCGATGGGGCTGATCCTGATGTCGCGTTACGACGGGCGACGGATCGTCGGTATCGATTCTTCTCAGGCGATGCTGGAAAAGGCACGCGGGACCGGCGGTTATGACGAGCTGATCGAAGCCGATATCGCGCAGTGGGTGCCGGAAAACCCGCCCGCGCTGATATTTTCAAATTCGGTTCTGCATTGGCTGCCAGCGCATGGGCAGCTCTTGCCGCGGCTGGCCGGTCTGCTTGCGCCGGGCGGAACGCTGGCGGTGCAGGTGCCACATCAGAACCGGGCGCCGTCCCATCGGCTTTGGCACGATCTGGCGGAACAACTGTTCCCGGGCCGTTTTGATCCGGGATCGGGCCCCGGCGTGCTGGAGCCGGTGGATTACCATCGCGTCCTTTCCCCGCTGGGCGATGTGGCGCTTTGGGAGACCGAGTTCTACCAGCAATTGCCCGCTGCGGACGATGGCCACCCGGTGCGCCATTTCACGTCTTCGACCTATGCGCGGCCCGTCTTGCAGGTGCTGGACGAGGCTGAGACCGCGCGACTGGTCGAACGCTATGACACGGCGATGGAAACGGCCTATCCGCTGGCATCCGATGGCAGCGTCCTGTTCCCGTTCCGCCGTTTGTTTTTTATCCTGACCGTTAGATGAGACGCCGGTGGCGTCGCCTGTGAAAGTCCTGACATGCCTGTACTGATCGAATCCGAATATCGCGCCGAAGTGGTCTGGTTGGGCCATGTACCCGGAGACCGGGAGAGCCTGCGCGCCGACGCGGTGGACCGTCTGGACCTCGGCTTTGCCGGAGACGAAGGCGCACGGCATGAGGGCGTCAACCGTGCCTCGTGTACGCGGGTCAAGAACCTGTACCCGGTCGGTACCGAGATCAGGAACGTGCGCCAGCTGTCGATCCTTTCCGAGGAAGAACTGGCGGTGATCGCCGACAAGATGAAGCTAAATTCGCTTGATCCGGGTCTGGTCGGCGCGTCGATGATCCTGCGCGGTATTCCCGATTTCACCTATGTACCGCCATCTTCTCGCCTGCAGGCGGAGTCGGGTCTGACGCTGACCATCGACATGGAAAACCGTCCCTGCGTGTTGCCGGGTCGTGAGATCGAGGCGGTCGAGCCCGGGCATGGCACGGCTTTCAAGCGGGCGGCGACGAACCGGCGGGGCGTGACCGCCTGGGTCGAGCGTCCGGGCGATATCCGGGTCGGTGAAACGCTGACGCTGTTCCTGCCCGATCAGCGCGCCTGGGCGCCGAAGGGCTGAGCCTGGCTGTTGCCGGGGTCATGGCGTTCCGATCAGGTGCGCGGCGCTTCGGATAGGGAACGTACAGAACGGGACGGGGGAGAAAGCGCCGGAAATTCCGCTGAGCTGGCGCTCATCAACTTGTAAGAAAATCAGCGGACGATAACACCGATAATATCCTGGGGAATTCGCAATGACATACAAGACCGACATCGAAATCGCGCGAGACGCACAGAAGCGTCCGATCCAGGACATAGGTGAAAAGCTGGGCATCCCGACGGAGGCATTGCTGCCCTACGGGCATGACAAGGCGAAGGTCAGTCAGGATTTCATCCAGTCGCTTGACGGGCGCGAGAACGGCAAGCTGATCCTTGTTACCGCCGTCAACCCGACCCCGGCGGGCGAGGGTAAGACGACGACCACCGTGGGCTTGGGCGACGGGCTGAACCGGATCGGCAAAAAGGCGGCGGTTTGCATCCGCGAAGCCTCGCTGGGGCCGAACTTCGGGATGAAGGGCGGGGCAGCCGGGGGCGGCTATGCACAGATCGTTCCAATGGAAGAGATGAACCTGCATTTCACCGGCGATTTCCACGCGATCACCTCGGCGCATAACCTGCTGGCGGCGATGATCGACAACCATATCTACTGGGGCAATGCGCTGGATATCGATACCCGAAGGGTGGTCTGGCGGCGCGTTGTCGACATGAATGACCGGGCGCTGCGGCAGGTGAATGTCTCGCTTGGCGGCGTGTCGAACGGGTTCCCGCGTGAGGATGGCTATGACATCACCGTGGCCTCCGAGGTCATGGCGATCCTGTGTCTGGCGCGGGATCTGCCAGATCTGCAGGAGCGGCTTGGGCGGATGATCGTCGCCTATCGCCGGGACAAGACGCCGGTCTATTGCCGCGACATCAAGGCCGATGGTGCGATGACGGTATTGCTGAAGGATGCGATGCAGCCGAACCTTGTTCAGACGCTCGAGAATAACCCCGCCTTTGTGCATGGCGGGCCGTTCGCGAATATCGCCCATGGCTGTAATTCGGTGATTGCGACGACGACCGCGCTTCGGCTTGCGGATTACGTGGTGACCGAAGCCGGGTTCGGGGCCGATCTGGGGGCGGAGAAGTTCCTCAATATCAAGTGCCGCAAGGCCGGGCTGGCACCGTCCTGCGTGGTGCTGGTGGCGACGGCGCGGGCGATGAAGATGAACGGCGGTGTCGCCAAGGACGATCTTGGTCCGGAGAACGTGGCCGCTGTTCTCGCCGGGTGCAGCAACCTTGGGCGCCATATCGAGAACCTCGGGCAGTTCGGAGTACCGGTGGTCGTGGCGATCAACCACTTCGTCACCGATACCGAGGCCGAGGTCGAAGCGGTAAAGGGCTTTGTCTCGTCGTTGGGCGCCGAGGCGGTATTGTCGCGGCACTGGGAACTGGGCTCGGAAGGCTCGGCCGATCTGGCCGCGAAAGTGGTCGAAGTGATCGACCGGGGCGAGGCCGATTTCGCGCCGCTTTATCCGGACGAGATGTCTCTGGCGGACAAGATCACCTCTGTTGCCACTCGTATCTATCGCGCCGACGACGTGGTCATGTCACTGGCGGTGAAACGTCAGCTGGAAGCCTGGGAGGCACAAGGATATGGTGATCTGCCGGTTTGCATGGCCAAGACGCAATACAGTTTTACAACCGATCCGACCCAGCGCGGCGCGCCGAGCGGGTTCAGCGTGCCGGTGCGCGAAGTGCGCCTGAGCGCGGGGGCCGGGTTTGTCGTGGCGATCTGCGGCGAGATCATGACGATGCCGGGCCTGCCGCGCCAGCCGGCCGCCGAAACGATCCGGCTGAACGCCGAGGGGCAGATCGAGGGATTGTTCTGACGCGGGCATCGCGCGGGGCGTGAGGTCGGGACCGCCTCCGGCGGCCGTATTTGAAACGAGAAGAAGAAGGTGAGCGCATGGTCGCGAAAATCATAGACGGCAAGGCATTCGCGGCGCGGGTGCGTGGCGAGGTTGCGGCGCAGGTTTCGGCCCTGGCCGGGCACGGTCAGCCCGGGCTGGCGGTGGTGCTGGTGGGCGAGGACCCGGCGAGCCAGGTCTATGTGCGCTCAAAGGGCAAGATGACCGTCGAGGTAGGGATGAAATCGGTCGAGCACAAGCTGCCGGCCGAGACCTCGGAGGCGGAGCTGCTGACCGTGATCGCGGATCTGAATGCGGATGAGAGCATTCACGGGATTCTCGTGCAACTGCCGCTGCCGGGTCACATGAATGAGGATCTGGTGATCAATGCCATCGATCCGGCCAAGGATGTGGACGGGTTTCATATCTCGAACGTCGGGTTGCTGGGGACGGGGCAGAAGAGCATGGTGCCCTGCACGCCGCTGGGCTGCCTGATGATGCTGCGCGATCACCATGGCTCGCTCTCGGGGATGGATGCGGTGGTGATCGGGCGGTCGAATATTGTCGGCAAGCCGATGGCGCAATTGTTGCTGGGCGACAGCTGCACGGTGACCATCGCGCATTCGCGGACCAAGGATCTGGCCGATGTGGTGCGGCGCGCGGATATTGTTGTTGCGGCGGTGGGCCGGCCCGAGATGGTGCCGGGCGACTGGATCAAGGAGGGGGCCACGGTGATCGACGTGGGCATCAACCGGATCGATGCGCCGGAAAAGGGCGAGGGCAAGACCCGGCTGGTCGGTGACGTGCATTTCGAGAGCGCGGTCGAACGGGCCGGAGCGATCACGCCGGTGCCGGGCGGGGTGGGGCCGATGACCATAGCCTGCCTGCTGGCCAATACGCTGACCGCGTTCTGCCGGTCGAAAGGATTGCCGGAGCCGGAGAGGCTGACCGTCTAGTCGGTTCAGTTACTCGGGCGCGATGGGGATCATCGTGCCCTGCATCAAGGCGATGAGGGTTTCGCGGCCCTTGTCGTCGATGGCGTGGATGTCGCTGCTGACCACGACGATGCGCCGGCCGGATTTGATGACGTGGCCGGTGGCGCGGAGTTCGGCGCCTTTGGCCGGGGCAAGCAGGTTGATCTTGATCTCGGCGGTGAGCACGTTCCAGCCGGGATCGAGCGCGCTGATCGCCGCGTAACCGGCGGCTGTGTCGCCGAGGGCAAAGGTCAGCGCCGCGTGCCCATAGCCGTTCTGTTGTTTCGTACCCGGGAGGATCGGGGCGGCGATCTGCACCTCTCCCTTTTGGATGGTGGAAATCCGCGCGCCGATGGTTTCCATCATGGTCTGGGAGGCAAAGCTGTCCCGGATCAGGGATTTGTGGCTTTCATCCAATTCGGTGGTCATTCGGCGTTTCCTTTGTCTCAGCGCGGCATTGGTACGGCGTATGCCCGGGGGCCGGTGAGAATGGCAAGCGCGTCGTGCCGCATCAGGGCGGTGAGCGTGGCATCGTGGCTGCGCAATCCCCCTGTATAGGTGCCATAGGCGGGCATGATGATGCGGTCTCGATCCGACAGAAAAGCGGCACGGGTGATGCGGCGGGCGCGGGTCGTGAGGCTGGCCTTGGGGTGGTAATGGCCCGAGATCTCGCCGCGCGCGCCGGTCTGCGCGATATGGCGGAAGGTGAGCGGCCCAAGCGCCAGTTCGGCCAGATGCGTGCCGCCAAGGTCGACAGGGCCGGAGTCGTGATTGCCCTCGATCCAGATCCAGCGGCGGCCCGCCTGCATCCGGGTGAGCGCGGCCTGGTCCTCTGCCGCGAGGGCGCGGGCGGCGTCGAGATCGTCGAAACTGTCGCCAAGACAGATGACCGTGGCGGGGTTCATGCGGTCGAGATCGTCGGCGAGGCGCAGCAGGGTGTCGCGGGTTTCATAGGGGGGCAGGATGGTGCCGCCGCGCCGGGCGATGCGCTCGGATTTCCCGAGATGCAGGTCAGAGACGCAGAGCAGCCGTTCTGCGGGCCACCAAAGCGCGCCAGAGCCCAGCGCGACGAGCTTGGCACCGGCAAGGGAAAGGGAACAGTTGTTCATGCTCCGTTCCTTGCTCAGGGCGGGCGGTTTTGCAAGCGGTTTCAGGCGGTACCGGTCAGATCGGCGATCCCGGCGGTTTCCAGCAGGCGCTCGGCCTCTTCGGCGAGCAGGCGTTCATCGGCGGCGCCTTCGACCGGAACGCGGCCCATCTCGAGCAGCAGCGGCGCGGCGAGCGGGGTGACGCGGGACAGGCGCTTGTGGTCGATGCGGCCTTGTATGCGGGCGACCATTTCCTCGATACGGCCGAAATCGACGAGACCGGTGTGGGCCTCTTCGCGGGTGATCTTGAGCATCAGGTGGGTCGGGTCGTATTTTTGCAGCGTGTCATAGAGAATGTCGGAGGAAAACGTCGCCTGCCGCCCGGATTTTCGCGCCGAGGGGGTGTTGCGTTCGATCAGCCCGGCGATCGTGGCCGAGGCGCGAAAGGTGCGTTTCATCACCGCGTTCCCGGCGAGCCAGCTGTCGAGACCGTCCTGCAGGGCGGCGAGATCGAAGAGCGGCGCGGGGTCGTTCAGCCGGTCGAGCCCCCAGATCAGCGTCGCGTAATCAGTGGCGACAAAGCCGAGGGGGTGCAGTCCGATCTCCTCCATCCTCTTGGTCAGCAAGAGGCCAAGGGTCTGCTGCGCGTTGCGCCCGGCAAAGCCGTAGACGCAGGTATGTTCGCGCCCGTCATGGGGAAAGCTTTCGATCAGCAACCGGCCACGCTCGGGCAGGCGCGAAACATCGCGCTGGAGCGCCAGCCATTCGGCGGTATGGGGCGGAAGCTCGGGCCAGTTTTCCTGCTGGAACATGCGCAGGATGCGGTCGGAAAGCTGGGTGGAGGTTGCGAACTTGGTCCCGGCAAAGGTGGCGATCTTGGGTTTCTTATCGGCGCGGCGGGTGACTTCGACCGTCATTTCGCGCAGCCCCTCGTAGCGCACGATCTGGCCGCCGATCAGGAAGGTATCGCCGGGGGTGAGCGAGGCGGCAAAGCCTTCCTCGATCTCGCCCAGCGGCTTGCCGCCCCGGTTGCGGCGCAGGCGCACCTTGAGCGTATCGGTATCCTGGATCGTGCCGAGGTTCATACGGATGCGCTGGGTGGCGCGGGGATCGCGCAGCTGCCAGAGCCCGTCGGGGCGCTGCTTGAGCCTTTGCCAGCGGTCATAGGCGGCCAGCGCATAGCCACCGGTGGCGCAGAAATCGAGACACTCGTCGAATTCGACACGGGTCAGGGCGGCATAGGCCCCGGCGGTCGTGACCTCGTCATAGAGCGTGTCGGCATCGAAAGGACCGGCGCAGGCGGCGATCAGGATATGCTGGCAAAGCACGTCGCGCGGGCCGGGGCGGCGTGGCTCGCCATCCAGATCGCCTTCGCGGACGGCTTCGAGCGCGGCGACACATTCCACCACTTCGAACCGGTTGGCGGGAACCAGCAGCGCCTTTGAGGGGGCGTTATAGCGGTGATTGGCGCGACCGATCCGCTGTACCAGCCGTTTGACGTTTTTCGGGGCGCCGATCTGGATCACCAGATCGACATCGCCCCAGTCGATACCGAGATCGAGCGAGCCGGTGCAGACGATGGCCCGCAATTCACCCCTCACCATCGCCGCCTCGACCCGCTGGCGCTGAGTCTTGTCGAGGCTGCCATGATGGATGCCGATGGGCAGGCTGTCGTCATTGGCGAGCCAGAGGTTGTGAAAGAATATCTCGGCCTGGGCGCGGGTGTTGTGAAAGATCAGCGTGGTCTTGTGGGCCTTGATCTGTTCCAGAACCGCCGGGATGGCATGGGCCGCGCCACCCCCGGCCCAGGGCGGGCGTTCCTCTGTCGTCAGCATCTGGATATTGGGGGCGGGGCCGGGATCGGCCAGCAGGATGTCGCAGGGGTCCGGGTGCCGGGCGAGCAGGGTGGCGATGGCGGCGGGGTCGTCCACTGTCGCCGACAGCCCGACGCGACGCAGATCCGGGCAGAGCGTCTGCAAGCGCGAGAGGGCGAGGAACAGCTGATCGCCGCGCTTGCTTTCCGACAGGGCGTGGATTTCGTCGATGACAATGCGCTTCAGCCCGGCAAAAATGCGGGGCGCGTCCTCGTATGAGACCAGCAGCGCAAGGCTTTCAGGCGTGGTCAGCAGGATCTGCGGGGGATCGACCCGCTGACGTTTCTTCTGAGTGGGACTGGTGTCGCCGGTGCGGTCCTCGATGCGGATGTCGAGCCCCATCTCGGCCACCGGTCCGGTCAGGTTGCGTTTTATATCGGCGGCCAGCGCCTTGAGCGGGCTGACATAGAGCGTGTGCATGCCCGCGCGCGGGCGCTCGGCAAGATCGACGAGGGTGGGCAGGAAACCTGCCATCGTCTTGCCGCCCCCCGTGGGGGCGATCAGCAGGGTGGCGGGGTTGTCGGCGCGCTCCAGCATGGCGCGCTGATGGGGGTGGATCTCCCATCCGCGTTTCTCGAACCAGCCGGTGATGATCGGGGGAATTGCACTCATGCAGGGGATGTAGGGCGCGACCCTGGCCTTGGGAATGTCACCCCGAGGCGGTTTCGCGCATATGCGCCACGATTTCAGCGACTTCCTGCGTGAAACGGTCGGGGCCGACCTGCGCGGATTCGTCCGTCCAGGCGCTGAAGCGTTCCATCAGCGGGATGAAGGTGGCGATTTCCTCTTCGCTCCAGCCCGACAGGAATTCGCCCATAACAAGGAATTTGAACCGGCGCACGGCATCGACCACCGCCTCGCCCTTGTCGGAGAGTTCGACGATGGTGCGGCGCGCATCCTGCTGGCTGACCGCCCGGCGGGCATAGCCGCGTTCGATCAATTCGCTCACAAGGCGCGAGGCGCGGGAAGGGTCGATGCGCAGCCGTTCCGCGATGGTGGAGACCATCGTTTCCTGCTGCTGGTCGGCGCCGAATTCGTTCAGCGGCGCGCGGATCGCGACCAGCACGTCAAGCTGCGCCAGATCGAGTTCGTCCTTAAGTTCGAGCGCTTTCAACGCGCTATGGCCCAGTTCCTGCTTGGACACGCGGCGACGCCAGCGTTGCAGCACCGCATCAAGCGTCAGCGAGGCATCGGCAACTCGACCGTCGATTCCGGCCTTGGCCAGAAAGGCCTTTAGATTGGTGTCGCGCGTGGATATCGATCCGTCCTCCGTTTGGTTGAGCCGCATATTCCACAAAAACATGCTGCGCCGCAATACATGCCGTTGACATGTAATTGTTCGTGACACATATATGATTGCAACACAGGGCTTACCATACTCCCCCTGAGCCCGGGATGGCCGTTCAAGCCCATGAAATGCGCCGTCCCGGCTCTTTTTTGTTCGCTAGGTTTGAAAATTGTCTGACGTACACCCGAACCCCGATTCTTCTGCCGATGATGCGCTGGACTGGACCCGCATTCGCGTGGTCCTGTCGGCCGTTGCGGTCACGCTTTTCCTGGCCTCGCTGGGGCAGACCGTTGTTACCACCGCCTTGCCAACGATTGTCGGAGAGTTGGGCGGTCTGGACCAGATCACATGGGTGATCACTGCCTATCTGCTGGCCGCCACGGTGGCCGCGCCGATTTTCGGCAAGCTGGGTGATCTGTTCGGGCGCAAGGCGATCCTGCAATCGGGGATCATCGTTTTCCTGACCGGATCGATCATCTGTTCGCTGGCCCCGAATATCTGGCTTTTGGTGCTGGGCCGTGCGGTACAGGGGCTTGGCGGCGGCGGGCTGATCGTGGTGTCGATGGCGACCATTGCCGACGTGCTGCCCCCGCGCCAGCGGGGCCGGTTTCAGGGGCTGATGGGCGCGGTCTTCGGCATGTCGACGGTGATCGGGCCGCTCGCGGGCGGGTTCATCGTGCAGCATATCAACTGGCACTGGATCTTTCTGATGAACCTGCCGCTGGGCGTGCTGGTCTTTGTCGTGCTGGCCTTTGCGCTGGAAACGCCGGAACCGGGCAAACGGCCCAAGATCGACTATATCGGCGCCTCCTGCCTTGCGCTGCTGTTGTCGGTTCTGGTGATCGTGGCGAGCCTTGGCGGGCAGACATTCGCATGGGACAGCGCCACCATGCTGGCACTTTATGCCGGCGCTGTGACAGCCCTGATCGGTTTCCTCGTGGCCGAGACCCGCGCGCCGGAACCGCTCTTGCCGCTGAGCCTGTTCAAAATCAACAACTTCATCGTGTCGAACTCGGTCGGTTTCATCACAGGGATCTGCATGTTCACGACGATCACCTTCGTTCCTTTCTTCATGCAGGTGGTGAAAGGCGTGTCGCCCTCCGCCTCGGGGATGTTTACCTTTCCGATGATGGTCGGGCTGATCACCGCCTCGACGCTGGCCGGGCAGTTCATGTCGCGGACGGGTCGGTACAAGTACCTGCCGGTATTCTCGACCCTGCTGCTGGCGGTGGCGATGACGCTGATGGCGACACTGACGCCGCATACGCCGAACCCGCTGATCGTGCTTTTCATGCTGATGACGGGCTTGGGGATCGGGCCGGTGATGGGCGTCGGCGTGACCGCGATCCAGAACTGTGTGCCGGCGCGTATGGTGGGGGTCGGGACGGCCAGCGCCAACATGTTCCGCATGATCGGGGGCTCGCTGGGTACGGCAGCCTTTGGTGCGCTTTTCGCGGTCGGTCTCAGCCGTCATCTGGGCGATGTGCTGCCCGGCACCAATCCGCGCGGGTTGAGCGCCCAGACCATCGCGGCGATGGATGACGGCATGCGCGAAGCGGTGGTGCAGGGGATCGCCCATGCGCTGCACCCGGTGTTCTGGGCAGCGGCCGTTTTGGCCTGTATTGCCAGCGGCATCGCCATGCTGATGATCGAGCGGCCGCTGTCGGATACCCTGCCGGGCGCCAAAGTGTCGCGGACACCGGCGCAGACGGCGCAGTCGGTGGGGCAGACCCCGGCGGAGTAAACTTACCGGTTGCGTGGCTTGGCGCGCAGGGTCGGATCGGCCTGCGTCGGGTCCTCGGGCCAGGGATGCTTGGGGTAGCTTGCCCGCATGTCCTTGCGCACATCCGCATATGACCCGGCCCAGAAGCCGGGCAGGTCGCGGGTGATCTGGATCGGGCGCTGGGCGGGTGACAAGAGCGTGATCTTGAGCGGCACGCCGCCGCTGGTCGGGTGCCGGGTAACGCCAAATACCTCTTGCAGACGCAGCGAAATCTCGGGGCCGTCCTCGCCGTAGTCGATAGGCACCTCGCGGCCCAGCGGGGTGGTGAAGCGGGCCGGGGCCTCGCGGTCGACAAGCTGCTGCTGGTCCCAGTTGAGCATCGCGCGCAGGGCAGGGAGCAGGTCGAACCCTTTCCAGTCCTGTGCCGAGCGCACGCCCGAAAGCATCGGCAAGAGCCAGTCCTCAAGGCTCTCCATTAGCGCGGCTTCGGTCATGGCGGGCAGGTCCGCGCCCTCGGCCCGAACGAGTTCGACCCGCGCGGCAAAGCGCCATGCCGCGCCTTTCAGCCGCAAGCCGAGCATACGGATACCATCCAGCATGGCGCGGGCGATGGCCTCCTCCGGCGCGTCTTTCCAGATACGGTCCGAAAGGGTGATCGCGCCGAACCTTTCCTGCTGCCGCGCTACCACGCGATTGTCGCGCCGGGACCACTCGCAGACATCGTGCCAGCCGATCTGATCCGCGAAAAGGTCGCGAATTTCGGATTCCGTGATCTGGGTGGCGAGCCGGATGCGCGCCTCGCGCGGGTTGCCGTCGGTGTCGATCGCCACGAGATAGGGCGCAGTGGCGAGCGGATCGGACTCCGTCAACACCGCGCCTTTTCCGCCCGAAAGCACATAGCGCGCGGCATCTCCCTTGCGGCGCTGGCCGATACGGTCGGGATAGGCGAGCGCGGCCATGGTGGCGGGGCTGTGCGATGTGGTCGCGCCCTGCTGGCGGGCCAGACGTTTGCTTTCCGTTCGGATGCGTTGGACCACGCCCCGGTTCAGCTCATACCGATGCTGGCGGGCAAAGCCGCCGGGATCGCGCAGGGCTTTCAAGCGCAGCGCCAGATCGACGGGCGCGCCGCGCAGGGGGTCACGCTCGGCCATCAGGGCGGCAAGGGGGGCGGCGCCACTTCCGGCGATGACCAGCATATGCGCCAGGCGCGGGTGCAGGGGCAGAGCAGAAAGGGCGCGCCCATGCTCGGTAATCCGGCCCGCATCGTCCAATGCCCCCAGCATGTGCAGCAGGGTCTGCGCCTCCGCCATCGCGCCCTCGGGCGGGGCGGTCAGAAAAGGCAGATCGCCCGGCTGCGCGCCCCAGAGCGCCAGTTCCAGCGCCAGACCGGTGAGGTCCGCCGCCTCGATCTCGGCCGGGGGAAAGGCGGCAAGCGCACCTTCCTCGCCGCGGGTCCAGAGCCGGTAACAGGTGCCTTCCGCCACGCGGCCCGCGCGGCCCCGGCGCTGTTCCGCCTCGGCGCGGGTGACACGTTCGGTCACCAGCCGCGACATGCCCGAGCCGGGATCGAACCGGGCGCGGCGCGACTGGCCCGCATCCACCACGACGCGTATGTCTTCGATGGTGAGCGATGTTTCGGCGATGGAGGTCGCAAGGACGACTTTCCGGCCCTTGGCAAGCGGCGCGATGGCGGCGCGCTGGGCGTCGAATTTCATCGCGCCGAAGAGCGGGCGGATCTGGCATTCCTGCGGCAGACGGGCGCTTAACATGATTTCGACACGGCGGATTTCGCCCTCGCCGGGGAGGAAGACCAGAATGCCGCCGCCGGTGGGGCGGGTTTCCTTTTCGGCCTGCACCACAAGGTCGGCCAGCGCGTCAAGCCGCCGCGCCTGTGGCCCGAGCGGCCGGTCGAGCCAGCGCGTTTCGACCGGGTAACTGCGCCCCTCGGAGGTAACGAGCGGGGCATGCATAAGCGCGCCCACTGGCCCGGCATCCAGCGTGGCCGACATGGCCAGCAGGATGAGGTCGTCGCGCAGGGCGCCTGCAACCTCGAGGCAAAGCGCGAGGCCAAGATCGGCGTTCAGGGAGCGTTCGTGGAATTCGTCGAAGATCACCGCGCCGACGCCCGGCAGGTCCGGGTCGGATTGCAGCATCCGGGTCAGGATGCCTTCGGTGACAACCTCGATCCGGGTGGCTTTCGAGGACCTGGATTCGCCGCGAATGCGATAGCCGACCCTCTGCCCGACCGGTTCGCCAAGGCTGTCGGCCATGCGCTCTGCCGCGGCGCGGGCGGCAAGGCGGCGGGGTTCCAGCATGACGATGCGGCCCTGCGTCAAACCGGCGTCGAGCATAGCAAGCGGCACGCGGGTCGTCTTGCCCGCACCGGGGGGCGCCTGCAGCACGGTGCGGCCACGGTCGCGCAGGGCGTCGATCAGATCGGGCAGGGCCGCGTCGATGGGCAGGGTGGTTTTTGACATGGCTCGCTTATCGCCAAAGCGGCGGCCAAGGTCCAGATGGGCGGCTCTGGACATTGCGGGGGCCGATGCGTCATGTATCCGAGGCGAAAAGACGGGACGCAGGCATGGATATCAAAGAGCTGGGCGCAAAGATCCTTACGGGCGACCGGCGCGCGCTGGCGCGGGCAATCACGCTGGTGGAAAGCCGCCGCGACGATCATCGCGCCGCCGCCGGAGAGCTGCTGGATGAATTGGCAGGGTCAGGGCGCGAGGCGCTGCGGATCGGTCTTTCCGGCACGCCGGGAGTGGGCAAATCCACCTTTATCGAAAGTTTCGGCATAATGCTGACCGGGCAGGGGCTGCGCGTTGCGGTGCTGGCTGTCGATCCGTCGAGCGCGCGCTCGGGTGGATCGATCCTTGGCGACAAGACCCGGATGGACCGTCTGTCGCGCGATCCCAACGCCTTTATCCGGCCCTCGCCGAGCCAGACGCATCTGGGCGGGGTGGCGCGCCGCTCACGCGAGGCGGTGGCCCTGTGCGAGGCGGCGGGGTTCGACGTGGTGTTGATTGAAACCGTGGGTGTTGGTCAGTCGGAAACCGTGGTCGCGGAAATGTCCGACCTGTTCGTGCTCTTGCTGGCCCCGGCGGGTGGCGATGAATTGCAGGGGGTCAAGCGCGGCATCATGGAGATGGCCGACCTGATCCTTGTGAACAAGGCCGATGGCGATCTGAAAGCCACCGCCACGCGCACCTGTAGCGATTACGCGGGCGCGCTGCGGCTCTTGCGCAAACGCCCGCAGGATCCCGAGGGTTTTCCGAAGGCGCTGATGGTTTCGGCGGTCGAGGAAAGCGGTCTGGACAAGGCATGGGAAGAAATGCGCGCGCTCACCGACTGGCGGCGCGAGAACGGTCACTGGCAGGGACGGCGGGCGGCGCAGGCGCAGTACTGGTTCCGGCAGGAGGTGCAGCAGGCGCTGATGTCGCAGCTTGAAACCCCGGCCATGCGCGCGCTGATGGAAGAGCTTGGCGACAAGGTGGCCGACGGCGATATGGCCCCGGTCATGGCGGCGCGCGAAATCCTTGGCAGGCTGGGTGAAACGCCTGCCGAGCCGGACTAGGGCGGATTTGCCGGGAAAGCCGGTCTTCGCCCTTGACGCTTGCTGCGATTCCCCCTAAACGCAGCAAACGAATTCAGGGCGCGGCGATTTGCGGCGTCCTTATGTTTTGACCGGGCCACCTGACGCGCCCGATGACGAACCAGAGGATGATCTCATGTCGCGCGTTTGCGAATTGACCGGAAAAGGCCCGATGTCTGGCAACAATGTCAGCCACGCCAACAACAAAACCCGTCGGCGTTTCCTGCCGAACCTGAACGATGTTACCCTGCAGTCCGAAACGCTCGGTCGCGGCATCAAGATGCGCATCTCCGCATCTGCGCTGCGCAGCGTTGACCACCGCGGTGGGCTCGACAAGTTCCTTGCAAAAGCCAAGGACACTGAACTGTCGACCCGCGTTCTGAAGATCAAGAAAGAGATCGCCAAAGCTTCCGCTTCGGCCTGATCCGTTTCTGACGATCACGAAATGCAAAGCTCCGCTTCGGCGGGGCTTTTTGCGCTTGTCGCGCCTGTTGGAATACAACGTAACGAGGAGAGAACCATGTCGGGCAAAACGATCCTGCTGGGGGGCGTCATGGCGGCGCTGGCGTCTGTCGCGATGGCCGGAGAGAGCATCGAGGTACGCGACGGTTACCTGATCACATCGCGCCCGAACGCGCCCACGGCGGCGGCCTTCATGGAGCTTGCGAACAGGGGCGATCAGGATGACCGGCTGGTTTCGGCCGCGAGCGAGGCCGCCTCGATGGTGGCGCTGCATACGCATGAGGTCGACGACAACGGCGTGGCCCGGATGGGAGAGATCCAGGGCGGTCTGCCGCTTGTCGCCGGGTCGACGCACGCACTGGAACGGGGCGGCGACCATATCATGCTGATGGGATTGACGCGCCCGCTGAATGATGGCGACACGGTGCCTGTCACGCTGACCTTTGAGCGGGCAGGCGAGATCACCATCGACCTGCCGGTCAATCCGGCCCGTTAAGACCCCAATAGCTCGCTGACCCAGGCCGGGACGGTCTGTCCCGCCGGGCCCGGGCGGGTTTCCACGAAATCGGATACGACGGCGGACGGGTCGAGGTTCAGCTCGATCGTGTGAGCGCCCGCAGCGGCGGCCTCCTGCACAAAGGCGGCGGCGGGGTAGACCTGACCCGATGTGCCGATGGCGGCGAAGAGGTCCGCCTCGGCGAGATGAGCAAAGATCTCCTCCATGTGATAGGGCATTTCGCCGAACCAGACGACATCGGGCCGTGCGGTCGGGTTTGTGCATTGAGGGCAGGGCTCTCCGACCGCCATGCTCTCGGGGGCGGTCCACCGATGACCACAAGTGGCGCAGAGCGCCCCGGCGAGTTCACCGTGCATGTGAATGACTGATTCAGATCCGCCCGCTTCGTGCAGCGCATCGACATTCTGGGTGACGATCACCACCTCGCCCGGCCATTCCTGCTGCAACCGGGCCAGCGCTTGATGGGCGGGGTTGGGCGCGGCTTTTGCGGCGGCCTGACGGCGCTGGTTGTAAAACTCCTGAACCAGCGCGGGGTTGCGGGCAAAGCCTTCGGGCGTGGCGACATCCTCGATCCGGTGCTGCGACCAAAGCCCGCCCTCGTCCCGGAACGTGCCCATGCCGCTTTCTGCGGATATGCCCGCCCCGGTCAGGATAACGATCTTTTCGGGCCTTCTCTGGCTGGTCATGGCAGGCGCTTTCCCTTTAGTCTCTTGCCCGGACCCTAACCAAGAGCGATGCCCGATGCCCAGAAGAATTCTCTTTGTGTGTCTTGGCAATATCTGCCGTTCTCCCGCCGCCGAAGGGGTGATGCGGGTGCGTCTGCCGGGGTATGAATACGACAGCCGGGCACCTCGGGCTGGCATGTCGGAGAGCCGCCTTATCCGCCGATGCGCCTGGCCGCCGCGGCGCGCGGCTATCCTATCGACGATCTCAGGGCGCGGCAATTTTCGCCCGGTGATTTCGACGCGTTCGACCTGATCGTGACGATGGATGACGACAATCTTGCAGCGGTCGAGGCGATGCGTCCGCAAGGGTCGGACACGCGGGTTCTGCGCTGCGTCGATTTCCTGACCGACCCGGTGAGCGATCACCTGCCCGATCCGTATTACACCGGCGATTTCGAAACTGTTCTGGATATGCTGGAAGAGGCCGCAGGCGGTCTGGAACTGGCGATGAAGCAGGCAGAAACGGGCGGAGTATTAAGCAAAACCAAATCTGGGCGGTCCTGATCCGGAATCTCACATCTTGGCCATTGTCTTGCCGTGATCGCGTGCGTTGATGGATGAAACACAGCCTTTGACGTGGTTTCATGCGATCAGCGACATGCATATCCAGACCGACATCGCGGCGGGTTTCAGCCCGCTCGCAAGGGTCAGGAATCGATGACGCTGAAACGTCCCGACAACCACGGAAGCTGCATCAGCGCCGGATCGATCACGTGGTTCTGCACGAGGTGCCGCATCGTGCGGGAGACGTCGCGGGGCACCTGATCGACCCAGTCGGTCCCGGCAAAAAGCGAGATATTGCGCGAGAAGGCCCCGAAGGGCAGCGGGAAAACATCGATGTCCGGGTGCGAACGCGCCGCGCGCATATAGCCAAGCGGCGTGGTGATCGCCCAGCCGATACGCCGCGCCACCATCGCCATCAGCGCCGGGTTCGAACCGATTTCGAACCGGGTCTCAAAGTCGAGTTTCTGGCGCGTCAGATGGGCTTCGATCTGTCGGGCGATCAGCTGGTCGCGGCTGTAGCGCAGCAACGGAAGCTCGGCCAGATCGCCCATGATATCGTTCTTGTTGCGCACGATCCCATGCGGCGCGACGAGGATGAACGGGTCACGCACGATCGGGTATTCTGTGATGCCCGGCGCCACGTCGCCGGTGCTCGCGGCCACCGCCATATGCAATTCGCGCGCCTTCATCGCCTCCTGGATCTGCGTGCTCGACGCCGTGATCAGCTTGAAGCGGCATTTGGTCAGGCTTTCGGCCAGAACGGTTGCAAGGCGGGGCGTAAGATCGCTGTCGAAATCGTCGATCAGCCCGACAGAGAGCGTGCTGAGATGGCTGAGATCCATCACCGTCAACTCGCTTTGGGCAAGGCGCAACTCGTTCAGCACAGCCTCGGTACGCGCGAGAAAGCTGCGACCGGCGGGGGTGACGCGCATGGGGCGGCGGCTGTGGTCCACCAGTTCGGTGCCCAGCGCGGTTTCGAGATTGCGCAACTGCTGGCTGACGGCGGGCTGGCTGAGGCCGGTCATATCGGCCGCCTGAGCCACCGATCCGGTCGAGGCCAGCGCTTCGAAAACTTCGAGCCCGCGCAGGGTGACACCTTTGATAAGCAGCTTTTTGACCTCCGGGGTTTCACTATTTGTGAAACTCCGGCTGCTAAGGGTCAAGAGCCAAATCCGAAAGGCTCCGCATGATGGCGACGCACTATCTCAAGCACTCCACGATCCCCGATCATGGGTCGGACGAACAGACGGTTGCGATCGTGCAGTCGATGCTCGCCCGGATCGCCACAGAGGGCGAGACCGCGGTTCGGGACTACGCCGAAACGCTGGATGGCTGGACCGGATCGATTGTCGTGACCGAAGCACAGATCGAGGCAGCCGCCGGACAACTGCCCGAGGACCTCAAGGCCGACATCCGCTACGCGCATGAAAACATTCGCGCCTTTGCCCTTGCCCAGCGGGCCAGCGCGCATGATATGGAAATCGAACTGCGCCCCGGTCTCTTCGCCGGTCAGCGCCATATCCCGCTGACCACCGCCGGTTGCTACGTGCCGGGCGGGCGCTATGCCCATATCGCTTCGGCGCTGATGTCGATCGCCACGGCGCGGGCGGCGGGTGTGAGCAATGTGATCGCCTGCACGCCAGCGCGCGGTGCCGAGGGGCCGGCCGCGGCCGTTCTTTACGCGATGCAGCTTGCCGGGGCGGATCGCATCCTGACCCTGGGCGGTGTGCAGGGGATCGCCGCTCTGGCGCATGGCCTGTTCGGCGGTGCACCCGCCGATATTCTCGTGGGCCCGGGCAACCAGTTCGTGGCCGAGGCGAAGCGCCAGATGTTTGGCCCTGTCGGCATCGACATGTTCGCGGGGCCGACGGATTCCCTGATCGTGGCCGATGACACGGCGGATGCACTCACGGTGGCTTGGGATCTTGTAGGGCAGGCGGAACATGGCGCCAATTCGCCGGTCACGCTGATCACCGACGCCGCAAGCCTTGCGCGCGACGTGATGCGACTGGTGCCGCGCTGTATCGCCGAATTGCCGGAGTCGAACGCGCAGGCCGCTCGTGCCGCCTGGGAGGCGATGGGCGAGGTTATCCTGTGTGAAGACCGCGAGGAGATGGCCGTTCAGGCCGATCTTGCAGGGCCCGAGCATCTGCATGTGCAGGCCCGCGACCTTGATTGGTGGAAAGACCGACTTCGCGCCTATGGCTCGCTGTTCCTCGGCGAAAACACGACCGTCGCTTTCGGCGACAAGGCCGCGGGGCCGAACCACGTTTTGCCCACGGCAGGGGCTGCGCGCTATACGGGCGGGCTGAGCGTGCACAAATTCCTCAAGACCGTCACATGGCAAAGGGTCGAGGATCAGGCGCTGCCCGATCTGGCGCAAGCGACCGCGAATATCTCGCGCCACGAGGGGATGGAGGGCCACGCCCGCACCGCCGATATCCGGCTGGACCGGTTCAGCCCGCCGCCGATGGTTGCCAATAGCGGTAGTTAGGCCTCAGGTGCAGATCTTGGCGGCCTGATCGCCAAAATCGCGCCAGCGTTTCCAGAAGGCGGAATGGGAGCTACTGCTTGACTGACGGATTTCCTGTGCCGCGTGGGGATCGCCGAAAAAGCTGGCGCCAAGACGTTGATCGCTGCCTGAAAGCGTCTGGTTGGCGACGCTTTGCACGCAGCTGCACCGTTGGACCGTGGCGCCCTTGCGACCCTGTTCAAGACAGGCGGAGTTGATCGGCCCGCCGACAACCCGTGTCATTCCGCCGTGTCCGCGCTGCCCGCCGCCACAAGCCCCAAGCGCCGTGACCGCCAGTGCCAAAACCAACATACCCTTCATGCAAACTGCCCTTGTTTCGCCTGCGTTTTACCCCTGCCGGTGTATCCCCGGCTGCGGCGCAATATGAAGCATTCCGGGCAGTGGTTCAATCTGGTTGACCGATCAAGGACTTCACGTTGCAAAGAGGAAATGGCTCTCGTTCAGGTTAGAATACTGGTTCTGAATGATGATATCGACGATCAGCACTTCGTTGGCAAAGCCGATGGTGTAGCGTTCATTGACATTGCTGATCGACAGGTCGTCGTAGGTGAGGCTGGTGCCGAAGTGGGTGAGATCAATGGTCTCCCGGTCGAAATCCCTTATGTAGTCGGTCTCGCCATCCGCGATAAAGACGAAGTGATCGCGGTCAGTGCCGCCATAGAGAATGTCTTCGCCTGCGCCGTCGATCAGCGTGTCCTCGCCGCTGGCGCCCTTTAACAGGTCATCCCCGTCGCGGCCGAAGAGGAAATCGTCTCCGCCGCCACCGATCAGCGTGTCATCGCCCTCGCGCCCGTCGAGCATATCGTTGCCGCCCTGACCATAGAGCTTGTCCGACCCGTCTTCGCCGATCAGAAAATCGTCGCCACCGCCGCCCTTGAGCTTGTCATTGCCGTCCCCGCCAAAAAGGCTGTCACCCCCGGCGCGACCGATCAGCTTGTCCTTGCCGTTGCCGCCGTCGATGGCATCGTCGCCATTACCGCCATCAATCCTGTCCTTGCCGTCCAGCCCGGTGATCTGGTCATTCTGGCCGGTGCCGCTGATCGTGTCGTTCGTGTTGCTGCCCTCGATCACCGTGGATTCAGGTTTGAATTCAAAGGACTGAACGGAATCCTCCTGACCGCTGAGGGAAAAGAGGAATTGTTTTCCGCCGATCTCCGCCTCGTCGAGCTGAAGGATGAATTCCTCGGAATTGGGGCCGAAATCATAGCTGTCGATCCGGGTGAGCGCGCCGCGTTCGGACATTTGGAAAATCACCAGCGGGGTCTTGAACCCGCCCGCAGCAACGTAGTGCACGCCCTCGAATTCAAAGGCACGCAACACCCCGGCATCCGCGCCGGTCACCCAATCGTCAGCGGCAATCACCTGATCGACAAGCAGCAACTCTCCGTTTTCGTCGACCTCGTAGACAACCGCCCGTCCGCGGTCGTCTTCGGTGACCACGGCAAAGCCGCGTTTGCCGATTTCGACGGTTTCGATATCGCTCACGTTATGGCGTTCGATGGCGCCGTCGTAATGGGGCGCGTCAAAGGTATGGATAAGCGACCCGTCACGCTTGAACTGGTGCACCTGCAACTCGGGGCCCAGATCCTTGCTTGAAACAAGGAAGGCCTTACCACCCACCGTCACTGTATCGTTGATATAGGCCATCCCATGCTCAAGCTCGGTGGCGGCAAGCTCTTTTATCCGGCCACTTTTGGCGATCTTGTAGGTGGTCACGACATCCTCGGCATAGGTGGTGGTACCGGTTGTCGTATAAACCACGTCTTTCTTGCCAATTTTCAGGGTATTGAGCGGATAGCTCGTCAGCGGATCGGTGGCCTCGAAATCCACGATCACAGGCGCGCCGCTGGCGTTCAGCTTGATCGTGACGATGGCTTTGGTCGAGATACTCGGCGTCCCCGGTTCCGTGATATGGGTCGCGAGCAGCGCAAATTCCTTGCCGCCCTTTGTAAAGCTAAGCGGCTTGCTGCCCGCCATGTATCGGCCAAGGTCATCCGGAGTCCGGTTGGTCAGGTAGACGTCATCGACCGAGAGCTTGCCCGACCCGGCAATGTCGACAACGGCGATGCCGCCACCCACGCCGCTTGCCAGCAGGTGCGGCTTGCCCTTGATGGAGGTGAAATCGATGGCGAACGGCATGATGTAGCTGCTGCCATAGGCATGTTTATAGGAAAAATCACGCTCGTCCTGAAGCGAGCCGGTCCGGAGAATCGACATGAAAAATGACCTTGATGCTGTAATTGCCCTCTGACGCTACGAAGAGCTTTGAACCCTGTCAAACTTATTGGATCTGCCCTCACGTGGCGCTTGACCGATGCCGCGTTCCCATACATATCACCGCCATGACAGACCTCGCACATATCCGCAATTTCTCCATCGTCGCGCATATCGACCATGGGAAATCCACGCTTGCCGACCGGTTGATCCAGTCGACAAACACCGTCTCGGCACGTGAGATGAAAGAGCAGTTGCTCGACGCGATGGATATCGAACGCGAACGCGGCATCACCATCAAGGCGAACACCGTCCGGATCGAGTATATCGCGGATAACGGGGAGCTTTACGTTCTCAACCTGATCGACACGCCCGGCCACGTCGACTTTGCCTACGAGGTATCCCGGTCGATGCGCGCGGTGGAGGGGTCGCTGCTGGTGGTCGACTCGACCCAAGGCGTCGAGGCGCAGACGCTGGCGAACGTCTATCAGGCCATCGATGCGGATCATGAAATCGTACCGGTGCTGAACAAGATCGACCTGCCGGCGTCAGAGCCGGACCGGGTGCGTGAACAGATCGAGGATGTGATCGGCATCGATGCCTCCGAGGCTATGCTGGTTTCGGCCAAGTCGGGCATCGGCATTCATGAGACCCTCGAGGCGATCGTGCACCGGCTGCCCGCGCCGACAGGGGACCGGGATGCGCCGCTCAAGGCGATGCTGGTCGACAGCTGGTACGATCCCTATCTCGGCGTTGTCGTGCTTGTCCGGATCATGGACGGCGTGATGAAAAAGAACGAGCGCGTGCGGTTCATGCAGAACGGCACCGTGCATCAGATCGATCGGATCGGTGTGTTCCGTCCCGCGATGCAGAACGTGGATGAGCTTGGCCCCGGTGAAATCGGGTTCATCACCGCCTCGATCAAGCAGGTGCGCGACACCAAGGTGGGCGACACGATCACCCATGAGAAAAAGGGTGCGGACAAACCGCTTCCCGGCTTCAAACCGTCGATCCCGGTGGTCTTTTGCGGTCTCTTCCCGGTGGATTCCGCCGAGTTCGAGGACCTGCGCGATGCTATTGAGAAACTGGCTCTGAACGACGCGTCGTTCTCTTATGAAATGGAAACCTCGGCCGCGCTTGGATTCGGGTTCCGCTGCGGCTTCCTCGGCTTGCTGCATCTTGAAGTGGTCCGCGACCGGCTTGAGCGTGAATACGATATCGAACTGATCACCACGGCACCGTCGGTGGTTTACCATGTCTTCATGAAAGACGGGACGATGCAGGAGCTGCACAACCCCGCCGACATGCCCGACCTGACCTATGTCGATCACGTGGAAGAACCGCGGATCAAGGCGACTATCATGGTTCCTGACGATTACCTCGGCGATGTGCTGAAGCTGTGCCAGGACCGTCGCGGAATCCAGCAGGAGCTGACCTATGCCGGTTCGCGCCCGCTGGTGGTTTATGACCTGCCGTTGAACGAGGTGGTGTTCGATTTCTATGACCGTCTGAAATCGGTCACCAAGGGTTATGCCTCTTTCGATTACCAGATGATCGGCTATCGCCAGGACAATCTGGTCAAGATGCAGATCCTCGTGAACGATGAACCGGTCGATGCGCTGTCGATGATGGTTCACCGTGATCGCGCGGAAGCGCGCGGGCGGGCCATGTGCGAGAAGCTCAAGGAGCTGATCCCGCGCCACATGTTCAAGATCCCGATTCAGGCGGCGATCGGGGGCAAGGTTATCGCGCGGGAGACGTTGTCGGCCATGCGCAAGGACGTGACCGCGAAATGTTACGGCGGTGACGCGACCCGTAAGAAAAAGCTGCTGGAAAAGCAGAAGGCGGGCAAGAAGAAGATGCGCCAGTTCGGCAAGGTGGACATTCCGCAGGAAGCGTTCATTTCCGCGCTCAAGATGGACGGCTGATATTTCCGGCTGCGTGACGTTTCGCGCCCGTAGCATTTTCTATTCGAAAACCTTTCGGCAATTTTGTGTAATTGCTGCATGCGCAAAATGCCTTTGCAATTGCAGCAATTGCGCGTGCTTTACCTTTGGGTAATTAGGCGGCAGCGGGCAGCTTAATGTCGATCTGAATGTTAAGCCAAAATCATGAATTAAGTCTGAACCAAAGCTTTCAGCCATTAGAAATCTATCGATACGACAGGGGTATCGACGACATGCGAATGCCGGAACGTCGGTCGGTTGTGATTTGCTTGAAGACTGGACGGGGCCGCGGATTATTCCGCTTCGTCCTGGATGGATTATTCCGCTTCGTCCTGGATATTGCGGCCGAGGGATTCAACGTCCTTGCCGAAACCCTTGGCGGTTTCACAGGCGGCGAGAGGCAGAAGGACGAGGGTGATGGCAAGGATGCGCAGCATGGCAAAGCTCTTGATTCAGACGGGGTGAAACGCAGTATCCGGGCTTAATCTCGATATCTGCGCGGCATATTCAACCACATCTAGTGGTTGTTGCGCAAGCGGGCAATGGCCTGAGACGACGATTGCCCGGCTAAGTCAGCGTGCGGCCCGAAAAGTGTTCTCGCGCATGTTATTGCTGATCAGCACTGCCGCGACCATGGCCGCAAGCCCGGCCCAGCCGCCGATCAGATACCATCCGAGTACGTGTATCAGGTCGTTTCCATAAGCGAGAAGCCCCAAGGCACCTCCGAAAATGCCCGTCATAGAAGACGAGAGTATGTATCCAGTCATTCTGTCCGCCCTTACCCATCCAAGTCCTCTTATAGAGAATCAGGTGATTCCTGCCCAGACGGCATTCTTCAATTTTGAAGAATTAGTGACATTTGTGACCTTAGGTTACTAATTCAACGTATTAACAAATGTTGATGAATGCCCTGCGAGGCTCATAAATAACTGAATTGGCTATTCAATCGAGGAACACGCGCAGGGTGGCTTCGAATTCACGGGGCTTGTCTGCATGGAGCCAGTGGCCCGCACCGGGCAGTTTTGCAAAGCGGGCGGAGGGGAACAGGCTGCGGATCTTGTCGCGATTGTCCGATGTTACGTAATCGGAATCGGCGCCGCTGAGAAACAGGGCAGGGCCATCCCATTGCGCCTCGATATCGGGAAAGGTCATGATTACAGGCATATTCGCTTCGAGCGCGTCGAGGTTCAGTTTCCACTTTTGGTTGGCGACGTCGAGCGACTGGGTGAAAAAGCTTTGCAGGGCGGGTTCGACGCCAAGCTCGGCCAGTTGCTGCGCCGCCTCGGAACGGCGTGTGACGCGCTCCAAATCCACCGCGCGCATTTTCTCGATGAAATGCAGCTGCGTGTGGGAGTAGGCCACGGGGGCAATGTCCGCGATCACCAGACGGTTCAGGTGCTCGGGGTGGGTCAGGGCCAGCATCATCGCGGCCTTGCCGCCCATGGAGTGACCGACAAGATCCACCGGGCCGGGCAAGGTGGCCATCACCTCGGCCAGATCATCGGCCAGATCGGCGTAGGTATGGCTTTCATGCCATGGGCTTTCGCCGTGATTGCGCAGGTCAACGGCGATGACCTCGCGGCTGTCGGAGAGCCGTTTCGCAATCACGCCCCAGTTGCGGGCAGAGCCGAAAAGGCCATGCACGATGAGAAGGGGCGGGAGATCCGTGGCGGTGCCGTGGCGAATGGTCTTCAACATGACATCTTGTCTAGCGACTGCCCGGCATGGCTTCCAGCCCCATTGAGCACGCGGCACCGGCGCGCTATGTCTGGGAATGTGAGGGTGAATGATGAGCCAGGTTCAGGAACAGACTTTAGAGCTGAAGAAATTAATGCGCGACAAACTGGGCGTGCGTGCGGGCAGCTTTTCTGTCGCGCTGCGCAAGGCCGGGCGTCGCCTGCCGCGTTCAGTGCGCCGTTACGGTCGCGAACTGGCCAAGGCCGAAGGTTTGGCAGAACACCCCAAGCTGCGGAATACATTGGATGAATCGCGTCTTGATACGGCGGCGAGCCGCATTCGCGAACACCTCACCGGCATTAATGTTTCGGATCGCCGCAAGGGCTATTTCCTTGGCGTTCTGGGCGTGGTTGCGTTCAATATTCTGGTTATTGCCGCGATCCTGATGGCCATCCTGATGTGGCGCGGCTTTATCTGACAGCCTGTCGGGCCCGCGTCGTCCGGATGGAATACCCCGCGAAATGAGGGGGTGATTCCCGTACACTACCTGTACACCCCCGGTACATCGGGCGTGCATCGGCGCCGGGGCTTTCGCCCCGGGCCAAATTGATCAGGTCAGAGGTTGGGGTAGATCGGGAAGCGGGCGCAGAGCTCTTCCACTTCGGCTTTGACCTTTTCCTCGACCGCGCTGTTGCCGTCTTCGCCATTGGCGGCCAGACCGTCGACCACTTCGATGATCCAGTCCGCGATCTGACGGAACTCGGCCTCGCCAAAGCCGCGCGTGGTGCCCGCGGGCGAGCCCAAACGGATGCCGCTGGTCACGGTCGGTTTTTCCGGATCGAAAGGAACGCCGTTCTTGTTGCAGGTGATATGCGCGCGGCCCAGCGCCTTTTCAGTTGCGTTGCCTTTGACGTTCTTGGGGCGCAGATCGACGAGAACAACATGGGTGTCGGTACCGTGGGTCACGGTGTCGAGTCCGCCCTTGATCAGCTGGTCCGAGAGCGCCTGCGCATTGGCAATGACCTGCTTGATATAGTCCTTGAACTCGGGCCGCAGCGCTTCGCCAAAGGCGACGGCCTTGCCCGCGATCACATGCATCAGCGGCCCGCCCTGAATGCCGGGGAAGATGGCGGAGTTGAACTTTTTCGCCAGCGCCTCGTCATTGGTGAGGATCATGCCGCCGCGCGGGCCGCGCAGGGTCTTGTGGGTGGTGGTGGTGGCCACATGCGCATGCGGGAACGGGGAGGGATGCTCGCCCGCCGCGACGAGACCGGCAAAGTGCGCCATGTCCACGTGCAGGTAGGCGCCGACGCTGTCGGCAATCTCGCGCATGCGGGCAAAGTCGATCTGGCGCGGGATGGCAGAGCCGCCGGCGATGATTAGCTTGGGCTTGTGCTCTTTTGCGAGTTCCTCGACCTGGTCGTAGTCCAGCAGGTTGTCCTGCTTGCGCACGCCGTACTGGATCGCGTTGAACCACTTGCCCGACTGGTTGGGCGCGGCGCCGTGGGTGAGGTGGCCGCCGGCGTCGAGGCTCATGCCGAGGATGGTGTCGCCGGGCTGCAGCAGCGCGGTGAAGACGCCCTGGTTGGCCTGCGAACCGGAGTTCGGCTGCACGTTGGCGAAGGAGCAGTCGAACAGCTTGCAGGCGCGTTCGATGGCGAGGTTCTCGGCGATGTCGACGAATTGGCAGCCGCCATAGTAGCGGCGGCCCGGATAGCCTTCGGCATATTTGTTGGTCATCACCGAACCCTGCGCTTCCATCACGGCGGCCGAGACGATGTTTTCTGACGCGATCAGCTCGATCTCGTCGCGCTGGCGGCCCAGTTCGGAGGTGATGGAGCCATAAAGCTCGGGGTCGCGGCTGGAGAGAGATTCGGTAAAGAAACCGTTGTCACGAGTGGGCGCGTTCATTGGATGCTCCGGGTAATGAAAGGGGCGTGATTGCGGGGTTTCGTATCGGAAACGGCGCAGCGTGGAAAGGCTGTAAAGCGACGAATTGTGCCCCGCGCGCGCCAAGGCTGGTCACGCCCGGAAAGGTATGATTGTTTCGGAACAAGTTGCGTAATACCGGAAACCTTTGGAATGACCCTGAAAATCGCGTTCATGGCCGGCAAGAGCGAAGTGGCCCAGTCGGCCCATGATGTGCTGACCGCGAGATATGGCGACGTGTCGCCAGCCGAGGCGGATGTGATCGTGGCGCTGGGCGGGGATGGTTTCATGCTGCGCACGCTGCATACGACGCAGGATCTTCCGGCCCCGGTTTACGGCATGAACTGCGGTACCATCGGCTTTTTGATGAATGAATACAACGAGGATGGCCTGATGGAGCGCCTCGAGGAGGCGGTTCAGGAAGATATCAACCCGCTGTCTATGCAAGCGATGGACCAGACCGGGCGGATACACCGGGCGCTGGCGATCAACGAGGTCTCGCTTTTGCGGGCGGGGCCGCAGGCGGCCAAGCTTAAGATCACGGTCGATGGCAAAGTCCGGCTGGACGAACTGGTCTGCGACGGGGCGCTGCTGTCCACCCCGGCGGGATCGACCGCGTACAACTATTCGGCCCATGGGCCGATTCTGCCGATCGGGTCGGATGTGCTGGCGCTGACGGCGATTGCCGCATTCCGGCCCCGGCGCTGGCGCGGGGCGTTGCTGCCGAAACGGGTCACGGTGCGTTTCGACGTGCTGGAATCGGCCAAGCGCCCAGTCATGGCGGATGCGGATTCGATTTCCATCGACAATATCGACTGGGTCGAGATCAAATCCGATCCGACGATAAAGCACCGGATTCTCTTTGATCCTGGCCACGGGCTGGAAGAGCGGCTCATTTCCGAACAATTCAACTGATTTCCTCGCCATCGGCTTTTGGAAATTTCTGAAATCTTCATTCCTATTTGTGAAGAAGATCACGGAAGTTCCAAGCGGGCTTCGTCATACAAGGATCATCGGATCGGGCGCCACTGGTTAGGCGCTCTCCGAGTACGAGTGAGCGAGTTTGTAAAGAGTATGCGTGTTTCGCGAAGTCGCGGGCGTGGGGCCCCAAACTCCACGTCCGCACTTTGCCGGTACGAGTGATTTTTCCCCGTGTTTCATACCGGTGTGACAGATGTCGATTACTGAGTCGTCATACCAAAGGCATAGACCCCTTGGCTGAATTGACAGTGATCTGTTCTCGGATCGGGAAAAGCGTAAAAGGTAAGCGGTTTCAAATCAGGAATGGCGGGTGCAGGGGAAACCCTGTGCCCGCAATTAAGTTGGGATCGGCCCGGTATTGTGATGCCTTGCCGGGCGATCCTGGCCGAAAATGCAAAAGCAGCGTGTTTTTTGGAATTAGGCTAATGATTGTGCTTTTATTTTTACACAACCATGGCATGAACCATGCAGGCTGAGTTTTTCAGCACCCTGGCCGCTTTCCCTCGGCCGCAGTAATTGTTCCGAGTTTCGCGGGCCCGGCGTGAAAACACCGGGTCCGTAATTTTTTGAGGGCGCGACTCAGGCGATCTGCCGTTCCTGTCCTTCCCAGTAGGGCTTGCGCAATTCCGTCTTGAGCACTTTGTTGGCGCCGGACAGCGGAAAGGCTTCGGTGCGGAATTCCACGCTGCGCGGGCATTTGTACCCGGCGATCAGTTCGTGGCAGTGGTCCTTGATCTCCTGCTCGGTGGCTTCGGCCCCGGGTTTCAGGATCACCAGCGCATGAACTGCCTCGCCCCATTGCTCGCTCGGGATACCGATCACCGCGCTGGTGGCGACGGCCGGGTGTTGGCCAATGGCGTTCTCGACCTCGGCGGAATAGACGTTTTCGCCGCCCGAAACGATCATGTCCTTGAGACGGTCCATCAGGAAGATGAAGCCTTCGTCATCCATATAGCCCGCATCGCCGGTATGCACCCAGCCGTTGCGGATGGTCTTGGCGGTGACATCGGGTTTTTGCCAGTACCCGAGCATGGTGATCGGCCCCTTGACGATGATCTCGCCAACCTCGCCGCGCGGAAGCTCGTTGCCGTCCTCGTCGACGACCCGGATCTCGACACAGCGGGTGGCCCGACCGGCGGAGCGCAGCTTGCCCGCCTTGGGGCCTTCGACCACATGGTAATCGGTGGCAAGCACGGTTGCGACGGGGGACAGCTCTGTCTGGCCAAAGGCTTGCAGGAATTGCGCCTTGGGGAAACACTTGAACCCGTTTTCCAGCGCCGCCTGTGTGATGGGCGAGGCACCGTAGGCGATGAGTTCCAGTGAAGAGACGTCGGTTTCGGCGAGTTTCGGGCTGGCCATGACCATCTGGAGCATCACCGGGACCAGCAGGATGTGGCTGGGGCGGTGGGTTTCGATGGCTTCCAGCGTCGCGTCCGGCGTGAAGCACGGGATCGAGACATGGGTGCCAGAGACGAAGGTGATGGCCATGAACCAGAGCAGGTCGGCGATATGGAACATCGGCGCGGCGTGGAGATAGACGGTGCCGTCACGCACTCCCAGTTCCTGCGCGTTCGACAACCCGCCGACGTAGAAATTCGTATGGCTGAGCATCACGCCCTTGGGGAAACCGGTGGTTCCGCCGGTATAGAAAATCCCGGCCAGATCGTCGCCCGACCGGCCCGCATCCTCGACCGGATCGGCAGCGGCGATGATCTCTTCGTAGTTCTGCATCCCTTCGGGCGTGTCGCCGTCCCCGCAGAAGATGAGCGTTTTCAGGCCTTTGGCTTTCTCCTGAATCGGTGCGGCAGCCTTGGCAAAGGCATCATCGACGATCAGGATCTCGGCCCCGGCATCATTAATCGCATAGGCGCATTCGGCGGGCGACCAGCGGATGTTCATCGGCATCATCGCCCCGCCACCCCAGACGGTCGCGAAGAAATATTCGATGAAGCGGTCCGAATTCAGCGACAAAAGCGCGACCCGGTCGTTCGGCTTCATGCCTAATTTCTGCAGTGCGCCAGCCAGTTTCTGCACCCTGTTCAACAGGGTCTCCCATGTCTGGCTGCGGTCTGCGTGAACGGTGGCCGTGGTCGTCGGATTGACCTGCGCCGCACGGCGCAGGGCTGACGATATCTGCATTTAAGTCTCCTCCCAGGACGTTATGCAAAGGCGCAAGCGCCTGTTATGTAGAGGTAATTTACCCCATTCTCTCCCAAAGTACATCACACATGCGCCCGACCCGAGATTCAATCGCGATCATCGCGTCGACGATGAGATCCTCGCGCCAGCGCTGTCCGATCACCTGCACATTGATGGGTTGGGGACCTTTGGGCAAGTCCGCAAGCCGCGCAGGCACGGAGCCGGCGGGCAGGCCGACAAAGTTCATCGAATAGGAGTAGAGCGCGGCGCCCAGCACCTCGCGCACGCCTGCCGCACCCTCGAGGTCGCGATCGGGGCCAAAGAACGGCGTCGGCATGAAGGGCGTGAGCGCGAGCGGGTATTCGGCGAGGAACAGCGAAAGCTCGCGCGCGTAATGGGTGCGCTTGGCCATCATTGCGAGTAGTTCGGCCCCTTCAAACGGTTGGAACTGATCGAAATATTCGTTGAAGAGCGCGTTGATATCGTTCGATCCAAGCACCTTGATGTCGTCGCGCATCATGCCTGCCATCTCGCCCATGAGGGTGCGATAGCCGTCCATGCCGCAGTCGCGGATCAGGGGCGGGTCGATTTCCTCGACCTGGTAGCCCGCGTCTTCAAGCGCCTCGCGGGCGGTATCCAGCGCCTTTTCGACCTCGGGGTGGAGATCGAATTCAAAGGTGTTCTTGGTAAAGGCAACTTTGATGGGCGCGTCGAGCGGGGCGCCCTGCCACGGCAGCGGGATATGAAAGGGATCGCGCGGATCGGGGGCGATCATGCTGGGCATGGACATGTGCAGATCCTGCGCGGTTCGGGTGATCAGGCCCTGCACGGACATGGATTGCGACAGCATTCCGCGTTCGGCTTTCTGACTCGGGTTATAGGCGGGGACGCGGCCGAGGCCGGGCTTGACGGTCACCGCGCCATTGGCGGCGGCGGGAAAGCGCAGTGAGCCGCCGATGTCGTTGCCATGAGCGAGCGTGCCGATCCCGGCCATGATCGACGCACCCGCACCGCCCGAAGAGCCGCCGGGCGAGATATGGGTGCCCCAGGGATTGTGCGTGCGGCCGTAGAGCGGGTTGTCCGTATCGGCGCGGAAGGAAAATTCGGGCGTATTGGTACGTCCGATCACGATAGCACCTGCCTTTTGCAGGTTTTCCACCACCGGGGCGTCATGCTTTGCGATGACGTCGCGCAGGGCGAGCACGCCGTTTGTCGTCGCGTGACCGGCCTGGTCGACGTTGACCTTAATGGTGACGGGCAGCCCGTGCAGCGGGCCGGGGGTGGCGCCATCGGCGCGGGCCTTGTCGATCGCCACCGCGCGTTCCATCGCCTCATCGCCGAGGTCTTCTACAACGGCGTTCAGGTCGGGGTTTACCGCGTGCATCCGCGCGATGGCGGCGCTAACGGCAGCTTCGGCACTCAGCTCTCCGCTGCGGGTTTTTTCTGCGGTTTCGGTCGCGCTCAGGCGCCAGATCGTATCATTTGTCATGTGTATTCTCCTGCGCGGGCACGTTAGGCGCGCGGCGCAGGGAAAGCCAAGAGGGGACAGGCAGAAACATCGCCCCGAACGGCTCATCAGGACAACAAATGTGCGCCTACTGACGACAGGCGAAACCCCGCCATCGTGTATTGCGAGAGCGATTCGAGCGGAACCAACGGCCTGCTGTCACGTTTTGTCCCCGAGGCAACGCAGGGTGCGGGGCCTTGGGGTGGAAGCCCCGCAAAGAATAGGAGTTATGTTATGAACTGGGATCAAATCCAAGGTAACTGGAAACAGATCAAAGGCTCGATTCAGCGCGAATGGGGTGAACTCACCGATGATGACCTCGACAAGGTCGAAGGTGATCGCACCAAGCTGATTGGTGTTGTTCAGGAACGCTATGGCATAGCCAAGGACGAAGCTGAACGCAAGGTTGACGAATTCGCAGCGCGCGATCACAGCGCCGTCTGAATTCAAAACATTTAAGCGGTACAAGGGCGGCTGTTTCAGCCGCCCTTGCGCGTTTCCGCGTGTCGGTTCGGCTGGTTAGCCGCCGTAGCCGATCGATTTGAGCGCATCGCGAATTTCGTCAAGAATGGCGGGATCGTCGATCGTGGCAGGCATCTTGAAATCCTGATTGTCTGCGATCTTGACCATGGTTGCCCGAAGGATTTTGCCCGAGCGGGTCTTTGGCAGGCGGTCTACGACAACGGCCAGTTTGAAGGCCGCAACCGGGCCGATCTGGTCACGGACGAGTTTCACGCATTCCGAAGTGATTTCCGCCTCTGGACGGTTCACGCCCTTGGTCAGGATCACAAACCCGACGGGCATCTGGCCCTTGAGCTCGTCGCTGACGCCGATCACGGCGCATTCGGCCACGTCCGGGTGGCTGGCCAGCACTTCCTCCATCGCGCCGGTCGACAAGCGGTGCCCGGCGACATTTATCACGTCATCGGTGCGGGCCATGATGTAGACATAGCCGTTTTCGTCGATCATCCCGGCATCGCCGGTTTCGTAATAGCCGGGGAAATGTTCGAGGTAGGATTTTTTGAACCGTGCCTCGGCGTTCCAGAGCGTCGGCAGCGTGCCGGGAGGCAGGGGCAGCTTGATCGCGATGGCGCCAAGCTCACCCGGTTTCATCTGGTGCCCGGCCTCGTCGAGGATCTGGATATCATAGCCGGGCATGGCGACGGTGGGTGAGCCGATCTTGACCGGCAAGGCCTCGAGCCCCGCGGGGTTGCCCGCGATGGTCCAGCCGGTCTCTGTCTGCCACCAGTGGTCATAGACCGGCTTGTCGAGGACGCGCTGGGCCCATTCGATAGTGTCCGGGTCGGCGCGTTCCCCCGCGAGATAGAGGGCGCGCAGGCAGGAGAGGTCGTATTTTTTGAGATATTCGCCCTTTGGGTCTTCGCGTTTCACCGCGCGGATCGCCGTTGGCGCGGTAAAGAAAGACCGCACGTTGTGTTCCGAGATCACGCGCGAGAAGGTGCCGGGATCGGGGGTGCCGACGGGCTTGCCCTCGAACACGATGGTGGTGTTGCCGTGGATCAGCGGGCCATAGGCGATATAGGAATGGCCCACGACCCAGCCCACGTCCGAGGCCGCCCAGAAGGCGTCGCCTGGATCGACGTTGTAGATGTTCTTCATCGACCAGTTGAGCGCGACAAGGTGCCCGCCTGTGTGGCGCACCACGCCCTTGGGCGCACCTGTGGTGCCGGAGGTATAGAGGATATAGGCGGGGTGGGTGCCTTCGACGGGGAGGCAATCGGCGGGCTCAACACCGTATTGAAAACCGTACCAATTGAAATCGCGGCCCTCTTCGAGATGAGCAACCTCTTGTTCGCGCTGGAAGATCACGCAGAAATCGGGCTTGTGCGTGGCCTGTTCGATGGCCCCATCCAAGAGCGGTTTGTAATGGACGACGCGGCCCGGTTCGATCCCGCAGGAGGCGGCGATGATCGCCTTTGGTTGGCAGTCGTCGATCCGCACGGCCAGCTCATGCGCGGCGAACCCGCCGAAAACGACCGAGTGGATGGCGCCGATCCGGGCGCAGGCCAGCATGGCCTCGATCGCTTGCGGCACCATCGGCATGTAGATGATGACCCGGTCGCCCTTTTCAATGCCCTTGCCACGCAGGGCCCCGGCGAGCATCGCGACGCGGTTGCGCAGCTCGTCATAGGTGATCTTCTGGATCGTGCCAGTGACGGGGCTGTCATGGATCAGCGCGATCTGGGCGCCGCGCCCGGCTTCGCAATGGCGGTCAACCGCGTTCCAGCAAGTGTTGACCATGCCATCGTCGTACCAGGTGTAAAGCGGGGCGTTTTCGTCGTTCAGGGCCCTTGTCGGAAAGCGGTCCCAGTCGATTGACTTGGCCTGTTCGAGCCAGAACCCATTCGGGTCGGCCATGCTGGCCTCGTAGACTTCCTTGTAAGACATGAGATCCTCCTCCGCATCCATTAGGGTTTGTTAAGGAGCGAAGGCTGGTCCGGCAAGCCGCGAGACCGGTGGCGCGACAGTCTGGCGCAAATTTTCGTGACCGTTAGCGCAACAGTTTGCAAACCGGATAGGGCGGTCTTTGTCGCAAGGGTCGGGTTTGCAAAGTTTCCATATGATCCGGCGGGTTCGGCAGCAAATTGCCGCAAGGGAATACGAGGTGAAAATACGACGTCGAGGTCGAAAATCGGCAAGCTGGAATCAGGGACGCGGTGGTAGATCTGGTGACAGGGCAGGCATGGTGCCTGTACCTTTGCATTGAGGATTGCCCCGATGGGCGACAAGAAGTCCAAGCCGTCTAAACCCGGCGAGAAAACCGTCAAGAAATAACTGACCCACCCATTTTTCCTAAAGTGTCCGCCATGTGGGTCGCCACATGGCGGAATTGCGTTCTGATGCGGGCTTTTTTCACTGTTTTGAGTTCAGCCAGGATGGCGCGCCGTAATTTCAGAGCTTCGTAGCGCTGCATCTGTCGGCGGATACGCTCGCCCCGCTAACGGGGCGAGGGGAAGAGGCCCCTAGCCGTATTGCGCAACCGGGGTGCCCGCGATGGCGGCCATGTTCAGCAAGCCGCGCGTGGTGATCGAGGGGCTGACGATATGGGCACGGTTGCCCATGCCCATCAGGATCGGTCCGACTTCGAGCCCGCCCGCGCGCATCTTGAGGATGTTGCGCACGCCGCTGGCCGCGTCCGCATGGGCAAAGACCAGCACGTTGGCGATGCCTTCCATGCGCGAATTCGGGAAGACGCGAGCGCGGAGATCACCGTCGAGCGCGGCTTCGACGTTCATTTCACCTTCGAATTCAAAGGTGCAGCCCTTGCGGTTCAGAATGTCCATCGCGGCGCGCATGCGCTGGCCGGAACTGTCGTTCTGGCTGCCGAATTGCGATTGCGAACACATGGCGACCTTGGGGGTAAGGCCAAAGCGGCGCACGTGACGCGCGGCCCCGATGGCGATATCCGCAAGTTCCTCGGCGGTGGGTTCGGTGTGGACCTGCGTATCGGCGATGAAAAGCGGCCCCTCTTCGAGGATCATCAGGCTGAGCGCGCCCGCAGCATGCAATTCGTCCGATCCCAGCACCTGATTGATGTAGTTCAGATGCCAGCGGTATTCGCCGAAAGTGCCGCAGATCAGGCAATCGGCCTCGCCGCGTTGGACCATGATCGCGCCGATGGCCGTGGTATTAGTGCGCAGGATCGCCTTGGCAAGGTCCGGTGTGACGCCGCGCCGTTCCATGATCTCGTGATACGACGTCCAGTAATCGTAGTAGCGCGGGTCGTTTTCCGGGTTCACGAGCTGCACATCGCGGCCCGGGCGGATATCGAGCCCGAACCGTTCGCAGCGCTGCTCGATCACTTCGGGGCGGCCGATCAGGATTGGCGTTTCGGTAGTTTCTTCGAGCACCGCCTGCGCGGCGCGGAGAACACGTTCGTCCTCGCCCTCGGCAAAGACGATCCGGCGCGAGGCGGAGGCGGCGGCTTCGAACACCGGGCGCATCAGCAGGGCAGAGCGGAAGACCGACTGGTTCAGCTTGTGCTTATAGGCGTCGAGATCCTCGATCGGTCGCGCGGCAACGCCGCTTTCCATCGCGGCGCGGGCCACGGAGGACGAGACCACGGCAATCAGGCGCGGATCGAAAGGCTTGGGGATCAGGTAATCGGCGCCAAAGGTAAGCTGTTCGCCGGAATATGCGGCGGCGGCCTCGGCGCTGGTGGTGGCGCGGGCGAGTTCCGCGATCCCGTCGATACAGGCAAGCTGCATCTCGTCGTTGATCTCGGTCGCGCCAACATCCAGCGCCCCGCGGAAGATAAAGGGGAAGCAGAGTACGTTATTGACCTGATTGGGAAAATCGCTGCGTCCCGTGGCAATGATCGCATCCGGGGCGACTTCGCGGACCAGGTCGGGCATGATCTCGGGTGTGGGGTTGGCGAGGGCAAAGATGATCGGACGGGTCGCCATGCGTGCCACCATTTCCGGCTGTAGCACGCCGGGGCCGGACAGTCCCAGAAAGAGATCGGCACCGTCGATGACCTCGTCCAGTGTGCGCAGATCGGATTTTTGCGCATATTCGGCTTTTTGCGGGTTCATGTCCTCGGTCCTGCCTTCGTAGACGAGACCGTGAATATCGCAGAGCCAGACATTCTCGCGTTTGACGCCCAGTTTCAGCAGCATGTTGAGGCAGGCGATGCCCGCCGCGCCACCGCCGGTCGAGACGATTTTGATGTCCTCAAAGGATTTCTGCGCGACGAAAATCGCGTTCTTGGCGGCCGCGCCGACAACGATGGCGGTGCCGTGCTGATCATCGTGGAACACAGGGATGTTCATGCGTTCTCGGCAGATCCGTTCGACGATGAAACAGTCGGGGGCCTTGATGTCTTCGAGGTTGATTGCACCAAAGGTCGGTTCCATCGCGCAGACGAGTTCGGCCAGCTTTTCCGGGTCGGGTTCGTTCAGCTCGATGTCGAAACAGTCGATGTTGGCGAATTTCTTGAAGAGCACGGCCTTGCCCTCCATCACCGGTTTCGAGGCCAGCGCGCCGATGTTGCCAAGCCCCAGAACCGCGGAACCATTGGAGACGACGCCGACCAGATTGCCCCGCGTTGTGTAGCGCGCGGCATTTGCCTCATCTTCCTTGATTTCAAGGCAGGCCTCGGCCACGCCGGGGGAATAGGCACGGGCCAGATCGCGCCCATTCGCCATTGGCTTGGTGGCGCGGATTTCGAGTTTTCCGGGCTTGGGATGTTCGTGGTAATACAGCGCAGCCTGGCGCAGGCTCTGGTTTTCGGACACGGGAACGGACCTCTTTCTGGGTTTAGTTTAGTGTTAAACCATTTTTTTGTGGCGTTAAACGGTTCTTTTCACATCCATCACCAGGCCGCTTGCTTGCAAGTTTGGCGGCGGCTCGTCAAAGTCGCGAGAAACACGGTGAAAGAGAGCAAAGATGACCGAGATCCGGGCGGAAATCCGACTTCCCACGCAAGAGCTTCGCGATGATATTCCGTTTTTCACCAAGGTGTTGGGGATGCGACTGGATATGATCTATCCGGCGGACGACCCCCAGGTGGCGGTTTTTTCCGGGCATGGGCTGCGGCTGCGGGTCGAGAATGGCGCGCCGGAATCGCCGGGAACTTTGCGTATTCTGACCGATGCGCCGGACGAATTCGCCGATGGAAAGCGGGAACTGGTCGCGCCGAATGGCACCAAAATCGAAATCGATGAGTTAAACCCGCCGATGCAGATGCCGACGACAGTGCATTCCTTTGTGGTGCGACGGCTTGCGGATCAGGCGCCGTGGATCATCGGGCGGGCGGGGATGCATTACCGCGACCTGATTCCCGAGCGGCTGGGCGGGTCGATCATTGCGAGCCATATCCGGATACCCGACGGCGGCCCGGTGCCTGACATGGTGCATTTCCACAAAGTTGGCTTTCAGCTCATCTTTTGCATAAACGGTTGGGTGGACGTGGTTTACGAGGATCAGGGGCCGAAGATGCGCCTGACGGCGGGCGATTGTTTCATCCAGCCGCCCGAGATCCGCCATCGTGTGCTGGAGGCGAGCGACAATGTTCAGGTGATCGAGATCGGCGTACCCGCCGAGCATGTCACTGAAATCGACCACGATATGGAATTGCCGACACCGCATCTTCGCCCTGAGCGCGAATGGCAGGGGCAGCGTTTCGTTTACAATCAGGCGGAGGATGCGACCTGGGCGCCGTTCCGGATTCCGGGGTTCGAGGCGCGGGACACGACGATTGCCGAGAATACCAAGGGTGTGGCCGGTGTTCAGGTGGTGCGCAAGGGACAGGGTACGCCGGACTGGGCGCGCCACGACACGGATATTCTTTTTACCTTTGTGATGTCGGGTCAGGTGACGCTCGACGGAGAAGGGCGTGAGCCTTATCCGCTGACCGAAGGGGACGCTTTTGTCATACCGCCCGGCATGAAAACGCGGCTGAGGGATGCCAGCGAAGACATTGAATTGCTTGAAGTATCGCTGCCGGGCGTGTTTGAGACAAAGCTCGGCTGATACGTGTCAGGACTCGCGTTGCCGCTTGAGCTGGGCGATCCGGAGACGCGCCTCGCGCTCGGTCAGTTCGCCGAGTTCGGGGTGGCCTTCCTGCTCGGAAAGCCGCAGAAGTTCGGCCTCGGTGCGCGACGTCGCCGGTTTCTTGCGTTCTTCGTGCTGGGGGGTGCCGCCGTTCTTCTTCAGGGCGACACGGGGGCGGGAGTAGAGTGAACTTGTCATGGACCTGTACCGGTTGCTGCGGTGTCAAAACGCGCCGCGGCATTTAATGTTCCTTGCATCCAATGGTTACAGCCGGGAACATGACATAGCTATGAAAAAGAAGGGCCTTGAGATGAAAGATCTGAGAGCGGCGGCGAGCGCGGTGCGGGAGAATGCCCATGCGCCCTATTCGGCGTTCAAGGTGGGGGCTGCGATCCGGTCGGACTCGGGTGCGGTGTACATCGGGTGCAACGTGGAAAACGTGGCCTATCCCGAGGGGACATGCGCCGAGGCCGGGGCGATTGCCGCGATGGTCGCGGCGGGCGAAACAACGCTTGCCGAAGTCTATGTCATCGCGGGGTCGCCTAGCCCGGTGCCGCCCTGCGGCGGGTGCCGACAGAAGCTTGCCGAATTCGGTGGCAGCGATGTGCCGGTGACTCTTGCGACGGTGTCGGGAGAAGAGTTTCGGACCACCATTGGCGATCTGCTGCCGGGCGCTTTTGGAGCGGCGCATATGAGCGGGGATTAAGCCGTGGACGCGCGTTCGATCATCGCGCGGTTGCGGCGGCGCGAGGTGCCCGATGTGGCCGAGTTGCGTTGGTTCGCGCAGGGGTTGGCCGATGGCACGGTCAGCGATGCGCAGGCGGGGGCCTTTGCGATGGCGGTCTGCCTTGGCGATCTCGGCACCGAGGGGCGGGCGGCGCTGACGCTTGCCATGCGCGACAGCGGCGAGGTTCTGTCTTGGGATCTTGACGGGCCGGTGATCGACAAGCATTCGACTGGCGGGGTGGGCGATTGCGTGTCGCTGATCCTTGCCCCGGCGCTGGCGGTCTGCGGGGGCTATGTGCCGATGATTTCGGGGCGCGGGCTTGGACATACGGGTGGGACGCTGGATAAATTGGAATCGCTCCCCGGATTCACGACTGCGATCGCGCGGGACCAGTTTCAGCAGATTGTTGGCAAGCATGGCTGCGCCATCGTCGGCGCGACCGAGGGGATCGCCCCGGCGGACCGGCGGCTTTACGCGATCCGGGATGTGACCGGGACGGTGGAAAGCCTTGACTTGATCACGGCGTCGATCCTGTCGAAAAAGCTGGCGGCGGCGCCTGGCGCGCTGGTGCTGGATGTTAAACTGGGCAGCGGCGCTTTCATGAAATCCCTGCCCGAGGCGCAGGCGCTGGCACGGGCCCTGCGGGACACCGCAGAGGCGGCAGGATGCCCGACAAGCGCGGTGATCAGCGATATGAATCAACCGCTTGCACCCAGCCTTGGCAATGCGCTGGAAGTGGCCGAGGTGATGCAAGTTCTGAGTGGAGAGGACGGTGGGCCGCTGGTCGAGATCACTGTCGCGCTGGGCGGTGTGCTGCTAGCCGATGCGGGGCTGGCCGATGGTGCGGCGGCGGGAGAAGCGCTGATCCGAGCGGCTATCGCCGATGGGCGCGCGGGCGAGAAATTCGGTCAGATGGTAGCGGCGCAGGGCGGGCCGGTGCAATTCATCGACAATTGGCGGCGGCTGCTGCCAGAGGCAAATATCATGCGCGAGGTCGTGGCCTCCGAGGCTGGTTATGTCGCCTCGATAGACGGCGAGGCGCTGGGGCTAGCGGTGATCGGTCTAGGCGGCGGGCGTCAGGTGGAAAGCGACCGGATTGACCCTTCGGTCGGGCTGTCAAAGATTGTGCGGCTGGGCACGCGGATTGAAAAAGGGACACCGCTGGCGATGGTACATGCGGCGCGCGAGGAGGCGGCGGAAGCGGCCCGTGCGGCCGTGCAAAAAGCGATTGTGATCGCGCCCGAAAAACCCGCGATACCGCAGTTGGTTCACGAAAGGATCGTCAGATGAGCCGTGCCTTTTTGATCGTCATGGATTCCGTCGGGATCGGCGGGGCGCCGGATGCGGACCGGTTCTTTAACGGCGATCTGCCGGATACGGGCGCGAACACGTTGGCGCATATTGCGATGGCCTGTGCCGAGGGGCGCGCCGAAGAGGGGCGGAGTGGGCCGTTGAAAATGCCCAATCTCGACCGGCTTGGGCTTGGGGCGGCGGTCCGGCTGGCCTCGGGCGAGGACGCACCGGGGCTTGGGGCGGAACCCGAGGGCATGTGGGGCGCGGCGAGCGAGATCTCACCCGGCAAGGACACGCCTTCGGGACATTGGGAGCTGGCAGGCGTGCCGGTGCCATGGGACTGGCATTACTTCCCCGAGGAACGTCCAGCCTTTCCCGAAGACCTGAGCCGCGCCGTGGCCGAAGCGGCGGGGACCGATGGCATTCTTGGCAATCGCCATGCTTCGGGTACGGCGATCATCGAAGAACTTGGGGCCGAGCATATGAAAAGCGGCTGGCCGATCTGCTATACCTCGGCGGACAGCGTGTTCCAGATCGCCGCGCATGAAGAGACATTCGGGCTGGATCGCCTGCTGAAGCTTTGCAAGGCCGTCGCGCCACGGTTGCATGCCATGAAAGTGGGGCGGGTCATCGCGCGGCCCTTTGTCGGTTCCCCCGAAGAGGGGTTTCAACGCACCACGAACCGGCGCGACTATGCGATTGAACCGCCTGCGCCGGTGCTGGGCGAATGGGTGCAGCAGGCCGGCGGGCGGGTCTATGGCGTAGGAAAGATCGGGGACATATTCTCCATGCGGGGGATCGATGACCTGCGCAAGGGATCGGATGCCAAGCTTATGGATCATATGGAAGATCTCATGCGCGAGGCGGTACCTGGTAGCCTGACATTCGCCAATTTCGTGGAGTTTGACAGCCTTTATGGGCACCGACGCGACAATTCGGGCTATGCCCGGGCGCTGGAGTGGTTCGACGCAAAGGTTGGCGGTCTTGTCGCGGCGATGCAGCCGGGCGACATGATGCTGTTCACGGCGGATCATGGGAACGATCCAAGCTGGAAGGGCACCGATCATACGCGTGAGAGGGTTCCTGTTCTGGTTGCAGGAAAAGGGGCGGGCCCGCTGGGACAGGTTGCGTTCACGGATGTGGCAGCCAGTGTCGCGGCGCATCTTGGAGTGGCATCACAGGGCCCCGGGCGCAGCTTTTTCTGAGCGATGGCTTGCCTGCATCGTCTCGCTGTCACAATAAGGGGAAAATCCCTTAGCCGGAGCGCGCCACATGACTGAGCATCTGACCGAAGTGAAACACCCGCTTGTGCAGCACAAGCTGACCTTGATGCGGGACAAGGCGACCTCGACCGCGGTGTTCCGCCAGCTGCTGCGCGAGATCACGCAATTGCTGGTCTATGAAGTCACACGCGAGATGCCGCTGGAGGACAAGACCATCCAGACTCCGATGGAGACGATGGATGCGCCGTCGCTGGCGGGCAAGAAACTGGCGCTGGTGTCGATTCTGAGGGCCGGGAACGGGATGCTGGACGGTGCGCTGGAGCTGATCCCCTCTGCGCGGGTGGGTTTCGTCGGTCTCTATCGCGACGAGGAAACGCTGCAACCGGTGCAGTATTACTTCAAGGTGCCGGAATCGCTCGATAACCGGTTGGTGATCGCGGTCGATCCGATGCTGGCAACGGGCAATTCCTCGGCGGCGGCGGTCGATCTGCTGAAAAAGGCCGGGGCGACGGATATCCGGTTTCTCTGCCTGCTGGCCGCGCCCGAGGGGATCGCGCGGATGAAAGAGGCGCATCCGGACGTGCAGATCGTCACGGCGGCGGTCGATCGCGGGCTGAACAGCAAAGGCTATATCATGCCCGGTCTGGGCGATGCGGGTGACCGGATGTTCGGCACCAAGTAACGAAAGGCTGCTTTACTCAGCGTCCGATTCGCGGCATCTTTGACCGCAATATATCGTGGGTGCTGCTGTGAAGATAACAAGAACTATTGCTATCTCTCTGCTGCTGGCGGGCGTCGCCCCGGCGGTGGCACAGCCGCTTCGCGATGCCCGGCCTCCGGCCGAATTCCCGCCAAGTTCCTATACCGCAAGGCAATATGTCGACAGCCAGGGCTGCATTTATATCCGTGCCGGTATCGACGGGACCGTTACATGGGTGCCGCGCGTGGATCGCGCGCGGCGGCAGGTCTGCGGGTATCAGCCGTCGTTGAGCGAGGCGCAGCGGGCAGAGCTTGCGAGTGGATCGGGCGGACGGGCCTCGACGACGGGGCCGGTCGAGATCATCGAGCTTGACCCGTCAGACCGTGCGACCGCTTCTGCCGGATCGTCGACGCCGTCCCAGGTGACAACCGCCCCGCGCGCGCCATCGTCGGGACCGGCACCGACCGTGTTTACCGACGAACCATCCGCGCCCGCGCCGCGTGTCACCACCGCGCCGGAGAGTGCGCCAACGGCCCCTGATCGCAAACCGTCCCCCGGACCGGAACCGACGGTGTTTACCAACGTGCCCGCTGCGGAAGCTGCACCCCAGCCCGCCGCGCCGCCGCGCACTGCCCGGCAAACCGCGCCCGCGCGCCAGCCCTCGGCAGGACCTGCGCCGACGGTATTCACCAGCACCGCACCGGCCAAACGGACGGCGACGGCTAAGGTCACGACTTCTTCGGAGGCCGCGCAGGCGGGATTGTCACCGGATACGCGCGCCGTTCGTCGCCATATCTATGAGAACCGCAAGAACGCAGGCACGTTTACCGTGCCAAAAGGCTATCGCCCGGTCTGGACTGATGACCGGCTTAACCCGAAACGGGCGGAAATGACGCTGCGGCCAAGCGTTGTCACCCATGGTCCGGCCGTGCCCAAAGGCTATCGCCCGGCATGGGACGACGACCGGCTTAACCCAAAGCGCGCCTTGGTGTCGCAAACCGGTGAGGCGCAGACCGACAGGATCTGGAGCAAGGAGCTGCCGCGCCGTCTTTTGCCGCAGGATGCTTCCGCGCGCGCAGTCACCGTGGATGAACCGGCGGTGCGGGGCAATTCGCCATTCTGGACCCCGCCCGTGGCGCAGACGGCGCCTGTTGCGCGGGTGTCTACCCGTTCGGCCCCGGCAAACAAGGCGGGCAATCGGGGCGGAAGCCGCTAGGTTTCAGCCGCCGCAAATACCCTGAAGTAGGACCCAGTCACGATCCTTCATCAGAGAGGTCTGGACCTTCCCGGCGAGGGGATCGGCCTCGATCAGGCCGATCGTGGTTTCCCCGGTCACATCGACGGCATAGGCATAGGGCTTGGTGGAAAGCTTGGCCTCGGCAAAATTCTCAAGCAGCGCGTCCTGCGGCGGGGGCGTCTTGGGCGCGACCACGATGCGCTCGCTGTAGCCGTCGAGGATTTCCTGCGTGAGTTCGCCGGTGGTCAGCAGGTGGAAAGAAGCGACAATGCCGCTTTCCTGCAGCAGTTCTTTCAGTGGGTCGAGATGCTCGGCACGGGTTTTCTCGGCCAGCACATATCCGGCGGCGACGGCGGGGTCCTCGTAATCCTCGACCAGCGCCTTGTTCAGCACGACGACATCGCCGGGCAGGTGGAGGCTGTCGCGGACACCGGCGGGCAGGATCACGATGCGGCGCACGCCAAGTTCACGCGCGAGCCGTTTGAGGACCGGCTGGGTTTCGGCAGAGCGGCAGGCCCTGCCGGATACGCGTTCGAGCCGGCCAAGCAGTGCCTCGCCTATGTCCTGACGCCGGATGTCCGGCACCACGTTCAGCGTGTGGCGCATCATCGCGCCGGGCAGCCAGAGCGTCGCGGCAGCGATCATCCCGATCACGACGGCGGCGATGCCGACACCGCGCAGTCGTCCGGGCCGGGGGCGGGCACGATCGACGGCGCGACGCAGCCTGTCGATAGCCTCGATCATTTCCGCTTCGTTTTCCGAGAGTTCAAGCGTTTCATCCGGATCGCCATCGGGATGATAGATGGCGGGCATGCTGTTCGGATCGGCCCGTTCAATCGCGGCGAGAGACCAATGGGTCAGCGCCTGATTGTGAAAATTCGAAATTGTGAGAGTGGCCTTGCCAATGGAAACATAAACCTCTCGCCGCTGCTCCTGCGGGTTCGGTCGCCAGAGGCCGGTGGCCTCCAGCCGTTCATACTGGGTCAGGGCTGTCATCTGCGCCGGTTTTGCCTGTGCCTCGGTGTTTTTCTTTTCATAACATGGCCAATGTCAGCAGGGCAAACTTCTGACAAGTGTTAGAGTGCCTTGGCGCGGTTGCGCAGCTCGAATTTCTGGATTTTGCCTGTCGATGTCTTGGGCAATTCCTCGAAAACGACGGTCTTGGGCGCCTTGAAATGGGCGAGGTGGTCTCGCGCATAGGCGATCAGCCCCGCGGCATCGGTGCTTGCGCCGGGTTTGAGCTCCACGAAGGCGCAAGGGCTTTCGCCCCATTTCTCGTCCGGCTTGGCGACAACGGCGGCAAGGTTCACTTCCGGGTGGCCCATCAGCACGTTTTCGACCTCGACCGAGGAAATGTTTTCGCCGCCCGAGATGATCACATCCTTGGCGCGGTCGGTGATCTGCATGAACCCGTCGGGATGCTGGATGGCGATGTCACCGGAGTGGAAATACCCGCCTTTGAAGGCCTCGGCGGTGGCTTCGGGGTTCTTGTAATAGCCCTTCATCACGCCATTGCCGCGCATCACGATTTCCCCGTGATCGACGCCGTCCATGGTGATCTGGCCCATGTTGTCATCGACCACGGTGATATGTTCAAAGATCGGCATGGCCACGCCCTGTCTCGCCTTGACCGCGGCGCGGTCGTTGCCCTGTAAACCGTCCCACTGTTCGCCCCAGGTGCATTCGGTTGCAGGCCCATAGGTTTCGGTCAGGCCGTAGACCTGCGTGATGTTGAAGCCCATCGGTTCGATCTTGGCGAGCGTGGCGGGGGCCGGGGGGGCACCGGCGGTAAAGACCTCGACCACGTGGTCGAATTCGCGACGCTCGCCTTCGGGGGCGTTGATCAGCGCATTCAGCACGATGGGTGCACCGCCGAAATGGGTCGCGCCCTCATCCGCGATGGCGTTGAAGATCGCGGGCGCAGTGATGTCGCGGCAGCAGATGATCCGCCCGCCGACCATCGGCATCATCCATGTGTGGCACCAGCCGTTGCAGTGGAACAGCGGCACGATGGTCAGGTAGCGGGGCCGCAACACCATGCGCCAGCTGAGGATCTGGCTCATCGCGTTCAGATAGGCGCCTCGATGGTGATAGACGACGCCCTTGGGTCGCCCGGTCGTGCCGGAGGTGTAGTTGAGCGCGATGCTCTCCCATTCGTCTTCTGGCATGATCCAGTTGAATTCGGGATCGGCTTTGGTCAACATGTCTTCGTAGGTTTCGAAGTCTCCGCTCGCGGGGTGGTTCGCGTGATCGTCGGGCACCTCGATGACTTCGGGTTTGGTCTCTCCCATGCGGGAGAGCGCCTCTTTGACGAGCGGGATGAACTGGCTGTCGACCAGCACGATCTTCGCGGCGCCATGATCAAGGATATAAGCGACGGTATCGGCGTCGAGCCTTGTGTTGATCGTGTTCAGCACGGCGCCGCAGGCGGGCACGCCGAAATGCGCCTCGGCCTGCGCGGGCAGGTTGGGGATCACGGTTGCGACCACATCGCCGGGATTTACACCTTTGGCCGCCAATGCAGAGGCGAGCCGGGTCACGCGGTCGGTGTATTCGCGGTAGGTCTTGCGGTGCGGGCCATAGACCACGGCCAGTTCGTCGGGATAGATCAGCGCGGCCCTTTTCAGGGTGGAAAGCGGCGTGAGAGGCACGTAATTGGCCGCGTTACGCTCCAGCCCGGTTTCATCTTGCATCCAGCCCATGATCTGTCCCCTCCCTGACGGTGTGTTGTCGCGTAATATTGCGCCGCGCCGAGCGTATTGAAAAGAGGCAGATGCGCAATATTCGCAGCTTGTTATTGCGGGGCGAAGCAAATCGGATAGCCTTGGTACATGATCCTAAGTACCGGACGCCGTTATGTTTTCATCCATATCCCCAAGACCGGGGGGACCTCTCTGGCGCTCGCGCTCGAGGGGCGGGCGATGAAGGATGACATCATGCTGGGCGATACGCCCAAGGCGCTGAAGCGGCGGCACAGGGTCAGCGGCAAGAACACGCGGGGACGGTTGTGGAAGCATTCCACCCTCGCCGATATCGAGGGTCTGGTGCCGGATCCGGTGATGGACGGGCTGTTCGCCTTTACGCTGGTGCGCAACCCGTGGGACCGGGCGGTGAGCTATTACCACTGGCTGCGCGAACAAGCGTTCGGCCATCCGGCTGTGGCGCTGGCCGGTGCCTTGGATTTCACGGATTTCCTGTGCCATCCGAAAACCTGCGCGGCGTTTGCGGCCTCTCCGGCGGCAAGCTACATGCGGCGCAGCGACGGGCGGGAGCACTGCGGCGCCTATATCCGGATCGATGATTTCGAGCGGGACTCCAGTGTTTTGTGGGAGCATCTTGGATTCAAGCTTGATCTGCCGCATGTGAACCGGTCGGACAGGGTGTCGGATTACCGCAGCTATTACGACGATCGCGCCGCAGAAGCGGTAGCGGACGCCTGCGCCGAGGATATCGCGCGGTTCGGGTATCGGTTCGAGGGGGTCTAGACGGGCTGCTCTGGCGGTATCGGTTGAAATGGCAGGGATAGAGCCGAGTGCGCGTTCAGGGAGCCTGATCGCTTGTTGGCAAATGTGACTGCCGGTTAAAATAGCGCGTTTCACATAGAAACGCTCGCTGCGTTGGTCACGCCAGTTTGGGAACCCCGGAACGTTTGAACTCTAACGCGGGTCCGTCACCACGTGTTGCCGTCCCCGAAACGCGGCAAATCCCATCAGTCCTGAGAGCAGCAGAATGCCACCCGCAGGCAGCGGGATCACCGGTGTGGGAACCGATTCCGCCACGAAGCTCACGAATTCCCCCTGCACCGTGCCATTGAAGGAAAACCGGGCAACTGCGTCGGGGTCCAATAAGAGCGCCTCGACATCGGCAAAGAGCGTTGGCGCGGGAGCGCCCGGCTTCAGGATCGAAAATGAACCGGCAAGCGTACAGCTCAGGGCAATGCAGTCCGCACCGGCTAGCGAAATTGTGATATTGCTGAAGCTCCCGTTGCTAAAGCGGGCGCCGCCCGGGAAACCGAAAATGCTCACATCGGACAGGTCGGAGGTTAGCCCGCCAATCGTCGCCTCTGCGTCGGCGAGAGACTGGGAAAGAGGGGAATCTACATTAATGCCTGTCAAAGGATCTCCGTCAGAGTCCAGCGTGGCGGCATCCAGAAGGAAGGTCACGGTCCCGACCGTCCCGACATCCGGCAAATCGAATGTTGGCGACGGCACGACATCGGTGCTTTCGACAACTTGGACGTTGAATGCAAAGGTTGCTGCCACGGCCGGCAGTGCCGTTAGTGAAACAGCTGTGGATACCAAAGCCCCGATGATGCTGCGGAATTTCATGCAATAAGCTCCTCTTTAAAGTAGATCTTTTAACAGGCCATTCGGACCTCGAAGCAGGCCAATGAGTTTGAAATATTTATTACTTAGAAGTAAAAGATACGCGAACGCCCCTTGGAATGAAAGGCGCGTCTATGGCCATCGCTGGGCGAACGGCGGGTTACTGCTGTTCGACAAGCACAGGAATTTATCCGGGACGCGGTGTTGACGGTTGGTCGGGCTTTTAGGCGCGCGCAATATGCTTACAGAAGCTCGCGAAAGCCCGGTTGGAGTCCTTGCCTAAGGATCAACCAGTGTTTTGTCTGCCGGGACGGGTAATACGGCGGTCGCTACCAGGTTTGCTCAGACCGGGTCGCCCGCGTCCATTCGGTTGAGGAAGTCTTCCGCGCCGGTCAGGATCTCATCCTGGCGATCGGACTCCATCTTGTCCCATGTGCGATACATCATGGCCATGCGGGGATTGTCTGAGAACCGACTGCGATGGCGGGACAGGAAATGCCAATAGAGCAGGTTGAAGGGGCATGCGTCTTTTCCGGTTTTTTCCTTTACGGAATAGGAACATTCGGAACAGTAGTCCGACATCCGGTCGATATAGCTGCCCGATGAGACATAGGGTTTGGATGCGACCAATCCGCCGTCGGCGAACTGGCTCATGCCCACGGTGTTCGGGGCCTCGACCCATTCGAAGGCATCGAAGTAGACGGAAAGATACCATTCATGTACCTGGGCAGGGTCGATCCCAGCCAGAAGGGCAAAGTTCCCGGTGACCATCAGTCGCTGGATATGATGCGCGTAGGCTTCCTCATTGGTTTGTTCGACAGTTTTTGAAAGACAGGTCATGCCGGTTTTCTGCCCCCAGTAGAGATCCGGAAGCGCCCGGTCGTGTTCGAGCCAGTTTCTGTCGGCGTAATCGGGACCTTCATGGAAATAGATCCCGCGCACGAATTCGCGCCAGCCGATGATCTGGCGGATGAAACCCTCTGCGGCATTGAGCGGGGCGTGCCCTTTCTGCCATGCCTTTTCCACCCGTCGGCAGACGTCCAGCGGGTCGAGCAAACCGATGTTGAGATAGGCAGAGATCAACGCGTGGTAGAGGAACCGGTGCCCGGACAGCATAGCATCCTGATAGTCGCCAAATTGGGGTAGGGTAGTTTCGATGAAATTTTCGAGCGCGGCTTCGGCCTCGGTCGCGTCGGTGGCAAAACCAAAGGGGCGCAACTCGCCGAAGTTATCGGAAAACGTCGCGTCGACGAGGTCGAGCACTTCCTGCACGGTTTCGTCCGGTTCGAAATTCAGCGGACTGGGCATGAAGAGATCGGGTTTGGCTGGCTTGCGGTTGTCTTGGTCGAAGTTCCATTTGCCCCCGGTTGGCTCATCATCCTCCATCAAAAGTCCCGTCTTGCGACGCATCTCGCGATAGAAATACTCCATGCGCAGCTGTTTGCGGCCGTCCGCCCAAGCGTTGAAATCGGCATGGCTGGCAACGAAACGGTCATCTTCGAGGATGTCGAGATCGAGCGGCGTGTCCTGCAAGGCCTCGACCAGCCGCCATTCGCCGGGGCGCGTGGCGATCACACTGGATGCGCCGCTGTCAGACGCGCGGCGAAGCAGTTCGCCCGGGATCGACCCGGCGTTCCCCGGATCGTCGAGCCGGGTGTAATCCACCGTCCAGCCGTTGTGGCGAAGCTGTTGCGCGAATTTGCGCATGCAGGCGAAGACCAGCGCGATCTTTTTCGGGTGGTGGGGGACGTAGGAGGCCTCGGAGGTTACCTCGGCCATGACGACACGATCATTCGCCTTGTCTGCGGCGCGTAGCGAGGCAAGCGTCGGGGTGAGCTGGTCGCCGAGAACGAGGACCAGTTTCACCACGGGACTTCCTTTCCGGCCCAGTCGAAAAAGCGCCCGTTATCGTCCCGGTCGAGCCCGTCGATCACGCGCAGAAGGTTTTCGGCGGCCTCTCGCGGCACGACCTTTTCGTGAGCGGGATAGTCTTGGGTGAAACTGGTGGCGACCGTCCCGGGATGAAGCGCCACCACGACCGCGGATTTGTTCTTGCGCCCGATTTCGATGGCTGCGGTGTGGACGATCTGGTTGGCGGCCGCTTTGGAGGCGCGATAGCTGTACCAGCCGCCGAGGCCATTGTCGCCGATGGAGCCGACGCGCGCTGTGAGAACCGCGACGACAGGCCGACCTTCTTGCGCTAGTAAACGGGGGGCATGGCGCAGAACCAGCGCCGGGCCAATCGTGTTGACGGCCAGCAACTCTGCCATCGCCGCCGCGTCGATCTGGTCGAGCGATTTCTCGGGTTGTCCGCCCTGCGGCGCGAGGATGCCTGTTGTCACAAGGATCAGGTCAAAAGGTCCGGTCAGTTCCCCGAGCACGCGGTCGACCGAGTCCGCGTCGGTGACGTCCAGTTGATCGCTGCTGCGCGACAAACGGGTCACCTCGATCTCGCTCTCCTCAAGCCTTGTGGCGATGGCGTCGCCAATGCCGCCGGACGCTCCGATGATCAGGGCCTTTTTCACGCGCTTCTCCCTTTTGGTAGCGCTTGGATCTAGTTCTGATCGGTGGGATGAAAACCCCGGGGATCAGGCCATCGGGGACAGGGGCGTGCGGTCGGAAACGGTCATAGGGGCTCGCAGGATGTGGCCAATGAGGTGATCCCGGTGCGTATCATTGGACCAAAAGAAAAGGGCGCCACGTGGGCGCCCTTTAGCATTTGCAGATCAGGCCGCTTTCGCCTCGGGCGAGAAACGCCCGTAAAAGGTCTGGTTCTTGGCCGCCATCTCGCGCAGGAGATCGGGGCACTTGAACCGCTCGCCATATTTCGCTTCGAGCTGGTCGCAGCGTTCGGCAGCGTAGGGTGTGCCGATGATGTCGAGCCAGCTGAACGGGCCACCGGACCACGGCGCAAAGCCCCAGGCGAGGACCGCGCCGACATCGCCTTCGCGAATGTCTTCCAGTACGCCCTCTTCCAGCGCGCGGACAGCTTCGAGCACCTGCGCGAACATCAGCCGTTCCTGAATCTCGATCAGGTCGGGCTGTTCATCGGCCAGCGGGTACTTGTCGTGGATGCCTTTCCAATACCCGATGCGTTTGCCCTTTTCGTCATAGTCGAAGTAACCGGCCTTGGCCTTGCGGCCCAGACGACCTTCTTCCTCCATCCAGAACACCAGATCGTCGGCCTCGGACGCGGGGTATTCGTTGCCCATCGCCTCCTTGGTGGCGCGGGTGATTTTGGCCGCGAGATCGATGCTGGTTTCATCGCCCAGCTGGATCGGACCGACGGGGAACCCAAGCTGGCGCGCGGCATTGTCGATCAGCACCGGCGCGACGCCCTCGGTGACCATGCGGGTCGCTTCGTTGCCATAGGGGATGATGCAGCGGTTGCAGTAGAAGAAACGCGCATCGTTCACGACGATCGGGGTCTTGCGGATCTGGCGCACGTAGTCGAGCGCCTTGGCCACGGCCCGGTCACCGGTTTCCTTGCCCTTGATGATCTCGACCAGCAGCATCTTCTCGACAGGCGAGAAGAAGTGGATGCCGATGAACTGGTCGGGGCGCTTGGACGCCTTGGCCAGCCCGGTGATCGGCAGGGTCGAGGTGTTGGAGGCAAAGATGCAATCTTCGGGGATGATCGCCTCGACCTTCTGGGTCATCTCGGCCTTGACCTTGGGATCCTCGAAAACGGCTTCGATGATCAGGTCGCAGTCTTTCAGCGCGTCCAGATCCGGGGTCGCGTTGATCAGGCCAAGCATTGCCTCTTTCTTTTCGGGCGTGACCTTTTTGCGGGAAATGCCTTTGTCGAGATAGGCCTCGGTATAGGCTTTGCCCTTGTCGGCTGCTGCCTGATCCCGGTCGATCAGCACGACCTCCATCCCGGCCTGTGCGGAGACCAGCGCGATGCCCGCGCCCATCATGCCCGCGCCAAGAACGCCCAGCTTTTTTACGCGCTGATCCGGTATGCCTTCGGGACGGACCGCGCCTTTTTCCAGCGCTTCCTTGTTCACGAAGAGCGAGCGGATCATTGCGCCCGAAGAGGGGTTCATCAGCACATGGGTGAACCAGCGGGCCTCGATCTTGAGCGCCGTGTCAAAGGGAACAAGCGCACCTTCATAGACCGTCGAAAGCAGCGCCTTGGCCGCCGGGAAGGCGCCCTGCGTCTTGCCGTTGACCATCGCGTTTGCGCCTACGAAGGTCATGAAACCGGCAGGGTGGTAAGGCGCGCCGCCGGGCATCTTGTAGCCCTTGGCATCCCATGGCTTCAGGATGTCGGCATCCGTCGCGCTCAGCACCCATTCGCGTGCAGCGGCAACCGGATCGTCGACAACCTCGTCGATCACGCCCGCGCCCTTGGCCTTGGACGGTTCCAGCATCTTGCCTTCGAGAAGCAGCGGCGAAGCCGCCATCGCGCCAAGCTTGCGCACCAGTCGCGTCGTTCCGCCCGCGCCGGGGAAGATCCCGACCATGATCTCGGGCAGGCCGATCCGTGCCTTGGGGTTGTCGGCGACAAAGATGCGATGGGTGGCCAGCGGCAGTTCCAGACCGATACCGGCCGCGGTGCCGGGCAGGGCGGCGGCAATCGGTTTGCCGCCCTTGTTGGTCTTGGCATCCATGCCGGCGCGCTCGATCTTGCGCAGCAGGGCATGCATTTCCATCGTGCCCTCGAAGAGTCCCTTGGCCGGATCGTCGCCCGCGCTTTCCTTGAGCGTCGCAAGCAGGTTCAGGTCCATGCCACCGGCAAAGGAGCCTTCCTTGCCCGAGGTGATGACCACGCCTTTGACGGCATCATCCGCAAGCGCGGCGTCGATGCAGGATTCCAGTTCCTTCAACCCGACGATCGACATGACGTTCATCGTTTTGCCGGGGCAGTCCCAGGTGATCAGAGCGACGCCATCGGCGCCTTTTTCCATCGTGAAATCAGTCATTTGATGTCTCCTCTTTCCCGGCTTACACGCGTTCGATGATGGTGGCCGCGCCCATGCCCGAGGCGATGCACAGCGTCGCCAGACCGGTTTCCTTGTCGGCGCGTTCCATTTCGTCCAGCAGGGTGCCGATGATCATCGCCCCGGTCGCACCAAGCGGGTGACCCATCGCGATGGAGCCGCCGTTCACGTTGACCTTGTCGCTGTCCACGTCGAAGGCCTGCATGAAGCGCAGCACGACAGCGGCAAAGGCCTCGTTTACCTCAAACAGGTCGATGTCCTTGATGTCCATGCCATTTTCGGCAAGGATCTTCTGCGTCACCGGGACAGGTCCGGTCAGCATGATGGTCGGATCGGTGCCGATCTTGGCGGTTGCCTTGATGCGGGCACGGGGTTTCAGCCCGTATTTCTCACCGAATTCTTTGTTGCCGATCAGCACGGCGGCGGACCCGTCTACGATGCCAGAAGAATTTCCCGCGTGGTGGATGTGGTTGATCTTTTCCAGATGCGGGTATTTCAGCATCGCCACCTTGTCGAAACCGGGCATGACCTCGCCCATCGCCTGAAATGACGCGTTCAGCGCACCAAGGCTTTGCATGTCGGTCTGGGGGCGCATGTATTCGTCATGATCGAGGATCGGCAGACCGTTCTGGTCGCGCA
>JAAEZD010000004.1:162376-206961 GCA_018223035.1 Paracoccaceae bacterium
GTCGCGCACGGTGATCACCGATTTGTCGAAACGCCCGTCGTCCCAGGCGGCCTTTGCGCGGCGCTGGGATTCCACGGCCAGCGCATCGGCCTCGTCGCGGGTAAACCCGTATTCGGTGGCGATGATGTCAGCGGAAATGCCCTGCGGCACAAAGTATTTCTCCATCGCCAGTGTCGGGTCGACGGCAATGGCCGCCCCGTCGCTGCCCATGGCCACGCGGCCCATCATCTCGACGCCGCCCGCGATATAGGCATCGCCAGCACCACCCTTGACTTGGTTTGCGGCCAGGTTGACCGCCTCCATGCCCGAAGCGCAGAACCGGTTGATTGCGAGACCGGGGATCGATTCATCGAGATCCGAGGCAAGCACCGCCGAGCGTGCAAGGCAGCCACCCTGTTCCATCACCTGGGTGACATTGCCCCAGATCACGTCCTCGACCGCATGGCCATCAAGATTATTGCGCTCTTTCAGCGCGTTCAGCGTCAGGGCGGAAAGGCGCAGCGAGGTCACCTCGTGCAGGGCGCCGTCCTTGCGGCCCTTGCCCCGTGGCGTGCGCAGCGCGTCATAAATGTAAGCGTCGGTCATATGGTCCTCCTTAGGCCCGGTCGGCAGGCGAGCCGGGCATCAAGTCATAGGGGTGTTTCCAGCCCGGCTGTTCGCTGAGGCGCGCCAGCCAGGTATCGATATGAGGCCAGTCCTTGCGGTCGAAACCGAAGGGTTCCGGGTAGTAGAGATACCCGCAACAGGAGAGGTCCGCATTGGTGAAGTCGCTGCCCACGATCCAGTCGCGCTCTGCGAGATGGTCGTTCAGCGTCGCGTAAGCCGATTTCAGGCGGCCGAGGTTGAAAGAGATTACATCTGCCGGTCGTTTGTCCTCGGGCAGGAAGTTCATGAGAAAACGGGTCAAACCGGCCATGGAACTGAGCTTGTGGTTGTCCCAAAGCACCCAGCGCAAAACGTCGTATTTCTCGGCCTGATTCTTGCCTGCGAATTTGCCCGATTTGTCGGACACATACTGCTGGATAACGCCCGACTGGCTGAGGCGGATATCTCCATCGATCATCACAGGCGCTTCGCCCATGTTGTTGACGGTGCTCCGGTAGTCCGGGCTGCGCGTCGCGCCGTTGAAAAAATCAACGTAAACCGGTTCCCAGTCGAGGCCCGAGAGTTGCAGCGCTATCGCGGCCTTGTAGGAATTGCCGCTTTCACCGAAACAGTGCAGCTGGATCGTCATCGTTCAAGCCCTCCCAAGGCGTGTGCTGAGATGTCGGAATTTCCGTATTTGAAACGAGAAGAAGCACAGGGTGCGTTTCTTTCGTAACCTTGTCTTAAAGTTTTAGGTGTCAAGTGAGAGCTGCGGTACAGGCTGCCGAGCCGATGACCGCACGAGGAGAAGCCCCGCGGCCCCGCTCGAGTGACGGAGAGTCGGATCGGCGCCGGGTCGCGGGGTGAACGCATACAGCCTTTCTTCTCGTTCCAAATACGGCCGCCGGAGGCGGGAGCAAGGGGGCAGGTTGCGGGACGCTGCTGTGTCAAAGCGACCTCGCAATCAACTCTTTCATGATCTCGTTGGTGCCCCCGTAGATGCGCTGGACGCGGGCATCTGCCCACATGGCGCCGACCGCATATTCCATCATGAAACCGTAGCCGCCGTGTAACTGGACGCATTCGTCAAGCACCTCGCATTGGGTGTCCGAGGACCAGTATTTGATCATCGCGGCTTTTTCGACGCTCAGCTTGCCTTCGAGGTGTTCCAGCATGCATTCGTTGAGGAAAGCGCGGGAAACCATCGTTCTCGTCTTGCATTCGGCAAGCTTGAAGCGGGTGTTCTGGAACTGGGTAAGGGGGCCGTTGAAAGCCTGGCGTTCCTTGCAGTAATCGATCGTGCGTTCGACCGCGCCTTCCATCGCGCCCTGCGCGGTGCAGGCGATGGTCAGACGCTCTTGTGGCAACTGGCTCATCATCTGATAGAAACCCTGGCCCTCTTCGCCGCCGAGGATGTTTTCGGGCGGGATTTCGACGTTGTCGAAAAAGAGTTCCGAGGTGTCCGCGGCGTGCATCCCGACTTTTTCGAGGTTTCTGCCTCGCTGGAAACCTGCTGCCCTATCCGTTTCGAGGACCACCAGCGACACGCCTTTTGCCCCGAGGGACGGGTCTGTCTTGGCGGCCACGACGATCAGGTTCGCGTGCTGGCCGTTCGAAATGAATGTTTTCTGACCGGAGAGCTTGTAGGAATTCCCCTCACGGATCGCCTTTGTCTTGATGCTCTGTACGTCTGACCCGGTTGAGGGTTCGGTCATCGCAAGAGCGCCGACCAGTTCGCCGGAGACCATTTTTGGCAACCAGCGTTGTTTCTGTTCTTCGCTGCCATAGGCAAGGATATAATGCGAGACGATCGGGCCGTGGATGGCCGCGCCCCAGCTGGCGAGGTTCGCGCGGGCGGCTTCGATGAGGATCGCGGCTTCGTGGCCGAAATCTCCGCCGGCGCCGCCATATGCTTCGGGAATGGAGGGGCAGAGCAGGCCGAGCGCACCGGCTTCCTGCCAGATCTCGCGATCCATCTGACCCTGATGGCGCCATTTCTCGAATTTCGGGGCCCATTCGCGATTGATGAACTGGGCCGTCATATCGGCGAGCATGTGATGCTCTTCGCTCATCCACGCGCTTGTTGCCGAGAACGTATCTTTCATTGTGCCTTTCCTCCCGTGGCATTCGAGCGGCTATTCCGCGCGGGGCGGGGCGCCGTTCTTTCCTGCATTGAACACGAAACCGGTCTGGTGGCATCTGCAATCGGGATCCGATAAACGGAAAACCTCCGGCAGCCTCATCGATCCGGAACAGTGGGCAGTTTCGCACTAACAGGTTGCGTCTGTCTTGCGTTCTCCTCTTGCCGGGAAGCCGGGCGGCGTACCGCCCGGTTCGCAGGAACGGGGTTCAGAAATTCGCCGCTTCGAGCGCCATGACCGTGTCGGCACCGCTCTGGATGCGCGAGAGGTGCAGGGCCGTCGCCGGGAGCTGGCGCGCCATGTAGTAACGACCGGTGGCGAGCTTGGTTTCATAGAACTCCTTGTCCGAGGCGCCATCGGCGAGCGCGGTCATCGCGGCCTTGCCCATCTGCGCCCAGACAAGCCCCAGGCAGACATGACCGAACATGTGCATGAAGTCATAGGACCCGGCCAGCGCGTTGTTCGGGTTCTTGATTCCTTCGGCCATGAAATACATGCCTGCGGCCTGAAGGTCTTTCGAGGCCTTCTTGAGCGGCTTGAGAAAGTCCTTGTCGAACGCTTCGTCCTGACCCGAGTTCTCTTTGATGTAGTTCTTGACCAGATCGAAGAAGGCCATCACGTGTTTGCCACCATCGACAGCCAGCTTGCGGCCCACAAGGTCCAGCGCCTGCACGCCGTTGGCACCTTCGTAGATCATCGCGATGCGGGCATCGCGGGTGAACTGCGACATGCCCCATTCCTCGATATAGCCGTGACCGCCGTAGATCTGCTGGGCCTTGACGGTCATGTCGTAGCCCTGATCGGTGAGAAAGCCCTTGATGACCGGGGTCAGCAGCGACACCAGGCCGTCGGCGTCCTTGTCACCTGCACGGTGGGCGCGGTCGATCATGCTGGCGCCCCAGAGGATGAAGGCGCGGGCACCTTCGGCGAAGCTTTTCTGGTCCATCAGCGAACGACGGATGTCGGGATGCACGATCAGCGGATCGGCCGGGCCATCGGGGTTCTTGACGCCGGTCACGTCGCGGCCCTGAAGGCGGTCCTTGGCATATTCAAGCGCATTCTGGAACGCGACCTCGGCCTGCGACAGGCCCTGCATGCCGACGCCGATGCGGGCTTCGTTCATCATGGTGAACATCGCGCGCATGCCCTTGTGCTCTTCGCCGAGCAGGTAACCGGTGGCCTCGTCGTAATTCATCACGCAGGTCGAGTTGCCGTGAATGCCCATTTTCTCTTCGATCTTGCCGCAGGCGACGCCATTGCGCGCGCCAAGGCTGCCGTCCTCGTTGACGAGGAATTTGGGCACGATGAAGAGGGAGACGCCCTTGATGCCTTCCGGCGCGCCGGTGATCTTGGCCAGAACGAGGTGGATAATGTTGTCGGCCATCTCGTGCTCGCCTGCCGAGATAAAGATCTTCTGGCCGGAAATCTTGTAGCTGCCGTCATCCTGCGGTTCGGCCTTGGTGCGCATCAGGCCAAGATCGGTGCCGCAATGCGGTTCGGTCAGGTTCATGGTGCCGGTCCATTCGCAGGACACCATGTTGGGAAGATAGGTGTTCTTCTGCTCGTCCGACCCGTGGGCAAGGATGGCCGAAGCCGCGCCGTGGGTCAGTCCCTGGTACATGGTAAAGGCCTGGTTGGCGGAGGAAAACATTTCACCCACGGCGGTGTTCAGCACGTAGGGCATGTTCTGGCCGCCATATTCCTCGGGCATATCGAGCCCGGGCCAGCCGCCTTCCTTTACCTTGTCAAAAGCTTCCTTGAAGCCCGTGGGGGTACGCACGACGCCGTTTTCCAGCTTGCAGCCTTCGGTATCGCCCACCGCGTTCAGCGGCTGGAGCACTTCGGAACTGATCTTGCCGGCCTCTTCGAGGATGGCATTGGTAAACTCGGGCTCAAGTTCTTCGTAGCCCGGAACATCGGCCTGCGTGACTTTCAGCACCTCGTGCAGAATGAATTGCATATCCTTTGTAGGGGCGGTGTAACTTGGCATCTGGGCGCTCCGTCTTAGCTGGTTTGCGTCGTTGTGGGGGGAAAGGAAGGACCGCCTTATTCGGCGGCCTGCTTCGGGTTTTCGTCGGCTTGCATAATCTTTTCGGCCCAGTTCATCTGCTCCTGGAGGTCCGAAATGGCCGCGTCGAGTTCGTCGCGCTGGCGCCGCATGTCGGCCAGCCGTTCGCAGGCGACCTCGTAGGTCTTGCGGATCTGAGTCTGTTGCTGGTCATCGATGTGGTAAAGGTCCAGCAACTGGCGCACCTGTTCCAGCGAGAAGCCGAACCTTTTGGCCCGCAGGATCAGCTTGAGCCGCGCGCGGTCACGCTTGGTGAACAGTCGCTTCTGTCCTTGGCGGACCGGAAACAGAAGTTCTTTGGATTCATAGAACCGCAAGGTACGTGCGGTGACGTCGAAGACGTCGCACATTTCGCGGATGGTCAGGAATTTTTCTGTCATCATGTCTGAATTGCTCGTGTGGGTTGTGTTCTCGCGAAATGATGATCTGGGCGCCTCATTACAACGAAAGTTGACGTTCACGTAAGTTGAACGTCACGTCATTTCACAAATGGCGCAAGAGTATTTCTTCAGCTTTGGCTGTCAGGAAATATTTTACCCTAGGGAATGTGGAATTCGCGTGGGAAACGGCAAGTGTGAGAGCCGGATTCGACTCAGTCGATCTCTGATTCAGCCTCGCTGCGAAGCTTGCGAAGCTCGCTCATCGCTTCTTCGATCTGCTGTTTCTGCTCCGCAAGGTCCACGAGCTGGCGATCGGCCATTTCGACAAAGGCCTGCATCTGCGGTTTTGTGCCGTCTTTCTCGTATATCAGTAGCCACTGACGGATATCTTCCAGCTGAAAGCCGAATCTGCGCCCGCGCAGGATCAGCTTCATCCGCGCGATCTCACGTGGTCCGTAATGGCGGGTGCGCCCTTCGCGATGGGGGTGGATGAGCTCAATATATTCGTAATAGCGCAAGGTTCTTGGCGTGACGTCGAACCGCGCGCACATTTCTTTGAAACTCAGGTTAACGTCGGCCATCGGTTTTCTCTGCTTGCATAGTTCAAAGGTTAAGGCCGCAGGCGCGTAGACGCAACCAGCGGGCTTGCCCTTTGGGGAAGGGTTTGATCATAAGGTGATGACAGCAGGAAAACAGGAACGCGGCATGTCTGAAAAAACCGAACTGGCCCAACAGTTCATCCACGCCCTGCCGCATGCGCGTGAGTTAGGTCTCAAAATAACCCGGCTTGGGGCCGGATATGCCGAAATGACGATGCCCTATGACGAACGTCTTGTCGGCGATCCGCAGACAGGTGTCCTGCATGGCGGTGCGGTTTCCACGGTGATCGATACCTGCTGCGGCACGGCGGTCATGAGCCATCCGGATGCGCGGGGCATCACGGCAACGATTGATCTGCGCATTGAATACATGCGTGCGGCGACGCCGGGACAGTCGATTGTTGCCCGCGCCACCTGCCATCACATCACGCGCAACGTCGCTTTTGTCGAAGCGACTGCCGTGGACGACGATACCGAGGTTCCGGTGGCGCGCGCCTCGGGGTCGTTCACCGTGGGAGAAGCATGATGGCGCGCGCCCGACCCGAACCCGTACAGGTCGTCAAGCAACGCCGTGACGCGGCCCTGTCCGCTCTGGTCGAGGGGGTGCCTTACGTGCGCTTTCTGGGCATCGATTTCGACCGGCGTGGCGACGAGCTGACGGGCGTTCTGCATTTTTCCGAGAAACTGATCGGCAATCCGATGCTGCCTGCCATCCATGGCGGGGTTACGGCGGCCTTTCTCGAGGTGACATCGATCATTTCGCTCAGCTGGGCCTATCTTTGGCCCGATATCGAAAGCGGCGCGCTGGATCTGTCCGAGGTCACGCCGTCAACGATGCCACGGCTGCCTAAGACAATCGGATTCACCGTCGATTACCTGCGCACCGGTTTACCGCGTGATGCCTATGCCCGCGCAACCGTGACACGGCAGGGGCGGCGCTATGCTTCGGTGCGCGCCGAGGCTTGGCAGGACAATCGCGACAAGCTCTTTGCGCAGGGCTCCGGCCATTTTCTGATGCCGCCCGCCGTCTCGGTGGCCGATGACTGAAACGGTCGCGACGACGCCGCCAAAGCCGATCACCCATCGCCGCGTTCTCAATATTGCGGCGCCGATCGTTCTGTCCAACGTGACAGTGCCGATCCTTGGTATCGTGGACACAGGCGTTGTCGGTCAGCTCGGCGAGGCCGCTCCGATCGGCGCGGTCGGGATCGGCGCGATCATCATCACGACGCTTTACTGGTTTTTCGGTTTTCTGCGGATGGGCACGACCGGGCTGACCGGTCAAGCCGAAGGGGCAGGCAACCACCGCGAAGTAACCGCAATCCTGATGCGGGCGCTGTTGATCGGCGTTTCTGCCGGTGTCTTGCTTATTCTGTTGCGACTGCCGCTGTTCTGGGGCGCCTTCATGCTTTCGCCAGCGTCGGAAGAGGTTGAAACCCTCGCGCGGTCCTACATGTCGATCCGGATCTGGTCCGCTCCCGCTGCCATAGCGATATTCGGCATCACCGGCTGGCTGATCGCGCTCGAGCGGACACGTGCCGTTCTGGCGATACAGCTCTGGATGAACGGGCTGAACGTCCTGCTCGACCTGTGGTTCGTACTGGGGCTTGACTGGGGCGTGTCCGGTGTCGCCATCGCGACGTTTCTGGCCGAGTGGTCCGGTCTGGTGCTGGCGCTCTGGTTCTGCCGAGGTGCTTTCCTTGGCCCGGACTGGCGCGACCGGTCGTCGATCTTCGATCCGGTGGCCTTGCGCCGGATGATGGTCGTGAACAGCGATATCCTTGTCCGATCACTGCTGTTGATGTCGGTGATGGTATCCTTCCTGTTCCTCGGCGCCGATTTCGGAGACGTGACGCTGGCCGCCAACCAGATCCTGCTGCAGTTCATCGAGATAACTGCCTGCTTCCTCGATGGTTTTGCCTTTACGGCCGAGGCTCTCGTCGCGCAGGCGATTGGCCGCCAAAGCATACCGCGACTGCGCCGCTCGATCATGATGGCGTCTGTCTGGGCGGTTGTCGGGGCGTTCCTGCTTGGCGCGGCCTTCGCGCTGTTCGGCGGGATGATCGTGGATACGATGGCAAAGGTGCCCAACGTACAGGCAGAGGCACGCGTATACCTCGCCTATATGGTCGCCGTGCCAGTTCTGGGCGTGGCAAGCTGGATGCTGGACGGTGTTTTCATTGGCGCGACCCGTACGGGCGATATGCGCAACATGGCTTTTATCTCCACCGGAGCTTACGCCATTGCGGTTGTGGTGCTGGTGCCGATCTGGGGCAATCACGGCTTATGGATGGCTTTCCTGCTGTCCTACGTCGCGCGGGGCCTGACGCTTGCGGCGCGATACCCGGCGCTAGAACGTGGTGTCGGTACTGATTGAGGTCAGACTTCCCGAAAAATATCACGCTGTTACCTGCGGGGAGACAATCAATCGGGTGCCGGTTCCTGCATTTCCTGCAAATTTTAGCAGTAATTGTGCAATCGGTTCAGAACCTGCGAAGCGACATAGTTGATAAACGGCGAACAAGAATCCGCTCCGGTTTCCTGAAATCGTTTGTTTCCAGTTCCTTGGCTTATGGATAGGCGCTGTCTCGCGACTCCTTAGGGCAGCGATGCATGCCCGTAAAACCCCGAAATCATCGCCCATTGTACCTTTGATATGCGCGACGTCAGAGCATTTCCGACTTCACCGAAATTTAAGCCTTTGCCCCCAGTTTCACCGGCATCAGCGCAATGCCCAGTTATCGAATGGACAATTCAATGAAAAAGACACTTCTTTCGACCGCATTTGTTTTCGCGGCATCCCTTGTCAATGCGGCAGAGCCGGACGCGGGGATGGTCGATTTTGTAAATTCCACCGCGCGCGCATGGTTCCAGACGGATGAAGCGCAGGCCGCGATCAAAGCCAGCAACGCAGAACATGGTTCAGTGTCGGAGGAGAAACTGGTTCAACTCGACCGGGAATGGCGGGATCAGGTCGGACAATCCGACCAACCGCTGATCGCTTCCATCATGGAATCGTCCTTTTCGGATACGCTGCGCGCCCATGCCGAGGCAAGCCAGGGCGTCATCAGTGAAATCATCGTTATGGACAATCGGGGCATGAATGTTGCCTTGAGTTCGGTGACCTCTGACTTTTGGCAGGGTGACGAAGCGAAGTATCTTGAGACGTACCCGCGTGGTGCCGATGCGATGCATGCCGGCGATATCGAACTGGATGAATCCAGCCAGACTTATCAGGTCCAGGTTTCTTTCACAGTTACGGACTCTGCCACGGGCAATGCGATCGGCTGCGTCACCATTGGCCTGAACGCCGAAGCATTCTGAAAATAAAAATAGTTAAAGCCAAAGACCATCGGAGAAATTGATGTCGGGCAAGGTAAAATTAAAAGGTCTGCAGTCCATTTTTGCAAAGATAGCGATAGTTATTGTCCTTTCCATGGCAGTCGTCGTCGCAACCATAACTTTTGTTGAAGACCATTTCACTGAACGGCTTACAGCAGAGATCATTTCTGAGATGGCGTCGTCGAAAACGGTGCTTGTTGGTGAAAACATTGCTGGCGCTGTCAAGTTCGGTAAGGGCGACATCGCGACAGCCGCCCTCGAACAGATGAAAGAAAACTCGGACGGACAGCTTCTGGGGTTCGTCGCGCTCAATCAGGCCGGTGAAGTCCTTGCAAATGGATCGAGCGAGGGGCTGGACAATGCCGAATTGATGCAACTTGCACGCCGGGCATTGGAGCTCAAAGAGGAAGCCCGGTCGGAAAATGGACACCTGATCGCGACACCTGTTGTATTTGGGGCCAATGGCGATGTGGTCGGAGCCGTCACAACAGGCTGGACGCCGGATGTCATCCTCGCAAAACAATCGGAAGCAGCCCAGACTGCCCTGTTGGCTGCAGGGGCGGTGTTCCTTCTGTCGGTCATATGTTCGATGCTTATCTTTGGGCGATCGATCATCACGCCAATTAAGAAATGCACTCGCGCCATCAAATCGATGGCCAATACGAATTACGACATAGAAATTCCCGGGTTAAAGCGCGGCGACGAGATCGGCGAAATCGCGAATTCGCTGGAAACGCTCCGAAAAGAGCTTGCGACGGCGCAAGCCGCACAGGTCGATACGGCCTTCAAAAGCGCGGGATTCATGTCAGCTTCTGCCGCGATCATGATCACGGATCAGGAGATGAGAATAAACTATGTCAATCCAAAGCTGACCGCTTTCTTCGAAACGCATATCGAGGAACTGCGCAAGACGATACCCGATATGCATCCGGACAAGATGGTTGGGAAGTCGATTGAAGATTTTCACGGCGTAACCGGGTTTCGCGGCGATGCCCAACAGATCAAACGACGACTGGCAGCGCTGGGGGGGCAAGAGTTCCAGGCGATTGTTCAGTTTGGAGAGTCGCGGATTTCGCTAAAAGCGAGTACCGTCTATCAGGATGACGGCGAAGCCATCGGCTATGTCTTGGAATGGGAAGACGTTACCCAGCAGTTCATCAATAACGCAATTATAGACGCGATCGACGCGAACCAGGTAAAAGCGCAGTTTGACATCACTGGAGATTGTTTAAGTTGCAACAAGCTGTTTTCAAAAGCCAGTGGCGTCAGCGTTGAAAGTTCCAGGCAGCTGAAACTGCAAACCCTGGTGTCCACCGCCGAAGATGCATCGAGCGAGAAAACTGACCTCGTTTCCTATGTATTGAACGAAAAGCCTTACATTGGGCAGTTTCAGATTGCGGGAACGGATGGCGGAAAGACGACAATCGACGGCAGCCTGAGTTGCGTCAGAAACCACAAAGGAGATCCGATCCGGATATTGTTACTCGGCAAGGATGTCACCGAATCCGAAGCGGAGCTCAAGGCGTCACGACGAGAGCGTGTCGAAAATGAGCGTAGTCAAAACCAAGTTGTTGAAGAACTGCGCATCGGGCTCAGCAAGCTAAGTGGTGGAGATCTTACCTCAATCATTTCTACGCCTTTTCATGAGAAATATGAAGAGCTTAGGTCGGACTTTAACCAGGCTGTGCAGAATCTTGCTAAAGCAATGAACGAGATAGCCGAAGATGCCGAAAACATCCACAACGAGGCGCGCGATATCAGTACCACTGCTGACGGTTTGTCGAAACGAACCGAGAGCACCGCTGCGACGCTAGAGCAAACCGCGGCGGCTTTAGATGAATTGACCAGTTCCGTCAACGAAACAGCAGGCGGCGCGGCGAAGGCGGACCAAGCGGTAACAGCTGCTAAGGGCAATGCTGAAGAAAGTGGAAAAGTCGTACTGGATACGGTCGCCGCTATGGATCAAATTGCTGATTCATCCGAGCGAATAACATCAATCATCAAGGTGATCGACGATATCGCCTTCCAAACCAATTTGTTAGCTCTGAATGCGGGTGTAGAAGCCGCAAGAGCAGGAGACGCTGGAAGGGGCTTCGCCGTGGTGGCTTCAGAGGTCAGAGCGCTAGCTCAGCGTTCTTCTGATGCCGCCAGGGAAATCAATGAGCTTATCGAGAAGAGCGGATCTAAGGTTAAAACCGGTGTGGATTTAGTCGGAAAAACGGGCGTTGCGTTGCAGCAAATTGTTGGGTCCGTTTCGGAAATATCCAAATTGGTTGCGAATATAGCCGAATCCTCTCGTCAACAATCGGAGAATCTAACCGAAATTAACTCTTCGCTGTCTCAATTGGATCAATCAACTCAACAAAACGCTGCGAGATTGGAGGAAACTACAGCAGCCAGCGAGTCGCTCAGGAATGATGCTGTTTCGCTTGTAAACACTGTTTCGCATTTCAGATTGTCCAGAGCGGATCGGATTGAGGCTAAAGGCAGTTTGAAGCTGGATCAAGAAAAGCAGGGAAAGCTAGAGCCAAATCAAAAGCCGAGTAAGGTCGCGAGTTCGGGTTATATTAAAGGGTCGCAGGTCGAAAAAATAAAAGACGAGTGGGAAGATTTTTAGAAGTGGAAATTTTGTAAGCTGAGGACTGGATGATTGGAAGAGAAAAATAAGCTATTAAGCGCCGATACCAAAAATGTACACCACGTAATTCAAGGCGAATATTTTGTTTCAGACGATCCGTCCATTGTTTTAACAACAATTTTGGGATCCTGTGTCGCAACATGTCTCTGCGATCCCGTCGCAAAAGTTGGAGGTATAAATCATTTCTTGCTTCCAAACGGAGATGGCAAAGACGGGATGGAGTTTCGGTATGGAATTCTTTCCATGGAGCTATTGGTTAACGGTTTACTGAAAATGGGCGCAAGTAAGGCAAGATTGGAGGCGAAAATATTTGGAGGGGCGGCAATGAACAATGGTCTAGCACGCATCGGAGAATCGAATAGCCGGTTTGCGTTGAGCTATTTAAATGACGAGAACATTAAATGCCTTTCTAAAAGTTTAGGTGGGAGCAATGCGAGGAGAGTGAGGTACATTCCGACGACAGGCCAAGCTCAGCAAATGTTGGTATCGGAGCAAGCTACAGAGGAATTAAATTACAGTAAAAAGTTGGCGAAAGTTGAGCCTGACGTAACTCTATTCTAGGGGCTGAAAGAAATGAAGAATATTAAGCTAAGCGAAAAAATGGATTTAAAATACGCGGACGAGCTTAAGTCAGAGTTAATTGAAAGCCAAGGCTTGGATGTACATTTGGATGGAGCTCATGTGTCTGCCATGTTTGCGACATGTTGCCAAGTGCTAGTGGCTGCGAAAATAGCATGGATAGATAGAGGTAAAGTCTTATCAATTAGCCCTTCAGAGAACATGATAAGAGATCTAGAGACGCTTGGCGCAAAGAAATTTTTAATTGCCGAGGAAATTAAGTTATGACGGTGAAGGTTCTAGCGATCGATGATTCGAAGACGATAAGGGAGATGCTGAGGCACACATTGTCACAAGGTGGATTCGAGGTTTACGTTGCGGATGATGGAGTTGATGGTTTGGAGAAGCTTGAATGCATAGGGCCGGATGTAGTGATAACGGACATAAATATGCCGCGGCTCGATGGTTTTGGGGTGATTGAGAAAATTCGATCTCAAGCAGTTTATTCAGCTCTTCCAATACTGGTGCTGACGACGGAGAGTGCACAAGATTTGAAGCAAAGGGCAAAGAATAGTGGGGCGACAGGATGGGTCGTTAAGCCCTTTGATGATGAAAAATTAATTCATGCTATAAAAAGAATTACAGTCGGGTAGTGAGATGAGTTCTTCAGCAGAAATAAGGCAGACTTTCTTTCAAGAGTGTGATGACCTTCTTGAAGCTCTGGATGACGGTCTTTGTGAAATTGACGAAGGGGTGTCAGATTTATCTTTCGATCCGGAAACAGTTAATGCTGTTTTCCGATCAGTGCACTCAATTAAGGGAGGCGCTGCAGCTTTTGGGTTGGATCAGCTGGTTCAGTTCGCTCATCAATTTGAAACAGTTCTCGATTCGATGCGTTCCGGAAGTTTGACTGTAAACGAAGAAGTTTTGAAATTATGTCATAGAGCGGCAGATTGCCTAAATGACTTAGTTGTTGCAGGTCGCGATGATATCAATCCACCGGAAAACGTAAGCCAAGATTTGGTTGAGAAGCTTGCAAATTTAGTTCCAAATAAAACAGAAAATGCAAGTGTTCAAAGTGAAGGGGCAAGTGACGATTTCAGCTTTGCCCCCGCTTCAATTTCAATAATTGATGAGGTTCGAGAAGCGGTTTCCGCTGGTTCGACTTATATAGTGAAGTTGCGCCCTCACAAAAGTCTCGCGTCAAGCGGCAATGATCCGCTCTTGCTATTTAGAGAGCTATCGGAGCTTGGTGACTTAAAAGTGTCCGCAGACTTTGCAGAGGTAAAATCGCTTGAGAACCTTCAGGTTGAGGAATGCCGAATAACTTGGGTGCTGGAGATCAATACAAATTTCGGTGAGGCGGAGATCCGAGAGGTTTTCGAATTCGTCGATGGAATGTGTGATCTTGATATTTCCAAGCTGAACTCGACTGTTTTGCAAGATGATCCATATTCAAGTACGAACCAGTCCGAGGTTGGTGCAAATCCTGAAAATGACGCTAATATCCCCAGCGGAAGCGACCCGGTTGGTCGTGGGAAGAGTGGTGCTGTGGGCGGGGCTGCCAATGCTACGGTTCGTGTAAATCTTGAGTTGGTTGATAGGTTAATAAATATGGTAGGGGAGCTGGTAATAAACCAGGCGGTGCTGACCCAGTGTATTGATGACGCAGGTGTGTTGGATAATGGTGAGCTATCTACCAGTCTCGCAGAGTTCAAAAATTTGGCGCGCGATATTCAAGAAAGCGTTATGGCAATTAGAGCGCAGTCTGTTAAGCCTTTGTTTCAACGAATGGCGAGGATTGTCAGGGAAGCGTCGGAACTATCGGGAAAAGAAGCGCTCTTCGAAACAGAGGGAGAAACAACAGAAGTGGACAAGACTATTATTGAGCGTCTTGTCGATCCATTAACTCACATGATCAGAAATGCCGTTGATCATGGGTTGGAGGCTCCAGAACTGAGAAGGTCGGTGGGCAAATTAGAGACAGGCAAAGTGAAATTGTCTGCAGCGCACCGATCGGGCCGCGTTATCATCGAGGTATCTGACGATGGAGCCGGAATAAACAGAGAAAAGGTTTTCAATATTGCCGTAGAAAAAGGTCTTATACCGGCTGATTCTTCATTGAAGGACAGTGAAATTGACAATTTGCTTTTTCTTCCAGGGTTCTCAACAGCAGAAAAGGTTTCTAATCTCTCCGGTCGAGGGGTTGGTATGGATGTCGTCCGGAGCGCAATTCAAAAATTGGGTGGAAGGGTAAACATATTCTCTAAACCCGGCGCCGGTACAACGATGTCAATTAGCCTGCCGCTGACTCTTGCCGTTTTGGACGGTATGGTTGTGGATGTTGCTGGGCAGACTATGGTTGTTCCTATAACAGCTATTGTCGAAACACTCCGTCCCGACCCAGACGACATACATAAATTAGGAAGTGATAATACAGTCGTTTCGGTTCGAAATAAACTGGTTCCGGTCGTTGATCTAGGTGTCGTTTTCGGTCACCGATCTTCTGCCGTATCTTTGTCGGAAATGGTTTTGCTCTTGGTTGAGTCTGACGATGCTACGAGTTGGGCCTTGGCTGTAGATCAAATATTTGATCAAAGACAAGTTGTAATTAAAGGACTCGAGTCAAATTATGGGTATGTACCTGGTGTTGCTGCTGCAACAATTTTGGGCGATGGAAATATAGCTCTTATTATTGATCCCGAAGAAACTGCGCGTCGCTCCGATGAGGCGGGGGAATCGCTGAATATTCTTGCCATGGAGGGAAAGTAGATGTCTGAACCTGCACTGTCTCAATCCGGTCATCGTGAGCTCGTCACCTTTCGAGTCGGTAATCAGGATTTTTGTATTGATATTATGCTAGTTAGAGAAATACGTGGCTGGACGCCCGCCACGATATTGCCGCACGCTCCATCATACGTTTTAGGAGTGATAAACTTGAGGGGGTCTGTTGTCCCCATAGTGGACTTGTCGGCTCGTCTGGGTCTCCAAGCTTCGGTACCTGACGACCGGCATGTTATTGTAATAGCTGTAATTGATAGTCAAACCGTTGGTTTTCTTGTTAGCTCTGTTTCGGACATTATAAGTATTGATCAAGTGGATATTCAAGGAACGCCAGACGTAACATCAGAAACGACTAGGGCTTTCATCGAAGGCGTTATAGTCACTGATGAGCGAATGTTGCGAGTTATTGATATAAAAACAGTTCTTCCAAAGTCGGTTGAAAAACGGCTGCATGATGAATAGCTTGAATACAACCTCAGGGAGATCCGGCGCGGCTTCTGATGTTTCTTACACTTCAGAGGATTTTACTCGAATCTCAAAAATTTTGCATTCCATATCTGGTATCAAAATGCCGGAATCCAATGAGGCATTGGTTTTTTCAAGGTTGTCTAGAAGGGTTCGAAACTTGGGCTTGGGCGGCTTCAGGGATTACATAAATATTCTGGAATCAGGGGGCGACATCGAAGAAAAAGAGTATATGGTTTCTGCCTTAACAACTAATACGACTAGATTCTTTCGTGAGGATTACCATTTTGCAACTTTCTCTGATGATGTGCTGCCTTCGTTGGTTTCCAGGGCTCGTAAGGGAGAGCGTATTAGGATTTGGTCTGCGGGATGTTCTTCCGGCGAGGAGCCGTATTCGATCGCGGCTTGCATATTGAAATCATTTCCAGATGCATATCGTTTCGATTTCAGGATATTGGGCACAGATATTAATAAATCCGTTTTAAGTGTTGCGGAGAAAGGTGTTTACGAGAAATCTGTCTTAAATTCTTGCGGGCATCATCTTATTGCGGATGTATTTGAGGATGAAGTAGGGGTTAGCGGGCGCTTATCGGTGCGTGAGGATCTTAGAAAGTTGATTACCTTTCGCTACATGAACTTTATGGATCCATGGCCGGTTCGAGGACCATTTTCAACTATTTTCTGCCGAAATGTGATGATTTACATGGAGAACGATGTTCAAAGCATGGTCTGGAAGGGGATGTCGAAAATTCTAGAGCCGGAAGGTTACCTCTTTATCGGGCATTCGGAGCGAATAGGTGACGAGTTAAAAAGTGAACTTGAACTTGTCGGAAAGACCACTTTTCGAAAACTAGAAAAAAGTAAAGAGGTGATTAAATGGCTTTGAGGGATTCTCTTCAGATTTTGGTTGTTGATGATATGGCGACTAGTCGGAGCTTGATCATTATGGCAGTGGAGGAAATGGGGATAAAGAAAATAGATTTTAGTGTTGATGGGAAGTCAGCCTTGCAGTCGTTGTCAGCGCGTCCCGCGCATCTTGTGATTTCAGACTACAATATGCCTGAAATGGACGGTTTGCATCTTTTGCACGCGTTGAGGAATGGTCGTGCGACAAAAGGCATTGGGTTCATACTGGTAAGCGGCAGAGTTGATCAAAAGATTATCTCAACGGGTAAGCAACTCGGAATGAATAACTTTATACAAAAGCCATTTACTACTCCGCAAATGAAAGACTGCATTCAGGCAGTTGTTGCCCCATTGTAGGAATGCCCAAAGTAAAAATTTCTCCAGTTGCAATGGGTCCCTTGTTGTCACGGGTGTCGGTTCAACTTCAAGAGCTACAAAGAAATGGAAGAGTTGTTGAGGATGCGATCGCACGGTCTTTGTTGGGGGATGAACTCTCGATCAAGGAAAATCTGACGAATCTCCAAGGTATAGATTCTATTGTTCAAGTCCTTGGAGAGTTGGAAAAGTATATCGGTAACCTAGCGGATCAGGCATGTAGTGAGCATTTAGTTGATATCAATTTCTCGGTTCAGGAGATTAGGCTCAGAGACCTCGCTCGAAACTTGGTGGGTCCACTTACGGAGGCTATTGTTGACGAAGACGGCGGGATCAGTGGTGAAGTGGATCTGTTCTAGTGGGAATGATGTATACTCCAGTGAGGTTCTTTTCCTAACGTATGAACTTAGTGTCCTCTGCGCTGTTATTGTGCGCTAACGACTGGTGGTTTCCTTTTCTCTGATGGATGTGGTATTAAACTGGTTCTACCAGCATGATCCAATTGCTGAAGCAACTATTATTCGCTTGGTTAAAATATTGCGCGGGCCATCTGTGATGGGATGAGCGGATACAAAGGTTTTCGGTTGGGAGTCTCAACCGCGGGCTCGTGGGGCTAAGCTTAATTATTTCGAACCGAATTAAACATGTCATTTGTGCAGTATCAGTAGTCGGAAAAAAACGTCTGCTTCGGAAGGTTCTTTTTTTTCGAACCGACCTAGCCTGTGTGTTTCGGCTAGTGTGTGATATTGAAATTGGGTATTCAGTTGTATTTGTGATGAAGGGACGACAATTGGCTTGAATTTTCCAATCGTGCTTAGACCTTTTCGCAATGCCAATTGTCGAACGCCGAAGATAACGTGCCGAGCTCAGAACGGCTCGTCGTCATACTCCACTCGCTTCAAATACAGCCCTTGCGGAGGGCAGACCGGGCCGCAGGCCGAACGGTCTTGCGCGGCGAGGGCCGTCGCCACATCTGCGGGGTTCCATGCTTCGGCTCCTACGCGTTCGAGTGTTCCGACGAAGCTGCGCACCTGGTTGTGTAGGAAGGATCGCGCGCGGACCAGAAAATGGATTTCGGAACCAGATAGTCCATCAGTTCGAAAAACCTGAAGGGAATCCAATGTTTTCACCGGGCTCGCCGCCTGGCAGACTGAGGCTCGGAATGTGGTGAAATCATGGCGACCTATGAGGTGGTTCGCAGCTTCCTGCATAGCCTCTGCGTCAAGGTCATGACCGATCTGCCAGACGAGGCCCATTTCATGGGTGGCCGGCGCGCGCCGCACCAGAATTCGAAACAGGTACTCGCGTTTCGTGGCAGAAAACCTTGCATGCCAGTCATCCGCTACTTTCGCGCAAGCGATAATGGCAACGGGCGCCGGTTTCAGATGGTAGTTCAGCGCCTCGGAAAGCCGAAAAGGATCCCACTCCTTTGCCATGTCGCAATGGGCAACCTGACCCAACGCATGCACGCCGGCATCGGTCCGGCCCGCTGCCGCAATTGTATGGGCACGTGGTTCTAGCCTTGCGAGAGCGGCCTCGATCGCACCCTGTACGGATGGCTGATCGGCCTGCCTTTGCCACCCGGCAAAAGGTGCACCATTGTATTCGACCTTGAGAGCATAACGTGGCATGTCAGCGCCTTATCCAAAGCTCCGCTCGCGGACAAGTGGCCTTGGCTCTGGTAAGAGGGCAGGGGCTTGCTTATCTTGGTGTTCAAGGCAGAGCAGGGTTTTAGTTTGGGTATTACTTCGATTGCGGATGAATTGTTGCGTCGGGCCGACCGTGTCAGCGGCGCAGTGACCGAAGCCTTCTTTGAACCCGTGATCCGCCTTGGTGTGACGGGGCTTGCGCGTTCTGGCAAGACGGTCTTCATTACATCGCTGGTGGCCAATTTGATGGAACGCGGACGAATGGGGGGCCTCGTCGCAGTGCGTGAAGGCCGTGTCGATGCGGCGTTTCTACAACCTCAGCCTGATCATACGGTGGCGCGTTTCGAATACGAAGATCATATTGCCGCGCTGACCGGCGCGTCTCCGACATGGCCCGACAGCACGCGCACTGTATCTGAACTGCGTCTGTCTATGCGGGTCAGGTCCTCGGGGTTGCTGGCTGGGGTCAAGGGACCACGAACAATACATCTCGATATTGTGGATTACCCGGGCGAATGGCTGCTTGATCTCGCTTTGCTCGATAAAAGCTACGAGACATGGTCGGAAGAAACGCTGAGCCGTATTCAGAAACGGCCGGAAGCGTCGGAATTCATCGATTTGGCCCGCGCCGAGGACAGCGGGGCGAAGCTAGACGAACCGCGCGCCAAACATATGGCGGATGCGTTTACACGATATCTAAAGGCGGCGCAGGAAAAGGGGTGGTCCGATTGCACGCCGGGTCGCTTTCTGTTGCCCGGGGATCTGGCCGGCGCGCCGGTTCTGACTTTTGCGCCGTTACCGCCCAATGTCGAGGCCTCGCGTGGATCGCTCTGGCGCGCGATGGAACGGCGTTTCAAGGCCTATCAGTCGGAAGTCGTCAAACCGTTCTTTCGTGACCATTTTGCACGTATCGACCGGCAAGTGGTGCTAGTCGATGTGCTCGGGGCACTTCAGCGGGGCCCCGAGTCTCTTGTAGATATGCAGGATACGCTGGCCGATATCCTTAGCGCCTATCGTCCGGGCAAGAGCGCCTTTCTCACGAGACTTCTGGGGAGCCAGAGGGTTGAAAAGATCCTGTTCGCAGCAACCAAGGCGGATCATCTGCATCACACGCAGCACCCGCAATTGACCGCGCTGATCGAGGCGCTGGTTCGTCAGGCATCAGAACGCGCGCGGTTTGCGGGGGCCGAAACCTCGGCCATGTCGATCGCCGCTTTGCGAACGACCACGGAGCTCACCCGCGAGCATGCGGGGAGTAATCTCCACATGGTGCGTGGAACTCTGTTGGAGACTGGCAAACAGGCGGCCTTTCATCCCGGCGACCTGCCGGAGAACCCAGCAAGCCTGCTGGCATCCGGCGCAACATGGGATGAGGACAGGTTTCAGGCGATGTCATTTGCACCTGCGCCGCTGACCCTGCGCCCGGGCGACGGTCCGCCGCACATCCGTCTTGACCGGGCAGCGCAGTTTCTGATCGGAGATCGGCTATGAAAGCGCGTTTGCGGGCTGCCGATCTTGCCGATGCAGGGGGCATGGGCGACATCCTCTGGGACTTTCAGGACCAGAATGACTGGATGCCGAACCTGTATCCACGTGGCGAACTGATCCGGTTTTCCGAGCAAATGACGGGCAAGGGCTGGGTAACGGTCGCTCTGTATGGTGAAATCCTTGCGGGTTTCATTGCCCGTGATGGCGATGAAATATGCGCACTCTACGTGCTGCCGGGGCTTGAACGGCAGGGAATCGGCAAGCAACTGCTCGATTCTGCAAAATCGGAATGTGAATCGCTTTGGCTGCGCTGTCTTGCCCCGAATGCGGCGGCCCGGCAGTTCTATCGCCGCGAGGGTTTTGCTGAAATTGATCGCGGCAATGGCGATGGAAACGATGAAGGGTTGCCAGAAGTGACATATGGATGGGCCTTGGAGCCATCGACATGAGCAAGGGACCGGTACTTATCGACCTCGATTCCGTTGAAGAGGCGGCAGATGTGACCGAAGCCCCGTCGGTACCCGATGTGGGCGAAGATTTTTCCAATGCGGGGCAGGGGATGCAGATGGCTTCTCGCATCGCGACCCGGCGCACGTCGTGGCTGGCAAAGACCTTCTGGTCGCTCGCGGGGGCAGCACTTGGCGCGGTTATCGCGATCGCAGCTTGGGAATTCGTTCTTGGGCTGATGGATCGCGCGCCGGTCCTTGGCTGGGTTGTGACAGGTATCTTTAGTGCGCTCCTGTTCGTCCTGGCCCTTATCTGCATGCGTGAACTGGCGGCCTTTGCCCGGTTGGGGCGGATCGATTCCCTGAAACAGGCCGCGGATCAGGCGTTGGCAGGTCAAGATCTGGTGGCAGCGCGTGATGTGGCCGGGAGGCTGGTTGCTTTCTACAAGGGCCGAGAAGACACGCGGTGGGGCCGGGAGCGGCTGGAAGAACGGGTCGGTGATCAGTTCGATGCCGTCGCGGTCTTTGATCTGGTCGAAGCTGAACTGCTGGCCCCGCTTGATGCAGCTGCGACGCGCGAAGTCGAAGCTGCCGCACGGCAGGTGGCGACGGTCACTGCCGTCGTCCCTCTGGCCCTCGCGGATGTGGCAACGGCGCTGGCCTCGTCCTTGCGGATGATCCGCCGGATCGCGGAAATCTACGGTGGCAGGTCCGGTTTTCTTGGAAGCTGGCGTCTGACCCGCGCGGTGTTTTCGCATCTCGTTGCAACGGGCGCGGTCGCGGTCGGCGACGATCTGCTGGAACCGGTTCTTGGCGGGTCGATCCTGTCACGCCTGTCCCGTCGATTTGGCGAGGGGCTCGTGAACGGTGCCCTCTCGGCCCGCGTGGGCGTCGCTGCGATGGAGGTCTGCCGTCCCCTGCCTTTCGGTGCGGGCCGTCGCCCCTCGGTGCGCCGTATCGTGCAGCGCTCGCTTACTGGGCTGTTCGGCAAGAAAGACGGCTGAACGAGAAACCTTTCCTTTCTTTCCAGTCGGTTAGGAGGGAAATCCAAGAAAAACGAAGAAAGCTGAAACTTTCCGGCACTCCCCGTCCGTATCAGTGGCCGTAAACGTTAACAGGGGAGAACGACCATGGCCCACCTGGCCTCAGCCTTTTCATCTTACCAGACATTTCTAAACGGCGCGGATGCCTATTGGTCCGTTGACCTTGCGGCGATGAACAACTCCGGCGTGACCGGCAATGTGATCCTTGCGACCAATACCGAGGATGACGGCACGCGCTATCTGAACGTCTCTGTCTTTGCCGAGGGTCTAACCCCGGATGTCCAGCACGCGCAGCATGTGCACGGTCTCTTCGATGAAGACGGCAACCCCGCGGATTCGCGCATGCCGGTTATCAGCGACGACGCTGACAAGGACGGGTTCGTCGAGGTTTTCGAGGGGCTTGCCGCTTATGGCGATATTATCCTGCCCCTCATCAACGGCGCTGGTGCGCTGCCGATGACCGATGCGAATGGTCAGCTTAGCTTTATCCAGAGTTACGAATTGGGCGATGACAGCAACTTTTTCAGCCCGGTGACCAGCACCGATTACACCGCAGATGACCTGATGCCGCTGGAAACCCGTGAGATCGTGATCCACGGCCAGAACGTCGGCGCGGGCTTTGGTGCCGGCACCACGGGTGAAGTCGATGGGACGCAGGACGGCTATGTCGGTTTGCTGCCGGTGTCTTCGGGCGAAATCGAGATGACCGATCTGGCACAGGCGCTCGACCTGCTCGAAGATCAGTTTGCAGGTGCTTCCGACAAGTTCCGCCTTGGTGGCGGGGATGACATGCTGGATGCTGGCACGGGCAACGACAAGGTGTTTGGCGGCCAAGGTAATGATCGGATCAGCGGTGGCGAGGACGATGACAAGCTGATCGGCGGCAAGGACAATGATGTGCTGCGTGGTGACGGTGGTGCTGACAAGCTGAACGGCAGCGAAGGCGATGACTGGCTTTCCGGCGGGGCCGGCGATGATGTCCTGCGCGGCGCGAAAGGCTCCGACACCGTGTACGGTCGAAGCGGTGACGATGTCATCAAAGGCAATCGCGGCGCCGACACGCTTGTCGGCGGCGCTGGCAATGACGTCATAAAGGGCCAGAACGGCAATGATTTCATTACCGGGTCGGGAGGCGCCGATGAACTTTACGGCGGCGACGGCTGGGATGAGTTCATCTATGCGGACATGCGCGAAGGCAACGACAGGATCATGGATTTTCAGGACGGCATGGACCTTCTGAACATGACCGGGGTCGGGATTGGCTTCGACGACCTGACAATCGAATCCACAGATGGTGGCGCATCGACGGTGGTCATGTACGGCAATACGAACATCCTGCTCGACGGGGTCGAGATGAGCATGATCGACAGCGCAGACTTCGTCTTCTGATCCGAAAACTTCGCGTCATCTGACGCTACTGCCGCGCCCGGTAAGGTTTTGCCGGGCGCGGCTTTGTTCTGCCCACTTTACCCCGCCAATCAGCCGACCTATAAGCGCGGCCATGATACAGTATTCCCGCGCTCCTACGCGAATTATCAGCCCGGCGCTCTGAGCCACAGAGCAGCCGGACAAAGGTGCTTGAGCTATCGCACCGCCCCCTGTCGCTATACCGATCCCAATGCCAAGGACGCCTGAGCCATGTGCGCCGACACGACCGATTACAAAGACACGCTGAATCTCCCGAAAACCGACTTCCCGATGCGCGCGGGACTGCCGAAACGCGAACCCGACTGGCTGGCGCGCTGGGAGAAGATCGGCGTCTATGACCGCCTGCGCGAGAAAGAGGGCCGCACCAGTTTCGTTCTGCACGACGGCCCTCCCTATGCCAACGGGCACTTGCATATCGGTCACGCGCTGAACAAGACGATCAAGGACATGATCGTGCGCAGCCACCAGATGATGGGCTATGACTCGCGCTATGTGCCGGGCTGGGACTGTCACGGTCTGCCCATTGAGTGGAAGATCGAGGAACAGTACCGCGCCAAGGGGCTCGACAAGGACGAGGTGCCGATTGTCGATTTCCGTCAGGAATGCCGCAAGTTCGCCGAGGGCTGGGTCGACATCCAGCGCGAGGAGTTCAAACGGCTTGGCATCACCGGCAACTGGGCCGATCCCTATCTGACGATGGATTATCATGCCGAGGCGGTGATCGCCGAGGAATTCATGAAATTCCTGATGAACGGCACGCTCTATCAGGGCTCCAAGCCGGTCATGTGGTCCCCGGTCGAACAGACTGCGCTCGCCGAGGCCGAGGTCGAATATCACGACAAGGAAAGCCCGACGATCTGGGTGAAGTTTAGGGTTGTCCAAGGCTTACAGAAAGAAAACCCTCTACTTTGGCCTGCTGAGGGTTCTGGTGGTCGTTCGTATGAATGGGAGCCCAAGGAAGTTTCTCAAGACTTGCTGAACTCGATGGTCGTGATTTGGACTACAACTCCTTGGACTATTCCATCCAATAAAGCAGTCGTGTTTGGTGCCAACATTGAATATGGCCTCTATGAGGTCACTGAAACACCTGAGGAATGTTGGGTTAACATCGGAGATCGTTACCTAATTGCCGATAATCTAGCCTCAGACGTTTTTACCCGCGCGCGGTTGGAAGAAGGACAATACAAGCGTCTTCGCGGTGTTGATAGCTCGGAACTTGCCGGGATATCTTTGACCCACCCCCTTGCCGGTGCCGAAGGCTCGAATGGCGAATGGGACGATCTGCGCGACTTCCGCGCGGCCGAGTTCGTCACCGACACAGAAGGCACGGGTTTCGTCCACTGTGCCCCCTCCCACGGGATGGAGGAATTCGAGCTTTACCGTGATCTTGGCATGCTTGAGCAGGTCATCACCTATAACGTGATGGACGATGGCTCTTTCCGCGAGAGCCTGCCGTTCTTCGGCGGCAAGATGATCCTGCGCGCCAAGGCCAAGAATGGCAGCTGGGAAGGCGATGCGAACAAGGCTGTGATCGACAAGCTGACCGAGGTTGGCGGCTTGCTGGCGCGAGGCCGGATCAAGCACAGCTATCCGCACAGCTGGCGTTCCAAGGCGCCCATCATCTATCGCAATACACCCCAGTGGTTTGCCGCGATTGACCGCAAGCTGTCTGACGGGATGTCCACTCATGGGGACACCATCCGCGAGCGGGCACTGGCCTCTATCGACGAGCTGGTGAAATGGACCCCGAAAACCGGTCGCAATCGATTGCATTCGATGATCGAAGCGCGGCCTGACTGGGTGCTGTCCCGTCAGCGCGCATGGGGCGTGCCGCTCACCTGCTTTACCAAGAAAGGGGCGATGCCGACGGATGCGGATTTTCTGCTGCGTGACGAAACCGTCAACGCGCGCATCGTCGAGGCGTTCGAGACCGAGGGTGCGGATGTCTGGTTCACCGAAGGCTTCAAGGAAAAGATGCTGGACGGCATCGTCGATCCCGAAGCCTACGAGCAGGTGACCGACGTCCTCGACGTGTGGTTCGATTCTGGTTCGACACACGCGTTTGTCCTGCGGGATCGGGCGGACGGCACCAAGGACGGCATCGCCGATGTCTATATGGAGGGCACCGACCAACACCGCGGCTGGTTCCATTCCTCGCTGCTGCAGGCCTGTGGCACCAAGGGTCGCGCACCCTATCGAAACGTGGTGACGCATGGGTTCACGCTCGACGAAAAGGGCATGAAGATGTCCAAGTCGTTGGGCAACACCATCGTGCCGGAAACCGTGGTCAAGCAATATGGCGCGGATATCCTGCGTCTCTGGGTGGCCCAGACCGATTACACCGCCGATCAACGCATCGGGCCGGAGATCCTGAAAGGTGTGGCCGACAGCTATCGCCGTCTGCGCAACACGATGCGCTACATGCTCGGATCGCTATCGGATTTCTCGGAAGGCGACCGGGTCGACCCGGCCGATATGCCCGAACTCGAACGCTGGGTGCTGCACCGTCTGGCAGAGCTGGATGAAACCGTTCGCAAGGGCTATGCAGCTTTTGATTTCCAGGGCGTTTTCAGCGCGGTTTTCAACTTTGCCACGGTCGATCTTTCGGCATTCTACTTCGATATCCGCAAGGACGCGCTTTATTGCGATGGCGATACGCCGCGCCGTCGGGCCGCTCGGACGGTGCTTGACCTGCTGTTCCACCGCCTGACCACATGGCTCGCGCCGGTGCTGGTCTTTACGATGGAAGAGGTCTGGCTCGAGCGGTTCCCGGGCGATGACAGCTCGGTCCATCTGGTGGATATGCCGGAAACACCGGCAGATTGGCGCGATGCCGAGCTTGCCGCGAAATGGGCGGCGATCCGTCGTGTGCGCCGGGTGGTTACGGCGGCGCTGGAAATCCAGCGTACCGAGAAGGTCATCGGTGCCTCGCTCGAAGCGGCACCTGTGGTTCATGTCGAAGATGCCGCCGCGCGTGAAGCGCTGTCGACCGTGAACTTCGACGATATCTGTATCACCTCTGACATATCGCTGACGGGCGATGCGATCCCTGCCGAAGCGTTCCGCATGCCGGACGTCGAAGGGGTAGGGGTCGTCTTTGAAAAGGCGGAAGGTGAGAAATGTCAGCGCTGCTGGAAGATCCTGCCCGATGTGGGCACGCATTCCCACGCAGGTGTCTGTGGACGCTGTGACGAAGCATTAAGCTGACACTGTTTAAGAGTTGGAAGGCGGCCTTGCGCCTGAACGCAAGGCGTGCCGTTCAGGAATCCCAGCAGCTGACCAGTACAGTCATCCCGTTTGCCAGCCGGTTCATCTCGGCCGCGGGAAGAGAGCCGCGCTCGTTGCTTGGCTCGGTCGTGATACCCGCCCGCAGCAGAATGCCGTGCAGCGAGGCAGCATTCGCTGCAAGGCTGACATTTTCGGGAAGCTGGCGCGCCGCGTTTTTGGCCGGAAGCAACATACCCACGACGCCGCCGCTGATGTCCATCACCGGGCCACCCGCATCACCGGGCAGCGCGTTCAGCGTCAAACGCTGGAGGTTCTCTTCGCCGCCAAGTCCCTTGATATCGGCCAGCGTACCGAAGGTGAGAGTAGGTGCGCCGAGAATTCCCTCATAGGAATACCCCGAGACGGCGATGTCCGATTGCAGTTGCGGAGCGTTGTCACGCAGACGCGCGACCGAGATCGGGGCGAGCGCCTGTACGGGGCGGAGCACCGCAACCCCAAGAGTATCATCGGTTGCAACGACTTCAGCCTGATATTCGTGGTCGATGGTGATCCGTGTGCATTGCTCCACTGCTTCGGCGGTGGTGACGATTGTCCCTTTGCTATCGACATAAAAACCTGAGCGCGACAGCTTGGGCTTGCGAACCGCAAGACCGGAAACCAGATCGATGCTCTGCTCGGAATTCGCTCCGGCGCCGGGATCGAGAACGTTTTCGGTACGCGTAAAGCTTGCCTTCATCTCGGCCAAGACGCGCGCGCGCCGTGCCTCGTCCCCGTTGGGCCAGATCAGGGTGAACCCCTTGATCTGGCCATTTTCCAGCGAGGCCTGCGTGTAGGAATGGATCTTGGAGTTACGTCCTTCCAGCGTGAAGCTGGAACTCCCACGGTCGCGCGGGCCGTTCAGCGGCACGATCTCAAGCGTCTGCATGATGTCGTAGAGACCGAAAAGCGTTGCCTGATCGCCGGGCTGGCTGATGAGAAGCACCCGCGCCCCGACCGAGCCGCTTGTTTCGTAATGCGCGAACGGCGGTTCGTAACGGTCAAACTCGACTTCGTCCATGGGAAGCTGCATCTGGATGCCTGCCTGTCTGTCGGTCACAAGACGCATGCCAACAGAGATGAGCGGGGCGTTGTACTCATCCATCAGCGCCTTTCGCTGTGCGGTGGTCAGAACGCCTGTCGGTTCGTAGTTGTTCGCGTATTGCCACGCTTCCATCGAGCTGCGCGTGCCGCGCCCGAAGGCGCCATCAATGGCCGATTCATAAAAGCCCGCGGCCTGAAGCGCGACCTGCAGCTCCATACGCTCTTCGCGAGTGAGAAGGCGTTCGCTCTGGCGCGCCTCGGCAGGTGTTTCCCGGGATGCGATCACCACCGGTTCTGCCGGTTCTTCTACGACAGGTTCGGTCGGACCCGTCTCGACAGGCTCGGCAACTGTGGTGGTTTCGGGGGCCTGTGCGGTTGTCGGGGCCGCCACCGTGCCGCTGTTGAGGGCATTCGCTCCGACAGGCCAGTATTGCTGTCCGAAATTGCTCGAAAAGGCTATGAAGCTGTCCTGCGGAATGCGGCGTTCAGCCTTGTAGAAATCCAAAGCCCGTTCCGCATCTTCGCGTGAGTAGGGGCCAAGCACGATCCCGTACCAGTTGCCGCCCAAAGCGAACCCGTTCACATCTTCGAGAGATCCGGCGTAGAGACGGGCACGTGCCTGTGCGACGCTCAGGCTGGGGTGCGCCTCAATCTGGACCCAGGCGATGTCCTGTCCGGCCTGTTGCGCAAGGCCCGGTCGCAGCATCAGTGCGATCATGAGCAGTAAGGAAGTCAATATGGTTTTCATTTGCGTATCGCGGCCCCAAAGTCACTCGTTCGCGGCACATAATCAGGAAACAATCGTTAAATCCATGCCTACGGGAACGCTTTTACCACGCCTGTGTGCCGTTGACCCCACATGCCCGCGCGCATAGGAAGGGCGCATCTTTTGACCCCTTCGCGAGACGCTCGATTTCGACCGGAGATCGCACAAGGGAACGGGCAGGAAGCTGACATGACGACCAAAGAAAACGCCCCGCGATCCTTTCAGGAAATCATTCTGAGGTTACAGAATTACTGGGCAGCGAAGGGCTGCGCAATCCTGCAACCCTATGATATGGAAGTGGGCGCGGGCACGTTCCACCCGGCAACCACCCTGCGTTCGCTGGGCAGCCGTCCATGGGCCGCCGCCTATGTTCAGCCCTCGCGCCGCCCTACCGACGGGCGCTACGGCGAGAACCCGAACCGACTTCAGCACTACTATCAGTACCAGGTGCTGATCAAACCGAGCCCGCCTGATCTTCAGGCACTTTACCTTGGCAGTCTCGAAGCCATCGGCATCGACATGGATCTTCATGACATCCGTTTTGTCGAGGACGACTGGGAATCACCGACCCTCGGTGCGTGGGGACTGGGCTGGGAAGTCTGGTGCGACGGTATGGAAGTCAGCCAGTTCACATACTTTCAGCAGGTAGGCGGTCATGACTGTCACCCGGTCTCGGGCGAGCTGACATATGGTCTGGAACGACTGGCCATGTACGTGCTTGGCGTCGAGCATGTGATGGACATGCCCTATAACGATCCGCAGACACCGATCGCGCTGACCTATGGCGACGTCTTCAAGCAGACCGAAGAGGAATACGCCCGCTGGAATTTCGACGTGGCGAATACCGAGGTCCTGCTGGATCACTTCGTCGAGGCCGAAAATGAGTGCAAGGCCATCCTTGCGCAAGATGCCGAGGATCCCAAGACCGGCAAGCGCATCATCATGGCGCATCCGGCGTATGATCAGTGCATCAAGGCAAGCCACATATTCAACCTGCTCGATGCGCGCAGCGTGATTTCTGTCACCGAACGTCAGGCATATATCGGGCGCGTACGGGCGCTAGCCAAGCAGTGCGCGGATGCCTTCGTGCAGACCCGGGCCGGCGGATATGTCGAATGAATGGAAAGGTCGTTGCCATCGTGCTGATTCTTTCCGGGGCCATTGCGGGCGGCTTTCTCTACTACCTTCAGGTATACGGCTATTACCATCAGGTGCAGGCGACCGTCGGTGAAGACGTCAAGCTGGTCGCCCTTGCGAGCAACGAACCCGAACCCATTCTCTATGAGAACTTTCAGGCCATCGACGCTGAAAGCTCTCCGATTCGGTACCGTGCCTGCTTTGATACCCAGATGAGCATTCCGATGCTGACCGAAACCTACGAACTGGTCGAGAACGTGATCCCGCGCAATGCGCCAAGCTGGTTCGACTGCTTTGATTCAGCCGAGATCGCCGCCAAGCTCGAGGCTGGTACCGCGCTGGCGTTCATGGGCGAGAAGAACGTGCATTACGGCGTCGACCGTATCGTGGCGATCACCGATGACGGACAAGGATATGTCTGGCACGAACTCAACGATTGTGGCGAAAAATCCTATGACGGCACGGTGATAGGCGAAGAATGCCCGCCGCGTCCTGACGCCGGCTCGCAATAAACTCAGCGTTGAATCGGAACCAATTCCGCATATGATCGCTTGTTCCTCTGAAACAAGGGGGTACAAACATGTCGGACAATCGCGACGCACCAGACTGGGTCATACCGCTTATGCGGCTCGGCTATTCCGCACGGGGCGTGACATATCTTATCATTGGCGCGCTCGCGTTTCTTGCGGCATGGACCGGCGGACAGGCCGAAGGCACCAGCGACGCCCTGAGTACGTTGAAACAACATCCCCTGGGCCTTGTCGCTCTTTGGGTGATTGCCATCGGGATGTTCGCTTATGCTATCTGGCGTTTCATCTGCGCATGGTACGATCTTGAACAGCGGGGAACCGACGCCAAGGCAATCATCGCTCGGATTGGCCAAACGGTCACCGGTCTGATCCATTTGGGTATCGGCGTGTCCGTGGGACGTATGGCCATGGGTTCAAGCAGCAGTGGCGGAAACGGCGAGAGCGGCGCGCAAAGTGTTACCTCGTGGCTCATGACTCTTCCTTACGGCACTTACATTGTCATGGCGGTTGGCGTCATAACCATCGGCGCAGGCTTGTACTACGGCTACAAAGGCATTGCCGAAAAGTACAAGAACCACCTGATGCGCACGGAATGGTCAGAAAAGCTTGACCCGCTGGTCAAGGCAGGTCTGGTCGCGCATGGGATCATCATTGTCATGATCGGCGTCTTTCTGATTTATGCGGGTATCAACACCGATCCCGGGCAGGCAGGAGGCATCGGCAAAGCCTTTCAGACAGTCCGAAGCCAGCCGTACGGCATGTTCCTTTTAGGGGCGCTGGGTCTCGGTACGATCGCCTTCGCCGTCTACTGCTTTGTCGAAGCAATCTATCGGGTGGTTCCACAACTTGCTGGGCCGGACATGCAGACTCTCGCAAGCGAAGCCAAGGGTAAGGCACGCCGGGCTGCGGCAAGCGTCTGACATTAAGCACAAGAACGATCTGGGAAAGAGGCAGCCCGTCGACGCGGTCTGCCTCTGTTTCTTTTGCAGATCATAAGGTGGCATGGGTGGGTGCGATTTTCGCTACTGTGATCTGGACCCTTCCGCGGCGCTTCGTTATCCACGCCGTGAATTAAAGGCTGCATGGCGCGGCCGTGACGGGCAGGAGCCGATATGCCGGACCTATTGATCGAACTCTTCTCTGAAGAAATCCCCGCGCGCATGCAGGCGCGCGCTGCCGAAGATCTCAAGAAGAAAGTGACCGATGGTCTTGTCGAAGCTGGCCTGACTTATGCGGGCGCGGCAGCCTTTCACACGCCGCGTCGCCTGACACTGACACTCGAAGGATTATTGGCGGCCTCGCCTCGCTTGAGCGAGGAACGCAAAGGCCCCAAGGTCGATGCGCCGGAAAAAGCCATCGAAGGCTTCCTACGCGGCGCGGGCCTGACTCGCGATCAGCTTGAAGAACGCGATACGCCAAAAGGGCGGGTGTTTTTTGCCGTCATTGAGAAAGAAGGCCGCCCGGCCGAGGAAATCGTGGCCGAGGTGCTCGAAGCTACGATCAGAAACTTTCCTTGGCCAAAGTCAATGCGTTGGGGCAGCGGGTCGCTGCGCTGGGTGCGCCCGCTGCATTCCATTCTCTGCCTGCTGACGGACGAAAACGGCGCCCGTGTTGTTCCCATGGAGATTGACGGCATCAAGGCCGTGGACAGCACTGAAGGGCACCGCTTTATGGCGCCGGGCCGTTTTTCGGTAACCTCTTTCGAGGATTACGAGGCAAAGCTGAAACGCGCCCATGTGGTCTTGTCTGCCGATGAACGGGCAGAGCACATCTGGGCGGATGCGATCAACGCGGCTTTTGCAGCCGGTCTCGAAGTGGTCGAGGACAAGGGCCTTCTGGCCGAGGTCGCGGGCCTCGTCGAGTGGCCGGTGGTTCTGATGGGGCAGATCGACGACGAATTCCTCGACCTGCCAGTTGAAGTTCTGCAGACCTCCATGAAAGAGCATCAGAAATTCTTTTCCGTGTTGAACCCCAAGACCGGTCGGATCGAACGCTTCGTCACGGTTGCCAACCGCGAGACCGCCGATAACGGCGCGACCATTCTTGCCGGGAACCAAAAAGTGCTTTCGGCCCGCCTGTCGGATGCGAAATTCTTCTGGGAAAACGATCTGCGGATCGCCAAGGACGATATGAGCGTCTGGACCGATGCGCTCAAAACCGTGACTTTTCACAACAAGCTGGGCAGCCAGGGCGAACGGATCGACCGTATCGCCGACCTAGCGCGTGAGCTCGCGCCGGCGACCGGCGCGGATGCCGACCAAGCCGAAAAAGCCGCGCGTCTGGCCAAGGCAGATCTGTCGTCGGAAATGGTCTATGAATTCCCGGAGCTTCAGGGGCTTATGGGACGCTATTACATCACGGCAGCGGGCGAAGACAAAGCCGTGGCAGCGGTTGCTCAGGAACATTACTCTCCGCTTGGGCCGTCGGATGACGTCCCATCTGCGCCGCTTTCCGTGGCCGTTGCTCTTGCCGACAAGATCGACACGCTGACCGGCTTCTGGGCCATCGACGAAAAGCCGACCGGCTCGAAGGATCCGTTTGCCCTGCGCCGCGCCGCGCTGGGCGTGATCCGGCTGGTGCTGGAAAACAGTCTGGATCTGCCCCTGATTGCTGTTCTTATTAAGGCAGGAAAAAGCATGCCATGGGCACAAGGCACACAGGAAGCCGACGCGGTTGCCGACCTCCTTTCCTTTATCCACGACCGGCTCAAGGTTTACCTGCGAGATCAGGGCATCCGCCATGACGTGATCGACGCCTGTATCGCGATGGACGGGAATGACGACCTGACGCTGCTGGTCAAGCGGGCGGAGGCGCTGAACGCGGTGATCCAAACCGAAGAGGGCGAGAACCTCGTGCAGGGGTTCAAGCGCGCGAACAACATCCTGAGCCAGGCCGAGGAAAATGACGGGGTCGAATACTCCTTTGGCGCGGACCGGAAGTTCGCGAGCGATCCGTCCGAGGTGGCCCTGTTCGACGCGCTTGAGCAGGCCGAGGCGGCAATCAAACCAGCCATCGAGAAACAGGATTTTCCGGAAGCGATGGCGGCCATGGCGGGCCTGCGTGCCCCGATCGACGCATTTTTCGAAGCGGTCAAGATCAATGACGACAATGCCATGATCCGCCGCAATCGACTCAATCTGCTGTCACAAATTCGGTCAACCTGCGCGCGGGTAGCGGATCTGACAAAGATCGAAGGCTGATGGCGGAACGTTCCCGGAACGGGATCGGTACAGGTTAACTAAGCTGTCGCAAATATCCGCGTTACGCCGCCGTTACACTTGCACCAAACGTTAACGTGCCTATTCTGCAAAGCAGTAAAAAGGTGCCGCAGTGCAGAATAATCCGAACACCACGCTCATAACGGCGAAAGCCCCGGTCAATGTGTCGACCCACGGGGGCCGTGCCAAATGTCTGCAGCGTCTGATCCGGCTTGAATTGCCGGTTCCGACCACGGTGGCGCTATCTTTCGATGCAGTTCGGCAGATCGCCGAAGGTTACCTGCCAGACGTTTCCGCTATCGTAGAGCAGTTCAACAAGGACACCCTGCTGTGTGTGCGCCCGTCCTCGGAGGATCCCGATTGGGGTGGTCCCGGCGCCGTTCTCAACATCGGCATGAACGAAATCCGCTATGCGCAGCTCAGCAACACGCTGGGCCATGATGCGGCGGCGGCCATATATTCAAGATTCGTGCAATCCTACGCGATCAACGTGGCGCGGCTTGATCCGGATGTCTTCGATGAAATTCCGAATGACGGCTCCGACAGCCTTCTCGCGATGCTCCAGGCCTATGAAGAGGAAACCGACGAGCGTTTCCCGCAGGATCCGCGCGAACAGCTTGCCGCCGTTCTGGGCTCTATGGCGCGGGCGTGGGACGGCACATCGGCACGGCTGTTGCGACAGGCCAAGGGCGCGCCAGCTGACGCCGGGCTGGGACTGGTCGTACAGGAGATGATCCCCGGTTTCGGCAAGGGTGAATGTGGCTCAGGCGTGTTCCAGCTCGTGAATACCGTCACCGGCCTGCCGCAGATCACGGGCCGTTACCTGAGCCAGAGTCAGGGTAGGGAGGCGCTGGGGGCTGGAAGCGCGGCGCTTTACCTTGAAAAGGATGAACGGGGTCCCTCTCTCGAAGAACTGGCACCGCGCGCTTTCGAAGAACTCAAGGAAGATGCGGCGCTGATGCGCGTCAAGCTGCGCGAAGAAATGCAGATCGAATTCGTGATCGGCAACGGTAAGGTGCATATCCTCGATGGCGTTCGGGTGCCGAGGTCCTCGCGCGCGACGGTTCGGATCGCGGTCCGGCTGGCGCAGGACGGTATCATCACCCCGCAGGAAGCGCTGATGCGGGTAGAACCGAACAACCTCACCGAACTTTTGCACCGGCAGGTCAATCCGGAATCAAAACGCGACGTATTGGGCAGCGGGATCGCGGCCAGCCCCGGTGCCGCCACAGGACGGATCGTGTTCAACTCAGCCGACGCGCAGGCAAGCGCCTCGCGGCGGGAACCCTGCGTGCTGGTCAGACGGGAGACCTCGCCGGAAGACGTGCGCGGCATGCATGCGGCGGCGGCGGTTCTGACCGAAAAGGGCGGCATCACCAGTCACGCGGCGGTCATCGGGCGCGGCCTCGGCCTGCCTTGCATCGTCGGCGCTTCGGCCATGCGGTTCGACACCAAGAACCAGACCATCACCGCCTCGGACGGGCGCGTTCTCAAGGCAGGCGATGTTATCACGATCGACGGCTCGTCAGGCGAAGTGCTCGCCGGCGCGCCGGAGATGCTCGAAGCAGCGCTGGACGATGCCTTTCAGAGCCTGATGGCCTGGGCCGATGCGGAACGCGACATAGGCATCAGGGCGAATGCCGACACGCCCGAAGACGCACAGACCGCCCGGAATTTCGATGCGCAGGGGATCGGCCTCTGCCGGACCGAGCATATGTTCTTTGATCCTGCGCGTCTTATCGTCATGCGGGAGATGATCTTTGCCGAAACGAGCGAGGGCCGGGCCGCCGTTCTTGCCCGACTGCTCCCAATGCAACGCGATGATTTCACGCAGCTTTTCAGGATCATGGAGGGCAGGCCGGTCTGTATCCGACTGTTCGATCCGCCGCTGCACGAATTCCTGCCGACCTCTCGCGCTGGCCAGCGCGAGCTTGCCGAGGCGCTGGATATTCCGGTGAGCGATGTAACCCGTCGCGTTGACGAGATGGGGGAGTACAACCCGATGCTGGGCCTGCGCGGCGTCCGTCTTGGGGTCACCGTGCCGGAAATCTACGATATGCAGGCGCGTGCGATTTTCGAAGCGACCTTGGAGGCCAGCGACAAGGGCGACCCGGTTGTGCCCGAGATCATGATCCCGCTGGTTTCTGCCCGGCGCGAGGTCGAGCTCGTCAAGGCGCGCCTCGATGCCGTCGCGAGCGCTGTGCGCAGCGAGCGCGGGCGCGATTTCGACTATCGGCTTGGTGTAATGGTCGAAACGCCCCGGGCGGCGCTCCGGGCGAATGAGATTGCGCCTCACAGCGCGTTTCTAAGTTTCGGCACCAACGACCTTACCCAGATGACTTATGGTCTGTCGCGCGACGACGCCGGTCGGTTCATGTCTGCTTACATCCAGAAAGGCGTCTTTCCCGAGGATCCGTTCCACGTGCTCGATCAGGATGGCGTCGGCGAATTGCTCAAGCTTGGGGCCGAGCGCGGCAGGATTGGAAACCCGGGAATCACCCTGTCGATTTGCGGTGAACACGGCGGGAATCCCGAATCAATCGCCTTTTGTCGCGAAGCTGGATTCGACTATGTTTCATGTTCACCATTCCGGGTTCCGGTGGCCAGACTCGCGGCGGCGCAACTGGCAATAAACCACAAGATGGGCGATCAGAAATCATCGCTGGCCCAGATGTTGTGGAAGTGGCGCGCACGTAACAGAAAGTAAATAACGCCATTTAGGCGAAAGAATGCTTGCTTTTTGTCAAAAACTGGACCTTATCGCCCGTCTCGGCTAAATCGTCCCTTGGACTATACGCCGAGGGATCCTTAACGGATCGTTCCCAGGGGGATAGAATGAAGAGTTTTTTTGTCGCGGCCGCCGTGTTTCTGGCCGCATTTCACACGGCTGCTGCCAGGGCCGATACTGATCTCACGGATCTGTTCCAGAAAGAACAGATCGCGTTGAAAAATGTTCCTGGCCGCCATCTCAAATCTCTTCTGACACGCGGCGATGTCCGCGCCAAGCCGCGACCGCAATCGGTGAAATATACCCGGTCATGGATCGACTCGCAGCCAAAGGCGAAAGGTGATGATCAGTGGCGTTGCCTTGCCGAAGCGCTGTACTTCGAAGCTCGGGGCGAAACCATCAAGGGTCAGTTTGCCGTCGCCGAGGTTATCCTCAACCGCGTCAAAAGCGCCCGGTTCCCCTCGACCCTCTGCGGTGTCATCAAGCAAGGTACAGGTCGACGCTTCCAGTGCCAGTTCACCTATACCTGCGACGGCCACAAGGATACGATTGCCGAACGCAGCGCCTATGAGCGCGTGTCCAAGGTTGCGCGGGCCGTGCTTGACGGCGCGGCAGGTGGCCTGACCGGCGGGGCGACCCACTACCACACCACCGCCGTGAACCCAAGCTGGTCCCGTGTCTACAAACAGACCGCGCGCATCGGGGTGCATATCTTCTACCGGCACAATTACCGCACCGCGAGCAACTGACCTCACGGGAAAAACGCCGTTTTCGGGTGCTGGTACGGCGGAGGTGGGTCTGTTAAATGCCGCCGCGTGGTCTATATCGCCACTGAATGAAGCGACCGAAGGCAGCCCCCAAATGAATTCCGATATCCGCCTTGCCTTCGCACATCCCACCGAGCGCGCCGAGGCAACAGCCGAAGATCGGCCGTTGGACCGGATTTCCCTGCGAGACCATCTGGTCGATGTCGAGATCGGGGCATTTCAGGCCGAACGCGGCCGCACCCAGCGCATCCGGTTCAACGTGGTCGTCGAAGTGCAGCCGCTGACCGGCCCGATCGATGACGATGTCGATCGCATCCTCAGCTATGATCGCGTGACCGAAGCCATCGCAGCGGAACTTTCCGAAGAGCGTCTGAACCTGCTCGAAACACTTGCCGAACGCGTGGCCGAACGCATCCTGCTTGAACCTCAGGCCGTACGTGTTTTTGTCCGTGTGGAAAAGCTCGACCGGGGTCCGGGGGCTCTTGGTGTTGAAATCGTGCGCGCCCAGGATGGCCATGCACCGGATGCGACGGCGTTCGAACGTCCGCATCCCCGTCTGGTTTACCTCTCCAACGGGGCAATCGCGTCAGAGCATCTGTCGGGCTGGATCGATCAACTGACCGCGACGTCTGGTCCGCTCATCCTCTGTGTCGGCGCGCCCGAGGCAGAGGCACCGCAGACAGGTCACCGGATGACTCAGCGTCGCATTGATCTGCTGTCCATCGAGCAGAACGCCTGGGTTCTGGCCGCGCGTGATCCGCGTTGCGTTGTGGTGTCCACACGGACCGAACTCGACTGGGCGATGAAAAACGGGCAGATCTCTGTCTGGGCCCCGTCGAAAATCGTTCTCGACGCGGTGGATGACCCCTCTGCCCAACCGGGCGATGCCGTGGCGCTTGCCGCGTGGTTTGCGCGCACTTTCGAGGCCGAGGAAATGCTGGTGATCGGGGGCGAGTTGCCCATCAATCCCGACGTTCCCTTGCGCCAGTGCAGGATTGATCGGGAATTGCTGTGACCGTTCGTTATCGCCCGCTTGTCCAACAGGACAATCTCCGCCCGCCCGAAGCCGTTGCACTGCATGGCGGCCCTCTCTGGTTCGCCTCGGTCGAGGTTCTGGAACGTGGCGCTCCGGGCCATCTGATACCGGCAGAAAAGGCGCCGCATGACGTGCTCACCCGGCTAAGCACGGCGCATCTGCCGATTGCCGGGCTCGACCTGACGCAGCCGCAAGTGATGGGCATTCTGAACGTGACGCCCGACAGTTTCTCGGACGGGGGCAGGCATGTGAAGCCGCAGGTCGCCGTGCAATCGGCGCTCGCAATGGTGGCTGCAGGGGCGACGATCATCGACATCGGCGGTGAATCGACGCGACCCGGTTCGGAAACCGTGCCTGATGAAGAAGAGATTGCCCGCACCGCGCCGGTTATCGCTGCCATTCGTGCGCATAGCGATGTGTCGATTTCCATAGATACGCGCAAGCTCGCCGTGGCCCGCGCCGCAGTCGAGGCTGGCGCGACGCTGATCAATGACGTCAGCGGTTTCGAATATGATTCCGAACTTGCGCCGTACTGCGTGGAACACGGTCTGCCGGTCTGCATCATGCATGCGCAGGGCGATCCGGCCACCATGCAGATGGCACCGCGTTACGATGATGTGCTGCTGGACGTGTACGATTTCCTCGAAGCCGCCGTTCACCGGCTTGAAGAGGCGGGCATGCCGCGTGGCGCAATGCTGGTCGATCCGGGCATCGGGTTCGGAAAGTCCAAGGATCACAATCTGACTATTTTGCGTAACCTGAGCCTGTTTCACGGTCTGGGCTGCGGCGTGCTTTTGGGCGTGTCTCGCAAGAAGTTCATCGGTACCATAGGCGAAGAACCGGTGGCGGATCGCCGGGTGGCCGGTTCCATCGCCGTCGGGCTTGCGGGGCTGGCGCAGGGTGTGCAAATCCTGCGGGTTCACGATGTGCCGGAAACGGTGCAGGCGGTCAGGCTCTGGAATGCGGTGAGGTAGACGATATGCGCAAACTCTTTGGAACCGATGGTGTACGCGGTCGCGCGAACACGCATCCGATGACAGCCGAGATGGCGCTTCGGATCGGTGCGGCGGTGGGACGCTATTTCCAGCGCGAGTCGGGCGGCGTGCATCGTGTGGTCATTGGCAAGGATACACGGCTGTCAGGCTACATGTTTGAAAACGCGCTGACCGCCGGGCTGACGTCTACGGGGATGAGCGTGCTGCTGCTGGGGCCGGTGCCCACACCGGCGGTCGGTCTGATGACCCGTTCCATGAGGGCCGATCTGGGTGTCATGATCTCGGCCAGCCACAACCCGGCCGAAGATAACGGAATCAAGTTCTTTGGCCCGGACGGGTTCAAACTCTCCGACGCCGCGGAAACCGAGATCGAGGCGCTGATCGAATCCGGAGTAGAGCCGGAAACTGCCGAGAACATCGGCCGCGCCAAACGTATCGACGACGCGCGTTTCCGCTATGGCGAGCGGGTCAAAGCCTCTCTGCCCCGCGATCTGCGGCTCGATGGGCTGCGGGTGGTGGTGGATTGCGCGAACGGTGCCGCCCACCGCACCGCGCCCGAAATCCTCTGGGAACTGGGTGCGGATGTGATTCCGATGGGGGTCACGCCGAACGGGTCGAACATCAACCGCGGCTGCGGCTCGACCCAGCCCATGGCGGCGGCTGAAATGGTTGTCGCGCAGGGTGCGGATGTGGGTATCTGTCTCGACGGGGACGCTGACCGCGTCATCATGATCGACGAAAACGGCGTCTTTGCCGATGGCGACCAGTTCATGGCTTTGCTCGCGTCGCGCTGGGCGGCGGACGGGCAGCTCAAGGGCGATGCGCTGGTGGCAACCGTCATGTCTAACCTCGGGCTGGAACGCTTCCTGCAAGGGCAGGGGCTGCGGCTTGAGCGAACCGCAGTCGGTGACCGCTACGTGGTGGAAAGGATGCGAGAAGGCGGGTTCAACCTCGGCGGTGAACAGTCGGGCCATATCGTGATGAGCGATTATGCCACAACGGGCGACGGTCTCATGGCGAGCCTGCATTTCCTGTCGGAAATGGTGCGGTCAGGCCTGCCTGCAAGCGCGCTGGCACGGCAGTTCGACCCGGTGCCGCAACTGCTCAAGAACATCCGCTATGAGCAGGGCCAGTCTCCGCTGGATGCCGAAAGCGTCAAGGCGGCGATCCGCGAGGCGGAGTCGCAATTATCGGGCAAGGGCCGTCTCTTGATCCGCCGTTCCGGGACCGAACCGCTGATCCGCGTCATGGCCGAGTGCGAGGACGAGGCGCTGATGACCTCGGCCGTCGATTCCGTCTTGCTGGCGATACAGGGCGTCGTGACTGCCTGAGCCGCAATCAGAAAACCTGCAGTAGAAACAAAACCGCCTGAACGCTTCTCGGGCGGTTTTTTCATGCGCGCTAGAAAAAATCATTTCCAAGGTGCTGAAAACACAAAGGCCGCCCGAAGGCGGCCTTGTCACACTAACCGTGGGTAATCCGGTTATATTGGAGCGGGCGAGGCGATTCGAACGCCCGACCCTAACCTTGGCAAGGTTATGCTCTACCCCTGAGCTACGCCCGCTTCCTTGTGTAGCGGGGATGTATAAATAACCGCCGGGGTCTGCAAGAGGAAAAACGACGCTTTTCGATTTTTTTGTCAGGCGGCGACGGAAAGTGCCGAATGCTGCGTTACACCACCCAAAGAACCCAACCGGAGTAACGGGAGATGAAGTACCTTCAGACGATCAAGATCGCGATTCTGGGTGCTGCGATTTTCGTAGCCCTCCTGATTTCGTAATCCCAGCGCCTTGTCTTCGAAATGTGGCGGGCATCAATCGTCCGCTATCGTAATGGATGTAAGGCAAGCCGAGGCGACGCTGCCCGCCTAGCAAGACAAGTCTGCAATCTTCCGGCATGTGCGCAGGTTTCGACCGGTTGCGGTGCTGCCCAATGCGCTTTCCATCTTGGCGGCAAGTTTCGACCGTCCAAAGCCATCCGGCGTGTAAAAATACGCGATGTTGGCGTTTATCCTCAGTTCTTCCGACTGCGCTCTGAAGTTGCCAATGATTTCCTGATCAAGCCAAATTTCGCTGTCGGGAAAGAACAGATGCACCTGCCGGTTGTCCTCAGGCTCAAAAGGGCAGGCGTCCAGCGCCTCTCCAAAGCTGGCCGAGGTCAGGACTATCACCGACAGGTTTAACCCAAACGCGCGCTCCAGAGCGTCGGTCATCTGGTTGGCAAGAAAGCGGGGCGAAAACTCCGAGCGAAACAGCAGGTTGCCCGAGGCCAGAACCGTCCGCACCCCGGACCATCCTAGCCTTTCCGCCAGACCGCGCAGATCCGCCATTTTGAGGTTGTTCGCCCCGCCAACGTTTATGCCCCGCAGCAGGGCGACACGGTCCGTCATCTCCACGCCTCGGCAGAAGGACGGACCATCGCTTTATTCCAGCTCGATCAGCAGATCCTTGGCATCGATCTGACCGCCGGGCTGCACGTGTACCGCCTTGATCACCGCATCACGCTCTGCGTGGATACCGGTTTCCATCTTCATCGCCTCGATGGTTAGCAGCAGATCGCCGGATTTGACCTTTTGCCCCGCGGTGGCCGCAACGCTTGCCACGACACCGGGCATCGGCGCACCGATGTGGTTGACGTTACCTGCTTCGGCCTTGATGTGTTGGGTCGTCGTTGCCTTGACCATCCGGTTGGGTACCCGGACCACACGCGGCTGGCCGTTGAGTTCAAAGAACAGCTTTACGTCGCCGTTTTCATCCGTTTCACCGATAGCCTGCAGCCGGATTTCCAAGGTCTTGCCCGGGTCGATCTCAGCCGCGATCTCTTCGCCCGGCTCCATGCCGTAAAAGAAAGCGTGAGTCGGCAGGCTGCGGACCGGGCCATAGTTGCGGTGACGGCCCATGTAATCGAGGAAGACCTTTGGATACATGAGATAGCCGTTCAGATCCTCGTCGTCGATCTCCTTGCCTTCGAGCTCGGCCCGGACCTTGGCGCGGACCTCTTCCAGATCGACCGGGGGCAGGTGCTTGCCCGGGCGCTCGGTCCCGGGTTTCTCGTCTTTCAGTACCTTCTTGACGATGTGGTCTGGGAACCCGCCCGGCGGCTGGCCCAGATTGCCGCGCATCATGTCGATCACGCTGTCGGGAAACGCGACGTCCACGGCAGGATCTTCGACCTGTTCGCGGGTCAGTCCCTGGCTGACCATCATCAGTGCCATGTCGCCGACCACTTTGGACGAGGGTGTGACCTTGACGATATCGCCGAACATCATGTTCACGTCGGCATAGGTGCGGGCGACCTCGTGCCAGCGTTCCTCAAGCCCAAGCGAGCGGGCCTGACCTTTCAGGTTGGTGAATTGACCACCGGGCATCTCGTGAAGGTAAACCTCCGAGGCGGGGGCCTGCAGGCCGCTTTCAAAGGCTGTATACTGACCGCGCACGGCTTCCCAGTAATCCGAAATCGCGCGAATTGCCTTGATGTCCAGCCCGGTGTCGCGATCCGTGTGCCGCAGCGCTTCGACGACCGAGCCCAGCGTCGCCTGCGACGTGTTCCCGGAAAGCGCGTCCATCGCACAATCGACCGCATCTACACCCGCCTCTGCGGCGGCGAGGATGGTGGCACAGGCCACGCCTGCCGTATCATGCGTGTGGAAGTGAATCGGTAGCCCGACCTCTTCCTTCAAGGCGCGGATCAGGATGCGGGCAGCCGCCGGTTTCAACAGCCCCGCCATGTCTTTAAGTCCCAGCACGTGCGAGCCAGCATCGCGTAGCTCCTTGGCCATGTTGACATAGTATTTCAGGTCGTACTTGGCGCGGTCCGGATCGTTGATATCGCCGGTGTAACAAACCGTGCCTTCACAGATCTTGCCGGTCTCAAGCACCGCATCCATCGCGACACGCATGTTCTCGACCCAGTTCAGTGAATCGAAAACGCGGAAGACGTCGATGCCGGTTTCGGCCGCGCGTTTCACAAAAAACTGCACGACGTTATCCGGGTAATTCGTATAGCCAACCCCGTTCGAGCCACGCAAAAGCATCTGCGTCATCAGGTTCGGCATCGCTTCGCGCAGGTCGCGCAGCCGCTGCCACGGGCATTCCTGCAGGAACCGATAGGCCACGTCGAAAGTCGCGCCGCCCCAGCATTCGACCGAGAACAGTTGCGGCAGGTTGGCGGCATAGGTCGGGGCCACTTTGATCATGTCGATGGAGCGCATCCGCGTGGCCAGTAACGACTGGTGCCCGTCGCGCATTGTGGTGTCGGTAATCAAAAGCTGACGCTGAGCCTTCATCCAGTCGGCGACCGCCTGCGGGCCTTTCTGCTCCAACAGGTTGCGCGTACCCATCATCGGCTCGCCATTCGGTTTGGGCGGTTTCGCGGGTTTCAGATCGGGATGGGGTTCGGGGCGTCCCTTCGTTTCGGGATGTCCGTTCACCGTAATGTCGGCGATATAATTCAGAACCTTGGTGCCCCGGTCGCGCCGCTTGGAGAATTGAAACAGCTCTGGCGTCTCGTCGATGAACGTAGTGGTGTATTCGTTCGACAGAAACGTCGGGTGCTTCAGCAGGTTCTCGACGAAAGCGATATTGGTGCTGACGCCCCGGATACGGAATTCGCGCAGCGCCCGGTCCATCCGCTTGATCGCCATTTCCGGGGTCGGGGCCTTGGCGGTAATCTTGGTCAGAAGGGAATCGTAATACCGCGTGATGACGCCGCCCGCATAGGCAGTACCTCCATCAAGGCGGATACCCATGCCCGTGGCTGAACGATACGCGGTGAGACGACCGTAATCAGGGATAAAGTTGTTCTGCGGGTCTTCGGTCGTCACCCGGCATTGCAGCGCATGGCCGGTCAGTTTGACGTCATCCTGAGTATCTTTACCGGTGGCCTCGGCGATGTTCTTGCCCTCGGCAATCAGGATCTGCGCGCGCACGATATCGATGCCGGTGACCTCTTCGGTCACGGTGTGTTCGACCTGAACCCTTGGATTGACTTCGATGAAAAAGAACTGGCCCGAGGCCATATCCATCAGGAATTCGACCGTCCCGGCGCATTCGTAATTTACGTGCTTGCAGATCTTGTAGCCAAGCTCGCAGATCTCGGCGCGCTGTTCGTCCGAAAGATAAGGGGCAGGGGCGCGTTCGACGACCTTCTGGTTGCGTCGCTGAACCGAACAGTCCCGTTCAAAGAGGTGATACATCCCGCCATGTTTGTCGCCAAGGATCTGCACCTCGACGTGGCGGGCGCGGGTGATCATCTTTTCAAGATAGCCTTCGCCATTGCCAAAGGCGGCCTCGGCCTCGCGCCGTCCTTCCTTGACCTTTTCGGCGAGCTCTTTCTCTGACTTGATCGGACGCATCCCGCGTCCACCACCGCCCCATGAGGCCTTGAGCATGAGCGGATAGCCGACTTCGCCTGCCTGCTTGCGAATTTCTTCCATATCATCGCCCAGCACTTCGGTCGCAGGAACAACCGGCACACCGGCCTCAATGGCGACCTGACGGGCGCTGGCCTTGTCGCCAAGCTTGCGCATGGTTTCCGCACGGGGACCGATAAAGGTGATTCCCGCGTGGTCGCAGGCATCCACGAAATCCGGGTTCTCGCTCAGCAGACCATAACCGGGATGAATCGCATCCGCGCCGCTTGCCTTGGCCACACGTATGATATCGTCAATCGATAGGTAGGCAGCGACAGGTCCAAGCCCTTCACCGACGCGATAGGCTTCGTCGGCCTTGAAACGGTGCAGGCCAAGCTTGTCCTCTTCGGCATAGATGGCGACCGTTTTCTTGCCCATCTCATTCGCGGCCCGCATGATGCGGATGGCGATCTCTCCTCGGTTCGCGATGAGAATCTTTGAAAATTCAGGCATTTAGGGTCTCCCTTCCCAGGCACTTAACGACCTTGCCGACTGGCTATCACTTAGTTAACAAACGATATGCTGCAACGCGGCGCAAGCAATATCAATACGCTCTCCCTGCCGGATCGATATGGTCCAGCGAAATCGGCTTGGGCAGGCCCGAGAAGCTTTCGATCCCCATCTGTCCCATGTTCGCGATCAGGTCGAGCCTGAGCATATCTATCAGATGGGCGGGTCCCTGCGAACCAAGCGCGCCAAGCGCGTAATGAAAGGCACGCGCCAGCATGACAAAATCTGCCCCCAGCGCGAGCGCACGCAAAATATCCAGCCCGCCTTCGACGCCCCCATCAAAAA
>JAAEZD010000004.1:206971-318274 GCA_018223035.1 Paracoccaceae bacterium
GCCCGTGGCGGCGCGAATCGCAGGCAGCGCCTCGATCGAGGCCATCGCGCCATCGAACTGGCGTCCGGCGTGGTTCGACACCCAGATCGCATCGACACCGAGGTCTTCCAACGCACGGGCGTCATCGACTCGCATCACACCCTTGACGATAAAAGGCCCGTCCCAGTGATCGCGCAACCAACGGGCGTATTCCCAGTCCGGCGAGGTCCGCAAAAGGTAGCCGACATGGGCGGTCGATGGCAGGTTCGCGTGCTCTTCGCCGATATATTTGTCGAGCCCCCGCATATGCGGCATGCCGCGACGGGCCATACCCTGTGCCCATGATGGGCAGCGCATGACCTGCGCCATAAGCCGTGGCGTGAGGCGGGGCGGTTGCGTCAGTCCAGATCGCGTCTGTCGTTCGCGCCGCGATGATACGGGCACATCGGCGGTCAACACCAGTGTCGTGAACCCGCTGTCGCGCGCACGCTGCAACATGTCCGTGCGGATACTCTCGTCCTTTGGCGGATACATCTGGAACCAGCCATGCTTGCCCAGCACCGGTGCCACGTCCTCTGGGCTCTGGCTGGCGACCGTGCTTAGCGTATAGGGCAATCCGGCCTCTGCCGCCGCTTTCGCAAGCAGCTGTTCCGCGCCAGGCCAGATCAAGCCCGACATGCCCACCGGTGAAATGCCAAAGGGCAGGGGGAATTCATGACCCAGAAATGTCTGCCGCAGGTCCGGCGTCTGCTCGCCATGCAGGATCGATGGCTCGAAACCGATCCTGTCCAGGGCCAACCGGTTGCGCTGCTTGGTCGCTTCCTGCCCGGTTCCGCTGTCGAGGTATTCCCAGACGAATTTCGGGATGCGCCGCCGCGCTCTCTTTTTCAGATCGTAAAGTCCGGGGTATTTGCCGTGTAGGTCCATGACCGCATTTGCGTGCAGGCCGAAAGGATTGTCCAGTCAATCCCTGCCCGCTTGGAAGGCCGTGTCAATTCTGCCCTTGAATTTGTGAAGAACGAAATGCGAACGTATCTTTAAACCCCGGCCATGCTGCGATAGGTTAAAAGGTATGAGCAGTTTCGACGATACGGACGCCTTTGAGGCCGCCTCTCTCTCCGCCCGCGCCATGGCTGCGCGGCCGACACCCTATCTCGACGGGCTGAACCCGGCGCAGCGCGAGGCGGTGCAAACCCTTGACGGGCCAGTGCTGATGCTGGCCGGCGCGGGCACCGGCAAGACCCGTGCGCTCACCGCCCGGATCGTGCATCTGTTGAATACCGGCACCGCGCGTCCGAACGAAATTCTCGCGGTGACCTTCACCAACAAGGCCGCGCGCGAAATGAAGAACCGGGTCGGTCAGATGCTCGGCCAATCGATCGAAGGTATGCCGTGGCTTGGCACCTTCCACGCGATCTGCGTCAAGTTGTTGCGCCGCCATGCCGAACTGGTCGGTCTCAAGTCCAACTTCACCATCCTCGATACCGACGATCAGATCCGCCTGCTGAAACAACTGATTTCCGCCGCGAATATCGATGACAAGCGTTGGCCCGCCCGCATGCTGGCCTCTTTCATCGACGACTGGAAGAACCGCGCCCTGACGCCTGACAAGGTGCCGGCTTCGGATGCGGGCCATTATAATCACCGCGGCACCGAGCTCTACGACCAATACCAGACCCGCCTGAAAGAGCTGAACGCTGTCGATTTTGGCGATCTTCTGCTGCACATGGTAACGATTTTCCAGACGCATGAAGATGTTCTTCAGCAGTACCAGCGCTGGTTCAAATACATCCTAGTCGATGAATATCAGGATACCAACGTCGCCCAGTACCTCTGGCTGCGGCTGCTTGCTCAGGGCCACAAGAATATCTGCTGCGTCGGCGACGACGACCAGTCGATCTATGGCTGGCGAGGCGCTGAAGTGGGCAATATCCTTCGGTTTGAAAAGGATTTTCCCGGTGCCCATGTGGTCCGTCTGGAACAGAACTACCGGTCGACCCCACATATCCTCGCGGCCGCTTCCGGTGTTATCCGGGGCAATCAGGGCCGGCTTGGCAAGGAACTCTGGACCGAGGAGCAGGACGGCGAAAAGATCCGTCTGATCGGTCATTGGGATGGCGAGGAAGAAGCCCGCTGGGTCGGTGAGGAAATCGAGGCGATGCAGGGCGGCACCCGAGGCATGCGCGGTTTCGATCTCGACGACATGGCGATTCTCGTGCGCGCCTCCCACCAGATGCGTGCCTTCGAGGACCGTTTTCTGACGATCGGTTTGCCCTATCGCGTCATCGGCGGTCCGCGTTTTTACGAACGGCTCGAAATCCGCGACGCGATGGCCTATTTCCGTGTCGTGACCTCGCCCGATGATGATCTCGCGTTCGAGCGGATCGTGAACACGCCCAAGCGCGGTCTCGGTAACAAGGCGCAGCAGATCATACAGACAACGGCGCGAGACAATGGCGTGTCGCTGGTCGACGGGGCAAGGATCGCCCTGCAGGAAGGCGCAATCAAGGGCAAGGGTGGGGGCGAATTGCGTCATCTTGTCGACGGGATCGCGCGCTGGCACGAGATGACGCGGGGCCCGCGTGTTGTGATCTCAGACAGTGACGACAGCGTGATCGAAGACCTCGATAGCCCCTCCGAGTTTGGTTCGCCCGAGACACCGCATACGGAACTGGCCGAGATCGTTCTCGACGAATCCGGCTATACGGCGATGTGGCAGAACGACAAGACGCCCGAGGCGCCGGGTCGACTGGAAAACCTGAAAGAGCTGATCAAGGCACTGGAATCTTTTGAAAACCTTCAGGGCTTTCTCGAACACGTCAGCCTGATCATGGACAACGAGCAGGCGGATTCCGATGCCAAGGTCAGCATCATGACCCTCCATGCCGCGAAGGGGCTCGAATTCCCGGCGGTGTTCCTGCCCGGTTGGGAGGATGGCCTCTTCCCCTCGCAGCGCAGCATGGATGAATCCGGCCTCAAAGGGCTCGAGGAAGAGCGCAGGCTGGCTTATGTCGGGATAACCCGGGCCGAAGAGATTTGTACGATCTCATTTGCAGCCAACAGGCGCGTCTTCGGCCAGTGGCAATCGTCGATGCCGTCGCGTTTCATCGATGAACTGCCAGAGGAGCATGTTGATGTTCTCACCCCGCCGGGGCTCTACGGGGGCGGTAGCATGGCGGGCATGTCAGGCGGCGGGATTGAAGAACGGGTCGCAAAGGCGAATGTCTACAACTCTCCCGGTTGGAAACGGCTTCAGGAGAACTCGAACCGGCGCGGTTTGTCACAGCCGAAAGAGACCCGGAACACGGTTATAGATGTAACCGCGACGAGCAGTTTCACCGTTGGTGAGCGCGTTTTCCATCAAAAGTTCGGCTACGGCGCAATTCTTAATATCGAGGGCGACAAGCTTGAAATCGATTTTGAGAAAGCCGGTATCAAGAAAATCGTCGCCCAGTTCGTAAGTTCGATTGAGGATATGCCCTTTTAACCAGAGCTTATCTCGTCAACGGTCAGTTCCAGTCACGCACGCATGGCCATTTTCTGTAGAGACATACCGCTTGCTTGCTTTGAACCCGTCTTGAAAAAGTCCACTTCGTTCAAAAGCGTCAGGGTCGCGTCTTTCATCTTTGCGATGACCTGCGTGTTATCTTCGAACATGGATGCGTTGTCCTGAGTGGACCGGTCGAGTTCGTCGGTGGAGGATGCGATATGCTTGATGCCAGCGGCCTGATCATCCGCGCTCTCCGCAACTGAATCGATATTCTGAGCGACGGTCAGAATAGAATTGGTGATCACCTTCAGTGCATCGCCGCTCAGGTTGACGAGCCGCACGCCCTCGTCGACCTTTTCCCCAGTGTCCGAAATCACACTGGAGATTTCGCTCGCCGCTTCCAGTGAGCGTGCGGCCAATGCCCTGACTTCGGATGCAACCACAGCAAAACCACGACCCGATTCACCGGCACGGGCCGCCTCGATCCCCGCGTTGAGCGCCAGAAGATTGGTCTGAAAGGCAATTCCATTTATCAGGTCGATGATTTTTGAAATGGAATCCGAGCTTACCTTGATCTCCTGCATGGCAGCGACAGCCTGATCGACCGTCGCGATGCCGCTTTGCGATTCCTGAACCACGCTGGCGGCGCTGTTCCTCGCTTTCCGCGCATTCTCCAATGCGCCGGAGACCGATTTCTCGATCTGGGAGAGGGCGGCGCTGGTTTCTTCCAGCGCGGCAGAGTTTCGGACAGTACGCTGCGAGAGGCTTTCCGAAGACTTGGAAAGATCGCCCGCGTAACTGTACACCACATCCGTATTACCGCGAATGCTCGTGACGATCGTATTCAGCTTTTCGAGCATCTCGTTGAGTGTCAGGGCGATATCGCCGAAAACGCCCTTGTGAGTTGTCGCTACGGTGTGGTTCAGATCGCCGTGAGACAATGCGCTCAGCGCGTCCGAAATGTCGTGCAAGGCTTGCCCGGTCGATTCCGAAATGTCGTTAATGCCGGAACAGATTTTTTTGAACACGCCATCCTTGTCTTGTAGTGACAGTCGTTTGCCAAAATCACCCTGGGCACAGGCCGCTACAACCTCGGAAATCTCTTCGGCAATAGCGATTTCCCGTTTTCTTTTAGCTTCAAGTTCGGCTTCGCGATGCAAAGCCTTTTCCTTCTCGTCTTCCTGCTGTCGCCTTTTTTCTTCCTGCAGAAGCCTCTGATCTTCCTTTTCCCTTTCATGCCGCAGCGCTTCCTGTTCGCGCGCTTTGATGGTTGCGGTCCGGAAATGATCCAGTGCAACGACTATCTCGCCAAGCTCAGAGCTGGTAGCCTGCGGCATCAGTATCGCGAGGTCCCCCTCGGCCATCCGCGATGCGGATTGTGAAACCTCGGCCATGTATGCGCGAACGGGGTGTGACACCATCCAGACCGCGAACGCGCCTAGAATGACAGCGACCAAGCTCGCCACCAAACTGATGATTGCCTGGTTTCGCGTGTCGCCATGACGAGTTTCGAGCGCTAAGAGGATATCCTTTGCAAGCTGATCTTCGAAGCCTTTTAGTAGGTTGATTTTCTTTGTCATTGCGCCGAAAAAATCGTTGCCGGTGATCCCCTGAAGGTTCTGAAAGGCAGTGCTTTCAAAGGCGACTTCTCGCATGCGTTCGACATCGGCAAAGGCTTCCGAGGCGGTCATTTCTTCGTAGGCTGTCGCGACCTTTGTGCTGGCTTCCTCAAGGAAAATGTTGAAAAACGTGTTCTGAACACTGATCAAGTCTCGCAGTTTCAGCAGCCGGTCGACAGTGAAGCGTCCGATGCCAAATCCGCTGGAACCGATAGCGCGTTCGATACCGGCGCGTTCCTTGCCGTTCAGAAAGCTAGAAAAAGCCTTTATTTCCATTGCTGTATTCGTGTCATTACTGGCAAGAGAGGCCAGCGTCACGACACTCAGCATGGCATTGTTCAGCCCGGTATAATAGGAAATCGCCTGTGGCGGTGCGATGGAAAGCGCATCGACTTGTTCTCGGATTTCGGTCATTTCGCCGAGTTTCTGCTTTATATCGCGGAGCTTTTCGATAGTTCGGAGACTGGTCTCGCTGTCATCGGCCCGGCCCATATATTTCGCCATCGATTGCTCGGCGAGCCCGCGTTTTTCGTCGGTGTTCTTTCTCTGGGCGGCGAGCTCTACGGAAAAGGAAGCACCGGCGGTGCTGAGGAATACCGCCGTGGCGCCGCGTTCCTTTTGCTGCTCATGCACGAGGTCCGAGAGAAAGGTCGTCAGTTCCGCAATGTCCAGGATCCTGTTGTATTCCGACATCTGGCGGAGCTTTGGGTAGGTCAGAAAGAAGGACATGCAAACGGTGAACGCCACCGGCACAGCCGCGACAAGGATCATGGAACGGGTGATTGGCATGCTTCGGATGGCATGGGCAAAATTTTGCATGGATCTCTTTCTGGAAAACGCTCTTGGTGAAACGGGTAAGCGACAGGGGTTACGGCCCTGTTAATTTGCGTTGCCCTCCGTCGTTCAAAGCTTTCGAATCCGTTCCAAATTTGACGGATCCGTATGGCGGGAAGGAAACGCAACTTTGCTTGCCCTGCTTCCGCAAAGAAACGAGACTGCCGCAATGACGGAACAAGATTTCAAGCTGCGTCTCAGGCTGGTTTTCGGGCCCGAAGAAATGATCGGTCCGGGCAAGGCCGAATTGCTGGAACGCATCGCGCGCACCGGCTCTATCGCTGCAGCGGGGCGTGAGATGGGTATGAGCTACAAACGCGCCTGGATGCTTGTCGAAACGATGAACGCCATGTTCAAATCGCCTGTCGTCACGAGTTCGCGCGGCGGGGCCAAGGGAGGTGGCGCCGAGGTCACGGAAACCGGCAACGAGGTGCTGCAAGCCTATCGTGCGCTTGAGGAAAAGGCCCTTTACGCGGCCATCAAAGAGATCGAACAGCTGAACAACCTACGGAAACCGACTGAAGACTGAAGTTTTTCCTTGCGAGCACAACGGGTAGGGTCGATATGTTTTGAGGAACATATCGGAAGTTGGAATGCGCCACGTCCCGCGAAACCTGCTGTCCGCCTTTCTTTTGGCGGTTCTGGTCCTGACCCCGTGGGCGGGCAGGGCGGCGGATCTGACTGTGTTCGCCGCCGCAAGTCTCAAGACCGCGATGGATCAGATCTCCGACCGGTTTGAAGAGGCTTCCGGTCTTGAGATCGCCGTGGCGCTTGCCGGTTCGTCCGCATTGGCGCGTCAGATCGAACAGGCTGCGCCAGCGGATGTCTTCATTTCCGCGAATTCAGATTGGATGGATCATCTTGAAAAAAATGGATTTATCCGGTCGGGCAGCCGATTTGATCTTCTCGGCAACAGGCTTGCCTTGATCGCTTATGGCGCTTTTTCTGAGCCGGTTGTCATCGATTCAGCCCTGGATTTGACGGATATGCTGAAGGGAGGCCGCCTTGCCATGGCTCTCGTCGATGCGGTGCCGGCCGGGATCTATGGCAAGCAGGCACTTGCTTCGCTCGGGCTCTGGGAGGAAGTGGCACCACAAATTGCACAGGCCGACAACGTACGCGCCGCGCTTGCCCTCGTGGCGACCGGCGCGGCTCCTTTGGGTCTTGTCTACGCCAGCGACGCCACGGCTGAGAAACGGGTTAAGGTGCTTGGTATCTTCCCCAAGGAGAGCCACGATCCGATCATCTATCCCGTCGCGCTCACGTCACGTGGCGATGCAGAACTGGCGCAGCGCTTTCTCGACTTCCTGCGCGAGCCGGAAAATCGCCTGATATTTGAAGAACAGGGGTTCGAGGTACTGGCTGAATGAACTGGCTGACGCCCGAAGAAATGGCCGCCGTCATGCTGTCGATGAAGGTGTCTTTCTGGGCGACCTTGGTCAGCCTGCCGTTCGGCATTCTGGTGGCGCATGCGCTGGCGCGGTGGCAGTTTCCGGGCAAGCTTTTGTTGAACGGGCTGGTTCACCTGCCGCTGATCCTGCCGCCTGTCGTAACAGGTTACCTCCTTTTGATGACGTTTTCACCGGTGGCCCCCTTGGGTCGGGCACTGGAAAGCATCGGTATTGTCTTTGCCTTTCGCTGGACCGGCGCGGCGCTTGCGGCGGCGGTCATGGCCTTCCCTCTCATGGTCAGGGCAATCCGTCTGTCGATCGAAGCTGTCGACCCCGGGCTCGAGCAGGCGGCAGCCACGCTTGGCGCCTCAAGGGTCTGGGTCTTTCTCACAGTCACCTTGCCCTTGATCCTGCCGGGCATTCTGACCGGGTGCATACTTGCCCTTGCCAAGGCCATGGGCGAGTTTGGTGCCACGATTACTTTCGTGTCAAATATCCCCGGCCAGACCCAGACCCTGCCGACAGCGATCTACGCATTCCTACAGGTGCCCGGCGGGGAATCTTCCGCCTTCCGGCTGGTTCTGATCTCGATTGCGCTGGCGATGGGGGCCCTACTGCTGTCGGAAATCCTCGCTCGCAGGCTCGGCAAGAGACTGGGGAGCGCATGACAGTTTCGGTTCGCCTATTGCATCAATTCTCGGGGTTCGGTCTCGACGTCGATTTCGAAGCGCCCGCAGGTCTTACCGTGCTCTTCGGGCGGTCCGGGTCGGGAAAGACGACCATCATCAACGCGGTCGCGGGCCTGCTGAAACCGGACCGGGGGCGGGTGACGATCGATGGGCGCGACCTGCTTGATACGGATCGGCGGATCGACCTTCCGACCCATCGACGTCAGCTTGGCTATATCTTTCAGGATGCGCGGCTGTTTCCGCATCTGACAGTTGCCCAGAACCTGTCCTACGGGCGATGGTTCGCGCGCGGCCCTCACCATGCCGATGAAATGGATCGCACGGTCGACATGCTCGGACTTGGCCCGCTCATGTCGCGCAGACCGGCGCGGTTGTCCGGCGGCGAAAGACAACGCGTGGCTATTGGGCGCGCGCTGCTCGCCGGTCCGCGTCTGCTGCTGGCGGACGAACCGCTGGCCTCGCTCGATGAAGGGCGCAAGGCGGAAATTCTCCCGTATTTTGAACGGCTCCGGGATGAGGTTGACGTGCCGATCCTCTACGTCAGCCATGCCCCTGCCGAGGTTGCGCGGCTGGCAACCACGGTCATCGCGCTCGAAAATGGCCGGGTCGTACGGCAGGGTCCGGCGCTCGAAGTGCTGGGCGATCCGATGGTGACACCTGCAGGGATCCGCGCCGCAGGGGCGGTCCTGCGCGCAGAGGTAAAGGCGCATCACGACGATGGTCTGAGCGAGCTTGATGCCGGGGGCATTCCGCTTTTCCTGCCGCGCGTCCCGCACCGACCGGGAAGTTTCATCCGCATCCGGATCGCCGCGCAGGAGGTAATCCTGTCGCGGCAGCGTCCCGCAGGCCTCTCGGCGCTCAACATCCTGCCGGGCCGAGTGGAATCGCTTCGGGCGGGCGAGGGGCCGGGCATGCTGGTATCGCTCGCGACGCCCGCCGGAACCATCCTTGCCCGCATCACCCGGCGTTCGGCCATGACCCTTGGTCTGGACGAGGGCGTCGATTGCCACGCCATCGTCAAATCCGTTGCCATCGCCCCCGAGGATGTGGGCGGGGCCCGGTCCCGATCAGACGGATAGAACCGTCCAACTGCCATCGTCGAACATCAGCCGCTCAAAGGCGTACTCGTCCGAATAATAGTGGTTCTTCAGCAGGATATCGCCCTGGGCCCAGCTTATCGACAGATCGTAGGTGCCGCTGCGGGCAAAGCTCAACTCATCCACCGAAGAGACCGAGTTGAACAGGATCGTGTCGAGACTGTCCGAGCGGCTGTCGTCGAAAGTATCGCTGCCTTCGCTGGCGACATAGGTATCGTCGCCGGTCGAGCCGTAGAGGAAATCGTCGCCAAGTCCGCCATCCATCCAGTCGTTGCCATCATAGCCATAGAGACGGTCATCCCCGTCCAGTCCGAACATCCGATCATTTATCGACCCGAGATCGGCCCTGTTGCCATTAAGGGTCTCATTCCCTCCGGTGCCTCTCAATTCGGCATTGATGCTGGTCAGATCCACCTTGGTGCCATCGGCAAACTGAAGGGTTTCAATGGCATAGCGTTTGTTGAAAGCGTACTGGATCGTGACGGACCCGCTATCCCAATCGATGATCAGTTCTGATCTTGAGGTGAGAGTATAGCTGACATCGCTGGCCGAGATCCCGGATTTCAGCTTGATCACGTCGGCCTTGTCCGCAGCATCTCCATAATCCGAGATCGTGTCATGCCCGTCGCCGACAAGATAGGTATCGGTTCCCGCCGCACCATACATGGTATCATTGCCAAACCCACCGATCAGCGTGTCGTCGCCATCATACCCATAGAGCCGGTCATCGCCGTCGAGCCCGTAAATCACGTCCGTCTTCGATCCGATGTCGCCATTGTTGCCCGAAACGGTATCGTTGGCGTTGGTGCCATAGGTCGGCGCGGCGATCTTGGTCAGGTCCACCGTGGCCCCGTCGGAATAGATGAGCTGTTCGACCGCATAGGTCGACCGGAAGGCGTTCTGGATAGTGAATGACCCGTCGGCCCATTCCGCGACCAGATTGCCGCCGGAACTGCGCGAATAGCTGACATCCGACGCAGAAACCCCGGACTTCATCCGGATCACATCCTTGGGATCGCCCGTCTGCCCGTAGTCCCAGATCAGATCATGACCATCTCCGACGTAATAGGTATCGCCCCCTTCGGCCCCGTACATGCTGTCATCGCCAAGCCCGCCGCTGAAGCGGTCGTTACCGTCATAGCCATACATGGTGTCGTCGCCGTCCAGCCCGACCAGCAGGTCGTTGCGCGAACCGAAATCCCCGCGGTTGCCATAAAGCGTGTCATCCGCTGTAGTGCCATGGGTCTCGAGCGCGAGCGAGGTGAGATCGACCACGGTGCCGTTGCCATAGCGCAGCTTTTCGACCGCGTAGGAGCTGTCGAACCCGTTGTCGATGGTGACTGATCCGTCGTCCCAGCCGATCCAGATATCGCCGTTTTGCAGGCGCATCGTGACATCGCCGGGGTTGATCCCGTTCTTCAGCCGGACTTCGTCATCGCTGTCGCCGGTCGTGCCGCGATCCGAGATATAGTCGTCTCCATCGCCGACGAGGTAGATATCGCCGCCCTCGGCACCATAAAGATTATCGTCGCCAAGCCCGCCATCCAGAATGTCGTTCCCGTCATAACCGTAAAGCTGGTCGTCGCCATCAAACCCACGAAGCGTGTCGTTGCGCGACCCGAGCGTTTCGCGGTTGCCGCGCAGGTTGTCGTTTCCACCCGTCCCGATTGTGGCGACAGAGATCGTCTTCAGATCCTGCGTGACCCCATTCCCATAGCGCAATGTTTCCACGGCATAATTTTTGCTGAACGCATTTTTGATCGCAACCGATCCGCCCTTCCAGTCAAGCAGAAGCGTGCCGGAACTGTCGCGGCTGAAAGAGACATCGCCGGGGTTGATCCCCGATTTCAGCTGGATCACATCTGCCGCGCTGCCGCTGCTGCCATAGTCGGTGATCTCGTCATCGCCATCGCCCACCTTGTAGGTGTCGCCCCCGTCGCCGCCCTGCAACGTGTCATTGCCGAGACCGCCCTCAAGCGTGTCGGCCCCGGCATAGCCATAAAGCCGGTCGTTGCCGTCTTCGCCGGTCAGGGTATTATTTCCGGCATCGCCAGAGAATGTCTTGTTCGCTGGTGTCGTGTAAGCGGTCTTGGCTTGCGTCACCAGGTCGATAATGGTGCCGTCGGCCAGGCGCGCCTTTTCCACCTGGTAGCGCGCTGTCGACCAGTTCTGCACCTGTACTGAACCTTCGTCCCATGTCACCCGCAGGTGCTGGCCATCGACCAGCAGGAAGGATAGATCGCCCGCGTCGATACCCGCGACAAAGCTCAGATAATCGTCGCCATCGCGGGTGTCGCCGTAATCGTTGACTAGGTCATGCCCCTGACCGACGATGTATTCGTCCTCGCCCGCGGCGCCGTAGAGCTTGTCATCGCCAAGCCCGCCGTCAAGCGTGTCATTGCCGTCATAGCCGTAGATCGCGTCATCCCCGTCAAGTCCGGTGATAACATCGTCCTGTGTGCCGAATTCCTCGTCATTGCCATAGATCGTTTCACTGCCGTTGGTGCCAGTGATGGTCACCGCAAGCGTGGTCAGATCGACCGTCACGCCGTTGTCGTAGACCAGCCGTTCCAAGGCATAGCGTTGGTCGAAAGCATAGGCGATGCGTGCAGAACCCGTGCCCCATGAAATCAAAAGATCACCATTGCTGTATGCCTGATAGGTGACCATGGCCTGCGTGATGCCGGCGGCCAGCCGGATGGTGTCGGGACCGTCGCTCAGATCCGACTTGGCAGCATCGCTGATATAGTCGTCGCCTTCGCCAACACGGTAGGTATCTGCGCCTTCGCCACCGTACATGGTGTCGTCGCCATTGCCGCCTTCGAGGATGTCCGCGCCATCATAGCCGTAAAGCGTATCGTTCCCGTCGCGCCCGACGAGGTAGTCGTCGCGGCTGCCAAGCTCCTCTCGATTGCCGCCGAGGGAGTCATTGGCGTTCGTGCCCATGGTCGGCGCGAAGACATCTGTGAGAGCGATCTTGCTGCCATTGGCGAATTGCAGTGCCTCGATGGCGCTGCTCTGGTCATAGGCCGACTGGATGCTGACCGACCCGCTGCCCCAATCCACGAGCAGGGTGCCGTTGTGGGTACGGGTATAGTCCACGTCGCTGGCGGAAATGCCAGCCCCGAGAAGAAGCGTATCTGCACCGCCTGAGTCCTGAATAAAGTTTTCGCCGGCGCCGGGAAGGTAGATGTCGTCGCCATTCCCGCCGTTCATCTGGTCGTCGCCGTCACCGCCATCCAGCCGGTCATTGCCATCATAGCCATTCAGCCGGTCATCGCCGTCCAGACCATAGAGCATATCGTCGATGCCGCCATAATCCTCGGTATTGCCGTAGATGTAGTCATTGGCGCTGGTGCCGATGGTGGGCAGGGACAGCTTGGTCAGATCGACGGTTGTGCCATTGGCGAAGGCCAGTGTTTCAACCGCGTAGCGGGCATCGAAGGCATAGTTGATCTGGACCGATCCGATGGCCCATTCGATCATCAAGGCACCGTCCAGCGTCCGACGATAGCTGACATCGCCGGGCGCGATGCCCGGTGCCATCTCGATCCGGTCCTTGCCTTCGCCGCTGGCACCCGATCCGTAATCGCGGATCAGATCGTGGCCGAAACCGACGCGATAGGTGTCTCCATCTGCGCCGCCTTCAAGCTGGTCATCGCCTTCGCCGCCATCGAGAATATCGGCCCCGTCAAACCCATATAGGTAATCGTCCCCATCCAGCCCGTAGATGGTATCATCACGGCCGCCGTAATCGGCGCGGTTGCCATAGATCGTCTCGCCGCCGTTGGTTCCGATCGTATCGGCAGAGATGCTGGTCAGATCGACCGTAGAACCGTTGGCAAATTCCAGCAGTTCCACCGCGTACCGCTTGGAAAACGCGTTATCGATCCGGGCCGATCCGCTTTTCCACGAAATTACGAGATCGCCGGCGGAATTGCGGGCATAGCTGATATCGGCGGCGCTGATGCCGGGGGCAAGGACAACCCTGTCCTTGCCATCCGTATCGGTGCCGTAGTCGCTAATGAAATCATCGCCCGAACCGACCAGATAACGGTCCGCGCCGATGCCGCCATACATGTCGTCATCGCCTTCGCCGCCGTCGAGCGTGTCGTTGCCGTCCTGACCATAAAGTCGGTCATCGCCGCCGAGCCCGACAATCTTATCGTCGTGACTTCCAAGTGCCTCGCGGTTGCCGTAGATGGTTTCTCCGTCTTCCGTGCCACGGGTGACGACAGCCTGACTGGTGAGGTTGACTACCCGGCCACCGGCCAGTTCCAGCTTTTCGATCGCGTAAGCTTCGCGATAGGCATTGTCTATCCGGACCGACCCGCCTTTCCACGAAATCAGCAGATCGCCGTCCAGCATCCGCGCAAAGTCGAGATCGCCCAGACCAAAGTTGCGGTCCAGCACGATCCTGTCGGTCTTGTCGCCTTGATAATCATAGTCCTGGACGAAATCGTCGCCGACGCCGACCACATAGCTGTCGCCGTCCGCGCCGCCATACATCCAGTCATTGCCAAGACCGCCGATAAGGGTGTCATTGCCGTTCGCGCCATAGAGATAGTCGTCGCCCGCACCACCATCGAGCGTATCGTCGTCTTCGTAGCCATAGATTCGGTCGATGCCGAGCCCGCCGCGCAGCACGTCCTTGCGGGCCACGCCGCCTTCGTCACCGCGCAGGTAATCGTTCGCATCGCTGCCCCAAGTCTCGATCGCCATATCTGCGATGTTGACCTTGCTGGTGCCGTTCTTGTTCTTGAGCTTGAGCTGCTCGATTCCGCCACCTTCGGTAAAGTGGCCCTGCACAAGAATGGAATCCTTGCGGGTTTCGATTGTCAGGTCATCGGACAAAGCTGTGCGATACAGCGTTATGTCTTTTTCCGTGAGACCCTTGCGCATCATCACGGTATCGGTGCCGCCATCCTCAATGATGGTTTCCTTGCCGCGCGCCTTGTAGGTGTCATTGCCCATGCCGCCGCGGCTGATGTCGACCCCGGCACCGCCGATGAGCATGTCCTTGCCCGCGCCGCCAATCTGGATGTCGTCGCCTTTGCCGCCCTTGAGCTTGTCGTTGCCGCCTTGTCCTTCGAGAACATCAGAGCCCTTGCCGCCCTTGATGATGTCCTTGCCGGCAAGTCCGACGATCCGGTCCGAAAGGATGAATTCGTTGACATCGCCTCTCAGCACATCGCCCTTGCGGGTGCCGACGATGCCCTGTGCCTGACGTTCAAGATCAAAGATCGTGCCGTCCTTGAGCTCAAGCAGTTCGATGGCGCCATTGGTGCTGTAAAATCCTTCGATGCGGACGATCAGGTCGCCCGAGGCATAGATTTCAAGATCAAGCTCGTTGGCCTGCGACTTGAGAAAGGCCATGTCCGATAGATCGAATTTCTTCTGGATGCGCAGACGGTCGTTGCCGCTGGTATCGACGATCGTGTCAAAACCGCTGCTGTAATAGTAGATATCGTCGCCGTTGCCGCCGAACATCAGGTCATTGCCTGCGCCGCCGTTCAGGATGTCATCGCCTTCGCCTGCGTTCAAGTTGTCGTCCCCGCGCAGACCGAAAAGACTGTCATTGCCGGAACTGGTCGACAGGCTATCGCGCCCGCCACCGCCGCGCAGATTGTCGTCGCCGCTTGTCCCGTTAAGGCCCAGCGACTGGGCAGGGTAGATCTCGGAAAGAACTGTGTCCACGGTGATGCCGGTGTCGCCGTCGAATTTGGACATGACCTTGTCGAGCTTTTTTGCCTGTTTGCGCGACATGGTGTCTATATCGAGGGCGGTATCGATCACGAGAATGAGGTTGATCCAGACGCCAGCCATGTCCGCGCCTGATTTCTCATAGTCTTTCGCCAGCTTTTTCAGGGCCTTGAAGTCCAGCTTGAGCGGCTCTGCGAAACGGTCCGGCTCCCATTCGTAATCCGGTTCTCCCTTGAAGATCACCGCCGCATCGGTCTGGGCAAGGATCTTGGTCAGCGTCACGTTGCGCGCGTTCTCATAGGCGGTCTTGAGCGTACGTCCTGCTTCGGGCGCCGGATCCGAGCGATAGCCCTGCAGGAAAGCGCGGTCGGTGAAGGCCTCGATAAAGGCAAGCTGACGGCCATCGATATAGTAGCCGCGACCGTTCGGATCTTCGCCAGACACCTCGGCCCACCGGTAGAGGATCGAATCCATCCGGCCAAGCGCATCCTGATCGGGATCAAAGACCTCCTTCGCTGAAAGCGCGGCCAATTCGGCGACAAGCTTTTCCAGCTCGCCGTCGCGCGCCATGGCTGTGTGCAGATCGGGCAGCATGCCATAGCCGCGCAGATGGGGCAGGGCAAAGGCATCGGGATCAAACGGCACGTCGCCCTGCGCGCGGGTTAGCACGTTGTCATAGGCAAACCAGACATCCGAGATTTCGCGGGTCTGGCCCTTGTCGTTGGAATAGCTCGAAATATGGGTGACGCGGTTGTCAGCGATCATGCCGGTGCCAAGCGCGGCATCGAGCTTGATCGAGACCACGCCGGATTTCTCGAGGCTTTTCAGCTCGCCCGGATCGGAATCCCCGTCCTGGTTGAGATCACGCCAGACGACGAGATCCTCAAAGGCGTCGTCTTTCTTGTCGATCACCCCGTCAAAATTGGAATCGAGCACCGCCAGATTGGTGAAACCGTCAACGGTTTCGGTGCCGAAGAGCTCGGAGTGATCGTCGATTTCGTCATTGTTGTTGCTGTCGATGGCAAGCAGGCCGTCGTCGGATTTCACCCAGCCGCTGACTTCACGCATGCCGTCATTGTCGATGTCCCAGAAAACCGCGCCCTTGGAGGAAATCGAGGACAGTTCCAGCCTGTCGCCATCGAGGTCGAGAATAAGAGGCGAGGCTTCGGTACGGGCCGTGGTACTGCGGTCGCGCACGTCCTCGGCATAGTCGACCGGCGCGGTATCGTCGCCCGTCCACCATTCGACAAGACCGTCCCAGAACCCGCCGATCCGCTCAAACCCTGTGTCGATCGCGTCCTTGATCCGGTTGAGGAAATCCGCGCCCCAGTCATCGGGGTTGCTGCTGTGATCGCGGAAATTGTCGGTCAGATCGTCAAAGGCCTGTTCCAGCCAGTCGCGGCCCTTGCCAAAGATATCGGCACCGTAATCGATGACGTCCGACCCGGTATCGCGCAGCCAGTCGAGCGTGTTATCGGCCATTTCATTGGCCTGCGTGCCGATGTCTTTCCAGGTGTTGACCACGTCCTTGCCAAAGTCGGTGGACTGATCGACGACCCAACCGGCGATCTTGTTGAGCTTGTCGGCCTTGTCCGCCACCCATGCGCCGGTGCTGTCCAGTGAATCCTGCGCCCAGACGGCAAAATCACCCATTTGCTTGTCGAAGAATTTGAGCGCCGCGTCCTTGGCGTCACTGATGCTATCAAGCGCCTTTCCCGCCTGGTTGGTGGTCCATTTGGTGCCGGTGCTCCATGCCTCCGAAGCTGTGTCCCAGCCGTGGCGCAGCGCCTGTTCGGCAACCTGAAGCCCCCGGGTGCCGATCGCGCCCAGATCCTCGCCAAGATCGATCGCGGCATTCCACCCGGCATTGCCGGTTTCGATGAACAGGTTCGCGCCTTCGGTGCCGATCCAGCGAAAGGCCTCGACCGCCGCCCCGGTCATCGCATCGGTGATCAACCGTTTGGTTTCAGGCACTTCAGCGGCAAGCTTGGGGATCTGCGACAGCGCGGTCCATGTTTCGTCAAGATCGACATTCGTCAGCGTGCCGGGTCCGCCAAGGGCCAGTTTGCCGATCCAGGTGGCGAGCGGCTTGTAAAGACCGGGATTGGCCGTCTGGATCGCCTCGTTGTCGTAATAGCCCGGCGTGCCGGCCTTGGCTCCGGCAATCGCCGCGTCCGTGTAATTGCCCAGCTTGTGATCCGAATAGAGGCCGCCGGGCAGCAGGCTCGGGTTCGCCACGACACTGGTTGCTCCAAGGTGATCGCCGCCGGTTTTCGATACCAGATCGCGGTCGATGTAGAGGTTGAGCATCTCAGCACCGCTCAGCCGCGCGGTATCCAGCGCACCGCCGTTATTTTCACGGATGGCGTGTTCCGCACCGGGGGCCGACTGGGTGTGGAGGTTCATGTCCGACACGCGCTTGTCATAGGTCCCGGCTGTTTCGTAGATCGCGTATTGCGCCAGCGCGCCGCCAAGGCTGTGACCGGCAAAGGTGACTTCGTCGCCGCTTTTCCAGTTGGTCTGAAGGAAGGAATTGACCTGAGACCGGGCTTCGTCCCATTGCGCCCAGCCGATGCCGGCCACGTCGTCGTAGAAATCGCGCGCTTCCTGCGAGCCCTTGAAGGCGACGACCACATCGCCGGTCGCATCGTTCTTCAGCCCAAAGGCCTGCAGCCCGTCCTTGGTATCGCCCTCGATGATCGTGACCACCCGGTAGTCGGCCAGCGGAGATTTGTCATCGACTGAATTCGGTCCGAGGTTCAGATCCTTGAGCTTGGTCACGGCACCCTGTTTCTGAAGCTGTTTTCGGATCGTGTCCGCATCGATATAGGCGAATTCAGAGGCATCGCGGCCAAGGGTGGCGTTCGTCATGGGAAAAGGCCTTTGTCAAAATACTCGGTCGGAAGAGGTGGCGAAGGGGTAAAAAAAGTACTTAGTTCAAACAGATACTGGCAGTCATAAGCCGGGGTTTCAGAGGTTCTGAACCGCCCGGCGGCTCGACCCAGAACAGGTGGCAGCCGTCCGGCGACACCCTGAGTGTTTCTGGCAGCAGGTCGGTTGGATGGATGGAGGTCCAGCCGCCGGCCTCGGCATAGATCCCGGCGATGTTGCCGGTGTCGCGAGTGCCGCCGGTCGTTGCAAAGATCAGCCCGTCACGCGTCATGTCGATGCGATAGCTGCCCTTGGCGTTCCATTCCGCCCAAGGCACGTAAGAGGTAACGGGGTCCTCACCAACCGAGAGATCCCAGACCGGAATCCCCGGCAGATCGGCCTTGAAATCGGCACGGCGGCGGCCTGACCACGCGGGGTAGACAAGGAAATGGCCGGCTGCAAAAACCGCGGGCGACATTGGCTGAACGCTGACCGGATCGAGCATCAGTTCAATATCGCTCTGCCATTGGCCCAGCACTTCCTGTTCGTCGTAAAGCAGCAGTTCCGCGCCCTCGGGATGTTCGATCAAACCGGCCCAGACCTGACCGTTTGTTCCAAGCGCTGTCTGCCTGCCGAAACGCGGCTCCATCGCAAGGTTCATCTCGGCTTCGCGGTTCAGGCAGTGGTCGAGGGCATCCGGGTCTGTCGCCTCGGTCGCATCCCGCTGCCAGTGCAGGCTGTTGCCATTGGCATCGGTCAGCAACAGGCCGCCTGTTGGCAGGGGGCAGTGGCCCGGTCCATCGAGCATGAGCACGGTTTCGGGCGCGCGGTCCGGGCCTGTGAGGATCAGCGCATAATCCGCACCCTGCGACCCCGGCCTTTCCGCGATCACGGCGACGGTTGTATTGTCGAGCCAATAGCTGTTTTCGGTCGGGTGCCAGTTGTCGCCAAGCGCCAGTTCCTGAACGGTAAGACGCTCCAGAACGGTGGACCCGGCCGTCACCGGAGTTGCCCCGATGAGCAGGACCGTGCATAGCATTTTGACCGGATAAAGGTCATGTGCCACGCCGCGCATCCTGTTGGACCCGCGCATGAAAGCTGCGAAGGAACACGCCTGCACCCGTTGAAATCACCCTGATTGCCCCCCGGAAACCCGCCAGCCGCTTGTTCTTGACTGGAATATAAAAATACGAATCAAAATGTCGCAAATGCGCTGCGGGGAGAATAGCCGCGCGCGATCCTTTGCGGCAACTTTAGATGGCTATCATTATTAAAAAAAAGTGGGACGGGATGTTTGCCACTCGCTTCCATGCGGGGAGGATGGGGCGGACGGATGAAAAGGATTACGATGTCATACCAGCTTGGCAACAGCGATATCGTGGAATTGACCGAATGGCGACGCGAGCTGCACCGTTATCCCGAGATCAGTGGCGAAGAGACGCAGACCGCCAGTCGGGTCGAAGACCGGCTGCGGGCGCTTGGCCCGGATCGCCTCCTGACCGGGCTTGGCGGCCACGGCGTCGCGGCAGTGTTCGAAGGTGCTGCCGAGGGGCCGGGCATCATGATCCGCTGCGAACTCGACGCGCTGCCGATCCCCGAGATTTCTACCTTTGAACATCGCTCGCGGGTGCCGGGCAAGGGGCATCTCTGCGGGCATGATGGGCACATGAGCATGGTCATGGCCGTGGCGCGGGTCCTGTCGCGGCAACGGCCGGAAAAGGGGCGCGTGGTGCTGATGTTCCAGCCCGCCGAAGAGGACGGGTCGGGCGCGGCGGCGGTTATCTCCGATCCGCGATTTGACGAGATACGGACAGATTACGCGCTGTCGCTGCACAACATGCCTGGCCTGCCGCTTGGGGCGGTTTCGCTGCGCTGTGGGCCGGTCAACTGCGCCTCGCGCGGCATGTGCATCCGGCTGAACGGGCGCACCGCCCACGCCTCTGACCCGGCGACCGGGGTTTCCCCGATGGCGGCGCTGGCAAGGCTTATGCCGGAACTGACGGCGCTGGGTTGCGGCAATGGTCCCGAGGATGCCGGTTTCACACTCGCGACGGTGACCCATACCCGGCTGGGCGAGCCGACCTTCGGAGTCGCGCCCGGACAAGCCGAGCTGTGGGTCACGTTGCGCACCATGCTGGATGCGGACATGGCCGATCTGGTTAGCCGCGCCGAGGCGCTGGTTGCGGATTGCGCAACGGAGGCAGGGCTGGAACACCAGATCGACTATCACGATGTGTTCCGCCATTGCGAGAACGATCCGGAGGCAGTGGAACTGCTGACGCGTGCAATAGCGGCCGAGGGGCTTAGCCCCGGGGACGCAGGCCAGCCGATGCGTGCGTCAGAGGATTTTGGCCGTTTCGGAGATCATGCCAAGGCGGCGATGTTCCTTTTGGGCGCGGGCGAAAGCTGCCCGAGCCTGCACAACCCGGATTACGATTTCCCCGACGAGCTGATCCCGATCGGCGCGCGGATCTTCCTGCGCGCCGTGGATCAACTGCTGAACGAGACCTAGCTGCGGGTGCCCGAGAAGCGGGCCTGCCAGTCCTCGCGATCTTCATCGCTGATCTTGGCAAAAAGCACGTCCGGCACGCTGAATTCATGGCCGACGGGCAGGGCAGAAAGAGCCGAGGCCACATCGTCCGGCCAGCCGGTATCCAGCGTGTTCATCGCGCTTAGCATCCGGGCCGCAGCATCGGGGATGAAGGGCGCCGAGAGTACCGCGTAAAGGCGGATCAGGTTCAGGCCCAGACGGACCTGCATCGCGGCTTTCTCGGGATCTTCCTTGAAGGTGGACCACGGCGCGGCGGCTTGCAGGTATTCGTTGCCCAGCACCCAGATTGCGCGCAGCTCCTGCGCCGACTTGCGCACCTCCATCGCGTCCATAAAGCCCTGATACGCGGTGATGCGCGTGGTCAGGTTGGCAATCAGCTCGGCCTCGGGCGCGCCTTGTTCGCCACCTTCGGGCACGGTTTCACCGAACTTCGAGCGGCAGAACTTGGTGATGCGGCTGACGAAATTGCCCAGCACATCGGCAAGGTCCTTGTTCACCGAGGACTGGAAGTTTTCCCACGTGAATTCACTGTCCGAGCTTTCCGGCGCATGGGACAGCAGCCACCAGCGCCAGTAATCCGACGGCAGGATCTCGAGCGCCTGATCCATGAACACGCCGCGGCCTTGGCTGGTCGAGAACTGGCCACCGTCATAGTTCAGGTAGTTGAAGGATTTGAGGTGGTCGACCATCTTCCACGGCTCGCCCGATCCCAGCAGGGTGGCTGGGAAGCCGAGCGTGTGGAAAGGCACGTTGTCCTTGCCCATGAACTGGACATAGCGCACGTCATCCGCGCCCTTGTCGGTCCGCCACCAGCGTTCCCAGTCATTGCCGGTCGCCTCGGCCCATTCCTCGGCGCAGGCGATGTATTCGATGGGGGCGTCGAACCAGACGTAGAACACCTTGCCTTCCATGCCCGGCCAGTCTTCTTCGCCCTTTTTGACCGCGATGCCCCAGTCGAGGTCACGGGTGATGCCGCGATCCTGCAGGCCGTCGCCGTCGTGCAGCCATTTCTTGGCGATGGACACGGTGAGGATCGGCCAGTCGGTTTTCGTATCGATCCACTTGTCGAGATCGTCGCGCAGGGCGGACTGGCGCAGGAACAGGTGCTTGGTCTCGCGCACTTCAAGATCGGTCGAGCCTGAGATCGCCGAGCGGGGCTCGATCAGGTCGGTCGGGTCAAGCTGCTTGGTGCAGTTTTCGCACTGGTCGCCGCGCGCCTTGTCGTAGCCGCAGTTGGGGCAGGTCCCCTCGATATAGCGGTCAGGCAGGAAACGCCCGTCGGCATTGGAAAACACCTGCTTTTCCGACACTTCGCGGATCAGCCCGGCCTCGGCCAGCTTGCCGGCGAAATGCTGGGTCAGCTTATGGTTCTGCGGGCTGGAGGAGCGCCCGAAATGGTCAAAGCTCAGCCCGAAACGGCGCGCGATATCGGCCTGTACCTCATGCATCTCGGCGCAGTATTCCGCAACAGGCTTGCCGGCCTTGGCAGCGGCGAGCTCGGCCGGGGTGCCATGTTCATCGGTCGCGCAGAGAAACAGGACCTCGTTGCCGCGACCGCGCAGGTAGCGGGCATAAAGGTCAGCCGGAAGCTGCGAGCCGACGAGATTGCCGAGGTGTTTGATCCCGTTGATATAGGGCAGTGCGGATGTGATGAGCGTACGTGTCATGATGCGCCTTTTCTCGATTGGCCTTCCTGTAACGCAGTGTATGTCAAAGGACCAGCCGGGGATTAAGGCGCCGCAAGGAAAACGCCGCCCCCGGATCGGGAACGGCGTCGGGAAATGGGTTTAGCGCTGTGTTGTTCAGGCGGCCTTGCGGCGACGGCGTGCGATCAGGCCGAAGACGCCGAAACCGGCAGCGGCCAGCGGCAGCGACGCGGGAACCGGCACGTTCGAGATCGGCGGCGCATCGTATTCGACGACGTATTTCTGGAGGCTGGCGCTGTTCCAGCCATCGTTCCACTTGTCGCCAGAATACCAACCCATAAGGTAATCTTCATTCCAGTAGTTGTTCGGCTCGCCCGAGGCCCAGTTGGAATAGGTGAAGGCTTCGCCGTTTTCCCAGATCCAGTTGCCTTCGGAATCCCTGTCGGTCGCGCCAAGCCATGCAGTCACATAGGTGCCGCTGTGGGCGGGCGAGCTTGCGGTGAAGGCTGCATTCAATGCATTCAGAAACATCTGCTCTGCCGCGCTGGTGATCGTCGCCAGGTAGCCGGACATGCCATTGTGAGTCGACGAGGTCGCCTTAGCATTGGCTCCGGTCCACGATATGTTCTGACCCCAACCGTAAGAGTTCTTGTTCCAGACGACTTCGTACCAGTGGTCGTTGCCGCCCTCCGCGGCTTTCCATTGCACAGGCGCTGCAACGGCAGGTGCCGCCAGACCCAAAGCAAGGATCGTCCCCACGATCATTGATTTCTTCATTCTAGTCCCTTTCCAGTTCAAAAAATCGATACTTGTGAAAATACCGCGACAACTTAGATGACACAGTTTTGCCACAATGTCATTTTCTGAATGATTTCAAGCGTTTCTTCTGGGATGAAACTGTGTTTCCCGAAGGGAAACCTATGCGTTACGGAGGTAGAGCAGCGTTGCGTAAGCTCATCTTTTCGAGGTGGAGCTGTCCCGGCTGCGGCCCATCAGGCGACCGATGAGGAAGGATGTGCGCGGGGCGTAAAGGTACGGCGTCCGCGTGGTGGCCGAGGGGCGTGCGCGCATCCGGGCGATGCCGAAAATGACCAGAATGACATGGCCTATGGCGATCATGGTGAACAGGGCGTCGGGGCCGTAGGCGGTGATCAGGCTTGACGCGGCAAAGGGCGCGGCAATGGCGCCGAGCGCGTAGAAGAACATCAGCGCCGCCGAAAGCTCGACCCGTTCGGAACTGTCGGCAAAGTCATGGGCGTGGGACGAGGCGATGGAATAGATCGGAAAGGTGGTCAGCCCAAAGACAAAAGCCGCGCCCATCACACCGACGGTGCCGAACCCCTGCGCACCCATCGTGAGCGCGGAACTGGCGATTGCCGCGACCGAGAGCCAGATCAGCACCCAGCGTCTGTCGTACTTGTCCGCGAGTAGACCCACGGGGAACTGCGCCAGCGCACCGCCGAGAACGAAAGAGGCGAGGAACCAGCCGATCTGCCCCGGGTTCAGCCCGACTTCCTGCCCGTAGATCGGGCCAACCATCCGGAACGAGGCGCTGGAGAGCGCGGCGACAATCACCCCGGCCGCCGCCAGAGGGGAGCGTTCCACCGCGAGCCAGGGCCGTAGCCGAGGGGCCTCGGGCGTTTCGGGCTGACGGGTCGTGGTCAGGGTCAGAGGCAGGATCGCTGCACAGCAGAGGATCGCAAGGATGTTGTAGGAAACATAGCTGGCCGGGGCGAGCACCCCGATCATCAGTTGCGCCACGAGAGAGCCGCTCATATCGACGACGCGGTAGGCGCCCGTGGTGCGGCCGCGGGTTTCGTTGGTGACCTTGTCCTGCATCCATGCCTCGATCACCGTATAGCAGCCCGCAACGCAGAGACCGGACATGACCCGCATCAGCGTCCAGGCATAGGGATCGACGACCAGCATATGCGCCAGCAGCCCGATGGCGCCGGTGGCGGTAAAGGCGGCAAAGGCGCGGGAATGCCCGACGCTGCCCATGAGACGCGGCGCCCACCAGCAGCCGATGAAGAACCCAAAGAAATGCGCCGAGCCAAGCAGACCGATCTGCGTCGTGGTAAAGCCAAGCTCGAGCCCGGACAGCGCATCGAGCGGGCCGACGCCGCCCGAGGACAGTTGCAGAAGCAAAACAGAGAGGAAAAGGGCGGCGAAGGAAATGATCAGGCGCATGACGTGCTACAAAGAGCCTCTGGGAACCGGGCAGGCTTGCCCCTTTTCGACGGGGAGATGTCGTTCTTGGCCCTTGTGACCACTTCCGGCAGAGAGGTCGACCGGAAACCGCCCCGGTCGGCAGATGCGTTCTGGCTAGATGTATTTGAGCGGCACGTCCGGCGGGGTGTAAGTCAGGACGGGCGCGCCGGGGGTCACCTCCATCTCGGTGCGGGGGGCGCGCATGATCGCGGTCCATGATTTCACTGGCTCGGTCCGGGCGCGGCGCCGTTCGAGATGCCAGCGCGGGATTTTCCCGAGATAGGCCGCCGACATGGCCCAGCGGGTTTCCACCCCCGGGGCGCCGCCATTGCCGGGCGTGACCAGCAGGCCAAGCGGCGGGTTGCCGGTTCTTTCCGCCCCCTGTTCGGCGGCAAGGTGCATCCGTCGCACCGCTGTCAGGTTGGGTGGGGCGGGCAGGTCGGCCACCACCAGCGGCACAACGCCCGAGCGCAGCGCCTCTTCGATGCACCAGAGCAGATCCTCGGCCCGGCGCGGATCGACAAAGATGAACCGGCCCGGATCGACAAAGGGCCACATGCCGTCGGGGTTGAGCTTTTCCTTTTGCCAGGCGGGCGAGATCCACATCACCGTCCCCTCCATCCGGCCGGCCAGCCAGACGGCAAAGGTGTGGCGGGATTCGCCGCAGCATTCGTGGACACGCGTCTTGGCCAGCCCGATGTCGCGATGCAGCATCTGGAGCGGGCGGCGCGGGGCCGAGAGGGAATCGAATAGGTGAGTCGTCATGGGGAGATTTTACATGTTCCTGTTTCGTTCTCAAGGCTGACCTGCGCTTTGCGGTTGCCATCGGCATTGGGGCGGTTAGGGTCGGGCGCGACAAAAAAGGATCCTCCCGATGAAGATGAACCCGCTTGGCCGCACCGGCCTGACCGTTTCCGAGCTGTGCCTGGGCACCATGACCTTCGGCACCCAGACCAGCGAGGCCGAAGGCCATGCCCAGATCGACCGGGCGCTGGCCGCGGGCATCAATTTCATCGACACGGCCGAGATGTACCCGGTGAACCCGATCCGCGCCGAGACCATCGGGCGCACCGAAGAGATCATCGGTAACTGGAACGCGGCCAACAAAGGGCGGCGCGATGAATTCGTGCTGGCCACCAAACATTCCGGAGAGGGGTCGAAGGCGCGGGACGGGGCGCCGATTTCGTCCAAGACGATCCCGGAGACGGTTGAAGGGTCGCTGAAGCGGTTGCAGACCGAAGTGATCGATCTTTACCAGTTCCACTGGCCGAACCGGGGCAGCTACATGTTTCGCCAGAACTGGACCTATGACCCCTCGGGCCAGAACAAGGATGAGACCATCGCGAACATGGAGGACTGCCTTGAGGCGCTGCAAAAGCAGGTGGACAAGGGCAACATCCGATTTTTCGGCCTGAGCAACGAAAGTGCCTGGGGCACGGCGCAGTTCCTGCGGATCTCGGAAGAGCGCGGCTGGCCCCGCGTGGCGACGATGCAGAACGAATATTCGCTGCTCTGCCGTTTGTACGACACGGATCTGGCCGAGCTGACCGTGAACGAGGATGTGGGGCTGATCGCCTTTTCGCCGCTGGCGGCGGGTCTTCTGACCGGCAAATACCTTGACGGGGCAGTACCGGAGGGCTCGCGCAAGTCGATCGTGTCGGATCTGGGCGGGCGCATGACGCCGCGGGTCCACGGCGCGGTTGCAGCCTATGTGGATATCGCCGAGCGACACGGGCTTGACCCGGTGCACATGGCGCTGGCCTGGTGCCGGACGCGGCCCTTCATGGCCTCGGCGATCTTTGGCGCGACGACGATGGATCAGCTTGATCTCGCGCTTGGCTCGGTTGACGTGGTTCTGTCGGATGAGGTCATGGGGGAGATCGACAAGGCGCACCGGGCGCACCCCATGCCTTACTGAGGCGTCTGGCGCGGCGGCGGGAGCCTCCGGCGGGGATATTTTAAGAACCCAAAGAAGCAGGGGATTTCGCTCTCTGTCGCAGGCGGCGGGCGGCGCTGCCATGGGCCTTGTGGAAGGCGCGGGAAAAGCTTGCGGGCGAGGCGAAGCCGGTGGCCAGGGCGATGGCGGTCAGCGGCATGTCGGTGTCGGTGACCAGGCGGAGCGCCTCGGTCAGGCGCAGGTGCAGGTAATGCGCCTGCGGGGTTGTGCTGAGCCGGGCGCGGAACTGGGCCTGGAGGGCGCGGGGGCTGGTGCCAGTGTGTCTGGCGATGTCGGTGATCTTGAGGGGCGTGTCGAGGTTGTCTTCCATCAGGGCACTGGCGCGGGCGGTGAGGGCCGAGTGGCGCACTCTTGGGCCGTTGCGGCGCTGGGCGCGGGCCGGGTCGGCGGTGCTGTCATAGATGAAGACCCCGGCGACGCGGGAGGCAAGAGACTCGCCGCCACGGGCGCCGATCAGGTGCAGCATCATGTCGATTGCCGGGGTGGCGCCGCCGCTGGTCATCCGGGCGCGATCAATATGGAACCGGTCGCGCAGGACGGTGATGGCCGGGAAGCGGATGGCGAAATCTTCCAAGTCTTCCCAGTGTGTTGTGGCGCGGTAGCCGTCGAGCAGACCGGCGCGGGCCATGAGCCAGGGGCCGCCGTCGATGCCAGCGAGGGTGGCGCCGCTGGCGGCGATGCGGCGGAGGCTGGCGATCAGGGCCGGGGTGGCATGGGTTTCGAGATTGAAACCGGCGATGACCAGCAGCAGGTCGCAGGATTCGAGCCGCGAGATCGGATTGGCCGGGACCTGTAACCCGCTGGTGAGTGTGGCGGGGCTGTCGGTTGCGGTGACATAGTGCCACTCAAAACTCTTGCCGGGGCCGAGCCGGTTGGCGGCGCGCATCGGGTCGATGGCGGCGGCGAAGGACAGCGTGTTGCAGTCGCTCAGCACGAGTGCGGCGACGCGCAGGGGAGTCCGGCTTGGCTGAAAGATGTTTTTGGCGGATTTCATCAATTCGGATTCGTATCATGCAAAGTAGGGTGCGCCAAGTCACGGCATGATCCGCGCCAAAGAGACAAGAAGGAAAAAGCGATGCCGCTGGAAATGAACAAAGAGGTTTTCATCACCTGTGCCGTGACCGGATCCGGGGGAACCCAGGACCGCAGCCCGCATGTGCCACGCTCGCCTGAAGAGATCGCTAACAGCGCGATCGCGGCGGCAAAGGCGGGGGCGGCGGTGGTGCATTGCCATGTGCGCGACCCGGAAACCGGCACGCCGAGCCGGAAAGTCGAATATTATCGTGAGGTTACCGAGCTGATCCGTGCCGCTGACGTGGACGTAGTGCTGAACCTGACGGCCGGGATGGGGGGCGATATCGTCTTTGGTTCGCCCGACGCGCCTCTGCCGCTGAACGAGGCCGGGACTGACATGATCGGGGCCAAGGAGCGCATGGCGCATGTGGTCGAATGCCTGCCGGAGATCTGCACGCTCGATTGCGGGACGATGAATTTCGCCGAAGCCGATTACGTCATGGTGAATACGCCGGGCATGCTGCAGGCGATGGGCTCGATGATGACCGAGCTTGGCGTGAAGCCCGAGATCGAAGCCTTCGATACCGGTCATTTGTGGTATGCAAAACAACTGGTTAAGGACGGGATCCTTGACAGCCCGGCGCTGGTGCAGCTGTGCATGGGCGTGCCTTGGGGCGCGCCGGACGACCTCAATACCTTCATGGCGATGGTCAATAACGTGCCGAGCGACTGGACCTTTTCTGGCTTTGGCCTTGGGCGCAACCAGATGGCGTATGTGGCGGCCTCGGTTCTGGCGGGCGGCCATGTGCGGGTCGGTCTGGAAGACAACCTCTGGCTGGAGAAAGGCGTGCTGGCGGAGAACTGGCAGCTGGTTGACCGGGCCAAGACCATCATCGAGAACATGGGCGCAAAGGTCATCGGACCGGAAGCCGTGCGCGAGAAGCTTGGCCTGACCAAGCGGATGCCCAAGTGATGGCTGGCGGGCGGTGGAAAGGGGCGGTGACAGGCATGCACAACCCGTGCACAAGCCGTACACCCCCTGTACACCGCCGCAGCGCAGCATTGGCGGGGCTTTTGCTGTTGCTCGCCGGGTGTGGCGAGCTTGGCGAGGCACCGGGCTATCGCAATCCGGAGGCGCCGATTGCGGCAACGACACGGTTCGAACCGGCGCGGTTTGCCGGGACCTATTATGTCGTCGCGGCTTTCGCGGCTGAGGGGCAGGCGCCCCATGCGCTGCCGGTCAGCTACGCTTGGGACGGCACGGCCGAGACCTTTGCCGTGGGTGGGCCGGGCGCGCCCGAGGCGCGTTTTGCACCGCTGGAGGTTATCAAACCGGGACGTCTGCGTCCGGTGGGGCGCAGCAATGTCGAAGACGAGATCTGGGTGCTCTGGACGGATGCGGATTACCGCACCGTGGTGATCAGCGACCGGGCGGGCACCTTCGGGCAGATCCTTGATCGCAGCCCGGGCGGGTTGCCCGACCGGATCGCGGCGGCGCGGGATATCCTCGATTGGTACGGGTTCGACCTGAGCAAGCTGGAAATGTCGAAATAGGCCGCGTTTCGGCGGCTGGATGAAAGGGCCGGGCAGAGGTCGCGCACCCGCCCGTTAAAGAAGAGAGACAGGATATGACAAAGACAGCAGCGATAGTTGGCGGTGGGGTGATTGGCGGCGGATGGGCCGCGCGTTTCCTGCTGAACGGGTGGAACGTGCAGGTGTTCGATCCCGACCCGGAGGCCGAGCGCAAGATCGGTGAAGTGCTGGCCAATGCGCGGCGCTCGTTGCCGGGGCTGTCGGATGCACCGCTGCCCGAGGAAGGCAAGCTGAGCTTTCACGATGATATGGGCGCGGCGCTGAAGGGCGCGGTCTGGATCCAGGAAAGCGTGCCGGAAGTGCTGGAACTCAAGCACAAGATATTCGCGCAGATCCAGTCGCATTGCGACAAGGGCGCGGTGATCGGGTCTTCGACCTCGGGCTTCAAGCCGAGCGAATTGCAGCAGGGGGCGGACGCGCCGGGGCAGATCATCGTGACCCACCCGTTCAACCCGGTCTACCTGCTGCCCTTGATCGAGGTGGTGACAACCGAGGAGAATGACGCCGATTTCATCGAGGCGGCCAAGGCAGAGCTGACCGGGCTTGGGCTTTACCCGTTGCATCTGAAGAAAGAGATCGACGCGCATATTGCGGACCGTTTCCTTGAAGCGGTGTGGCGCGAGGCGTTGTGGCTCTTGAAGGACGGGATCGCCACGACCGAAGAGATCGACAATGCGATCCGCTATGGCTTCGGTATCCGCTGGGCGCAGATGGGGCTGTTCGAGACCTATCGCGTTGCCGGGGGCGAAGCGGGGATGAAGCATTTCATGGCGCAGTTCGGGCCTTGCCTGAAATTCCCATGGACCAAGCTGATGGATGTACCTGAGTTCAATGACGAGCTGGTCGACCTGATAGCCGGGCAGTCGGACCAACAATCCGGGGCCTATTCGATCCGCGAGCTGGAGCGTATCCGCGACAATAACCTTGTGGCCATGATGCGGGCGCTTAAGGCGCAGGACTGGGGCGCGGGCGCTTTGCTGAAATCGCATGACACGCTGCTGAAGGGGGGCACGCCCCTTGGCACCCAGCTTGAGGCGATGGCCGATCTGAGCCAGCCGATCGTGACGCTTGCGCGAGCGGTGCCGCTCGACTGGACGGATTACAACGGGCACATGACGGAATCGCGCTATCTCGATGCCTTTGCCCAGTCAACCGACCGGTTCATGGAGCTGATCGGGGCGAATAATGAGTATATCGAAGGTGGCATGAGCTATTTCACTGCCGAGACCCATATTCGCCATCTCGACGAGGTGAGGGCGGGTGAGCGGATCGAGGTGCGCACGCAGATGCTCTTGGGCAAGGGCAAGAAGCTGCACCTTTTCCATTCCATGTATGCGGGCGACAAGCTGCTGGCGACGGGCGAAAGCTTCCTGCTGCATGTGAGCCTTGAAACGCGTCGTCCCTGCGAGCCGTCCGAGGCGGTGTCGGCGGCGATGGCGAAAATCGCCGAGGCGCAGGCCGGGCTGCCCTATCCCGAGGGGGCAGGCAGCGCGATCCGGGCGCCGAAGTGAAACGCCGGGTTCTGATCACGGCGGGCGCGGGCGGGATCGGCCGCGCCATGGGCGAGGCCTTTGACGTGGCTGGGTTCGACGTCTGGGTTTCGGATGTGGACGAGGCCGCGCTGGCCGCCTGTCCCGATAGCTGGGCGACCAGCCTGACGGATGTGTCCGATGAGGCGGCGGTCGAGGCTCTGTTTGCTGAAGTAGCAGGCAAATGGGGCGGGCTGGATGTTCTGTGCATCAATGCCGGGATAGCCGGGCCGACGGCCTCGGTCGAGAATGTCGCGCTGGCGGACTGGCGCGCCTGTCTGGGGGTGACTTTGGATGGCGCGTTTCTTACCGCGAAACACGCCATCCCCTTGCTGAAAGAGGGGCGGGCCGGATCGATTGTCGTGACCGCCTCGACTGCCGGTCAATATGGCTATCCCAATCGCTCGCCCTATGCGGCGGCGAAATGGGGGGTGATCGGGCTGATGAAAACGCTCGCGATGGAGCTGGGCGCGCACGGCATCCGCGCCAACGCGATCTGCCCCGGTGCGGTGGAAGGGCCGCGTATGGAGGGCGTCTTGCAGCGGGAGGCGGCGGCCAAGGGGATGACCCGCGATCAGGTCTATGACGGCTATGCCAGTGGCACCGCGATGGGCCGGTTCGTCGAGGCAAGGGATATCGCGGATATGGCGGTGTTTCTGGGCAGCGAGGGGGCGCGGTTGGTGTCGGGTCAGGTGATCGCAGTGGACGGGTTCACGGTGAATCCGGACCCAAAGGTGTAATCAAGCGGTGCGCCTGTCGGCGCATTCTTTTTGTTTATTTGGCATGCCCTTACGGGCGTTGCGCTTGCCGAGAGGGTGTTGTTCAGCGGGGCGCCTGCGGCGCGTTCTTCCGGTTTGATTTGCCGCCCCGGGCAAGTGTTGTCCTTTACCGGACAAAATCGCGCAGGCGTTTGAGATGTTTGGGGAAATGGCGCGCCGAGAGATCGGCCTCGCGCACGAGCATGTCGAAATGGCCGGTAAAGGTGGCGATGCGGTCGCTGTCGCGGAAGGCCATGTAATGTCCACCCGCATAAAAGACACAGAGCAGCGGGCCGAAAATGGTGATCGGCGCGGAATATAGCCGTTTCGCATCAAAGAGATAGATCCGCAGGCGCGGGTAGAGCTGGTCGCAGAGGTCAAGCAGGAAATCGATCTGTTCGCGCCGCACCCCGGCATCGAGATCGTGGTAGTAGCCGATGCCTTGCGCGAAACAGTAGAGCTCGTAGATCGGGATACAGATTTCGTAATCCGAGGCCGAGCCACGCATCCATTGCAACCGGTCCTCGGAAGCGCCGATGGCCTGATCGGCGGTGCGGCCAAGATGGGGTTTGTATTCCCATTCGATCAGGGCGCGGGTCTTGAGCATGTCGGGCAGCGACGCAGGCACGTGGCGGATCTTGTAGCCCGCCGCCTCTTTGTGCCAGTCGAAGATTTTCTCGTCCACCAGCGCGCGCGGGGCCTCGGTGAGCGAGAGCGAGCCGGCCATGAGTTCCGCCGCGCTTTCGCGCCGGTCCGAGAGCGACAGCAGCCAGTCGGCGGACACCCCGAGCACCGAGGCGCAGGCCCCCACCACATGGGCATTCGGCAGTCGCGCCCCCTCATCCGCCAGAAGCTGGGAGATGGTCGACCGGTCCACCCCGATCCGCCGTGACAGCTCGCTTTGCGTGGTGCCGTTCTGGGCCATTGCGTCTGCGAGGCGGGCGCGGAATTGGGCAGCCCTAACCCTTTTGTCCATTTTTTCGATCATATGTTTATAAATATCATCACTGTGGAGATTTGTTTACTGTAAACCGAATTGTCACAGTTTTGTGATGCTGTTTACTGGAGGCGGGACAGACACGGAAAAACAACAATGACAATTGCGACACGCGCGCGGGTACAGGACCGCGCGCCGACGGTGGAGTGGTTTACATTCCTATTGATAACAGGATGTTATGGAACTTGGTTGGGGGCCTTGTTCTGGGCAGCCGCGCCTATGGGGGCTTGGGGCATACCGGTGATTTCCTTTGCCGCCGTTCTGCATTCATCGCTGACCCATGAGGCGCTGCATGGTCATCCGTTTCGCAGCCGTTTCTGGAACGAAGCGGTGATGTTCCTGCCGCTGTCGCTGAGCGTGCCTTATGCGCGGTTCCGCGATCTGCATCTGGCGCATCACCGCGACTCAAACCTGACCGATCCTTACGACGATCCCGAAAGCAATTACCTTGACCCGGTGGTCTGGGCGCGACTGCCCATGTGGCAGCGCAGGCTGCTGAGGGTCAACAACACGCTGGCGGGGCGCATCCTGATTGGGCCGGTCATCGGGCAGGTGGTGTTCATGGTGTCAGAACTGCGGCTGATCCTGGCCCGGGAAGCGGGCGTGTTACGGGCGTGGATCGCGCATCTGATCGGCGTGGCGGTGGTGCTGGCGCTGGTCTGGCTGTCGCCGATGCCGCTCTGGGCCTATCTCGTGGCTTGCTACATCGCGCTGGGCGTGCTGCGCATCCGCACATTCCTTGAGCATCAGGCCCATGAAAAGGTGCGCGGCCGCTCGGTGATCATCGAGGATCGCGGCGTGCTGGCGTTTCTTTTCCTCAACAACAACCTGCATATGGTCCATCACATGCACCCCGGCGTGCCGTGGTACCGGCTTCCCGCGGTCTACCGGGCGGGGCGGACGCGCTTTCTGGCGATCAACAAGGGCTATACCTACCGGTCATATGGCGAGGTGTTCCGACGCTTTTTCCTGCGCGCAAAGGACCCCGTGGTGCATCCGCTCTGGCGGGGGCCAGGAAAGTAAGCCATTAGCATGGCATGGAATTATGGATACCCGTAACGCTTGCGGCCGCGTCGTTCCAGACGGCGCGGTTCATGCTGCAAAAGACGCTGAGCACCACGCGGCTCAGTGCCGCCGGTGCGACATTCGCGCGGTTTCTCTATTCTGCGCCTTTCGTGCTGATCGCGTTGGCGATCTATCTCTACGCCACCGGGAAATCGCTGCCGCCGCTGGGGCCGGCATTCTGGGGCTTTGCCGCGGTCGGCGGGCTGACGCAGATCCTTGCGACGGTCTTTGTGGTGATGCTGTTCAAGCAGCGCAATTTCGCGGTGGGGATCACCTTCAAGAAGACCGAGGTGATTCAGACCGCGCTGGTCGGCTGGGTGGTGCTGGGCGAGGGGGTGAGCCTGCCTGCGTTTCTGGCCATCCTGATCGGGCTGATCGCGGTGCTGATCCTGTCGAATACGCCCGAGATCACCGGGCCGTGGTGGCGGCAGTTGACCTCACGCGGGCCGTTGCTGGGGCTGGGATCGGGCGTGCTTTTCGCGATCTCGGGGGTGACTTATCGCGGCGCGTCGCTGCAGCTTGACCTTGCCGCGCCCGAGCGGGCCGGGATCACGCTGGCGGCGGTGGTGACGATGCAGATGATCGCCATGGCGATCTGGCTGACTTGGCGCGAGCCGACCGAGATCCGCGCGGTCTGGGCGGCGCGGCGCACGGCGGTCTGGATCGGGCTGACCTCGATGGCGGGGTCGTTCTGCTGGTTCACGGCCTTTACCCTGCAGAACGCCGCCTATGTGAACGCGCTGGGCCAGATCGAGATGGTGCTTTCGCTGCTGGCGACCGTGCTGTTCTTCCGCGAGAAAGTGTCCATGCGCGAGTTGTTCGGCATGGCGCTGCTGGGTCTGTCGATCCTTGTGCTGATCGCGGTGATCTAAGGGCCTAGTCCGGTTGCGGGTAGCCCTTGAGGCGCAGGAACAGGCTTTCTTCGGCGCCATTGTGGAAATAAGGCACGGATTCGGGCGGGTTTTCATCGCGCACGCGGGCCTCGACCTCGGCCAGGACCACCTCGGTGATGAAGGGCAGGTCGAAATTGCGCGCGTCGGTCAGCTTGATCCATTGCAGGTGTGAAAGCTCGTCGCAGGCGGCGTCGAAATCGTCCAGATCGCCCTGGATATGGGCGGCATCGACAAGGAAAAACCGTGCATCGAAACGGCGCGGGCGGCCCGGCGGCGTGAGCGCGCGGAACACGAATTGCAGCGCCTCGGCCGAGGGCAGGTGGCCGGTGGCGGCAAAGGTTTCCCAATCGGGCGGCGGGGCCATGGGCCAGTCGCCGGGCGTGCCGAGCACCAGACCGGTTTCCTCCCACAATTCGCGGATCGCCCCGGCGGCCAGCGCGTGCTGAAGCCCCGGTTCGGCGTTTTCGGCCAAGCGTTCGCTGCAGAGCGCAGGCAGAGGGCGGGCCAGAGGGATCTCGGCATCGTCCGGGTCGATCGCGCCGCCGGGAAAGACGAACTTGTTTGGCATGAAGGCGGCCTTGGCGCCGCGCTGGCCCATCAGAATGGCAGGTTCACGATGACGGTCACGCAGCACGATCACCGTGGCTGCGTTCCGGATTGCCGATTTGTCTATGCTCATTCGCCCCCCTTCGCGGGGCGTCTCTTAGCCGGTTTTCCCGAAGCCATAGAGTTGTCGCGCCCATTGATAGCCGACAATCGCCCCTTTCAGTCTGGGCAGAAGGTAGAGGGATAAACCGACGCAGCCAACCGCAAAAATGGTGAAGAGTGTCATCGGTTCCGGGCGCCATGTGACAAAGGCGAAATGCAGTCCCGGCGCCATCAGATGGCCGACGATCAGGATCGTCAGATAGGCCGGGCCGTCGTCGGCGCGGTGGTGAAAAAATTCCTCTCCGCATACCTGACAACTGTCGTTCACCTTGAGATACCCCTTGAGCAGGGGGCCCGAACCGCAATTGGGACATTTACGCCGCCAGCCACGCCACAGTGCTGGTTTCAGCGGGCGTCCGTCCGTTTTCTCATCGGTTTGCGGCAGCTCCGATGGGGTCGTCACAATGGTATCATGGCTCATGGCAATCGTACTCCTTGCGCAGAAAATACGCTTTGATGCGCGATCCGAAAGGGGGCAGGTCGCCGTTGCGTCGCGATGTCGCAAAGCCGGGCGGGCAAAAAAAATCCGAAAGCGATGCGACGGAAACCCGGGGGGGCCGCGTTTGAGATGTATGGTCGGCGGGACGAGCCGGTCGAGTAAAGAGGAAAGATATGATGAATTATAAAGGTTTTATCTCGGGCATTCTGGTTGTCGCAGCGACTGTGACGGCAACGTCGGTTCTGGCCGAGGGCCGTATGCACCCGCGTCCCGAGCCGATCAGCTTTGAGTCGCTCGACACCAATGGCGATGGCGGCATCACCATGGAAGAGATGCAAGCCCATCGCATGGATCGTTTCAACGAAGGCGATGCGAACGGTGATGGCGTGCTGGACCGCGATGAGATGCTGGCCGGTGCGATGAAGCGGGCCGAAGCGCGGGTCGACGGCATGATCGAGCGCTTTGACAAGGATGGCGATGGCATGATTTCCGCCGAGGAAATGCCACAGCCGCCGAAGGACCGCGCCGAGCGGATGTTCAACCGGGTCGACGCCAATGACGACGGTGCCATCTCGGAAGAGGAATTCGCCCAGATGCAGGAGCGGATGAAAGAGCGTCACCGGGACGGGCACATGAAGCGGGACGACAAGGGCGAAGCGAAACCCGCGCCGCAGGATTGATCCGGTGCCGGGACGCGCGATCCTGAGCGGCTTGCCGCAGGACGGCGTGTCCCGGGAACCGGCATGGGTCTGGCCGGGACCGGCCGGACATGCAAGGAAGAGGGTCAGCAGCCTGACCCCGGCAAAGACGGTTCCCGCCGCGGCGGGCACCGCAGCCCGGCCCCGGGATCAGAGACTGGCTGGCAGGAAAACGGAAGTATCGCCCTCTATGACGTCCATCCAGGATCCCGATGCCAAGTGGCTGGAACGTTTCGCCGCCGGTGATCCGCGCGCCGCGAGGGCGCTTACCGACAGTCTGGCGCCGCGCAGCTATGCGGTGGCCCTGAGGGTGCTGGGTGATGCGGCGGCAGCCGAGGACGTGGCGCAGGATGCGATGATGCGGCTCTGGCGGGTGGCGCCCGACTGGGAAAGCGGCTCGGCGAAAGTGTCGACCTGGCTGTACCGGGTGACGCTGAACCTTTGTATCGATCTCAAGCGGCGGCGGCGCGGGGGCATGGCCTCCATCGACGAGGTGGCCGAACCGGCCGATCTGGCGCCCACGGCACCGGAACAGATGCAGGACGCGGCCCGCGTGGACGCGTTGCAGGTGGCGCTGATGCAACTGCCCGAGCGGCAACGCGAAGCGGTGGTCTTGCGCCATATAGAGGAATTGTCCAACCCGGAGATCGCCGGGATCATGGATATCAGCACCGAAGCCGTCGAGAGCCTGACGGCCCGGGGCAAACGGGCGCTCGCGGCTTTGCTGGCCGGGCGCAGGGAAGAACTGGGGTATGAACATGGATGACAAGCACAGCGATCTGAACGCGTTTTTCGACGCCGCGCGGCGTGACGATGTCGTCCTGCCCGAAGGATTGCGCGCGCGCATACTGGCGGACGCCGGACGGATGCAGGGCCGGGGTGCAACGGGTGCGCCCACGCGCCAGACCGGTTTCCTTGAGCGGCTGCGCGAGGTGCTGGGTGGCTGGGCCGGGATCGGCGGGCTGGCGGCCGCCTGTGCCGCCGGTGTCTGGATGGGCTTTGCACCCCCGGCGGCGATGCCCGATCCGGTGGCGATCCTGATGCAGAACACCGAGACGCAGGTCGATCTGTTTGCCAGCGAGACGCTGCAAATGGCGATGGCAGAGGATTTCTGAGATGGTTGAGGATGTGACACCCGGCCGGTCGCGCCGGTTCCGTATCGTGCTGATCCTGTCGCTGGCGGCGAACCTTCTGTTTATTGGCTTGATGGTAGGCGCGGTCATGCGCCATGGCCATGACGGTCCAAGATACCGTGACCGTCCGCCTTCGGTCGGGGCGGCGCTGTTCCGGGCGCTGCCGCGCGAGGACAAGCGCGAGATCCGCGAGGCGATGCACCAGCGGGACAGCCTTGTCAGGGATGCGGAACGGCAGTCGGATTTCGCCGAGATCCGAGCCCTTTTGGTCGCCGAGCCTTTCGATGCAGCGGCACTGGAAGACGCCATGCGTCGCCAGATCGACAAGCGCCACGATTTCATCGAGCAGGCGCAGGTGGACTGGGTCGCACGGATCGCGGCGATGGATGCGGGCGAGCGGGCCGAGTATGTCGAACGGCTCGACCGGGTGATCGAAGAGAAAACCAGCCGCACAAAGCCCTGAGAGCGCCTGATCAGGCCGCCTGTTCCGGGGACAGCATAACCTGGTTCCGGCCGCCGTTCTTGGCCTGGTAGAGCGCGCGGTCGGCCTCTTCTATGAGAGACTTCGCGCTGCCTTCGATATCAGAGGGCAGGATGTCGCCGGGCAGCCCCACCATTGCGCCAATGCTGATCGTGAGCGGCACGGGTTCGTGATGGTCCTTTATTGCAAAGGGGCGCGCGTTGATTTCGCGGCAGAGCCGTCCTGCGACCTCGGTCGCCGAAGCACTGTCGATACAGGGCATGACGATCATGAATTCCTCGCCCCCGACGCGGGCCAGCATGTCGATCGGGCGCATCAGCCCGTGCAGCCGGTCGGCGGTTTCGACGAGTACGGCATCGCCGGCGAGATGGCCGAACTCATCGTTGATCCGCTTGAAATGATCGAGATCGGCGAGCAAAAGCGCGAATTGCGTGCCATCGCGCACCGCCTCGCGCAGGGTCCGGCTTAGGTAGGGGAGCGCATAGCGGCGGTTGTAAAGCCCGGTCATCGGATCGAGCACCGCATCGCGCAACCCGCTGCGGACCGAGGCGCGCAGCTGGTCGAACCTTGCCTTGCGCTGCAATTGCTTGTCGAGCCGCAGCATCAGTTCCGCCGGGTCGAACCCGTTCTGCATCACGTCATGCGCGCCGCGATCGAGCGCCTCGACCGCGCGTTCCATGTTGGCCGGATCGACCACCGCGATCATGGCCGCGTGATGGGTCGAGGCGCGCGCCCTGAGATCGGAGATCATCTGAAGCCCGTTCAGATGAGGCGCGTTCGACACCTCGATCACGAAGGCATCGGCGACCGGGTCCGCCAGCAACGCCTGTATGTCGTTGCTGGGATGAACCGTGAAATGATGCCGTCCCTCGGATTTGAGGGCCATCTGCCAGCGCAGGGCGGTGCGGCTGTCATTGCTGATGACGGTGACGCGGGCCTTGCGGCCAAAGCTGGCGACTGGTTCGGAGAACCCGAATTCGCGGGTGGCGACGGCGGAGAGATAGGGATCTTCCTCGGAGAGGCGGGCGCGCATGAGCGAACGGATCCGGGCCTGAAGCAGGCGGTCGCTGATCGGCTGGTTGATCACGTCCTCGATCCCCGAGGCGAGCGCGGCGATGCGGCTTTCCTTGTCGTTTTCGGCGGCGATGGCGATGATCGGAATGCGCGGGGTAAGATCGGGCTGGCCGATGATGCGCCCCACATCCATCGCGTTGCCATCGGGCAGGCGCATCGCGGTGAGGATCAGATCGGGCCGGCAGCGGCGCAGCAGGCTTGGCAGGTCGGCAATCCGGTCGGCCTGCACAACGTGGTAATAAGAGGCCGACAATTGAACCTTTAACATGATTCGGTTCGTGGAAATTCCATCTAGGATAAGGATGGTACCAAGCACATCGGAGCCTTTCCGAATTCGATTATTATTTGAATGACAATGTTGACGAGAGACCTTAACAAACTGTTTCCGCTGACTGAAAAGGGGCTGCGATTTGTCACTCTCCACCGAAGCCGCCGAGGTTCTGGCGCTCCAGGCGCTGGGCTGGCTGTTGTCACAGGACGAGCTTTTGCCGGTTTTCCTCGGCGCGAGCGGCACCAGCGAAAGCGACCTGAGAGAAAGGGCGGGAGACCCGGTTTTCCTTGGGTCTGTGCTTGATTTCCTGTTGATGGACGACGCGTGGATCGTGTCGTTTTGCGACGCGAACGAAACCCCCTATGACCGTATCATGATGGCGCGCGCGGCGTTGCCCGGCGGTGAGCAGATGAACTGGACCTGACCCATGACAATCGAGGCGATCATTTTCGACAAGGACGGCACGCTGTTCGATTTCGCGGCGACCTGGGTGGCCTGGGCCGAAGGGTTTCTTCTGCGCGCGACGGATGGGGATCGCGACCGCGCGGCCAGGATCGGCCATGCCATCGGCTTCGATCTGGAGGCGCGGGAGTTCTCGCCCGAGAGCATCGTCATCGCGGGTACGCCCGTCGAGGTGACCGAGGTGCTCGCGCCCCATTTTCCTGAGCTGAGCCGTAAAGACCTGTTCCGGATGCTGAACGAAGAGGCTGAGATCGCGCCGCAGGCCGAAGCTGTGCCGCTGGCGGCTTTTCTTGAGCAGTTGAAAGGGTTTGGCCTGCGTCTTGGGGTGGCGACGAATGATGCGGAAAGCCCGGCGCTGGCCCATCTGGACGAGGCGGGCGTGCGCGGGATGTTCGATTTCATCGCTGGATGCGACAGCGGTCATGGGGCCAAGCCCGCGCCGGGACAATTGCTGGCCTTTGCCAATCAAATCGGCGTCGCGCCAGAGCGGATCGTGATGGTGGGCGACAGTACCCATGATCTGTTTGCCGGACGCGCGGCGGGGATGAAGACCATCGGCGTGCTGACCGGCATGGCGGTCGAGGGTGATCTAGCGCCGCATGCGGATGTGGTGCTGCCCGATATCGGGCATATCCCCGCATGGCTGGGGCGCTGATCCGTCAATTAAGGCGGCCAAAGGCCGAAATGGCCGGGCTCTATCCGAAAACGACAGATCCTGTCGCAATTGGCGCGGCAAGCCCTTGGCGCCTTTGGCCTTCTGAATGCGCAACAAGCGGAGGTCGTCATGGGTGATACGTTGAGCAGGCGCAAACGCGGCGGTGGCCGGGCCGGCAATGCAGCACGGCGTGGCGGCGCTGTCATCGAGCAGATGCCGTGGCGGCTGCCGATCAATGTGGATCGCCCGACCGAACCGCTCTCTGAGGACGGGGTGGCCGCGATCCACGAAGGCGCGATGCGCATCCTCGAAGAGATCGGCGTGGCTTTCCTGAACGAAGAGGCGCTCGAAATCCTGCGCGAGGCCGGGTGCGGCGTCGACGGCGACGTGGTGCGCATGGACCGCGCATTCGTGATGGAGATGATCGGCAAGGCGCCGTCGCAATTCACCATCACCCCGCGTAACCCGGATCGCGAGATCGTCATGGGCGGCAAGTACATGCTGTTCGGCAATGTTTCATCGCCGCCGAATTACTGGGACATGTCGATCGGCCGCAAGGTGGCGGGCACCCGGGAAATGTGCGCCAACATGTTGAAACTGACGCAGTATTTCAACTGCATCCATTTCGCTGGCGGCTATCCGGTCGAACCCGTCGACATCCATGCGAGCGTGCGCCATCTGGACGTGCTCTATGACAAGCTGACGCTGACCGACAAGGTGATGCACGCCTATTCGCTGGGGGCCGAGCGGGTCGAGGACGTGATGGAGATGGTGCGCATCGCGGGCGGGCTGAGCCACGAGGAATTCGAAGCCAAGCCGCATATGTACACCAATATCAACTCGACCTCGCCGCTGAAGCATGACCATCCGATGATCGACGGCTGTCTCCGGCTGGTGCGGCGCGGGCAGGCGGTGATCGTGACCCCGTTCACGCTGGCTGGTGCGATGGCGCCGGTGACGATGGCGGGGGCTGTGGCGCAATCCATAGCCGAGGCCCTGTGCGCGATTGCCCTGTTTCAATACGTACGGCCCGGCTGTCCCTGCGGGATCGGGACGTTCACCTCGAACGTCGATATGAAATCCGGCGCGCCGGCCTTTGGCACGCCCGAATACATGCGCGCCACGCAGATGACGGGGCAACTGGCGCGGTTCTACGGTTTGCCAATGCGGTCGTCGGGTGTTTGTGCGGCGAATGTGCCGGACGGGCAGGCGATGTGGGAGACGTCAAACTCGCTTTGGGCGGCGGTGCAGTCGGGCACCAACATGGTTTATCACGCGGCGGGCTGGCTGGAGGGCGGGCTGATCGCGAGCCCCGAAAAATTCATCATGGATTGCGAGGTCTTGCAGCAGATCCAGCGCTATATGGAGCCTGAGATCTTTGCGACGGGACCGGATGAAATTGCTTTGGATGCGATAAAATCGGTGGGCAACGCGGGTCATTTCTTTGGCACGCAGCACACGCAAGATCGTTATACAACAGCATTTTACCAGCCGTTCCTTAGCGACTGGAAGAACTATGAGGGCTGGGAGGCGGCGGGTGCGGTCTGGACGCCGGAACGCGCGCATGCGCTGTTCAAACTGATCATCGAGAATTTCGAAGAACCGCCGATGGACGCGGCGATCCGCGAGGAACTGGCCGCCTTTGTCGCGCGGCGCAAGGAGGAGGGCGGCGCGCCGACCGACTTCTGATCTGTCAGGGGGTTACGGGGCGCTGCATGGTGATCGAGGTCGGCCTGTCATAGCCGTCATGCGCGGTTTCGCCGATTTTGACGAAGCCCATCCTTTCAAACGCGCGGTGGTTTTCGACCAGCTCCACCCGCGTTTGCAATTCGAGCCGGGGCAGGCCAAGGGCGCGGGCGCGATCCTCGGCTATGGCAATCAACTGACGTGCAAGCCCTTGGCCACGAAGAGTTTTGTCAGTCGCCAGCTTGCCGACGTAAAGCGCATCGGGCTTGAACGTCAGCACCACGCAGGCGCGCGGCGGCGGGCCAAGCGACCAGACCTCACCCGTTTCACACGACTTGGCCAGTGCCTCGCGCGTGAGGCGATGCATAGAGGAGGGCGGATCGATCCGGCCTTCCATATAGGCGAAATTTTCACGGATCAGGGCCAAGATGTGATCAAGATCCGGATCATCGGGGGCGTGGCGTGTCGGCGTGAACATGGGTCTATCTGAGCGGGTTTCCAGCGGTCGGCAAGCGGATTTCGGTGTCTGCACGCGGCAGGTTCGTAAAGTTTTACCATTGGCCGTTTCTTAACGTCTGCGCGGCATATGCTGACCCGACTTTCAACAAGGGTTCGCGATGCACGGCCTGATCAACAAGGCAGTCGAGACATTTTTCTGGCACACCTACGGGGCAGAGCGCTGGCAGCGCGTCGTCACGACGGCAGAGCTTGGCTTTTCGGAATTCGAGGCGATGCTGATCTATGACGATGAGCAGTCGGAACGGCTGCTTGAAGTCGTCTGCGCCGAAATCGGCCGCCCGCGCAACGAGGTGCTGGAAGATCTGGGCACTTTTCTTGTTTCCCACCCTATGCTTGAGCCTTTGCGCCGCCTGCTGCGCTTCGGCGGGGTCACCTATGTGGATTTCCTGAATTCCCTCGACGATCTGCCGGATCGGGTGCGCCTGGCTGTGTCGGACCTGCATCTGCCGCAACTGGAATTGCACGAGCATACGCAGGGGCTGTTCAGCCTTGTCTGCGACCCGGACATGCCGGGATTCGCGAATGTCCTTGTCGGGGTGCTGCGGGCGATGGCTGATGATTACGGCGCGCTGGTGATGATCGATCATCGCCGACGCCGCGACGGGGCCGAGCTGATCACCATCGCACTGATCGAAACCTCCTATTCCGAGGGGCGTACGTTCGAACTTGGGGCGGGGACGGGATGACGCAAACCGACAATCTGGCTGCGATGCTGGATATCATGTGCCCGCTGTCGATTTCGGTAGATCAGGACGGGCGGATCAGGCGCGTGGGGCCGACGCTGCAAAAACTGCGCCCGGATGACCCCATGCCCGGCCGTTTGCTGCTGGATTTTTTCGAGATCAGGCGGCCGCGCAACAACAGCGACCTTGCCCGGGTGCTGACCCAGCCGGGCGAGCGGCTTGATCTGCGGTTTCGTGATACGCCGCGCACGGAACTGAAAGGGGTGGTCGCGCCTTCCCCGGACGGCGAGGGGGCGGTGATCAACATGTCTTTTGGTATCTCTGTGCTGGACGCGGTGCGGGATTATTCCCTGACCTCAGCGGATTTTCCGGTGACCGATCTGACGATCGAGATGCTCTACCTCGTGGAGGCGAAATCCGCCGCGATGGAGGCATCGCGCAAGCTGAACCTGCGGCTGCGTGGGGCGATGATCGCTGCCGAAGAACAGGCCTTTACCGATACACTGACCGGGCTGCGTAACCGGCGGGCGCTCGATGTGATGGTCCAGCGGCTGATCGACTCGCGCACGCGGTTCTCGCTGATGCAGCTCGATCTGGATTTCTTCAAACAGGTCAATGACACGTTGGGCCATGCGGCGGGCGACCACGTGCTGCAGTGCATCGCCGAGATCATGCATGAGGAAACCCGTGAGAGCGATATTATCGCGCGGGTCGGGGGAGATGAATTCGTGATTGTTCTGAACGGGTTGGTGGAAAAACACCGGCTCAGCATGATTGCGCGCAAACTGATCTCGCGGATCAGCAAGCCAATCCCCTATGGCGGGGCGAAATGCCGGGTGTCAGCCAGTATCGGCACGGTGCGCGCGCCAGAAACGGGGTTCGTCGATATCGACCTGATATTGCATCAGGCGGATCTGGCGCTTTACGCGGCCAAGCGGTCGGGGCGGGCGACGCATGTGTTCTACAGCTCTGATATGGACGACCGGCAGGCGCCGATGGGCGCGCCGGTCCGGCCGGCCCGCGTCGAACTTGACCGTCCGGCAAGACGCAAGCGGAGCTGAACGGGCAGGTCGCGCGATCGGGTGTGTAGGCTTTTGCGCCGTTTAGAGGTGCATGACCCGAGCGGTCACGCGAAAATGTGAGATTTAGTGACAGATTAGACGGGGCTTGCGGTTCCGTCGGACAAACTCTCGACTTGTTTGTGCGTTCTGCGTGCAGCCGCCGCAAGGTTCAAGAATAGAACCGCGTAGAAACCCGACGGATGGCGACGTTTCCGGCGACATTACTATCGACATTCTTCCAGTTTCGGGGTGCAGCCTCCGCAAGGCTGAATGGCAGAACCGTGCCGAAACCGGGGGCGCCGCCTGTTGCATGGGCCTTGCTCCGGGCGCGGGGGTCGGATTAGGGTTAACCTGTTGGAAATCCGGCCTTTGCTTCCCCGTCGACCGGGGCGGGAGATGGCGGTCGAAACCGGGAGTGACATGCGTCTTGCTGTAGCAATCCTTGCGCTGCTGCTTGTTCTGGCAAGCGGCGCGTCGGCCTATCTGGTGCTGCAAGCCTGTGGTGTCCTTTTGCCGTTGACCGGCACGCGGATCAGCGTCTGCGAAGATCCGGGCCGGGCGGCGGTGCGGGCCGAGCTTGCCGGGGCCTTGCAGGAACGCGATGACCTGAGTGCGCAGGTCGCCGGGCTTGAACGCGAGATCGCGCTGTTGCAATGCAAGGCCGAACCGCCGCCACCGCCGCCACCCCCACCGCCGCCGCCGCCGGAAACCCCGAGCGGGCTTGCCCCTGATGCCTTTGACGAGAATGACATCTCGGTGATGGAAGGCTGCTGGGAGCTGTCATCGAATTACGATGTGCGCGATATCCGGACGAACCGGATCACGCGGTTCCGCTATTGGCAAATCTGTTTCGACGAGAATGGCAACGGGCGCGAAGTGATGCGCGCGACCAATGGTACGCGCTGCGAGGGGCGGCTGAGCGGCACGCTGAACAACGGGCAACTGAGCATGCGCGAGCCGGGCAATCTGCAATGTGACAATGGATCCGAGATTTTCCGGCGCGACGTGTTCTGCACGCTCGATGCGCAGGGCGTTGCGAATTGCGACAGCCTGCAGCCGGAGATCAACGGCCGCGGTTCGGCCACGCTGCGCCGGGCAGGGAGATAGGAATGGCAGAGCATTATCTGGGCAAACTGAAGGTCGACAATGCCGATTTCGTGGAGATCGGCGGCACGCCCGCGCTGGAACAATACGACGCGCTCTACCGGCTGCTGAGCGAACGCGCCGGGCCGGAAGTTGCCGCGCTTTTTGCCGAGCCGCTGATCAGCCGGGGCAACGATGCCGCGCCGCCGACCGTGTCTTGGTATGGCGAAAGCGATGGGCGACCGCTCGAGAGCCTGTCGGGGGCGGAACGGGCGCGGGCCGAAGCCTATCTGGCGGATCATCTGCGGCCCGTCCGTGCGCTGGCCGAAGAACCGGGCGGCGCTCTTGCGATGGCGGCGCTGACGGTCTACGGGGCCGAGGATGTGATGGTTGTCGGTGATCGCCCGGTCATCGTGAACTGGGGTCTGATGCCGGGGGGGAAGGGCGCGAGCGTAGCGACGCGCCCGGCGCATTATGCCAAAACACTTGGGAAATTCGTGCCGATGGAGGCCGCCGCGCGACCGGTCGCCGAACCGCCAAAGGCGACCCCGGCAGCGGCGGCCGCCGCGCCGGTCACGCGGGTCGAAACCCGCCGTGTGGTGACGCCGCTGGCCTGGGTGCCACTGCTGATCCTGCTTTTGCTCGCGGGGGGCACGCTGGCCTGGCTGCTGACGCCGGGGGTACGGCTTTTTGCGGATGACACAGCCCCGGCGGTGACGGATGAGGCGCTTTTGGCAGCAACTCGGGCCGAGACCGAAGCGCTGAATGCGCGGCGCGATCAGCTGGAGGCGGCGCTTGCCGGAGCGGTCTGCCGCGCGGACGGGCAGTTGATCCTGCCGGGGGGACTAACGCCCGAAGGTCTTTTGCCGCCCGAACCCGGCGTGCAGCCTGCCGAGCGGGCCGAGGCCGCGCCGGATGCGATCCTGCCGAGCCGCAGCAGCCGGGTGGTGATGCCGGATGAAACTTCGCTTTTGGCGCGGATCGAGGCAAGCACGGTGATGGTGTTGGCTTCGGGCGCGGGGCCGGTTTCGACAGGGTCGGGATTCGTGATCGGACCGGGGCTGATCGTGACCAACCACCACGTGGTGGAAAATGCGCTGGACGGGGCCGGGCAGGTGCTGGTGACGGGCGGGGCGCTGGGCGCGCCCCAACCGGCCGAGATCGTCAAGACCCAAGGCCCGCTGGCCGAGACTGGGGGCGATTTCGCGCTGTTGCGGATTGCAGAGACATCGCTGCCCGCGCTGTCGGTATATCTGCCCGAAGGTTCGCTGGTGCTGAACAACGTTGTGGCGGCGGGCTATCCGGGCGATGTGCTGGAAACCGATGCCGGGTTTGCAGCCTTGCGCGGCGGCGATCTGAGCGCGGTGCCGGGGCTGACGGTTACCGACGGGATCGTGAATACAGAGCAGCAATTGTCGCCGACGACCCATGTGCTGTTGCATTCCGCCGCCCTCTCGAGCGGCAATTCGGGCGGGCCGCTTCTTGATATGTGCGGGCGGCTGGTCGGGGTGAATGCCTTTGTCCGGCAGGGGGTGATGCAGAACCGGGGCTTTGCGCTGACAACTGGCGATCTGATGGCGTTTCTGAACGGGACGGGGGCCGCGCCCACGGTCGTGTCGGATTCCTGCGCGCCGGTGGTGGCGCGCCCGGATGTGGCGATTGGGGAATAGCGCATGGCCGAAGGCGTGATCGTCACCACCTCGACGGAAGGCTTGCAGCCGCTGGGTTCAGCGGCGCAGCGGTCCTATGAGTTGGTGAGCGATGCGGTGGCGCGGCGTTTCGGCACAGACTATGGCGCGCTTTTCGCCGAGCCGGTGGCGGCCGAGCATGGCGACCGGATCGACTGGCACGGGCCGGTGCATACGGTGCCGCTGTCCGATCTGGGCGAGGATGATCAGGCGGCGCTGAAGGCGAAGTTGGGCGAGATGAGTGTCGCGATCCGGGCCGAGGCGGCGCGGTTGAGCGACAGCGACAGCGCCGATGACCAACGTCTGGGCGAGGCACTGGATAACGCGCTTGAGATCCCCGGCACCGATATGATCTATGCCGCGCCGGTTGGGGCGGGCTGGGCGCCGGTGCTGGTGCACTGGGCGTGGCTGCGCGACGATGCGCGCGCGGTGCGCGGGGTGCTGAGCGCGATGGTGCCGCGTCCTGCCGCGCCTGCGCCCGAGGTGGCGGAACAGCGCGAAAGCCGCTTTCCATGGGCTTGGCTGCTCTGGCTCGGGTGGATCCTGCTGGCGCTGATGATCGCGGCGATCCTCTATCTCCTGATCGCGCCCTGCGGGGTGAAAGGCGGGCGGCTGATCTTTTGCCCGTCGGACCCGCAGGCGATTGATTCCGCCCTGAGCTAGGGACGGGTTGCCGCCGACGAAGTCGCCGCGCTGGAACGCGAGATTGCGCTGGTGGATCGGCAATGCCATCCGACGGTGCCGGTGCTTCCCGCGACGCCCGTGCCGGAAGCGCCTCAGGACGAGACCAATGCCGATCCGTCGAACCGGGACGTGGTCGAGCAGGCCATAGAAGAGCGTGGCGCCAGACGGGGCGATCTGAATTTCGCGCTGGCCTGGTCGACGCTGGACGATATCGACCTCTACGTGACTTGCCCGAATGGCATAACGGTGTCCTACAAGAACCCAACCGGCTGCGGCGGCGTTTACGATCTGGATGCCAATGTGGTCGAGGCCGAGGCGATCGGTGATCCCGTGGAGAATATCGTTTTCGAGGCGGCCGAGCCGGGGATCTACACGGTGCGCGCCCATCTGCGCAGCGAGCGGACATCCGGCGAGAAACAGGTGAATTTGCATGTCTTGCGTCGCGATGGACCTTCGTCGAGCTATGCAGGTAAGGTGGGGGGAGCAGTGACCGAATGGACGACCAACATAAGCATTTCAAGGTAGGCCCGATGCAGAATGCCCAGACCCTTGCGCAACTGACCGACTGGCGGGACGAGATCACGCTGGTGCCCTATTCGGGGACGCAGATGCTGGATTTCGGCTTTCAGCTCGACGCGGTCGAGCTGCGCAGCGCCCGGTTTGTTGAACGGGTCGTGGGCGGCAGCGCCGAGGCCGAGGAATGGGCGCTGGTGCCGCTGACCGGGGATGCGGATACGGATGCGGCGGTGGAAGAGGCCGCTCGGGCGGATGACGACGAATATTCAGTGCGCTCGGCGGCGGCGCTTGAACCCTTTCTGAACAAATGGGTGCCGGTGCCGGTGCTGCGTATCCGCAATGATCGCGGCCCCGGCGGCGAGGAACGCTACGACGCGGGGCCGTCGGCATGGGCGCGGGCGCGGGTGGTTGAACTGGACGAACCCGACGCGGACACCGGGCACACGCACCGGGTGCAACTTGCGCTCGATACGGCGTTGATGGAGGCGGCCCAGCCCTTGCAATACACTGCGCCGGAACGCGCGGACGCGGAAAAGGCGCGCGATTTCAGACTGGTCAGCGATCCGGCGCGGATGGACTGGTTCCTGCGGCGGCTGGAACCGGACAGCGAAGGCGAGATGCTCGACTTGCAGAAATGGGTCTCGGACTGGCTGGACGATCTGTTCATGGCGCATAAGCGGGCCGAACGTCCGGGTCGCAAGATCACCCATAAGACGTTGCCGCACCGGTTCGAGCACTGGGCGCGCTACCTCGCCTTTCTGCGGCTGATCGACCACGCGGTGGAGGTACCCAAGATCCGGCTGGCCAACACGGTGAGCGAACGCGAAAGTGTGTCGCCTGTCGAGGTGGAGCTGGTGCTGGACGTCGGCAACTCGCGCACCTGCGGCATCCTGATTGAACGGTTCCCCGGTGAAACACGGCTGGATCTGGCGCGGTCCTTCCCGCTTGAGATCCGTGACCTGTCGCGGCCCGAATTCCTTTATTCGGGCCTTTTCGACAGCCGGGTCGAGTTTTCCGAACACAAGATGGGCGATGAACGCTATGCCTCGCGCTCGGGGCGGCGCAACGGGTTTCTCTGGCCGTCGATCGTGCGGATCGGCCCCGAGGCGCTTCGACTGGTGGCCGGGGAAGAAGGGACCGAGACCGCCTCCGGCCTGTCTTCGCCGAAGCGATACCTTTGGGACGATGCGCCGGTGCAGCAGGACTGGCGGTTCCACCATCATTCCGATCCGAACAATCTCCCGAAATCTTTGCGGGCGGCGATGCGGCATCTGAACGAGGGGGGCGATGTGCTGTCGCAGATCCGCGCGGATGAGCAAGCCAAGCTGCGCCCGCGTGGCAAGACTCCGCTGAGCCCCGCCATCCGGCCGCGTTTCGCCCGGGCCTCGTTGTTCGGCTTCATGCTGGCCGAGATCATTGCCCATGCGCTGATCCAGGTGAACGCCCCGGCAAGCCGGGCGCGGCGCCCGCAGTCGGAACTGCCCCGGCGGCTGGACCGGATCATCCTGACCCTGCCGACCGCGACCACGGCGCAGGAACAGGCGATCATCCGGTCCAAGGCCAAGGGTGCGCTTGCGCTGGTCTGGACCATGCTGGGGCTGAAGGATGGTGAGAGCACGATTTCGCGGATGCCCGAGCTGGTGGTGGAATGGGACGAGGCGAGCTGTACGCAGCTGGTTTACCTCTATTCCGAGCTGACCCAGAAATTCGATGGGCGGATCGACCGGTTCCTGTCGCTCAAGGGGCGCGAGCGAGGCGGGGAGCCATCGCTGCGGCTGGCCTGTGTCGATATCGGCGGCGGCACGACCGACCTGATGGTGACGACCTATCGCGGTGAGGCCGGGCGGGTGCTGCACCCCGAGCAGAATTTCCGCGAAGGGTTCCGCGTCGCCGGGGACGAGCTGATGCAGCGGGTGATCGCGACTGTGATACTCCCCGGTTTGCAGGCCGAGATCGAGGCGATGGGTGGCCGTTTTGTCGGCGAGAAGCTGCGCGAATTATTCACTGGCGATATCGGCGGTCTCGATCAGCAGAGCGTCCAGAAACGCCGCCAGTTCGCGCTGCGGGTGCTGATGCCCGTGGCGGTGGCGATCCTGAACATCTGCGAAACCGCCGACCCCTACGAGCCGCTGAATGTCAGCCTGAGCGATGTGTTACCGCTGGGCGAGGAGGACAATGACCTGCCCGCCACCCTTGTCGCCTATATCGAGGATGCGGCCGCCGGGCTTGGCGCGACCGATTTCCGACTGGCGGATGTCACGCTGGGCTTCAACCGCGAGGACGTGGATGCCGCCGCCCGCGAGGTGTTCCAGCAGGTGCTGAGCAACATGGCCGAGGTGATTGAGCATCTGGGCGTGGATGTGGTGCTGCTGACGGGGCGGCCGTCGCGCCTGCCGGCGGTGCGTTCGATCCTTGAAGAGATGATGGTGGTGCCGCCGCACCGGCTGATCTCGATGCATGCCTACAAGACCGGGCGCTGGTATCCGTTCCGCGATCCGGTGACACAGCGCATCGGCGATCCGAAATCGACCGTGGCGGTGGGTGGCATGCTGATCGCGCTGTCGGAATCGCGCATCCCGAATTTCAAGGTCACGACACAGGCGTTCCGGATGCAGTCGACCGCGCGTTACATCGGCGAAATGGACAGCTCGGGGCAGATCATGTCCGACCGTATCCTGTTCAGCGATGTCGATCTGGATGCGCGCAAGAGCGAGGCGGATATGGTGTCGAGCCTGACCATGTATGCGCCTGTCTACCTTGGGTCGCGGCAACTGCCGCTGGAACGCTGGACGACCACGCCGCTTTACCGGCTGGATTTCGCGACGCCCGCCGCCGAGACGCGCGCACCGCTGCGCGTCACGTTTGAACGGACCGAGGCGGATGACGATCCCGAGCGCGAGACGCCGGAATCCGCGCTGCGCCGTGAAGCCATGCGCGAGGCGTTCGACGTCGTGGAACTCGAAGATAACGAGGGCACGGCGATGAAAAAGGGCGAGGTCAGGCTACGTCTGCACACGTTGGGATTCGAAGATGACTATTGGATTGATACGGGGCTGTTCCGGCTGTGAGGGATGAAACAGGCATGACGCAGGAACAGGAACAACTGGCGCAGGACTGCGCGGCGCTGACCGATCTGAGCGGGCAGGCGCTTGCATGGGTGAACGACCCGGAGAACGCCGAACTGGTCGGGGCCGAGGCGCGTTCGCTCACCAAGATGATGCGACGTGCGGCGCGGCGGTCGCGGCGGCTGGGGCGGGCGGCGGTCACACCGATGTCGGTCAGCGTTTTCGGGCCCTCGCAGGCGGGGAAGTCCTTTCTGGTCTCGGTTCTGGCGCGCCCCGAAAATGGCCGTCTGGTCGGCGATTTCCCGGACCGGCAGCTTGACTACATCAGCGAGGTCAATCCCGAGGGAGAGGGTGAGAGCACCGGGCTGGTGACACGGTTCACCATGCGCCGCGAACCGTGCCCGGATGGGTTTCCGATCCGCCTGACTCTGCTCAGCGAGGCGGACATCATCCGCACGATCCTCAATTCGTTTTTCAACGATGGCGATGAATCCGAAGTGCCGCCCGACTCGGCGGAACTGGCGGCCCATCTTGATGCCTACAAGGCACGCGCCGGGGCGGCGCAGCCCGGTCTGGATGCGGACGGGGTGCAGGAAATCGGCGAATATGTCGAGAATGTCTTTCGCAAGAGCGCCTATGCGGCGGCGCTGCGCCCGTTCTGGGACGAGGCCTCGGAAATCGCGCCGGGTCTGTCGCTGGCGGATCGGGCCGGGTTCTTTTCGATCCTCTGGGGCGGGCACGAGGCGCTGGGCGAGATGTATCAGCAACTGGCCGGGGCGCTGGCGCGGCTGGGCCATGCCGAGGAGATCCATGTGGAGATGGCCGCGCTGATCCCGCGCGAGCAATCGATCATCGACGTGAAAACCCTGCGCGGCCTGCGCGGCGGCGACGTGGGGCCGGATCTGCGGGTACATGCGGCCGGGCGCGATCTGCGCCTGCCACGGGCCGAGATTTGCGCACTGGCAGCGGAACTGGTCTTTCCGATGGCCGAGCAGCCCTCGGAGCTTTTCGGGCGTACCGATCTGCTGGATTTCCCCGGTGCACGCAACCGGTTCGAGGAACCGCTGTCGAAAACGCTGGGCAATCTCGACAAGAACCAGCCCGAGCTGCTGTTGCGCGGCAAGGTGGCCTATCTCTTTGATCGGTATGTGGAAAATCAGGAAATCACATCGATGCTGCTGTGTGTGCCGGGCAGCAATATGGAAACGCTCGACCTGCCGGGGCTGGTCGATCAGTGGATCGCGCTGACCCATGGCGCCACGCCCGAGCTGCGGGCGCAGACGGAGACCGCGCTGTTCTTCGTGCTGACCAAGTTCGACATGCAGCTTGGCGATTCCGCCGCCGACGGGGGCGCGATGACGCGGTTTGAACGGCGTATGAAAGCCTCGCTTCTGGAGCGGTTCGGTCGCGGACAGGACAGCTGGGTCGAGGAATGGGAGCCGGGCAGGCCGTTTGACAATTGCTATTGGCTGCGCAACCCGAATTACTTTGTCGATGGCTTGATCGATTACGACGAGAACCGGCGCGAGATCCAGATCCGGCCCGACAAGGAGGCGCGGATTGTCGAGTTGAAAGCGGGCAGCCTGGCCGCCGCGCCGGTGCGCCGTCATTTTGCCGACCCCGAGGCGGCATGGGACGCGGCGCTGACGCTGAACGATGGTGGGGTGACCTACCTGATGGAGCAGCTTGCCAAGGTCTGCAAACCCGACAGCAAACTGCGGCAGATCCGGGTGCAGCTTGACCAGATCGCCGCCGATCTGACCCGCGCGATGGCGCCGTTCCATGTGTCGGACGATGTGGAACAGCGCATCGCCGAGAAACAGGAAGCGGTGACGCGGGTGATCGACGATTTGGAACAGGCGCTTGGGCGGCATCGGTTCGGGGCGGTGATGGCAGCGCTGATGGTCGATCAGGACGAGATCGAAACCCGCATCGCGCGGGTGCCAAGTTCCGTGCGGATCACAAGCGCGGTCAGCGCGGCTTCGGCCCCGGCGGCGGAAACCGTGGCCAAGGGCCCGGCGCGGCCCGGTCGTCCCGCGCGGCCCCGCCCGGTGCGTCCGGTTGAAAAGGCCGAGATCCGCACGCTGACGCTGGAACAGTTTCAGGCGGAGACGGCGATAGAGACATGGATCGACCGGCTGAAATCCCTGCGTGATGACCCGGTGCGGCGCAATGCCTATGGTCTCGGCGAAACCACAACCGCCGATCTGGTGACCGAACTTATCCACGCGGCGCGGCGTGTCGGGCTGTCGCGGCGCACGGCCGAGGCGCTGCGGGCGGTCAATTTCGGCCTCAGTGTCGAAAAGCAGGCCCAGCCCGCCGCCATTCTGGGCGCCGAGAGCATCAACGGCTTTGTCGCGACCCTTGGCATGGAGGATGTGCCCCTGTCGGAACGGCCACAGGTTGAATTGCCCGAGGGCGGCTCGCGTCCGATCTTTGCCCTGCGCGAGGCGGCGGATCATGTCGACGGGTTGCCTGAACAGCCCCGCAACCTTGCCGAAGAGGTCTGGAGCGACTGGGTCTTTGCGCTGGATGCGATTGCGCTGGCCAATGCCAAGGACGGCGTTGGCGGCGAGATCAATGTCGAGCAGAACCTTGCGCTTGGACGCATTCTGACGGCGCTTGGGGAGCAGCGCGCGGCATGAGCCTGATCGTCCATCCCGATCCGCAGCAACCGGCTGGCGGTTTCGCCTTTTTCGAACTGCCGGAAGGAAGGCTGACGGGCGAGGAGGAGACCGTTGCGATCTTTGACGCCTACGGCGAACGCTGGCTGGCCGAGGGGGATGGGCAATGGCAGGCCGATCCGCACGAATTCGGTCCCTACAAGGTTTATCGCCACGAAGGGGCGGACTGGCTGCGGATTGGCCCCGAGATCGTCGACCAGATCGAGGAATATGCACCGTTGAAAATCCGCGTCGCCGGGCGCGACTATGATGTGAACTGGCCCGATGATGTGCCGCCCCGCGCCGGTGCGGCGGTGCGCGGCGGATTGCAGCCGGTGGCGCGCGGGCAGGCGGAGGAATCGGTTTCGCAGCTTGTGGGCCGGGTTCAGAATGAACCCGAGCCGGTCGAGGCCGGAAAACCGAAGACGATGCCGGAGCACACGCCGGTCGAGACACCTGCGGTCGAGGAGCCAGTGCGCAGATCGCCGCGACGGCGGCGGCGTTTGCGCAGGCTGCTGCTGGCGCTTTTTGTGATCCTGCTGCTTCTGGCAGGGGGGCTGCTTTGGTGGTATTTCGATCCGTTGACCCTGCTTGCGACCGAAGAACCTGTTCAGAACACCACCGAGGAAGAAGTCATCACGCAAGAGGTCGTGCCGGAAAATCCATGTTCGCGCGAAGCGTTGCGGGCGATTTCCGGCGGTTTTGAAGGGGTCGATCAGAGGTTGCGGGAATGCGGATCGGAGGTCTCTGCCGATACGGCACTGGCGCTGGTCGAGACCTATGCCGGGGTGGACGATCCGGCGGCGCTTTATCTCTTTGGCGCGCTTTACGATGGCGAAACGCTTGAGGCGGAAATCGAGAACCTGATCGGTCTGAGCTTTGAGCCCGACGATGCAAAAGCGGCGGAATATTACGCCCGCGCCGTTGAAGCCGGGTCGGACCGGGCGACCGCGACGCTTGAGGCGACCTGCGAAAGACTGTCCGGATCGGGCGATACATTGGCGAGAGGGGCTTTTGATGATTACTGCCGGTAAAACCCTGTTTCTGTCGGCTCTGCTGGGGCTTGGGCTGAGTGCGGGGGCGGTTGTCGCGCAGAACGGCGAGCGTCCGCTGCTGCGCGAGGGGCGCGAAACTGTCTATCAGCGGGTGCTGACGCGGCCAGGTGCGACGCTTTTGAATGCGCGCGACGGGGAAGAGGTGCGAGTCTACCCAGCATTTCAACCGCTTTATGTATTCGCGGCCGAACCGGGCTGGGTGCAGGTCGGCCCGTCGGTTTCCGCACCTCCCGAAGGCTGGGTGACCGAGGACTCGGTTGTCGAATGGAAACAGAATATCGTCGCGGCCTTTACCAACCCGGCGGGTCGAGAGCGCCAGATCCTGTTCGAAAGCGAGGAGCGGCTGCGCGATCTGATGGAACACGAGGCGCTGCGCGAGATGCAGGGCCAGATCCTGCAGGAGATCGAGACAGGCGAGGTGCCGGATGAGCGTGGCGTCGTCGCCGCCGAACCGCCGGTCTACGTCAATATCGTCGATCAGCTTTACCTCATGCCGATCCTCGATTTCACGCAGGACCTGCATCCGCTGAACTATGACGAGAACCTGCTGATGGAGGTGGCTTCGGTGCCGCTGCGCGCCGAGGGCGAGACTGCCGCGCCATCTGGCGGGACGGATGATTTCGACGTGGGGATCGTGTTTGTCTTTGATACGACCCAGTCGATGGAGCCGTATATCTCGCGCACTCAGAGCGCGGTTGAGCAGGTTGTGCGCGACATGCGCGGCTCGGATATCGGGGATCACGTGCAATTCGGCGTGGTCGGGTTCCGCGACAGTATCGAGGCCGCGCCCGCGCTTGAATACCGCACCCGGACGCTGCTGCCGTTGCAACGGCGGCAGGACCAGACCGAGGTGCTGGCCACGATCCGCGCCGCGACGCGTGTGGCGCAGGCCGACAGCCCCGGGTTCAACGAGGACAGCCTTGCCGGAGTGGAGGATGCTATCGACCTGACCGACTGGAACGGCGGCGGCGATCCTTTCGATGCGCGGATCGTCATCCTGATCACCGATGCCGGACCCAAGGACGCGCGCGACCCGAATGCGCGCTCGGCCATCGGTACCAAGGAATTGCAGCGCGCCGCGCAGGACAAGGGGATCGCGGTGATGACGCTGCATCTCAAGACCACCGCCGGGGGCGAGGCGCAGCATGCCTATGCGGCGGATTCCTATCGCAGCCTGTCGCGGTTTCAGGACGACACCTATTATTATGGGATCGACAATGGCTCGCCACAGGCGCTGGAGGCGACGGTCAAACGGCTCGTCACGGCGATGAGCGACGTGATCCGCCGTGCGCAGGATGAAACGCCGGTGCTGAGTTCGGAAGAGACCGGCGAAGAGCTGGTGAACCTCGGACTGGCGATGCAGCTTGCCTATCTTGGCCGCAAGCAGGGCGCGCAGGTGCCGGACGTGATCCGGGGCTGGGTGTCGGAGAAGGCAATCGAAGACCCGTCGCGGCTGGCGATCGAGCCGCGTCTTCTTGTGACCAAGAACGAGATGGCGACCATGGCCGATCTGCTGTCGAACCTGCTTGATCTGGGTGAGCAGAGCCGCAGCGCCGAGGATGCGGCGAGCTTTTTCGCGCAGGTGCGCGACGTGGTGGCGCGGATGGCGCAGAACCCGGACCGGTTGGTGAACACGGATGCGGAAACGCTGGGCGGCGCGCTCGAATTTCTCGAAGACCTTCCGTATGAAAGCCAGTTGATGCTGACGACCGAGGAACGCTGGTCACAAAGCGCGATGAACCGGCGGCAGATCCTAGACGGGATGCGCCAGAAGCTTGTGCAATATCGCAAGTGGCTGCTGGATCCGTCGGTCTGGACCCGGCTTTATCCCGGTGCGCCGGATGGGGAATATGTCTTTGCGATGCCGTTCGACGTTCTTCCCTGACAGCTTATGGACCGGGGCCTGCACCTGAAATCTGGACGGATCGAGCTTGCCGATGGCGAGCGGTCCTTTCGGCTGGAAGTCGACGATTTCCGGCTGGTGCCCGGGCAGGCGGTGGCGCTGACCGGCGCGAGCGGATCGGGAAAGACCCTGCTGTTGGAACTGCTTGGCCTGCTGCGCGCGCCTTCTCTGGGCGCCGTGTACCATTGGTATAGTGAGAAGGGATCGCGCGATCTTGCGGCGCTTTGGGCGAAAGGACCACGCGGGGCAGAACTTGCCCGGATGCGCGGTGCGCTGTTCGGGTTCGTGCCGCAGACTGGCGGGCTGGTCCCGTTCCTGACCGTGTCTGAAAACATCGCGCTGCCGCAGAAGGTTACCGGACGGCTCGACGCCAACCGGGTCCATGAACTGATCGAGCGGCTGGAAATCGCGGATGTGGCCGGGCTGCGCCCAGCGGCCCTGTCCATTGGTCAGCGCCAGCGCACCGCGATAGCCCGCGCGCTTGCGCATCGACCGCCCTTTGTCGTTGCCGATGAACCGACCGCCGCGCTGGACCCCGAGGCGGCGGACCGGGTGCTGACGCTGTTGTTGGAGACGGCCGAGGCGCAAAAGACCGGGGTGATCCTGTCGTCGCATGACCTCGACCGGGTCGCGCGTTTCGGGCTTGAGCGTCACGGGCTGGTTGTCAGCAATGACCCCGTGGTCAGTCGGCTGGAGCCTGTGGCATGCTGATCCTGCGGCTGGCATGGGCGGATATGATCCGCGACCGGTTCTTCCTGTTCTGCAACGCGGCGGTGATGGTCGGGATTCTGGTGCCGCTGCTTGTGCTTTTCGGGGTCAAGAACGGGGTCTATACGGCGCTGATCGGGGAAATGCTCGCCGATCCGGCGAATTTGCAGATTGATACGGCGGGGAACGTGACGCTGTCCGAGGCGGATATCGCGCCGCTGCGCGACTGGCCCGAGATCGCTTTTCTGACCCCCAAGGTGCGCGGACAATTCGATTACGTAAACCTGCGCCCGGTGGACGGGCGGCGCATCCGCGCGGCACTGATGGTGCCGACCGGCGCGGGCGATCCGACATTGCCTGAGGGCGCGACGCTTGGCGAAGGTGAGGTCGCGGTGAGCGCCCAGCTTGCCGAACAGCTTGAGTTGCAGGTGGGCGATGAGGTGCAGCTCATCACGCAGGCCGAGGACCGTTCGCGCCAGCTGGTGCTGGACAAGCGGATCGGGCTGGTGCTCGACCCGGGTGCGAGTTCGGGGCGGGCGGTGCTGGCGCCGTTCGAGACGCTGTCGCTGATTGAGGCGTTTTACGACAGCTACAGCCTGCCGGAGTACGGCATCGAAGGCAGCCGCGATCTGGCAGAGCGGGTGCCGGTCTATGCCGGTTTGCGGATCTATGGGCACCGGCTTGAGGATCTGTCTGCGCTGCAATCCCGCGTCGAGAGCGAACTGGGGCTTGGGACCACCGCCAATACACGCGCGGTCGAATCCCTTCTGGGTCTGGGGCGCAAGCTGAACATGGCGCTGGCGGGTACGGCGGTGCTGGCCGCGCTGGGGCTGGGAGCGGCACTGGTGCTGGGGTTCTGGTCTGATGTGGCGCGCAAGCGGGGGGTGCTGGCGGGTATCGCGCTGATCGGCGTGCCTAGCCGCCAGCTTGCGCTGTTCCCCGTGATACAGGCCGGGCTGACCGCCTGCCTCGGGTTGATCCTGTCCTTTGCGATCTTTCTTGTCGCCGGGCAGGGGGCCGAGGCGCTGTTCGGACAGGGGCTGCCCGGGGCCGCACCACTGGTGATCTTGCAGCCGGGGCAGGCGCTGGCCATCGCCGCCGCTGTGCTGGTGCTGGTGGTTCTGGGCGCCGGGGCGGCGGCCTGGTCGGCGCTGCGGCTTGACCCCGCCAGCGTGCTGCGCGAGGCCGCGTGATGAACCGGTTTTGGATCAATATCGCCTGTTGTCTCGCGCTGGCGGTGCCCTCGGCGGCGCAGACGGAAACCGGCGACGCGCCCTGGCCGAAAGAGCTGTACGATCCGGCCTTTGAAGGCGCACCCGCCGATCTGCTCCTGCCGATGCCCTGCGGCGGGGCGATGGCGTTCCAACGGGTGAATGTGCCGATGGAGGCCCCCGATCCGATGGCCGACCGCCGGGTCCGGCTTGGGCAGACGCAGGAGGAAAGCGGCTATTCCGATTACCTGCACCCGGCCTTTCTGCGTGGCTCCTTCACCGATGAGAATTCAGGCGCGACCTACTACTACATCGCCCGGTATGAGCTGACCCAGGGCCAGTTCCGCGCGCTGAGCGGGGATTGCGAGGCACCGACGCGGGCGGATCGTATCGCGCAGGGCGAGATTTCGTGGTTCGACGCGCAGGCGCTCGCGCAGGCCTATTCCGGCTGGTTGCTGTCTGTGCGCCCGCCCGAACTGCCGATGGCCGATGGTGTGCCGGGGTTCGTTCGCCTGCCAACCGAGGCCGAATGGGAATATGCAACCCGGGGCGGGGCGCGGATTGAACCGACGCTGTTTCCGGGACGTCGCTTTTTTGGCGATGGCGACCTGCGCGACTATGCGCGCTATCAGGCGCCCGGATCGTCGCGGGGTACGCTGGGTGCGGTGGGGCTGCGCAAACCCAATCCGCTTGGGCTTTACGACGTATACGGCAATGCCGAGGAGTTGATGATGGAACCGTTCCGGCTGAACGCGCTGGGACGTGCGGGCGGGCAGGTGGGCGGTATCGTCACGCGCGGCGGATCGGTCCTGTCGCAGGCCGCGCAGATCTACAGCGCGGTGCGTACCGAATACCCGCCCTATGACCTGTCGAGTGGGCAGCCGCTGGGGGCCGAGACCTTTGGCATGCGGCTGGTTATTGCCACCCACATCACCACCTCCGACGCGCGGCTGCGCGCGATCCGCGATAGGTGGCAGGCGTTGGCCGATACGCTGGATGTGCAGACCGATGCCGATCCGCAGACCTTGCTGTCAGGGCTGATCGAGGCGGAGATCGACCCGTCGCGGCGCGATGCGCTGACCGATCTTGATCTTGAATTCCGTCGCGCGACCGACCGCGCCCAGACCGCGCTGCAACAATCGGCGCGGGCGACTTTGCTGGCGGGGGCGGTGTTCGTCGATTCCATTATCGAGACGACGGCAGATATCGCGGCGAAGGCCGCCAATATCCGGATGCTGGTGGATCTGCAGCGTGCGCGGAGCCAGACGCCGGTTTATGCCCGTCAGCTTGACCGGCATGTCGAAGAGATCAACGCCATGCGGCGCGAGCAGGCGACGTTCCTTCTGTCGTTTCGCGCCGCCCTTGAATCGCTAAGCTCGGATGTGCCGGAACCGGCACGGGTTGCGGCCTATAACGTGCTGAGCGAGGAATTGTCGCTTGCCGGGCGCGGGCAGCTGGCGCGGATGCTGGAGCGTTTCTGGGAAGACCTTGCGTATTACGGTGCGCATCCGGATCTGGAAATCGACGCGCTGCGCGACCTCGCGCTTCAGTGAGATCGGCACAGGAGGGCGAGCGGTGCGGATTTGCGCCAATTCCCCTTAATTTGATCGCGGTGATCGGTATGCACGCTTGACTTTCAAGTCTATGTTTGTTCGTCTCTTGTTCCATGGCGGGGAGTCATTGACCACCGTACCGATCATGTTGTGTGCGCGTGGCTGACCAAAGTTTGCTACCGGAGGGTTTCTTTATCATGTTTAAAACAAAACACATTTGTGCGTCATTCGTGGCTGCCAGCCTTGTGGCGGTGCCGGTTCAGCGGGCTCAGGCCAACGAGGCTGCGGCATTCCTGGGCGGTGCGCTTCTTAGCGGCATCATCGTGAACGAAGTCAACAAGAACAAGCGTCGCCAGACCTACACCAGAAGTTCGAATTCGGCGGCTTACTCGGCGCAGCGCGCCCAAAACCGTCAGGTTCAGACCGCGCTGAACTATTTCGGCTATAATGTCGGCAGCGCCGATGGTGTGCTGGGCAGCCGTTCGCGCGCGGGCATCTCGCAGTACCAGGCGCAGATGGGGTTCAACCCGGACGGTCAGCTTGACGATTACGAGCGTGACTTTCTGCTGGGCAGCCACCAGCGCGCGCTCGCAAGCTCGCATGTAGCGCCCTATAACCAGATCATCGCGTCGCAGGGGCCGTCCGGTCTGCTGCGGACCTATCGCAACGAACAGCTTGGCATTTCGACCACAGCCGCGGTTCAGCCCGCGCCGGCCCCGGCTCCGATTCCTGCGCCCGCCCCTGCACCGGTTGCGGCGGCAGCAGCCCCTGCGCCGGCTCCCGCGCCTGCTCCGGCGCCGGCCCCGACACAGCCTGTCACCACCCGGTCGGAAACCGCAACGCTGCCTAACTTTACCTTTGGGCAGACCGACCGCTCGGTCAACGAGCACTGCAACGAGATCAACGTGCTGACTGCCGCCAATGGCGGGATCACCGCACCGGGCCGCGTGTCGGATTCCGAATTCGTGCTGAACGAACAGTTCTGCCTTGCCCGGACCCATGCGATGGCGGAAAGCAGCTCGATCACCGCGACCATCCCGAACATGACGGATTCGCAGATCGAGGCACAGTGCGGCGGTCTTGCGCAGGTCATCGCGCCGCAGCTTGACGGTCTGTCGACCAAGCGTCCCGATCAGGTGATCAGCGATGCGTCGGCCGTGCTGCAAAGCTCGGGCCAGCCGATGGATCAGCTTGTCTCCGGCGGCAAGGTCTGCCTGGGTGTTGGCTACCGTATTGACGATGCGCAGATGGCGCTGGCTTCGGCCGTGCTGCTCGCCTCGGCCGGTCAGCTTGGCTATGGGGAAGCAGTGAGCCACCACATGCGCGAAGGCTTTGGCACATCCAAGGCGGATGCGTCCAAGTCGACCGCATGGATGAACCTCGCGATGGACTCGGTTTCTTCGACCGCGGGTGCGGCGGTGATGGGCCAGTCGCCTGACCGTGTCGCCGTTATCGAAGAAGCGCTGAGCGGCAGCGGTGGCGGCGCAAGCAGCGCGGCGCTCCCGGTCTTCTCGGTGCCGAAGAACTGATCGACACGACATTCCGGACATAGGGGAATCGCCTGCCGTCTTCGGCGGGCGATTTTCGTTTCAGCCAAGGACAGCCATTTCAGGCACGGGCCGATTGCCGGAACATGCGTCCCATGGGCACAGACATGCGGAACTTAACGTCTTTATGACGCGCGGGTGCTTGAATGCTTGGCGGGGCTGATCTAGCTAGACCTCAAACGGTGCAACGGAAAGCCGCCCTAATGACCTATATCGTCAACGACAACTGCATTGCCTGCAAATACACCGACTGCGTCGAAGTCTGTCCCGTGGACTGCTTTTACGAAGGCGAGAACATGCTGGTCATCCATCCGGATGAATGCATCGATTGCGGCGTGTGCGAACCGGAATGCCCGGCGGATGCGATCCGTCCGGACACGGATCCCGAGGCCGAGAAATGGGTCGAATTCAACCGCAAGTACTCCGAGCTCTGGCCGGTCATCATCACCCGCAAGGATCCGCTGCCCGAGGCCGAGGAGCGCGATGGCGAAGAGGGCAAGCTGGACAAATACTTCTCGGAAGCGCCGGGCGAGGGCGGCTGATCGATTCGCCCTTTGCGTTGCACGGCAAGGCATGCCACAGTGCGAAAAATGCCGTGTTTCACTGAGGTTTCGAAGATGACCCAACGTCATCTTCCAATCATGCACTTTTTGTGATATATTTATCCTACAGATGATGGAAAATACCGGATCGTCCGCGACGCGCTCACGTCGGGATGGGCATATCGGAGATTGAGAACGCTGTTGGACGGGTCATGGATGTGGCCCGCTGCGGTGTCTTTGTCGCCTAAAGCACCCGGTCTGCAAGGAAGTGCTGAATGACCAAATCAAAGAAGCTGGAATTTCGTCCCAACGAGTATGTTGTTTACCCGGCGCATGGCGTCGGTCAGATCGTATCCATCGAGGAGCAGGAAGTCGCGGGTATCGCGCTTGAACTCTTTGTGATCTCCTTCGAAAAAGACAAGATGACCCTGCGGGTGCCCACGAACAAGGCAACCGAGATCGGCATGCGCTCGCTAAGTTCGCCCGATGTGATCAGTCAGGCGATGAAGACGCTCAAGGGCAAGGCCAAGGTCAAGCGGGCCATGTGGTCGCGCCGCGCGCAGGAATATGAACAGAAAATCAACTCGGGCGACCTGATTTCGATTGCCGAGGTCGTGCGCGACCTGCACCGCACCGACGATCAGCGTGAGCAGAGCTATTCCGAGCGTCAGCTCTATGAAGCGGCTCTGGAACGTCTGACCCGCGAAGTCGCGGCTGTCAGCGGTGGCGATGAAACCGTTGCGGCCAAGCAGGTCGACGATGTGCTAATGTCGCGCGCCGCCTGATAAAGCCTAACAAGTTTTGTGAAAAACCGGTCGTCCCTTGGGCGGCCGGTTTTTTTTATGTGGCGGCTAATGCGATGAGCAGGGTGATTTCGCTGACTTGCTGGCTGGCCCCAAGAATGTCGCCGGTCTGGCCGCCGATCTTGCGTTTGGCGATCACGGCGAGAATGCCGACGGCCAAGACGGCCAGCAGGAATGGCCCGATTACCGCAGGACCGCTCGCCAACAGCGCAATGAAAAGTCCAAGGCCAAGCGCGCCCATACTGGTGGTCCACCCGGGCCGTCCGACGCTATGCGACAGACCGTCCGCGCGGGCATGGGGCAGCGCCGTCATCATCGCAGGCAGAACCGCACGAGACAGGGTGGCAACGGCGAGGATCGCCAAGACTCCGGTTTCGAGAATTGCCGCCAACGCCATCCAGCGCAGACCCAACGACAGGATCAAGGCCAGCACGCCGTAACTGCCAATGGCGCTGTCCTTCATGATCTCAAGCCTGCGGGCGCGGTCGAACCCGCCCCAGAGACCGTCGGCGGTATCGGCCAGCCCGTCCTCGTGCATGGCGCCGGTCACCATGATCTGGACGGTCAGTACCAGCCCGGCGGCGATCAGGGGCGAAATGCCAAACGCAAGGGCCGCCCAGCCAGCAAACGCCGCCGGGACGGCGACCGCCAGCCCGGCGAGCGGAAAGGCCCATGCGGCACTGGCCTGACGTTGAAAGGCCCTCGCGGGAAGCTTGGGCAGGGGCAGACGCGTCAGCAGAACGCAGGCAAGCAACGGGTCCGTAAGTGAAATCCGACCGGCTGTTTTGCCACCTTCCATGCGCGGCGCCCTTTCTTGGGGTTGTGATGCTCTGCCCAGCGGTTAAACAACGGGGTCAGTTTCGATGCAATGAGGCTTTCAATGCTGCCCGATCTTACAAACATGGACACGTTACGCGATCTGCTGAGATCGGCCCCGGGGATCGGGGTCGATGCACGGGCCGCCGCGACTGAACGCAATGCCCAGCTGACCAAGCCGCCGGGGGCGCTGGGGCGTCTCGAGGATCTGGCGATCTGGTACGCAGGCTGGCGGGGCGAGGCGCGGCCCAGCATCGCGACGCCGCATGTGATCGTATTCGCGGGCAATCACGGGGTGACGGCGCAGGGTGTTTCGGCCTTTCCGCCGGCAGTGACCGAGCAGATGGTCGCGAATTTCCAGCATGGCGGCGCGGCAATCAACCAGCTTGCGCAGGCGGCGGGCGCCCGGATGGATGTGCATGCGCTTGAGCTCGACCGTCCGACCGGCGATTTTACCGAAAAGGCCGCCATGAGCGACGAAGAATGTCTGGACGCGCTGCGCCAGGGCTGGTCGGCGGTGGACCTGTCCGCAGATCTCTTGGTGGTTGGAGAGATGGGCATTGGCAATACCACTTCGGCAGCGGCACTCTGCCATGCGCTCTTTGGTGGCAATGCGGCTGACTGGACCGGGCGTGGCACCGGCGTCGACGAGGCAGGGCTTTCGATCAAGACTCAGGTGGTCGCGCGGGCGGTGGGGCTGCATGGCGGGGCAGGCGATGGCCTGTCGCTGCTGGCCCGGCTTGGCGGACGCGAAGTCGCGGCGATGGCGGGGGCCATCGCGGCTGCACGGGTGCTGCGCATCCCGGTGATCCTTGACGGGTTCATTTGCTGCGCGGCGGCGGCCTGCCTGCAGAACGTGGCGGCAGGCGCGCTCGATCACGCGGTTGCAGGCCATCAGAGCGCCGAGGGCGCCCACGGCGCTCTGCTGCAACGGCTGGGCAAGGATCCGATCCTGTCGCTGGGCCTGCGGCTTGGCGAAGGCTCTGGCGCGGCGCTTGCGATCAATATCCTCAAGAGCGCGGTGGCCTGTCACAGCGGCATGGCGACATTCGCCGAGGCGGGCGTTGCTGCTGGAAACTGAGTGATCGCCCGGTCCCGAAACCGGGCGATCCTTTACGCTGATTTGCGGCCGTTTTCGTAAACGCGGTTCAGCAGCGCGGCTTCAAGCTCTTTCTCAAGCTCCTTGGCCTTGGCGATATAAGCCGCGTTTTCGCTGGCCGGGATATTCGGATCCCAGACCTCGGCCAGTTGCCGGACCGTGACCCGGTCATGGGCATAGAAGGTCTGAGCCGCCTCGCTTGCCTCGTATTCCGAAAGGCCGATGTTCTCGAGCACGTAGCGCCCGGCGCGCAGGGAGCTGTCGAACATCTCGCGCACGATGTCGTTCGCGCCTGCCTTGTAGAGTTCAAACACATGCGGGCGGTCATAAGCACGGGCCACGATATGCAGGTCGGGGCGCTGGCGGCGCGCATAGGCCACCAGCATCGTGGCCTTGTCCTTGTCATCCATCGCCACGACCAGCACGCGCGCCTTCTGCAAGCCTGCCGCCCGCAGCAGCTCGGGCCGGGTTGGATCGCCAAGAAAGCCCTTGAACCCGAAACGCCGCATCAGCTGGATCGTTTGCATGTCGTGGTCAAGAACGATGGTCTTGAACCCGCTGGCTTGTACCAGCCGGTTGACGATCTGCCCGAAACGGCCAATCCCGGCGATGATGACGGGGCCTTCCTCATCGATCTCGTCAGGCTTGTACTTCGGGCTTGCCACATCACTCATCCGGCGCGAGATCAGCTCGTACAGGATGAACAGGAGCGGCGTGATCAGCATCGTCAGGGCGACGATCAGCAACAGTTTTTCCGCGACATCGCCGGGGATGACGTTCTGCTGGGTTGAAAAGGAGATCAGCACGAACCCGAATTCCCCGGCCTGTGCCAGCGAGAGGGTAAAGAGCCAGCGGTCGCGCCCCTTGAGCTTAAAGGCGCGTCCCAGCAGGTAAAGCACGATGCCCTTGACCAGGATGACCAGCACGGCCAGCCCGATCAGGTCGGCGGCATCCGCGAAAAAGGCGGTGAAATTGATCCCCGCGCCCACGGTAATAAAGAACAGCCCCAGCAGCAGACCTTTGAACGGTTCAAGGTCGCTTTCCAGCTCGTGCCTGAATTCGCTGTTGGCCAGCACGACGCCCGCAAGGAACGCGCCAAGCGCGGGTGACAGGCCCACCAGCGTCATCAGGAAGGAAATGCCGACCACGATCAGCAGCGCCAGCGCCGTATACATCTCGCGCAGGCCTGCCACGTGGATGAACCGGAACACGGGCCGCGTCAGGTAGATGCCCGCAAGGATGACCAGACCGATCACGCCGATCGTCACCAGCGTGACCGCCCAGCCCGGCAAGCCCTCGACAAGCGAAACCGCATGGCCATGCCCCTCGGCGGCGGCCTCGTGTATCGCAAGGGAAATCGACCCGTCGTCATTGATCGCGCCGTAGATTTCATTGACGGCAAGCAGCGGCAGCAAGGCTAGGATCGGGATCACCGCGATATCCTGCGTCAGCAGCACCGAAAAGGCGGAACGCCCGCCGCCCGTCTGCATCAGCCCCTTTTCCGACAGGGTCTGAAGTACGATGGCGGTCGAGGAGAGCGACAGAGCAAGACCGATGGCGACGGCGGTCGCAAAGGGCTGCCCGGCGGCAATGGCGGCGGCCATGATGACCAGCGTACTCAGCACAACTTGCAACCCGCCCAGACCGATCAGTTTGTGGCGCATGTTCCAGAGCGCCCTCGGTTCGAGTTCGAGACCGATCAGGAACAGCATCATCACGACGCCGAATTCGGCGAAATGGCGCAGTTCTTCCATTTCGGAGCCGACCAGATGAAACACCGGCCCGATGACGATGCCCGCGGCCAGATAGCCAAGTACGGATCCAAGCCCAAGCCGGGCGGCAATCGGCACCGCGATCACCGCGGCTGCCAGATAGATCGAGGCTTGGTAGAGGAAACTATCCATTGTCAGTCGGTTCCTTCCCGAGAGGGACGAAGTACATGTTTACGTCGGCAGCGGCGCGTCGCGTTTGAGCTGATCCATCACGATCTGGCTTTGCACGCGCGCCACGGCGGGGTGCGGCAGGATGACTTCGTGTATCAGCGCATTCAGGGCGGGCAAATCACTGCAATAGACGCGTAACAGATAATCAGCTTCGCCGGTCATGGTCCATGCGCTTGTGATCTCGGCCCGGGATCGGATCAACCGCGCGAAAGAAGCGGATTGCTCGGGGCCGTGAGTGCCAAGCTGGACCTGCACGAACCCCTGCACGCTGAGCCCAAGGCGCAGCGGGTCGAGCCGCGCCGAATAGCCTTGGATAATGCCATCGGCCTCAAGCCGCTGGCGGCGGCGCCCGGCCTGGCTGGGCGAGAGGTTCAAAAGCTCACCCAATTCCTGCGCTGTCAAATGCGCATTGCCCTGCAGCGCCGCGAGCAGGCGTGTATCCGTGTCATCAAGCATATGCGGCGAATCCTTTATTCTTACTTACGTAGTGCATGTTTCCCGCATAACTACCCTTGATCCTAATCAAAAACGCGCAACTTCAGCATGAAGTTTACGTTACGATTTCGCTAACCAGAAATGACAGCCAGAGGAGAAGCGAATCATGGGTCCTTTCCCGCATGACGCACCGAAATCCGAAATCACCGAAGCCAACCCGGCCGGAACGGACGGGTTCGAATTCGTCGAGTTCGCCCATCCCGATCCCGAAGAACTGCGCGGTGTTTTCTCGCGTATGGGCTACGAATGCGTCGCCCGCCACAAGTCCAAGAATGTCGAGCTTTGGCAGCAGGGCGATATCACCTATATCCTGAATGCCGAACCGAACAGTTTTGCCTCACGCTTTGTCGATCTGCACGGTCCCTGTGCACCGTCGATGGGCTGGCGTGTCGTGGACGCACAGCATGCGTTCGACCACGCGGTTGCGAATGGCGCCGAGCCTTACACCGGCGATGACAAGACGATGGATGTGCCCGCGATCCTCGGGATCGGCGGATCGTTGATCTATTTCATCGACCAGTATTACGACACCTCGCCTTATAACGAGGAATTCGAATGGCTGGCGCAGTCCAAGCCGCGCGGCGTCGGGTTCTATTACCTCGATCACCTGACCCATAACGTGTTCAAGGGCAACATGGACACCTGGTTCAAGTTTTACGGCGATCTGTTCAATTTCCGCGAAATCCGCTTTTTCGACATCGAGGGCAAGTTCACCGGGCTGTTCTCGCGCGCGCTGACCTCGCCCTGCGGCCGGATCCGTATTCCGCTGAACGAGGACCGGGGAGAAACAGGCCAGATCGTGTCCTACCTCAAGAAGTACAATGGCGAAGGTATCCAGCATATCGCGGTCGGATCGGACAATATCTATGACAGCACCGATGCGATTGCCGACAAGGGCGTGAAATTCATGCCCGGTCCGCCGGATACCTATTACGACATGTCCAAGGATCGCGTCGTTGACCATGACGAACCGATCGAGCGGATGAAAAAGCACGGTATCCTGATCGATGGCGAAGGCGTCGTCGATGGCGGCGAAACCCGTATCCTGCTGCAGATCTTCTCAAAAACAGTGATCGGTCCGATCTTTTTCGAGTTTATCCAGCGCAAGGGCGATGACGGGTTCGGCGAAGGCAACTTCAAGGCGCTGTTCGAGTCCATCGAACAGGAGCAGATCGACAATGGTGAGATCGCGGCGGAGTAACGTCTCCCGCTTGCAAGCGATCCACGGGGAGGAGAACGGGCGGCATCCAGCCGCCCGTTTTTTGCGTGATGCGCAGAGGTGGCGTTTAGCCGCTCGGAATCTTCAAGGTCAGGTTGCGCCCGCCCTTGGAGTAGCGAAGCTCGCTGTCGCCGATGGCCACGATGCGTCCGCCATCGACACTGTCGCCGACCTGAACCTTTTTATACCGGCCGCTGGGCAGCCGCACGAGCGCGCGCCGGTTCGACGGCGTGCCATAGACCCCGATGAGGTTCACGCGGCGCAGGTTGATCGCATTGTCGAGCGTTGCCTGCCGCGCCACCGAGGCCGAGGATGGAATGGTCGGCTGCACACGGACAGGCGCGACAGGTTCGGGTTCGTCTTCTTCCTCGGGTGCCGCCCGAGCAGTGCTGACGATGCTGGCGAAATCGGCGGGGCGTGGATCGGGACGCCGCGACGCGGCGACGGCCTGTGCCGATGGCGGCGCGGGGGTTGCCTGTTCAGCGCGCAGGGTTTCCGCCTCTTCCTGAAGCGAGCGGGGCCGCAGCTTGGGCCGCAGCGTGGCCAGTTCGTCGCGGGTCAGCCCGCCAAGCTGCGTGCGTTCCTGACGTTCGGCCAGATCCTCTGGGCGCAGGCGCGGGCGCAGCTCGGCCAGACGGTCGCGTAGCGCGTCGCTTTCCGCCTCTTCCTGTGCGTCGAGCCGTTCGGGAATCGAGGAGGGGCGTATGGGCGGCAGACCGGCATAGATCCTGACGCCTTCGGGGTTCAGCGTGCCTTCGGGCGTGGCCTCGACAAGACCGTTTTCATCCAGCGCAAAAAGCGTACCGGCAGCGGCAGGCGAGCTCACCACATCCGGCGCCTCGTCCGTTTCAAATTCCTCGGGCTGGGGCAGGGCCACCGCATCCTGAGACATGTCGGTGCGGTCGATCGACGCGATGAACAGGTCGTCAAGACCGATCACGGCGGGCGAGGCAGGGGCCTCGGGCGCTTCGGGCCAGATGCCGGTCGCGGCATAGCGGGCCTCTTTCTCGGCCTCGGTCTGCGGCTCGGCGGGGACCTCTGTCGTAACAGCCGTGTCCTCGCCCTCGGCCGGGGCCGTTTCCATATCCTGCGCATCGGCAACGGCTTCGTCATCCAGCACTTCGCTGTCGATCCTGGGTAGATCGTCGTCAATCGCGGGCAGCTCGTCTGCCGGGATCACGTCGCTTTCGCCTTCGTCCAGCGCGTCAAGAACCGCCATGTCGGTTTCGCTCAGACCGGGCGCATCGGGCAGGTTCTGCAGGCTGTCATCCGCTGCCGGTGCCTCGGGCGCACCGGGTTCCGCCGCGATCTGCGGGCCCTGATCCACGTCCGTATCCGGCGCGGCATTCGGGTCGGTGTCGGTATCCGCCGCGCCCGGGCGAAACACGCCTTCGCTTTGCTCCACGGCGGTGACAACCGGGTCTGTATCCAGCACATCGGGGGCCGGTACAACGGCAGGAGTCAGCGCATGTTCGCTGGGCGCGTCGTCGGTGCCAAAGAGACCGGCAATCCCGTCATCCAGGAACAGGCTGGCCCATATCGCGACGGCCGCAAGGAACAATAGCAGCCCGGCGGTAAGGATCAGGCCAAGGTGACGGGGTTTGCCGCCCACCTTGTTGTCGCGCGCGCCAAACACAGTCATCTTGGCGGCTTCGTCACCGGCTTCGCTCATGGCGGCGGGGGGCGGCGGCGCGATCCGGCTGGTCGTCTGTTTCGGTCTGGTGGTAACGGGCGGGTCTTCTTTTTCACGCTTGCGGCTGAGAAAGGCGCTGAATCCGGTGGCCGTCGGCACCGGGTCTTCTTCGGGCTGCGTACGGAATTCGGGGGCCGTCAGCGTAAGATCCGGTTCGGCCTCTTCATACTCCGGTTCTTGATATTCAAAGGCGGCCACGACCCGGTCGGGGTCGGTTTCGATCTTGGCCCTGACCTCGGCCTCTTCTTGCGGCTCGTCCTCATCGTCTTGAGTGACGGTTTCAGCGATTTCGGCAGCCACCGGCGTATGTTCGACCTCGGGGGCGACGCCACTGGCGACAGGACCGGGCGCCAGCGAGAAACGCGGCCGTTCAGCAGTCAGCAACTCGCCGGTCGCAGGGCTGTCTTCGGCAGGGGCGGGGCCTTCCCGTCGTGCCCGGCGCGAGGAAAACCCGGCGGGCGTCGTCGGCTGCGGGGCGGTGTCTTCCGTTTCGGGGGCTTCGTCCGTGTCTGGTTCAGGCTCTCCGACAGTTTGAGATTCTTCGACCGGTTCAGGTTCCGGCTCGGGGTAAACCGCCTTGCCGACGACCACGACCGCGATTCCGTCCGGTTCTACCGTGTTCTTGCCAAACTCATGGGTCGCGGCCTTGGTCTGGCCAAACCACGGCTCGCCCAGAAACGCCTCATCGCCGGGGATGGCCACAAAGGCCAGCGGCCCCATCTCATGCTCAACCGCAAAGGCTTCCGCTTCTTCAAGCGTTTCGCGCGCGACCGCCGCAACATGGGTCATGCGCCCGTCGCTGGCGGTGTCATAGACCAGTTCGCTCAGATCATAGGGCGTCGCCTCGGCAAGCGCCTCAAGCACGAGACTGTCGCGGATATCGCCCCGCGCATCCCCGGTTTCGACGCTCAGATATCTGATCTGCTCATTCGGCAGGATCAGCTTGGTGCGCAGTTTGCCGGTGGCAAGCTTCTTTGCCCTGGCGCGCAGCTCGGCCACGGCAGCGGTAAGATCGGGCGCGTCGAATCCGGCATCGCCCACATGACGCCATCCGCCGGCCGCCCGGTGCAGCAGGGTAATTCCGTCGAACGTCAAGGAAAGGGCAAAATCGGGTTTCATTCCGCGGCCATTCATCCCATTTTCAATATGTTGCCACCCCGGCATCCGGCATAGCCAGAGCCATCCCGACCAAGCCCAGTTTAAAGCAGGACTCTGCCGAGGAAAAGAAAAACACCACAGCAGACCTTGCGATATCACGGGCAACGCTTTCATCTTGAGATATAGTTCAAAGGAAACGAGTAATGAAACCATCTATCCTTCTTGCCGGTGTTTTGGCTGCATTCTGCGCGACCACCGCGCCAGCCCTGCTTGCCGCACAGGAGTTAACCCAATCCCGTCAAATTATCGTCAACGGTGAAGGAGAGGTCACTGCGGCCCCGGATATGGCCACGATCACCCTTGGCGTGACCCACCGGGCAGACGAAGCCAAGGCGGCGATGGACACGACATCGGATAATGTCACGGCGATTCTCGAACGTCTCGCGACACTTGGCGTGGCCGAGAGCGATATGCAGACCCGTAACCTGACGCTCAATCCGGTCTGGTCCGACAATGGCCGGACCGATCTGGAACAGAACGTCATCACCGGATTCGTCGCGAGCAACACGATCTACGTCCGAGTCCGCGATCTGGAAAGCCTTGGTCCTCTCCTCGATGCGGTGATCGAAGATGGCGCGAATGATTTCAATGGGTTGCAGTTTTCCATGCAGAACCCCGATCCGCTGATGGACGAGGCCCGCAAGGCCGCCGTCAAGGACGCGATGGCCAAGGCGGTGCTCTATGCCGATGCCGCCGGTATCGAGCTGGGGCAGGTGCGTTCTATCACCGAACAGGGCGGCGGACGCCCGATGATGATGGAAATGGCGGCCTCTGCCCGCAAGGGTGGAGTGCCGATCGCGGCGGGCGAGGTGACTGTCAGTTCATCGGTCAGCATGGTCTTTGACATCGTCAGCCCCTGAAACCGTTCAAATCGAACAAAAAAAGCGCGCTGTTCGCAGCGGCGCGCTTTTCGTTTTCGGCAAGGCGATGCCTCAGGCCGAGGCTTTGGCCAGCGCCTGATCCAGATCGGCGATCAGATCGTCCGCGTCTTCGATCCCGATGGAGATCCGCACCATGTTCGGCCCGGCGCCCGCCGCTTCCTGCTGCTCCGCCGTCAGCTGGCGGTGCGTGGTCGAGGCGGAATGGATCACCAGCGAGCGCGTATCGCCAAGGTTCGCCACATGGGAAAATATCTCGAGCGCGTTGACGAACTTCACGCAGGCTTCGTACCCGCCCTTGAGCGCAAAGGTGAAAAGCCCGCCCGCGCCCTTGGGACAGATGCGCGAGACACGTTCGTAATACGGCGAGGATTCGAGACCCGCATAGGTCACGAAATCGACCCTCTCGTCCTGTTCGAGCCATGTCGCGACCTTCACGGCATTGGCCACATGACGTTCCATCCGCAGCGACAGGGTCTCGATCCCCATCAGCGTGTAATGCGCGCCTTGCGGATTCATCGTCATGCCCAGATCGCGCAGGCCAACGGCGATCCCGTGAAAGGTAAAAGCCAGCGGCCCAAATGTTTCCGCGAATTTCAACCCGTGATAGGCGGGTTCCGGTTCAGATAGCGACGGGAACTTGCCCGAAGCCGCCCAGTCGAACTTGCCCGAATCCACGATGCAGCCACCCGTTACCGTGCCGTTGCCGGTCAGGTATTTCGTGGTCGAATGCACCACCAGCGTCGCCCCATGTTCGATGGGCCGGCAAAGATAGGGCGTGGCCGAGGTGTTATCCACGATCAGCGGCAGCCCCGCTTTGTCGGCCACCGCCGAAACCGCGTCCAGATCGGTGATATAGCCGCCGGGGTTTGCGACGCTCTCGCAGAAGACCGCACGGGTGTCGTCGTCAATCGCCGCCTCCAGCGCATCGAGATCGTCGAAATCGACGAATTTCGCGCTCCAGCCAAACCGTTTGATGGTCTGCGACATCTGCGTGACCGTACCGCCGTAAAGACGGGTGGATACGACCACGTTGCGCCCCGGTGCCATCAGCGGGAACAGCGCCATGATCTGCGCCGCATGGCCAGAGGAACAGCAGACCGCGCCGACCCCGCCTTCGAGCGTGGCGATACGTTCCTGCAGCACGGCCACTGTCGGGTTGGTCAGGCGGGAATAGATATAGCCGACCTCCTGCAGGTTGAACAAAGCCGCCGCGTGATCGGCGTCGCGAAAGACATAGGCGGTGGTCTGGTAGATCGGCGTCTGCCGCGCGCCGGTGGCCGGATCGGGCCGAGCGCCGGCATGGATCTGCAAGGTGTCGAAACCATAACTGGGGGCGTCGCTCATCTGTCTCTCTCCCGTGTTCAGATGTGTCGCATATGCCTAGGTCATCGCGTCGATCAGGGCAACAACCATGGCGCTGCACGGCAATGTCACCCGCCGGTCACGATCGGAACATACTCTGCGACTATGTTGACTATTAAGGTTGAATAACATAGTCAGTAACTATGTTGAATATGGAGGCTGAAATGCCAGCAACAGTAGAGACACTTGAAAAAGCGAATAAAAAGCGTGCCGGCAAGGCAAAAACAGGCGCCCGTGCCGACGCTGCGCCATCCGCCGAAACCGGCGAAAAAACTACCCTCGCCCAGAAGCGCGCGCTGAAACGCAAGCGGATGGTTGAACAGAACACCGTCAGTTTTCTGCTCGATACCGAGGTGCGCAAGTTCGTCGGCGCGGCTGCAAAAGCCGCCGGTATGGATATCGCCCCCTTCATGCAGAAGATGGCCGAAACCTATGTGATCGAAAACGCGCCGGCCGAGGATCCGATGGCCCGGCGTATCGCGGCCAAACGCGCCGTGCTCGACCGCGCCGTCGAACTCGCCCGCGAAGTCGATGCTGAGGGTGGTTTCGACGAAAACTTCATTCTGACCGTTGTCCGCAAGGCGTCGAGCGAAATCGAATTCGTCGACAACTACGAAATCGCCGTCGATGCCAAAACCGCCGATGACCGCGCGCTTGCCCGGGCGCAGGCGCCGATCAACCAGCAGATGGGCCGTCTTATCAAGCGGGCCGCCGGTGCGAGGAGCAAACGCGACGCGAATGGCAAGATCATGCGCGGCCAGATCCAGAATGAGCTGATCACCACCTACACGCTGCTCGAAAAAGCCTGAACACAGCAACTGATCCCGGCGCGCTGGCCTCGGCCCGCGCCGGGCATGTCATTCGATCTGTCGGCGCACGGCATCCTTGTCGATCACAGACCAGACCCGCCGGATGACGCCCGCTTCGATCTCGTAAAATACATTCTCGTCAAACCGCACGCGCCGCCCGTTCACCGGCAGGCCAAAGAGCAGCCCAACCGGCGTACAGTCGAAATGGATGCGACTGGCGATGACAGGTGCGTCGCACAGGATCATCCGCACATCGAAGAACAGGTCCGGAATGGCCGCCACATCGCTCTTCAGCATCTCCCGATAGCCGGACAGTCCGATCCTGGTGCCGTTATGTTCTGCCTCTGCATGCACAAAGTTGCCAAGTGCCGCCCAGTCCCGTCGGTTCAGGCACTCGATATAGCCAAGATAGAGACGTCGCAGGCCTTGCGCCGTCATCTCCCCCACAATCGATGCCTCAGTCAAAATCCGACGGCTTTAATCGGCCGTCATTCAGCAGATGCTGCATCGTATAGGCCACGGAAAGCGCATCATCCAGCGCGTCATGCCCCCGCAGCGGCGGGTGTTCGATCCCGAAATAAGCCGAAAGCGTATTGCTCCGGGTCAGCTTGAGGTCCTCATAGGGCATCCCTGCTTTCAGCAGCAACTGGCAGGCATTCCCAAACCGCGTGACCGGGATGGGCGGCACGATCCCCGCGACATAACAGCTGATCGCCAGCATGTTGAACTCGTCCTTGCCCCAGGACCAGAGCTTCGCCCCACCACAAAACGTCTCGACCTCGGCCAGCGCCTGTTCCAGCACCAGGCCCTCGGCATCAATCACCTGCTCATCGATCCCGGTCAGCCGCGTGAACAGCGGATCAAGCGCCTGCCGACCGCCCGCCCGGTCCGGTGGCACAACATAAAGCCGCTTGGTCTCGGCAACAGGATAATCCCCCTCCAGCCCCAGCCGGACAATCCCGATCTGCGCCACCACGGGGTCGGGGTCGAACGGCCCGCACCAGAACCGAGACGGCGCCCCCTCCGCCGTCAAAAATTCGCAGTCAAAAATGAATGCATCCGCCATCTGTTTCCCTCTCTTCGATAATCCCGTCGCCGCAGGCGGACCCGGCCCCTGATACCGACCGGCCCCTGCTTCTTTGGGTCATAAAATATCCCCGCCGGAGGCTCCCGTCCTCGCCGCGGGCGCGCCCGGCTCGTTCAGCGCATCCAGAAGCCATGTGCCTTGATGCGGTTGCGTATCGCCTGTTCGCGCCGGGGCAGTGCCGATCGGTCGAAGAGCGCGCGCACCTTCTGGCCGCGCCCCTGGTAGATCATCCGCTTGATCGGTTCATGTTGTTTCAGGATTTTCTTGATCCGGTTCGGCGCGGCGCAGGCTTCGACCATTTTGATCACCGCATCGCTTTCGCGTGCATAGAGCAGCGGAAACATACGGTAATGACAGCTGACGCGCCCATCCAGCAGACCGGCGGGCAGGGCATCCCGACCGCCCCCAAGCCCGTGAATGACCAGCGGCAGCGCGATCTGGTCAAGCCACGGATCAAGGCTCTGACAGGTCAGTTCGACAGGCGGGTCGTCCCGGATCGACCGCGCGTAGTCGAGGTATCTCTCGCCAAACTCTTTCGGGCAGCGATAAAAGAAATAGCCTGCGTTGAAATACAGGTAGCGTTCCCAGTATTCCTCGGGATGCTCCGTCGCGAGACTCGACGCAAAATCGAGTCCAAAGCGGTCATAAAGCGACTTCCAGATGCCGTGATAGCCGGGGCCGTAAAGCGTGGGCGTGGGCCAGCTGCCTTCCCGGCGGAGCGAGGCGCCGGGATACGAGAAATCGAACGGCACCTCGGTCAGGTCGCCGGTGATCAGGGTGTCGCTGTCGAAAAAGACAAAAGGTTGCCCCTCCGGCAGGGCCGCCAGAGCTTCGATCTTGTTGCCCTGCGGGTAGGACTGGCCAAAAACATGATTGTCAAAGGGCAGGATTTCCGCGCCAAGCTCGCCCAGCATGTCAAGCACGCCGCTGTCGCGGATCGACGGGTCCCGATCCCAGAGCGGCCCGGCATTGGGCACCGCCACGAAAAGACGACCCTCAAAATCGGGATTGGTATGCCGCAGTGTCGCCGCGAAGAGCAGGCATTCATATTGCAACCGGCCCGATTGCCCGATGATCAGGATATTGAAGGCTTGGCGAGGGTGCTGTTTCTTTGCCATACTCGATTCAGCCGCTTGATTTGGTCTGCGGCATTAGCCGATGCCGCTGATTATAGGCATGAATTTTGAAACAAAAAACCTGAAATTCGGGAAGGGCAGGCTGCCCGGAGAATGGCAGTCCCGCAGGAAAAGCGAAAGGCCAGGGTCATGCTGGAAGTGTTCTTGTTGATGTTCTCCGCCTCGGTGCATTCCCTTGCCACCGTCGATCAGGTGGCGGCCGATAGCGCGGCGCCGGCGCTTGCGGTGGCCCCGATGGACGTCGCCCAGGCCCCGGGTGAGGCGGAGATACCCGAAAACGCCGTTGCCACCAGCCCGGAGACAGAAACAAAAGAAGCGGTCGCCGCGGCACCGCAAGAGGACAAGGGGACGTCTGCTGCCGGTCACGAGTCCGACACCGGGGAGGAGATAGCCGTCATGCCGGAAAGCAAGGATGATCCGGCAGCGCTGCCATCGGAGACGCCCGGGGCAGATGCAGAGCCGGCGACCGGCTTTGCGGCAGAACCGCAAATCGCCTCGGGCCGGTTCCTGACGGCGCTTGAAGTGCGCCCGATCCTGAACGCCACCCGTGGCAACTGGATTTCGGTGCGTGAATTCGGCGGGCAGGATCTTTTGTATGTCAGCCATCTCTGGGCATGGCGCTGCGGACTGCATGAAATCCGGGTCGGCGTGAACGGTGCGGCGCCGGAAGTCTGGGACATGCCCGAATGCCGCCCCGACCAGCCCGCCCCGGCAGCCGTTCTTGACGGCGATGGCCTGCCATACCGCAGTTTTCCCCGGCGCAGCGTGCAACTGATCGAGGTGCATCTGCTCTATGATGACATGACAACGGCGCAGCTGCGCTTCAATCGGGCGGGTATCGTGATTCCTTAAGGCGCGGTTGCGTGACGTAACGAGCGGCGCGACGAGCTGATGGGGCAGGAGCCTCCGGCGGGGATATTTTAGGACCCAAAGAAGCAGGGGATGTCGTGCCTTTGAGGCGTTCAGCTTGCGGCGGGCGTTTCGTAGCGGTTGTTTTCCAGCCAGAGGCGACGCAACGCATTGCCCTCGCCGGTAAAATAAGTCTCAAGCGCGGTGCAGGTCCAGATCCGGTCGACCCGGAAATGGCGGAATGACTGGCGCAACTCGCACCAGCCCGCGAGCATGGCGCAATCGAGGTGATAGACGACCCCCACCGGGCGCACGGTTCTTTCCGTCTCACGGTCATCGGCATCCCGATAGGTGATCCGCAGCTTGCGCTCGTCGCGCACCGCTTCGCGCATCAGGGCGATGGAGACGCAGCCCTTGAGCGGGTCGTCCTTTTTTGCCCCCCAAGGGGCGACCTGCAGCCAGTCGGCGGCACAGTGCAGCGCGTCGATCTTGGCGCAGATGCGGCTGGCGGCGGCCTGCAGGGCGCTGTCGCCGGTGCGGGCGAGGAGGGCGAGACCGACGTGCAGCGCTTCGATTTCCTCGGAATCGAAGTTCAGCGGCGGCAGGTCGTAGCCGCGCCGCATGACATAGCCGATGCCCGCTTCGCCTTCGATCGGGGTGCGCATCGCCTGAAGCGCGGCGATGTCGCGGTAGATCGTGCGTTCGGAGACTTCGAGCTGTTCGGAGAGTGCGCGGGCGGTCACTGGCCGGGAGGTGGCCCGCAGAAGCTGGATGATTTCGAACAGGCGGTTGGAACGGTTCATTGGGTGGGCCTCTGGATGTGCTGCTGACACAATAGCAGGGGCTGCTGACAGCAGGGTGTCAGGAGAGACGTGATTGATAGAAATTGCAATCACGGAGTTACCCATGTCCTACTACGATCACGCCGTCGCCATGGCCCTGCAACTGGGGCGCTGGGCGGCACCAACCCGACGCCTGCGCCCTCACGAGCGCGAGATTGAAGCCGCGCGGGAAGAACAGGCTCCCGGCCCAGAGGAGGATCGCAAGGAGCGCGATCTCTACCGCAGGCGGATTGCCTAGGTGTCGCGCAGGCGGAAGCGCTGGATTTTACCGGTCGCCGTTTTCGGCAGGGCATCGGTAAAGATCACCGAACGCGGGTATTTATACGGGGCGATCTGCGCCTTGACGAAATCCTGCAGGAGTTTCACTTGAAGAGGACCAGGTTCGACGCCATCCCTCAGCACCACATGGGCCTGCACGATTTCACCGCGTGCGTCGTCCGGAACCCCGATGACGGCGCATTCCGACACGTCCTCATGGGCGAGCAGCGCGGCTTCGACCTCGGGGCCGGCGATATTATAACCCGACGAGATGATCATATCGTCGGAGCGGGCGGCGAAATGCAGATAGCCGTCGGCATCCATCGAGAAGCTGTCCCCGGTGAGGTTCCAGCCGTCCTTGACATAATCGGCCTGTCGCTTGTCGTTCAGGTAGCGGCAGCCGGTGGGGCCGCGTACCGCCAGCCGTCCGACCTTGCCCGGTTCGACGTCGGTACCGTCTTCGCCAAGGATACGTGCCTCGTAGCCGGTCACCGGTTTGCCGGTGCAGGCCGGGCGGTGATCGTCGAAGCGGTTCGAGATGAAGATATGCAGCATCTCGGTTGACCCGATCCCGTCCAGCATCGGCTTGCCGGTCTTTTCGATCCAGTCGTGATAGACCGGGGCGGGCAGGGTTTCTCCGGCGGAAACCGCGGCGCGAAGGCTGGAGAGGTCCGCGCCTTCCTCCATCGCCGCCAGCATCACGCGATAGGCTGTGGGGGCGGTGAAACTTACGGTCGCCCGGTATGTCTCGATGATCTCGATCATGTTCGGCGGCGAGGCATTCTCCAGCAGCACTGCGCAGGCGCCAAAGCGCAAGGGGAATACCGCCAGCCCGCCAAGGCCAAAGGTAAAGGCAAGCGGCGGCGAGCCGACAAAGATATCCTCGGGGGTGACGCCCAGCACCTCACGCGCATAGCCATCGGCGATGATCAGTAGATCGCGATGGAAATGCATCGTGGCCTTCGGCTCACCCGTGGTGCCAGAGGTAAAGCCAAGCAGCGCCACGTCGTCCCGCCCGGTCTCAACCGCGTCAAAGGTGACGGGCTTGTTCAGGGCGGCGCGATCCAGTTCGGCATCGTGATTGGCAGTGCCATCAAAGCCAACCACCGTCTTGAGCGTGGCGCTGGATTTCGCGCAGGTGATCATCTCGTCCATCAGCCTTGTGTCGCAAAGCGCGTGGGTGATCTCGGCCTTGTCGACGATCTTTGCCAGTTCTCCGGCGCGCAGCATCGGCATGGTGTTCACCACCACCGCGCCTGCCTTGGTCGCGGCCAGCCAGCAGGCCACCATCGCCGGGTTGTTCGCGCTGCGGATCAGGATGCGATTGCCCGGCTTGACGCCGTAATCCTCGACCAGCGTGCGCGCGATCCGATTGGTCCAGTCGGTCAGCTCCTTGTAGCTGCGCCGCCGCCCGTTGCCGATCAGCGCGGTGCGATCGCCGTACCCCTGCGCCACCAGCCGGTCGGTCAGCTCGACGCCGATGTTGATATACTCCGGGTAGCTATGCGCCCCGAGGTCGATCTCGGGCCACATCTCCGGCGCGGGCAGGTTGTCCCGCGTAAACGTGTCGCTATGCGCGCTTGGTCCCAGCATGGTCATGCTCCCATCACCTGTCTTGCGATCACCACCTTCTGCACGTCCGAGGCGCCCTCGTAGATGCGCAAGGCCCTGATCTCGCGGTAAAGGCTCTCGACGATATGCCCGCTGCGCACCCCGTCGCCGCCATGCAGCTGAACCGCCGCGTCGATCACCTGTTGCGCGGTCTCGGTCGCGTGCAGCTTGGCCATCGCCGCCTCGCGGCTGACCCGCGGTGCGCCCATGTCCTTGGTCCAGGCCGCGCGATAGACCAGCAGGGCCGAGGCATCGACCCCCAGCGCCATGTCGGCCAGATGCCCCTGTACCATTTGCAGATCGTTCAGCGGCGCGCCAAACAACTGCCGCGATCCGGTGCGGGCAAGGCTCTCGTCAAGCGCGCGCCGCGCAAACCCCAGCGCCGCCGCGCCCACGGTCGAGCGGAATACATCCAGCACCGACATGGCAATCCGGAACCCGCTGCCCGCCGTGCCAATCAGCGCCTCGCGCGGCAGGCGCATATCGTTGAACCGAAGCCGCGCCAGAGGGTGCGGCGCGATCACCTCCAGCCGCTCGGCAATCTCAAGCCCCGGCGTATCGGCCGGCACCAGAAAGGCCGACAGCCCCTTGGCCCCCGGTGCCTCGCCGGTCCGCGCGAAAACCGTGTAGACATCCGCGATCCCGCCGTTCGAGATCCAGGTTTTCTCGCCATTCAGCACATACCCGTCGCCATCTTCCACGGCTGTTGTCGAAATCTGCGCCACGTCCGAGCCACTGGCAGGTTCGCTCAGCGCAAAGGCGGAAATCGCCTCCCCGGCGCGGGTCTGTCCCAGCCACTCCCGCTGCGCCTCCGAGCCAAAGAGCGATACCGCCCCCATGCCCAGCCCCTGCATGGCAAAGGCGAAATCCGCCAGCCCGTCATGGCGCGCGAGGGTCTCGCGGATCAAACACAGCGAACGCACATCAAGCGCCTCGCCGCCGGAATGCTGCAGGAACCCGGCCGCCCCCAGCGCCGAGACCAGCCCGCGACAGGCTCCGTCCACATCGCCGTGATCCACCGGCAGGTTCGCCGCGCACCACGCCTCCAGCGCCGCCGCCAGTTCGCGATGCCGATCCTCGAAAAACGGCCAGTCCAGAAATGTCCGGTCCACCATGATGCGCAACTCCCCCTTCTTCTCGTTCCAAATACGGAAAATCCCGGCCCCTCGGCCTGTCCCGCGCTCAGTTGCCTTCGAACACCGGTTTTTCCTTGGCGACAAAAGCGCGATAGGCGCGTTCGAAATCGCCGGTCTGCATGCAGATCGCCTGCGCCTGCGCCTCGGCTTCGATCGCCTGATCGAGGCTCATGTCCCATTCCATGTTCAGCTGGTTCTTGGTCATCGCGTTGGCGAAGGTCGGCCCCGCCACGATCCGGCGCGCCATTTCCATCGCCGCTTCTTCCAAGGCGTCGGCCTCGTGCAGCGCGTTCCAGTAGCCCCATGCCAGCCCTTCCTCGGCCTTCATCGCGCGGCCCGTGTAAAGCAGCTCCGCAGCACGGCCCTGTCCAATGATCCTCGGCAGGATCGCGCAGGCACCCATGTCACAGCCCGCAAGGCCGACGCGGTTGAACAAAAAGGCGCATTTGGCCTCTGGCGTTGCCAGTCGCAGGTCCGAGGCCATGGTGATGATCGCCCCGGCGCCAGCGGCGATCCCGTCCACGGCGGCGATGATTGGCTTGCCGCAATGCAGCATCGCCTTGACCAGATCGCCAGTCATCCGGGTGAATTGCAGCAATTCCGGCATCTCCATCGCCACCAGCGGCCCGATGATGTCATGCACATCCCCGCCCGAGCTGAAATTGCCGCCGTTCGAGGTGAAGACAACCGCGTGAATATCGCTTGCATAGGCCAGCGCGCGGAACATGTCGCGCAGCTCGGCATAGCTCTCGAAGGTCAGCGGGTTCTTGCGCTCGGGCCGGTTCAGGCAAATCTTCGCGATGCCCTCCGCCGCTTCGAATTTGAAATGTTCCGCGACGTATCCGCTCATCTCGCTCATGCGTTTTCTCCTCCCATCCGCTCCAGCAGACGGATCAATTGTTCCAGCTCATCGCTGTCGAATGCCGACAGCTGCTCGTCAATCCAGCCCTCGTGGGCCGTTGCCATCTCGGCAAAGCGCTCGGCGCCCGTGGGCGTCAGCCTCACCTGCATCGCGCGCCGGTCGCCATCCACGGCCACACGCTCTACCAGCCCTTCGCCCGCCAGCCGCTCGACGATGCCGGTCACGTTTCCGTTCGATACCTTCAGCTTGGCCGACAGTTCGCTCATTCGCAGCCCGTCGCGATAGCGATCCAGCGCCGAGAGCACGTCGAACCGGGGCAGGGTGCTGTCGAACTTCAGCCGCAGCGCCTCGCGCAGACCGGTTTCAATCTCGCGCTGGGCCGCCAGCATCCGCAGCCAGACCCGCAGCCGCTGCTTCGGCAGCGGGCGGCTCAAACCTCACCTCCCGAGATGGAAATCGCCTGTCCCGTGACCCCTTCGGAGCCCGCGCCGCAAAGCCAGAACGCCGCCGCGCTGACCTCCTCGGGCCGGATCAGCCGGTTCTGCGGCGACATGCGCGCAAGGCTGGCATGGGCGTCCTCGGCGCTCATCCCGGTCTTCTGCACGATATTGTCGACACTGCGCACTGTCATTTCCGTATCGAGAAACCCGGGACAAAGCGCATTGACCGTCACACCCGACTTCGCCGTTTCCAGAGCGAGCGATTTCACCAGCCCGATCACCCCGTGTTTCGCCGCCGAATAGGGGGCCACATAGGGATAGCCCTTCAGTCCCGCAGTCGAGGCGACAGCGATCAACCGCCCCCAGGGGCTGTCCTTCAACCGCCGGGTGGCTTCGCGGAAGGTCAGGAAAACACCAGTGAGGTTGACCGCCAGCATCGCGTTCCATTCCGCCAGTTCGGTGCGTGCAAAAGGCGCGCTCGACGAGGCCCCGGCATTGGCGATCACGATATCGGGCGTGTCGATGAAATCGAACATCGCCGCCACCGAGGTCTCGTCGGTCACATCCGCCTCGACCATGTGGATGTCGCCATGCTGGCCCGCCACCTGTTCCAGCGTCGCCGCCGTCCGGCCAGAGACCCAGACCCGCGCGCCTTCGGCGGCAAAACGTGCCGCCATATCCGCGCCCAGCCCGGTGCCGCCGCCGGTGATCAGAACCGTCTTGCCCTTGATGCCGCTCATACCTTGATCCCCATGCCTTCGCCGCGCTCGGCCAGACGTTGCATCTGGTCGCGGCCGGGCAGATAGGGCAGGGGCCATTGTGTCGCTGTATCGCCAAGCGCCGCCGCCGCGTGCAGCGTCCAGTAGGGGTCGGCCAGATGCGGACGGGCAAGGCAGACCAGATCGGCCCGGCCTGCCATCAGGATCGAATTGACGTGATCGGGCTCATAGATATTGCCCACGGTCATCGTCGACATCTCCAGCTCGTTACGGATGCGATCCGAAAACGGCGTCTGGAACATGCGCCCGTAGATCGGTTGCGCCTCGGTGCTGGTCTGCCCGGCCGAGACATCGACAATATCGACACCCGCATCGCGGAACATGGCAGCGATCTCGACCGCTTCCTCGGCCCCGACACCGCCTTCGGCCCAGTCCGTCGCGGAAATCCGCACCGACATCGGCTTTTCCTTGGGCCAGACCGCGCGCATCGCGTCAAAGACTTCCAGCGGATAGCGCATCCGGTTTTCCAGCGAACCGCCATATTCATCCGAACGCCGGTTCGACAGCGGCGAGATGAACGAGGAAATCAGGTACCCGTGCGCCGCGTGCAGTTCGACCATGTCGAACCCGGCGCGGTCAGCCATTTCCGTCGACGCGACGAACTGGTCACGGATTTCATCCATATCGGCGCGCGTCATCTCGCGCGGTGCGGCGTTGTTATCGGACCACGGCACCGAGGAGGCCGAAAGCAGCTCCCAGTTGCCGTCCTTCAGCGGCGCGTCCATCACCTCCCAGCCCAGCTGGGTTGAACCCTTGCGCCCGGAATGGCCGATCTGCATACACAGCTTCGCCTCGGTCTCGGCATGCACAAAGTCACAAAGGCGCTTCCACGCCGCCTCGTGTTCAGGCGCGTAAAGCCCCGGACAGCCCGGCGTGATCCTCCCCTCGGGCGACACACAGGTCATCTCGGTATAGACCAGCCCCGCGCCGCCCTTGGCCCGTTCCGCATAGTGCGAGAAATGCCAGTCGGTCGGGCAGCCATCGACTGCTTTGTACTGCGCCATGGGCGAAACCACGACGCGGTTGACCAACCGCATGTCGCGCAACTGGAAAGGTGCGAACATCGGCGCACGATGCACCCCGTTCGCCCCGGCCTGCGCCTGAAACCATTCCTCGGCCGAACGCAGCCATTCCGGGTCGCGCAGGCGCAGGTTTTCGTGACTGATCCGCTGTGATCGCGTCAGCAGCGAATAGTTGAACTGCACCGGATCCAGATCCAGATAACGCTCGACTTCCTCGAACCATTCGGTCGAGTTGCGCGCCGCCGATTGCAGGCGCAGCACGTCCAGCCGCCGGTCTTCCTGATAGCGGGTAAAGGCGTCTTCCAGCGTCGGTTGGCTCTCGATCAGATCCGCCAGCGCAATCGCCGATTCCAGCGCCAGTTTCGATCCCGACCCGATCGAGAAATGCGCCGTGGCGGAGCTGTCGCCCAGCAGCACGACATTTTCATGGTGCCATTTCTCGCAGAGCACCCGGTTGAAATTGATCCATGCCGAGCCGCGAATATGTTTCGCATTGGTCATCAGCGCATGACCGTCCAGATGGTCGCGGAAGATTTCCTCGCAGGCCGCGATGCTTTCCTCCTGGGTCATGTTGCCAAAGCCCCAAGCTTCGAATGTCTCTTCCGAGCATTCGACGATGAACGTCGCCGTGTCGCTGTCGAACTGGTAGGCATGGGCCCAGACCCAGCCATGCTTCGTCTTTTCAAAGATGAAGGTGAACGCGTTGTCGAACTTGGCATGGGTGCCCAGCCAGACGAATTTGCAGGCGCGGGTGTCGATCTCGGGTTTGAAATGTTCCGCGTAATGGCTGCGCACCCGCGAATTGATTCCGTCAGCGGCGACCACAAGGTCGTATTCCTTGGAGAGCGCGTCGATGTCGGTCACGTCGGTTTCAAACTGCAGGTCGACGCCCAGTTCGCGCGCCCGTTCCTGCAACAAAAGCAGCAGCCGCATCCGTCCGATACCGCAGAACCCATGCCCGGTGGAAACGGTGTTCACCCCCTTGTGGATGACCGAAATGTCATCCCAATAGGCAAAATGCGCGTGGATCGCATCGGCGCTTTTGGGATCGTTCTCGCGCAGGTTGGTCAGAGTTTCATCCGACAACACCACGCCCCAGCCAAAGGTATCGTCAGGGCGATTCCGTTCGAGCAGGGTGATTTCATGCTCGGGATTGCGCAGTTTCATACTGATCGCAAAATACAGCCCCGCAGGACCGCCACCCAGACAAACAACTTTCATGATACGCTCCGCTTTCGGGCTTCCTCCGGGAAAGAGTGGCAGTCTCCAGAATATATTTCAAGTATAAAATATCTGCACCTGAAATATCTCTTTTGGCCCGGCTTGGGCGGCTTTCCTGCTCAACGGAAAGGCATTTCGGACGCGCGGATGAATATTTTGACCTTTCGGTAAAAAAATTATTGCCAAGTGACAAAGCTGTGGCAGGGTGCATGTAACAATAAAGCGAAACGATCATCAGGGAGATGATGATGGGCAATAGCCAGACGACCCCGGGCATCGTGGCCGGGCGCCTTCCAGCCGACCGAATACAAGAAAATTTCGACGATCTGCATCCGGCCTACGCACCGCACGAGGCGGCGGTGGCCGCGGACCGGTGCTATTTCTGTCACGACGCGCCCTGCATGACGGCGTGCCCGACCAGCATCGACATCCCGCTCTTTATCCGCCAGATCGCCACCGGCACGCCCGAGGCGGCGGCCAAGACGATCCTGAACCAGAACATCCTTGGCGGCATGTGCGCCCGCGTCTGCCCGACGGAAACGCTCTGCGAAGAGGTCTGCGTTCGTGAAGTGGCCGAGGGTAAACCGGTCGAGATCGGGCGTCTGCAGCGCTATGCCACCGATACGCTGATGGAGGCGGGCAAGCACCCGTTCACCCGCGCCGCGCCCACGGGCAAAAGCGTCGCGGTCGTCGGTGCAGGGCCTGCAGGTCTTTCCTGTGCGCACCGGCTCGCGATGCTGGGCCATGACGTCGTGATCTACGAAGCGCGCCCCAAGGCGGGCGGGCTCAACGAATTCGGCATCGCCGCCTATAAGGCACCTAACGGTTTTGCCACGGCCGAGGTCGAGTGGCTGATGCAGATCGGCGGCATCACCATTCAGGAAGGGCAGGCGCTGGGCGACCAGATCACGCTGTCGGGCCTGAAAGACTCCCATGACGCGGTGTTCCTCTCCATCGGTCTCAGCGGCGTCAATGCCCTGCGGGCCGAGGGCGAAGACCGCGAAGGCGTCGAAGACGCGGTCTCCTTCATTGCCGAGCTGCGCCAGACCAGCGACCTGACCACCCTCCCGGTGGGCCGCAACGTGGTCGTGATCGGCGGCGGCATGACAGCCGTGGACGCGGCGGTTCAGTCAAAGCTGCTGGGCGCCGAAAACGTGACCATCGCCTATCGGCGCGGGCAGGAAGCGATGGGCGCAAGCCGTTACGAACAGGATCTTGCCGCCCAGAACGGCGTGCGCCTGATGTTCAACGTCCAACCCGTCGCCGTGCACGGCAATGGCCGCGCGGTCGAGATCGAGCTGGAATATACCACCGATACCGGCAGCGGGCTGACCGGCACCGGTGAAACCGTCCGACTGGCGGCGGACCAGGTGTTCAAAGCCATCGGCCAGACGCTCGGCGACACGCCCGAGGGCATCACGCTCGAGGGTCGCAAGATCGCCGTGGATGACACGGGCCGCACCTCGCTCGACGGTGTCTGGGCCGGGGGCGATTGTGCCAGCGGCGGCGATGACCTGACCGTGACCGCCGTGGCCGAAGGCCGCGACGCCGCGATGGACATTCACGCCACACTGGTGGGCTGACCCATGTTCGACAAAGACAAGACCAGCAAAGCCAATCCAAGTTTCCGTTTCATGGGAGATACGCCAAATGGCTGATCTGACAACAGAATTTCTGGGCATCAAAAGCCCCAACCCGTTCTGGCTCGCCTCGGCGCCGCCCACCGACAAGGAATATAACGTCCGCCGCGCCTTTGAGGCCGGCTGGGGCGGGGTCGTCTGGAAGACCCTCGGCGCCGAAGGCCCGCCGGTGGTGAACGTGAACGGCCCGCGTTATGGCGCGATCTACGGCGCCGACCGCCGTCTTCTCGGGCTCAACAATATCGAGCTGATCACCGACCGGCCGCTGCAAACCAATCTTGATGAGATCACCCGCGTCAAAAAGGACTACCCCGACCGCGCGATCATCGTCTCGATCATGGTGCCCTGCGAGGAAGAGGCCTGGAAAGACATCCTGCCCCGGGTCGAAGCCACGGGCGCGGACGGGATCGAGCTGAACTTCGGCTGCCCGCATGGGATGGCCGAACGCGGCATGGGCTCGGCCGTGGGGCAGGTGCCGGAATACATCACGATGGTCACGGAATGGTGCAAGAAATACTACTCCAAGCCGGTGATCGTTAAGCTGACGCCGAACATCACCGATATCCGCAAACCGGCGCAGGCCGCGTTCAAAGGCAATGCCGACGCGGTTTCGCTGATCAACACAATCAACTCGATCACCTCGGTTGACCTCGACCTGCTGGCACCCCAGCCGACTATCGATGGCAAGGGCACCCACGGCGGCTATTGCGGTCCGGCGGTCAAACCCATCGCGCTGAACATGGTGGCCGAAATCGCCCGCGATCCTGAAACCCATGGCAAGCCGATCAGCGCGATCGGCGGCATCACCACATGGCGCGACGCCGCCGAATTCATGGTGATGGGCGCAGGCAACGTTCAGGTCTGCACGGCGGCGATGACCTACGGCTTCAAGATCGTGCAAGAGATGATCTCGGGCCTCAGCCAGTGGATGGATGAAAAGGGCTATGCCTCGACATCCGAATTCGTCGGGGTGGGCGTGCCGAACGTAACGGACTGGCAGTATCTCAACCTGAACTACATCACCAAGGCGCGCATCGATCAGGACGCCTGCATCAAATGCGGCCGCTGCTATGCCGCCTGCGAGGATACCTCACACCAGGCGATCTCCATGTCTGCGGACCGGGTCTTCGAAGTGCAGGATGACGAATGCGTGGCCTGCAATCTCTGCGTCGATGTCTGCCCGGTCGAGAACTGCATCACGATGATCGAGCTGCAACCTGGCGAGATCGACAAACGCACGGAGAAAGTTGTCCAGCCGGAATACGCGAACTGGACGACCCATCCGAACAATCCCGCAGCGCAAGCGGCGGAATGATCCCTCCCGACCGCGCCCAAGAAAATTTCATTTTCTTGTAAAATTTCTTGAAAGAAATTTGGGCGCGGTCACATAAGGGCGGGACATGAAACAGTTTCTCCCCATCAGCGCTCTACTTTTCGGCTCCGCCCTTCTGATCTTTGCGGGCGGGATCAACGCGCTGATCCTGCCGATACGGGGCTCCGCCGAAGGCTTCAGCGCCGCCTCCCTCGGCCTGCTCGGCACCGGTTGGGCGATTGGCTACGTGCTCGGCTGCATCTTTTGCCCAAGGCTCGTGGGCAAGGTCGGTCATATCCGGTCTTTCGGCGTCATGGCCGCCTTTGCCGCGATCTCGGTCCTCTTTTCCTTGCTCTACATGAAAACCTGGGTCTGGGTGCCGCTGCGCGGGCTGTCGGGGTTCTGTTTCGCCGGGGCCGCGATGATCGTCGAAAGCTGGCTCAGCGAAAGGGCCGAACCCGAATCCCGCGGTCGGATCTTTGGCATTTACACGATGGTGAATCTGCTGGCCTCCACCGGCGGTCAGATGTCGCTAGCGTTAGGGGATACGGGCGGTTTTACCTTCTTCGTCTTCGCCGCGATCTTTTATTGCCTCGCGCTGGTACCGCTGTCGATCTCTTCCAGCGCCACGCCCAAACCGCTGGTCAGCGTCCGGCTCGATCCCGGCGCGCTCTGGCGCAACTCCCCGGTTGCGGTGGTTGCGGTGTTCTGCGTCGGTGTCTCCAACAGCGCCTTCGGCACGCTCTCGGCGGTCTATGCCGACAGGGTTGGGCTCATGCTTGGCTCCGTTGCGCTTTTTGCGAGCCTGCCGGTTCTGGCCGGGGCGATCTCGCAAGTGCCCATCGGCATGGCCTCGGACCGGCTCGACCGGCGCAAGGTGCTGATCGCGGTGGCGGTTGCGGCCTTGCTGGCTGACCTCGCCTTTATCCTGCTGCAACCCGAAACGCTCAGCATCAACCTTCTGCTGGCCGCGGCCTTTGGCGCGACGGTCTTTGCCATGTACCCGATCATCGTGGCCCATGCGAATGACCACGCGCCGCCCGGCACGGGTATTCAGGTCAGCGGTGGCCTTTTGATGATCTACGGCGTCGGATCGATCATCGGGCCCACGGTCGCCGGTTTTGGCATGGCCCAGTTCGGCTCTTTCGGACTCTTCCTTACGACTCTTGCGGCGCATGTCCTGCTGATCTGCTTCGCGATCCTGCGCATCCGGACCCGTGCCCCCGTGGCCGAGGCTGAAAAGGGCAGCTTTGTCATCACGCCCGCAGGTCGTGGGTCGACACCGGAAACCGCCGCGCTGGCCTATGGCGAGGGTGAAAGCGCGCCCGTCGAACCCGAGGCTGCGCAAACCGGGGACGTGCCGCAGGACCATAACCGGGCAGGCAGCGCGATGCCGGAAACCAAAGCGGCGGACGAGCCAAAAACCTAAGGATGCCGCTGCGCGCCCCTTCAATAAAATTGCGCGGGAGCCACTGCCAGTGCCCGCAAATTGTGCAGAAACAACCGGTTGCCTGCGGCCAACCGCCCTGCGGCGACGCGCAGGCCAGCCATTCAGAGGGCGAATCTCTCGCTCAGGACGGGGTCAGCATGCGGGTGAAAAGGGTGGTCAGATAGATCTCTGCCTCGGGGAAGGGGTCGTCCACGCCTTCGCCAAGCACGGCGCGCACCTGCACGTCGAAATCGGCGTAATGCTGGGTCAGGGACCAGATCGAAAAGAACAGGTGATGCGGGTCCACCCGGGCAATCCGGCCCTCATCCGCCCACTTGTTAATGATCTCTGCCTTCTCATCGACGAGGCTGCGCAGGGCGCCGCTCAGCTCACTTTCAATCAGTGGCGCGCCTTGGATGATCTCATTGGCAAACAGCCGGCTTTCGCGCGGGAAATCCCGGCTCATTTCCAGTTTTCGCTGTACGTAGGCAAGGATTTCCGGCAGCGGTTCGCCGCTTGGTTTCATGGCCCGAAGCGGGTCGAGCCATGTGTCCAGAAGCCCGCCAAGAAGCGCTTCGTAAATCGCCTCCTTTGTCGGGAAATAGTATAGCAGGTTGGGCTTGCTCAGCCCCGCTGTCGCCGCGATCTGGTCCACCGTCGCGCCGCCGAATCCCCGCAGCGAAAAAACATCGAGCGCCGCATCAAGGATGGTTGCGCGGTTTTTCTGCTGGATACGGGTCACGGGGCGGGCTTCGTTCATCGGGGCTCCTTCGTCTGCCTAAATTCGCGTCGTTCCCGACGCCCAACGCAAGAGGGTTTCGTGTCAACTTCTTGACGTATCACCCTGTCGTGATAGCGTCGCTTTGACCATATGGTCAAAAAGATAATAGCCAAGGGGATCCAGCCATGCGCGCTGCCGCCAAAGCCACGCAAATGATCGATGATGACCGCGTCCGAGTCACTCGTTTCGATTTCGAACCCGGTGCGGAAACCGGCTGGCATAAGCACGGCATGGATTACGTTGTCACGACGCTGACCGACTGTACCATGGAACTTGAAGATCCCGATGGCAGCTCGCTCGTGGTCGAGATGGCGGCGGGCACCAGCTATCGTCGCTCCTCCGGCGTGCATCACAACGTGATCAATGGCGGGGACCAGCCCATGGCCTTTGTCGAAGTAGAATTGAAATAGGAGAGCCACCATGGCCGCAGCACCGGGCGAAAACCTCAAGATCAATGGTGAAAGGCTGTGGGACAGCCTGATGGAGATGGCCAAGATCGGCCCCGGGATCGCGGGCGGCAACAACCGCCAGACCCTGACCGACGAAGATGCCGAAGGCCGCGCCCTGTTCCAGAAATGGTGCGAAGAAGCGGGCTGCACCATGGGGTTCGACCAGATGGGCAACATGTTCGCCCGTCGCGAAGGCACCGATCCGGATGCGTTGCCGGTCTATGTGGGCAGCCACCTCGATACCCAGCCCACCGGCGGCAAGTATGACGGTGTTCTCGGCGTGCTCGGCGCGCTCGAGGTGATCCGCTCGATGAACGATCTGGGGATCAAGACGAAACACCCGGTCGTCGCCACCAACTGGACGAACGAGGAAGGCACCCGCTTTGCCCCCGCCATGCTGTCGTCTGGCGTTTTCGCGGGCGTTCACAGGCAGGACTGGGCTTATGAGCGCGAGGACGCCAAGGGCAAGACATTCGGCGATGAGCTGAAACGTATCGGCTGGCGTGGCGAGGAAGAAGTCGGCGCGCGCAAGATGCATGCCTTCTTTGAACTCCACATCGAACAGGGTCCGATCCTCGAAGCCGAAGGCAAGGACATCGGCGTGGTGACCCATGGTCAGGGCCTGAGCTGGACGCAGGTGACGATCACCGGCAAGGACTCGCATACCGGGTCGACCCCGATGCCGATGCGCAAGAACGCCGGTCTCGCGATGGCCCGCGTGCTGGAAAAGGTCGAAGAGATCGCCCTGTCGCATGCGCCGGATGCGGTCGGTGCGGCCGGGCACATCGATGTTTATCCGAACTCGCGCAACGTGATCCCCGGCAAGGTGGTCTTTACCGTCGATTTCCGCTCGCCCAATCTCGCGGTGATCGAGGACATGGTCGCGCGGCTCAAGACCGACGCGCAGGCGATCTGCGATGACATGGGCATGGAGATCGAATTCGAGAACGTGGGCGGTTTCGACCCCGTCGCCTTTGACGAAACCTGCGTGGGCGCGATCCGCTCGGCCGCCGAACGGTTGGGCTATTCCCATCGCGACATCATCTCAGGCGCCGGGCATGATGCCTGCTGGATCAATCAGGTGGCGCCGACCGCGATGGTGATGTGCCCCTGTGTCGACGGTCTCAGCCATAACGAGGCCGAGGAGATCAGCAAGGATTGGGCCGCCGCCGGTGCGGATGTGCTTCTTCATGCTGTGCTCGAAACGGCCGTGGTCGTGGAGTGAAACAGTGACCCCCGTCAGCACAAGGCTGGACGGACTTCAGGCGGGCCGTGCCGTGGCCGCCGTGATGGTCGTTCTGTACCACCTGACGGTCTATTTCCTACCGGAGCATTACTATGGCGGGGCAAAAGTCGGGCCGGGCCTCTTCAGGATGGGCTATGCGGGGGTCGAATTCTTCTTTGTGCTGTCGGGGTTCATCATGGTGTTCGTGCATCTGCGCGACTTTGGTGTCCCCGACCGCGCGCCACGCTTTCTCGAAAAGCGGATCGTGCGGATCTATCCGATCTACTGGGTCATCTACGGGCTGCTGACGCTGGCCTATTTCGCTGTCCCCAGCGCGGGGCCCGAAAACGCACGTGATCCGATTGCGATCCTGACCTCGGCGTTGCTCTGGCCCATGCCCGAACTGCCGGTGCTAAGCGTGGCATGGTCGCTCCAGTACGAGATGCTGTTTTATCTCGTCTTTACCGTGCTGGTGCTGAACTTGCGCTTTGGCGCGGTGGTTTTCGTGCTCTGGACGCTGGCCTGCGTCTGGGCCTCTATGGCCCGGTTTGACAGCTATCCTTTCAATTTCCTGCTGTCCTTCTACAATCCGCTTTTTGCCTTTGGCATCCTTGCAGCCCTCAGTTTCCGGCGGCTCGACCTGCTGAGTGCGCGCTGGGTGCTTCTCGTTGGGGCGTTGGCCTTCTTTGCCGTGGGCATCAGCGAGCAGCTGGCTCTTGTCGACTGGAGCAAGGCTGTGCGAACCTGGTGCTATGGGATCGGGGCCTGCCTTGCGGTGATGGGGCTTGCCGCCGGAGCCATCCAGCCGCCAAGATGGCTGTCCTTCCTCGGCGATGCCTCCTATTCGATCTACCTCGTCCACATCCCCGCGATCAGCTTTGCCGGTATCGTTCTGGTCAAGCTCGGCGCACCCTGGGGTCTGCCGCCGCTGGGCATGATGGCGGTCATGACGGTCTATGCCGTGGCGGCAGGGGCCATCGTGCACCTGTTTGTCGAAAAGCCATTGTTCTCAATGCTGTCGCGCCGCCGCGCCCCGGTTCCGGGTGGGGCGTGATGGAACATACACCACTCATACGAACGGCGGTGACAGCATGAGCGACACCGCAACACCGGAAAGGATCAAGGCGCTGATCCAAGCCGAGATCGAGGATTACGACATGTCCGCGCGCGAAGCGGCTCCGACGCTGGAAGCCTTTCGCGCCGCGCTGCGCGAGCCGCGCGAAGTGACGGTGAATTTTTCGGGCGGGATCACCCAGAAATGCTGGTCGGTCACCCGCCCCAACGGACCCTATCGGGTCATATATCTGCCGACGGCAGGGTACTTTTCGCTTTGCGTCGAAAGCGATTTCGGACCTCTGGACATCGGCGTGCATGGAAAGGCGATCGGGTGTTATGCCTCGGTCTGACAACAGGAGAGAGACATGAGTACAGTCATCAAGAACGGGACCATCGTCACGGCGGACCTCAGCTATGAAGCGGATGTGCTGATCGAGAACGGCCAGATCATCGAAATTGGCAAAGGGCTGCGTGGCGACGAGGAACTTGATGCAAGCGGCTGCTACGTGATGCCGGGCGGGATCGATCCGCATACCCATCTCGAAATGCCCTTCATGGGCACCTATAGTTCCGACGATTTCGAAAGCGGCACCCGTGCGGCGCTGGCAGGCGGCACCACGATGGTGGTCGATTTCGCGCTGCCCGATCCCGGTCAGGGGCTGCTTGATGCATTGAAGCGCTGGGATAACAAATCCACCCGCGCGCATTGCGACTATTCCTTCCACATGGCCGTCACATGGTGGGGCGAGCAGGTGTTCAACGAGATGGAAACCGTCGTCAAGGAACGCGGCATCAACACATTCAAGCACTTCATGGCCTACAAGGGCGCGCTGATGGTGCAGGATGACGAAATGTATGCCTCGTTCCAGCGCCTGTCCGAACTGGGCGCCATCGCGATGGTTCATGCGGAAAACGGCGACGTGGTCGCGGATCTCTCGGCGCGTCTGCTGGCCGAAGGCAATAACGGTCCCGAAGGCCATGCCTATTCCCGACCCACGCAGGTCGAAGGCGAGGCCACCAACCGCGCGATCATGATCGCCGACATGGCCGGTGTGCCGCTTTACGTGGTGCATACCTCCTGCGAGGAAAGCCACGAAGCGATCCGCCGCGCACGCCAGCAGGGCAAGCGCGTCTGGGGCGAGCCGCTGATCCAGCACCTGACGCTGGATGAGAGCGAGTATTTCAACCAGGACTGGGATCACGCCGCCCGTCGCGTGATGAGCCCGCCGTTCCGCAACAAGAAGCACCAGGAAAGCCTGTGGCACGGGCTGATGTCTGGCTCTCTGTCGGTCGTGGCAACAGACCATTGCGCCTTTACCACTGAACAGAAACGCTATGGCGTCGGCGATTTCACCAAGATCCCGAACGGCACCGGTGGTCTGGAAGATCGCCTGCCGATGCTCTGGACCCATGGCGTTGCGACCGGGCGGCTCACGCCGAACGAATTCGTCGCCGTGACCTCGACCAATATTGCCAAGATCTTGAATTGCTACCCCAAGAAGGGCGCGATCCTTGTCGGCGCGGATGCGGATATCGTCGTGCTCGATCCGAAAAAGGGCAAGACGATCTCGGCCGCCACGCAGCAGTCCTCGATCGATTACAACGTGTTCGAGGGACAAGAGGTCACGGGCCTGCCGCGCTTTACCCTGACACGCGGACAGGTCGCGGTCTATGACGGTGAAATGCGGGTCGAGGAAGGCCATGGCAAGTTTGTCGAACGCGCGCCGAACACACCGGTCAACACCGCGCTGTCCCAGTGGAAAGAGCTGACCTCGCCGCGCCCGGTGCAGCGCACGGGCATCCCGGCAACCGGTGTCTGACCGTCTCTGGTGCCTTTGCGATGTACAGGGGGTGTACGGATTGTGCACCGCTTGTGCATTGCCTGAAATCGGGTGCCTTAAGTTTTTATGAACAAGAAGAGAGCCTTAATGCCGGTCATTGAAGCCAGAAATCTCGAGCTGACCTTCCAGACCAATGACGGTCCGGTTCATGCGCTCAAGGACGTGAACCTTTCCATCGAAAAGGGAGACTTCGTCAGCTTTATCGGCCCGTCGGGCTGTGGCAAGACGACCTTTCTACGCTGCATGGCGGCGCTTGAACACCCGACCGGGGGCGAGATCACCGTTAACGGAGTGTCGCCGGAACAAGCACGCCAGGCGCGGGCATATGGCTATGTGTTCCAGGCGGCGGGGCTTTACCCGTGGCGGACCATCGCGGGCAATATCAAGCTGCCACTCGAGATCATGGGTTTCTCCAAGGCCGAGCAGGAAAAGCGCGTCAAGGACGTGCTGCAACTGGTTGATCTGGAAGGGTTTGGCGGTAAATACCCTTGGCAGCTTTCAGGCGGCATGCAGCAGCGCGCCAGCATCGCGCGGGCGCTTGGGTTCGATGCCGATATCCTCTTGATGGACGAACCCTTCGGCGCGCTGGACGAGATCGTGCGCGATCACCTGAACGAACAGCTGCTGGCGCTCTGGGCGCGGACCGAGAAGACGATCGGTTTCGTAACCCATTCGATACCCGAGGCGGTGTACCTGTCGACGCGGATCGTGGTGATGAGCCCGCGACCGGGTCGGATTACGGACGTGATCGAAAGCCCGCTGCCGAAAGAGCGTCCGCTTGAAATCCGCGATACGCCGGAGTTCATCGAGATCGCGCATCGGGTGCGGGAAGGTCTGCGGGCGGGGCATCTTGATGAGTGATGTCATGTGCTTGCATGCCGACCTTGATGTGAGGGTGGCATGATGCGGACGTTCTGGGCCGTACTGGTGGTGGTCGCCGCGATTGTTGCCTTTTGGTACGCGGCGGCGGTGCCGATGAATATCAAGACTGCGTTGACACAGGCCGAGCGCGAGGGGGCCGTGATCTCTCCCGAAGGCGCGGCGGCGCGGCGCGACATGAGCGCGATTGCGCTCGCGCTGGCGAACCCGGGTCAATGGGGCGATACGCTGGTGCAGGACAAACCGCGCCTGCCGACGCCGGACCAGGTAGCGGTGGAACTCTGGCAGACCAGCGGGGCGATGGTGCTCAAGGGCCGTGCCTTTTCCAAGCGCAGCCTGCTGTTTCACGGATGGGTGACGCTGAGCGCGACGCTGCTCGGGTTCGGGATTGGCACGGTGCTGGGCATCCTGCTCGCGGTCGGGATCGTGCACAGCCGGGTAATGGACATGAGCGTGATGCCCTGGGCCATCGTGAGCCAGACCATCCCGATCATCGCGCTGGCGCCGATGATCATTGTGGTGCTGTATTCGGTCGGGGTGCAGGGGATCATTCCCAAGGCGATCATCTCGGCCTACCTGAGTTTCTTCCCGGTGGTGGTCGGCATGGTGAAAGGGCTGCGCAGCCCGGATTCCATGCAGCTCGACCTGCTGCGGACCTATAACGCGAGCACCTCGCAGGGCTTCTGGAAGCTGCGGCTGCCATCGTCGCTGCCCTATCTCTTTGCCTCGCTGAAGGTGGCGATTGCCGCCTCGCTGGTTGGCGCCATCGTGGGCGAGTTGCCGACCGGCGCGGTGTCGGGCCTTGGCGCGCGACTTTTGGCCGGGAGCTATTACGGGCAGACGATCCAGATCTGGTCGGCACTGTTTGCGGCGGCCATACTCGCGGCCTTGCTGGTCGGGATACTGGGCATGATCGAGCGGCTGTTGCTGCGCCGCATGGGGGTACTCGCATGAGGCTCTGTTGGAGGGGCTCTGCCCCGGTCGCGCAGGCGCGACCTCCCCGGGATATTTTTAACCCAAAGAAGCAGGGGGAGGCAGCATGACGGAACTGATGCTGGCGCTCGTGATCTGGGCCACGGGCTTTGGGCTGAATGCGTGGCTGGCCCGGAGCGCGGCCTCGGAGACGCGGGTTGTGAAATTCCTTGTGCCGTTCATCTTTGGCGCGACGCTCGTTCTTGTCTGGGAAATGGTGGTGCGGGGGCTGAATGTGCCGATGGTGATCCTGCCGGCGCCCTCGGTCATCGCGATGCGCTTTGCCTCGAGCCTGCCGATCCTCTGGGTCGATTTCGTGCAGACCTTTCTGAAGGGTGCGCTGGGTGGCTATGTTATCGGCTGCGCGGCGGCCTTTTTGGTGGCGATCCTTGTGGACCGGTACGATTTCCTGCGGCGCGGGCTATTGCCGGTCGGCAATTTCGTGGCGGCCCTGCCAATTGTGGGAACCGCGCCGATCCTGGTGATGTGGTTCGGTTTCGACTGGCAGTCAAAGGCGGCGGTGGTCGTGGTCATGGTGTTCTTTCCGATGCTGGTGAACACGGTGGCCGGTCTGCGCGAGGCGAGCGCGATGCAGCGCGACCTGATGCAGACCTACGGGGCCAGCTATAGCCAGGCGTTTTTCAAACTGCGCCTGCCGGCGGCGATGCCGTTCATTTTCAACGGATTGAAGATATCGACGACGCTGGCCCTGATCGGGGCGATTGTTGCCGAATTTTTCGGCTCGCCGACGCTGGGGATGGGGTTTCGCATCTCGACCTCGGTGGGGCAGCTTGCGCTGGACATGGTCTGGGCCGAGATTGTGGTGGCGGCACTTGCCGGGTCGGCGTTTTACGGGGTTGTGGCGCTGGTAGAGAAGGCGGTGACCTTCTGGCACCCGTCGCAGCGGGCCTGAGGCCCATAACGACAGAAGAATTCCGGATAAACCGGGGTGAAGTGTAAACAAGGAGTGTAGAATATGAAGAAACTGATGACGGGGATGGCGCTGGGACTGGCAATGGCCGGTGGCTCGGCGACGGCGGAGACCGATCCGAACAGTGTGAAATTGCAGCTTCAATGGGTCACGCAGGCGCAGTTCGCGGGCTATTACGTGGCGCTCGACAAGGGCTATTATGAGGAAGAGAACCTCGACGTCGAAATCCTGCCCGGCGGGCCGGATATTGCCCCGCCGCAGGTGCTTGCCGGTGGTGGCGCGGATGTCATGCTGAACTGGATGCCATCGGCGCTGGCGGCCCGGGAAAAAGGCCTGCCGGTTGTGAACATCGCGCAGCCATTCAAGTCTTCGGGTCTGATGCTGACCTGCTGGAAGGACACCGGCATCACCAGCCCGCAGGATTTCAAGGGCAAGACCATCGGCGTCTGGTTCTTTGGCAATGAATACCCGTTCCTCAGCTGGATGAGCCAGGAAGGCATTTCGACCGATGGCGGCGAGGATGGTGTGACCGTGCTCAAGCAGGGCTTTAACGTCGATCCGCTGATCCAGCGTCAAGCCGACTGCATTTCCACCATGACCTATAACGAATATGGTCAGGTGCTGGATGCGGGCGTTTCCGAAGACGAGCTGGTGACCTTCAAATACGAAGATCAGGGCGTTGCCACGCTGGAAGACGGGATCTGGGCGCTTGAGGAAAACCTCGAGGATCCGGTGTTCGTCGACAAGATGGTGCGTTTTGTCCGCGCTTCGATGAAGGGATGGAAATACGCCGAGGAGAATCCGGAAGAGGCGGCGATGATCGTGCTCGACAACGATGCGACCGGCGCCCAGACCGAAGCGCATCAGGTGCGGATGATGGGCGAGATCGCCAAGCTGACCGCTGGTTCCAACGGTGCGCTGGATGAAGCCGATTACCAGCGCACGGTCGATACCCTGCTGGCGGGCGGTTCCGATCCGGTGATCTCCAAGGCGCCGGAAGGGGCCTGGACCCATGAAATCACCGACGAAGCGCTGAACTAAGTTTACGCTTTTGCGATGAAAAAGGCGCGGCTCCCGTACCGGGGGCCGCGTTTTTCGTTCAGATCTCGGCGTAGATTTCCAGCAGGTTGCCGTCGGGGTCGCGGAAGAACAGGGTGCGATGTCCAAAGCTTTGGTCGGTGGGGGGCGCGACGGGTGTTATGCCACTGCGCTCAAGCGCTTCGGCACAGAGATCCACATGGCCGGGCGGGACGCGGAAGGCCAGTTGCAGTGCGGCGCTGTCGCGAGGCAGCGGATCATCTTTTGCGGTGAGACCGGGCTTTGAGAGCGCGAGGATATGCGAACCCACGCGGTACTCGATCCAGCTGGCGGATAATTCCCGTTCCAGCGAAAAGCCCAGAACGCCCTCGTAAAATCGGCGCATTGCGGCCATGTCGCGGGTAAGGATGACCGTATAGTCGATGGCGCGGATCGCGGCAAAGGGGGAGGGTTGGTCGTTCAAGGCAGACAGGCTCCGGGATGACAGGGCCACAAGAGCAGGAGCGGTCCCGGGGCGTCAAGAAGCTTGCATGATTTCAGGGTGACCTTTCGTCGGTCTTATGCAATATACTGTACGTCATACGGAATTGAGGAGCGTTTCGTAAAAATTGCAGAATTTTGCAGAAGAAATCAGCAATGCGATGGTGCTGATCCTGTCAGGCGACAGGGATTTGTGGGAAATTGTCCTGCTTTCCCTGCGGGTCTCGGTATTTGCGGTTCTGATCGCGGCAATTCTGGGGATGCCGCTTGGCGCGGCATTGGCGGTCGGGCGTTTTCCGGGGCGGCGCGGTGTCATCATTCTTGTGAATGCGCTGATGGGCTTGCCCCCCGTGGTCGTCGGGTTGCTGGTCTACCTGTGCCTGTCGCGCTCGGGGCCGCTTGGGGTGCTGCAACTGCTTTATACGCCGACGGCTATGATCATCGCGCAGGTTGTTCTGGTGACGCCGATCATCACGGCACTGACCCGTCAGACGGTCGAGACGCTGAACGCGGAATATGCCGAACAGCTGCGCTCCCTTGGGGTATCGCGGCTGGCTTCTGTACCGACCCTGCTCTGGGACGGGCGACTGTCGCTTTTGACGGCGCTTCTGGCCGGGTTCGGGCGCGCGATTGCCGAGGTCGGAGCGGTGATCATGGTGGGCGGCAATATCAACCATGTGACGCGCGTCATGACGACGACGATCGCGCTTGAGACTTCCAAGGGCAATCTTGCGCTGGCGCTGGCGCTTGGTGTGATCCTGATCGCGCTGGCGGTCAGCATGACGGCCTGTGTGAGTTTGCTGATCCAGCGCAGCGATGTTGAGGGGCTTCATCATGCGTGACTTTGCCGAGCAGCTGCATCCCGAAATCGAGGTTTCCGGTCTGCGGATCGAACGGGATGGCAAACGGCTGCTGGATATCGACCGGCTTGTGCTGAACGGGCCGGGGCCTTTGATGATCCTTGGGCCGAACGGGGCGGGCAAAAGCCTGCTGCTGCGCTGTCTGCACGGGCTGATCCAGCCCGATGGCGGGGTGGTCCGGCAGGACGGGCGTGAGATGTGTCCCGCCGACCGGCAGCAACAGGCGATGGTGTTTCAACGTCCCGTACTTCTGCGGCGCTCGGTGGCGGGGAACCTGAATTTTGTTCTGCGGCGGCAGGGATTTGATCGGCATCTGCGGGGCCCGCGCGTCGCGGAGCTCTTGGCCGAAGGCGGGCTGGACGGCAAGGCGCGGCAACCGGCGCTGTCCCTGTCAGGCGGTGAAGCGCAGCGGCTGGCGATCCTGCGGGCGCTGGCCACTGAACCAGAGTTGCTTTTTCTGGACGAGCCGACCAGCGCGCTTGATCCGCAGGCCACGCAGGCCATCGAAGCGCTGATCGCGGCGGCGGGGCGGCGCGGTGTGTGGATCATCATGGTGACCCATGACATCGGGCAGGCTCGGCGGCTGGGTCAGGATATCCTGCTGATGCAGGGGGGGAAGGTGGCCGAACAAGCCGAGGCCCCCGCATTTTTCACCAATCCGGAAAGTCAGGCGGCGCGACGCTTCCTGTCGGGCGGGCTGGTGATCTGAAATTTGACTATCAGGAAGTGGAGTAAGACGATGACTGTAGACATGAATCGCGGCCTTTGGCTGGCGGGTGCGCTGGCGGCTGGGTTGCAGATGGGCATTGCCGGGGGTGCTTGGGCTGCGGATGAGTTCATCGTGGTGCAGTCGACCACGTCGACCGCGAATTCGGGCCTGCTCGACGCGATCCTGCCTGAATTCACCGAAGGTTCGGGCGTCGAGGTGCGGGTTGTCGCTGTTGGCACAGGTCAGGCGATCAAGAACGCGATCAATGGCGACGGCGATGTGCTGCTTGTTCATGCAAAACCGGCCGAGGAAAAATTCGTCGCCGATGGCTGGGGCGTGCAACGGTTTGACGTGATGTATAACGATTTCGTGCTGGTCGGCCCGGAGGACGATCCGGCGGGCATCAAGGGCGGGTCCGACATTGTCGCGGCGCTTCAGGATGTGGCCGAAGCAGGCGCGGTCTTTGCCTCGCGCGGGGATGACAGCGGGACCCACAAGGCCGAGCTGCGTCACTGGCAGGCGGCCGACGTGGATGTGGCCGCGGTCTCGGGCGGTTGGTATCGCGAAACCGGCAGCGGCATGGGCGCGACCCTGAACGCTGCGCAGGGCATGGGCGCCTATGTGCTGACCGACCGCGCGACTTGGATCTCGTTCGGCAACAAGGACGGGATGGAGATAATGGTCGAAGGCGATGAACGGCTGTTCAACCAGTATGGCGTGATCCTTGTGAACCCCGAGAAGCATCCGAGCGTCAAGGCCGATGCCGGGCAGGCATTTATCGACTGGCTGACCGGTGAGGAAGGTCAGGCCGCGATTGCCGGGTATCAGGTTGACGGGCAGCAGTTGTTTTTCCCGAACGCCGATTAAAGTGAATGCCCTGCCGGGCATGCCTCCGGCGGGGATATTTTTTGACCCAAAGAAGCAGGGGCGTGGTTATGGGGCCGCGCCCTTGCGTTATCGAGGGCAGTCAGGCGCGGGCTCCGTTGTGGTGTACCGTTCCGAGGCCGGCAAGGTCGTAGCCGCCGAGTTCTCGGGCGCGCTCTGCACAGGCGGGGCTGGCGAGGAAGGTCATCAGTTTCTGAAGCGGCGGTTCGAACCATGCGCGACGCCAGAGAGCAAGGTCGAAGCGTTCTTCGGTGAGTGATGTGAAGCCGAGACCATAGAGGCCTGAGAGGGCGCCGAGGCCAAAGCCCGCCTCGGCCTTGCCGTCATGCAGAGCGATGGCGAGTTCTTCTTCGGTGCGGGCGCGGGTATCGAGTGTCGCGATGTCGGCGGGGGTGAGACCTGCCTCTGTGAGACGGGTGTCGAATTCGCGCTGGGAGGCGGCATTGTCCTGCCGCAACACCACGCGGCGGCCTTTCAGATCGGTGAAACTCTCGATGCCGGTGACATCGGGAGCGAGCAGGAGACCGCGCTGACGCCGGGCGATTTCGACCAACACGAGCGGTGCTTCGCCGAGCTTTGCCCTGAGCGCGCCGCGGTTCCAGCCATCGCCTTCTCGGATATGCAGACCGGCGGCCTGTGCCTCGCGTCTGGCAAGCCTTTCGATACCGTCGAAAGAGCCGTCGTAGTAGCTGGCAAGGCCGGACCCGCTTTCGCGCAGCGCCCAGTCGAGCAGGGGGTCATGGCTGCCGGCGAGGATCGGGGGCAGGGACTGGTCGGCAGTTTCGGGACCGCTACGCGAGGCCGCGAGCCATGCGGTGATCTCGGCCTGCGGGAAGAGCAGTTTGCCGACGGCGCGGACGCAGGGCACCTCGCCATTGGCGGCGAGGTCATAGACCTTGCGCTCGCCGATGCGCAGCAGATCGGCCAGTTCGCGGGTGGTCAGGTAGTCGGGCAAACCTAGTCGAGCCGCACGTCGGGGCTGCTGGTGGCCTGGGCCGAGCTGAAACCGATTTCATGCAGCCCGTACCAGGCGGCTATTGAGATCATGGCGATGGCGGCAAAGGCGAGGATCGCGGCTTTCATTCTGGCGGGTTCCCTCTGGTGTTACGGGGTGGTGGCGCGGCGCAGGTAATCGATCAGGTCGGCCCGGTCATCGGGGTCGGCGATCCGCTGCATCGGCATTTTCGAGCCGGGGATGTAATGGTCGGGGCCGAGGTCGAACAGGGCATCTATGCTCGTGTCATTCCAGACGATATCCGATCCGTCAAGCCTCTCGGAATAGCTGTAGCCGGCGACCGTTCCGGCTCGGCGCCCGAAAAGCGCGTGCAGCGTCGGGCCGGCGCGGCGATTGCTGCCGGGGGTCAGGGTGTGGCAGATCGAGCATTTCCGGGCGAACTGGCGCTCGCCGTTTTCCATCTCTTCCGGGGCGCGCTGAAAGCTGTGTTCGCCGGTAGCGATGGGCGAACCTTCGCCAGCCTGAGGGACCGGCCAGCCGTAGAACGTGCTGTCGAGGCCGCCCGCATAAAGCCGGGTGCCATCGGCTGAGAAGGCAAGCGTCCAGACCGGGCCTTTGCTGGCGGCGCGCCGGTCGCTTTCGATCTGCCATTGACCCGTGTCGACCACGGTGATGAACCCCATGCCATCGCCAATGGCGAGCCGGGCGCCATCGGGGCTTTGGGCAAGGGCAAGGATCGGACGGCGTTCCAGCGTGAAATCGGCGATTTCCTCGCCAGTGCTTAAGTCGATAACCTTGGTCGATCCGTCTACCGTGCCATAGGCCAGCCAGCCAGCCTCTTCGTTCAGCGCCAGCCTGTTGATGCCGAACCCGTGCTGGAGGAGCTGCCGGCTCTCGCTTTTATCGCCAATGTTCCAAGCCCGGATCGTCCCGTCGCTTGCGGCCGAATACAGCGTCGCTCCATCCGCACTGGCGGCCAGCGCGTTGACGCCGCCGCCATTTCCGGTGAGGCGGGTCGGGGCGGCACCATCCAGCGGCCAGAGCCCGATGGATCCGTCCCAGCTTGCCGAGGCGATCAGACCGGTGAGGGCGGCGAGGGCGATGATCTTGCCCTCATGGCGGCCGATGACCTCGCCCGTGGGCCAGCGGCGCAGGGTGAAATCGTCGCCGCCGGACCAGAGTGTCTCATGGGCATACAGCACCGTGTTCACGGCGGCTTCGTGTCCGTCGAGCCAGATAGGGGTCGTATCTTGCCAAAGACCGACCGCGTTATCGAAGCTTGCGGTGGCCAAGCGCCCATCGGGCAGGGCTTCGATGGCCATGACCGGCCCGCCATGGCCGGACAACGCCTGTACCTCCTGTGAGTGAGCGCCCAGCGGCGCAAGACATAAGGCAAGTGACAGGCGCATCGCGCAAAGGGCCATGTTACTCGGCCGGGGTTGCGACACCTTTACCGGCCTCGCGGGATTTGACCTCATCGACCCAGAGACTGTGGTGCTCGCGCGCCCATTGTTCCTCGACGCGGCCAGTTCCCATCGCGTCGAACGCCCCCTCCATGCCAAGCGTGCCAAGGTAGATATGGGCAAAGATGATGGCGATGAAGACGAAGGCGACAATCGAGTGCCAGAGCTGCGAATACTGCATCTCTTCATGCGGGGCCATCCGGTCGGGCAGCGGACCAAGACCGACAAGCTGCGGCAGGCCCCAGTCGTTCAGATGCGCAAAGGTCGAGGCGAACATGGGCAGTTGAAAGGGAAACAGCAGCGATAGGCCCGAGGCGCTGATCGAAACGCCCAGCACGATGCAGGCCCAGAAGATAAGTTTTTGACCTGCATTGAATTTCTTGGCGGGCGGGTGCGTGTGCTTTGAAAACAACCCGCCGCCCTGCGCCAGCCATTTCAGATCGGTCTTGTCGGGCAGGTTGTGCCAGATCCAGTTTATCGTGACGATCACGAGCCCCAGCATGAACGCCCAGGCGACGTTGTTGTGCACCCATTTCGAGGCGATCGCGAGGGTCGAAAAAGCCTGATGGCCAAAGGCGGGGATCAGCACCATCCGGCCAAAGAGGGAGATCAGCCCGGTCAGCGCCAGTAGCAGGAAGGAGCCCGCGAAAAGCCAGTGGCCGAAACGTTCAAATGCCGTGAACCGCAGCAGTTTGCGTCCGGTTTTCCGGCCCTCGATACGGATGCGGCCCCGGATCAGGTAGAACAGCGCCAGAACGACAAGCGTCCCACCAAGCAGCCAGGCACCATAGGTTGCCAGCGGGCCACGGCGGAATTCCAGCCACCACATGCCGCCGTCCTGTATCAGCACGTTCGAGGCGGGACCGTTATTCGAGACGGTCACATCCGCACTGCCATAGCGGATCGCGCGGTACATCTCGGAATCCGATGCGCCGCCAAGCGTTCCAAGCTGGTTGGCGATACCCGCCGCGTTATCCGGGCTGCCGGTTGCGTCGCGACGGAAACTGTCATCGACTTCCTGGCCACGCTGACGGGCGAGGATATCCTCGAGCGTCTGGGCGCCGCCTGTCGCGCTGCGGTCAACGGGGGGAGCGGTGGTCTCCTGCGCCTGCGAGATCATCGGCCAGGGTGCCAGCACCAATGCCAGGACCACAAGAAAACAGCGCAGATAGGACATTGGAACCTCCCCGAAATCAATTGTTTCAAACCTAGCTGTTTCCAGTGGATTTGCAAAGAAAATGCGGATGAAAGTCAGGTTTATCCCGAGATACCGAGGGGGGGCTTTCAAGCTGAAAATCTGAAATTTTACAATCATCTGTTAAGGAAGGTTAATGTCTTGGTGGAAGGTTTGCTTGACCGGGCCAGTCCAGTTTTCCGGGAGAACCACTGACGCCCTTTCCCTATTTCGATTGCGAGGGGGCCCGGGCCGGTCAGGAAACCGGCCCCGGTGCGACTATCAATAGTAATAATCGTAGCGCACCGTATCCACGGCGCTTTCCACCTCGGCCAGCACGGCGTCGAGAACGGTGACCATATTGTTGTTGTAGGTGATCACGACATCATTGCTGTCCTGGGTGAATTCCAGCTCCATGTTGCGGCGGAATTCGGTGAAAAGAAGCGTATCGCCCTCGTCGAAATCCATGATCGTGTGAGACATCGTAAGGTCGTCCTCGGCGAATTTCTTGAAGACGAAGCTGTCATTGCCACTGCCACCGTTCAGGGTATTGCTGGCATTGCCCGAAATCAGGGTGTCGCGCCCTGCGCCCCCATCCATGGTGTTTTCACCATGCCCGCCCACGATCCAGTCGCGCCCGTCACCGCCGAACATATGGTCGCCCCCGCCGCCGCCATAGAGGTTGTCATGCCCGGCATTTCCGAACATCCGGTCGCTTCCCCTGCCGCCATAGAGATAGTCGCCGCCATCGCCGCCGCGTATCCGGTCATTGTTGTCGCCCCCGTAGAGGTTATCGCGGCCTCCCATCCCGAATAGCTTGTCACGACCGTCAAAAGCCTGAAAGAAATCAGAATCTTCGGTGCCGTTGTACTGATCGTTGCCGTTGAACAGTTCGGATTCGAAACCCGAGCCTCCGAGCAGCAATGCCCAGAGCAGCCCCGCATCACCGTCGATGTCGGTGATCTCCATCAGGGTTTCGCCCTCGTAGCTTGCCGTGATCGACTCCATGCTGCCCGAAACCGTGCCCAGATCGCCGTAGCTGAAGGTCCCGGTGATCGTCACATCGACAAGGGTGACTTGCGGGGAGTAGGGCGGATAAAGATCATAATAATAGTAATCGTCCACAACGGCCATGACACTGGTTATCGTGGTCGCGTTGGCACTGATTGCCGCGTCTATATCCAGGTATTCCAATAAGAAACCTGCCTCGTAAAAGGGGAACAGGTCGTCATCAAACGGAAAGAAAGTGATCGTGGCCATCGCGCTGCCCTCTGACTGAAAGAAAAGGTGAAATGCGGGGGAATTCGGAATGGACCTAATTTACTCTACCCGCAGGCTTTCCGACAGCTTGGGATTTAAACGCCGAGGATCCAGACCTGCGATTTATCGGAATTTTCAGAGGTCGATCAGACAAAAAAGCCCCGGTGCAGGACCGGGGCTTGACGTTTTGATAAGGGTTAGAAGGGCTTAGTTGCCCTTTTGGTCATAGGCTGTGCCCCAGCCCCAGGCGCCCGAGCCAAAGCCGCGCGCCACGACCCGTTCGCGGTAGATCGCCGATACCGTATCGCCATCGCCTGCGAGCAATGCCTTGGTCGAACACATTTCGGCGCAGATCGGCAATTTGCCCTCGGCAATCCGGTTGCGGCCGTATTTGGCGAATTCGGCGGCCGAGTTGTTTTCCTCGGGGCCACCGGCGCGGAAGGTGCATTTGTCCATCTTGCCGCGCGATCCGAAATTGCCCGCCTGCGGGTATTGCGGCGCGCCAAAGGGGCAGGCGTAAAAGCAGTAACCGCAGCCGATGCAGAGATCCTTGGAGTGCAGGACGATGCCTTCCTCGTTCTGGTAGAAGCAGTCCACCGGGCAGACCGCCATGCAGGGCGCATCCGAACAATGCATGCAGGCAACCGAGATCGAGCGTTCGCCCGGATCGCCGTCATTGATCGTCACCACCCGTCGGCGGTTGATGCCCCAGGGTACTTCGTGCTCGTTCTTACATGCGGTGACGCAGGCATTGCACTCGATGCAGCGTTCGGCATCGCAGAGAAATTTTGCTCTAGCCATATCGTTCTCCTCCTTACGCTGCCCAGATTTTGCAGAGAGTCGCTTTGGTCTCTTGCATCTGGGTCACCGAGTCATAGCCATAGGTCTGCGCGACGTTGGTACTTTCGCCAAGCACATAGGGGTCCGCGCCTTCGGGGTATTTGTCCCGCAGGTCCACACCCTCGAAATGGCCACCAAAGTGGAAGGGCATGAAGGCCACGCCTGCACCCACCCGGTTGGTGACCATCGCCATCACCTTGACCTTGCCGCCTTCCGGGCCTTCGACCCAGACCTGCGCACCGTCCCGGACCCCAAGGTTATTGGCATCGCGGGTGTTGATCTCGACGAACATGTCCTGCTGCAATTCAGCCAGCCACGGGTTGGAACGTGTCTCGTCCCCGCCGCCTTCGTATTCGACCAGACGACCCGATGTCAGGATGATCGGATATTCCTCGGAGAAGTCGTTCTTCTGGATCGACGCGTACATGGTCGGCAGACGATAGAACTTGCGGTCTTCATAGGTCGGGTAATCCGCCACCAGATCGCGCCGGTTCGAATAAAGCGGCTCGCGGTGGACAGGCACCGGATCCGGGAAGGTCCAGACCACGGCGCGGGCCTTGGCATTGCCGAAGGGCGCGCAGCCATGGGCGATCGCGACCCGCTGGATTCCGCCCGAAAGGTCGGTCTTCCAGTTGATCGCGGCGACCTTCTCGTCATAGTCGGACGGGAAGGGCGACATCGACTGTTCGCCGACTTCCTCGTTCGAGGCCTGATCGCCGCTGGGCGAGGTGGTGCCGTCGTCGCCGTCATCGCTTTCGCCGACCGTGGCATCAAGCCCCTCGAACCCGACGATGCTGCCCATGGTGATCTTTTCCTCGCGGGTCAGATCGCCGTCCCAGCCCAGATCCACCAGCATCTGGTAGGTGAACTCGGGGTAGCCGTCCTCGATTTCCGATCCGACCGAATAGACACCCTCGGCCAGCAGATTCTCGCCGTCGCGTTCCACACCGAAACGGGCGCGGAAGGTCAGGCCGCCCTCGGCCACAGGTTTCGACATGTCGTAAAGGTTCGGCGTGCCGGGGTGGTTGATCTCGGCCGTGCCCCAGCAGGGCCATGGCAGACCGTAATAGTCGCCATCGGCAGGACCGCCGACCGCCTGCAGTGTGGTGCGGTCAAAGGTCTGCTGGTTCGCCATGTGCATTTTCAGCCGCTCGGGAGTCTGCCCGGTATAGCCGATGGTCCACATGCCCTTGTTAATCTCGCGCAGCGTGCTTTCGACGTTGGGCGTGTTCGCATCGTCCATCTCGATGTTGCGGAACAGGCGGTCGGCAAAGCCGAACTTGTTCGCGAACAGGCCGATGATCTCATGGTCGGGCTTGGATTCGAACAGCGGCTGTACCACCTGTTCGCGCCACTGAAGCGACCGGTTCGAAGCGGTCACCGAGCCGCGCGTTTCGAACTGGGTCGCGGCCGGCAGAAGATAGACGCCATCGGTGCGGTCGTTCATCACGGCGGAAACGGTCGGGTAGGGATCGATCACGACAAGCATGTCGAGCTTTTCCATCGCCGTCTTCATTTCCTTCATCCGGGTTTGCGAATTCGGCGCGTGACCCCAAAGGACCATCGCCCGTACCGGGTTCGGCTGATCTGTGTTGGCCGGATCTTCCAGCACGCCGTCGATCCAGCGGCTGACCGGGATGCCGGTCAGGGTGCACAGGTTCTGATCCTCGCCATCCTCGCCCTTGACGGTGGCGAACTGGCCTTTCAGCCAGTCCAGGTCTTCGCCCCAGACGCGTGCCCAATGCGCCCAGGCGCCATCGGACAGCCCGTAATAGCCGGGCAGGGTGTGCGACAACACACCAAGGTCGGTCGCGCCCTGCACGTTGTCATGGCCGCGGAAGATGTTGGTGCCGCCGCCTGCGGTGCCCATGTTCCCCAGCGCCAGCTGCAGGATGCAATAGGCGCGGGTGTTGTTATTGCCGGTGGTGTGCTGGGTCCCGCCCATGCACCAGATCACCGTGCCGGGGCGGTTGTTCGCCAGCGTCCGCGCCACGCGCTTGAGCTGGCTGCCCGGTACGCCGGTCACGCGCTCGGTTTCCTCGGGCGTCCATTTTTTCACCTCGTCGCGGATCTGGTCCATGCCCCAGACACGGGTGCGGATGAATTCCTTGTCCTCCCATCCGTTCTCGAAAAGATGCCAGAGGATGCCCCAGACCAGCGCCACGTCGCTGCCCGGGCGCAACCGGACGAATTCGTCCGCATGGGCCGCCGTGCGCGTGAAACGCGGATCGCAGACGATCAGCGGCGCGTTGTTCTGCTCTTTCGCCTTCAGCAGGTGCTGGAGCGAGACCGGATGCGCCTCGGCGGGGTTGCCGCCGATGATGAAGATCGCCTTGGAGTTATGGATATCGTTGTAGCTGTTGGTCATGGCGCCGTAGCCCCATGTGTTCGCAACACCCGCAACGGTGGTGGAATGGCAGATCCGCGCCTGGTGATCGACGTTGTTCGTGCCCCAGTAGGCGGCGAACTTGCGGAACAGGTAGGCCTGTTCGTTGGAATGCTTGGCAGAACCCAGCCAGTACACGCTGTCGGGACCGCTTTCCTCGCGGATCACGTTCATCTGGTCGCCGATCTCGTTGATCGCGTCTTCCCAGCTGATCCGGGTCCATTCGCCGCCGACTTTCTTCATCGGATACTTGAGCCGCCGCTCGCCATGGGCGTGCTCGCGCACCGATGCGCCTTTCGCGCAATGGGCGCCAAGGTTGAACGGGCTGTCCCAGCCGGGTTCCTGTCCGGTCCAGACGCCGTTTTCGACCTCGGCAATCACCGTGCAGCCGACCGAGCAATGGGTGCAGACCGATTTGATGGTTTCAACCGCAGTCTGCGCCGCAGATTGCGCCGTGGCGCGGGTGACTGTACCGCCGGTTGCGCCGACCGCTGCAAGGCCCCCGATGGCCAGCCCCGAGCCGCGCAGAAAGGCGCGGCGGTCAACAGTACTTTCCCCGACACGGGAAAGAACACTTGTCCGCTGCGGGCGTCGCGCCACCCCATTGGTCTTTTTCCTCAGCATCTTCTTGTCCTCCAAAGCTCGCCGTTTCGCTCGGCTGGCATGGTTCCTGTTCTTCTCCTCCCGCGTGATGGCCAAACCAAGCCACTGCGGGGGCGATCTCCGTCACCGATCATCCGCGACACCAGTCGCTGGCGCCTCGGTGCCCGTCATGAAACTAGAAGCGGGCGCTTTCGTAATAGGCCCGGGTATGTTCAGTATCCTGTAGCCGCGTCTCGTTGACGGGGGCTTCGGCGGCCTGTGCCTCGGTCCCGCTCATCGCGGCGGCAGCCACGGCGGCGGGGGCCGCAGTTCCGGCAAGTTTCAGAAAATCGCGGCGGCTTGCACCGTCTTCGTTTTTCTTGGTCATCGGGGTCTCCTCCCTTCCTTTTCTTCTTCCTTCATCCTGCCCCGTTCATCGTGGCAGGTACCGCGCCGGTCAGGCTGCGGCCATGCGGAAACCTTCTTTTTCGATTTCCATGTAATAGCGTCCGATTGTCCCGACCGAGGCGTAAAACACCGAATTCTTCGCTGCTTCGAGATCGGCAAAGAAATGCGCGGCCCAGGGGCCGATGTGCCGATTCCAGAATTCCTGCTGTGTCGCGAGGCCTGCGGGCTCACCAAAGCGTCCGGCAATCATGC
>JAAEZD010000004.1:318284-379279 GCA_018223035.1 Paracoccaceae bacterium
CCGCCCATCATCTCCATCAGCGAGGCGATGTTGTCTTCCGGTTCATAAACGTTGGGAGCGCGGGTGATGCCGCGCAACGCCATGTCTGTCCGCAACTGGGCCAAGGGCTTTTCGTTGAGGAACCCGGTCAGGTAGTAGCTGGCATAGGGGAGCAGTTCGCCGCGCCCGAGCCCGATGAAAAGCGCGTTGAACTCTCGTTCCGCCGCGGCGGGCTTGGTCACGTGGGCGACCCGCGCCAGCCCGCTGATGGACTGGCCAAGCGCGGTGTCATCGCCCGAAAGCGCCGCCGTCTGCGTCAGGACCGTCTGCGATGGAGGTCGGGCCAGCAATAGCCCGAGAAAATCGTATAGATCGGCGCGCATCCGGTCTTCATCTGAGATTTCAACCATTTCCGACGTGTCGTTCATGCGCTTTCCACCCGGGTATCCTGTGGCGTCGCTTCAGTAAAACGGAACCGCATGCGCCGGGGGCGTCGGTCTTCGACAACCTCTGCCGGTCGCGCAATGGTCTCGGCTTGTACCGCTGGTGCTGGTTCGGGTTCGGGTTCGGCTTCGGTCTCTGCCACCAGTTCTTCAGGCGTCTCTTCGATCTCTTCCAAGTCAGCGTCGCGCGCCATCGCCTTGATATGCGACAGCATTCCCTTGCCAACCTGATAGGTCGTCTGAAGATTTTCGACCACCGTGGCGCTGTCGGTGAAATCCTCGCCGTATTCGGCAAGACCGTCCACATTCGCCAGCACCGGATTGACTTTCCACAACCGGCGCAGGGCCATGCGCCGCAGATGCTCCGGCACGGCCTTGGCCATGAAGGCGCGGATATCGTCGCCCGCTTGCAGGGTTTCCGGGTCGGGCAGGCCCAGTTCCGCCAGCAGGGTGGCGTCGTCCTGTTCGGCTACCACACCCTCGCGGATCTGCGCCTCGGTCATTACTTGCGCAGCACTTTCCTCGGCCCTGACGGCTGCCTTTCGGCGGCTCCAGAAATCTTTCCGCGCGGTCATGGCATCATCCTTCGCGGCGCGCGATACACATCGGAAACCTGCCGGATGCGCGCATCGCCCTTTCCGTCTTCGGTCAGGTCCACGCGTTTTTTATCGCGCCGACGCTTAACAAAAGCTTCATCTTCGTGATGCTCCTGCGCAAAGCGGCGTACCCACGCGGCCAGACCGTCAGGCATCGCCACCTTTTCGACGATATCCTCGCCGTTATCCGCGTAATCCTGCCCCTCATAGGGCGAAGCGGTCACCAACAGGACCTCCAGCGGCTTGTTGCGGTCAGTGCTTTCGCGCAGAACCACGTAGATCGATGGCACCTTGTCCGCGAGGTTGGTGAGGTATGCTTCGGTATCCGTGGCCCAGAGAGTCAGCGCCTTTGTTGCCGCGTGATACTCGACCGTTTCGCCATCGCGGCGCAGCTCTACCCAATCGGCCGGACGCGCGCCCGGCAGCACGGCGACCGCACGCCAGTGCCATTTTGCCCAGCGGGTCACACCGGGCATTCTGCGAATGACGATGCCCAGCGGCATCTCCGCGCGAATGGTCGTCGTTTCGATCAAGGCTATGCTTTCGTTGGCTTATGATCTGGGCAACTGGTCCGACTATGTAACTTTTCGTCCCGATGGCCAAGCCTCATTCGCGGAAAGTGATCAGATTTTCTGACCAGTTCGGGGTGGCAGCGGCGCCCCGGATCGCGCTAGTGTCGTCCAGAAGCGGCGTGGCAGGAAAAATGACCGCACAGCGGTACACTGTTCCGCGCTGACCCGAGGGGAGAGCAGGGAATGACAGGCAAGATAATTCTGTGCGATTGCGCGGGCAGTCAGCGTCTTGACGTGGATGCGATCGAGGCAGGCGGGCTGACCTGTTCCCGCGTCCATACGGCACTTTGCACCCGTGAAATCACCAAGGCGGCGCGCTTTCTGACCGAACCTGAAGTCACCATCGCCTGCGGGCAGGAACAGGCGGTGTTCGAGGATCTCGCGGCAGAGCTGGGAGTCGAGGCGCCCGGATTCGTCGATCTGCGCGACCGCGCGGGCTGGTCGGAGGAGGGCGCAAAGGCGGGGCCAAAAATGGCAGCCCTCGTCGCCGAATCCCAACTGCCATCCGCACAGTCGCAAAGTTTCGATGTAATCAGCGAAGGCATCTGCCTTGTCACCGGCCCGGCCCGCGCCGCGCTCCCCATGGCCGAGATGCTGGCAGAGTCGCTCGCCGTCACTGTGGTGCTGACCGACGAGGCGGAACCGCCAATGGACCGGCGGTTTGACTGCGTGCGGGGGCGTATTCGGCGTCTGAGCGGCGCTCTGGGCGGGTTCCGTGTAGAAATCGACGGTTTCCAAGAACTTGAACCGGGCGGGCGTGGCGAATTCACCTTTGCGCGGCCGCGCGACGGGGCTGAGTCGGAATGCGATATCGTCATCGACGTGACAGGCGATACGCCCCTCGTCCCCGCGCCGCAGAAACGCGACGGCTATCTGCGGGCCGATCCGCGTGATCCGCTGGCGCTGTCGCGTTTGGCTTTCGATGCGGTGCAACTTGTCGGGACTTTTGAAAAACCGCTTTACGTGCGGCTCGACCCATCGCTCTGCGCCCATTCCCGCGCCGGGCAGGCCGGCTGTTCCAACTGCCTCGATATCTGTCCGACCGGGGCGATCTTGCCCGATGGCGATCACGTGGCGATCGATCCGTCAATCTGCGCGGGTTGTGGTGCCTGCGCGGCCCTGTGCCCCTCGACGGCGATCACCTATGACGACCCGCCGCTCTCGCATCTTGTCTCGCGTCTTCAGGTACTTGCGGGCACCTATTCATCTGCGGCAGACAATGCGCCCCGGCTCTTGGTGCATGAGAAACACGGGGCCGAGATGATCCGCCTTGCGGCGCGTTTCGGCCGCGGGCTTCCGGCGGATGTCATCCCGTTCGAGCTCGAGGTGATCTCGGGCTTTGGCCATGCCGAGATGCTGGCGGCGCTGGCACTCGGGTTCAGCGATGTCACCATCCTGCTGGCCCCGACAACTGAACGCGACGCCCTGACGCGCGAGAGCGCGCTTTGCGAGGCCATTGCGGGTTCTGGCCGCGTCACGCTGCTTGATGAAAGCGACCCTGACCGGATGAGCGACGCGCTCTACGCTGCTGAAAAACAGGCAAATATCGGCAAGCCGATCCTGCCGCTTGGCAATCGTCGCCAGATCGCCCGGCTCTCGGCGCAGGCGTTGAACCGAAGCGCCGAGGCGCCGCTGCCGCTGCCGGAAAACGCGCCCTATGGCGCGGTTCTGGTGGATGCGGATGCCTGCACGCTCTGCCTAAGCTGCGTATCGCTGTGCCCGTCGGGGGCTTTGATGGATAACCCCGATATGCCGCAGCTCCGATTTCAGGAGGATGCCTGCCTGCAATGCGGTCTCTGCCGCAACATCTGCCCCGAGGATGCGATCACGCTCGAACCACGTCTGGACCTGAGCGAAACCGCGCTGACTCAGAAAATCCTGAACGAGGAAGAACCTTTTGCCTGCATCGAATGCGGATCGCTCTTTGGCGTGAAATCCACCATCGAGCGGGTGATGGAAAAGCTTTCGGGCACCCATCCGATGTTTGCCACGACGGCGCAGGCGCGGATGATCCAGATGTGCGACAATTGCCGGGTGAACGCGCAATTCCACAGCGATGACAATCCGTTCAAGGGCAAGGAACGGCCACGGCCGCGCACCACGGACGATTATCTGAACGCGCGCCGGGATCACTAAACCAACTGGGGGCTGGCGGAGGCTGCGCCTCTCAGGCAGAACGTACCTGATCACGATAAAGGAGAACGGGTGATGAGCGACGATTTCAACATGTCGATGCGCAAGTTCCTGAAACAGGTTGGCGTGACCAGCCAGCAGGCCATCGAGGAAGGGCTGCGCAACAAGAATGCCAAGCCAGGTGACAGTTTCACGGCCAAGGTGGTGCTGACGGTTGACGGGCTGGATGTCCATCACGAGGTCACCGGGACGATCAAAGGGAACGAGTAGGATATGGCAAGCCGGGACGCGGTTCTCGCGGAACTGAAGAATATCAAGGATCCGGTCAGCGGCAGTGACATTGTCGCCGCCGGTATCGTGCGTGCGCTGAATGTCGAGGACGGCCAGGTGCGTTTCGTGCTGGAAATCGACCCGGCCCGGGCCGAGGCAATGGAACCGGTGCGCGCCGAGGCCGAAGCCCGCGTCAAGGCATTGCCCGGGGTCGAAAAGGCCTCGGTCATGATGACGGCCCATAGCCAGAAGGCGCCGCCCGAGCTGAAACCCAAGCCCAAGCCCTCGGCGACACCGCCACAGCGGGTGGCCGGGGTGGATCACATCATCGCCATCGCCAGCGGCAAGGGCGGGGTGGGCAAATCCACCGTCGCTGCGAACCTCGCCGTGGCGCTGGCCGCCGAAGGCCGCCGCGTCGGGCTGCTCGATGCGGATGTTTACGGACCGTCCCAACCCCGCATGCTGGGGGTGAGCGGCCGTCCCGCGTCGCCCGATGGAAAGATCATCCTGCCGCTGCGCAACCATGGCGTCACCATGATGTCGATGGGCCTGATGACGAACGAGGATCAGGCGGTGGTCTGGCGCGGGCCGATGCTGATGGGCGCGCTGCAGCAGATGATGAACCAGGTGCAATGGGGCGCGCTTGACATCCTGATCATCGATCTGCCGCCCGGCACCGGGGACGTGCAGCTGACCCTCAGCCAGAAGTTTGAGATCGACGGCGCGATCATCGTCTCGACCCCGCAGGACGTCGCGCTGCTGGATGCGCGCAAAGGGATCGACATGTTCCGCCAGCTCAAGACGCCGATCCTTGGCATGATCGAGAACATGAGCACGCATATCTGCTCGAACTGCGGGCATGAGGAACACGTCTTTGGTCATGGCGGCGTCAAGGCCGAGGCCGAGAAGCTGGGCGTGCCGCTTCTGGCGGAAATCCCGCTGCATCTTGATATCCGCACCGCCGCCGATAGTGGCGCGCCGATCGTGGCGACCAGCCCCGACAGTGCGCAGGCCGCAGCATTCCGCGGCGTGGCACGGGATTTGGTGGCGCGGGGACTCGCGTGAACCAAGGGCTCAGCCTGCCGCCGCTGCTGGTGGGCGAGCCCGCTTCGGGCGCCGACCCGATGGCGCGCGCCCGCGCTTTGGCGGCGCAAGGCTGCGATGGTGGCACGCTGGTCCATGACATCCAGCCCGACCGGCTGCGCGCGTCGCTCATCGTCGCGCCAGAGGTGCCGCTTGCCGATGCCATGGCGATGCTGCCGATCTGCGCGGTCGGGTTCCAGAACGCGCTCGGGGCATTGGCCCCGCCCGAAGTGGCGGTGCATCTGACATGGGCGGGTGACATTCTGGTCAATGGCGCGTGTTGCGGCGCGTTCCGGGTCGCGGGGTCGACGCAGGATCCAAACGCCGTGCCCGACTGGCTGATCGTCGGGCTCGATCTGACCATTCAACTGGAAGCCGATAATCCCGGCCTCTCCCCCGACAAAACTTCGCTCTACGAAGAAGGCTGCGCCGATATCGATCCGGTCCTCCTCTGCGAGGCATGGGCCCGTCATACGCTGGTCTGGATCAATCGCTGGACGGAGGAAGGCAACGCGCCGGTCCATGCCGACTGGGTGCCGCTGCTGGATGGTGTCGGTAAACCGGTCACACAGGACGGCTATCAGGGGGAATTTCTTGGCGTGGACGAAAAATTCGGCATGCTGATCCGCGATGATGAAACCACGCAACTGCTGCCGCTGACGACACTGCTGGAGACAGATCCATGAAACTGGCCCGCGCCATTCATTTCGACGAAAGCGACATGAACGTCTTTCACGCCCCGGCCCGGACCGGGGAATGGTGCATCTCGGGCGGGTTCGAGTTTTCCAACTGGGGCGAGGCCGATCTGACCGGCAAGGCGCGTCAGGCCTTTGCGAATGGCTGGCTTGGGCTTGAAACCTTTGGCCGGGTAACCTTTGTCGCTGTCACCCAGATCCAGCCCGAGGAAATGGCGAGGCTCGAAGAGTCGCTCGCCCGGCATTTCGTCGAACTTTATGGCGCGCCGTCAAGGGAAGCTGCCCTGATGGTTGCGCGCGATGAACTGGCGCATATGGCCGATCTATGTTCTGAGCACGATCCGAATACGTTGCTGACCGTCGCGCGCGAACTGGACGATGATGGCGTGCGCGAAGCCTATCGCACGATCACCGCAAGAGGGGCCGAGATCGACCTGCTTGCGGTGCATGGCTCGCTCGACGATTAATCCTCGCGGAGGAAACCGCCGTATTTGCCGCGCTTGTAAAGCAGACCCAGCCCCGGGCGGTGCCACGCCCGTTCGACCTGACCGACGACAATGGAATGATCGCCCCCGTCATGTACATCGCGCCGAAGACAGTCGAACCGCGCAAGGCAACCCGACAGGATCGGCAGGTCGTTTTCGCCCTGATGCCAGTCCACGCCCGAGAAATCGTCGCCGGTGCGGGCAAAATGCGTCGCGATCTCTTTCTGGTCCTCGGCGATGATATGGATGACATAACGTTCCGCCGCGGCAAAGACCGCATGGCGCTTGGACGATTTAGCCGGGCACCAGAGCACTAGCGGCGGATCGAGCGATACCGAGGCAAAGGAATTGGCCGTCATCGCGACAGGCCCGGCTTCCGTCATGGTGGTGACAACGGTCACACCCGTGCCAAAGGCGCTCAGCGCCTCGCGATAGGCAGCCTCGGTTTCGGGGCCGGGAACAAAGTCGGGTTGGGCCATGACGGCGGGCTGCCTACATTAAAAAAGTACCGCCCGGAGGTGCCATGCCTGCGCGCCATTGTCCACCTCCCCCGTCGCTTTTCATCAAGTGTGGAACCTCGCCGCAGGTTCCGAGTTGAATGGGACAGGAAGCAAGCGGGGTGTGTGATCCCGCAGTTTCATCTGGAGAAGTGAAAGGTAAGAATATGTTCAACAAGGTACTTATCCCCGCTATCGGTCTTTCGGCTGTACTGCTCGCAGGCACGTCTGCGCTGGCACAAGACAACGACCACACCGAAATCGGCTCGCTGAGCTGTGATGTCGACGACGGCACCGGCTACGTGTTCGGGTCCTCGAAGGAGCTCGACTGCACCTTCAACCCGGTTGATGAGGGTGCCGAAGACGAACATTACATCGGCAGGATCAACCGTTATGGCATCGACATCGGCAAGACCCAGAACGGTGTCATGAGCTGGCTGGTGCTGGCCCCGACCGAAGATTACGGCAAAGGTGCCCTGACCGGTTCCTACGGTGGTGTCTCGGCCGAAGCGACGGTCGGTATTGGCGCTGGCGCAAACGTCCTGATTGGCGGTTCGGATGAAACCATCGCGCTGCAGCCGATCAGCGTGAATGCTCAGAACGGTCTGAACCTCGCAGTGGGTATTGCCGATCTGACATTGGAACATCACGAGATGTAAGCCAGGTTTGACTACCTGCACTGACGGATTTTTTTCCCACGACCGGTCGCTTGCGGCCGGTCGTTTTCATTGGCGCCCCTAATTCTAAATTTTCCCGCGGAAATAGCGCTGATTTTAACACTTTTTGACCTTCAATCTGTCGCGGACGGGCATTGCGTGACGCAACCGGAAAAGAGCCGCTGAACATGTCTTCCAATAGTGCCGGGCATGACAGATCAATTGCACAACGCCCCGAACTGGACGTATCTGCTACGCGAATTCGACGCGCTATACCGTTATGGCTCGGCGGGCGGTAGCCGACCTGTGCGCAGCCATCGAAAACGTGTACGCGAGAAAATCGCCAGCCTCCTTGAACGAGACCCGCCGTTTTGCCATCGCGAACCGGAATCCAAGCCGGTGGTGGAACACCTTGGCCGGGCTTTCGACCTTGGCGAAAACACTGTCATGCGGGGGCTCAGTCGGGCGCTGTCCCGGGTGTCGCACCAGCTGACATGGGAATACGGCTATGAACGTCTGCCCAAAACGCTGGAAAAGAAATACGCCTATTGCGAAGTGGTCGGACCCAAGGGGCCGATCGTCAGCGATACGCTGATCCTCGGCTTTGTTCTCTTTGCGCCGAAAACGACCTATCCACAGCACAGCCATCAGGAAATCGAGGAAAGCTATATTTCGATCGCTGGCGCATGGTCGGAAAACGACACGGCTGTCTATGCGCCTGGGTCGCTGATCCTGAACAGAACAGATGAAAAGCACCGGATTACCACCGGCGAATTCGACCCCTGCCTGCTGGCCTATGCCTGGGTCGGTCCGGCAGAGCGGCTTTCCGCGCCGGGCATGAAGTTCTCGCCGACGCGCAAGACCGCCGGAAAATAGCTGGCATTCAGAGAAAAGGCCGCGCCATGCAAAGCGCGGCCATCCATTCAGGAAATCACGTCGGCCGTCAGCGACTGCACCTTACCCGCGACGTCCTTGATCGGTTTCATTGCGTCAACTTCCTGCAAAACGCCGCGGTCGCGGTAATATCCGATCAGCGGCGCGGTCTGGGCGTGGTAGGCCTCAAGCCTGCTTGCCACGGTTTCCGCCTTGTCATCCGCGCGGCGCTTCATCTCGGTGCCGCCGCATTCATCGCAGACTCCATCGACCTCGGGCGTCTTGAAGCTGTCGTGATAGCCTTCACCGCATTTCGCGCAGGTGTAGCGGCCTGAAATCCGTTCGACCATCGCCGCATCGTCCACCTCAAGGCTGATCGCCGCGTCGATTTTCTGTCCGGTTTCCGCCAGCAGATAATCAAGCGCTTCGGCCTGCACCGTGGTGCGTGGAAATCCGTCAAGGATCACCCCGCGCGACACGTCCGGTGCTTTCAGCCGGTCGCGCAGGATGTTGATGACGATCTCATCCGACACAAGCTCACCGGCTTCCATCACGGCCTTGGCGGCCTTGCCCGCTTCGGTCCCTTGGGCCACCGCTTCTCGCAAAAGGTCGCCGGTCGATAGCTGCACAAGGCCGAAACGGTCTTCCAGCATGCGGGCCTGCGTGCCCTTGCCAGCGCCCGGAGGCCCCAGCAGGATCAGAACGGCGGGGCGGGTCAGGGTTGCTGTATCCATCCGCCTATCCCTTGTTCGGTCGGTTTTCGATCAGGTCGTCGACCACCGCCGGATCGGCCAGTGTCGAGGTATCCCCAAGCGAGCCGAAATCGTTTTCCGCGATCTTGCGCAGGATGCGCCGCATGATCTTGCCCGAGCGTGTCTTGGGCAGGCCCGGTGCCCATTGCAGCACGTCCGGGCTCGCAATCGGGCCGATCTCTTGCCGGACCCAGTTGCGCAGTTCCACGCGCAGCTCGTCCGAAGGTTCGACCCCGTTCATCAGCGTCACGTAGCAATAAATGCCCTGACCCTTGATGTCATGCGGGTATCCGACAACCGCTGCCTCGGCGACTTTGGAATGGGCGACAAGCGCGGATTCGACTTCGGCTGTGCCCATCCGGTGACCCGAGACGTTGATCACGTCATCAACCCGGCCGGTGATCCAGTAATCGCCGTCCGCATCGCGTTTGCAGCCATCGCCCGAGAAGTAATAGCCTTTGTAATCCGCGAAATAGGTCTTTTCGAACCGCTCATGATCGCCCCAGACCGTGCGCATCTGTCCGGGCCAGCTGTCGCGGATCGCAAGAACGCCCTCGACGCCGTTGCCCTCGACGATCTCGCCGCTGGTCGGGTCCAGCACCACGGGCTGCACGCCAAAGAACGGTCGCTGCGCCGCACCGGGTTTCAGCGCATGGGCGCCGGGCAGGGGGGTCATCATGTGGCCGCCGGTTTCGGTCTGCCACCATGTATCGACAATCGGGCAGCGCCCGTCGCCGACTACGTTGTAATACCAGTTCCATGCCTCGGGGTTGATCGGCTCGCCCACCGTGCCAAGGATGCGCAGCGAGGACCGGTCGCATTTCGTCACATAGTCATTGCCCTGACCCATCAGCGCCCGTAGCGCAGTAGGGGCGGTGTAGAACTGGTTGATTTTGTGCTTTTCGATCACCTGCCAGAAGCGCGAGGCATCCGGGTAGGTCGGCACGCCTTCGAACATCACCGTGGTCGCTCCATTGGCGAGCGGTCCATAGACGATATAGGTATGGCCGGTGACCCAGCCCACATCGGCCCCGCACCAGTATATATCACCGTCATGGTAATCGAACGTCGTCTCATGGGTCAGCGCGGCATAAACGAGGTAACCGCCAGTCGTGTGCACCACGCCCTTGGGTTGCCCGGTCGAGCCGGAGGTATAAAGGATAAACAGCGGATCTTCGGCGTTCATCTCTTCTGGCGGGCAGTCGGCCGAGACCTTCTCGACCTCTTCATGGTACCAGAAATCCAGGTCCGAGCGGAAAGCGATCTGCTGCCCGGTGCGGCGGACGACCAGGCATTTCACATCGTCGAAGTCGTTGCGCAGCGCCTGGTTCACGTTGTCCTTGAGGTTGGTCACCCGGCCGCCGCGCGGCGCGCCATCCGATGTGATGACCAGTTTGGCGTCGCAGCCATTCACCCGCGCACCAAGCGCATCCGGCGAAAAACCTGCGAAAACGATAGAATGAATCGCGCCGATCCGTGCGCAGGCCAGCATCGCATAGGCGGCCTCGGGGATCATCGGCAGGTAAAGCACAACCCGGTCGCCCTTGCCGACACCCAGCGATTTCAGCACGTTGGCCATCTTGCCGACATGCTCGTGCAGCTCCCGGTATGAGATATGCAGCGCCTCGTCCTTGGGATCGTCGGGCTCCCAGATGATCGCGGTCTGATCGCCGCGCGTCTCAAGATGCCGGTCGACGCAGTTGGCCGATACGTTCAGCGCGCCATCGGCAAACCAGTTGATCTTGACCTGACCCAGTGTGAAGTCGATGTCCTTGACCGTGCTGAATGGCTTAATCCAGTCGATCCGCTGTGCCTGCTCGCGCCAGAAGGCATCCGGATCCTCGACCGAGGCCTTGTACATGGCGTCATATTTTTCCGCATCCACATGAGCTTTGGCGACGATCTCGTCGGACGGTGGATAGGTCGTGGACTTCGTTTGTTCGGCTTGGATTGTATCGCTCATTCAAAGCTCCTCCCTTTGGCTGTCGCGTTTTCCGGCCAGCAATCTTCGTGTGATCCTGCGCGCCCGCGCGGGCTGCGCCGTCTCCCCTCGCGGGGATCATAAGCCTGCTTGGAAAAGAATGGAATAAGCGGCGGTTCTGAAACGATTTGTCAGTAAAGGATTTTTTTCTGCAGTGCAGTATTTGTAAACTTTTTGCTAAAATTTCGTTCAATTCCCAATTTTAACAGGGCGAAGTCTGTAAATGAATTCTTCGTTTGCTACGTAAATCCCTGATGCGACAGGGGGCAGGGTCGATCCGCAGGGGTGCGGCATTTCGTGCCCCAAGGTCGGTTGGCCGGGATTCCGCACGCCGCCACGTCAACTCAGCGTCTTAACGCAAGACATTCATCCAACAAAACCCGGTGCTTCGGGCTTGGCAACCGGAGATGTGCAAGCTAGTTTCGCTCGCAAGCGGCATGTGAGATATCTTAGGACCGCGAAAAAGGGAGAAAAATCAATGAACAAGTTCATGACAAGCGCCGTAATGGCGGCGCTGGGTATGGGAATTGCAACCGAAGCGGCTGCGACCGAATGGAATGTGTCGGTCTGGGGCAAGCGTCGCGCCTTTACCGAGCATATCGAAAAGCTCGCGGAACTGGTCAGCGAAAAGACCGATGGCGAGTTCACCATGAACATCAGCTACGGCGGTCTCTCCAAGAACCGCGAAAACCTCGATGGCATCTCGATCGGCGCCTTCGAGATGGCGCAGTTCTGTGCCGGTTATCACCCGGACAAGAACCGCCTGATCACCGTGCTCGAACTGCCCTTCCTCGGGGTCGAGAACCTTGAGCAGGAAGTCGCGGTCTCCAACGCTGTCTACGCCAATCAGGCGGTGCAGGACGAAATGGCCCAGTGGAATGCCAAGCTGCTGATGACCTCGCCCATGCCGCAGTACAACATCGTCGGCACCGGCGAGCCTCGCACCACGCTGTCTGAATTCGAAGGCATGCGTATCCGTGCGACCGGCGGTCTTGGCGAAGCCTTTGAAAAAGTCGGCGCGGTGCCGACCTCGGTGACCTCTTCCGAAGCCTATCAGGCGATGGAATCCGGTGTCGTCGACACGGTTGCCTTCGCTCAGCACGCGCACCTGTCCTTTGGCACGATCAACCAGGCTGACTGGTGGACCGCGAACCTTAACCCCGGCACGGTGAACTGCCCGGTGGTGGTCAACATCGACGCCTATGAAATGCTCTCGGACGAAGAGCGCACCGCGCTGGACGAAAGCGTGCCCGAGGCGATTGATTACTACCTCGAAAACTACGGTGAGCTGCTCAAGCGCTGGGATACCGTGCTCGAGGAAAAAGGCGTTGAAAAGGTCATGATCAGCGAAGACGAGCTTGCCGCCTTCCGCGAACAGGCCGCCGATCCGATTGCAGCCGCTTGGGTCGAGGATATCGAAGCGCAGGGCCTGCCGGGTCAGGAGCTTCTCGATCTGGTAAGGCCGAACTGGCGAAAGCCAAAGGCACCAACTAAACCTTGTCTCCCCGCTCTTGCGAACGGGGGGCAGTGCCTTTAACAGGGCGTCTCCAAATCCAGTACCCGAGTGGTGATGACCTCTCGGGTACATGGCTTTCAACACAGATAATATAAGGGGGCAGAGATATGGCCGGTGGCGCCGCCGTACTTGAAGACTCCAGCCTTTTGAGCCGTCTGGACAGAGCTTTGCTGCCTGTCGAACGGTTCTGCGCCTTGCTGAGCGGACTTGCGATCTTTTCGCTGATGTTCCTTGCGGCCTATTCGGTGATCAGCCGCAAATTCTTCGGCGCGCCGATGATGGGTTATATCGACTACATCGAAGCGGCGATGCCGATCATCGCGATCATGGGCATTTCCTACGTTCAGCGCGACGGCACCCATATCCGCATGGACATGCTGGTGGGCAACCTCAGCGGCCGGGTGCTCTGGCTGTTCGAGCTGATCTCGGTGATCCTGATCCTCGTGCTGATCGTCGCGCTGACATGGGGCGCATGGGACCATTTCGCGCGTTCCTTCGATTGCTCGCGCCCCTTCTGCAGCCGGGACAGCTCTATCGATATCGGCCTGCCCACGTGGCCGTCGAAACTTGTCGTGCCAATTGCCTTCGCGGTGCTGGTGCTGCGGCTTCTGTTGCAGATCGTCGGCTATGGCCGGGCGTTTATCTTTAACATCGACCGGCCCGTCGCGGTGCCCCTCAACCTCAGCGTGGCGGAACAGGCCATGCACGAAGCGGAACTTATGGAAGGGCACGACTGATGGAGCCTATCGATATCGGTCTCTGGACCACCGGCGGGCTGCTGGTCATGGTCCTTCTGGGCATGCGGGTGGCTTTTGCCGCCGGTATGGCCGGATTCGTCGGCCTTGTCTGGCTGCGCTGGAACGGGATGGATTACGACCCCGCCCGGTTTGGCAAGGCGCTTGAAATCTCGGTCCGCATTGCCGGTCTGACGCCGCATTCCAAGGTTTCGGCACAGGTGCTCAGCCTGATCCCGGTCTTTATCCTTATCGGCTACCTTGCCTATTACGCGCGTCTTACGACCGCGCTGTTCGAGGCGGCCAAGCGCTGGATCGCGTGGGTGCCGGGCGGGCTCGCGGTGTCGACCGTCTTTGCCACGGCCGGTTTTGCCGCCGTTTCGGGCGCCTCCGTCGCCACGGCAGCGGTCTTTGCCCGTATCGCCATCCCGGAAATGCTCAAGGTCGGGTATGACAAGAAATTCGCCGCCGGCGTCGTCGCGGCAGGGGGCACGCTTGCCTCGCTGATCCCGCCTTCGGCGATCCTCGTGATCTACGCGATCATCGTGGAACAGGACGTGGGCAAGCTGCTCCTTGCAGGCTTTCTGCCCGGCGTCTTCTCGGCTATCGTCTATGCCGTCCTGATCATCGGCATCGCCGTCACTTTCAAGACCGTCGGCCCGCCGGTGCGCGGCTTCACTTGGGGGCAGAGGTTCGCCTCACTGCCACCGGCTCTGCCGATCCTTGCCGTGGTCGTGATCATCATCTTCTTTGTCTACAACCCGTTCGGCGATGCCTGGGGCACACCGACCGAGGGCGGGGCCATCGGCGCGTTCATCGTCTTCCTGATGGCGCTTTATCGCGGCATGCGCTGGGGTGAGCTGAAGGCGGCGCTTCTGGAAACGGCCAAGCTCACGGTGATGATTTTTACCATCATCTGGGGCGTGCTGATTTATGTGCGCTTCCTTGGCTTTGCCGAATTGCCTGCCGCCTTTGCGGACTGGATCACCTCGCTGCAAATGTCGCCAATGCTGATCCTGATCTGCATCCTGCTGGCCTATGCGGTGCTGGGCATGTTCATGGACGCCATCGGGATGCTGCTGCTGACCCTGCCAGTGGTTTACCCGGCGGTCATGGCCCTGAACGGCGGCGAGATGGTCTCGGCGGCTGATAGTGCCTTTGGCATGAACGGCACCATGTGCGCGATCTGGTTCGGGATCCTCGTGGTGAAAATGGCCGAATTCTGCCTGATCACACCGCCCATCGGTCTCAACTGCTTTGTTGTGGCCGGGGTACGCGACGACTTGAGCGTTCAGGATGTTTTCAAGGGTGTGATGCCCTTCTTCCTCGCGGATGCGGTGACAATCGGCTTGCTCGTGGCTTTCCCGGCCATCGTTCTCTATCTGCCAAGTCTCGCCGGTTAATCCGGCGGGGCCGCACCGGAAAAGGGGCAGGGGCCGCGGAACCTTGGTGTTTCGTTAGTGAGCGCCAGACATGAAAAAGGCGTGGGGTGCGATGCAGCCCACGCCTATTTCAATTCACATGTCTGTTCAATTCAATGGATGCGCGCGCCCGCGGCCATCTCTATCGAATGGAACGGGTCGTCCGGTTCCGCCGTCAGTCCTTCAAAGGCGGCGATCCGCATCAGCGCAAGGCCCAGCGATTCCGCCAGCCCGGTCAGCGACGGAGCCATGTCGGCCCGCACGATCAGAGTTGCGATCAGCATCGCGTCTTCGCGATCGCCGCGCCCGGCCGCCGCGATGAAATTGGCAAAACAGGCTTCATCCGCGCCAAGGCAGGCGCATTTCAGATCGTGCCGGACAATCGGGCGTCGCGCGTGGTGGGCGCAAAGCCGCATGATATTCTCCAGCGCCTTCAGGGCCTGCCGCCCCTGAGCTGCGCCTAGTGTCCGGGCAAATTCATTCCAGACCCGGGCCTGCGCTTCCGGGCCGCTGTTCCATAGCCGCAGATACAGCACCGCGCCGGCTTCGACCGGATCGAGGTCGCCGACATGTCCCACCGCCACGCCGCCTCGGTTGCGGGCGCGTGTCTCGGCGGCGCTGCCGGTCAGGTTTTCAGATGTCATTTCGTGAGGATCAGCTTGCCCGCGCGGGTGATCCGCAGCGTGTAAAGCTGGTCGTCCAGCCGGATATGGGCCAGCGATCCGCCATCGGTCAGCTCTGCCGCATCATGAACGGGAAGAGGGGCAACACCGTATTGCGTGTCGCGCGTCTGGGTTTGCGTATGCATCGTTTCATGCTCCTGCTTTTGCGGTATCGGGCTGACCCAGGAGCAAGCCCGGGATGGCTGGACATGTTTTAAATCTGACTTTTTTAGTCGGGTTAGTCAAGCCACTCTTTTCGCAGAGAATCGAGAAATCCCGTGAAATGCGAAACCTTGCCGAAACCGGGCTTATCTGCGCGGCAATCGGCATCGACGAACCTGACCGGAAGAGCGCTTTGCACAAAGCTCGGGCGAATTACGCAATTGGCCGCCTCTGCGCTGGCAGCCGACGTGGATATTCTTGCAGGTAAAATTATTTTCCCATATGTCCCGAATGACCGCGCTGCTGCGCGACAGAATGGAGAACACCATGTGTGGGATTGTCGGGCTCTTCCTGAAACAGGAAAATCTGCGCCCCCGGCTTGGCGACATGCTGACCGATATGCTGATAACGATGACCGATCGCGGCCCCGACTCTGCCGGAATCGCGATCTATGGCGATGAAACCGACGGTCTCAAGGTGACCGTGCAATCGGACGATGCGGCCTCCGCCTTTGACGGGTTGCAGGACGACCTGACCAACCGGCTTGGCACGTCGGTACCGGTCAAGGTGCTCGATACTCATGCGATCATCACCTTGCCGCGCGACAAGCGGGACGAAGGGCTTGCCTGCCTGGAAGAGCGCGGCCTGCGGATCATGGGCGTCGGCGATGCGATGGAGATTTTCAAGGAGGTCGGTCTGCCGAAAGACGTGGCCGATCGTTTCGGCATCCGTGCGATGCAGGGCAGCCACGGCATCGGCCATACCCGAATGGCGACCGAATCCGCCGTCACCACGCTTGGTGCGCACCCGTTTTCCACGGCAGATGACCAGTGCCTTGTGCATAACGGCTCGCTGTCCAACCACAACCAGATGCGCCGCCAACTGGCTCGAGATGGGTTCGTCACCAAGACCGAGAACGACACCGAGGTCGGCGCCGCCTATATCTCCTCGCGCATCGCCAAGGGCGACACGCTGGGCGAGGCGCTGGAAGGCACGCTCAAGGATCTAGACGGGTTCTTTACCTTTGTCATGGGCACCAAGAACGGGTTCGGCGTGGTCCGCGACCCGATTGCCTGCAAACCCGCCGTGATGGCGGAAACCGACGATTACGTGGCCTTTGCCAGCGAATACCGTGCTTTCGCCGATCTGCCCGGGATCGACTTCGCCCGCATCTGGGAACCCGAGCCCGCCACTGTCTATTTCTGGGAGCGTTGAATGCAGACCCTCGACATGAACGACATCGACCTGCGTGCGGTCAACGCGACCCTTCAGGGCGCGGCCGGAAACGATACGGAATTCGAGGTGCTGAACCTGCGCGGTTCTCACGCCGTTGCCGTTGGCCTTGATGCGCCCATCGACGTCACGCTGCACGGTTCTGCCGGCTATTACTGTGCTGGTATGAACAAGCTGGCAAAGGTCACCGTCAAAGGCTCGGTCGGGCCGGGGGCCGCCGAAAATATGATGTCCGGCGAGGTCATCGTCGATGGCGACGCCTCGCAATACGCCGGGGCCACCGGGCATGGCGGCTTGCTCGTGATCAAGGGCAATGCCTCATCGCGCTGCGGCATTTCCATGAAGGGGATCGACATCGTCGTCGGCGGCAACATCGGCCATATGAGCGCCTTCATGGCGCAAAAAGGCAACCTCGTGGTCCTCGGCGACGCGGGCGATGCGCTCGGCGACAGCCTTTACGAGGCGAGGCTTTTCGTGCGCGGGTCGGTGAAATCGCTTGGCGCGGATTGCGTGGAAAAAGAAATGCGTCCCGAACATCTCGACCTTCTGGCCGATCTGCTGAACCGCGCCGGGATGGATGCCAAACCCGAAGAATTCCGCCGCTATGGCTCGGCGCGCGAACTCTATCATTTCAAAGTCGACAATGCGGGGGCCTATTGATGAGCGACCAGCACACACCCCGGACGATGCCCCGGCAGTCCTGGACCTTTTCGAACGAGATCAACTCGGAAATCCGCCGCGCGGCGGCAACGGGCATCTATGACATTCGCGGTGGCGGGGCCAAGCGGCGGGTGCCGCATTTCGACGACCTGCTGTTCCTGGGTGCCTCGGTCTCGCGCTACCCGCTCGAAGGCTACCGTGAGAAATGCGAAACCTCGGTCACGCTGGGCACGCGATTTGCCAAGAAACCCATCGAGCTGAAAATCCCGATCACAATCGCGGGCATGTCCTTTGGCGCGCTCTCGGCCAATGCCAAAGAGGCGCTGGGCCGGGGCGCGACCCTTGCGGGCACTTCGACCACAACAGGCGACGGTGGCATGACCGATGAGGAACGCGGCCATTCCGAGATGCTGGTCTATCAATACCTGCCCAGCCGCTACGGCATGAACCCTGACGACCTGCGCCGCGCCGATGCGATTGAAATCGTCGTGGGCCAGGGCGCCAAGCCCGGCGGCGGCGGCATGCTGCTCGGCCAGAAAATCACCGAGAGGGTGGCCGGAATGCGCGATCTGCCGGTAGGCATCGACCAGCGTTCTTCCTGCCGCCATCCGGACTGGACCGGGCCGGACGATCTCGAAATCAAGATACTCGAGCTGCGTGAAATCACCGGCTGGGAGAAACCGATCTATATCAAGGTCGGCGGCTCGCGCCCCTATTACGACACGGCGCTGGCGGTAAAGGCGGGCGCGGATGTGGTCGTTCTTGACGGGATGCAGGGCGGCACCGCCGCGACACAGGACGTGTTCATCGAACATGTCGGCCAGCCGATCCTCGCTTGTATCCGGCCCGCCGTGCAGGCGCTTCAGGATCTGGGCATGCACCGGAAGGTGCAACTTGTCGTCTCCGGCGGTATCCGATCCGGCGCCGATGTGGCCAAGGCGCTCGCGCTTGGGGCGGATGCGGTTTCCATCGGCACCGCCGCGCTGGTCGCGATTGGCGACAACGATCCGAAATGGGAGGCCGAGTACCAGAAACTCGGCTCGACCACCGGCGCCTATGACGACTGGCACGAAGGTCGCGACCCGGCAGGCATCACCACGCAGGACCCGGAGCTGATGGCCCGGCTCGACCCCATCGAGGCCGGTCGCCGTCTGCGCAACTACCTCAACGTGATGACGCTTGAATGCCAGACCATCGCGCGCGCCTGCGGCAAGAACCATGTGCACAATCTCGAACCCGAGGATCTCTGCGCCCTCACCATGGAAGCCGCTGCCATGGCGCAGATCCCGCTGGCCGGAACGGACTGGTATCCGGGTAAAAAGGGTTTCTGAAACATCATGACGGGCGGCGTCAGACCGCCCGCAGTCACCAACAGGGAAAAGGACCGCAAATGAAGGATCTCGCCAAATTCGCCAAGGACAAGGGCGTCAAGTATTTCATGATCTCCTATACCGACCTGTTCGGGGGGCAGCGGGCCAAGCTGGTCCCGGCGCAAGCCATCAAGGAGATGCAGAGCGATGGCGCGGGGTTTGCGGGCTTTGCCACATGGCTCGACATGACCCCGGCCTTTCCGGACATGCTGGCGGTGCCCGACCCTGAAACCGTGATCCAGCTGCCGTGGAAGCCCGAGGTCGCATGGGTCGCGGCGAATTGCATGATGGAAGGCGAAGAGGTCGCGCAGGCCCCCCGCAACGTGCTGCGCAGACTGGTGGCCGAGGCCGCCTCCGAAGGGCTGCATGTCAAGACGGGCATCGAGGCCGAATTCTTTCTGCTGACGCCCGAGGGCACCGAAATCTCCGACCCTGCCGATACGGCGGAAAAACCCTGCTATGACCAGCAGGCGGTGATGCGGCGCTATGACGTGATCTCGGAAATCTGCGACTACATGCTCGATCTCGGCTGGGGCCCGTATCAGAACGACCATGAGGACGCGAACGGCCAGTTCGAGATGAACTGGGAGTTTGCCGACGCGCTGGTAACGGCGGACCGGCACTCCTTTTTCAAGTTCATGGTGAAATCCGTGGCCGAGAAACACGGGCTGCGCGCCACCTTCATGCCCAAGCCCATCGAAGGACTGACCGGCAATGGCTGCCACGCCCATATCTCGGTCTGGGATGCCAAGGGCAAAAAGAACGTCTTTGCCACCGAAAAGGGCAGCGGCCCGACGGGCGAACTTGGCCTGTCCGAGCAGGGCGCCCAGTTCCTTGGCGGGATCATGAAACATGCAACCGCCATGGCCGCGATCACCAATCCGACGGTGAACAGCTACAAGCGCATCAACGCGCCGCGCACCACCTCCGGGGCGACATGGGCGCCCAACAGCGTGACCTGGACCGGCAACAACCGGACCCACATGGTGCGCGTCCCCGGTCCGGGCCGGTTCGAGCTGCGCCTGCCCGACGGGGCGACCAACCCCTACCTGCTGCAAGCGGTCATCATCGCGGCCGGTCTGTCCGGCATCCGGACCAAGGCCGATCCCGGCATGCGGCTTGACATCGACATGTATGCCGAGGGTCACACCGTGACCGACGCGCCGAAACTGCCGCTGAACCTGCTGGATGCGATCCGCGCATTCGATGGGGATGCGGGCCTGAAGGAAATGCTCGGAGCAGAGTTCTCGGCCTCCTTCATCAAGATGAAACATCAGGAATGGCATTCCTACGTCTCGCACTTCTCGAGCTGGGAGAGGGACAATACGCTTGATATCTGATCGTCGGGCAGAGCCGCCGGTGTACGCGGGGGGTGTACAGAGGGTGTACAGCTTGTGCACCGACATCACCCCCTGTTTTTCGGCCTCTCGCGCCTGCCAACGCGGCGCGGAAAAATGAGCGAAGTGGACGACAGGCAGGGTCCGAAACCGCTGCGTCAGGACCCTCATGCGGTCGGTGAGACGCGCGAGAAGAACCTCGAACTGGCCATCGGCCGCCAGATCCGCGAATTGCGAAAACGCCAGCGCATGACCGGCACGGATCTTGCCGCCAAAACCGGTATTTCCGTCGGCGCGCTTTCCAAGATCGAGAACGGGCTGATCTCGCCCTCGCTGAATACGCTTCAGGCGTTTTCCCACGCGTTGGGCGTGCCCATCGTGAACCTGTTCTCGGGCTACGACCAGCCGCGTGGCGCGATGCATGTCAAAGCCGGGCAGGGGGTCGAGATCGAACGGCAGGGCAGCCGGGCAGGCCACCAGTATAACCTGCTGGGACATATCGGTGCGACGGAATCCGGCGTGGTGGTCGAACCCTACCTGCTGACCCTCACCAGCAAGAGCGACGTCTTCCCGGTGTTCCAGCACGAGGGCATCGAATTCATCTACATGCTCGAAGGACAGCTTGACTACCGGCACGGCGATCAGCTCTACCGGCTTGAGCCGGGCGACACGCTGCTCTTCGACGCGGACGCGCCGCACGGGCCGGAAATGCTGCTGGAGTTTCCCATCCGCTATCTCTCGGTCATATGCTATCCGCAGTGACTCCCGCTGCGCGAGTCACTTGGCGGTCTGAAAACCTCTCCCGAAATCGCGCCAGAGCCGGCCTGATTAGCCTCTTAGCGATGCTTTTTCGGTCAAGCCCGCTTGGCTTTCGCGTCGTTCTCGCGCGATAGGGTGACGCTTTTGCCGAAGCGTGTAAAATAAGCGCTAAACGGGTGTTTTATGGCGTTTTCTTTTCCTTGACCGATGCCTTTCTTCGCGCCAACACATGCGCCAGCCATCGGTTTGAACCCTCCCGCAAAGCCCGTCAGGGCCGGATCCAAGGAATACCAGAATGAACGACTACATCCTGACCGTCCACTGCCCCACCCGACGCGGCATCGTTGCCGAGATCTCAACCTATCTTGCGGAGAAGGGATGCAATATCCGCGACCTGCATCAGTTCGATGACACCGAGACCGGTCACTTCTTTTCGCGCATCAGCTTTGACAGCGAAACCGGCACCACGATCGACGCGCTGCGTGAAGGGTTCGGCCCGATTGCCGAGACATTCGGGATGACCTGGGATTTCCACGACCCGGCCAAGAAGATGAAGGTCGTGCTGATGGTCTCGCGTTTCGGACACTGTCTGAACGACCTGCTTTACCGCTGGCGGATCGGCGCGCTGCCGGTCGAGATTGTCGCGGTGATTTCGAACCACCTCGATTACCAGAAAGTCGTGGTAAACCACGATATCCCTTTCCACCACATCAAGGTGACCAAGGAGAACAAGGCCGAGGCCGAAGCACGCCTGCTGGGCGTGGTCGAGGACACCGACGCCGATCTCGTGGTGCTTGCCCGTTACATGCAGATCCTGTCGGATTCCCTGTGCCAGAAGATGTCGGGACGGATCATCAACATCCACCACTCCTTCCTGCCCAGCTTCAAGGGCGCGAACCCCTACAAGCAGGCCTTCGAACGCGGCGTTAAGCTTATCGGCGCAACCTCGCATTATGTTACGGCGGACCTCGACGAAGGCCCGATCATCGAACAGGATACCGTGCGCGTCACCCATGCCCAGTCTGCCGATGATTACGTCAGCCTTGGACGCGATGTGGAAAGCCAGGTGCTGGCGCGCGCGATCCACGCCCATATCCACCATCGCGTCTTCCTGAACGGCACCAAGACGATTGTCTTCCCGGCAAGCCCCGGTTCCTACGCGTCCGAACGGATGGGCTGATCACGACGTTTGACGGCGATCACAGTTAGTTATCTGTGGTCGTTGGGGCATGCCCTCCCGAATGGTTTCCGGCGCCAGTCATTTGGCGCCAGTCATTTGGCGCCGCACTCATTTGCCCATCTCAGATCTCAGGCAGGGGATGATTTCTATCGCAATGGCGACCTGAGGTGCGCCCCTATGCTGGGCGAAGAAGGTTAAGGCCCTGATATCGTTTAAACTAACTAGGAAAGATCTCTTGCTTGATCAGATACGGCTCTTTTGCGGCCAAGTTGCGGTCATCTCCGCCAATTCTTCCAACGACAAATGAATTGATTTTACGGGCAAGTTTTATTAACAAAGAAAGACTTACTTTGTATCGATAGATTTTCTGACCACTTTTGACTTCTTGAACACTTTTACCGAATAGCATTTCGCTGACTTCATTAAATTGCCGAGATGTGGCTCTAAACAGACAGGCCTCACTCTCATTTGCTGACCCCAGGATGACGACATCGGGCGCCGGACTCAGCGGGAAGATTCGTTCTCAGACGCGCTAAAACATGTTAGATTGCATAATAAATAGACAGACACGCCCGGTTTCTTCGAATTTTGGGGACACATGGGGCCTATGCATGCTGCATGTCGCAATTCTGACGATAAGAGAACGGATAAGGTCAGTTGAGGGGCTTCAATTGTGAGGCAAGTAATGATCGACATTACCGCAGGCCCGGCCAGTCTTGACGCAAACCGCGTCCTCGATACGCGCACCTCACTGAACCGCAACGGCCTCTCCCGTTTGCAGAACGGCCTCGACAAGTTCATGGGGCTCGGGCGCAATCATTTCTGCCTTGTCGTGAACGGCAAGAAAATCGGGTATTGCTACATCCGGAAAAACGGCTGTTCGAGCTTCAAGAAGATGTTTCTGGACCAGTCGCCGCATGGCTATGACCCGGCAAGCCAGACGCGCCCAATCGATTTCATCCGTATGAACCATGTGATGAAGGACAGTGACTTCGCGGCTTGCGATCATGTGGTTCTGGTCTATCGCGACCCGGTCAAGCGGATGCTCTCTCTGTTCCGAAACAAGTTCATCCTGTGCAGCGGTGCCGATGATCTCCTTGCCAATTACGAACAGGTGACCGGGACTGCGCCTCTCGATGCGAGTTTCCGTAGATTTGTCATGGATTACCTGCATCAGCAATGGGCGGCGCTGGACCGGCATACGCTACCGCAGCGCTACCATCTGAGACGGGCGGTCTATACCGATGTCATGCCGGTTGAAAAGATTTACGACCGGATGATCGGGGTGGTTGGTCAGTCGATGGCCGACAGGTATTTCCGTAGACCGGTGAACCGTACCTCTGATGTCGAGCACGTGGAAATGAAGGGCGCTGACGTCATGCCGGTAGAGGCGTTGCGCGAGCATTATGCGCAAAGCCGTGTCTTACCGGATGATGCTAGCCTGCTGGGTGAGGATCTTGGTGAAGTTCTGAAGGATCGATACCAGATGGATTTCGAGTTTATCGCCCGTTTTGAAACGCAATCGGTATAGTAGGGATGGGCACGCGCGGTGACTGATACAGGGAACAGTGTCGGGCAGACCAGTGGTGAGAAGTCCGGCCTCCCGACCGTTTCGGTTGTCATCGCAGCGTATAATTCCTCTGCGTGGCTCAAACACTCGGTCGAGAGTGCATTGTCGCAAGAAGGTGTCGAGGTCGACGTCCTGATCGCGGACGATCAATCGACGGACGATACATTCGACGTGGCCAAGAAGCTTGCCGAACGCGACCCGCGGGTGACTGCCATTATATGCGCGCAAAATGGCGGACCCGGGGCGGCGCGTAATACCGCTTTGAACGTGGCCAAGGGGCAATGGGTCGCCGTACTGGATTCAGATGACCGGTATGCGCCGGACCGGCTGGCCATGCTTTGTGACGAGGCGGAAAAGCAGGCCGTCGATATCATACTGGATGATTTCATCGCGCAGGATGAAAATGGCGGGGCGCTGGATGAGCGTAGCCTAAGCGATATCCGGGGCTCCGGTACGCTGACCATCGCGGACTGGATCGGATTGAACCGGGTCGCTCATGGAGAAGTCAGCTTTGGCTATGCCAAGCCGGTTATCAGGCGAGATTTCATCGAAGCGCATTCCCTGCGGTATGATGAGAGCCTGAGAAACGGCGAGGATTTCCACCTTGTCCTCGCCGCCATGATCTCGGGCGCAAGGGTGTGGTTTTCGGCGACACCCGGCTATTACTATACGCGGCGCTTGGGGTCGGTATCTCGCCGCGCGCAGGACGATCATTTGCGCGCGCTTCTAGTCGCGGACCGGGCAGTGGAGGTCCGGTTGAAAGCCATGAGTGAAAGCGAAGCCCTTGCATTCATGCGTGACCGGCGTCGCAATCTCGAAAGCCTGATGACAAGCGAGCGGGTCTTTGGCGCGATCAAGGCGGCAAATGCGGCCACGGTGTTCAGCGAATTGATGCGAAACCCGCGCGCCACGCCCCGGATTTTCAGTCACGCACGAGAGGCAGTTACCAAACGCTTGCCGCGATGGCAGTAAAGCGATGGATGGCACCATTCAGAACCTGGCGAGAGAAGGCCGTGGCGTCCTTATCGTGGGGCGTCGTCTGGATACGATGCAATCGGGAAGCAGCCAGTATATCTATGGCTATCTGAAGCTTTGTCGCGATGCCGGATTGTCGACAACGCTGGTATTTGCCCCAAGGCGCTCTTTTGGAAACCTTGCATGGGCGCGGGTCCACCCCGATTTCGCAGATGTCGTGGACGAAATCGTCTGGCCGCAAGCCGCGCGGTTTGGCGATCTGTTCGTTTCGACTTCGCCCAAGGTATGGGGAAGGTTTCTGCGTCGCGCCCTTTTTGAAATGCGTCGCCGGATGTCCTCGGGTGAGAGTGAAAGGGTGCCGAGCCTGTTGGGGAAAGAACTGAGCGAGGACGAAGCGCAAGAGGTCAAGGATCTGCTTGCGCCGTTGCGGGCGAATATCGTGACTGCGGAATACAGTAGTCTCGGCCCGCTATTGTCCGGCGCAGGAGATGCCTTTCGCGTCGTGTTCCTGCACGACCTGTTTTCCCTAAGAGCTGAAAGTTTTCTGTCGAGCGGCGGTCAGCCCGATCATCACATGATTACGATGGAAGAAGAGGTTAACCGCTGCCGCGCGGCGGATCTTCTGATCCACGCGAGTTGCAGTGAATATACCGCGATGAAGGCCGTGTTTCCGCAGGTCGAGCACGTATGGATGCGGCCCACCGTGAATGTCCGGGAGTTCGACGTCAGCGGCGGCGGAGAGCCACATGCGGTATTCATGGGATCGCTTCATCAGGGCAATATCGCGGCGCTCGATTTCCTGCGGCGTAAAGTCTGGCCGCTGGTGCGGGCACAGAAACCGAAAGCCAGAATGCATATCGTCGGTACGATTGCCTCGCTCGTTGATCGCGAAGAGGCGGAGCGCGAAGGTCTGGTGTTGATTGGGCCGGTCGATGATCTGTCGGAAATCGGGGGAGAGAATGCCATCGGTCTGGCACCTATGGATCTCGGTAGTGGCATACCGATCAAGATCGTCGACTACCTTGCGCTCAGGATGCCGGTGGTTGCCACGTCAGGCGCATTGGCGTCCTTTGGCGGCGCGCTGGATGGATTGCTGCTTGAGCCCGAAGATCTTCAGGGATGCGCGGCGGCAATCCTAGAACTGCTTGACGACGAAGACCTTCGCAGAAGGCTGTCGCAAGGCGCCTCGGCGGTACGTGCACGTCTGTCGAACGAGTCGCTGATCGAGTCGCTTGGCCCGGCTCTGACGCTAGTCAGCGACAGATAAATCTTAGTTTCCCAGGCTTCAGCTTCAATCAAAACGAGTTGATTCGGCAATTCAGGCCCGACGGGGTCTGAGTCCCGCAGGTTGCCGCTGGGGCACCTAACGAATTCTCAGCAGAAGCTTGCGATTTTGGATTCAATTTGAGTCAAATTTCCGCCGATTACGAAGGGTCAGTTTTTAAAGTTTAGGCAATCAAGCGGATTGTTGCTCGTAAGACAGCCTCTAATTCCGCTGTGATTTTTTACATGTCGAAAAATCGCCGATCCAGGCTTGAGCGAAATTCCGTTGACGTGAATTTTTCAATTCGAAAAATTTCAAAGCGATGTGTATAATTGTATGAAAGTTAATAGAAAATTTGGCAAGATTATTTTTGGTTGATCGGCATTGAGCCGCCACTTTCAAATAGAAAATTAATAGACCATTAATTGCCAGAATTGCAGCTACTTTTGATCCGAAATTTGCCCATTTTTTGCCCTGTTTCACTAATAGGCACAAAGATGGTTAACGGTAGCATTAGTAACTTATTCATCAGTCGAACCCAGTTTCAGCGCGAGCCGAGGCAAATGACCTACGGCCAATTGGGTACGTCATCGGGACAGAGAAAGAGAGATAGATGAACATGGATGAGACTATGGATTCCGGCGGTGCTATGGACGCGAGCATGACATCGCATATGGGTCATGGCGAGAGCATGACGCTATTCCTATTCGATCCTGCGGAGGCCACACATGTAGCGGTTTCGTCGGGCAGCTGGACAGATCCGTCGACATGGAAAAACGGCAGGGTCCCCGGAGACGATGCCAAGGTTTATGTCCCGGAAGGGATCGAGGTAAAATACAATTCCACCTCCAATGCGCGGCTTGAGATGGTGCGCGTTGACGGTGCTCTGGATTTCGCGACGTCGATTGATACGCATATGCGCGTCGAGACCCTGCTGACGGGTGTGAATTCCCGCCTGACGATTGGCACCAACGACAATCCGGTCGATGCCAATGTCACGACCAAGATCATATTCGCGGACGGGCCGATCGATCTTAACATCGACCCGGGACAATTGAGCCACGGGCTTATTGCCGAAGGGCATGTGGAAATCGTCGGCGCTGAAAAGGCACCTTATTCCGCAATGATCGGCGAAGCGCAGGCAGGCACCAAATCCATCGTGGTTGCGGATGGCAACGGCTGGGCCGTTGGTGACGATGTCGTCGTGATGGGCACGACGCTGGGCAAGTTCCAGGACGAAGAGCGCAAGGTCGTCGCGGTCGAGCAGACCTCGGCCGGTCTCAAGCTGACCTTCGACAAGGCGCTGACCTACGATCACACAACGCCGGACGGGCACGATCTTTCCGTCTATGTCGGCAACTCGAGCCGCAATGTCGTGCTGACCTCGGAAAACCCCGAAGGCGTGCGCGGCCACGTGATGATGATGCACACCCCGGATGTCGAGGTCCGTTACGCGGAATTTGATGAACTTGGCCGTACGGACAAGTCTCTTCCCCTGGACGAAAACGGTAACGTCGCCTCGCGCTATTCGCTGCACCTGCATGAGACAGGAACCGAAGCCGGCGCCGACATGGCCGTGCTCTATGGTAACTCTGTCCATGGCTCGCCGGGCTGGGGGATCGTTCAGCACTCGAGCGCCGCAGCGGTTGATTTCAACTTTGTCTACGACATCAAGGGCGCGGGTATCGTGTCCGAGGATGGGGACGAGACCGGTCAGTGGATCGGCAACTTTGTCACCGGTGTCTATGGCGACGGGACCAAGTTCTCGATCCAGCGTGACGAGTTGAACGCCGATTTCGGCCATGCCGGGGTTGCCTATGAAAACCAGGCTCGCCAGATCACGCAGCAGGACAATATCGCGGCGAACTCGAACTTTGGCTGGACCTTCCGCGGCGCGGAGACAAGTGTCGACAACCCTGACCGTGATGCGCTGGCCTATGATCCGGCGCCGCTCAAGGGGGTTCTTAATAACGAAGAACCCGCGATCATCGATTTCAACGACAACACGGCAATTGCCGTCGGCACGGTCATCGATACCGGACACCGGCAGGAAATCTCGATCACGACGGATTTGCGGAGCAACATCGACGGTCTCACGGCTTGGGAAGTTGACCGTGTTTTCGACATCTTCAGCTATACCGGTGAATACGTCATCAAGGATGGCCTGTTCATCGGCGCGGCAGCAGGCGCGGGCCGTGCGATCCGGATGCCGACCAAGCACGAATCCACGTCGATCATCGACACCCATTTCGAGAACTTCCGTGTCGCGATCTCGGATGTCGGCCTGAACAACGAAGGCGTCTATGTTGGCAATACCTTCACCAATATCGGCGACAAGGTAGAGTCGACCTTTTATGGCGAAGAACGCCTTTGGTCGCACAGCGATATCAATCCGGTCAGCCGGGTGAAGCTTGAAATCGACGCGAGCTCGGACCTGACGATGGGCCCCCGTGATCACGAAGTGACCATTACTGGGACGATCACGGACAGCGCGGGTCAGTTGCGTCTCGGGTCGAACAAATGGGGTGACAAGGACGCGCATGAACGCGAGGGGATCACCACCGATGACAACATGATGGGGCACCCGACACCGGAGGATCTGCTGGCCGTTCACGGCGCGCTGCAGGTTGACGGCGGCTGGGTGATGCCGATTGCGATCTGGATCACCGACCGGGTGACCGGCGAGCATTTTGCCTTCCGGATCGACATCGACCTTGTCGGGTACACGAACGAGTTCCTGTCGCAGTACGAAATCTCTGAATTCGTGATGCCCGACGGCGATCTGAACATCATTGATTCATCGGTCAGTTCCGGTAGCGGCGGCATGGGCGGTGGACACCATGGCGGTGGCACCGACCCGGATATGGGCGGTGAAGACCCTGACATGGGCGGCGAAGATCCCGATACCGGCGGAGAAAACCCCGACACGGGGGGCGAGATTCCTGACACCGGCGGTGAAAATCCCGACACGGGCGGTGAGGATCCCGGAGAGGGCGGCACCGATCCCGAAGAGGGCAACGGCGGGTCTGAGCCTGTCGATCCTCCGGTAACGCCTCCGAGCGGCTCGGAATACGGCTCTTCGCTGTTCTTCGATAGCAAGGGCGTGGATGTGGGCCCAGTCAAACTCGACGGCGATTTCACCATCGAATCCTGGGTCAAGCTGGCCGAAGGCAAGAATATCAACGCAGCGGATGCAATCGTAGGCGGGCCGAACTTCGACATCAGCTTCCATAACGGCACCCTGTCGGTGATGTCCGGTTCGATCGAAATCGCCTCGGCTAGTGTTCCGGCGGTCGATGGTGTTTGGGCCCATTACGCGGTGGTGCGCGAAGCGGGCGATGTCAAAATCTACGTGGACGGCAAGTTGTCCGGCCAGTCGAGCGGCCCGTGGAACGATTCAATCTCTGTCGACACGCTTGGTGACGGTCTTACCATGTCTCGTGGCCTGATGGGCGCGCTGGACGAGGTGCGGATGTGGGATGAGGCGCGCAGCCCGGCCGAAATCACCAGCAGCATGTATTACAGCATGGACGCGAGCGAGATTGATGGCCTGTCAACGGCGTTCAGTTTTGATGATGGTCAGAGCATGGGCAACGATACCACGTCGGTCAGCGACAGTATCGTGTTTGTCGGAGAACCGGCCGAAGAGACTGGCCCATTCCTTGAAGTCGGTTCGGTCACAACGGCGCAAACGACGGCAGACGGCTGGATGCATGTCTCGTTCAGTTCGCAGATCGAAAATGCGACCGTGGTCATGGGGCCTGTCTCATTCGGGTTTGAAAAGCCGGCCTTCGCAGCGGTTCGCAACGTGACCTCGGAGGGCTTTGAATTCCAGATCGAGGAATGGGCTTATCAGGATGGTACTCACGGTGAGGAAACCATCTCGTGGATGGCGATGAGCGAAGGTACCTACACGCTTGCCGATGGGCGTCAGATCACCGCAGGCACCATGGATACGGGTCTTCAGGGGCAAACGAGCCTCAACCTCAGCGGCATGGGTAGCGACGTTTCGGTGTTCTCGCAGGTGCTGACCCAGAATTCCGGCACGCCCGTCGTGGCCCGGATGGAGGACAAGGGCAACGGAACTTGCGATATTGCCCTGCAGTCCGAGGAAGCCGTGTCGGCCAACTGGTCGCCTGAACAGCTTTCGTACATCGCAATCCAGGAAGGCGGGGATGCCGCGTCTGGTCTGATCGCCGGTTCGACGAGCGGTATCGGTAGCAAGGTCACCTCCGTCTACGGCGACACCGAGCTGGATGCCGAGGCATTTTTCGCCACCATGGCGTCGACCAATGGCAACGACACCTCGACGATGCGCCTGAGCAGCCTGGGCAATGGCGTTGCTGACATCTTTGTTCAGGAAGAACAGTCGAAGGATTCAGAAGTCCGCCATGTCGGCGAGGATGTCGACTGGATGTTCGCTGACACCGGGACTTTCGATCTTTTCTAAGGCCTGTAGCGGCTCGCTTCCTTCCCGTTCTTAGGAAGGGGAGTGCAAAACGAAAGACCGCGACGGGTTGCCCTGTCGCGGTTTTTCAAATTGATGAAATGCTAAAAAGTTCATCGCGCGCCGCGTCTTCGCCTGTGGCGGCCCGGGTATTTCGAAGCGTAGATCGCGCCGATCCAGATCAGAATGTTGGCGAGCAGCAGCGGTTTCATCATTTCGCTTTCGACCATCGCGCGAATGGTCTCGACCACAACCACGGTCAGGAAAAAGATAAAGGGCATTCCACCGTGCCTGAAGACCAGCGTAATGATCCGGACGATCGACCAGAGTGCCACGGGGAGGGCAATCGCCAACCCGATCAGCCCTTGGTGCACCGCGATTTCATAGAAAGAATTGTGAAACGAAAAAATCTGGTTCGGATTCTTGTGAAATTCAGCAAAAATCTCGCGCACCAGATCGTTATCGGAATAGCGCCAGAAGCCCCGTTCGCCAAAGCCGATGTAGGGGCGCTGCCGAATGACGTCCTCGGCGTAGCTCCAAAGCTGCGTTCGACCTGTCAGGGTGCTGCTCTTTCCGAGGCTTTCCAGCAATAGGGCGAAGGGCGAGCCGGGCAAACTGCTCAGGATCACCGGTGCCGCAGCACCCAGCACCCCGGCAAGCAAAAAGACAAAGACAATACGATCCGGGGGCGTGCGTGCACCCTGACCGGCCACGAAATGGGCGCCCAGCGTGACACAGAAGATCCCGAGTGCAAGGACAAGTGCGGTTGCCGAGTGACTGGCGAGGATCAGCAAGAAGGCCAATCCCAATAGGGCGGCCGCGAAGATCCTTAATCCCCGTCGAATGTGCCTGTCGAGCATCGTGCAGACCGATGCGCTGACCAGCAAAAGCATTTTCGCGCCCAGCATGTTTTTATGAGCGAATATCCCTGTCATTGCGCCATCATGATAGGACGTGATGAAGAGGCTGAGGATGGCGCATAGGCCTGACGCGGCCAGAACGGCGAGCACGATCTGGCGTGGCGTGAACCTCGCCGCGAGGAGGACGGCCAGCGTGACCGTCAAGAGCAGCAAGATCGCGCTGCGTAGCGCCTCGGCCGGAACTTCCACGAATGGAACGGTGACGATTTGCCAGAGAGGAAACAAGAGCAGGGGCCAGCACTTGGCCATCAATGGAAAGGTGACCTGCCGATCAAGTAGAAAGGACAGAAAGAAGTACCCGGCGAGCGGATAGAGCAGAAGTTCATCACGCGGAAATGTGGTGAAGGTCACCAAAAACCAAAGAACGATCAGCAGGTTTTGTATAGCGTTTGCACGTTTGAGCGTGTGCGGCGGCCGACCGATGGGGTGGCTGAATGTTTCTGTGCTCGCGTAGGCCATGATCAACTTTTTCCGCGCACAGTTTTCAGATGATTTGCGAGCCTCAGGGCAAAAGCGACAATCGACAATGTAGGGGGGACAGCGGCAGAACTGCGGAATATGCTGGAACTCGCGATATAGAGGCCCTGCAAGCCATGAACACGGCAGTTGGGATCAACGACACTATCCGAGGCGCATCTACCCATGCGTGTTGTCCCGATTTGGTGGTATCCATCCATGGCGCTGCGGCGGATTTCCTGAGCCATATTGCTTTGATCGGTAGTGTACGCGATCTTTGCTATCTTTGAAGCCTCAAGATCACTTGCAAGCTGGCGGTGGCCTTCGAGGACGGATTCTATATCGGCATCGGAAAAATCGAAATCGATGTGGATCGCGGGAAGTCTATCGGGCCGAACGGACTCCGAAAGCGATATCCTGTTGCTCCGGATCAGCGCATGTTCGGAGTGATAGCAGAGCCGGTAGGTGTTGGTACGGTTTGGCACAAGGTAGTCCATACGCGGGCGGTTGGTTGAGCGGCGTGCTTTCAGCATCTTGTTCGTCACGCCAATCGCTGAAGGGCCGTCGAGCAGGATGTTCATTACATGGCCTGGAACCGGGGTCGCCTTGCGCTTGTTCACGATGCGCGGGGCATCTGGATCGTCGGTCCTATTTCTGTAAGTGCGCAGTTTCGAAACGATATGCTTGGCAGAGAGAATTGCCGATCCGTGCGATGCGTCCCCCAGCGGCTTGTTCTTTGCCCAGAAGATCATGCCCGCCCCACAATTCCTCGCCCGGGAATAATGAAAAACCCTGCGGCGGAAAGATCCGTCCGGTCGGACGCTCCAGCCGAACTCACCAACGTCGCATGTCCGAGGAAATTCGATGGACGCGATGCTCCCTGTCAGATGGCCGGAATAATATGCGCCAAGTTCGCTTAGATGACCAAAGTGCTCGGGGTCTCGTGCTTGCGCTGCCAGCATTAACCTCGTGGTGGAAATGCCGCCCGCTGACAGAACGATGGTTTGCGCCTGAATTGTAATCGGTTTGTCTTTTCCAACCACGCGCGCTTTTACCCCAACACATCGCGGCTTACCGGTTTGGTCGTCGTTTCTTATTTCAAGCCCGGTCACCTCGATGGACAGGGCGATGTCCGGGCCGGTTTCGTCCTTGAGCTCTTCCTGATAGGCCTGCGATACCGATGTGAACGCAGTCATTTTCTCGACGGCATCAAGGTCTGCAGGCACATCTTTGAAATAGGATTCTACTGTTGCATGGTCGTTTGGCCCTTTGAGGAAACATGCAGCTTCCTCAAGGAAATCCGTGTATTCCTCGTAGGCTAGCGGCCATTCGTAATCATTGAAATCCGCCGAGGCAATCGGCATGATGCGGCCGCCCCATTTCCATGACGTTCCACCGAGTGCATTGGCCGAAACGTCCTTGAGGGGCGCATGTGTCTGGCCGAAAGGGCCCGTCGCGTCAAAGCTGCAACTGGCGGGGTTCTCCGTGCCACATTCCAAGACAAGCACCGAAATGCCGCTCTTGTTCAGGGAGAATGCGACTGCCAGCCCTGCGGGACCGGCTCCAACGACGCAAACTTCATAGTGCTTTTGCGAAGCTGTATCGCAGCTTACGAAGGGCATCAAAAATTTACCTTCTACAATAGTCTAAAAAGCTCGCGTCAATGCGTTGAAACTAAATATTCAGATACCGATCAGATAAATTCTTAGAATGGAATTATGCGGTTGGCGCAGAAAAATGACTTAATCGATTTGGTAGGTGGAGTCGTCTTTAATAGGAATGCAATACCAGCGCGGACCAAGGGACACGTTCGATACGGCTGTCGCTGAGTATGGCAAGCCATTCCCGTTTTGCAAAGCCATTCCAACAGTTTTCGTCATCTGCCCATAGCCGGACTGGCGAAAAGCTTTTTTGGAAGTCAGTATCCGCTATCAAACCTTTGAGAGGGCCCTCTGCCGCGTTCGGTTCGATCCAGTCCGTTTTCTGGCAGATCCCACTGGTAAAGTTCGCGATCAGGTCCGGTGTCTCATCCCAGAAGACGCCCTTGTCGAAACTCGCGTGGTTCCTGTAGCCAACTTTGACGGGGTTGGCATGGGCCATCCTTGTCCAGTTCAGGCCCATCAGGTCGAGAAGCCAACCTTTGTAGCTTAGGGCGATGCCGCCTGCGGCAACGACGCCCAGACGCGGAAGAGGCGTTACCGTGTTCAGGTAATCTCCGAATTCTTCGCCGCGATATGTTAGAATGTATTCTACCTGAACTTCGAAGCGGGCCTGATAGAAGGGGAGCCAGCTGCATCCAAGCAGCATAAGAAACGAGGCGGAGAGAGCGGCAAAGGTTGCTAAGGAACTGGCCAAGTAGGGACGGATCAGATCGAAACCCAGTAGAACCAGCAGAGCCGGTCCGATTGCAAAAAGCGGAAGCAAGGGTTGGTAGAAACGCCATTGTGCGAAATGGTCGCCGCCTAGAAGAGCATAGATCGACAGCATGCCAAAAACCGTTGCGGCGACAATCAGAAGGCCAGCGGTGTTGGTTCTGCTTTTCCGGATGAGATTGGCGATGGCAAGCACGGTAAGGCCGGCCCAGCAGAGTACGAAAAAATCCGCGAAGGGTTGCTGGTTGAGAAACCGTACCAGGTACTTGAGACCATCGACGATATCCTGAACCCGGTCCGAGGACACCTTGGCGTAATAGGTGTTCGGAAACGGATACCCAAAGTAGCTGAGCCGGAACAGGACAAGCGCCGCGAGCGAAGCCAGGGCTGCGCCGATTGCGATCAGAGGCGGCAGGAAGCGCCCCGGCGCAATGATCAACGTGAGGGCAAGCAAGCCTACCGCAATCGCGACACCCTCTGGACGGATCAGTGGAAGGACCATGGCCCCGAATAAAAGCCCGCCGTCGAGCCATCGGGCAGGGGGCGTCGCGTCGAGATGCCGTACGATCCGCCATACAAGAAAGGAGATGGCGGCGGACCAGATCGCTATTTCCATCATGGATACTACCGACCACATGAAATAGCCCGGCATGGATATGTAGATGGCGATAAGTAGTCCCATTAAGCCTTTGCGGGAAGTGGAAAAATGCCGAGCAATGCTCGCGGCGGTCCAGAGCGAGAAAGTGACTCCGCAAACCGTTACGACGTAGTTTATCGCGATAATCGTGAATTCGACCTTGAAGGGCAGGAGATAGGCGAGACTCACGATCAGGGTCCAAAGAAACGAGGTCGCTCCTTCGACCCTTTCACCGCCTATATTATAAACGAACCCATGCCCGTTCGCGATATTTTCGGAATAGGATCGCGTTATTGCAGCATCATCGATTCCGACAAGGGGCGGCTGCCCGGAAAGAAACCAAGCAATGACTGACATAACTGCGGTCAGAATTATTGATACGGGAAAAATAGTTAAACGGAATCGGGACATAAAATGGATGGTCCTTGAATGATCACGGTTTTAAATATGGGAAGCGTACTGTCGGTGACCTGCAAGGCGCAAGCCTTCTGAGTGCGTTAAAGGTGTCATTCAAAATCGACTTTTCATTTTGGAAACACCCCGGTTTCAAGGACTTGCTCACGTATAGGTTGATCAAGGTTTCGTTGACTCGGTTGCTGGTGTTGTATAGCCTGACACAACGTAAATTGGCTGTATTGTTAGCCGTGGTGGGACTACGCTCATCTTTGCTCCGTTTTAAGGGAGCGCTTGGGTGAGCCGAATTGAATAAAAATTTCGATATTGGCGTTGAGCGGCTGTCGGGCCCATGTTCAGCGTATAATTTCTTGCGACATTTTTGGTGGCGGATGTTAAATGAATTATGTTTTGGAAACCGATAATGTCGGTGTAAATATTGAAGATATCGCGCTTAGCGGCGACTTCACAATCGAATTCAACGTGTACTTCGAGCCGGGCTCGGAGATTGCCAAGAACGACGGTATCGTTTCATCGAACATCGATGGTGGCAATGACATCAACTTTTTCGGCGGCATTCCACGGCTTTATGACGCCAATTGGGGGGATGTCGTTGTTGGTACAAGCGCGCTGAACACGGGCGAGTGGAACCACATTGCCTTTGTTCGCGAAGGCGGTGTCGTCCGTCTTTATGTCAACGGAGTGAACGACGCGAATTCGACCACCGCGAATTACACGGATGTCTTCAATATCTCGACACTGGCCACCAGCGTGGCTGGAGCGCTTGAAGGTCGGCTGGACGAGGTCCGGATATGGTCGCTGGCCCGGCCCGGAGCCGAAGTTCTGGCCAATGCCGACGGGGCGCTGAACCTCTCTGGCGGGGTGCCGGTCGGTCTTGAACGGTATTACCGCTTTGACGACGATATCGGCCATATCGTCGACGCGACCGGCAGCGCCGAAACGGGTCATGATCTGCATCCGCCGACCGGCACGTCGATCGTTCAGGACGATACGGTTTTTGACACACCCGTCGGCGATGTCGGTGGCTTCATCGACACCAAGGTCGTGACCGGGCTAGTACTGCCGACTGACCTTGCCTTCCTGCCGGACGGGCGCGCCCTTGTCATCCAGAAGAGCGGCGAAGTGCTGTTGATCGAGGACCCGAGCGTCGCGAACAGCACCAAGACGCTTTACATGGACCTCAGCGCACAGGTCGAAAATTCGCGCGAGGCGGGGCTGCTGAACGTCGTGGTCGATCCGAACTTTGACGACAACGGCTATTTCTACCTACTTTACACAAACCTCGATGAACAGCGGACAACGGTTTCGCGGTTTCAGCATCAGGAAAACGCGGGAGGATCGACAAGCACCGGCGATATCTCCTCGGAAACCGTGCTTTGGCGGGAATTCGATACCTATTCTGAAAAGGACCATCAGGGCGGTGGCCTTGCTGTGGCCTATGAACCCATCGATGCGAACGATCCCAGCCCGTACAAGCTCTACATCACTGTTGGCGAGGAATTCGAGGGCGAGAATGCGGCCGACCTGACCCATGATGACGGCAAGGTTCACCGGATCAACCTGACGGACGGGTCGATCCCGACCGACAACCCTTATTACGATCCGGCCGTCGCGGCGACCTATACGCCCTGGATCAATACACAGACCGCAATCTCGACCAGCGCGGCAAACACGGCGATCGACCCCGAAGGCGTTCTGACAACCGTATACAGCTATGGTTTGCGCAACCCGTTCCGAGCGGAATACGATCAGGACAGCGGCACGCTCTGGATCGGCGAGGTGGGCGGGAACGGCCGCTATGCCAGCGAGGATGTGCATATCGCTTATCCCGGTGCAAATATGGGATGGCCGAGCGAGGAAGGATATCTGTCCGATCCCGATGATCCGGGCAACCCGGTCCACAGCTACATTCACGCCTCGGCACCGGGGCAGGACCAGTTGCCCAGCTACGGTGACTCTGGCTCGTCCATCTCGGGTGGTGTCGTCTATCGCGGCTCGGACTTTCCCGAAGAATTCCAAGGCGCTTATTTTTATGGTGACTGGGTACGGAACTGGATCCGTTATCTCGAGGTTGATTATTCCTCTGGCGAACCGGTTGTCGTGTCGGACAATCACTTCAAGAACGCGACCGGTCAGGTCCTGACGTTTGCCGAAGCGCCGGACGGCACGCTGTATTACATCACCACGTTCCAGACCGGTAACATCTTTAACTTTGAAGGTGCTGTGAACCGGTTGGAGTACAGTTCTACCAATACCGCGCCGGGCGGAACGGGGATCATTCTGGATCCGGGCGAGGAAGCCAGTCTGACGGCCCCGCATACAGTTACCTTCGAAACTGATGCTTTCGATCCAGACGGCGATGCGATCACCTATGAATGGTCGTTTGGTGATGGACCGGATATTGACGGGGACGGGATCGGAGACGGGGCGACCTCAACCGATATGAACCCCACCTATACCTACACCTCCGAAGGCCAGTACACGGTCGAACTCATCGTAACGGATGCCAATGGCGCGCAGACGGTCTACAATCCCAAGGTCATCACGGTTGGCGAAGCGCCGGTTGTGACCATCAACGCGCCCACCCAGGGACAGACGTTCCGGGCTGGCGAAACAATTACCTTCACCGGGTCAGCCTTTGATGCCAACGATGGCGTGCTGACCGGTGAGGATGTTTTCTGGTCTGTGAACCTCGCCCATAACGAGCATTTCCACCCCGAAGTTTCAGCTGTCGAAAATACGCCGGGCGGCTTCAGCTTCGTGGTCCCTACCGACGGGCACGACTATTATGAAAACGTCGGTTATCAGGTTTCCCTGACCGCTATTGACAGCAGTGGCCTGCGTACCACGAAATCCGTGACGATCTTCCCGGAAGAATCGAACACGACCTACGACATGCCCGATGTCTCTGGCTTCAACTTCTTTATCGACGGCATCGGGTATTCGGGCGATCAGGTTCGCGACAACATCATTGGATTTGAACATACGGTTTCGGTTCAGGCGTCCTATATAGATGCGGGTTTTCTTTGGGAATTCTCCCATTGGGAGGATGACCCGTCGCTGACCAGCACATCGCGTCAATTCATCGTACCCGAGACGGATAGCGTTCTGCGGCCCGTTTACGCACAGACGGATGTGGTTGGGCCGGTCAATGCCGAAGACGATACGTTCGCGCGGGATCTCGCATCGCTAAACGGTAACCAGATCCAGACCATCGGCAATGTACTGCTGAATGACGACAACCCGACCGGTGATCCGTTCAGCGTTGTTGGCCTGAACGGATACAAAATCACCGGTGATCCGAAAACCGACGACACAATAGATTCCAACAACAAGTTCGGGTGGATCTGGGGCGATCAGGGCGGACAGTTCCGCGTCAATGCTGATGGTACGGTCGAATTCCGTGACCGCGATCTGCAATTTGCCGGTCTGACTGCCGGTCAGAGTATCACGACAAGCATCAACTATCTGATCGCCGATGGCGATGACATGGATGAGGCGTCTCTGTCTCTGACGATCAACGGGGCAGGTACGGCGAATACCGCACCTACCGGCGCGGGCATTCTGCTCGATCCGGGTGAGGACAGCGCGACCAGCGCACCGCATACGGTGACCTTCGACTCGGACGTGACCGATGCCGAAGGCCATACCCTCAGCTATCTCTGGGACTTTGGCGACGGTACAACCTCGACGCTTGCGGCCCCCGAGCACACCTATGGCGTCGTTGGTTTTTACACGGTGTCGCTGACGGTGACCGACGAGCTTGGCGCCGAGACGGTGTTCAACGAGGTCTCCATCGACGTGGGCAACGCCCCCCCGGTGGCGGTGGCCGATAGCTTTGCTCTGCCCGTCGGCTTTGATCCGATGGCGAACCAGTTGAACATCCTCGACAACGATTACGATCCGGACGGATCGTTGAACATGCAGGTCGTCGAGATCGTCAGCGGTCCGAGTTTCGGCACGGTCGAGATTTTGGATACCGCGCAGGAACTGTCTGACCGTGGACTGCCCGCCGGGCAATATGGTCAGGCCGAATACACCGCTTTCGATCCGAATTTCGAGGGAACAGACAGCTTTACCTATCGCGTTCAGGACAATGAAGGCACGTGGTCGAACATCGTGACCGCAGAGATCTTTGTTCAGAACGAGCCTGTGCTAACGCTGGACGCGGTTGATGACGGTTATTCGGTTTTGGTGGCGGATATTGCCAGTGGCAGCTGGGTTCAAATATCGGGCAATGTATTTGACAACGATACGAGCGACGGTGCCCTGAACCTCTTGAAACTGGACGGCTTCAAACCTTTCGACGTGCCGGATAGCACCACGAGTTTCGACTCTCAGGGGCGGCTCAAGATACGGGCCGACAATGGTGGTTTCTTTCGCATCGGATCGGATGGCAGTATCGAATTCAAGGACCGGGATTTCGACTTTACGGGCCTTGGTTCCAGCGAGAGCGCAACAACGACCATCGGTTATACCATCGGAGATGGAACCGATACGGATGCGGCCTTTATCTCATTGACGATCAATGGATCGGGCAATGTGAACACCGCGCCGACCGGCGCGGGCATCCTGCTCGATCCGGGCGAGGACAGTTCGGCCAGCGCGCCTCATACGGTGACCTTCGAGTCGGACGTGACCGATGCCGAGGGCCATACGCTCAGCTATTCCTGGGACTTCGGCGACGGGACGACCTCGACGCTCGCGGCCCCCGAGCACACCTATGGCTCGATTGGTTTCTACAACGTGTCGCTTACCGTGACCGATGAGCTGGGCGCCGAGACGGTGTTCAACGAAGTCTCAATTGACGTGGGCAACGCGCCCCCGTTGGCGGTGGCCGACAGCTTTACGCTGCCGGTCGGCTTTGATCCGGTGGCGAACCATCTGCATATTCTCGACAACGACTATGATCCGGACGGATCGTTGAACATGCAGGTCGTCGAGATTGTCAGCGGGCCGAGTTTCGGTACGGTCGAGATTATGGATACGGCGCAGGAACTTGCGGACCGTGGCCTGCCTGCCGGTCATTATGGCCACGCCGAGTACGCGACGTTCGATCCGAATTTCGAAGGCACGGACAGCTTCACCTATCGCGTTCAGGACAATGAAGGCACGTGGTCGAACATCGTCACCGCAGAGATCAATGTGCAGAGTGCGCCTTCAAACCCGGGCGGTGCGTTGGCATCGGTCAACAGCGGATCAGGTCTGGATATTCAGGATATCTCGGTCGCAGGCGATTTCACAGTCGAATTCTGGATCGCCTTCAATCCGGGCACCAACACCAACAAGTATGATGCAGCCTTTGCCGGCGGAGTCTATGACGACACGCCGAGCGATGATCCGTCGACGGACGGTGTCTTTGGCAACGACTTCAACTTCCACGCCGGTCTCGCGCGTCTTTATTCGACCGAGATCCCCAGTGGCGGTGATGCCATCGTGGCCAACACGGCGCTGACGTCGAATGGAGTCGCAAACCATGTGGCGCTTGTTCGCGAGGGCGACGATTTCAGAATCTACATGAACGGCGTTCTGGACAGCACCTCCACCCTTGCGCTGGACGGAGATCTGGTGATCGAGCAACTGGCGACGAACGTGCGCGCGACAAGAGCTCTCTCCGGCACGCTGGACGAATTCCGGGTCTGGGATGATGCGCGAAGCGCCTCAGAAATCGCGACCTACATGAACCAGGAAGTCGCCTCGAATGCCGAAGATCTGCTTCGTTATTACCAGTTTGATGACGATACGTTCGTCATCGACTCGACCGGCAATGCGGAAACAGCGGGTGATTTGTCCTATGCTTCGATCAGCGGCGTCGACTGGTTCGAGTTCTCGGATTGGTTTGGGGCGTGACAAAGCCGCATGACATGCCGTCTGGTCTCGTGAGCGATGGTTCGCGAGGCCGTATGATACCGTCTTCCCTCAGGTTGAGCGAAGAGACTGCGGCCTATGTGATTGCCGGGTTCGGCACCTTGATTGCGGCGGTCAATATCTGGCGCAATCACCTGTTTCTTCACGACGACGCCTTCATCTCGCTGCGGTATGCGAAGCACTTCGTCGAGCATAGCGATTTGTCGTGGAACCTTGGCGACCGCGTCGAAGGGTATACGAATTTCCTCTACGTAATCATGACCTCTTTCATGATGGAAATGGGCGTCACACCCATACTGGCAATCCAGCTTATCAACATCCTGTCCGCAATTGCGCTGGTCGCCGCCGTGGTTTTCGCGGCGCGTCGCATAATGCCCGAGGCACCGCATTTGCAGGCCTTGGCCTATGCGGCCGTCGTCTGCAATGTCTCCCTGTCCGTCTGGGTTTTCGGCGGGCTCGAGGCACCTGTCGTTGCAGCATTCCTGGCTTGGGGCATGGCCTTGTCGGTTTGCTATTTTCAGCGTCAGAACCGACCGCAGACAAATGGGCTTGCAGCTTTCACCGGGGTTTTCTTTGCAGCCGCCGCCCTCGTGCGGCCGGACGCAGTGATCGTCATCGCGGCTTTTTCGCTTGCGCTTTTCTTCTTTGGGGCCGGGCGGGCGTCGAAACGTTTTGCCCGGATGATCGTTGCGGGCGGCATTCCCCTGCTGGCCGTGCTTGTCCACATGATCTGGCGTTTGGACTATTATGGGGACTTCCTGCCAAACACGTTCCACGCCAAGGTCGGGCTTGAGCTGGGCCACCGGCTTCAGAAGGTCAGTGAGTATCTAGTGGTTACTGGTGCGTTGTATCTGCCTGTGCTCAGCCTCGCAGGTCTGGCGTTCTTTGCCGCCGCGTTTCACCGGCAAACCTCAAGGCTTGCCTCCGGGCTTGTTTTCACAATTCTCGGGTTCCTGCTTTACGTCACATGGTCGGGCGGGGATCACATGGCGGCGTCTCGGGTCATCCTGCCGATTGTCGGGTTCGCGGCAATCTTGCTGGTCGTTTCGATCCGGGCATTGCCCGAGAGACTGCGGACCTATGCCATCCTCGGCAGCCTGTGCCTGTTCGCCCTGTCAGCGATTAACGCCAGGTCTTTCAAAATGGACTGGGCCGCGTTCAATGGTGCCATCGTCGGCAAGTACATCGCGACAGCGTGGCCTGCCGGATCGCTCGTTGGATTGAACACCGCCGGTTCGACGCCTTTTTACGCCGACAATCACGTCTACATCGATATGCTTGGCCTCAACGACCGGACGATCGCCAAGCGCGAGGATGTGCCCGTGCTGGCAAGACGCCAACGTATGCCAGGCCACGCCAAGGGGGACGGCGCATACGTGCTGTCTCGCAAGCCCGATTACATCATCTTCGGTGGATCCGAAGGGATCGATATCGTCGATGCGGAAAAGTGGTTCCTGACCGGGGTCGAGCTTCGGGGCGATCCCGAGTTTCAGACCTGCTACGAGAAAGCGACCCAGGAACTGCCGGTCCCCGAGGATATGCGCAGATCAGGTCGTCCAGGAGATCCTATTATTTTTACCTATTACCGCCGCACCTGCCCAACCTGATAACGGCCGCGCGTTTATTCGAAGTCACATGGAACATCAGGCTTTTCGACATATGCCGATCACGGGTCACAGCCAGCTTGAAGGAAGAGACCGGTCTTGAAATCCTACCGACCTGATATTGACGGGTTGCGTACCATCGCGGTGATGCCCGTCGTGCTGTTCCACGCTGATGTCTCGGGCGTGTCGGGCGGCTATGTCGGTGTCGATGTGTTCTTTGTCATTTCCGGATTTCTGATCACGTCCATCATCCATCGCGAGGTCGAACGAGGCGAGTTCTCGATCCTCCGCTTCTACGAGCGGCGCGCCCGGCGTATTCTTCCCGCCCTCATCGCAGTTGTCGTGGCGACCTTGATCGCGGCGTTCTTCCTGTTCATGCCGCGCGAGTTCGAGCAAACCGCAAAGTCGGCCGCGGCCGCGATGCTCTTTGTTTCGAACCTGCTGTTTTATTCAGACACCGGCTATTTCAGCCCGGGCATTTACGAAAGGCCGCTTCTCCATACATGGTCGCTGGCAATCGAGGAGCAGTTTTACATCTTTTTCCCGCCGCTGATGATGCTGCTGGCTGCGTTGGGTCGACGCCCCGGCGTCATTATCGCGGTTCTGACGCTGATATCCATGGCGCTGAGCGCTTTTACCACCGCCAGCAAACCGGACATGGCTTATTACCTGTTGCCATGGCGTGCGTGGGAACTGGGTATCGGCGCGCTAATCGCGCTCTGGATGCCGCGAGTGTCCGCCAGCCGACCGTTGAGAGAGGTGCTTGGTCTTGCCGGCCTGGCCATGATCCTTTTGGCCGTCGTGACGTTAGATGAAGCCACCGTGTTCCCGGGCTATGCCGCCCTGCTTCCCTGTCTTGGGGCAGGGCTGGTGATTGCCTTTGGCGGGCATGGTGACACCGTGTTCGAGAGGTTCCTGTCGCTGCCGGTCATGGTGTTTATCGGTCTCATCTCTTATTCCCTCTACCTCTGGCATTGGCCGGTTATTGTTTTTTATCAGCAATTTACGCTGGATCGGCCCGATGCGCTGGGCTGCGTGCTTGTCGTTGGAGTGTCGATCTTTCTGGCCTGGCTTTCATGGGCCTATATCGAGGCGCCGTTCCGGGGTAACCGTGTTCCGGGCGCCCGCAAGCACAGGCATGTCTCCCGTCGCGCCATTTTTGCAGGATCGGCTGTGGGTATGGTCGCGGTCTCATTTGTTGCTGCGATGATTGTCGCCGGACACGGGTGGGACTGGCGGCTGCCGAAGGAAACCGTCCGCCTTGCGGCTTTCGAGCTCGATAAGCATCCGAAGCTACGTGAATGTACGGGACGGTTCGAGGAATGGCGCGCGCCCGACGATCCTTGCGTCTTCGGAACACCGGGGCAAATCCCGACGGTCATGATCTGGGGCGACAGCCACGCAGCGGCGCTTTTGCCGGAAATTGAAGCCGCAGCAAGGCGCACGGGCAGCAATATCGGCTATCTATCGCGCGCTGGATGTTTACCCGTGACCGGCACGGAACGCGCGGACGGGCGCAACGGCGGCTGTGCGGAATATGGCGATGGCGCGATGGCTTTTTTGCTAAACGCGCCAGAGGTCGATACTGTTTTCATCGTCGCCCGCTATGCGCTCGCCGCACAAGGGTATCTATCGGATTACGGACTGGCAGAGCGGGACTGGCCGCCAACCAGGTATTCCGACGCGCAAACAGGTGCTTGGCCAGAAGCGGACCGTCTTTCAAAACTGTTGCACAAGATCGAAGATACGGTGTCAGCCCTGCGTTCCAACGGTAAGCGTGTCGCGCTGATTTATCCGATTCCCGAAATGGGGTATCGTGTGCCGGAAACGCTGGCAAAACTGGCGTTGCAGCATCGGGAGCTCAAGGATTTTGGTGTTGACCGGGCGCTCTATGATGCCCGCAACGAGAATATCATCAAGGGGCTCGATGATATCGCCGCGCGTCACGGTGCCATTCCAATCCGCTCAGACGAAATCCTCTGCGATGCGGTGCTTTGTCGGGCAAGCCGGAACGGCGAGCCGCTTTATCACGACGACGATCACCTGAGTTCGGTTGGGGCTAGACTGTTCGGCGACAGTATCGACAAGGTCATCGAAACCGGAAAGACTGCATCAGCGGCTCCGGCAACGAGAAATGCGATGCCATGATGCTTGATGTTCTTTGTGTCATGGACCCAAGGTTTGCGGGCGGCACGGCATCGGCCGTGGCAACGGATATCGGTGCAATGCTTGATGCCGGACTGTCGGTCGGTCTGTGCGAAGTTCAAAGCCCCTATCTCGCCAAGGACCCGGGCCCGCGCAGCAAGGTGATGGAAAAACTGGTTCAGGACCGGCGCCTGCATGCCTTTCCGGCGGGTTTACAGCAGGAAATCGAGGCGAAAACGGTCTTTCTGCATCATCCCATGACCTTCTTTTACGGGCTTGAAACCAAGGTTCGCATCAAATCGGACCGCGCGTTTCTCGTTGCGCACCATATGCCGTTCCGGGGTGACGGATCGCTGCAATATGAACCGGTAACAACGTCACATCGTGTACAGCGTGACACCGGACTAGCCCCGGTTTGGCTACCGGTCTCCGGTCTGTGCCGAAAGCATCTTCGGTCTTTCCATCCTTTGATACGACTGTCGCCGACCGACTGGCCGAACCTTTTCGACGTCAGTGAGTGGGGGGCGGAACGTGAAATTTTTGAAAGCAAAAACATAACGATAGGTCGCCACGGGCGGGCTGATCCATTGAAATGGCCGGACAGCGCCGCGAAGATCCGCGCGAGCCTGCCCGTCCTGCAGGACACTCAGATCGTCGTGATGGGATGCCCCAAGGATAGATTGCTTGCCATGGGCGTCGAGCTTTCCGACTGGACGCTCCTCGATTTCGATCAGGCACCGGTGCCCGCGTTCCTCAACCGTCTCGATGTTTTTGTCTATCATTTCCACCCGGACTGGAGCGAAACCTTTGGCAGGACGGTTGCCGAAGCAATGCTGTGCGGGGCTGTCTGCGTGTTGGATCCGCGTATCAAGGCGACTTTCGGCGATCTGGCCATCTATTGCGAGCCAGAGGAAACCGCCGCTGTCATCGATAATCTGCGTCGCAATCCGCAAGAGGCGCGGGCGCTGGCCCGACGTGCCCGCGAGGCCATCGCGAACCGCCATGACATTCGTTCGATCACGGATCGTCTGGCCGCTTTGACGTCCGGCAGAGGGGAAGCGGCCCCCGCCTCCAAGGCCTTTGCCTCACCAGCGACTGTCTTGCGAAAAACCATCGGTATGATGCGCCGGCGTGAGTACCTGCGGTCGGATCTTGGAGTAGGGCGGTGAGGGCTGAAGTGAACGATCTTTGTAAAACGCCTGGGCGCGTTGATTTCTGGTATTTCCGGAGTCTAGAGCGGTCATGAAACACGTCATTCGATCTGCGCTGATATCTTCCAGCTTCAAAATGCGCGGTTTCAGACCGGAAGACGCCATCGTGCTGTCCTGCGACCCTCGCAGCGGCTCGACATGGTTAAGCGAGTTGCTCGTCTCGACCACGCCAAGTGCCGTGATCTGGGAGCCGTTCCACCTCGACAAGGTGCCCCGTGCAAGAGAAGTCGGTTTTTCGTGGCGTCAGTATGTCCCGGCGGATGCAGACTGGCCCGAGGCCGAGCGTTTCATCCGCGATGTGCTTACGGGGCAGGTGATCAATGAATGGACGGGTTGGGCCAACCCGGTCCGCGAGTTCATTTCTGCGCAGCAGTTGATTGTCAAATGCTGCCGCGCGAATGCGTTTTTGCCGTGGATGGTGCGAAAGATACAATTTCGCCGCCGGCCAATTCATTTTCTTCGCCACCCCTTCGCAATTGCGGCCTCGCAATTAAGGATGGGAAACTTTGGGACTGAGAAGATGTTGGAGACATTGAATTCGGACAGGTATTCAGGGGAACTTTCCGAAAGTACGAATTACATAAAAGGGCTGGAAAACGACGAAGAGCGTATTGTCGCGATGTGGTGCAGAACGCAAAAGCCTTGTCTCGACGATCCCGACTATGACGCAAACTATGTGCGAATGCATTATGAGACTTTATCGCTGGACCCTGCCACGGAAGTTGCGCGGCTGTTTGGTTCATGGGGTGAAGCCGTTCCTGGCATCGCTAAAGAACAGGTTCAGAAAGCCAGCCGCATGACGCAGGGCGAAAGCCTCAGCCACAGTCCGGAGCGTCAGGTTCGCAAGTGGCAGGAAGTTTTCACTGACAAGCAGGTTCAACGCATGTCACGAATCATTTCGGACTTCGGGATAACAATTTATGATGAGCATCCAATGCCGCATGCGCAAAAAAAGTGATCGATCCGCTGTTTATCCAGCATTATTCTTACTGACATTTCCTTAAAATATGGAAATGTGGCAAAATTTGGCTTGGTCGGAGGTATGTGCTGGCGTAAGTTAATAAAAGATTAAGAGATTCTATTAGGTGTCTGTATTTCAGGACGCACCGTCGTTAATGAATATGTTACCTACCGTGTGCGGGAGGTGACAAGCTGATTTTTTATAATGTTGTTGGGGGTATTGCAATGAAGGACGAGTTCGCACGCGTGCCAGATGGAGAGTATTTTTTCTCCGAAGCTTCCCAGGATTTTAGCAACTGGACGACCGGCGCATTCCACAAGCGTCTTTTTGATTTGCTTTTTTCTATTTCCATGATGGTTGCTTTTGCACCTTTATTTTTTACCATCGTTATCTTGCTGAAATTCATGGACAACGGGCCGGTCATTTTTGCACATAAGCGAATTGGCAAGAACGGGCGCGAGTTCAAGTGCTACAAATTCCGTACCATGATAATGGATGCGGACAAGGTTCTTGAGGCCGTCCTCAGGGACTCCCCGGAAATGCGCCTTGAATGGCTGGCCACGCGCAAATTGAAGGATGACCCGCGAATTGTCCCCGGCATTGGACACATTCTGCGCTCGAGCAGCCTTGATGAGTTGCCGCAGATTTTCAATGTGATGTTCGGAGACATGAGCGTGGTCGGACCCAGACCCATCGTGAAGGACGAACTGAAGTACTATGGCGCTCAGCGCGTCGCTTATCTGTCTGTGCGTCCGGGGCTGACGGGGCCTTGGCAAGCGGGAGCGCGATCAGACACCTCGTATGACGAACGTGTCGCGCTGGATCTTGACTATATCCGCACCGGTTCGCTTCGGCGGGATCTGTCGATAGTCGCGAAAACAGTCTGGAAACTTCTGAGCTTTAACCAGCGTGGCGCTTACTGACGGTCTCGGCAGCATTTTCCTCGAGGTCGTCTTCGCCTTTTTGCGTTTTGAATTTCCTGCGTAGTACCGCGTCGATCAAAATGACAGGTCCGGATGCAATCCAGCCCGCAAGGGTCCACAGAATGACGTGATCGGACTCCACGACGTAGGCCGTGACTGCCGCCACCGCCACAAACAGAAGTACTATCGCAAATGGGCGTAAAATCCACATTGTTCGTATCTGCCCGTCGGCCTCCCGGAGATCAACGTAGCGCAAGCACCATGTCGTCTGCTGTTGTCATGTTGGGCGATAAGATAGGCGCGAAACTGCACATTTCCACCGGGGAAGGCGGAAATCTGTCATGAGATCTGTTCGGGTGTGGTATTCCAACCGCAAGTCAAAGGCGTCCAAGGACGAGACTTCGGGCTTTTTCGCGAGCACCCGTTTTCTTGTGGCGGCGCGCGGTGCTTCTGTCTTCCTACAATTCCTGAGCCTGCCCATTCTTGCCCGGCTGCTTAGCTTTGATGATTTCGCCATCATGGCGCTGGGCATGGTGGTTGTGGTTTTTGCAAATATCGTCAGCGATGCGGGTATTGGCAGATCGCTCGTCCGGGTCGGAAAGATCGATCCGGATGAATGGAGCACCGTTTTCTGGTTTCTCACATTCGTCGGGGTGCTAATTTCCGGCTGCCTCGCTTTTGTCGCGCCGCTCTACGCGGGTTTCATGGATGAACCACGGCTTACCGGTGTGATCGTCTGCCTGGCAATGCTGCCGTTCCTGCAAGCCCTGACTTCTGTGCCGCAGGCTTCGATCGAATGGGGCAACCGCTTTGGTCTCATATCCATCCTCATCGTGCTTTCCGGGCTGGTCAGCGCGATTGTTGCTGTCGTCATGGCATTCATGGGGGCCGGTTACTGGGCGCTGGTGGCGCAACAGGTCACATTGCTTGGTACAAAGGCCATCGGAAGCTGGTACCTGTCGGGCTTTGTGCCCCGAATGGTTTTCAGGACTTCGCTTCTTAAGCCTCATGTCCGGTTCGGCCGTGATACGCTGCTTTTCTCGTTCGTGATGACGTTGGACAAACAAATCCCCGTAGTCGCCTTTGGGCAGATATTCGGCAATACGGCCGTGTCGCTTTGGGCAATGACCGAAAGGGTGGCGCGGTTGCCACGGCTGGCCATTGCCGGACCCTTGTCTCAGGTTGCCATGGTTCTGATGTCCAGACAGTACCACAATGGCGCAGGCGACACGGATGTCGGACGATCCTATATCGCGTCGACCCGGCTGCTCGCGACCTTGATTATACCGCCCTTTGTGATATTGGCTGCCGCCGGTCTTCCGGTGTTTGTCGTGCTCCTGTCCAAAGACTGGGCGTCGGTCTCTGTCATTTTCGGACTGGCGGTTCCTGCTCTGATTGTCGAAGCGCTGATCTCGCCGGGAGGGCGGGTCTTTATGGTCACGAACCGGACTGGCATGCGTCTTCGCATGTCTGTCGAGCGCTTCGCGATCGGCACCGTGCTGTTTCTCGCCGCGCTGCCATTTGGTCTCGAGGCGGCGATTATCGTCAGAAGCCTTTTCGCGGTTGCCTACCTCATCCGCTACTGGACCTTCATCAACCGCTGCGTCCCCGTCCGCCTGATGCAGGAAGTGCGTACGCTGATCATCCCGACCCTGGTCGGTGTGGGTGTTTGCCTTGTACACCTCATCTGGATCGCTCCGGAAATCCAAAACCAGGTTCTGCTGGCTGCAATCGTCATCGCCGAAATGCTCGCCGCTGTGTTGATCACCGCAGCGCTGACCAGTCGGGCGCTGAAATTCGACGTCGCCTGGTTGCAACGCCCGGTACCGACTGTCGCCTGAAAACATGATCGTATCGCATGAACATAAGCTGATCTTCATCAAGACGCTCAAGACAGCGGGCACCAGTGTCGAAGCGATGCTGGGCAAGACATGTGGTCCCAACGCCATCGTGACACCGATCTTTCCCGAAGTGCAGGGGCATCAACCCCGGAACTTTCGCGGATGGTTCCCGCCGTGGCGCGAGGTTCGCTCGCGAGAGGATCTTCGGAAGAACCTGATTGAATTCCGGCGCCGTGAGAAATTTTACAATCACATTCCCGCCCGTTTTGCCCGGGCCCGGCTGCCAGGGGAAATCTGGGACAGCTATCTGAAAATCTGTGTCGAGAGAAATCCGTGGGATAAGACGCTTTCGCATTTCCACATGTTCAAGCACGCCGACTGGCATCAGCGCTATGACCCGACGCTGACACTGGACAAATACCTCGAACGCGGAATTTTCTGTCACAACGCCCGGTTCTATTGCGATGCCCACGGCAAGGTGATTGTCGATCGCGTCTTGCGGTACGACCGACTGGACGCTGATCTTAGCGCTTTGTACGATGAACTCGGGATGAAATACGAAGGACTACCCAACGCAAAGGCAGGCATCCGCACCGACAAGCGGTCCTACCGGGAAGTCTTCACCGACGCTCAGCGCGAAAGAATTCAAAATGAATTTTCGCACGAAATTGCTCTGTTCAATTGGAAGTTCTGACCAATGACGTTTCAAGTACCCTTCTTCCGTGCGCTCGTAGTGACCACCGCGATTGTCGCGAACGCCCAGATGACATCTGCGCAGAAACGCATGGGAGAGCCTTTCCTTAGCGTGTTTCCCGTGGTCGGCCTGAATGAAGATTGGTGGGTCGCCGAATACGACCATCCCGCGGATCTTTTCCAGACGGGCTGGCGCAAAGAAGGAACTGTTGTTGGGCCGGACGGCGTCAAGCTTCAACTCAAGCCCACGGCCAGTGAAAATATCGTCAGCCGGGAAGAGATGGACGCGGATGACGGGACGCTTCTGAAGGCGGGTAAGACCTTTAAACCCTATGTCAGCGGCCAAATGCAGCGGCGCGGGTGGTTTGGATACGGCAGATACGAGGTCGTCATGCGGGCAGGCGCGGGGTACGGAATGATTTCGTCATTCTACGTCTACACCGGCCCCTACTTTGGCCACACGCATGAAGAAATCGATTTCGAGTTTCTGGGGCGTGATACCGAAAAAGTCTTCCTGAACCGGTTTGTCGAAGGTGAACCTTTTGAAGATCTCGTCTGGGCCGACCTTGGATTCGATGCGGCAAAGGAAGCTCACCTTTATGCCTTCGAGTGGACGCCAGATGCCGTCGTCTGGTATGTCGACGGTAAGGAAATTCACCGCGCGGATGGTGCAGAGAATGTGCCGAGCCCGCCCGCGAAAATCTATTTCGATCTATGGGCTGGTGGTCCCCGTCAGGCGGATTGGTCTGGCGCAGTTTCCGAGGAACAGCAGGAGAGCGATGCGCTTTACCAGTGTGTCTCTTACGCGGAACTTGGCGCCGATACGCCGCAATGCAGTGACCTGGCTGGCTGGAATGTCAGTGTGCGGTAGCGTTCCGGCTATTGGCTTATCGGAGCCAGATCCATGCTGAATTCGATCATGTCTCCAGGATAGATCGCGTCATCCGGGCCCACCTCCAGCACAACGACCTCGCCATCCTTTTCGCGGCGCACTCTCGATGTGACACCAACACGAAGTTCGGGCGACATCGCTCCGCTGGTCGCGGCGAGTGTCATCAACATCGACTCCCGTTTGGTCGATAGTTCGATGGACCTCCGGGTCTCTTGCAACTGGTTCACGATGTCCCGCTGTCGGTTATCGGCAAGCTGCAACTGTGCTCTTTCGGTTTCTCCGATCCTTTGGCGCGCCCGGTAGATCGCTGTGTTCAGGTCCAGCTCTTCGGCGCTTTGCGACAACAGGCTGCTTTCGATGCTGTCCAGTCGGGTGAGGGGAACTGTGCCCCGTTCTGCCAGTTGCCTGATCCGGTCAGCCTGTTCCTGCAAAAGTGCCATTTGCGTCTTATGTCCCTCTTGCTTCGCTTCAAGCCCTTCAAGCTCGGTGTGATAGAGCGCCAGCAACGATTTGTTGGATTCCGTCTCACGCTCAAAGGATTCAGCGCGGATTTCCAGGATCGCGCGCTCTTCGTCGAATATTCTCTCAAGGGACGCATTTCCGTCCGGGTGCGACATATCTTTCCTGAATTCGATCGAATTCAGGCCCGTAAGCTCGGCTTCAAGCCGCGCTTCTCTTGCGAGAAAGCGGGCAAGTTCGACCTGCACGCTGCGCAGCGAGGCGATGTCGCGCACCGTGTCCATGTCCGATCCGTTGCTCAGCCGCATCGTGCCGCCGGCCAGCGCAAGCGCCTTGCTTGACGTCAGACCGGGGCGCCAGATGAATTCGCCGGGACGCACCACGTCGCCGCCCACGTAGAACGGGCGATATTGCGAGATCTGCAGCGATACCGTCGGTGGCTGGTACAGACCTGCCGTTTCCTTGAGTGACGTCGCCAATTCAGCGCTCAGCTCATCCGGCGAACGATCTTCAACCGGAACGATACCCAGAACGGGAACGGAAATGGTGCCCTCCGGGGAAACCCGGTACTCTCCGTTCAAGGCCTCCATGGGCATGTAGGTCGACGCGTTTTCGTCCCAAAGCACAACCCGCAGCGACAGCACGTCCAGCGGCCCCAGAAGGTATTCTTCCGCCGTGACCGATGTTGCGGCCAGCACGGTGAGAGCCAATGCCTTTACGGAATTTCTCAGGCCACGTCTGATCATGTGCGTGCTACTTGTGTGTTCTTGAAACCGCGGTACTCATACTGGGCTTCCTTGCGGCGGTTAACCATGGTCAGAACCATGTACATGTTCTTGGTTCCCAAGTCGCGCAGCCGCTCGACGCAGGTCTCGACCGTCTGTTCGGCCGTTGCATTCCATTTCGTGGCCAGTACGACAGCATCGGATTCCTTGACGAAACCCAGTCCGCCACCCGATGACAGCACCGGGGGTGCCGCGATGATGATGTAATTGTAAGTCGACGATAGGTCTTCGAGGAACTCGTTGATCTTGCGCCGCAGATGGCCGCCCTCTGACGAATTCAATTGGTCGGGAAACTGAAGATAATCATATCCTGTTTTGCTGGTAACCGGCATGCTGAATGCGGTGGGTTCCCCGTCAGATGTGCCACCACGGCCATAGTTTGCCTCATCGGAGCCGGACTTGACGAGGAGGACACTCTCTCCGTCCAGAGCGAGCGCGGTCGCAATAGCGATGGAAACGGCGGTGCGGCCTTCGCCTTCGACGGCGGAGGTCACCAATATGGTGCCTGAATCGCGGTCCAGCGAACTTGTCAGGAACAAGGCGGTCTTTCGCGCCTCGCTAAGCAGATGCCGACCGCCCGCCGCGTGATACACGTCCGATTTCTTGTGACGCGCGAATGGGTTGAAAGCGCGAATGCGGGAGAAACTGCCGATGACCGGCAGACCCGAAACCCGGCGCAACTGCCCGACGGTCTGGACGCGATTGTTCAGGATCTCCAAAAGGATCGCGACGCTGACGCCGATAATCAAACCGGCCAGACCAGCGACCGCGATGGTCATGAGCGAGCGGGGCGAGCTGGGGCTTTCAGGAACTTCCGCATAGGATAGGACCCGGATGGTCGGCTGCTGAAGGGCCCGGTACTGCGCGGATTCCGTCGCGAGGTTTAGAAACTGTTCATAAGCAATGCGGTTCGCGTCGGCGATCCGTCGCAGGTTGCCCAGCTCGACCATGCTGCGCGATCGGCTGATGACTGTCTCTTCCAGAGCGTCGATTTCGCGCTCGATCAGGCGCGCGGTCGCGTGACCGACTTCGGCCTCGGTGGCAAGTTCCGCCACAATCCGCTGGGTCTCGATCTCGATTTCTTCTTCGATGCGTTCACTGTTGGCCAGAATGGCAGAGACCTGACCGCTATTCGGTCCGAACTGCTCGCTTGCACGGCTCAACTCGATGCGTCGGCTGGACAGTTGCGAGCGAAGCTGGATGAGGATCGGCGAATTCTGGAATTCCGAAGCCTTCAGCGCCCCTGACTCTTGGATGATTTCCTCAATCAGGTCGTGGCGGGCTTCGGCGCGCAGAATTTCCGAACGTACTTCGACCAGACGGCGGAACAGGTCCTGCAATTGCTGGTTCAACAGGTTAACGCTGTCGTTATCCGCTCCCACAGACTGTTCCTGAAAATCGACAACCGAATTCTCGGCACGGGCGAGATCACGCCCAAGGTCTTCGACCCTCGCGCTCAGTAGTTGAACCTGGTCTTCGATGGACTGCCCCCGAATATCGAGGCTGAAGCGGGCGTATTCGGTGGCCGTGACGTTGGCGATCTGCGCGGCGGTATTCGGGTCGTCCGAGGTCGAAGACACCTCGATCACGTAACCATTACCGCGCTGGGCGATGTTGAGATTGCTGGCAAGCTTGTCTGCGGCCGGCCCGTAGAGCCGGATGTCCTCGGCGAGGCCCCGAAAAGCCTCGGCCTGCGACGGAGTCATCTCCTCGGCACCGACGACAGTGTCATCCTCGGCGGTCTGCTCTTCATTCTCGACAGCCGGTTCAGGCCGGGAAGGTGCGAGGATCGACCCGACAAAGCCTTTGATGCTTGAAATCACCCGGCGGGGCAGGGACGGTGCCGCCTCGGAATTTATAATGGGCGAGCTTTCGTCGATCCCCAACGTTTTGACGACGTTGATCATGAAAGCTTTGGAATTCATCGTGGTGATTTCCTGCTCTACAAGCTGTCGGCTTAGCGGCACACCGGACAGGAGATCGGTAATCGGGGTCGTCTGCTGACGCTGGTCGATCAGGGTAAGTTCGGCGGTAGCGGTGTAGCGGGGCGTCACGCTCGACAGCAACATCGCGGCCAGAATGACGGTCAGGGTCGCGATCAAGCAGATCAACAACCAGCGACGCCGGAAGAAGCGGTAGAGTTCGTTGAATCCGAGGGGAGCGGCGACCGGCGTTGCGTCGATCGGGTCGTCGATCATCAGGGAAAATGCATTAGACTGGCGGTTCAAACTCGTCCTGCTCCCATTCGTTCTCTCGCACCCCTTCCTATGATTAAGGCACGAGCCGGTTTTCTAAGCAATTCACACTACGGTAACAAAAAACAACCTCAGGGTGTATAATCTTGTCGCAGGCATTAAACTCAGCATGTCATATCTTTCCACACGTTCGAGAGGTCACGGCCCAGCAGCTTTGATAGCCCGGCGTTCCTTGTCGACAAATGCTGGACGAGAAAGGCGCGCGTGTCCTCTTTCATCGGGAGCGGTCTTTCAGCCCTGAGCAGTCGCGGATTGACATGGGCAAACCACCAGTAGTGCAGCTTGTCCTCAACGCGTCGCTGTAATCCCCGTTCGCCGCCCATGTGCCGGTGATAGCGGCCTTTCACAAGATGTCGGCCAATCCGGTTCGCCTGACGCTGAAGACCGATGTTCGACGGGTACATCGTGCGATTGAACCATGATCGCTCTGGATCCACTTTCATTCTGGGGGCACCGATGAAATCGGTCACGGAATCCACGCAACCTTGCATATCGGCCCGAAAGTCTTCGAACAGGCACACCTTGACCCGCTCTTCTCCCAGAACCTGCTGGAACCGCCGGATACCCGAGCAAAAGCTGGAACCGAGCAAAATATGCGGGTGTTTCGTCAAGGCCGTCTCGAAGGTGTCCGTCGCCCGCGAAGTCTTCATCAGATGCCAGTATTGGGAATAGGCACGTTCCACTGGATGCCGCAGCATGAAAACGACCTTGGCTTCGGGCAACAAAGCGTTGATCCGGGCAGCGGCCACTTCGGACATCAGGTAGGTTGTTGAATCCTCACCCAGAAATTGCGGATTTCCCAATGCGGCAAACCGGTCTGCATACCAGTTGAGATTGTCCAGCGCAGGCGGCCTTGGATCCCACCATTTCAGCGAACCCTTTTCCTCGTAAAGGAAATCCGGGTGGGTGATTGGATCGTCCGCATCGAAATAATGCACCTCTTCGTCGGGAATACCGATATCCGGATGCTGATCCAGAATAAAGTGAAGTGAGGTCGTTCCGCATTTAGGCGCACCGCCAATAATGAAGTCGGGCAACCTTTGCTGCGACGCAGTATTGCGCAGTTCGGATTCAGGGTGAAGCGCAGCCAATTGAGCCAAAGAATTATACTCTACAGGGTCCGGAAGCTGAAAATCGCTGGATCCGGACTAAGTTTTTAATCAATAACAAATTTTCATTATGATAGGCGCTGATGGCTTTTCAGGCAACGAACAATTCGCACGCGGCCGGTTGACAGCGCATAGACAGGCCAGAAACGCCCCAAATCGCTCATCTGTGGCTTTGTTGCCCGAATTTCTTGCCATCGTGCGGCTGATTGACTTCTGACATCATGGTCTGTTGTCAAAATTCGCGAATCGTCAGATTCTGTTAAAATATTATTTTTGAATTTTAAGGTGGGGTTAGTTTTGTCGACCATTGCCGCTATTGTTCCAACGTATAACAGGAAAGATTATCTTGTTGATACGTTGCAGTCGCTGTTCGGCCAGACTCGCCCCGTGGAACAGATCATCGTTTGGGATGACGGTTCCGTCGATGGCACCGAAGATGCTGTAAAATCTCTCTGGTGCGACAATCTCACGTACCATCGCGCGCCGAATGCCGGTAAATCCTCGGCGCTCAATCAGGCAATGAAATTCGTCAAAGGGGATTACGTCTGGATTTGTGACGATGACGATTTGCTTTTGCCCCATGCAGCCGAAACGCTGGCCGGTATCCTCGATGCCGACCCTTCCATTGGTGTCGCCGGCGGCTGCTATGCGCGGTTTTCGGAAGGTCCGTCGGGCCGTGTTGTGACCGATGCGGGTTACTGGCCGGACTTGGCGCAGGGCACGCCTGCAAGAAGCCTTCTCGAGGATATCTTCCTTTTCCAACCCGCCATGATGGTGCGCCGCGAATGTTATGAAAAGGTGGGGCCCTTCAATGAAAACCTGCACCGGTCGATCGACTACGACATGATCGCCCGGCTCGTCGTCAGCACGCCCATCCGCATGACCGAAGACATCCTGTTTCAGCAGAGAAAGCACGACGGCGACAGGGGATCTTCGAAACATCGCCACTCTGCCAGCGACTCCGAAAAGGTCTGGAGCGCGCAGGACAGGAAGGTATTCCGGAACCTGCGCGAAAAAATCCCGCTGTCCTTCTATGTTGCGATGTATTGCGATGAACGGCCGGAACTGGCCGAACGGGCGGGTTTGATGCAGCGCGGCTGTGTCTATGGGCGGCGCAATGACTGGAATAACGCGCTGGACGATTTCGAAGTCGCGGCCACCATCGCGACAGACATGCCACTGGGCGCGACCGAGATGACGATTTGCCGCCGCGCGATGTCGGGCAAACATGGGGTATGGCCCGAACCCGAAGAAATCCTGCGTCTTGGCAGGCTTAAGGAACGCTCGGATATCGGGCGGCAAATATCGCAATCTCTCGGGCGGGGTCTGACGTGGCGCATGCGCGTCGCGGCAACCGAGGCGCAGCCGGCAGAGATCTTGCGGTTGATCGGTCTGCTCAAGAAAACCGGCCTGTCGCTCAAGCCCGACCCCGAAGGTTCAAAGGTGCAGGAAAGGCGGGAACTGCCAGCCGAGGCCTACCTGTGCTAGATACCACTGTTGCCCAAGGTAAAAAGGTTCTGGTTCTCATCCCCGCCCTGAACGAAGAAGCGCATATCGAGCTTTGCCTCCGGTCTATCCTCAAGCATGACGAACTCACCAGAACGGCAGCCGTTTGTGTCGCCGACGGCGGCAGCACGGATGCGACGCGGGATATCGTCGCAAAATTGAGTGCCGAGTTCCCGAATATCCAGCTGCTGGACAATCCCAAACGTCTTCAGTCGGCCGCCATGAACCTAGCCCTCGATACCATGTGGGCCGATCGCGACATATTGGTCCGCTGTGATTGCCACGCCGTGTATCCCGCAGGCTACGTCTCGCGGTTGATCGCCGTTCTTCATGCCAAGGATGCCGCCTCGGTCGTCGTGCCGCTGGATTCCGAACCGGCAAGCCCGGCGGCATTTGCCACTGCGGTCGCTTGGGTTTCCAACACGCCGTTCGGCACCGGAGGGTCCGCGCACCGGGCCGGGCGGGTTTCAGGTTATGTCGATCACGGCCACCACGCCGCCTTCCGGCTTGATGATTTTCGCGCTGTTGGCGGCTACGACGAAACCATGGTCGCCAACGAAGATGCCGAGTTGGATCGACGGATTATCGGCAAAGGCGGGCGGATCTGGCTCGATTGCGATAACCGCGTCACGTATTTTCCGCGCGACAAACCGCGCCGTCTCTGGAAGCAATATTTTCGCTATGGCTACGGGCGTGCGACGACCTGTCTGCGGCATGGGCAAAGGCCCAAGCTTCGACAGCTTGCGCCGGTTTTGATTGTGCTGGCCATTCTGATCGGCCTGTTGGGGGTGATGCTGTGGCAGCCGTGGCTGCTGCTCCCTTCCTTCGTCTACCTGCTTGGACTGGTATTCGTAAGCGCCCGCGTCGCTTATTCACATCACTCAGCAAAGGGTATGCTGGCAGGAGCCGCCGCCGGTATCATGCATGTCTCCTGGGGGCTGGGCTTTCTCTCGCGGCTGGTGCGGGGCAGGGAGGGATGATCCGGATCGCCTTCTTCGGCCATAATCTGAACGAACCGGCGGTGCGAAAACGGGCAGGGGCCTTCATGCAGGCCGGGTGCGAGGTTATCGGCATCATGCCCCACCGGGGCGTCGCAAAAAGCGCGGATTTCAAATGGATTTCTCTGGGCGAAACACGCGACAATGACTATGCGGGACGCCTTCGACCGTTGTTGAAAAGTTTTTCCTTGTCGCGCCAAACCTATCCTGAACTGGGCGCAGTCGATCTCATCTATGCCCGCAATCTCGATATGCTCGCCTGCGCCCATGCCTTTGCCCGACACAACCGGCTCAAGGTGCCGATTATTTATGAATGCCTCGATATTCACACCAAGCTGATAGGCGAAGGAAAGGTCTCGCGCCTTTTGCGTCGTTTGGAGGGCGCGCTGATCAAGCGCAGCGATATGCTCGTCTATTCATCGCCGCGTTTTGAAAGCGCTTATTTTGCCCAGCGTCATCCGGGCCTCTATCGCGGCCGTCTTCTCGAAAACCGATTGCTGGCAGAGGATGCTGGGCTGCGCCCCGCCAGTGCCAAGCAGCCGCATAAGCCCTTGCGTATCGGCTGGGTGGGTAATCTGCGCTGCCGCCGCTCCTTTGATTTGCTGGCCATGGTCGGCAAAACCTTCCGGGATCGTGTCGATATCCGGCTCCATGGCTATCCGGCCTCCGGTGTCTTTCCAAATTTCGAGGCCGACGTCGCCGGTGCGGAACGCATGACTTATTTCGGGCGCTACGACGGGGCGCAGGACCTGCCGCGGATTTACGAGGATCTCGATGTCGTCTGGGCCGCCGACTGGTACGAAGCGGGGCATAATTCGGTCTGGCTGCTGCCGAACCGGATCTACGAAGGCGGATATTACGCAACCCCGGCGCTGGCACCCTCGGGAACCGAAACCGGGGCATGGATCAAAAGAAACCAGGCAGGGTGGTGTTTTGACGACGCGCCCGAAGCAACGGTGCCAGAGCTTGTTCAGCACCTTCTCGACCATCCCGAAGCGATCACGCGGAAAAGCGAAGCGCTGCTTGCGCTGCCCAATTCAATCTACCTGGAGACTGTCGCCGACACGCGGGCTTTCGTTGCTGAGATCCTGGCGACCGGCACCCCCTAGGTCTCGCCCGTCAATCGCCGCCGCCCGCGCAACCAGACCTGTTCAAGCAGCTTTCCCATGACTGAAAGCGAAACCGCCGGTGGTTCGACGGCAAGAGAGGCAATATCGGAAAGGTCCCGCGCCTTGACCGCGTCAATCGTCCTGCGCCATGCCCATTCCTTGCGTATATCTGTCAGGTGTCGCCGCAGCGCTGCCTTATCCCGTTGCGAAAGGTCGGGGCGGGTCAAAAGCGCGCGGTCGACCGCGACAATGGCGCCAAGGTCGGCCGTCGTATGGTTTGAACTGAGTGAATCGCCTCGGTGCACGGCAAAGTACCCCTTTGGCCCAACAAGCTGAAAGTTGCAGCCCGCCGCCAGCGCTTCGGCGTACAACAGGTAATCCTCTGCAAGCCGCATGCCCTCTGCATAGCGCAATCCGTTGCGTTCTAAAAAACCCCTGTTCATGAGCGGTTTGACGAACCCAAGCTCGCCCCTGTTCCCGCGGCGATTGCGGCGGTTTCCGTCGACGAATATCTCAAATGTGATCCGCTCGGGGACCGTGCTGTTTACCTGCCACAACGGGCTTTGCGTCGAGTTCAGATCGCTGTTAGTGACGCGATAGATATCATCGGCCAGAAAATCCGCGCCGCAAGCTGTCGCCTCGGCCAAGAGCCGTGCCAGACGTTCCGGCGCCATGAAATCATCGGAATCGAGCACCGCCAACCAAGGCGCCGTACTGGTCTCGATACCATTGTTGCGGGTCGATGCTGCGCCCATATTCTTTGACTGGGAAATGACCTTCAGCCGTGGATCTTGGACAGATTTCGCAATCGCCACCGTATCGTCCTGCGAGCAATCGTCGACGACGATCACTTCGACCTTAGCCGTCTGCGCCAGCGCCGAATGTATCGCACGAAGAATAGTATCGCTTGCATTATAAGCCGCGATAATAACGGCGATTTCCGCATTTGGGGCCACGTCTGCCTCCCCTTAGAAATGTAAGCCGATCTGGCGGCTTCAGAAAAATTAAGTAAGTAAAAAATGCATCGATTGATGTGATCGTAAGGCACTTGTCAGCTAGCACAAAGTCAAAACCACCGTTTTCCTCGTTTCCCCATGCGGATGCCTCAGGGTCGGCATTTTCACCAAAGCCGGCTCCCAGCGGTCGCCCGTGACGGGCCTTGGGTTGCAAACCGGTTGCCTTTTGGCCGCATTTTTGAGAGATGATCCCGCTTCAAGCGCCAGCATCCGTCGCCTTGAAGCTATGGGCAAACGGGCAGGGCAAAACGGGAGTCCGATGCCGAAATGAGTAAAGACGCCAGATCAGCTTCCCGCCTCTCCGTCGCCCCGATGATGGATTGGGGGGACGTTCTGTAGCTCATTGTTTTTAATTGTATATTTTGTTGTCTGGCGTCAAGTAGCAAAGAAATAGCAATCCCGGCAAACTCTGAGCTAATGGGATGAACTGCCTTCCCACCAACCCGCTGCTACCGTGGCGGGCATAGGTGGAGAGAGGAGCATCTGATGGACATCAAGGTTCTGGGCATTGATTTG
>JAAEZD010000064.1:0-6676 GCA_018223035.1 Paracoccaceae bacterium
CGTCTTTTGCGAAACCTGGGGTGTGGACCCCGAATTTGTCTCCTCGGGTGCCCTGGCGGGCGACCCTCTGGCACCGAAGCCGTCGCGCCGCAAGGTCGTCATGCTGCAGCGCAAGACCGCTAAACCGGGCGCGGGGCTTGGTGTTTCGACAGGGTGGATCCTGCGCAACGCGCTGCGCAAACATGGGGTCGAGGCAATGGGCGGGGTGACCTATGAACATATCGACGATGCGGGGCTGCACATCGTCGCGGACGGAAACCCGACGGTCATCGCAGCCGATACAATTGTGCTGTGCACCGGTCAGGAACCGGAACGAGCCCTGGCCAAAGAGGTTGTAGCGCGCGGCGTCCCGGTTACGATGATCGGCGGGGCAAAGGAGGCCGCCGAACTGGATGCGCTGCGCGCCATTGATGAGGGCGTGCGCCTGGCGCAGGATCTCTGAACCGAGGCTCGGGCAAGGGGGAAACTATGCTGACCGACGTCATCCGCGCGGGGCGCGCTGATCTGTATTCGATCTTTCGAACCCGCGCACATGACTGCGCCCGCGCCCTCGCCATCGAGGACGGCAGCAGGAAACTGACCTATGCAGAACTGCTGGAGCGGGTCGATCGTCTGGCGGCTGTCTTTCTGGCACGAGGCGTGGCGCCCGGAGACAGGATCGCGATCCTGTCGCATAACCGCTCAGAATACCTGGAGGTCGAACTTGCAGCAGCGGGAATCGGCGCGATCGTCGCCTGTCTGAACTGGCGGCTTGCCCCCGATGAACTGCGGCACTGCATCGATCTGGTCGAGCCGGTTCTCGCGGTTGTCGAACCGGAACTTTCAGAAGCTTACCGCGCCGTCGCGTCGACACCCTGTCTAACCGTCGGGCCAGACCTGGAAACGGCCATTGCCGGGGTCGAGCCGGACCCGCGCACCGGAACCATGGTTGACGACCCCGAGGCCGGTCTGACGATCCTCTATACCTCGGGGACCACGGGCCTGCCCAAGGGGGCGCATATCAGCCACCGCGCGCATATCGCCCGATCCATGGTTTTTGCGGCCCAGCTGGCGCTGGATCCCGGCGACGGGTTCATCGCCTGGGCGCCGATGTTCCACATGGCCTCCACCGATCATGCGCTGGCAACGATCCTGCGGGGCGGGACCGTGGTGATGGTGGACGGGCTGCAGCCCGCCGTCATCAACGAGGCGCTGTCACGCCACAGGATCGGCTGGTTCGTGATGATGCCCGGGGCACTGGAGGCTTTTATTAACGAACGGCACGCCAACCCTTTGCCGCTGAAGGGGATCAAGGTTTGCGGCGCAATGGCTGATCTGGTGCCGCCGCATCAGATCGCGGAACTGACCGGTCTTCTGGACACGCCCTATCTGAATTCCTTCGGGGCGACCGAAACCGGCCTGCCGCCGGGAACCGCCGATCTGATCGCGCCGGGTGTGACCCCGGACCGGCTGTCCAAGCGCATCAGCGCCTTTTGCGAGGTGCGGCTGGTCGATCCCGACGACCGCGAAGTCCCCGATGGAACGCCGGGCGAAATGGCGCTTCGGGGTTCGACGCTGTTTTCCGGGTACTGGAACGCCGACGACACCAATGCCCGTGACTTTCGCAACGGCTTTTTCCACATGGGCGATCTGTTCCGGCGCAATGCGGACGGCACCGTCGACTTTGTGGATCGGGCGAAATACCTGATCAAGACCGGAGGTGAAAACGTCTATCCGGCGGAAATCGAACGTGTGCTTCTTTCCCATCCCGATGTGATCGATGCTGCCGTGGTCAGGGCCTTCGACGCGAAATGGGGGGAAAGCCCGGTGGCCTTTGTCGCCTGTGACGATGACGGGCCGGATGCCGAGGCGCTGCTGAACTTGTGCCGCGAAAGCCTGGCTGGCTATAAGCGACCGCGCGAAATTCGCTTCATCGCGTTCGAGGACTTTCCCAGATCGACCAGCGGAAAGGTCCAGCGGCATATCCTCGAAGCCCGGCTCGCAGATTAATTTTCGCTCTGACCCGATCGTCACCCCGCCACGCCCGTTCGCCCCACTAGCGATATAAGCGTTCCTTTCATCGTTGCGATGAGCTTCTCATCCCCGCCCTTTGGAGTAGCCCCCTGAAAGAGGTCCACCAACTGGGATAGATTGACCCGCGATTGATGTGCTGCCCTCTGTCGGACCACAGGGCTGCGGGTATTCCGGGGGATTGAGCTCAGGAGGATTCTTCGATCCCTAAGCCATTAATCAGCGCGATCGGTGGTTTGTTCCAGGTTGCGCTGTGGGAGCAGCAGGTAACCCGGCGCTTCGCACGGACGGGCATGGAATGCCGGCAAGTGCCGGTTGACGCTGCTGCGGGCCTTCAAGGGAAAGTCGGCGACTATCCGATGTGCGGGACAAAGCGGACATTCGCCAAGCGACCTCAAACGTCCGGTTCTGTACTGCGGCCCGACAAAACGATATCAAGTGATCAGCGGTCAGCCGATCGCACCTGTGTAACTGTCTTCTTCGGCCCTCCTGTCTGCATGATCTGGGACAGGTAAGAATTGCGCCGTCTGATGAAGTCACGCAGAAGGGTCGGGTAATCTTCACTGACGGCATTCTTCACAGAAACCCGACGCTCCAGTTCATGTCGCCAGGCCCTTACACGGGCAAGCCCTGTGAAGACGCCAAACTCTCCGATGGTGTCAAAAACGTCGAAATAGCGGAAGACCGGGCCGAATACGACATCGACGAGGCTGAACCGGTGGCCATCGAACCATGGTCCCTCCCCAAGCTCCGCGTCCAGCCGAAGGAACTTTGAGCGGAGCGCCGCCACTTTTTCTTCCAACGCTTTCTCGTTCGGCGCCGAGTAGAACCCCGCAATGTCGTTCAAGACAGCAGATCCAAATTCAATCCAGGCACGGTGGCGGGCGCGATCGAGAGCGTCGTGCGGATGGAGCGCGTGGGGTTGTGTATCCTCAAGATATTCGAGGATAACCGCAGATTCGAAAATCGGCGTCCCGTCCACAACCAGGACAGGCGTCTTGCCCAGCGGAGATATGGCAAGAAACCAGTCGGGCTTGTTCGAAAGATCGATGTCAGTTCTCTCGAACGTGACACCTTTCTCAGTGAGCGAGATCGCCGCGCGCTGCACATATGGGCAGAGCGCATGGCTAATGAGGTGGAGGCTCATGTTGTCTCTCCCGCCATCTGCACGTTACCGGGCGCGAAGGAAGGGCTGAGGGCGAAACGGCCGTCGCCCAGAAGCCCTTGCACGATGGCAAGCAGCGTCAGATAGGCCGGGTATTCCCACCCGCCGTTCTCGTATCCGAACATCCAGCCGTTTCCGGAGTGAGCCCAGGTCGCACCGGCCAGGATGGGCACGGTCGCCGATGCGACCCACCGAGCCTGTACGCCGAGGACCAAAAGGGCACCGGCAATCGCCTCGACTGCAAAGACCATATAAGCAAACCAGCCGGGCAGCCCGATCGAAATGAAGAACTGCGCCGTTCCGGGAAGTGTGAAAATGAAGAGCTTGAGAAACAGGCTGTGCGCCAGGAACATGATCCCGAGTGCTATACGGAGCAGGAATATCCCAAATTCTGTGAGGTGCGATTGTGACATGATATGATCCCATATGTCGATGCATTGGCATCTATATATGCCGCGTCATATGCCGCGTCAAGGTTGATGCACTTACATGTACATGATAGGTGCTGGGTATGAACGAGATTGACCATGCTACTGAGGCCGCCTGGACAGCCCTCATGACTAAAAGCCGCGTTTTGCTTGAGGCTGTCGAAACGTCTCTGAAATCGGCAGGATACCCGCCACTTGCATGGTATGACGCGCTTCTGGAACTCGAGAAGGCAGGCCCAGACGGACTCCGGCCATTCGAACTCAAAGACCGGATTTTGTTACCCCAATACGGTACATCGCGGTTGCTGAACCGTATGGTGAAAGCAGGGCTGGTGGACCGACAGGACTGCTTGGAAGATGGGCGAGGTCAAAACATTTCTATCTCTGAAAAGGGTAAATCTGTCAGGAGGGCGATGTGGCCGATCTATGAACGGGTTCTGTCGGAAAGGATCGGCGCAAAGCTGAAACCCAAAGACGCCGCTCAATTGGCCACGCTACTCTCAAGGCTCTGAAGTCTCGGTCGACTGACGCGAAACCTGTCTGTGACTTTCCACGCTAAGTGGCCCTGAATTTTTTTTCACGTTAATTGGCCGACAGTTGCCTATGTCGGTGTGCGAAGGGTGTTTCGGGCTGTTTCGACGTCCTTTCGCATCCAACAGACTTCTGCGTGATCGTTGATAAATCCCATGGCCTGCATGAATGCATATACGGTGGTCGGTCCCACGAATTTGAAGCCAAGCTTTCGTAGGTCTTTGGAAAGGGTCTCGGACGCTGGTGATTTGGACCGCATTTGTGGCAGTGCGTCGTCCTTGGCAGGTTCATATAGCCAGATGAATGGGTCACGTCCCTTGGAGAGGTGTAACTCTGGGTCGCGCCCTTGATGGCGTCCGCGTTCCGCATGAGGCGCTGTAGGACGGCATCAAGGGCGCGGTGGTCATCGGAAAATTTTCGGTAGGGTCGGGTTGCTGAACCAACCTGAACCGAAGGAAGACCCCGATGACCAAACCCATGATGGACCTGCGAGAGCTTGTGGAGAAGAGCGCAGACGCCGATCTTCTTCGAGATATGATCGGTTTTGCCGCCGAGCGGCTGATGGAACTCGAGGTTGGCGCGAAGACAGGCGCCGACTATGGCGAGAAGAATCCGGCACGGCTTGTGCAGCGGAACGGTTACCGAGATCGGGACTGGCAGACGCGGGCCGGGAACGTGGAGTTGCGCATCCCAAAGCTGCGCAGCGGCAGCTATTTCCCGTCCTTTCTCGAGCCGCGCCGGGCCACCGAGAAGGCCCTGACGGCGGTCATTCAGGAGGCCTATGTCCACGGCGTCTCGACCCGATCCATGGACGATCTGGTCCAGGCGATGGGCGGGACCGGCATCTCGAAGAGCCAGGTCAGCCGCCTGTGCGAGGAAATCGACGAACGCGTCGATACTTTTCTCACCCGCCCGATCGAGGGCGAATGGCCCTACCTCTGGATCGACGCCACCTATCTCAAGGTCCGACAGGGCGGTCGTATCGTCTCCGTCGCCGTGACCATTGCCGTCGGCGTCAACACGGACGGGCGCCGCGAGGTGCTGGGCATGTCCATCGGGCCGTCCGAGGCCGAGACGTTCTGGACCGATTTCCTGCGCGACCTGGTGCGCCGCGGACTGAACGGGGTGAAGCTGGTGATCAGCGACGCACACGAGGGGATCAAGGCTGCCACGGCGCGTGTCCTGTCCACCACCTGGCAGCGCTGCCGCGTGCATTTCCAGCGAAATGCGCTCGCCCATGCCGGCAAGAGCAGCCGTCGCGTCATATCAGCCTTCATCGCCACCGCCTTCGCCCAGCCGGACCATGCGGCGGCCAAGACCCAATGGCGAAACGTCGCCGACCAGATGCGGGGCAAGCTGCCCAAGCTCGCGACCCTCATGGATGGCGCCGAGGAGGACGTGCTGGCCTACATGACCTTCCCCCAGCAACACCGGGCGAAGTTACACTCGACCAATCCGATCGAACGTCTGAACGGCGAGATCAAGCGGCGCACCGATGTCGTCGGGATCTTTCCCAATGAAGCCTCGATCCGGCGTCTCGTCGGCGCGATCCTGATGGAGCAGACTGAGGAATGGGCCGTCCAGCGCTCTCGCTACATGACACTGGAAACCTTGGGCCCGTCTGCGATGATCCCATCGTCAGCCTGCCTGCCGCGCAGACGGACTGACCAGCTCGGCGCGCCGAAAACCAGCTGGCCAGCCTTGAGCTACACCACCAATTGGGACGTGATCGATGAATGCGGCGAAGGAGCCTTCCTCTTGGACGACCTCGAAAGTACGGCGAGCGTTGTTGATCACGGCTTCGATCTTGCCTCGATAGCGAACAATTCCTTCATCGGCAAGTAGGCGCTCAATGTCGTTGTCGTCAAAGTTCGCAACTCCCCGAAAGTCGAACCCGGCGAAGGCAGCACGAAAGTTCTCGCGCTTGGCCAGAATGGTGCGCCAGCTCAGCCCTGACTGGAAACTCCGGCGTGACGGCAGCCCATCGGCACCGTGGGCGTCCATCCGTTCCAATTACGGTTGCAGCATCAGGCCGCTGCCGCATAAACTTGAACAGAAACCGAACCAGATCCTCCGTTACGATACAGTCTCAGCTCTCCGAAAAACCCTGACGACGGACAATCGGCGACCGCACTGCTAAAAGCTAACATTACCGCTTGACAGGTCTGAACCTGCTGGCGGCGATCTGGATACCGCGCGCGCCTACGGGAAACGGTTGGCCGAGGTCGCGAGCCGCTGGAACAGCTGATCCAGCTGTCTGAATAATCGGCCCGACCGCCCGGATCGGATGTGCTGCGGCCGGGTTGCGCTCAGTCCGCGACCCCCGCCCGCCCGATCAGCGCCATGAGCGTTCCGGTCATCGTTGCGACGAGCTTTTCATCCTGGCCCTTCACGGCATAGGCACGCGCCTCGCATATGGTCAGCGTCCTGCCTGGTTTCACCACGTCAGCGACGAAGCGAAACCGTTCGCCGTCCGCCGGGTTGAGTAGGTTGATCTTGAATTCGGCCGTCAACACTGCCGCGTCCGCTGGCATCAGCGAAA
>JAAEZD010000065.1:0-6581 GCA_018223035.1 Paracoccaceae bacterium
TGGAACTTCTTTCAGGCTGCAGGATATGTCTCAGGTTAAAACAGAACGGCTTTAAAACCAGTGTTGAGGTTCGTTCGCAAGATTTCCTTGCTCAGGTGCTGATCGGCCACCGGATTTACTGTCAAGCTGACAGTATCAAAGAACGGTTCATAAGTTTGGATCAGATCGAATATATGCAGGATGCCGCGACCCAAGAAGCTTGGCTTCGGGTTCGCGCCTATGCTGATGACTTCACCCGCCTCGGATATGGCCTGAATGTCCTTTCAAAGAACCTCGGTGCGGCGGGGGCTTGGCGCAACGTGAATTGCTCAACCGTTATTGACGGTCGACGCATCATCGAAGCTGAAACAACTGCCACGACGCACTACGGACACCGTCCCTCGCAAGTACTTTCACAGATTAGCAGCGATGCGCGGAATCGTCTTTGGCGAAGTGTGACCGCATACCCGCCCTACCGGAAATATTACGTTTACCTTCCAAGCTCCGCGCAGACATTGCTCAATCAGCTCCTGACCATCTACCTCACGACCTTCTACTTTGGATCTATCACGCGCTACAAACCGGAACAATTCGATCAAATATTGAAAAGCTCCATTGGTCCATTCGTCTTTGAATTCTTTTCAAATCAGCCGACGCAGTTCCTCTACTTGATGGCTTCTGAATTTATGGAACAGGAAGTCGCCAAGGCGGCAATTATTTGATGTTTGTTCTGCGCATTGCTGTCATTCAGCCGTAAAGCAATATCCGGTTCTTTGGGTTCGGACCGGTCTTGCGGCGGTGCAGCGGCGAGGGCCCGCCCCCATGGCTAGGCAACATGGCGCCCCCGGCCCTAAGTCGCCATTCGGCTCGCTCACATTAGTTGTCTGCTTCGAGCCCAATTCTTGCCGTTCTGTATAAATTTCAATATCGCCAACGGTGAGCTTGATTGACACATTACAACCAGAACAATTTCCGCGGGAGGGGCCCATGCACATCAGACACGTTGAAATATCAAACTTCCGCAAGCTGCTTTCTGTCCGTATCGATCTTGCCGCCCAAACTACGTTGTTCGTAGGCGCCAACAACAGCGGCAAAACATCTGCGATGCAGGCACTCCGACGCTTCCTTTCTGCTCGGAACCAGACATTCACGACCCACGACATAACCTTGAGCCATTGGGGCGGCATCAACGATCTAGGTCAGACTTGGCTGGACAGTCGGGGCGGAGCCACGAAGCCCGACCTGTCACCGGCGTCGTGGGCCCCCTTCCTACCAGCTCTCGATCTATGGCTCGACGTTTTGCCTAGGGAACTGCACCTGGTCAGCAAACTACTACCAACCCTAGATTGGACTGGAGGCCTACTTGGGGTCAGGCTCCGTTTGGAGCCTAAGGACACCGAACTCCTATTCAAGGAATTTGTCGAAGCCATCGGCTCTACAGAGGCATTGGCGAAAGCCGTCACCGAGAAGGAGGGTGAGAAAGATCAATCGGAGAAGTTGACGCTCTGGCCTGACAATATGATGGATTTCTTGTCTCGAAAGCTCGACACGCATTTTCGAGTTCGAGCGTATTGCCTCGATCCGAAACAGTTAGCCGAACCGGTGAAGGCGATCGCACAGCCGCAGGTTCTACCAAAAGATCCTCTGCCTGTTGAAGGCAATCCTCTTGCGGGACTTATTCGAGTGAACGAGATCAATGCCCAACGCGGTTTCGGGGATAGTCATTCCTCAGATCCAGAGGATGAGATGACAAATCCTTCCGGCAGCCATCGTCTATCTGACCAGTTGCGTGCCTACTATAATAAGCACCTCGATCCCTCCGAGCGACCGGGGATCGACGATCTTGGGGCTCTTCAAGCGATTGAGAAAGCTCAGCAGGCATTCGACGAAAGGCTCGCGGAAAGCTTCAAGGCTGCCTTTGCTGAGGTGAGGGGGATTGGCTATCCCGGCGTCACCGATCCCAAGCCCCATGTCGCGACCAAGCTCCGCACTGTGGACGGTCTAAATCATCAGGCGGCGGTCTCCTTCCAAGTCGATATGGTCGGCGCTAACGAAACCGTTCCGATCATCCGGCTTCCCGAGGACAACAATGGCTTGGGCTATCAGAATCTGATCTCGATGATCTTCAGGCTCATGAGCTTCCGCGACGCATGGATGCGGGTCGGGAAGGCCTCGAAAACCACGGAAGACGTGGAGTTTGAGCCTCTGCATCTCGTACTCGTCGAAGAGCCTGAGGCTCACCTCCATGCTCAGGTGCAGCAAGTCTTCATCAAGAAAGCCTACGAGGTTCTGCGGGCGCACCCGGATCTAGGAGAAAAGATCGGACTACGAACCCAGTTGGTTGTCAGCACACATTCGAGCCATGTGGCCCATGAGACGCCCTATGCGTGCTTGCGGTATTTCCGGCGTCTACCCGCAGGGATGGACAAGGTCGCCGTTCCAGTTTCGTCAGTGGTGAACTTGACACAGGCCTTCGGAGACGAAACTGAGACTTCCCGATTTGTGACCCGATACATCCGTGCGCAGCATACTGATCTGTTCTTTGCCGATGCTGCGGTACTTGTGGAGGGCTCAGCAGAGCGCATGATGCTGCCGAACTTCATCAAGAAGGATTTTCAACGCCTTAACCAAGGCTACATCACCATTCTTGAAGTCGGCGGCAGCCATGCGCACAAACTCAAGGGTCTTATGGATACGTTAGGGCTGACCACACTGGTGATCACGGACCTTGACGCCCAGAAGGAATACACGGTCCACGACGCCAAAAAGGGAAAGGATGTCAAGAAGCGCAGGGCTGCCCAGCCCAAGATCGGGGACGAACAGCTCACCAACAACGATACATTGAAACTCTGGTGCCCGCAGAAATCCACCGTGGACGAGCTACTGGACGGATCCGTAGACAAGGTCATACCGCACGATGCCCTTTACGGTGTTCGCGTGGCCTATCAGATGCCGATCAAGGTCTGTTGGCTGCCTCACGGCTACTTCGAGCAAACCGCCTTTCCATACACTTTCGAGGACGCCTTGGTTTTTGAAAACTTGGACTTCTTCTCAACGTTGGACGGTATCGGCCTGGTGAAAAAATTTAAGGACGCCATTGCAAGGTCCAATGACGTTGCAGAAATCGGCAAAGACCTGTTCGAGGCCCTCAGAGAGGGCACCAAGGCCGAGTTCGCGTTGAACGTCTTGGGCGCCGAAGGCTTCGATAAGCTACGGACTCCGGATTACATTGCCGAAGGCCTGCGCTGGCTGGAGGAACAGCTCGTAAAGAAACAGGTCGAGTTCCTAGCAGCAGCAGGAGTGCCATCAGAATGACCAAAATCGAAACAGCGGCTGCTGACTTTGATACCGAAGCCGACCGTATCATTCGGGATAGCCTCAATTTGGATAAGCCAGTCAGCTTCTTCCTGTATGCGGGCGCAGGGTCTGGTAAAACAAGATCCCTCGTGGGGGCCATAGCGCACGTGCTGGCCTCCTCTGGAAGACGGCTGTCGCTCGCCAGGCAGAAAATCGGCGTGATCACCTACACCAATGTTGCGTGCGATGAGATCCGCCACAGGCTCGAGTACGACCCCAGGGTCGACGTGTCCACCATCCACGCGTTTGCCTGGTCTTTGATCGAAGGGCGCACCGAGGACATTCGGACATGGGTGCGACAGTCCCTTCAGACTTCCATCTCTGAGCTGAAGGAACAGATAGCGAAAACCAAGAATACCAAAACCCAAACCTATCAAGATCGCGTCAGATCCCTCGAGTCCAAAACCCGCAGGTTAGACGGTATCGCATCGGTCAAGAAGTTCATCTACAGCCCGACTGGCGACAACCGGAGCAGGGATGCGCTCAATCATTCCGAAGTCATCTCTATCGTCGCTCAGTATCTGGTAGAAAAGCCAGCTCTGCAGCAACTTCTGATCTCCCGCTACCCCATCCTTCTTGTCGACGAGAGCCAAGACACCAACAAGGGACTGATGGAAGCGCTGCTCACAGTTCAAGCGTCCAACTCGAAGGAATTCTGCCTAGGTCTGATAGGGGATACCATGCAGCGCATCTATCTCGATGGCAAATCCGATCTGGGCATCGGCATGCAAGGGTGGGCCCTGCCACGCAAGGTGATGAACCATCGCTCTGACTTGCGCATCATCGAATTGGTCAATCGTGTGCGCGCCGACGCAGACGGTCAAGCCCAAGTCGGACGCGAAGGCAGGGCCGACGGGTTCGTGCGCCTGTTCGCCTTTGCCAACGATGTCGACAAGCAGGCCGCCGAAAGCAAGGTCGCGACCCTGATGGCAGACATCACAGGCGACACGGCATGGGGCGCAGACGGAAGACAGTTCAAGACATTGACCCTGGAACATCATATGGCTGCCACCCGCTTCGGTTTTGACGCGATGTTTGAGCCGCTCTACGCCTCCAAGCGGCTGCAGACCGGTCTCCTGGATGGATCCTCGGCGCCGCTTCGTTTCTTCGGCAAGCAGATTCTTCCGACTGTCAAAGCTATGCTCGCGAACGACAAATTTGCCGCCACGTCCGTCGTCCGGGAGTTTTCGCCGCTGCTGGACAAGAAGAATCTCAAAAATGCGGGCGAGGATCAGGTCGATAGCTTGAGGGTCGCTCAAAAGGCTTGCGAGGAACTGCTTCTAATCTTCAACGGAGAAAAGGCCCCTTCATTCTTGGATGTCCTTGGGGTCGTCGCCAAGTCGGGTCTCTTCATGGTGCCGGACGCATTGGCTCCATTCATTTCTTCGGACGATTCAGAAGTTGTTTTTGACGTCGATGATTCCATGGATGCGTTTGAAAGCGAGGCCAGCGATAATCAGGCTTGGCGGAAGATGCTGGCGACACCCTTCTGGCAGATCGAGGCTTACGATCATTACGTTAGCGGTCTCTCCCCGTTCGGCACCCACCAAGGGGTCAAAGGATTAGAGTTCCCACGCGTCATGGTCGTGATAAGCGATGAAGAGGCGCGAGGTTTTCTGTTCAGCTACGACAAGCTTTTCGGTCTGAAGCCGCCCAGTGCCAACGACCTTAAACGAGAAGCAGAGGGCGAGGATACAGCTGTCGCTCGCACGCGACGACTTTTTTACGTCACGTGTAGTCGAGCGGAAAAAAGCTTGGCAATCGTTTGTTACACCGACGATCCCAACGCACTGGTCTCTTCAGTTATCGATCGGGGTTGGTTCGACGAGAGCGAGGCGTTGAGATTGTATTGAAATCGCACTTGCAATCAGTTGATCGAACACATCCTTCAAAAAAAGATTCAGGACATTTACTTTCCGATATGACTGCCGCTCGTTGTGCAACGCCAGAACGCCCTCTTTTGCGCATTCCGGTCACTCATGCGATGCGCAGCGAAAGTCCGCTTCCCGCCCTCCCTGAAAGATGGCGATGCGCACCACGCTATCGAGCAACCAGCTTTTCGACATCCCCCTCTCGCAGCATCGCTTCCATATCGTCCAAGCCATCAACGGCAGAGCGCATCTGCGCCTCATCATCCACCCCCACTGTCTCGACATCCGCAAGCTGTCCCCCAAAATCCATCTCCATCTGGCGCTGTTCCTCGGCGATAACGGCTTGAACGACAGGCGAGGTCTTCTTTGGAACTACATCAGATTGCCCTGACGGTTGACCGTCAACGACCTCGCGTGCCCTCTCCACATCTGCTTCAGATCCACGCGGGCCGTCCGGTGGCGGCGTCATCGGCATGGCGCGCATACTCAACGACAGATTGCCTTGCGGCCCCCCTCCCCCCTGCTCCGGAAACGGCAACTCGCCCGTCTGCGCCGCGTGGATCGCCTTGAACAGGCGGTCGTCAAAATACTGGATCCGCTTCGCACGGACCGGCATTTGGGCATCGATGACCATGACGATCTCATCGAGCGGAAGGCGGCGCGCTTCATCTTCAGGGAGCAGAGAGCTTTCTTCGGTCCTTGTGGACTGGCTGCGACCTTCGAAGGGGTTCTTGCCGATGGATTGGGAGCGCGTGACCACGGTCTTCGTGGTCTTGCCAACCGCCTTACTCAGTTCCTCGACGGTTTTCTCATCCGAGGGCGTCAGGTACAGTTTCACGCCGGCATTGCCCTGCAGCGCACGGCGGGTGTTCTCGCCGTAGATTTCATCGAGGGCGGGGATGGTTTGGGTAACCACGGCGAGGTGACCGCGATACGTCCGCAGGGTCTCGATGCTCTCGACCACGATGGGCATCTTGCCCAAACGATTGAACTCGTCGAGCATGATCATCACCGGCCAAGGCTCATCCGGCCCTGGGTCCTTTTCCTGCATGGCCGAGAGGAGATCGGAGAAAAAGAGGCGGATGAGGGGCGCAAGCGGCTTCACCATCAGCGGCTGGACCACGAGATAAACCGAGAACGGCTTCTTGCGGATCGTTCGGAAATCAAAGTCCGAGACTGCCGTCGCCTCATCGATGGCCGGGTTCTGCCATTGATCGAGCCCCGAGGTCATCAGGAGCGAGACATAGGAGGTCAGCGTGTCGTTATTGGTCGAAGCGAGCCGCGTGAAGATCAGCTTGGCCGCCCGGTTGTCGACCTCGTGGCCCCGCGCGAAATACTCCTTCTGCTTGTTCCCGCCCGAGGCCGCGATGCGGT
>JAAEZD010000021.1:0-90589 GCA_018223035.1 Paracoccaceae bacterium
AATTTGCGGGACAAATCTATCCCAGTTGGTGGACCACTTTCAGGGGGCTACTCCAGAAGGACAGAGCCTGTCATTCGATGTCGAGCAAGGTCAGCATTACGTGATCAAGGGTAACGTCCAGATGCTTCAGCAGATGTTGGTGAACCTGATACAGAATGCGGTTACCCACGGCCCCATCGGCAATGTCATCTCCGTCACACTGAACCGATCGGACGGTATCATCCGGCTGGCGGTGGCGGATAAAGGTCCCGGCATTCCCGAGGTGCAACGGGAGAGCGTTTTCGAACCCTTCCTACGGCTTGATCTCAGCCGGTCCAAACCGGGAAGCGGCCTCGGACTGGCGCTCGTCCGCGCGATTGTCGAAAAACACAGTGGAACGGTCATGCTGGGAAACAACCATCCTGGCCTGATCGTCTTGGTAACCCTTCCAAGCCTGGGCAGTTAGCGTTTGCAAAACAAAATTGAGCGATACGGGCAGCGACAGCTGGGCTGAATTCTGACCTTCCATCCCGGAAGCTGTCGCTATGAGACCGAAGTTAGCTGCTATTTGGCTTCCCGAGGAAACATGCAAGTAGGCAATGCAAGCGCTTGTCTAATCTCTCATCTCAACAGATGCGCGGCGACAAAGTCGGCGCGATTTACAATGTCCTTAAATGGCAGCTCAGTGATCTCGTACCCGAGTGCAGTATAGGTCTCGTGCAGGACAGTGCAGGTTGCTTCAGCCTCGGCGCGGGTCTGCTTGCGCTCGGCATCTTGTTCGAAGATGGCATCCCAGAACGGCGCAAGAAAGACGCGACGGTTGTAACGTGTTTTCTCGGCCGCTGCGGTGACGTACGGCGGCACGGGAAGCCCGCATAGGGTCAGGTAGCCCATGATGTCGGGAATGCCGCGGTCAAAGATCACAGGACTTGGGAGCGCCTGCGCGGCGCTGTAGGCGTGCAGGTCTTGTTGCAGCATCCGTTCTGCGTAGGCCGTGCGATCCGCCCAAGGTAGGGCGACACCACCGATCGCCATCTCCTCGCGAATGATCGCCCGACCAGATTCGGGTATTGTGTGAAAGCCGCGGCGGGCGAGCTCGGTGATCAGGCTGGTCTTGCCCGCACCGGGGCCGCCCGTCACGACGAAGAAATGGTCGCTCATGGGGCATCCTAATGTTTGAAAGGTGGAGGGCAGCGAAGCGATCAACACGCCGAAAGGTGTGGATCAAGGCTGCATGAATTTTGATAGGTAAAACAGCATCATTCTGCGCGGTCGAGGCATATTCTCTGACAACAAAGGCAGAGTTATCTGGTGCTGTAAAAGGGAGGTTTGGTGCAGCCTGGGTCTGTCGAAAATTCGTTTCATCTTGTCTGATATGGTAACCACATGTAGCAAAAAACCAATGTTGCCATTTAGTTACCATATGCTCAATGGGGGGAAGATTCGGTGCCAAAGCTGAGTGCAAGACAGGTGAAGACATAAACCAAATCCGGCAAACGTTCCCAAAAAGCAATCGAAGAAGTGATTAGTCTGGCTAAATGGCGGATCTGTCGTCCGGCTACTGCCTGAGCATCGCAATGATGTATGCAGCTACGCCATCGTCCTTTGCCGCACGGAGGACGGAAAGGTCTTCCAGACGCCAGCGGCGCGCCCTCTAGACGGAAGGACCCGCCGAGTAGGCTTGGTTGTGAAAAAGCGCTTGCTCTCTGTCCGTCCGTTCCAAGAACCATGACGATTGCATGTTTTTTGCGGCTAAAACGACGGACCCAAAGATAGATCAGTCACCTGCAGAGGGGACGCGTGTCTGCCATACGCTCTCTTTTGGAAAAAGAAGTCAAAATTTTTTGGCTGGTAACGCGAGCCCGTGCTAAAGTAGCGACGGGTGTCCATTAGAGTATTGTTCTTTGAAATCGCCTCAGGTGGGCACGTTTTCTGTTCATTTGAATGCATACACAAGTTTTGTGACGACCAGCAAAAACAGCATTTATTTCTGAAGTTAGGCGATTGGGGCGTGTGACTCATCGCAAGTGATTTGGGGGGAAGTATGCTCAGATTTTCGTTTGTAATGTGGTCTTTTGGATTTCTCACGGCCACATCGGTCTGTGCCTCTTCGATCCAGGTTACGCCCGTATCCTTCGACTTTGGCAATGTCGCGGTCGGCGACACGTCGTTGCCTCAGGAAGTAATTTTTACCAACTTAGGTGACGTTCCGGTTTCGCCCAATTTCGCTGGCGGCGCGGTGCCAGGGAAAAACTTTCCCGGCTCACAAAACTGCGCCGGCGTGACACTCGCGCCCGGGGCGTCGTGCCAATTCACTTATCGGTTTATGCCACAGGCGTTGGGTAAAGTTTCGGGCTCAACCAGTGCTGCCGTCGATGCTGAGATGTACGGTTTCAATTTCAAAGGCAACGGAATAAATCCTTTTTTGGCGACGGCGACTTCATTTGACTTCGGAAATGTGTCCGTAGGATCTGAGTCTGCTCCGCAGGTTGTGACGATCACGAATGTCAGCAATGCAAACTTGTCGCCAAATTTTGCGGGGGGCGCTGTCCCGGGGGGTAACTTCCCCGGCTCGCAGAACTGCGCCGGTAAGACGTTCTCGCCGGGCGAATCCTGTCAATTTACATACCGGTTCGCGCCGCAGACTGAAGGCCCGATTACGGGCGCTACTAACTTTGCAATCGACGGCGAGGCGATGTCACTTTCGTTCACTGGAATCGGGGGGGCCACGGATGCTGACCCGTTTCTTGTGACAGCGCGGTCCTTCAATTTTGGCGACATGCATGTTGGCGCGACCTCGCCTGCCCAGAGCGTGACGATCACGAATGTCAGCGGCGACGTACAATCGCCGAATTTCGCAGGGGGCGCGGTTCCGGGCGGTAACTTTCCCGGTTCGCAGAACTGCGCCGGTAAGACTTTCGCGCCGGGCGAGTCCTGCCAGTTCACTTACCAGTTTGTACCAGGAGGCGAGGGATCGGTTTCAGGAACGACCAATTTCGCAATCGACGGCGCTGCCTACTCGCTGAACTTCCAGGGCAACGGGATAGACCCGTTCCTTGTGACGCCGCTCAGCTTTAATTTCGGTGAGACCTTGATCGGCCAGATGTCGGCTCCCCAATTCGTCACCATCACTAACGTCAGCAGTGCAACTCTTTCGCCCAACTTTGCAGGCGGTGCTGTTCCGGGCGGTAATTTCCCTGGTTCTCAGAACTGTGCCGGAAAGACTTTCGCCCCAGGCGAGTCCTGCCAGTTCCAGTATGCATTTGTTCCGACCATCGAAGGCGTGATTTTTCGAACGACAAGTTTTGCGATCAATGGCAAAACACGGACATTGAACTTCACTGGAGGGACGGGGACCGTGCCACCCAACCCCTCGCAAGTACCCCTGCCTGCCTCGATAACGCTGCTTGCCTTAGGATTACTTGGACTTTTCGGCGTTCAGCAAAGATCGCGTCGAACTTGAAATCGAGCGATTGCAAACCTGTCCGCTTCTTTGAAATTGACATCACTATTGCTTCCGAAGCTGTGTCTGAAATCCGTGTCTTCGAGCCAGTCCTGCGCTGGAATCTTCGCAAGTGCCAGTTTTTCACAGGAAGTGAGATTCGAATGGCAGTTTCCGCACAGAGGCACGCGCTGCGCTTCCGGACCTGACATGATATCGCTCTGCTCGGATTAATAATGCGTTCCGACCCGTCGAAACAACCGTTTGCTGCTCACGTAAAATCAGGTGGCCTTGATATGAAGAATCGCGAGGTGGTTCAGAACTTCTATTGCAGTGCGTTTAGCGGATGCCAAAAGAGCCTTACGGGTCGGTGGTATTAAACGTCGCAACCGTGCGGCCGAGCATGCCGAAGTTTTTTGTGGCAACAAAGGCACTAGGCCTCGTTCCACGAGTTGCGCGTTATGTTGCCACAAATCCTTGCTTGCGCGCTCCGGGCAGCTTTCGGCGCCGCGCAAGCAGGACAGGGGAGTCAAAAGCACATGGTTTGCCCCTGTCCTCGAAATGTGATCCCGACCCGGGTCCGCTTGGCTTAACTATTGGGCCGCACGCGGGCTGCGGTCTTGTTGGCGAAGGCTTCAAGCCGTTCGCGTGCGGCGGGCTGGGTGTTGACGATACCCCCCACGAAGGCCTCGGCATAGGCGGCATCCATGCCGGACATGTTGTTCATGTGGCTGACTGCCGAACAAATCGCAAAGTTCGTCAGGGGCAGGTTCTGCGCCACTTTGTCCGCGAGTTCCATCGCCTTTGCAAAGCTGCCGCCGTCTTCGGTGATGTATTGCGCCAGCCCCAGATCGACGGCCTCTTGCCCTTGATACACACGGCCGGTCAGAATCATGTCGATCATGCGATACTTGCCGATCATGTCGGACACCCGGATCGTCGCGCCGCCTCCGGTGAAAATCCCGCGCTGGCCCTCTGGCAGGGCGAAATAGGTGCCAGGGTCGATCACGCGCACATGGGCGGCGCTGGCCAGTTCCAGACCGCCGCCGACAACCGCACCCTGCAGAGCGGCAATAATCGGAACGCCGCCATATTCCATCTTGTTGAAGGCTTCGTGCCAGCGCAGGCAGACATGCATGAAGTCATCAGGGCTGCGGTCAGCTTTCCAATGTTCGACCAAATCAAGACCGGCGCAGAAGTGATCACCGTCGCCTGCCAGCAAAACGGCCTTTACGCCCGCTATCCGCGCCCCGCTGAAGAAGCGAATCAGTTCCTCGATCGTGACCACATCCAGAGCGTTGCGTTTTTCCGGGCGGTTCAACGACACGACATAGAGACCGTTGTCGCGCGCGGAAATCGAGAGTCTTTCGTAGGTGTCGGGGTTCACGACGTCATTCATGGGTCGGGTCCTTTCCTGGGATTAATCGGCGAAAGCAGCGTCCAACAGGCTTTGAGAGCCGTGCTGGATGCGTGCTTGCTCGGTGGCACATTCGGGCAGAACGTGCTGGGCATAGAAAAGGGCTGTGGCGATTTTCCGGGTCATGAACGCGGCGTCCTGCCCGGCGTCGCGCGCGGACTGCGCCGCCAGGGCGCCTTGGGCGAGTTTCCACCCCGCCGCCAATGTGCCGGTCAGCATAAGGAAGGGGACAGAGCCCGCGAATGCCGCGTTGATATCCTTGCGGCTGTTCTCCAGAAGCCAATTCAGCGCGGCCTCAAATGTGCCGCGCGCCTGCGCGAGGCTTGTGCCGATCGCCTGCGCCGAGGCATCACCGCCCGTAAGCTGCGCTTCGGTCTCCGCAATGAGTGCCGCGAACCGACGGGCGGTTTCGCCCCCGTCGCGCATCACCTTGCGTCCCAAAAGATCGTTGGCCTGAATGGCCGTTGTGCCTTCGTATATCGGCAGAATGCGGGCGTCGCGGTAGTGCTGTGCGGCACCGGTCTCTTCGATAAAACCCATGCCGCCGTGGATTTGCACGCCCAGCGAGGCGACCTCGACCGCACGTTCGGTGCAAAAGCCCTTAATCAGTGGGACCATGAATTCGGCGAGCGATACCATTTCCGGATCACCTTTGTGATGCGCGATATCGAGCAAACCCGCAGTTGCCGCCGCCATCGCCCGTCCGCCTTCGGTCAGGCTGCGCATCCGCAGGAGCATACGGCGGACGTCCGGGTGGTCGATAATCGGGACGGCGTCCTTGCTTTGGCCATTCACCGGACGGCTTTGGACCCGGTCGCGTGCATAGGCCAGCGCCCGCTGGTAGGCCCGCTCGGACATCGCAACGCCCTGCACGCCTACCGAAAACCGCGCGGCGTTCATCATGATGAACATGTATTCGAGGCCGCGGTTTTCCTCACCTATCAGGAAACCTGTGGCATCGTCGTAGTTCAGCACGGCGGTCGGACTCGCGCGCACACCCAGCTTATGTTCGATGCTCACACAGTTGACTGAGTTCGCACTGCCAAGCGTTCCGTCCGGTTCCACCAGTTTCTGTGGCACGATGAAGAGGCTCAACCCCCTGGGTCCGTCGGGCGCATCCGGTGTGCGCGCCAGCACGAGATGGATAATGTTCTCGGTCAGGTCATGGGCGCCATAGGTGATGTAAATCTTGGTGCCGGTGACGCCATAAGTGCCGTCTGCGCGCCGCATCGCCTTTGTCGCTACCCGGCCCAGATCGCTGCCCGCCTGCGGTTCCGTCAGGTTCATTGTGCCGGACCAGCGCCCTTGAATCAGAGGCCCAAAATAGGTGGGTTTCTGTTCCTCTGAGCCGGTCAGCAGCAGCGCCTCAATCGCACCGTCGGTAAGCAGCGGGCAGAGACCAAAGCTCATGTCAGCGGCGTTCAACATCTCGACAGCTGCTGCGCCAACGGCACGCGGCAACCCTGTGCCGCCATACTCGCCCGGATGGGTCAGCGCCTGCCAGCCCATTTCTACGAACCGGGCATAGGCCCGCGCGTAGCCCTCGGGCATGGTCACCCGACCCTTGTCGAACCGGGCCGCCACTGTGTCGCCGATCCGGGTCAATGGTGCAACCTCCTCGGCGCAAAACCTGGCATAACCCTGAAGCACGGCATCAATATCCGACAGCGCACATTCCGAATACGCTTCGAGCGCTGAAACCTTGTCCCAGTGGGACAGGTGTTGGATACAGAACATCAGATCCTGCACGGGCGGTTGATAGGACATGACGGATTCTCCGACAGAAACTATGGCTTCTTGCCTCCTACTACTTCCGCAACTTGCCAATAAGTTCATTTTTTGCCAAACTTGTATCCGATCACGACATAAAAGCCTTTATGACCAATCATGACCCAACCTCCCTGACTACCGTTTCAGCGGGTTTCATCGAGGACTGGCTCGATGCTCTTCGGTCCCGTTGCACTTCCGTGGAGATGACCTCCCTTTTGGAAAGCTCTGGACTGCAGACCATTCCAATGGCGCCGACACAGCGCATCACGCTCGAAGAAATCGCCACTCTGTATCAGCAGGCCGCGCCAGCCACCGGCGATGAAATGATGGGGCTCTGGAGCCGCCCGATCCGATCACGCGCATTGCAGCACCTCCTGACCGTACAACGTGAGGCGAGCAGTATGCTCTCAGCACTGTTTCGGTTCTCGACGTTCTGGAATCTGCTATTGGATGATTTTCGCCTGGATTTGCGGAGCAGTCCAAAGCAGGTGGAGCTGGCATTGATTCCTTACTCCCCGCACACCGAGCCCCAGCGATTTGGTCACATGCTGATCCTCAAATTGGCGCATGGGCTTCTGTCTTGGCTGGGCGGGGGGGAAACGCCGGTGCATGAGGTTCGCTTTGCCTTTTCCCGTCCGGATTTCGCCGCAGATTACGCGGTTGTCTTTCCCTGTCCGGTCGCGTTTGACGCACAGCATACCAGCATATTATTCGATCCAAGTCAGTTCGACCGTCCGGTCACTCGCAGACCCGCCGAAGCATCCGTCTTCCTCGAACGTGCGCCGCGTGACTGGATTTTCACTGGCTCACGCGCCCATACGAACAGCCTCCGCGTCCGCGCCTTTCTCTACGGAGAGACATGGCAGAGCTGCCAACTTCCGGACGCGGCTCACGCACTGAAAATCACGCCCCGGACGCTCAATCGCCGCTTGAAAGCGGAAGGGACATCCTTTCAATCCATAAAGGACGCTCTGCGCCGTGACATCGCTATCCGAGCGCTTCAGCAAGGAACGGACAGCATCGAACAGATCGCCTTTGACACCGGTTTTTCGGCGCCGTCGAACTTCCACCGAGCCTTTCACAAATGGACCAACCGGACGCCCGGATCATACCGTTTGTAAGTTCACGGATGATCTGATCCAGTGCCTCTGCCACTTCTGCAATACGGCGGTTCAAGCGCAGGCTCTGGTGTCATGCTAACCAACATTGTCGGGTTGTTTTTTGTCTTCAGGGCGTCGGCATTGGCTGAAAATACTCACTCCAATCCGCACACGCGGCTAAGGTCCGCTAACCACTGTTTTCTTGAGACTGGAAATATGGTGGAGCCTAGGGGGATCGAACCCCTGACCTCCTGCATGCCATGCAGGCGCTCTCCCAGCTGAGCTAAGGCCCCGATTGTGTGCGCCGCTGAATAGGCGCAAGCTTGGGCGGGTTCAAGCGAAAAATTCCGCCCAAGCGAAGGTTTTCTTCAATCGTCGTCGTCGCTGGCGACGTCCGCGATTTCGTCGAGCGAAACATCATCGTCGTCGTCTTCATCTTCAAGAAGATCGTCGCCGAGATCCACGTCAACATCATCATCGTCCAGAACGACTTCGTCATCGTTCTCCATCGCTTTTTTCGACTTTGCTGTCGCGGCATCTTCGGCGTCGGCGGCGATCATGCGCGCCTTGGCATTGTCTACTTCGACCACCTCGCCCGTATACGGGCTGACGATCGGATTCTGGTTCAGGTCGTAAAACCGTTTACCCGTTGTCGGGCAAACGCGCTTTGTACCCCATTCTTCCTTGGGCATTGGCGTCCCCTTGAAATTGCATCTGGTCATATCGACGATTCCGGTCGCTTGCCATATGACGTAGGTACTGTCAAAGCCTTTGAACATATTCGGGGGTCCATCTTGGGCAAACATCATCTGCCGGGCGTTCCGGGCGTGCCAATCGTGATGCGGCGTTCCGCGCGGGCAAGGCGGATAACGTTGCGCATATCGCAGCTTGACGGTCGTGTGACGCTGACCCTGCCCAATGGCACGCCGGAATCCGAAGCGCTCGATTTTGCGCGACAAAAGCAGGACTGGATTCTCGGGCATCTAGACCGGCGCGAAGAAGACGTGAGCGTCGGGCCGGGCGTTGCGCTCCCCGTAAACGGAATCCCCCGGGAAATCCTGCACATCAAAGGGCGTCGGATTGTTTTGCAAGATGAGACACTTGGCGTGCCAGAAGGGCCGGTGGGGCCGCGATTGCAGGCTTGGCTGAAAGTTCGGGCGCGCGACCGTCTCGCGGCGGCATGTGATGGGTACGCGATGCGGTTGGGGCGGCCATATGCGCGTCTGGTCCTGCGCGATACACGGTCGCGTTGGGGGTCTTGTACCTCGGAGGGCAATCTCATGTTCTCTTGGCGGCTGGTTCTCGCGCCTGCCGAAGTTCTCAATTACGTCGCCGCCCATGAAGTGGCTCATCTTGCAGAGATGAACCATTCTCCGGCTTTCTGGTCCGTGGTTGAAAATCTTTACGGAACCTATGCCGCACCCCGGGCATGGTTGCGCAGTGAGGGCAATAAGCTGCATCGCTACCGCTTCGATTCGGAAGGTTGACTTGTGACAGAACTGTGATCACAAACCGGATGACATGATGAACCCGCGTCTGACAGAAGCCTTTCCCGCAGCGCATGAACGCGTTTACCGTGCATTGCGCACACGCATCATGCATGGGGAAATAGCGCCCGGCGCCTCTCTGACCCTGCGGGGCATCGGCCGGGAATACGATGTCTCGATGACCCCCGCGCGTGAAGCCGTTCGCCGGCTGGTAGCCGAGGGCGCCCTTTTCCTTTCAAGCTCAGGGCGTGTCTCCACGCCTGAACTTAGCAACGAGCGGATCGAGGAACTCGCCGCCCTTCGGGCTTTGCTCGAGGTCGAACTGGCGAGCCGGGCCCTTCCGAGAGCGCATATGGCGCTGATCGACCGGCTGCAATCCATCAACCACACGATTGGCGAGGTGGTGGTGAACCGTGATGCGGTCGGATACATCCGCACCAATCTCGAATTTCATCGCACCCTCTATCTGCGGGCGCAGGCCCCGGCGATGCTGGCCATCGCAGAAACCGTCTGGCTGCAGCTGGGCCCGACCATGCGGGCGCTATACGGTCGTCTGAAACGGACCGACCCCCCACACTACCACAAGCTCATCATCGCGGCGCTCAAGTCCGGTGATGAACCGGGGCTTCGCCTCGCGGTGCGCTCCGATGTGACGCAGGGGTTGCGGCTGCTGACAACATAGACCAATTCGCTGGGCCGGACGAAACTGTTAAGAAATTATTAACAAAGGGCTATCGCGCTAAGGCAACTTGTGGCTAAATCTACCCAAGGTTGATTTGAGCTATTTGGAGGCGCGCAATGAATGGTCCGGAATTCCTGAAAGTCGTCGCCGTTACATCGCTGCTTTCCATAGGACCTGCCGCGGCGCAGGACGCACAGGATCTTGCGAAACAGCTGAGCAACCCGGTCGCGGCGCTGATCAGCGTTCCCTACCAGTTCAACTATGACGAAGGGTATGGGCCGAATGGCGACGGCTCTCGCAGCTTTGTCAATTTCCAGCCGGTGATCCCTATTTCCATCGGTGAGAACTGGAACCTGATCTCGCGCACGATCATCCCGTTTATCGATCAAAAGGATGTTATTCCCGGCACCTCTCAGTCCGGTCTTGGCGACATTACCCAAAGCTTCTTTTTCTCGCCAAAAGCACCGACTGCCGGCGGGTTGATATGGGGCGTTGGCCCGGCTTTCCTATTGCCGACGGGCGGTGACAACCTGAGCGCGGATGAGTTCGCGGCCGGTATCACAGGCGTCGTGTTGAAACAGGCGGGCCCGTGGACAATAGGGGCCTTGGCTAACCATCTCTGGGATGTCGACGGAGATACCGAGATCGATTCGACCTTTTTCCAGCCTTTCCTGAGTTATTCCACGCCAAACGCCTGGACCTTCACCGTTAACTCCGAAGCCACTTACGATTGGGTGACGGATGACAGCGGTGTGCCGATCAACTTTACGGTCACCAAGGTAACCAAAATCGGATCGAACCTTGTCAGCATCGGCGGCGGGGTCCGCTATTGGGCGGATACGACCGCGAACGGGCCGGATGACTGGGGCGCGCGGATTATCGTAAGCTTCCTTTTCCCGAGATAGGTCAACACCTTCCCCTGACTCTATTGCAATTGCACCTCTCGGCATCGCGAATTAGGGTCGCGCCGGAATATCCGCCTTCATTTCGGGGGCAAAGCGACTATGGGAGGAAGACTCATGACGAATTTCACTCGGCGCGGTGCGCTTGGATTGATGGGCGGTGCCGCGACGCTGCCGATGCTTGGGACGCCTGCACTGGCCAATACGAAGATGACCGTGGGTGCGCTGCGCTTTACCAGCCACGCCGCCAGCTTCGTCGCCTTTGAGCGCGGGTACTTCAGCGAAGAAGGTTTGGATGTCGATTTCCGCTTTTTCCAGGCGGCGCAGCCGATGGCCGTTGCGATTGCCTCGGGTGACGCGGATTTCGGCGTGACCTCGATCACCGGCGGGTTGATCAGCCTTGCCGAAAAAGGCGCGGCCAAGGTGATCGGCGGTGCGCTCAGCGAAGAGCAGGGGATCGACGGCCAGATGATCCTTGCCTCGAACGCTTCTTACGATGCTGGTTTGACCGCGCCGGACAAGCTGGATGGCAAGAGCTTTGCCGTAACGCAGGCGGGGTCGTCCTTCCATTACATGGGCGCCAAGATTGCCCAGGCTGAAAACGCCGAAATGTCTTATAAGCCGCTGCAAAAGGTCGGCGCGATCATCGGCGCGATGAAATCCGGACAGGTCGATGCCTGGACCATCGTGCCGCATATCGGCAAGGCGCTTGTCGGTGGCGGCGCGGTCAAGCATATCGGCATGGTCGCGGATTACCTGCCCAATTATCAGGTGACGACGGTATTCACCTCGGCAGAGAATGCTGAGAACGAACGCGCCAAGACCGAAGCATTCCTGCGTGCGTTCTCAAAAGGGGCAGCGGATTTCAACGCCGCGCTGGTGGACAAGACCACCGACGAGGCGGGCATGGAACACATGGTGAAGCTGATTCACAAGTATGTGTACGCGGACGATCCTTACGAAAAGGCCAGCAAGTCGATCATCAACGGCGCGATGCGGATCAACGCGAATGCGGCACTGAATATGGGGTCGGTCACGGATCAGGTGGACTGGTTCAAATCCGAAGGTCTGATTAAGGACAGCATTTCTACCGAGACGCTTGTCGATTCCAGCTATGTGGAAATGATCTAGGGCTTGACCGGGCGGGCCATTTGTGGCCTGCCCCATCCTGCCATGAAACTAGCTCTCGAACAGATTACGCATCACTATGCCGGCTTGCCGGTATTGCAGGACATCTCTCTTTCCATTCCGGCCGGAGAGATCCTCTGTATCATCGGCCCTTCGGGCTGCGGCAAGTCTACGCTGCTGCGCCTGATCGGCGGGTTAGAGCGGCCAGATTCCGGTCAGGTCCTTCAGCTGGGAGAACCGCCAGAAGGCTGCCTGAACCCGCTCACCTATGTGTTTCAGGATTTCGCGCTCCTGCCTTGGCGCAGTGTCGGTGGCAATATCTCTCTCGTGTTGGAAGATCACGGCATTCGCGGCCGTGAGGCGGACGAGATCATCGAAGATGTACTGGCACGTACCAAGCTGAGTGATTTTCGCAAGGCGCTGCCAAGGCAGCTTTCCGGTGGCATGAAGCAGCGTGTGGCCATCGCGCGGGCGCTGGCGGTGAAACCGGCCGTCATGCTGCTTGACGAACCGCTCTCGGCGCTGGACGCTCAGACGCGCGAGTTGCTGATGGACGATCTGCTCGCCCTCTGGACGCGGCAGCCGTTTTCCGGCGTTTACGTGACGCACAACCTCGCCGAAGCTGTGCGGCTTGGGCATCGGATTGCCGTGCTGTCGCGCCGTCCCGGCAAGGTCCGCGAAATCATCGAAATCGATCAGCCGCTGGAAGAGCGCCATCACGGTCATGCCCGGCTTGACGAGGTGCAGGCGCATCTCTGGTCGCTGATGAAGCAGGAAGCGATGGCGGCTGATCAGGAGTTGCTAGATGTCTGATGCGACACTGGCCCCATCGGGGCAGGTTCCCACGCGCAAGGTGCCATTCCGGGGGGGTGGTTTTCGCCCCGTCGCCAAGCGTGGTATCGGTTTCGTGGTGTTCGTTGCCCTGCTGCTTGTCATCGAATGGGGCACGCGGGCCGGGTGGATCGGCAATCTGACCCTGCCACGTCCGTCAGATGTGGGACAGACGCTATGGGCTCTGGCCGAGAGCGGTCAGCTCTGGGTGCATATGCAGCCTTCGCTGACCCGGCTTGTCGTCGGCAGTCTTCTGGGTGTCAGTCTTGGTGTGGCGGTCGGCGTGCTGATCGGATTGTTCAGCTACGCGCGTGCCGGGCTGGTGCCGCTTGTCGCGGCCCTGTTTCCGATCCCGAAGATCGCGCTGCTGCCGCTATTCGTGATCTGGTTCGGTATCGACGAGGCGAGCAAATACGCCCTGATCGCGCTCGGGACGTTCACGCCGACTGTGGTCTCGACCTACGGGGCGGTGGATAACGTCGACCGAACTCTGATCCGGATGGGTCAGAGTTTTGGGCTTAGCTGGTGGAGCATTGTGCGGAAGATCGTCGTACCCGGTGCGCTTCCCGGAATCCTGTCAGGGCTGCGGGTGTCGCTGGCCATCGGGATCATCTTGCTGGTCGCGGCAGAGATGCTTGGCGCGGAATATGGTATCGGCGCATATATCCTTCAGGCCGGATCGCTTTACGATCTGGAAAAGCTTTTTGCCGGGGTGGTCATTCTCTCCGCGCTTGGTGTTCTCACGAGTTCCGGCATTGGGCTGATCGAAAAACGCCTTTTGCGCTGGCGCGCCTGACCGGCTGACGCGCTGGATGCGACCGAGGGAGGGGCTCTGCCCCATCCGCGCAGGCGCGGATTCCCCGGGATATTTTTGACCCAAAGAAGCGGGTAAGGTCAGGGGGGGCTGCCTCGCCTGTCAGGCGGCGAGGCCCTTGGACCCCATTTTGAGGAATTTCTGGCGGCGATCGGCGACCAGATCGGCGCCTTTCTTCTTGCCGAGTTCCTTGAGCATCGCCTTGATCGACTTGCCGACGCTTTCCATGGCGGCAGATTTACCGCGATGGGCACCGCCGCTGGGTTCGGGGATGATTTCGTCGATGACGGCCAGTGTCATGAGATCCTGTGCCGTGAGATGCAGGGCTTCGGCGGCTTCGCGCATCTTTTCGGAATCTTTCCAGAGGATCGAGGCGCAGCCTTCGGGGCTGATGACCGAATAGATCGAATGTTCGAGCATGGCGACACGGTTGGCTGTTGCGAAAGCCACCGCACCGCCGGAGCCGCCTTCGCCGATGATCACGCTGATCAGTGGTACGGGTATCTGCAGGCAGGTTTCCGTCGAGCGGGCGATGGCCTCGGACTGGCCGCGTTCCTCGGCACCCTTGCCGGGGTAGGCGCCGGTGGTGTCGATGAGGGTGATGACGGGCAGGTTGAAACGGCCGGCCATCTGCATCAGGCGGATCGCCTTGCGGTAACCTTCGGGGCGGGCCATGCCGAAATTGCGTTCGATCCGGCTCTTGGTGTCCGAGCCTTTTTCGTGGCCAATCACCATGACCGGGGTGCCGTCCAGCCGGGCAAGACCGCCCATTACGGCAAGATCGTCGGCAAAATTGCGATCGCCCGCGAGCGGAGTAAATTCAGTAAAGAGCGCATCGATATAGTCACGACAATGGGGCCGTTCCGGGTGACGCGCGACCTGGCATTTGCGCCAGGGCGTCAGGCTCTTATAGAGATCGGTGAGCATGGTTGCGGCCTTGGCATCCAGTGCCGCGGCTTCGGAGGCGACATCCATCTCTTCGTTTGCCCGTCCGAGGGCGCGCAGCTCCTCGGCCTTGCCTTCGATCTCGGCAAGCGGCTTTTCGAAATCCAGATACTGTGTCATGCCTTGGCTCATCCTTGTTTCCCGCATCGTATATGTCCTTGGGCGAGGAGATTGCAACTCGGCAAGATTTGCAAATGCGCTTCATGTCACCTGCAAGGGCGAAGCAACGGGGGAACTGGATGACCCAGGCGTATGAAAACCGGCTGATCCGTGTGGTGAACTATGATTCATGACAATCTCGATGGCGATCTGTCACTGGATGCGCTGTCGGATGTCGTGGCGATGAGCCGGTTTCACTGGCATCGGATCTGTACCGCGATGACCGGGGAGACGCTGGCGCAGACGACGCGGCGCATCCGGTTGCATCGGGCCTCGGTCATGCTGGTGTTCGAAGAGGCCTCTCTGCCAGACATAGCCGCCAGATGCGGGTACCCTGACCAAGCCAGTTTCACCCGGGCATTTCGCGAAAGGATGGGCGTCACGCCAGGTGTGTTCCGCGATCGCGGACGCGCTCTGCCGCCGCTTCGATTTGATAGCCATAGCAGGGACGATGACATGACATACGAAGTTAGACTGAGTGAGGAAGCGGTACGGAAAGTTGCCGGTATCGAGCACAAGGGCGCTTATCAGGGAATCTCGCGCGCGTTTGAGACGCTTGCCGCGACGCTCGTGGCGCGTGGCCAGATGGCCCAGATCCGCGAAATGGTCGGTATTTTTTACGAGGACGCGCGAAGCAGGCCTGTCGAGGATCTTCGATCCTATGCGGGGGCCGTCATGCCTGAGCAATTCGATGTGACCGAGCCGTTCGAAAAGGTTGAGCTGTCGGGCGGAGAATATGCGGTACTGACCTTTCATGGGCCCTACACGGGGCTACAAAAGGCTTATGATTTCTTTTTCGGTGAATGGCTGACCGGCAGTGGCCGGGATGCGGCGGATTCACCCTGTTTCGAGAAATACCTCAATACGCCGGCCGATACCGCGCCGGAGAAGCTGGTGACAGAGATCTATATGCCTCTGGTCCCTGCATCCTAGATTTCCGGCCGGTCACCTGCCAACGATATAAGGTGACCGGCGGTCTTGCTCAGCCCGCGATCAACTCGGACTGTTTGACGATGACTTCGGCCTGTTTGATCGATGCGATATCGACGAGCCGGCCTTTGTAGACCGTGGCACCGGCGCCGGTGCGGGTGGCTTCCTCCATCGCGGCGAGGATCTCACGTGCCTCTGCGACCTTTTCCTCACCGGGGGTGAAGACTTCGTTTGCCAGCACCACCTGCTTGGGGTGGATCGCCCATTTCCCGACCATGCCGAGCGTTGCGGAGCGGCGCGCTTGTGCGCGGAAACCTTCGTCGTCCGAGAAATCGCCAAAGGGGCCGTCGACAGGCAGCAAGCCGTGTGTCCGACAGGCGGCAACGATGGCGGCCTGCGCCCAGTGCCACGGATCGGACCAGTATTTCTGGCCTTCCTGAAGCATGTAGTAATCTTCCTGGGTGCCGCCGATGCCGGTGGTCTGCATGCCCATCGATGCGGCGAAATCGGCGGCGCCAAGGCTCATCGCTTCGAGCCGAGGGGAAGCGGCGGCGATTTCCTCTACGTGCGCGATGCCTGCCGCGCTTTCGATGATCACTTCGAATTTGACCGGTTTTGTGCGGCCCTTGGCGCGTTCGACCGCTGTGGCCAGTGCGTCGACCGCATAGATATCCTCGGCGCCGCCGACCTTGGGGATCATCAGCATGTCGAGACGGTCGCCCGCCTGCTCGAGGAGGTCCACTACGTCCCTATACCAGTAAGGCGTGTCGAGAGAGTTGATGCGCACCGACAGCGTCTTGTTGCCCCAGTCGATATCGCTGATGGCTTCGATGATGTTCTTGCGGGCCTGATCCTTGTCATTCGGCGAAACGGAATCCTCGAGATCGAGGTTGATGACATCCGCATCGCTTGCTGCCATCTTGGGCGGCAGTTTCGTGTTCGAACCCGGTCCGAAAAGCTGGCATCGGTTCAGGCGGGCCGGCGGGGTAGGCTGGAGGCGGAAGGACATGGAGACTCCTTGGCGAAATAAAGTTTTCGATTGTCTGTTGGTTGGGTTATAAAATTACCCGATGGTTCGCAACATGTTTCTGCGATGCAGCGTTTCAAGCGGTGCTTGCTGACGCGACAAGTCGAATTGAGGCCTGGCCGTGATTTTCTTGGATAAACTGGCTTGGAGTGGGGCAGGGGCCTGAGAAAAGGTAGCGAGATAGGCGCGTATCCTCGTTTGCCAGCCATCTTGCCGATGTGAGGCCAAGCTGCATTAATTTGCGGCGCTTGAGCAGGTTTTTCGAATAATCTTGCGCCTCGGTGGTCCCTTGCGCCGATTTATGCAAGCGACTGGATCGCGTCTTCTTTTATGGTCCGGGCGAATCAAAGGAGTACCCGCAATGATCGAGACCCCATACCTTCTTTTCCTCGGCGACGCGCCGGATCCGCTTTCTGCAAAGGTCGCCCAGGGCATCAAGGACTGGAGACCGGAAAACGCGGTTGGCCAGTTCCGGATGGAAGGGTGCAAGGCCGATATGAAGCTGCCGGACATGGATCTGGCCGCAGCCAAGGCCGCGGGTGCCAAGACTCTGGTCATCGGGGTGGCCAACCGAGGTGGTATCATCTCGCAGGCGTGGAAAAAGGTGCTGGTAGAGGCGCTGGAAGAAGGGTTTGACCTGGCCTCGGGTCTGCATAACCTCCTGCGCAATGAAGAAGACCTTGCGGCCGTTGCAAAGGCATGTGGCCGGACCCTGCACGACGTACGCATCCCGACCGTACAATATCCGATTGCGAACGGCGAGAAGCGCAGTGGCAAACGGGTTCTGGCCGTTGGCACAGACTGCTCCGTCGGCAAGATGTACACAGCGCTGGCTTTGGATGAATCCCTGCGCAAGATGGGCAAGAAGAGCACGTTCCGCGCGACCGGCCAGACCGGCATCCTCATCACCGGCGGCGGTGTGCCGCTGGACGCCGTGATCGCCGATTTCATGGCCGGGTCGATTGAATACCTGACGCCCGACAACGACGACGATCACTGGGATATCATCGAAGGCCAGGGCAGCCTGTTCCACGTGTCCTATTCCGGCGTGACGATGGCGCTGGTGCATGGCGGTCAGCCGGACGCGCTGATCCTGTGCCACGAGCCGACCCGAGAGCATATGCGCGGTCTGCCTGGATACAAGCTGCCGACGCTTGAAGCGCTGCGCGATACCGCGCTGCCGCTGGCTCGTGTTGCCAACCCTGCCTGTGAAGTGGTCGGGATCTCGATCAATACGCAGCACCTGAGTGATGAAGAGGCCGAGGCCTATCTTGCGAAGGTTGAAGCGGACATGGGTCTTCCGACTGTCGATCCCTATCGTCAGAACGCCGACCGGCTTGCCGAGGCGCTGGCTGCGCTTTAATCGCTGAGGACATAACAAGTTGACCCGCCGGGAGCCTCCGGCGGGGATATTTTTGACCCAAAGAAGGATGGGGCGCCCATGAAAATCGATGTGACTCGCGATGTATTCAAGCTGGCGCAGGTGTTTACCATCTCGCGGGGGTCCCGTACGGAAGCGCAGGTTCTGACTGTAAATGTCGAGGATGGCGGTTTTGTCGGTCGTGGCGAATGCGTGCCTTATGCTCGCTATGACGAGACACTGGAATCTGTCGAGGCGGAGATCCGGTCGCTGCCTGCGGATGTGACCCGGGACGCGTTGATGGAGCTGTTGCCCGCAGGGGCCGCCCGCAACGCGGTGGATTGCGCGCTCTGGGACCTGGAATGCAAACGGTCGGGCAAGCGGGCCTGGGAACTGGCGGGGTTGCCTGTACCGGTTCCCGAAATCACGGCGTATACCCTGTCGCTCGGCACGCCCGAGGATATGATGGCGCAGGCCGCGAAGAACGCGATGCGCCCCTTGCTGAAGATCAAACTTGGTACACCGGATGACATGCCCCGCCTTGAGGCGGTGCGCGCAGGAGCCCCGGCTTCGCGGATCATCGTGGATGCGAACGAGGGCTGGAGTGCCGAGGTCTATGCGGATCTGGCGCCGCATCTGACGCGGCTTGGTGTCGAACTGGTGGAACAACCCTTACCGGCGGGTGAGGATGACGCACTGATCGGTATGGACCGCCCGGTGCCGGTCTGCGCCGATGAGAGCTGCCATGACCGCGCGAGCCTGCCGGGGCTGAAAGGTAAATACGACGTCGTGAACATCAAGCTCGACAAGACTGGCGGGCTGACCGAGGCGCTGGCGCTGCGCGAGGCCGCGCTGGCCGAGGGTTACAAGGTGATGGTGGGCTGTATGGTCGGCTCGTCGCTGGCCATGGCGCCTGCCGTGCTGGTCGCGCAGGGCGCTGTGGTGACCGATCTCGACGGGCCGCTTCTGCTGGCCGAGGACCGCGACACGCCTCTGACATTTGACACGGCCGGAGTGCACCCGCCCAGTGCGGCGCTCTGGGGATAAGGAGACAGGGATGACCCGAACAGTATACGTGAATGGTGACTATCTGCCCGAAGAAGACGCCAAGGTTTCGATCTTCGACCGCGGTTTTCTCATGGCCGACGGTGTGTACGAGGTGACCAGCGTTCTGGGAGGCAAGCTGATCGATTTTGACGGTCACGCTGTCCGACTTGAACGGTCGCTTTCCGAACTGGACATGGTCAACCCCACCACAAAGGAGGAACTGCTCGAGATCCACCGTGAGTTGGTGAGCCGGAACGGTATCGACGAAGGGCTCGTCTACCTTCAGATCACCCGTGGCGCGCCGGGTGACCGTGATTTCGTTTTCCCGGATCCGGAAACGACCGCTCCGACCATCGTTCTCTTTACCCAGAACAAACCCGGGCTTGCCGACAGTCCGGCGGCGAAAAAGGGCATGAAAGTCATCTCGATCGAGGATATCCGCTGGGGACGGCGCGACATCAAGACGGTGCAGTTGCTGTATCCGTCGATGGGCAAGATGATGGCCAAGAAGGCCGGTGCCGACGACGCCTGGATGATCGAGGACGGTTTCGTGACCGAAGGCACGTCGAACAATGCCTATATCGTCAAGGATAACCGGATCATCACCCGCGCGCTTTCCAACGATATCCTGCATGGCATCACACGTGCCGCCGTATTGCGGTTCGCACGCGAAGCCCAGATGGAAGTCGAAGAGCGCAGCTTCACCATCGAAGAGGCCCGCGCCGCAGACGAGGCGTTCATCACGTCGGCCAGCAGCTTTGTAATGCCGGTCGTTGAAATTGACGGCACGGTCATCGGCGACGGTGTGCCGGGCAAGGTCGCTCCCCGGCTGCGTGAAATCTATCTCGACGAGAGCCGCAAGGTCGCGATCTAAGCGAAAATGGCGTCTGCGCAGGGAGCAATCGCCTGCGCAGGCCGAAACCGGTTGGCAGCAGGAACGGTTTCAGGGCAGACAGTCATTCGGGGACTGGCTCTTGGCCGTCGTTGTGTGACAGATCGGGAACCCTCGTGACATGACATTCGTGATTGCACTACTGCTCTTGCTGATCGCACTCCTTCTGGGCCTCTACCTCTGGACCCAGAATATTGCGAAGGCGGCGTCCGCGATGGTTCCGCAGGCCGGAGAGATTCAGCCCGTAAACGGCGGTGCCATTCATTTCGTCGAAATGGGAGAGCCGGGCGCACCGCCGCTGGTTCTGATCCACGGGATATCCGGGCAGCTTCAGCATTTCACTTATGCAATGGCCGGGATGCTGGCCCGGGACTTCCACGTTTACGTGGTTGACCGGCCGGGTTGTGGCTACTCGCACCGAGACCGCGACGAAGATGCGGCGCTACCCGTACAGGCCCGCATGATCGGGGAATTCCTCGATGCGAAAGGCATCGAGGATCCGATGATCGTTGGTCACTCCCTCGGCGGTGCGGTCACACTTGCGATGGCACTGGACCGGCCGGAGAAGACAAGAGCCATCGCCTTGATCGCCCCCCTGACGCATGTTCAGGACGCAGTGGATCCGGTGTTCAAAGGGCTTGAGCTGCGCAGCCCCCGCGCCCGCCGCCTTGTGGCCTCGACCGTCGCGACACCCCTCGCACGGGCCGGCGCCGGGAAAGTTCTGGCGCATGTCTTCTCGCCGGAACCGCCGGTCGATAACTTCCTGACCCGGGGAGGTGCGGCTCTGGGCCTGCGACCCGGCGCCTTCGTCGCCGCCTCGGGCGATCTGGTGGCCCTCGAGAAAGCACTTCCTGAGCAGGTCGCGCGCTACCGTGAACTGACCGTTCCCGGCGGCGTTCTCTATGGCGCCGCAGATGCGCTGCTCGATCCTGAAACACAGGGGCGCAGCATGGAACGCTACGGGTTGACCTGCGAATTCCTTCCTGATCGCGGGCATATGCTGCCCCTTACGGCCCCCGAGGACTGCGCCGACTTCATTCGCCGGATATGGGCGCGGAAAGCCTGAAGAACGACGTCGTTCAGAAAAGCCAGCTATCCCGTATCAGACTTTCCGCGCCACATTCTCTTCGAAGGCGGTTTCAAAAGCGGCCTTCTTTTCGGCACCAGCTTCGGTCTGATGCTGACTTTTCCACTCGTCCGTCGTCATCCCGTAAAAGATCTCGCGCGCCTCTTCCTTGCCCATGTCGATGCCGCGTTCATTCGCGGCTTCTTGGTACCACCGGCTGAGGCAGTTCCGGCAGAACCCGGCGAGGTTCATCAGGTCGATATTCTGTACATCGGTGCGATCCTGCATCAGATGTTGCCTGAGACGCCGGAACGCCGCTGCTTCCAGTTCGAGTTCGGTCTGCTTGTCCATCTCACCCTCCATTTCACCCAACCGATCTAGGGCGTGACGTTATTCATGTCACCCCCGGTGCTACAGCTGTTTTTCTTCTTGCCGCAAATACTTCGGGGTCCGGGGCAGCGCCCCGGTCAGACCTGGCCCGCAGAAACGCCGGTGACATCAGTCATAGCCCGCTGCCGCACCGGAGCCAGTCGTTCCGCCAACCGGACTGCGACTCTTCCCTCGCAATCAGGTCGTTTCGCAGCTCAATTGCCACTCGGTGTCGCCTTGGCAGCGCGGCATGCCTGTCGATGCTATCATCCGGCAGATCGCCGAGATAGCGGATTGGCAAGCCGCTGGTCACGGGCGACAGGATTGCGGCGTCCGGCCACGCCGCGAGCTGCGTCAGCGCTTGGTTGTAGGGCCGATCATAGGCGTCCAGCCGCCTTCCCTGCTCCGTCCCGTCCGCGTGACGAGTGGCCCGGATGATCGTGCTGTCGTAAAGTTTCATTAACAATGTCGGATCATCCTCGCCGCGATTGGGATCGATCACGAGGCGGGAAAAACTCGATGCGATCACCGGGGCGTTCAGCAACCGCGCAACGTGCAGGGGAAGGCGACGGGCGCCTATGTCATAGGCAATATATCTTTCCGTGTCTTCCTGCGGCAGGCCAAGTTGGCTTTGGTTTCAAATCTGATGGTACGGTGTTGCGGGTACGATCAGAGGTCACAAGCCACCGCCCGGGACGGGTTTCGCCTTGGATGGAAAACGGAAAATATGTCATATGCCTGTGCTGATCTTTACCGAAGGCTTACGCCAGTTGTTCCACGAGGGGAATTGGGTCATAAGGATTTCAACTATGTTTGCGATAACGGGTAGCGATCAGAGGAGAGCCGAAAAATGAAACGCTCAAGAAACGTCAAGATCGTCGCCACGCTCGGACCGGCCTCCGACACCTACGAGATGATCCGTGCCCTGCACGAGGCCGGTGCCGATGTCTTTCGCCTCAACATGAGCCACGGAACACAGGATGATATCCGCGAAAGACACAAGATCATTCGACAGGTCGAAAAGGATCTCGAAAGCCCGATTGCCATCCTGGCCGACCTTCAGGGGCCGAAACTGCGGGTGGGCACTTTTGCCAATGGCGAGGAGATGCTGGAACAGGACGCGGAATTCCGGCTCGATCTCGACCCTGCAGAAGGCGACGCAACCCGTGTCCGACTGCCCCATCCCGAGATTTTCGCGGCGCTCGAAGAAGGCGCGCACCTGCTGGTCAACGACGGCAAGATCCGCCTGCGCGTAACGGATTGCGGCGAGGATTTCGCAAACTGCGTGGTCGAGGCGGGCGGTGTGATCTCGAACCGGAAGGGCGTGAATGTGCCCGACGTGGTACTGCCAGTCGCGGCCCTGTCGGAAAAGGATCGTGACGATCTGGAATTTGCCTGCTCGCTGGGCGTCGACTGGCTGGCCCTGTCCTTTGTGCAGCGTCCCCGCGATGTCGAAGAGGCGCGGGAGCTGGCGCAGGGCCGTGCCGCGATCCTTTCCAAGATCGAAAAACCGTCTGCGGTCGATAACTTCGATGCGATCCTCGCGGCCTCCGACGGGATCATGGTCGCTCGCGGCGATCTGGGCGTGGAATTGCCCGTCCACGCGGTGCCGCCGATCCAGAAACGCCTGACCCGGAAATGCCGTGCCGCGGCCAAGCCGGTGATCGTGGCCACCCAGATGCTGGAATCGATGATCGAAAGCCCGATGCCCACCCGGGCCGAGGTCTCGGACGTGGCGACAGCGATCTACGAAGGCTCGGATGCGATCATGCTCTCAGCTGAATCCGCCGCCGGTTCCTATCCGATCGAGGCCGTCACGACGATGAACAACGTCGCGATCGAGGTCGAGGCCGATCCGAATTACATGCAGATCATCGCCGCATCACGGGGCGGGCGCGCCTCGGGCGTCGCGGACGGCATCGTGGCTGCCGCCCGCGAAATCGCGGAAACCACCGATATCAAGGCGATTTGCTGCTTTACCCAGTCCGGCACCACCGCTCTTCTCACCGCGCGGGAACGTCCCGGCGTTCCGATCATCGCGCTGACATCCCAGCGTGGGACGGCGCGCCGTCTGGCATTGAGCTGGGGCTGTACCTGCGTCATGGTAGGCGAGCTGAACCGCTTCAAGATGGCCGTGGTAAGTGCTGCCCGCGCCGCGCGGGCCGGTGGATTTGCAACCGAATCCGATCAGATCGTCGTCACCGCTGGCGTGCCTTTCAACGTGCCGGGCACCACCAATATTCTGCGCGTGGCGCCCTGCGACGAAAAGCTGATCTTCAACACCGATCCGGGCTGATCCATGGCCATAACCGGCGATCCGAACCTTTTGCTAGCTCTTGGCCTTTTTGTCGCTTGGCTATCGATCCCGGCCATGGTTTCGGCCTATAGCGACAGTCGCCCGCCGCGGGTCTCGGCTGTGGTGGTGGTGACCGGGGGCCTTCTGGTCCTCTGGGCGTTTCAGGTCAAACCCGGCGGTTATGATCTTTCGGAAATTCCCTTGGCGATCTATGACGTGCTGGGCCGCATCCGGTTTTTCGGTCACTAGTGCTATTTCCTGCGCAAATTGTCTCTTGCAACCAAACCCCTCTTTTCGTAAACGGCGCCTCTACACGCGCGACCGGCCAGAGTGGCATGCCGAGTCGTGTTCACGACCGACCCGAATAAAGGAGACGGAAATGCCCAAGATGAAGACCAAGGCAAGCGCCAAGAAGCGCTTCAAAGTGACGGCGACCGGCAAGGTCCTCGCCGGACAGGCCGGCAAGCGTCACGGCATGATCAAACGCACCAAGAAGTTCATTCGCGATGCCCGTGGTGTTACCACGCTGAGCGCACCGGATGCCAAAATCGTCAAGGGCTATATGCCCTACGACCGCTGATAGGAGTCTGATCACATGTCACGTGTTAAAGGTGGTACCGTAACCCACGCCCGTCACAAGAAGATCATCAAAGCCGCAAAAGGCTATTATGGTCGTCGCAAGAACACCTTCAAGGTTGCATCGCAGGCCGTCGACAAGGCCAACCAGTACGCAACCCGCGACCGCAAGCAGCGCAAGCGCAACTTCCGCGCCCTGTGGATCCAGAGGATCAACGCAGCTGTCCGCAGCCATGACGAAGCGCTGACCTACAGCCGCTTCATCAACGGCCTGACGCTGGCTGGTATCGAAGTTGACCGCAAGGTTCTGGCCGATCTGGCCGTGCATGAGCCCGAAGCATTCGGCGCCATTGTCGCACAAGCCAAAGGCGCTCTCGCAGCCTGATACGGGTTTCGACAGGAATCGTGAAAGGCCGTCCCTTGGGGCGGCCTTTTGCTTTGCGGTTCGGCTTGTGATCACTCCGACATTTCACGCTGGCGCATCGGCATCCGGTCGATGACGGCGAAAAGTTCTTTGGGTTGCAGTACCGTGTCCTTCTCTAGCTTGACGCCCCCGTCCTTGCCCACCAGCACCAGCTTAAACCCATTGGGCGAAAAGGTCTGTCTGATCGGGCTTGGGTTCTTCGGGTCAAGGTCGCTCAACACGACGATATCGCGCTCGGCAAGTGCCGCTTCGGTTTGTCGAAACAACGCCATTTGCTCTGTGTAATCCGCACTGTCCTCTGACGGCGCAAATAGCAGAACCGGACGATGCTGCCATTTCAGGACTTTCAGATCGCGGGCTTCTGCGGGAAGCTGACGAAACAGATCGGCGTCACTGGCGCCGGCGTCCGTTCCGGCAGAGATCGCGGCCATCCCGAAAAGGGAGGCGGCACCGATTCTGGAAAACTTGCTAATGCGTGTTGTCATCTTTCTGCTCCTCTTCGGTTAAACAACACTACGCCAGAACCGGTGTTCCGGATCGTTCACGATTTCCGGCGGCGGCGCATACAGAATGTGTCGGCCATTCCGATTCGGCAAAAACGAGGCAAATGGGAACCTTCCAGCGCTGGAAGGGCGTTTTATATGTGATTCATGAACGACAGGAGCGCCCCATGACGGATACGACATCCATGTCGCCGGGCCTGAGCGACACAGACCCCGCGCAATCAAGCACCAGCAAGAAAGCGGTCCTGTACCGCATGGTGATGCCCGATCACCTCTGTCCCTTCGGTCTAAAGAGCAAATATCTGCTCGAACAACAGGGCTACGAGGTCGAGGATCACTGGCTGGAAACACGCGAGGAAACCGATGCGTTTCTTGAGGAATACGATGTGAAGACAAGCCCTCAAACCTGGATCGATGGCGAGCGCATCGGTGGCCATGACGATCTGCGGGTTTATTTCGGCAAGGACGATGCTGAAGACGACGGTAAGAGCTATCGACCGGTTCTCACCCTTTTCGCCATCGCCGCTCTGCTCGCGCTCGCTGTGACGGCCTTTACCGCGATCCCCTTCGGTCTGCGGACATTTGAACTTTTCATCTCGATCTCGATGACGTTGCTTGCGCTGCAAAAGCTTCAGGATGTGGAAAGCTTTTCGACCATGTTCCTGAACTACGACCTGCTCGCGCGGCGCTGGGTGCCTTATGGATACATATACCCCTATGGCGAGGCGCTGGCCGGTATCCTGATGACGGCGGGCATTCTCTGGTGGGTGTCTTCACCAATTGCGATTTTCATCGGTACTATCGGTGCAGTCTCGGTTTTCAAAGCCGTCTATATTGATCAGCGCGAGTTAAAATGCGCCTGTATGGGCGGCGACAGCAATACTCCGCTTGGATTTATCTCGCTAACCGAGAACGTGATGATGAAAGCTATGGGTATCTGGATGATCATCAAGCATCTTGTGATTTAAGCGTCTGCTGCATTACTGCGCAACCGGCTCCGACCAGCAGGATCGCCGAAGCGGCGATCAGGCTGGTGCCGATATTGCCGGTCAGGTCGCCCAGCCAACCGGCGGCATAGGGGCCAACGGTCTGGGCAATGGCAAAGACCACGGTGAACAAGCTGATCGCCGCACCCCAGTTTTGCGGCGTCAGGTTCTGGCGCACAAAACTTGTCACCGCACCGGGCGACATGAACACGCAAAGCCCGAAGACAGTGGCTGAAATCACAAGGCCCAATCCCTTGGGCCAGATCACGGGCATGACCGACCCGAGCGCGATCCCGGTCAGGATCATGGCCAGCGGTATTCCCCCCGAAAACCGTTCCAGCACTGGCCGCCAAACAAAGGGCGACAGGCACAGGCAAAGCCCCAGCATGACCCATGTGGCCGAGATCAGCCACGCGCCCGACCCCTGCTCGGTCATCCACGCGCTGAGGAACGTGAAATAGACGATGTAGCCAAGGCCGAATCCCGCATATCCCAGTAATTCCGGCAACATGGCCCGCAGGGGCAGATCTGGCTTCTGCCGTTGCTTTTGCGCTGGCGGACGTACCTGAAGCGCGGCCCAGAAGCTAAGCGGTAACAAGACGAAACAGGTCAACCCGATGATCGTCCAGGCCCAGGGCCACGAACCGTTGCCCCAGTAATCGATCATCAGCGGCAGCGCGGCTCCGGCAAGGACGATCCCCAGACCGCCGCCAAAGCCGAACAGGATGGCAATGGCCAGCGCATTGCGTTTCGGATCGCTCTGGAAAAGCTGCGCGGTCAGTGCGCCTGCAGTTGAAAATGACATCGCACCGAACATGCCCGCAAGGATGCGCCACATGGTCTGCCACCACAGCGCCTCGTCATGGCCGGTAGCAAAAAGGCAGAGCGCGGTGCTTACCAGCCCGAAATTGAACAGGTAGGACGGGTTCATACGGGAAATCATTACCATGGTGATAACCGCGCCGATGATATAGCCGAACGCGTTCGCCGTGTTCAGCCAGCCCGCCTGCGCATAGGTCCAGTGCAGCTCGGCCTTCATTGCGGGCAAGATCAGCCCATAGGCAAAACGGGCGAACCCATTGGTCACGCAAACACCGAACGACAGGCCGATCAGGACCAGCCACGGATGGCGTGGCTCTGCGCTCATGACGGCACCCTATCGGCCACAGCTCTCCCGTTCACGTCGCGTCCCTCCGCCTTCTCCCTTGCGGCAAGCTATCTGTCAAAGCCGGACATTGTCCATGCTACATGCCATGCGCCCTGCAATCGCGCCTGCCCGGCTTGCATTCGGGGGTTGCTGCGGCTAGCACGGCTGGGAATTTATCAGGGGGCCGTCATGGACGATCTGAAAAACAAATACTTGGGCCAAATCGCCGATGCGGGCGATGAAAACGCCCTCGAAGCGATCCGCCTTGCTGCCGTCGGCAAAAAGGGCGAGGTCGCGCTGAAGATGCGCGAGCTGGGCAAGATGACACCCGAGGAACGCCAGACGGCCGGTCCCGCGCTCAATGCGCTCAAGGATGAGATCAACTCGGCTTTGGCCGCGAAAAAGGCGGCCCTTGCGGACGCCGCGTTGGACGAACGCCTGCGCAGCGAATGGCTCGACGTGACTCTGCCCGGCCGCAACCGCCCGCAGGGCACGCTGCACCCCGTCAGCCAGGTGACCGAAGAACTGACCGCGATCTTCGCCGAGATGGGCTTTTCGGTGGCCGAAGGTCCCCGGATCGACACGGACTGGTATAATTTCGACGCGCTGAACATCCCCGGCCACCACCCCGCGCGGGCCGAGATGGATACGTTCTACATGGCGCGCGCCGAGGGCGACAACCGTCCGCCCCATGTGCTGCGCACCCATACCAGTCCGGTCCAGATCCGCACGATGGAGGCGCAGGGCGCCCCGCTGCGCATCATTTGCCCCGGTGGTGTGTACCGTGCCGATTACGACCAGACCCACACGCCGATGTTCCATCAGGTCGAGGGCCTTGCCATCGACAAGGACATCTCGATGGCAAACCTGAAATGGGTGCTCGAGGAATTCTTCTCGGCCTATTTCGAAATCGACGGCATCAAGACCCGGTTCCGCGCGTCGCATTTCCCCTTTACCGAACCGTCGGCAGAGGTCGACATCCAGTGTTCCTGGGTGGACGGCACGCTCAAGGTGGGCGAAGGCGACGGCTGGCTCGAAGTGCTGGGCTCCGGCATGGTGCACCCCAAGGTGCTTCAGGCCGGCGGCATCGAGCCGAACGAATGGCAGGGTTTTGCCTTTGGCATGGGGATCGACCGCATCGCCATGCTGAAATACGGCATTCCCGACCTGCGCGCCTTCTTTGACAGCGATCTGCGCTGGCTGCGTCACTACGGTTTTGCCAGTCTCGACCAGCCCGCGCTGCACGGGGGTCTCAGCCGCTGATCGGGCAGGGGCCAACCCCGCCCAGCTTGCATCCAATATCTTTCTTTGCCATTGCCGAGCATAACCGAAACTAACCCGCCGGGACATCCGACCATGCTGTTTCATCAGGACCAACGCAACCGGAATGCCGAAACCAAACGCATTCATGCGCTGTTCGAGATTGTCTACACGCTCGTTGATTTCATGGCAGCGCTGACCTTCCTGATCGGCTCGGTGATGTTCCTGTATGAAAGCTGGCAAACCTTCGGCACATGGCTTTTCATCGTCGGTTCGATCCTGTTTGCGACGAAACCGACATTGCGGCTGGCCCGCGAACTGAAACTTGCGGCGATAGGCGACGCCGATGATCTCGCCGACCGGCTGAACGGCTGAGCAAGGATACAACACCATGAAATTCACCCTGTCCTGGCTAAAAGACCACCTCGACACCACGGCCACACTTGAAGAGATCGGCGAGGCGCTGACCGATCTGGGGCTTGAGGTCGAAGAAATCTCGAACCCCGCCGACGCGCTCAAGGATTTTACCCTTGGCTATGTGACTCATGCGGAAAAGCACCCCGATGCGGACAAGCTGCGGGTCTGCAAGGTCGACACTGACGAAGGCGAGATGCAGATCATCTGCGGCGCGCCCAATGCCCGCGAAGGCATCACCGTCGTCGTCTGCAAGCCCGGCATGTATGTGCCGGGCATCGACACCACCATCGGCGTGGGCAAGATCCGCGGCGTTGAAAGCTTTGGCATGATGGCGTCCGAACGTGAGCTAGAGCTTTCCGAGGAGCATGACGGCATCATCGAACTGCCCTCGGGCAAAGTCGGCGACAAGTTCATCGACTGGCTGGCCGAAAATGATCCGGCCAAGGTCGACCCGGTGATCGAAATCGCGATCACGCCAAACCGCCCCGATGCGCTGGGCGTCGAGGGCATCGCCCGCGATCTGGCCGCGCGCGGCCTCGGCACGCTCAAACAGCACCCGGTCGAACCGGTTCCCGGAACCTTCCCCTGCCCGGTAGAGGTGAGTATCGACGAGGACACGCTCGATGGCTGCCCGGCTTTTGCGGGCCGCGTGATCAAGGGCGTCAAGAACGGCCCCAGCCCGCAGTGGTTGCAGGATCGTCTGCGCGCCATTGGGTTGCGCCCGATCTCGCGGCTGGTGGATGTCACGAACTTCTTCACCTTCGATCGCAACCGCCCGCTCCACGTCTTCGACGTCGACAAGATGTCGGGCGGTCTGCGTGTGCATCGTGCCGAAGGTGGTGAAACGCTCGAGGCGCTGGATGAAAAGACATATGCGCTCCAGCCGGGCATGATGGTGATCTCAGATGCAAACGGGCCGGAAAGCCTTGCCGGGATCATGGGTGGTGAAGAAACCGGCGTGACCGACGAGACCGTCAATGTCTTCGTCGAATCCGCATTCTGGGATCATGTCCAGATCGCGATGACCGGTCGCGCGCTCAAGATCAATTCGGACGCGCGGTACCGCTTTGAACGTGGGGTAGATCCGCTCTTCACCGCTGATGGTCTGGAACTGGCCACGCAGATGATCCTCGATCTCTGTGGCGGTGAAGTTTCCGAAGTGGTTCTGGCAGGCGCGCTGCCGGATCACTCCCGCGCCTACAAGCTCGATACAGACCGAGTGCAAAGCCTTGTCGGCATGGACATTCCTGCCGATACGCAGCGCGAGACGCTGACCGCGCTGGGTTTCCGTCTGGATGGTGACATGGCCCATGTCCCAAGCTGGCGCCCAGATGTGCAGGGCGAGGCCGACCTGGTCGAGGAGGTCGCGCGCGTTGCATCTCTCACCAAGCTTGAAGGCCGTCCGCTGCCCCGCCTGACCCAAGGGGTGCCAAACCCGGTGATGACCCCGATGCAGCGCCGCGAGCAGGCGGCACGGCGCATGGCAGCGGCACTGGGCTACAACGAATGCATCACCTACAGCTTCATCGATCAGGCCAGCGCGGCGCTGTTCGGCGGCGGCGATGACGCGACCCGGCTGGAAAACCCGATCAGCTCGGAGATGAGCCATATGCGTCCGGCGCTCTTGCCGGGCCTGCTGCAGGCTGCCGCCCGCAATCAGGCGCGCGGCTTCATGGACATGGCTCTGTTCGAACTCGGGCCGGCCTTCCACGGAGGCGAGCCGGGCGAGCAGCACACGCTGATCTCGGGCCTGCTGGTCGGACGTACCGAACCCAAGGATGTGCACGGCGCGTCGCGCCCCATCGATGTGTTCGACGTCAAGGCCGATGCCGAGGCAATCCTGTCGGCGATGGGCGCACCGGCCAAGGTGCAGATCCTGCGCGGCGCGCAAGGCTGGTGGCACCCGGGCCGTCACGGCAAGATCTGTCTGGGTCCGAAAAAGGTGCTGGGCGTCTTTGGCGAGTTGCATCCCAAGGTTCTGAACGAAATGGGCGTCAAGGGACCGGCGATGGCCTTTACCCTCTGGCCGGGCGAAATCCCGATGCCGCGCAAGACGGGCGCGACCCGTCCGGCACTGGCGCTCAAGGACCTGCAGGCGGTTGAACGAGACTTTGCCTTTGTCGTCGATGCGGATGTCGAGGCGCTGACGCTGGTCAACGCGGCCAGCGGTGCCGACAAAGCGCTAATCTCGGATGTGCGCGTCTTCGATGAATTCATCGGCGGCTCGCTGGGTGAGGGAAAGAAATCGCTCGCCGTGACCGTGCGGCTTCAGCCCAGCGACAAGACCCTGACCGAATCGGAAATTGAAGCGGTCAGCGCCAAGATCGTCGAGAAGGTCTCAAAGGCCACTGGCGGCAGCCTGCGCGGCTGAGACTGTCGATCCGCTAATAGACCCCTTCGGTCTTGATGCGGATCGTCTCGCCACAATGCTTGCAATGCACGGCGTCCGCGTCGTGCAGCACCAACCCGCAGGTCGAGCATTCGTGGCGTACCTTGGTCGGGCGGAACATGACTTGCGCCAGCCGCAGGAACAGTGTGACGCCCACGATCATCACCCCGACTGACAGCATCCTCCCCGACGTGCCTTGCAGGGTGATGTCCCCAAACCCGGTCGTGGTCAGCGTGGTGACAGTGAAATACAGCGCATCGGCGTAATTGCCGATTTCGGGGTTCTCGGGATATTGCGTCGCATAGATCAGCCCCGTCATCACGAAGAGAAAGACAAACAGGTTGATCGCCGCAAGTATGATCTCCTGGTTCTCGCGGAAGTATCTGAAATCCTGCCGCAGCCGCGAGCTGAGCTCATACGTGTGCAACAGCCTCAGGGTCCGTAAAACGCGCAGGAACCCGAAGCCTTCGCCCGCGATCGGGGCAAGGAAGGACGCGATCGCGATGATATCCGCAATTGTCGCGACGCGGAACATGAAAGTCTTCTTGTTCTTTTCTATCGCGAACCGGACAAGGAAATCCGCAAGGATGATCACGCCAAGCACCGCGTCGATGATCTCGATGGCGGGTCTATGTGGGAAGAACGAGGTCACGACGACGAAAGCGATGGTGCCAAGGTCGAACGCCAACAGCCCATAACGGAACCGGTGCGCGGCAGGCGTATCGTCCTGATATAGCGACGCAAGTTTGGACAGCATGGTGGCTCCTTGACCCTGATCGGTGGATCATAGCGCGGGCGGGCTTGGCGCCTCAACCTCTCACCGGGGTTTCGACCGTGGCCGTGATCCGCTAGCAAGAGCGCAGCAGCAAGCAGGAGAGAACCATGGCACTCAACGTCTATCTGAGCGGCGAAATTCACACCGACTGGCGCGAGCAGATTACTGCGGGCGCCGAGGGGCTGGATATCACCTTTAACGCGCCGGTCACCGATCACGGGGCCAGCGATGACTGCGGCGTCGCGATCCTTGGGGCAGAGCCGAACAAGTTCTGGCACGACCGCAAGGGCGCGCAGGTCAACGCGATCCGTACCCGTAAGGGGATCGAGGACGCGGATGTGGTCGTCGTCCGTTTCGGCGACCAGTACAAGCAGTGGAACGCGGCCTTTGATGCGGGCTATGCCGCCGCGCTTGGCAAATCGCTGATTATCCTGCACGGGCCCGATCATGCCCATGCGCTGAAAGAGGTCGACGCGGCCGCGCTGGCGGTGGCCGAAGAGCCGCGTCAGGTGGTCGAGATCCTGCGCTATGTGCTGACAGGCAAACTGCCCGGCTGAGACCCGGCAGCAGAAAACATCAGGGACGGGGCGGGATGTTCTTGCCCTTTTCCACCGCCGGACGGGCGTAGAAGCGTTCAAGATAGGCGATCAGGTTGGGATGGCCCGACCAGTTCACCACGTCCTTTGCACCGTAGAAGTCCAGCGCATTGAGCCAGGGCGCGATGGCGATATCGGCGATGGAATAGTCTCCTGCCACCCAGTCCTGACCATCAAGCTGCTTTTCCAGAACGGCCAGCAGACGCTTGGCTTCGTTTATGTAGCGATCGCGCGGGCGGGGGTCTTCGATCTCGGAACCGGCGAACTTGTAAAAGAACCCCAGCTGGCCAAGCATCGGACCCAGCCCGCCCATCTGGAACATCACCCACTGGATGATCTTGGCCTTGTCCGTCGCGGAATCCCCGATCAGCTTGCCGGTCTTTTCCGCCAGATAGATCAGGATCGCGCCGCTTTCGAACAGGCCCACCGGGGCGCCGTCCGGCCCGTTCGGGTCGATGATCGCGGGGATCTTGTTGTTGGGGTTCAGCGACAGAAAAGCATCGCTTTTGACATCGGCATCGGCCAGCGTGACCAGATGCGGTTCGTATTCAAGGCCCATCTCTTCCAGTGCGATAGACGCTTTTACACCATTGGGCGTGGGAAACGAATAAAGCTGGATGATTTCCGGGTTTGCGGCGGGCCATTTTGCGGTAATGGGAAATTGGGTGAGGTCAGTCATGAAGGCGCTCCTGATAGCGTAACCTTAGTTAAGGTAATGATATTCGCCCGGACGGACAGGGCCGAATGAGTGCGTTGGTGCCCGGTCCGATGTGTGAATGCGAACAGTGGTCGCAGGGTCTTTCGATCAAGGAGCTAGGGAATGATCCAGGAATTCAAGGATTTTATCGCCAAGGGCAATGTCATGGACATGGCCGTCGGCATCATCATCGGCGCGGCCTTTACGGCGATTGTCAGTTCGCTGGTCGCCGATATCATCAACCCTTTCATCGGGTTGTTCACAGGTGGGTTCGATTTCACGGACAAGTACATCGTGCTGGGTGGCAACGTGCCGGAAGGCGCCAGCCTGGCCGCCGCGCGGGAATCCGGGGCGTCGATCTTCGCCTATGGCAGCTTCCTGATGGCGGTGCTCAATTTCCTGATCATCGCCTGGGTGGTCTTCCTTCTCGTAAAGATGGTGAACCGGGTCAAATCGCTGGCGGAAAAGCCGGATGAGGTCGCACCCGAGGTCCATACCGGACCGTCGGAAAAGGACATCCTGATCGAGATCCGCGACGCGCTTCAGCAGCGTTGACCCGAACCCTCAGAATAAGGGCGTTATCCGCGGGTTTCTGCGGATAACGCCCTATATCAAGCGGTTAAGCCGCTTTGACAACCAGCTGGGGCGACGTCACGTCGATCCCCAGCGCCTTGCCCACGGCGAAATAGGTCAGCTTGCCCGCGTGGACGTTCAGACCGTTCAACAGGTGCGGATCGTCGGCGCAGGCCTGTTTCCATCCCTTGTCGGCCAGCGCCAGCAGGAAGGGCATGGTGGCGTTGCCAAGCGCGATGGTCGAAGTGCGTGCCACGGCGCCGGGCATGTTCGCGACACAGTAATGCATGATGCCGTCTACCTCGTAGATCGGGTCCTGATGGGTGGTTGCGCGCGATGTCTCAAAGCAGCCGCCCTGATCGATGGCGACGTCGACGATGGCCGCACCGGGCTTCATGGTGGAAAGCTGAGCTTTGGTCACGAGTTTCGGCGCGGCGGCACCGGGGATCAGCACCGCGCCGATCACCATATCGGCCTCAGCGACCAGTTCGGCTGTATTGCCCGCACTGGCGTAGGAGGTCTTGAATTGCCCGCCGAACACGTCGTCGAGATAGCGGATACGGGGTAGGGAGCGGTCGAGCACGGTGACATCCGCGCCCATGCCAGCAGCGATCCGTGCGGCATGGGTGCCGACTACGCCACCGCCGATCACGGCCACCTTGGCCGGACCGACGCCGGGAACGCCGCCCATCAACACGCCGCGTCCGCCGTTGGCCTTTTGCAGGGTCCATGCGCCGACCTGCGGCGCAAGGCGGCCCGCGACTTCGGACATCGGCGCCAGCAGGGGCAGCCCGCCCGCTGCGTCGGTCACGGTTTCATAGGCGATGGCGGTGACGCCCGAGGCAATCAGGTCATGGGTCTGGGCCGGATCGGGCGCAAGATGGAGATAGGTGAACAGCAACTGGCCCTCGCGCAGCATCTTGCGCTCGACCGGCTGGGGTTCCTTGACCTTGACGATCATCTCGGCGCTGGCAAAGATTTCTTCCGCTGTTGCAACAACTTGCGCGCCCGCCTCGTTATAGGCGGCATCCTCGAAACCGGCGCCTGAGCCAGCGTTCTTCTCGATCATGACGCTGTGGCCATGCGCGACCGCTTCCCGGACCGCGTTGGGTGTCATGCCGACGCGAAATTCCTGCGGCTTGATCTCTTTGGGGCAACCGATCTTCATGTTCTGACCTCCCTTGTGTAAATGTACCGATTATGCGCTTCCCATCTTGCAAAATCTGTGAGAATTCTGGGCGCTCAACGGGGTTTTTGTCGAAGACTCTGCGAATTTTGGATCGCTTTACGCAAGGGAATTGCGCGGATGGAGCTGGATGCAACCGATCGGCGGATACTTGCGGCCCTGCAGGTCAGGGGGCGGCTGTCGAACGCGGATCTGTCCGAAAAGGTGAACCTGTCGCCTTCGGCCTGCCATCGCCGGGTGCAGCGGCTTGAGGCCGAAGGGTTCATTCGCGGCTATGTCGCTCTGCTGGATCCGCGCCGCTTGGGTATGTCTACAACTGTCATCGTCGAGATCAAGCTGCAGAGCCAGTCGGACGAGGTTCTGGATGCCTTTGAAAAGGCGGTTAGGCGGATTCCGGATGTACTGGAATGTCACCTGATGGCGGGGACGGCGGATTACATCCTCAAGATCGTTGCCGAGGATACCGAGGATTTCGCCCGAATCCACCGCCAGCATCTAAGCCGCCTACCAGGCGTGTCACAGATGCAGTCGAGCTTTGCCCTGCGGACGGTTCTGCAGACCACGGCTTTGCCGGTATAAGAGGCAAAACAGGGGGGTGAAAGCCGTACACTCCCTGTACACCCCCGTACACCGTTTGTATGACTTTTGCCGCGATCAGTGCCGCAAACCCAGATAGAGCGATCCCACAAGCAATAGGGCCATGACGATGTTGAAGGTGCGCAGCCGGGCGGGTTTCGACAGCCAGCGCTGCACCATCGTCCCGGCGAAAACCCAGAATGTGAGCGAGGGCAGGGTCACCGCGACAAATGCGGTCGCGACGATCAGCACGGCCGAGAGTGTGTGTTCCGGCGCATAGAGGGTGATGGCCGTGGTGCCCATCGCCCAGGCCTTTGGGTTGACCCATTGAAAGGCGCTTGCCTGCAGAAAGCTGAACGGTTTTCCCACGTCGCCGCCCGCCTGCGGCGGGGCGGCAGTGGCGATCTTCCAGGCCAGCCAGAGCAGATAGGTGACCGAGGCCACGGTGAGGATGGTGTTGAGGATCGGGAAGGTTTCGAACAGCGCCATCAGGCCAAGCCCGACCAGCACGATCATAACGGCGAACCCGATGCCAATGCCGAACATATGTGGCAGGGTCCGGCGAACGCCGAAATTCGCTCCCGAGGACATGACCATGATATTGTTTGGCCCCGGCGAAGCGGCGGCCACAAAGGCAAAGCCAATCAGGGCGGGAAATTCGGCAATGCTGGGCATGGGAACCTTCCATGGCTGGGTTCGGAAAGACTAACCGTCGCCGAGGGCGTCCTGCAACGGCTCATAGCCCCTTGCGTGCGGCAATTTCGTGATGCGCCCCATCAGGTCCGGCGATGAAAGGAGCTGGACAATCGCGCTTGCGGTTCCGGGTTCGCTGCCCGACAAATGAGCCAAGGGGAGAGAGATATGGAATTCGACTATATCATCGTCGGGGCCGGCAGCGCGGGCTGCGTTCTGGCCAATCGACTAAGCCGCGCCGGCCATCGGACCCTGCTGCTCGAGGCCGGGGGCGGCGACAATTACCACTGGATCCATATCCCGATGGGGTATCTCTATTGCATCGGCAACCCGCGCACCGACTGGATGTATCGCACCGCCGAGGAGGATGGTCTTAACGGGCGCTCGCTGCTTTATCCGCGCGGCAAGGTGCTGGGCGGATGTTCCTCGATCAACGGGATGCTCTACCTGCGCGGGCAGTCGGCGGATTACGATGGCTGGCGGCAGCAGGGCAATCCGGGCTGGGGCTGGGACGACGTGCTGCCCCTGTTCAAGCGGCTGGAAGATTACGTCGACGGCCCGGACGATATGCACGGGGCAGGTGGCGAGTGGCGGGTCGATAACCAGCGGCTGCGTTGGGATCTGCTGGATGATTGGATGGCGGCGGCGGAAGCCGAAGGCCTGCCCCGGACGACCGATTTCAACCGGGGCAATAACGAGGGTGTCGGGTATTTCCGGGTTAACCAGCGCAAGGGCTGGAGGCTGAACACAGCGCGCGCTTTTCTGAAAGCGGCGCCGAAAGATCGGCTGAAGGTCGAGACCAAAGCCCATACCACGCGGATCTTGCTCGAAGAGGGCACGGCCGTCGGTGTCGAGTACCGTCAGAACGGAGAACTGCGTCAGGCGCGGGCGCGGGCCGAGGTGATCCTGTCGGCGGGCGCGGTGAATTCGCCGCAGATTTTGCAGCTGTCAGGGTTGGGGCCGGGGGCTCTTTTGCAGGAACACGGGATCGAGGTGCAGCGCGACATGGCGGGGATCGGTGCGAACCTGCAGGACCATCTGCAACTGCGCTGTGCCTGGCGGCTGAAGGATGCGCTGACGTTGAACACCATGGCGGCGACCCTGTTCGGCAAGGCCAAGATCGGGCTCGAATACATGCTGCGCCGGGGCGGGCCGATGTCGATGGCGCCCAGTCAGCTTGGCGCCTTTTCCAAGTCGCGCCCGGATCTTGAGACGCCCGATCTGGAATACCACGTGCAGCCGCTTTCGCTTGAGGCGTTCGGCCAGCCTTTGCACGATTACCCGGCGATTACGGCGAGTGTCTGCAACCTGCGTCCGGAAAGCCGGGGCAGCGTTAAGATCGCCTCGCCCAACCCCGAGGACGCGCCGGTAATCGCGCCCAATTACCTCTCGACCGAAGGCGACCGCGCCGTGGCCGTCGCGGCGATCAAGCAGGCGCGGCGGATCATGGCGCAGGGGCCGATGGCGAAATATGCGCCCGAAGAGATGAAGCCGGGAATGTCGATTGAGACCGATGCGGATCTCGCGCGGGCGGCGGGCGACATTGGGACGACGATCTTTCACCCGGTGGGCACGGTGCGGATGGGCGCGGGCGAGGAGGCGCCGCTTGATCCGCAATTGCGTCTGCGCGGGGTGGCAGCGTTGCGCGTGGTCGATGCCTCGATCATGCCGACGATCACCAGCGGCAACACCAATTCCCCGACGATCATGATCGCCGAAAAGGCGAGCGAGATGATCCTGGCGGCTCGGTAGGGGGTATACCTTGCAATCGTCCCGCTCCGGGCGTCATCCTGCCCCTGCGCAGCCAGCTTGGAGGGCATAATACATATCGGTCTGGTAGGTGGAATCGGCGTCGCGGCCAGCGTGGTTTACTAGCAGCGACTTGCGGCGGCGATGGAGGCTAAGGGAGCAAAGCTGCGCATGACCCTGTCGCACGGGGATATACATACGCTGATCAAAAACAACCTTGCCGATATCCGCGCGCCGCAGGCCCGCATCTTTGCCGATCAGATCGCCGAGTTGAAAGGCGCAGGGGCCGAAGTGGCCGCGCTAACCTCGCTTGGCGCGTTTTGCTGTTTTGACGAACTGGTGGCGATTTCGCCTTTGCCGCTGGTCTCGGCGGTGACGCCGCTCGACAGGTATCTTGTCGAGGATGGCATCCGGCGGGTCGGGCAGCTGGGGACGCGGGGCGTGATGCGGACACGCCTGTACGGGCAGCTTGAGCCGACCGAGGCGATGGTGCTGGATGCAGAGATCGAAACGCTGGGGAAGAGCTATTGGGAGGTGGCCATCGCCGGGACATGCACGCCTGCGCAGCGGCAGATGTTTCTGGATGCAGGCCAGCGGATGGTTAAGGAGCAGGGGGCAGAGGCCATCGTGCTTGCGGGCACCGACCTTAACGTTGCCTTCGACGGGCAGGACCCGGGCTATCCGGTCATCGACTCACTGGATGTGCACGTGGCGCTGCTGGCGTGCATTGCCGCCGGGGAGGTCGATCCGGCGGACCTCTGAAACAAGCAGAACCCTTTGCCGTACTGACTCAGGTCAAAGCCGCGTCACATCCGGTGTGGTAAGATTCCAGCTTGGCTTGTGGGAGGTCTGAGACATGATTGAACTGAAAGAAACGGCGCGGGACGGCATGCTGGAAATCCGCATGAGTGGCGCGATCACGGACGAGGATTATCGGGAGGTTCTGGTTCCGGCCATCGACAAGGCAATAGAGGATTCGGAACGCATTCGGCTGCTAATCGAACTTGAGAGCGATATCAGCGATTTCACCCTTGGGGCGATGATGGATGATGCGCGGATGGGGCTGAAACACTGGCGAGGTTTTGACCGCTGCGCGGTGGTGACCAGGTCGGGTGCGATGCGCCGTGTGGTCAAGGCGTTCTGGGTGTTCATGCCCTGCCCGGTGAAGGTCTTTGCCCCGGATGAGATCGACGAGGCGCGGCGCTGGCTGTCTGAATCGCTTGGGTCGATCCACCAGACCGATCTGGGCAATGGCGTGCTACATGTCCAGTTGCTCGGGCAGCTCGATGCAGCAGTCTATGCCGAGGAAAGCGCGGATCTCGATGCGTTCATCCGCAAGAACAACAGGTTCCGGATGCTGTTGGACATTCGTGAGTTCGACGGCTGGCAGGGGCTGGGCGCCATCGGCGAGCATCTTAAACTGGTCCGCAACCATGCCGGGTTGGTCGACCGGGCCGCAATTGTCGGGGATGCGGGTTGGCAGCGCATGGCGGCAGAGGTCGGCAAGCGGGTGTTGTCGGGCGAGGTCAGATATTTTCCCGGCGCAGAGATCGAGGCTGCGAAGAGCTGGCTTGCGGCTTGAGTTGACCCTAGAAACGTGGCCCCAGAAAAGCAAAACCCCCGCGGTTTCCACCTCGGGGGTCGCTCATTCCGTTCGGAATGCTGCGGTGGGTGACTTACATCATCCCTTCGCGCTGTGCTTTTTTCCGTGCCAGTTTCCGGGCGCGGCGGATCGCTTCGGCTTTCTCGCGCGCTTTTTTCTCGGACGGCTTCTCGAAATGTTGCTTGAGCTTCATTTCACGGAAAACGCCTTCACGCTGCAGCTTTTTCTTCAGGGCGCGGAGCGCCTGATCGACATTGTTGTCGCGAACACTAACCTGCATGTGGTTGTCACCACCTTTCTAAGTTAAAGTTGCAAGAGATTGCAGGAAGTGGCCCTATAGCAAGACCGGGCTATCTTGTCCAGTCTGACAGGATTTTTAGCGACGGGAGTGTCCGAATGACCGATGCACAGAGTGATCCACGGGAAAAACTGCTGGATGCGGCGCTGAACCATGTGCCGTTCGATGGCTGGAGCGATGCCGCGTTCCGCGCCGCAATCGCCGATTCGGAGATTGAGCCAGCACTGGCGAAATCGTTATTCCCGCGCGGCGCGGTAGATCTGGCGCTGGCCTATCATGCGCGAGGTGATGCGGCGATGCTGGCCAAGATCGAAGCCGCCGACATGGAGGCGATGCGCTTTCGCGACCGGATCGCGGCGGCGGTGCGGTTCCGCCTTGAAGTGGCTGACCGTGAGCTGGTGCGCCGGGGCACGACGCTGTTCGCGCTGCCGCAGCACGCAGCGGACGGGACCAAGGCGATCTGGGGCACGGCGGACGCGATCTGGAACGCGCTGGGCGACACCTCGGAAGATGCGAACTGGTACACCAAGCGGGCGACGCTTTCGGCGGTTTACTCCGCGACGGCGCTTTACTGGCTGGGCGACGACAGCGAGGGCAATCGCGCGACCTGGGAATTTCTTGACCGGCGGATCGAGAACGTCATGACCATTGAAAAGATCAAGGCCGACGTGAACCGGAACCCGCTGCTGAAGCCGCTGATGATGGGGCCGAACTGGGTGATGAGCCAGATCAAGGCGCCGGGAAAACACCGTATGCAGGGCTTTCCGGGGTCGACGACACCGCGTGGCTGAGGCGGTCGAATCAACTTCTTGAAATGTGTGGAAAAGTCAGGTTTCCTAGGAGGAGCCGAGACTTAGGCGCGATTTCCGATGCCGGGGACGCGCAGGAAAGGATAGCCAAAGCCATGACGCAGACCATGCGCGCCGTTGAGATTTCCAAGCCCGGCGGGCCGGAAGTTCTTGTGCCGACGACCCGTCCGATCCCGGAACCGGCGCCCGGTCAGGTGATCATCAAGGTGGCCTATGCCGGGGTGAACCGCCCCGACGCGCTGCAGCGTGCGGGCAGCTATGCGCCGCCCCCGGATGCCAGCGATCTGCCGGGGCTGGAGTGCTCGGGCGAGATTGTCGGCATTGGTCAGGGCGTCAGCGAATGGAAACTGGGCGACAAGGTTTGCGCCCTGCTGCCCGGCGGTGGCTATGCGGAATACGTGGCGACACCGGCGGTGCACTGCCTGCCCGTGCCCGAAGGCATGGGGATGAAAGAGGCCGCCTGCCTGCCCGAAACCTTTTACACGGTCTGGACCAATGTGTTCATGCGCGGCGGACTCGACGGAGGAGAGAAGTTCCTTGTGCATGGGGGGTCTTCCGGGATCGGAACGACCGCGATCCAACTGGCCAAGGCTTTTGGCGCGCGGGTCTTTGCGACCGCTGGATCGGCCGAGAAATGCAAGGCCTGCGAGGATCTGGGCGCGGAAAAGGCGATCAATTACAAGGAAGACGATTTCGTCGAGGTCATGAAGGCCGAAGGCGGCGCGGACCTCATCCTTGATATGGTGGGCGGCGATTACATTCCGCGCAATATCAAGGCGCTGGCCGAAGACGGGCGGCTGGTGCAGATCGCGTTTCTGCAGGGCCCGGTAGCCGAGGTGAACTTTGCCCTGATCATGGTGCGCCGCCTGACGGTGACGGGATCGACCCTGCGCCCGCAGAGCGTGGCAGCAAAAGCAGAGATTGCCCGCGAGCTGCGTGAAAAGGTCTGGCCGCTGCTGGACTCGGGGCGGGTGGCACCGGTGATGGACAGCAGCTTTGACTTTGAAAAGGCGGCGGATGCCCATGCGCGGATGGAAAGCTCGGGCCATATCGGCAAGATCGTTCTGGAGGTCGCGGGCGGTTAAAGTTATGCCGCCCGGCTGTGGCCATTGCGACCTTAACTTATCCGGTATCGAAACCTATAAGGATTTGAACTGACGTGAATCCGGGTGCTTGCTTGCCGGGATTTGCGGTCGAACGGCTCGTGATTATTGAGATACGTTTTTCGAAGGGGCGGACGATGACTGGATACGCGCTTAACTGGAACAGTTATTCTTCCCATTAGAACATGCTGCCGTCGACGCCTCGCGATGTCGATTAGGTGATCGAATTCGATAAACGGGTCATCTTTATTAAGGGCGTTCCCTTGCCAGAGGCCGGATTGTTTACCTTCTCGGATGGGTTTTCACTTGGGGGTAATAGCGAAGTCTTAGAATTATTTATTTATTACAGTAGGTTGGGCGTCATTACCGTTTGTCGCCTGCTGCGAACAGATAGTTTCCATTTCTAAGATTGAGAATTGGGGCGGATTTGTGTCAAAGGTTTGTCAGCATGGTGGGGGCCGACCAACAACCCAATGTTAGGACGAGTTAAAATGGTTAAGAACTTTGTTACTGGCGCAGCAATTGCGCTTTCCCTGATCGCTGGCGCGGCTTCCGCTTCGACCGAGTACACGATCACGCACCAATCCTCAGGCGTCTTTGGTTCGGGCAACCTTAAAGAGCGTGTGAAGATCGAGAACGGCAGCAGCACTTCTTATGTCGATGCGGGCATGTTCCACCTGACCGGCAACAACGGTCTTGGCGATTTCCTCGCCTTCTGTGTCGATCTCGACCAGTATCTTGGCAACCCGCAGAAAGCCACGATTGCGCCGAACCTGTTCTCGAGCACCATCACAAACAACCTGTCCAAGCTGTTTTCGAGCGTTCTGGGCGGCGGCACCCTTGGCGACGTGATCACCACGTCGGTTCAGGCGGCCGGTCTTCAGGTTGCGATCTGGGAAGTTGTCGAAGACAGCGACAGCTACTGGGGTTTTAACCTCGACCGCGGTTCGTTCGAGGTGAAGAGCAACTGGGCCGTCAAAAGCCAGGCGAACAGCTACCTGAGCGCCCTGTCCAGTGGCAGCCTTGACGACTACGACATGACTTTCTTTGCCAGCGCGAAGAACCAGGATCTCGTCACCGCGAACCCGATCCCGGAAACCACGCCTGTGCCGGTTCCGGCCGCTGGTCTGATGATCCTGAGCGCGATGGGTGCCCTTGGCGTCATGCGCCGTCGTAAGAAAGCATAATTTCGGGAAGCGATTGACAGCTGGCCCGTTCCGGCGGGCCACGCGAAGGGGCATATCGCGCGCCTGACAATCTATGCAGCAACCCAAGGCGGCTTCGCGTTCAGACGCGGAGCCGTTTTTTTTTGCCCCTAGCGGATCGGGTTGAACAGCGCGTCGTCCAGTGAGCAGTCCCGGATGACGTCAGAACCGCAGGTCACAGGGTCGAGCGCGCGGGACAGGCACAGCCGCGCTTCCTGAATGTGGCCCTGTTTGCAGGTGACGGTCAGCATGTCGGGTTCCCATTGGGGATTGGCCTCCAGAAAGGCCTCTTCGATCACCGAGGCGGGCAGGCGCAGGGGTTTGTTGAGCTTGCGCAGGATTTCGGGACGCCTCACGCGCTCATAGGCCAGCCGTGCCAGCGCGAAATACTGGTCGGCAGCAAGGCCCGAACAGGTCCCGTGCTTTTTCCACTGGTACCACGCTAGGCCAGGTGTGCCCATGATATCGGCCATGTCAGAGGTCATCTTGCGCGAGGGCGCCCGATGGTGTGTCGGGCAGTTCGACGGGTAGCCTTGGGCATATTGCGGCCAGAGACCATGCATGATCCAGCCGTGATCATGGCGCGCGTCGCATTGATCGGAACCCTGAGCATCGCCCGTCATCGCGCACCAGTTCGGCGACCAGCTGAGCGACAGGACGTAATAGTCGAATTCCCCGGACTTCTCACCTCCGGCATCGGCGGAGAGAGGCAGGGCCAGCAGCGCGGCGTAGAGGATACCTGTAATTGACCGTATCATTCGGCTCTTTCCAATTTGCACAGACCTGACTATATAGGCCCCAAGTTCCCCGACAACGGAAGCCCGCCCCCGAGTACCGGAGGCCGCCTGCGAAAGCCGGGCAACGGGGAAGAATTGAGTTTAGGAGATGTGACATGGGCAAGCCGCTTATGGCAAGAGCCACAGCCGTCTGGCTGGTGGACAACACGACGATCAGCTTCAAGCAGATCGCGGATTTCGTTGGAATGCACGAGCTTGAGATTCAGGGCATTGCGGATGGCGACGTGGCAGCCGGGGTCAAGGGGTTTGATCCGGTCGCCAACAACCAGCTGACGCAGGAAGAAATCGATGCGGCCGAGAAAAGCCCGCTGCACAAGCTGAAGCTGAAGTACAACGCCGCCGCGCAGGGCGAGGAAAAACGCCGTGGACCGCGCTATACGCCGCTGTCCAAGCGTCAGGACCGTCCGGCGTCGATCCTGTGGCTGGTCAAGTTCCACCCGGAACTGTCGGATGCGCAGATTTCCAAGCTTGTCGGCACCACCAAGCCGACGATCCAGGCGATCCGCGAGCGGACCCACTGGAACATCGCCAATATCCAGCCGATCGACCCGGTTGCGCTGGGGCTTTGCAAGCAGTCCGAACTTGACATGGTGGTGCAGAAGGCCGCCGCGAAGAAAGCCGCCGAAGGCGCGGTGATGAGCGACGACGAACGCCGCAAGCTGGTCTCCACCGAGCAGTCGCTTGGCATGGAAGCCGAGCCGCGCATGCCGACCGCGATCGAAGGTCTGGAGACCTTCACGCTCAGCGGGACCCCGGCCGAGGAAGAGGAAGAGGAAGAAAAGCGCAACGCCAAGGAATATTCCGACGCGGACAGCTTCTTTAACCTGCCGGATGCGGATGACGAGGATGAAGACGAGGATTGATCCCGGCCTTGCGGGATGAAGAGCGGCGCGGGATCTTCCCGCGCCGTTTTGCATTTCAGGAGCCGAGCGCGTCGCGTTCGATTCGACGGTAGGCCAGTTTCGATTCCGGCAGGAAGGTCACCGCCGGGAACACATGGATCGCGCCGGGGTATTCGTAATAGCGCCCCGTATTTCCCGCCGCCGCAAGCCGGGTGGCGTAATCGCTCGCATCGGGCCAGCAGAGATCGGCCGTGCCCTGATGGATGTCGATAGGAGGAAACCCATCCACCGGGCCGAAGAGCGGGCTGAGATGCGGCGCACGCGGATCTTCCGGCCCGGCCCACCATTTTCCACACTGGCGCACGACCTCAAGCCCGATGATCGGGTCTTTCGGTTCCAGCGCGGGGCCCTTCGGATTGGCGCAGGTCAGGTCGAGCCAGGGGGCGAGCAGGATGAGCCGGTCCGCTTTCGGCACGTCGCCCGCGCGCCCGGCCAGCGCCATCGCCAACGCAAGGTTGCCACCGGCGGAATCGCCCCCCATCAGAAATGATTTCCCTTCCTGCGCCTGCAAGAGCGCGCGCGCCTGCGCATGGGCAGGGCGGTGATCGTGCTGGGGCGCAAGCGGGTAAGTGGGCACGATCATCTCGGCGCGGAGCACCTCTCCGAGGCGCGCGATCAGGCGCCAATGCACCTTGCGCATCGGGTTCACAAAGGCACCACCGTGGAAATAAATCATCCGGTTCAAAAGCGGGCCAGGGGGTGTCACGCGGAAAAAAGCGCAATCGCCGATCTCATCGTAGGAAACATCTATATCCGAGGGAGGATCGACCCGTATCGGGTCCTCCCGGTTCTCGCGCTCGGCAAGATATCGGGCCGGTTTGTTCATCGGCTTTCCCGCCGCTTTCAGGGCCAGTCGCACCGCGTTCATCATCAGGCTGGCCATCTCTATCCCTCTTTCAGTATCCCGTTTCCCGAGCTTCATCCTTCGGTGAAGAGTGCCTGAAAATCCACAGTTTTTAGTCTCGAAAATTCGCTAAATTCTTCTCTTGCAAGAATCCGAAAATGGCTTAAATGGCGATTCAAGACGCCAACGCACGCGCCTCTGGCCTGTGTCGGGTTCCAACCCCGAACCACGTGTTTACGTAGCGACGGTAACGTCTCCCTTGGAAGTAAGTGGCCCTGTTGGGCCGGTTCTATTGGAGATGACCATGAACGCCTACGTAACCGACCTTGTCGGCGCATTTGCTGACGCGCGCACCCAAACCATCGACAGCTTCATTGCCGCCAATACCTTTGACCGCCCGACGCTGGTGCTCGACACCGCGCTGGTGGCTGAACAATACGATGCGCTTGCCCGCGGGCTGCGCACCGGCAAGGGAGGCGCCGATATCCACTATGCGGTCAAGGCGAATCCGGCCCGTGAGATCATCGAAATGCTGGTCCACAAGGGCTGCCGTTTCGATGCGGCCTCGCGCGGTGAAATCGAGCTTTGCCTGAGCCAGGGCGCTGCGCCCGAGCACATCTCATTCGGCAATACCGTGAAGCGCGCGTCCGACATCGCATTCGCCTACAATGCAGGGATCCAGCTCTTCGCTGCAGATGCCGAGGAAGAGCTGGAAAAAATCGCCATTCATGCTCCCGGCGCGCAGGTCTATATCCGCGTGATCGTCGAGAACTCGCAAGCCGATTGGCCGCTCTCGCGCAAGTTCGGCGTGGCAACCGGCCATGCGCTCTCGCTGCTCGGCCATGCCCGCGGTCTGGGCCTGAGGCCGGTCGGTCTTTCCTTCCATGTCGGCTCGCAGACCAAACGCGCCGAAATGTGGACCGGTACGTTGGATCAGGTGGCCGGAATCTGGCACGCGGCGCAGGCGGCGGGCTTCGGCCTGACCCTGCTGAACATCGGCGGCGGCTTCCCGGCCTTCTACGGCGAGGCGATCGACCACCCGAGCACCTATGCCGCTGCGGTGATGGACCTGATCCACGACCGTTTCGGCGATGTGCCCCGCATCATGGCCGAGCCAGGCCGCGGCCTTGTCGCCGAGGCGGGCAAGATCGTGGCAGAGGTCCTGCTCGTGTCGAAGAAATCCCCAGAAGACCTGCACCGCTGGGTCTATCTCGACATCGGCAAGTTCTCGGGCCTCGCGGAAACCATGGACGAAGCGATCCGCTACCAGTTCCAGACCGCCCGCGATCACGAAGACATGGGAGCCTGCGTCCTTGCCGGCCCCTCCTGCGACTCCGCAGACGTGCTTTACGAAAACCGCCCCGTGCAGCTGCCCCTCGGTCTGCGTTCGGGCGACCGTATCGTGATCCGCGCCTGCGGGGCTTACACCTCGTCCTATTCCTCGGTTGGCTTCAACGGCTTCCCGCCTCTGGACGTGGTCGTTCTCTGAGCAGAACAGGGTGGGTCGCGGCTCAATCAACCGCGATCCGCCCTTCTTTGGGTCAAAAATATCCCGGGGAATCCGCGCCTGCGCGGATGGGGCAGAGCCCCGAACCCGTCTGCTCCCTGTCGCACCCTTTGCGATCAAAGCGATCCAAGATGGGCCACCGCCTCGCGTAAATCGTTTTCGAATCGCGCTTCGGCCTCTGCGCGCTCTGCATCGGGCAGGCGCAGCAGGTATGAAGGATGCACCGTCACGAAGATCGGGGTGCCATCGGCCAGCGTCTCGATGCCGCCGCGCCGCTTCAGCAGGTCGCGCCGGTTGCCGGTCAGGCTCTCCAGTGCGGTCGCGCCCATGGCGAGGATCAGTTTCGGGCGCACCGTCTCGCGCTCCATGTCGAGCCACCATCGGCAATGAGAAACCTCGCCCCGGTTCGTGGCCTGGTGGATACGGCGCTTGCCGCGCGGCTGGAATTTGAAATGCTTGACCGCGTTGGTCACATAGGCTCGCGACCTGTCGAGCCCGGCGCGTCTGGCAATCTGGTCGAACAACTGGCCCGCCGGGCCGACAAAGGGGCGGCCTGTCAGGTCCTCGTGATCGCCCGGCTGTTCTCCGACGATCATCAGCGCGGCGTCTGCCGGGCCTTCGCCGGGGACCGCTTGCGTCGCGTTTTCCCAGAGCGGGCAGCGGCGGCAGGCGGCAAGCTGCGCTTTCAGAGACTGGCCTGTATCGTCTGGCCGAGCTATGGCCTGATCTGACCGGAGCCGTTCGGTGATCGCTTCGGCGCGTTTGGGCGCAAGGCTGGGCGCGGCCTCGGCCATCGCACGCGCACGGGCATGGGCCGACGCGACCATTTCCGGGATCAGCGCGGTTTCCGGCATGTTGCGCCAATATTTCTTGGGCATCTCCGCCTGCATTGCTTTCAGCTTGACCCGCGCCGGGTTGAAGATGTTGCGGAAATAGGTGCGCCAGAGATCCTCGGCCGCGTCATCGGGCAGGTCGGGCCGTGGCGCGGGCGGGGCGAGGCTTAGGTCACCGCCAAGAAAATGCGCGCTGAGGTCGGGGGTGAAGATCGACCAGTCCATATCGCCAAAGCGTTTGACGAAGAACGGCGCTGTCGGTTCGAGGATGTAATGCGTAGGTTCGAACCACGCCGCAAACCGCCGCCGGTTCGCGCCCGGATCGCCGATTTCGCGGAACCGCACGAAAGCGGTCATCTTGTGCCGGTCGCGCCCGACCTCCTTGGCCAGACGGTTCAGCCGGGCCACGCGGGCATCGCCTCGATCTTCCAGCAGGCGCCGGTCCGATTTCAACGCCCAGAGCAGGGCGTAGAGCCGGGCAAAGCGCTCGGGGTCGCTGTGCCAGACAACCTGACGGGCGAGATCGACAAAGCCGCGCGGCACGGTGATGTCGCCGCCGGTCAGCGGTGACAGCGGTTCGGCAAAGAGGTCCGCGTCGCCTTCGCCACGCTGCCAGAGCAGGTCTTTGGGTGGGACACCGGCGGCGAGCAGGGCGCGGGCCTGATCGCGCCATGCCTCGAAGGTGCCGATCTCGGGGAGGGTGACGCGGCGCATCAGATCAGTTGCAGCTGCTCGGGCGGCGGGGCAAAGCGGGCGCGCAGATCGGCGATGTCCGAGAGCGCCCGTGGCCGCCAGTCGAGCAGCGTGATGAAGGGCTTGGCCTGTTTCAGGTTCGCGCCCATACGCCGCAGATCGTCATAGCGCAGGCTGCGGTGTCGCCGTGTGGTGAGGATACGCGCAACGGTTTTGGTCCCCAACCCCGGCACGCGCAACAGGTTTTCTCTCTCAGCCCGGTTCACGTCGAGCGGAAAGAGATGCCGGTTGGACAGCGCCCATGCAAGCTTTGGGTCGACTTCAAGATCGAGATTACCGTCGCGCGTGGCGCCGGCGATTTCATCCGCATCGAAACCGTAAAAGCGCATCAGCCAGTCGGCCTGATAAAGCCGGTGTTCGCGTACCAGCGGCGGTTTGATCAGGGGCAGGGCGGCAGAACTGTCGGGTATCGGCGAAAAGGCCGAATAATAGACCCGCTTGAGCTTGTAACTGGAATAGAGCCGGGTAGAGGTTTTCAGGATCGTGGCATCATTTGCGCCGTCCGCGCCGACGATCATCTGGGTGGACTGGCCTGCCGGGGCAAAACGCGGCGGGCGCTTGCCGGAAAAACTGCGCTCCTTGCGCGATTCCCGCGCCAGCCGCACATCGGCCATCGCGCGGCGGATCTGGTCGGGGTCCTTTTCCGGCGCATAGGATTTCACCGCTGTGTCGGTGGGCAGTTCCACGTTGATCGAGAGCCGGTCGGCGTAAAGCCCGGCTTCTTCAATCAGGGCGGGATTGGCGTCGGGAATGGTCTTGAGATGGATGTAGCCGCGAAAGTGGTGATCGAGACGCAGCATCCGCGCGATACGCACCATGTCTCCCATTGTATCGTCGGGGCTGCGGATGATGCCCGAAGACAGGAACAAACCTTCGATATAGTTGCGCCGGTAGAATTCCGTGGTGAGGGTCACGACCTCTTCCGGGGAAAACCGCGCCCTTTCGACGTTCGAACTTACCCGGTTGATGCAATAGGCGCAGTCGTAGATGCAGAAGTTGGTCATCAGAATCTTGAGCAGGCTAATGCAGCGCCCGTCGGGCGCATAGGCGTGGCAGATACCGGAGCCGGTGGTCGACCCCAGTCCCTTACCATCGCGCGAGTCGCGTTTCTGTCCGCCGCTCGATGCGCAGGAAGCATCGTACTTGGCGGCTTCTGAGAGAATCGCGAGTTTTCTGTCCAGTGTGAGTTTAGCCATTCGTTCACGATATGTTCGCAATCGGACAGGCGCAACTGGAGTCGGTGGTGCGCGCGATCAACTTTTCTTTAAGGGCTAATTTTCGCCGGAGGACGGGGGCAGAGGAGGGGGGTCAGAGCGCCTTGCGGGCGCGCATGGCGGCACTGATCGTGCCGTCGTCGAGATAGTCCAGTTCGCCGCCGATGGGCACGCCCTGTGCCAGCGACGTGATACGGACCCGTTCGCCCAGTTGATCGGCGATGTAATGGGCGGTGGTCATGCCGTCGACGGTGGCATTGAGCGCGAGTATGACCTCGGTGATGCCTTCCGTTTCCACCCGGTCGAGCAGGCGCGGGATGCGAAGCTCTTCGGGGCCCACGGCATCTAGGGCGGAAAGCGTACCGCCCAGCACGTGGTAGCGGCCGCGAAACACCTGCGAGCGCTCCATGGCCCAGAGATCGGCCACGTCCTCGACGATGCAAAGCTCGCCTGTGGCGCGTTTCTCGGAGTCGCAGATGTCGCAAATGTCACTGGTGCCGACATTGCCGCAGTTCAGGCATTCGCGCGCCGTGGCGGCGACCTGCTGCATGGCCCCCGCCAGCGGGGTCAGCAATTGCCCGCGTTTGCGGATCAGGTGCAGTACCGCGCGACGTGCCGAACGGGGGCCGAGGCCCGGCAAGCGGGCCATCAGCTCGATCAGGCTGTCGATATCGCTGGTACTGCTCAAGCGGGGCTCAGAACGGGAGTTTCATGTCCTTGGGCAGGCCCATGCCTTCGGTCAGCTTGCCCATCTCTTCCTGAGCGCGATCGCTGGCCTTGCCCTGCGCGTCCTTGATGGCGGCGAGGATTAGGTCTTCGACCACTTCCTTGTCGTCGCCATTGAAGATCGACGGGTCGATGTCGAGCGATTTCAGCTCGCCCTTGCAGGTGCAGGTCGCCTTGACGAGACCGGCCCCGGATTCGCCGGTGACCATCAGGTTGTGCATGTCTTCCTGAAGTTGCGCCATCTTGGTCTGCATTTCCTGCGCGGCTTTCATCATCTTGGTCATGTCGCCAAGACCGCCTAATCCTTTGAGCATTTCAGTCTCCTGATTGTTCGTTTCGCGGTGGTTTACACGTTTGGCAGGCGGGCCACCACCTTCACTTCGATGAAGTTGCCGGGAATGATGAATTCCGTCACGCCGACCGCCGTCCATGCAGGATATGGGGGCGAAACCCGCGCATTCCAGACCTTGCGGAAGGTATCGAGATGTTCCTGAAGCCCGATGTGAAAGGTCGTGACGTCAACAACGTCGGCGAGCGTCATCCCGCCTTGAGCCAGGATCAGCGCGATATTGTCGAAAGCGGTTTCATACTGTTCCTCGGGCGTTTCGGGGATCACGCCGTCGATACGCTGGCCAGTGATGCCGGTCAGAAAGACATGATCGCCCGAGATCAGTCCCGGCGACATGCACCAGTCGCGTTCGATGGCGGCAAGGCTGTCGGGGATCAGCGCCCTTGTTTCAGTCATCCTCGAACGGGTCCCATTCGTCCTCGACCTCGGGCAGCGCCTCGGTTTCGACATCGGCCGCGATTTGTTCCGGAGTGCGGATATCCTTGATCACTGCCTTTGGGAAACGGGCGAGCACGGCCTGCACCATCGGGTGGCTGCTGGCCTCTTCTCGCAGGGCGTTTTCCTTGGCATCGCGAACCTCTGCCACGGTGGGTGCGCCGCCGGTGGCGACGACGCTGACCGCCCAGCGGTTGCCGGTCCAGCGTTGCAGCGCGGAGCCGAGCCGCTGCGCCATGTCACCGGGTGCCGTATCGGTTGGCGAGAATTCGATGCGGCCCGGTGAATAGGAGACGAGACGCAGGCCGGTTTCGACTTCGACCAGCAGTTTCACGTCGCGGTTGGCGCGGATCAGTTCGAGGACGTGCTCGAAGCTCGGATAATGGGCCAGCGCGCTGTTCGGAGCCTCGGCCGGAGCGGGCTGGGCGCCGCCACTGCTGCGGTGGGACACTGCATTGGTGCTGGACTGGTGATGCGCGCTGTGCCCGCCACCGCCACCACCGCCCGTCGGAGGCGGCGCGGAAGGCTGGGGCGGCTGCGGCGTGGTGCCGAGCTTGCGTACCAGTTCTTCGGGGCTGGGCAGGTCGGCCACGTGGGTCAGGCGGATCACGGCCATTTCGGCGGCCATCATCGCGTTCGGCGCGGCGGCGACTTCTTCCATGGATTTCAGCAGCATCTGCCACATGCGCGACAGCACCCGCATCGGCAGGTTCGCGGCCATGTCGCTGCCGCGGGCGCGTTCGTCGGGCGAGATGGTCGGGTCTTCGGCGGCATCCGGGGTGATCTTTACGACCGAGACCCAGTGCGCGATCTCGGCCAGATCTCGCAGCACCGCCATCGGATCGGCACCTTCGGCATATTGGGCGGAGAGTTCCGTTAAAGCCCCGGCGGCATCGCCGCGCAGGATCATATCCATCAGGTCGAGCACGCGGCCCCGGTCGGCAAGACCCAGCATGGCGCGGACCTGATCGGCGGTGGTTTCACCCGCCCCATGCGAAATCGCCTGATCGAGCAGCGATGTCGCATCGCGAGCCGAGCCTTCGGCGGCGCGGGTGATCAGGGCAAGCGCATCTTCGGAGATCTGCGCGTTTTCCGCCCCGGCGATCTTTTTCAGCAGGTCGATCATGACCTCGGGTTCGATCCGGCGCAGGTCAAAGCGCTGGCAGCGCGACAGCACCGTGACCGGGACCTTGCGGATCTCGGTCGTGGCGAAGATGAATTTCACATGCTCGGGCGGTTCCTCGAGCGTCTTGAGCAGCGCGTTGAAGGCACTGGTCGAGAGCATGTGAACTTCGTCGATGATGTAGATCTTGTAGCGAGCCGAGGCGGCGCGATAGCGGACGGAATCGATGATTTCACGGATGTCGCCGACGCCGGTTCGCGAGGCGGCGTCCATTTCAAGCACGTCCACATGGCGGCCTTCCATGATGGCCTTGCAATGTTCGCATTCCCCGCAGGGATTGGTCGTCGGGCCGCCGTTGCCGTCGGGGCCGATGCAGTTCATGCCCTTGGCGATGATCCGCGCCGTGGTTGTCTTACCCGTGCCCCGGATGCCGGTCATGATAAAGGCCTGCGCGATGCGGTCGGCCTCGAACGCGTTTTTCAGCGTGCGGACCATCGCATCCTGTCCGACCAGATCGGCAAAGGTTTCTGGGCGATACTTGCGGGCAAGAACGCGATATTGAGAAGGCGCGGTTTCGGACATGCAGACCTGTGGGGGATAGGATTCGGGTGCTCGTTTCGGCACAGGTTAATGCGAGCGCGCAGGAAGGTCCACTAAAGCAGCCAGAGCAGAACACCGGTGGCCAGCGCACCGACGGTAAGACCGGCTGCGAGAAGGGTAAAATTGCGCGCCGTCAGAGGTTCGGCGCGGTGGTCGTTGAGCCGCTCGAGCGTTTTGGAGGCATTGCGTCGTGCGGTCCAGAAAATGCCAATGGCGATGAGCAGAAAGATACTCGCGACAGTCTTGGCAAGCCACGTTGGCTCGAATGCGCCGAACAGGGCCCGGAGACCAAGCGCGAGGGCGACCGAAGCCATGCCGGTGCGCATCCAGCCCGCAAAGGTGCGTTCGTTGGCCTGAAGCGTCCGATCCTCGGCCCAGTCGGTCCGGTTTTCCGCCCAGCGGGTGTTGCGGTCTGCGTCGGAGGCGCCGTCATCCTGCATCTGTCATCTTTCCGGAACCATAATACCTCAAGTTATGTTAACTTTGAATTGAATTAGTGTGATTGGGAGGTGTCGCCATGCGCTTGGGTGGAATTGGTCGCAGCCGTAACGTTGAAGACCGCCGTGGGCGGGGCATATCGGGCCGCGGCGGGGCGGTTGGTGGTATTGGGCTTGTCGGGTTTCTGGCGATCCTTGCCTTCGGATATTTCACCGGTGTGGATGTAACGCCTCTGCTGACTGGACAGGACAGCACCCAGATGGTTGCCCGCGAGCCGACCCCGGCCGAGGAGCAGGAGGCGGAGTTTGCCTCTCGTGTGCTGACCACCACCGAGCAGATCTGGACCGAGGTCTTTGATGCGCAGGTTGACGGCGATTACGTGCCGCCGCAACTGGTGCTGTTTTCCGGCGTTACGCAGAGCCCCTGTGGCGGGGCCTCGGGTGCGACGGGGCCGTTTTATTGCCCGGCGGACCGAAAGGCGTACCTCGACACCGCGTTTTTTGAGACCATGCACAGGCAGTTGGGAGCGAATGGCGACTTTGCGGCGGCCTATGTGATCGCGCATGAGGTAGGCCATCATGTGCAGAACCTTCTGGGTATCCTCGGGCAGGTCGATAACGCGCGCCGCCAGAGCAGCCAGGTCGAGGCCAATGCGCTGACTGTGCGGCTGGAATTGCAGGCGGATTGCCTTGCCGGGATCTGGGCTCAGAAGGTCGGCGGGCTGATGGAGCGTGGCGATCTGCAGGAGGCGCTGAACGCGGCCCGCCAGATCGGCGATGACAAGTTGCAACGCGATGCCGGAAGAGTGCCGCAGCCGCATACCTTTACCCATGGCACCTCGGAGCAGCGTGAACGCTGGTTTGCCACGGGGTATGACAGTGGCGATCTGCGGGCCTGCGATACGTTTAGCGCGAATCGGTTATAAGGGTCTGGAGCGTGGGGACGTTCAGAGGGTACGGCCGAGGGTAAATCGCTGTGCGATTTATCGCTTTCGGTTTTTCGCGCAAATCCCGTTGGGATTTAACGCTTAAGTGAGAGGCTGGACATCGACCCAAGCGGGGCTCGTTGTGGCTGCTTCCTTCCGGACCTGACCAGGTTGGCGAGGCGCTTGCCCGCGCCAACCTCTCAAGACCCCATATAGGGGTCGTGTTCCGGATTCGCAAGCGGGCGGTCTAAAGCGGGAGCGAGAGCCGCAGAAAACCGCATTCGTCGATACCGTTGCTGGTGACGTCGAGCGGCGCTATCTCTTCAAGGTATCTCTGCGCGTCCGGGCCAGTCTGAAGGCTGACCGACGTGCCGGGCATCGGGGCAAAGCGCCACGGGTGAGGCTCGGATTCCAGCGGATCGCGGGGCAGTTCACCGGCCAGATAGGCGCGCAGTACACTGCGCAGCCCGACCGGATCGACCGGCAGGTGCCGCGCGTTTTCGAGGACTTTGAACCGGCCACCGGCAGCACGAAAACTGTTCAGGGCCACTGCAAAGACATCGTCATCTTCGACCGCTTGCCCCTTATGGCAAAGATCGCGGATACGCCGGTGGTTACCGGGCCGCAGGGTGCCGTCGGGTTCAAATCTTGGCGGGATGGCGAGGTCGATCACGTAGGTCAGCCCGTAGATGACGTCGAATTCGTGCCCAGGCAGGTCCGGATCTATCAAGGCGGCGTGCTCGGCACCCGGCGGGATCTGGCGGAACAGGCAGGCGGACATTTCGAGCCAGTCCACAAGCTGCCCGCCGGAGACCATCACCGCGTGCAGATCGTTCTGAAAGGTCTGGAGGTCGCTCAGGTGGCGCAATGCAAGCGGACCCGCTGGAACATCGGTGTAATTGCCGGGGCCACTGCGTGCGCCATAGCGGCCCGGGGATGTTGCCGACAACAGCGGCAGCTCGGCAACCGGCGTGCCCTGCAAGAGCGGGCGCAACGCGGCCGCCTGCGCGGCAGCGACGGTTGCGAGAGAGCGATCGGGGGCGATGAAGGAAAAGTAGCTGTGCAGCGGTTGGCTGACGCGGCCGACGGGACGGTTCAGCATCTCGACGGTATCGGCGTGATCCTCCGCCAGTTGCGCGACCAGCTCGGGGTCTTCCTCGGCGAGCGATTCAAGCTGCCCTTCGGGGGTGCGGCGGGCGATGGCACGTAGGCTCGAGCGGCTGCGGGCAATTTCCCAGCTACTGTCCCGGCGTTTCAAGTCGAGGTCTATGAGGCCGAGGTGAGAACCTGCCGCGCCCGCCATCACCACGGGCTTGCCGCACACCTTGCCGGCACCGTGGTCGAGACCGTCGATCCCGGCGAAATCCGGGCCTGGTAAAAGCATGTGGCTGTGCCCGGCGATAATCACGTCGATCCCGTCGATTTCGGCGAGCGGGAGCACGGCGTTTTCCATGCGATAATGCGCGGGAGAACGGCTGATACCGGCGTGACAGAGGGCGACGATGATATCGCATTCCAGTGTTTGAAGCGTGCTGAGACTGGCGCGGGCGCTGTCGACGATATCGGCGATTTCAAGCTGGTGCCGGGGCAGATGGGTATTCCACATTAGGGTCTGCGGCGGCAGGAAGGACAGGATGCCAAGCCGGATCGGCACTTCGACCGGTTCGGTAGGAGACGGTTCTCCTACTCTTTCGGCCGACGAATGGATCTGCACGATGCGGTCAAGGATCGCGAAACGCGAAAAGCAGGGTGTCTGGGCCGGGCTGCGGCAGGTGGTATTCGTCGATAGCACCGGACAAGGAGCCTGAGCAATCGCCGAGCTGAGCGGTTTCAATCCGAAGTCGAAATCGTGATTGCCAAGTCCGATGGCATCGTACCGTAGAGTGCCAAAGGCGCGCATCATCGGATGCGGCCGGTCCGGGTGGTGACGGACAAGATCGGCAAGCGGCGTACCCTGAAGGGAGTCGCCATTGTCGAAGAGAAAACAGGTCATGCCGTCCCTCTCAGCCTCGTGGCGGGCGTTGCGGATCAGGGTTGCCGTGCGGGTCATGCCAACGGAGGGGTCTTCACGGTTACTGCGATAATCGTAGCTCGTGAGATGCATGTGCAGATCGGTTGTCGCCATGAGGCGCAACCTTGCATTCGTGCCGACGTCAATGAACCGTGAGCCGTTCATGCTGCCGATGCCTCTCCCCTGAGGCGGGTTTGCCTGTGATCGTGTTTCTTTCGAATGTTCTGCCAGAGACAATTATTCATAAAAGATATACGGAGATTGCTAATTTACTAATTTTTGGTGACGCAACTTGTGTCAATTTTGGCGCTATATCGCGTCGGTTGAGCCTCTCGTGAAGTCGGGCCTCTGGTGAAATCGGGCGGCCCCTGTGTCTGAACCCGCCGCCGAATTGAATTGTGCGAAAAGCTGTGCGATTGGAACGAGTAACGGGTAAGTGGGGCGGGAAAAGAGAATGAAGCACGCGGAGAAAGTGACGTTTGGCGGGTCAGGGCTTAACCGCGCGGCGCATATCAGGATGGACGAGGACGCTTTGGCGGCGGCGATGGCCCATCCCAAGGCAGCCTGCGTACTGCTCTGGCGGGGCAAGCCACTTATGCGGGGCGAAGGCGAGCTGGCGCTGGTGCCGATGAACCACCCGATCCTCAAGCAAGGGCTTGGCGGCGACATCGAAGCACCGGTCTTTCTGGGACTCGAAGAAAGCGGCGCGCCGGATTTTGCCTGCGATATCTCGAAATGGGAGCCGGAGGGGCAGGATACCGGCAGCCTTGGTATGTTCGCGGATCTTTCCATGCAGCATCATCCGGATTTTCCGGAGGACTGCGTGTTCACCGAGTTGCGCCGGGCCATGGTGCACATCACGCCGCGCGATGCGGAACTGGCTGCGACCGCCAAGGCCATCGTGAACTGGCACGGGGCGCACCGTTTCTGTGCCCGCTGTGGTTCGCCGAGCAATGTAGCGCAGGCGGGCTGGCAGCGGATCTGCCCGAATTGCGGCACGCATCACTTCCCGCGTACCGATCCGGTTGTCATTATGCTGATAACGTATGGAAATTCGGTGCTGATGGGTCGGTCGCCCGGGTGGCCCGAAGGCATGTATTCGCTGCTGGCCGGTTTTGTCGAACCGGGCGAGACGCTGGAGGCAGCGGTGCGACGCGAGGTTTTCGAGGAAGCGGGGGTGAGCGTCGGGGAGGTCGGCTATCTGGCCAGCCAGCCCTGGCCGTTTCCAGCCTCGCTCATGTTTGGCTGTCATGGCGAAGCGCTGAGCCGCGAGATAACCATCGACCCGGTCGAGATCGAGGATGCGATCTGGGTCAGCCGGGAGGAAATGATGTCGGCTTTTGCCGGGGAACACCCGGTTCTGAAACCAGCCCGCAAGGGCGCTATCGCGCATTTTCTTTTGGACAACTGGCTTGCAGATACGCTTGATTGATACAACTACCGTAGGGCGCAGCCTCGCCATCGGCGGCGTCCAGAAGAAATCGGAAACTACATGAAATTCTCAACCCAGGAAGATGTCGAAGCGCCGATCGAGGCCGTATACCTCATGTTGAGCGATTTCGAGAGGTTCGAGCGCGCCGCGATCCGGCGCGGTGCCGAAGTTCAGCGTACCAGCAAGGTGCATCCGCCCCATGTGGGCGCGGCATGGGACGTCAAGTTTTCCCTGCGGGGCAAGGCACGCACGATCCGGATTGAACTGGTAAAGGCCGTCGCGCCCGAAGAGTTGCTGTTCGACGCGACGTCGCAGGGACTGGAGACGCAAATGTCCGTCGAGCTTGTCGCGCTTTCGCAGAAACGCACGCGGGTTTCGATCGATCTGGCACTGACGCCGAAAACGATTTCGGCGCGGCTACTGGTTCAGTCGCTCAAGCTGGCCAAGTCCAACCTGTCCAAGCAATTCGAAGATCGGGTTGCCGAATATGGCAGGTTCATCGAGGACCATCACAGCCGAACGGCGTGATGGTTGATGTGCGTTAGGTTCGGTCTTCTGCGGCCGGGTACACCCCGAGAATTTTCAGACGCGACGTGAAATAGCCCAGCTCATCGAGCGCGCGTTTCACATGGGCGTCCTCGGGGTGGCCTTCGATATCCGCATAGAACTGCGTCGCGGTGAATGAACCGTCCATGTAGCTTTCGAGCTTGGTCATGTTGACTCCGTTGGTCGCGAAACCGCCCATTGCCTTGTACAGCGCCGCCGGAATGTTGCGGACCTGAAAGATGAAGCTGGTGATCATCGTGTCGCCGCGACGCGAAGAATCGGCCTTTGGAGACATGATCAGGAAGCGCGTCGTATTGTCGTGATTGTCTTCGATATGGCGGGCAAGCACGTCGAGACCATAAATTTCACCCGCGAGTTCCGCGGCCAGCGCGGCGGTCGCCGGGTTGCCTGTCTCGGCTACCTGTTTGGCGGATCCTGCTGTATCGGCGCCGGTGATGCGGTGGATGCCATGTTCTTTCAGGAAACTTTTGCACTGGCCGAGAAGCACCGTGTGGCTCATCGCGTGGGTAACCTGATCGAGCGTGGTGCCTGGCACCGCCAGAAGGTTGATGTGCACGCGCACGAAGGCTTCGTCGATGATATGCAGACCCGATTCAGGCAGCAGCGTATGGATATCGGCGACCCGGCCATAAGTGGAATTCTCGACCGGGAGCATCGCGAGATCGGCGGCACCGGATTTGACCGCGTCGATGGCATCCTCGAAGGTCCGGCAGGGCATGGCCTCCATCTCAGGGCGCGCCTTGCGGCAGGCCTGATGGCTGTAGGCTCCGGGTTCTCCCTGGAAGGCTATGCGATTGGTCATGACGGGACTTTCTGGGTGGTGGGCGAATAGTCGCGGTGTCTATACCTTGCCTCCGGGAAGGGGAAGGCTTAGACAATCGTCCGAAACGGATCAAATGGACTCGCGATCAAATGGACACGATGACCTCAACCAAAGTGGTTGCCTCTCTCTGTGGCGCCTTACTGGTGCTCCTGCTCGGCAAATGGGTAGCGGAAGAATTGTATCACGTCGGAGGTCATGGCGAGGCTGCCTATGTCATCGACACTGGCGCCAGCGATGAACCGGCCGAAGCTGAACCGGAAATCGATTTCACCGAGGTTATGGCATCGGCCAGCGCTGACAAGGGCGCGAATGTTTTCAAGAAGTGTCAGGCCTGCCACAAGCTTGGCGCGGGCGAGAACGCAACCGGTCCGACCCTGCATAACGTCGTTGGCCGCGATATCGCCGGCGTTGACGGGTTCGGTTATTCCGGCGCGCTGACCGAGATCGAAGGCGTCTGGGATTACGATCACCTGAACCGCTTCCTCGAGAACCCCAAGGGCTATGCGCCGGGCACTGCGATGGGTTTCGCCGGTCTGAAGAAGGCCGAGGACCGCGCGAACGTGATCGCCTATCTTGAAAGCGTTGGCGACTAACCGTCGAACCTTTCGGAAAGTTTACGGGCCGCAGCGTGGTGCTGCGGCCTTTTTTGCATTTTGATGCCGGATATTAGGACGTGTGAGCGCTCTTCACGTTTTCCTTACATAATCTCAACTTGAATGTTGGCGCGCTCGCCAATTAGCCTAGGTCAGCAAGCAGCAAGGCGGAGAGAACACCGCCAATGGAGGAAGTGCCCGATGAGACAACCCGCCACCCGTTCGCAAAGCCGTGCCCTGGATCGCAGACCGGTCTTTCATGCCCTGACGGGATTGGTCGTTTGTTTCGCGACCGCGCTGGCACTGGCGGGGATGGCGCGCGGGCAGGAAGCCTCGGCGGAAGAAGGCGAAATGATCGTTTCGCACGGGTATTCCTTTTACGGCGATCTGAAATATCCGGCGGATTTCAAGCATTACGATTACGTAAACCCGGATGCGCCCAAGGGGGGCGAGCTTTCCTATGCGGCGCTGGGCACGTTCGATTCGATGAACCCCTACACCGTCAAAGGCCGCCGGGGTGAGTTGAGCTGGATCATGTACGAGAGCCTGCTGGGCGATGGTCCGGCGGATGCCTATGGCGAGGCCTATGGGCTGCTGGCCGAGAGCCTCGAATACCCGGCCACCAAGGACTGGGTGATCTTTCACATGCGTCCCGAGGCCAAGTTTTCCGATGGCACGCCGGTCACGGCAGAAGACGTGATGTTCAGCCATAACCTTTTGCTGGAGCAGGGGCTTCCGTCTTACGCGGCGGCGGTAAAAAAGCGCATCCCTCGGGTCGAAGTGCTCGATGAGCATACGATCAAGTTCTACTTTACTCCCGGTATTTCGCGCCGCAGCCTGATTGATCAGGTAGGGGGCGTGCCGGTCTGGTCGAAGAAATGGTTCGATGAAACCGGCGCACGGCTGGATGAATCGCGGATGGAGACCTCGCCTGGTTCGGGGCCCTACATGATCGACCGGATCGATGTGAACCGCCGTATCGTCTACAAGCGGAACCCGGATTACTGGGGCAAAGATCTGGCAATCAATCAGGGCAGGCACAATTTCGACAGCATCCGTGTCGAGTATTTCGGCGACGACACCGCGTCTTTCGAGGCCTTCAAGGCGGGAGAATATACGTTCCGGGTAGAGGGAGATTCCAAGAAGTGGGCGACCTCTTACGATTTCCCGAAGATTCAGGCGGGTCAGGTGGTGAAAGCGGAATTGCCGGATGGTACGCCGCCGACGCCGTCGGGGATCGTGTTCAACCTGCGCCGCGAGGTGATGCAGGACAAGAACCTGCGCGAGGCGCTGTCGCTGGCCTTTAACTTTGAATGGACCAACGAAAGCCTGCAATACAACCTTTTCGAACAGCGGGCCTCGTTCTCGCAGGATACGCCGCTGATGGCGACGGGCGTGCCGGAAGGGGCAGAACTGGCTTTTCTTGAATCGCTGGGCGATGTGGTGCCAGACGAGATGCTGACGGAAGAGGCCCGGATGCCGCATAGTTCGGACGCGTCGCGCCTGACCGATCGTCGCAACCTGCGTCGCGCTATGGGCCTTTTGGATGAGGCCGGTTGGCCAGTGGGCAGTGACGGTGTGCGTCGCAATGCCGATGGCAAGACGCTGAGCCTGACCCTGCTGTTCAACACGGCTGCCGAGGGCACGCTGGGGGCTATTCTTGAAAACTACGTCAACAACGTCCAGACGATGGGGATCGACATCACCCTCGAGAAGGTCGACCCGGCGCAATACACCTTGCGCGAACGCGAGTTTGATTACGACCTCGTCTTCGACTCGTACCGGCCTTTCCTTGGCACAGGCACTGGGCTGATGCAGATGTATGGCTCGAGCGAAGCGGCGTTTTCCGTATTCAACCCTGCCGGGCTGGCCAGCCCGATGGTGGATGCGATCATCGAGGCTTCGCTGATGGCGGAGAATACCGAGGAAGAGGAAACCACGCTGCGCGCGCTGGACCGGGCGCTGAGGTTCGAATTCTTCATGATCCCTGTCTGGTACAAGGCAGATTACTGGGTGTCCTATTACGATCAATATGGCTATCCCGAGCCTCTGCCGCCCTATGATCTGGGCTATCTCGATTTCTGGTGGTACGACGCCGAGAAAGCCGAGGCACTGAAGACCGCCGGCGCATTGAGGTAATCGCCAGATGGGCGCCTATATACTGCGGCGATTGCTGCTTATCATTCCGACCCTTCTGGGCGTTCTGATCATCAACTTCGTCCTTGTCCAATTTGTCCCCGGTGGCCCGATCGAACAGGCCATCGCGCGGGCGCAGGGGCAGGGCGACACGTTCGGGTCGTTCGCTGGCGGTCAGGGGGATGCCGGTATGGGCGGGTCCGGCGGCGGGGACCCGCAATCCGAGGAATATATCGGAGCGCGGGGGCTTCCGCCCGAGTTCATCGAAAAGCTTGAAAAGGAATACGGGTTCGACAAGCCGCCGCTGGAACGGTTTGGGCTGATGCTATGGAACTATGCACGTTTTGACTTCGGCGAGAGCTATTTCCGCTCGGCCAGCGTGATCGACCTGATCCTCGAAAAGATGCCTGTGTCGATTTCGCTCGGTCTCTGGTCGACGCTGATTGCCTATATCGTGTCGATCCCCCTTGGCATCCGCAAAGCGGTGCGCGAGGGGTCGCTGTTCGATACATGGACCAGTGCGGCAATCATCGTCGCCTATGCGATCCCGGCCTTTCTTTTCGCGATCCTGCTGCTGGTGCTCTTTGCGGGAGGGTCCTACTGGCAGATCTTCCCGCTGCGCGGGCTGACCTCGGACAATTTTGACCAGCTGACCACGGTGGGTAAGATACTGGACTATTTCTGGCATATCGCGCTGCCGACGATCGCGCTCACGATTTCGTCTTTTGCGACGCTGACCCTGCTCACCAAGAACAGCTTTCTAGACGAGATCAAGAAGCAGTACGTCATCACGGCGCGGGCCAAGGGCCTGTCGGAAAAGCGCGTGCTTTACGGGCATGTGTTCCGCAACGCGATGCTGATCGTGATTGCCGGATTCCCGGCCGTGTTTATCGGCGTGTTCTTTGGGTCGTCGATAATTATCGAGACGATCTTTTCGCTCGACGGTCTGGGGCGGCTAGGGTTCGAGGCCGCTGTAGCGCGGGATTATCCCATTGTGTTTGGCACCTTGTTCATCTTTGGCCTGATGGGCCTTCTGGTGAATATCCTGTCGGACCTGATGTATGTCTTTGTCGATCCGCGGATTGATTTCGAAAAGAGGGAAGGCTGATGGCTTTGTCCCCCCTCAACCAGCGGCGCTGGCGCAATTTCAAACGCAATCGTCGCGCGTTCTTTTCGCTCTGGATCTTTGCGGTACTCTTCGGGCTGAGCCTGTTTGCCGAGTTCATTGCTTATGACAAGCCGATCTTGGTTCGCTATCAGGGCCAGTTCTATACGCCGATCTGGAATTTCTACCCGGAAACGGCGTTTGGCGGTGATTTCCAGACCGAGGCGGTCTATCGCGATCCCGAGGTGGAATGCCTGATTCAGACCGGCGGGAATATCGATTGTTTCGATGACCCCGAGGCTCTGATCGTCGATGCGCAGGACGGGGTGATCGACGGTGAAGAGATCCAGAAAGGTTGGACGATCTGGCCGCTGATCCCATACTCTTATGACACGCCGGTAGATCGGCCCGGTGCAGCGCCGCTGCCGCCGAACGGGCAAAACCTGCTCGGCACCGACGATACCAAGCGCGATGTGCTGGCGCGGGTGATCCACGGCTTCCGCCTTTCGGTGGCCTTTACCCTGATCGTGACAGTTCTATCGAGCCTGATCGGTATTGCCGCAGGGGCGGTTCAGGGGTTTTTCGGTGGGCTGACCGACCTGCTGTTCCAGCGTTTTATCGAGGTCTGGAGCGCGACGCCGCAGCTTTACGTCATCATCATTATGTTCGCGATACTGGGACGAAAGGTCTGGCTGCTGATCCTGCTGATGGTATTGTTCGGATGGATGGCGCTGGTGGGCGTGGTCAGGGCCGAGTTCCTGCGGGCGCGGAACCTTGAATACGTGCGCGCGGCCAAGGCGCTTGGCGTGGGCAATATGACGATCATGTTCCGCCACATGCTGCCGAATGCGATGGTCGCCACGCTGACCATGCTGCCGTTCATCGTGACCGGCACCATCGGCGCGCTGGCCAGTCTCGACTTTCTCGGCTTTGGTCTGCCGTCTTCGGCGCCGTCATTGGGCGAATTGACGCTTCAGGCGAAACAGAACTTGCAGGCACCGTGGCTGGCCTTTACCGCCTTCTTTACCTTTGCGCTGATGCTGTCGCTTTTGGTGTTCATTTTCGAAGGGGTTCGTGACGCGTTCGACCCCAGAAAGACCTTTTCATGAGCCTGCTGGACGTTCGCGATCTGAAAGTGTCGTTCCGGCAGGACGGCAAGGTGACGCAGGCGGTCAAGGGCGTGTCCTTTACCGTCGACCGGGGAGAGACTGTTGCGCTGGTCGGTGAATCCGGCTCGGGCAAATCGGTGACGGCCCTGTCGACGGTTTCGCTGCTGGGTGACAGTGCCGAGGTCGAAGGCTCGGTCACCTACGAAGGTCAGCAGATGATCGGCGCGTCGAAGGATTTGCTGCACAAGGTGCGGGGCAATGACATCAGCTTTATCTTTCAGGAGCCGATGACCTCGCTGAACCCGCTGCATACCATTGAAAAGCAGATGGGAGAATCTCTGGCCCTGCACCAGGGGCTGAGCGGGAGCGCGGCGCGAACGCGGATCCTTGAACTGCTGAATCGCGTTGGAATCCGGAACGCAGAAACGCGGCTTGGGGCCTATCCGCACCAGCTTTCGGGCGGCCAGCGCCAGCGCGTAATGATCGCGATGGCTCTTGCGAACAAGCCCGCCGTGCTGATCGCGGATGAACCGACCACGGCGCTGGACGTGACGATTCAGGCGCAGATCCTCGAACTTCTGGCCGAGCTGAAGGCGGATGAGGATATGGGCCTGCTGTTCATCACCCATGATCTGGGCATTGTGCGCCGGATCGCGGACCGCGTCTGCGTCATGAAGGATGGCGAGATCGTGGAAACCGGCCCGACGAAAGAAATCTTCGAGAACCCGCAGCATCCCTATACGAAAAAGCTGCTCGCGGCAGAGGCGACGGGCGAACCCGAGCCGGTTGCGACGGATGCGAAGGTGATCGCGGAAACCGAAAAGCTGAAAGTCTGGTTTCCGATCCAGCAAGGGCTGCTGAAACGCACGACCGGCTACGTCAAGGCGGTGAACGAGGCGACTCTGCGTGTCCGGGCCGGGGAAACGGTTGGCATCGTCGGGGAATCTGGGTCGGGCAAGACCACGCTTGCCCTCGCCATCATGCGGCTGATCTCATCGGAAGGGCGGATTGCCTTTGTCGGGGAAGACGTGCGCAAATGGTCGACCCGCCAGTTGCGGCGCCTGCGCGCCGAGATGCAGATTGTGTTCCAGGATCCTTACGGCAGCCTCAGTCCACGCATGACATGCTTCCAGATCATCTCCGAGGGGTTGAACGTGCATAAGGTGGACGCCAGCCGCGATCAGCGGGAACTGGTTGCCGAGGTCATGCGCGAAACCGGGCTGGACCCGCAGACGATGGATCGCTACCCGCATGAATTCTCGGGCGGGCAGCGCCAGCGTATCGCGATTGCACGTGCGATGGTCCTGCGGCCGAAACTGCTGGTTCTGGATGAGCCGACCAGCGCGCTGGACATGACCGTGCAGGTTCAGATCGTGGAACTGCTGCGCAAATTGCAGCAGAAATACGGGCTGGCCTATCTGTTCATTTCGCATGACCTGAAGGTGGTTCGGGCCATGTCACATCAGGTGATCGTGATGAACCAAGGAGATGTGGTTGAGCAGGGGCCGGCGGCAGAAGTTTTCGACCGCCCGAAGGAAGAATACACCAAGACGCTGGTTGCCGCGACCCACTGATCGGGCGCGGCAAGGTCGGCCAAGGGCGACAAGAATTTTGCAGCAAAATTCTTGGGAAAACTTTTTGCAAAAGTTTTGGTCGCTCAGATCGCGGAGCTGTGGCCGTGGACGCTCATGTCATAAAGGTCGAACTGCCGTGCAATCATGCGTGTCAGCGGGCGCATGTCCTCCGGAATGCTGAGGCCTTTATCATCCACCTGAAGCCCGTTTTCGAACCTCTCGTTCGCCCGATCGAGCAAGCGTTGAACATGGTCCCGTCCGACGCCGAAATCGCGAACCAGCTCGTCGGTTGCGATATGAAAATCACACATGATCATTTCGATCATCCGCGCGTGAAGGCGGTCTTCGCTGCTGAGCCTGTGGCCCCGCGTGGTGGCGAAACTGCCGGACCGGATATGTCCGATATAGGCAGAGGTGGCCGGGGCGTTCTGGGCATAGCCCTGGGGCAGTCTCGAGATCGACGAGGCGCCCAGCCCGATCAGGGCATCAGACTGATCGTCGGTATACCCTTGGAAATTGCGCCGGAGCCTGCCGGCCTTTTGCGCCTTGGCAAGCCCGTCTTCGGGGCGGGCGAAGTGATCTATGCCGATGGCCTCGTACCCGTCCCATGTCAGCAATTCATGCGCCGTATCGAACAGGGCGAGCCTTTCTTGGGGAGAGGGGAGCGTATCCGAGGGGATCATCGACTGACGCCGGGCCATCCAGGGCACATGCGCGTAGCCATAGAGAGCAATCCGGTCGGGGTTGAGTGACAACAGTTTCTGGACGCTTTGTGTCATCTTTTCCCGCGACTGCCCGGGCAGGCCGAAAAGGATATCCGTGTTGAGGCTTTCGATGCCCTTGTCACGAATCATATCCGCCGCACGCTGCGTGATTTCAAAGCTTTGCTGGCGGCCGATCACTTTCTGAATCTCGGGGTCAAAGTCCTGAACGCCGATCGAGGCGCGGGTCATGCCCATTTCAGCGAGCGCGTCGACCCGTTCCGCGTCGAGCTCGTTCGGGTCGATTTCGACGGAAAATTCAGCGTTCCCGGCAAGCGGTGCCACCGAGAAGATGGATTCCGCAAGATCGCGGATCATGTCCCCGCTTAGCAGCGTCGGTGTGCCGCCACCCCAGTGCAGCCGCGATAGGTGGATACCCTTGGGCAAGGTCGCGGCGAGCAACTGAAGTTCCTGCTTCAGCGTCTCAAGGTAACTGACGACGGGCGCCTGTTTCTGGGTGCCTTGTGTCCGGCAGGCGCAGAACCAGCATAGCCGGCGGCAAAACGGGATATGCACATAGAGTGAAATCTCGCGCCCGGGGGTAAGGCCAGCGATCCAGTCGCCAAAATCACCGGGGCCGGTGGCGTCGCCAAAGTGGGGCGCCGTGGGATAGCTTGTGTAGCGAGGCACGCGAGCGTCAAATAGCCCCATGCGGGAAAATCGGGTTTGAGTCAGCATGTGCAATCGATATTCGATGTGTTAGATTCATCTCATTGATCCAGATCAATCGGCTCGGCCTAATGACAGTTGCAACGAAATCTCTTCTTTCAAATTGTGCGGATTGCCCGATCCGTCACCGTGCAGTCTGTGCCCGGTGCGAAGCGGACGAGCTCGCCCAGCTTGAGGAAATAAAGTACTACCGCAGCTTTGAGGCGGGGCAGACGATTGTCTGGTCCAATGACAGGATGGATTTTGTCGCCTCGGTCGTGAGCGGTGTTGCAACCCTGACCCAGACAATGGAAGATGGCCGGACTCAGATGGTCGGATTGCTGCTCCCTTCGGATTTTGTCGGGCGTCCCGGGCGCAAGGGTGCGGCCTATGACATCGTCGCGACGACGGATCTAATCATGTGCTGTTTCCGCAAGAAGCCGTTCGAGAAGATGATGATCGACACTCCGCATATCTCGCACCGGCTGCTCGAAATGACATTGGACGAGCTAGACGCCGCGCGGGAGTGGATGCTGGTGCTGGGTCGCAAGACCGCGCGGGAAAAGATCGCGAGCCTTCTGAATATCGTGGCGCGGCGGCAACCGACTTTTTCCCCCCATGGGGACGTGGTCTTTGATCTGCCGCTGACGCGCGAAGCCATGGCGGATTATCTTGGTCTGACGCTTGAGACGGTAAGCCGGCAGATGTCGGCCCTGCGTAAGGCGGGAATCATCTCGCTTCAGGGCAACCGGCATGTGACCGTGCCGGACATGGCACGGCTGATGGAAGCGGCGGGCGATGACAGCGATGGTGGTCACCTGATCTGAGCCCAAGGGCAGCGGACTGATTTTCAGCAAGCTGCCGGGGTTGTGCGTTACGACAGGGTGTAAGCTGTCCGTTTGGCTGTAGCGCAGCAAAGATTTTCAACTGAAAGGGTCCCGTGTGCCGGGCGCGCAAGGCGCTGGCGACCGGAAAGCTGTCATGTTAACTTAGTAAATGTGTCGGAAAAGTGTCGTTTGGCGCGGGTAAATGTCTGATTGTTGGCGCATTTGCGCCGCGAAAATTACACAATTGAAGACAGGATCTCCTCATGTTTCGCCTGATCGCGACCGGCTTTGCCGTCGCTACCGCATTTGCTGCGCCGTCTTTCGCTGCTTCCTTCAACACTCTTTCCGGAGAAGCCCCGCTGGTGATCGCTCACCGTGGCGCAAGCGGATATCTTCCCGAACACACGCTGGCTGCGTATGAGCTGGCGATCCAGATGGGTGCGGATATCGTCGAGCCCGATCTCCAGACCACCAAGGACGGCTACCTTGTCGCGATGCACGACAGCTCGCTGGCCCGCACGACCAACGTGGAAACCGTTCTGGGTGAGCGCAATGGCAGCTACAACGTCTCCGAATACACGCTGGCCGAGATCAAGACGCTGACCGTCGAAACCTCTGCCGGTAATAGCTATCCCGGTTACACGCCGTCGATGGCGGAGCCGTTTAAAGTGCCGACTTTCCAGGAGGTCATGGACCTTGTGAAGGCGCATAACACGGCAACGGGCGACAAGATCGGTGTCTATCCCGAAGCGAAAGTGCCGAGCGCGGAAACCATGAACCGCCAGATCCTGACCGAGATGCAGGCCAACGGGTTCACCACCCGCGAGGATAATTCGTTCGTCCAGACATTCAGCGCCCAGGGCGCGGCCGATCTGGCTGCGATTCAGGACGAGCTGGGCATGGATAACCAGATCGCGGTTCTGGGTTATGCGCAGCTGACCGCCGAAGGGTTCGGCGTTTACGACTATCCTACGGGAACCATCAACCAGCTCGCCGATCTCGCACTGTTTGCCGACGGTGTAGGCGTAAACCTTGGCTCGCTAACCTCCGAGTTCATCGTCGCGGCCCATGATCTTGGCCTTGCCGTGCATGGCTGGACCTTTAACCAGTCGACCGAAGAAGATGCCTTGGCAGCTCAGCAGGCTTGGATCGACGCGGGCATGGACGGTCTGTTCACCAACTACACGGACCTTACCCGCGCGATCGTGGACGCGAATGTTTCGGCCGTGCCGCTTCCCGCTGGTCTGCCGCTGATGCTGGCAGGGGTTGGCAGCCTTGCGGTGATCCGTCGTCGTCGCAAAGCCGCCTGATACAGGTTGTGTTGTACGAGTTAATTGGCCGCCCCGAAACGGGCGGCCATTTTTCAATGCGCCATGAGCACCGGCACTGTGGCTTTTTCCAGCATGTGCCGGGTTGCGCCGCCAAGTACCGCTTCGCGCAGGCGGGAGTGGCCATAGGCCCCCATGACCAGCATATCGGCGCCGCTATCGGCGACATGGCGGTTCAGGATGTCAGAGACCTTGGGCATGGTTTGCGACAGCACGTCGATCTCGCAGCTGACACCGTGCCGCGCCAGCATCTGGCCGAGCATCCCGCCGGGGTCCGAGCGTTCCGGACCATGCGCGGGCGGGTCGATGATGGTGATCCGAACCCGGTTCGCAGCTTGCAAGAAGGGGATGGACCGGCGGATGGCGTTCAGCGATTCCGCGCTTTCGTTCCATGCCACGACCACGGTCTGTGGCAGCGAAATGGGCTGACCCTTGGAGGGCACAACGAGAACCGGGGCCTGACCGCCGAATAGCGCCGCTTCGATTACCGCTTCGGCGTCGCGGTCACCGTGTTCGCCATAAGGCTGCGGCGCAATCACGAGGTCGGTGAAACGGCTGTGGAACGCGACCTGCCGTCCGAGATTGGTCACCGGCACGACGCTTTCCTCGGCGGACCAGCGTATGTCGCTCTTGTTCATGGTCTCGTTCACATAGGTCAGCAGCTCGGTGGCGTCCGACTGGGCCCGGTCGATGGATTCCTGAAGCACCATCGCCGTGGCACCGGCATCGTAATAGCCCAGTTGGGTGCGATCCAGACCCATGCAAAGGATTTCGGCGTGGCTGTCGAGGCGGTCGGCCAGTGTCGTCATCTGCGCCAATGCCGGTTCGGCCGACTTTCTGTCAGTTACCACGCACAGCAAAGATTTGTATGTCATCAGATTTCTCCCAGAATACGTGTCCACCAGGGCTGTCGATGGCAAGCGGTGGTCGCCCACAATGACTGCCACGGATCAACCGCATTTTTGTTGACACAGATCAAAGCTGCCTGCCTCCGATTTCAGCAGTATCTGCCGCGAACGGATCTGTCTTGGGTGGCATAAGACTTGCCCAGACCAGAATAAGGGACAAGAAAATGTCTAATTATATCAAGCTGATCGTGCTTGGTGTCATTACCTTGATCGCGATGATGGGAATCAACTATGCGCGCGATCTTGCGTATATGGTCCATGCCGCGATCGTCGTGATCGTCGCCGGCGGGTTGTTTCTTTACACGCTGCGGAACATGGAGGAGCCGGTGGTTCCCGTATCGCAGGGCGACTATTTCGATAGCGTCATCCGCGCCGGGGTCATCGCGACAGCCTTCTGGGGCGTCGTCGGCTTCCTCGTCGGGGTGGTCATCGCCTTTCAGCTCGCCTTTCCGCAGCTGAACTTTGAATTCCTCCAAGGCATCGGCAATTTCGGCAGGTTGCGGCCGCTGCACACATCGGCGGTTATCTTTGCCTTTGGCGGCAACGCGCTGATCTGTACGTCATTCTACGTGGTGCAGCGCACCTCGGCTGCACGTCTTTGGGGCGGTAACCTGGGTTGGTTCGTGTTCTGGGGCTACCAGCTTTTCATCGTGCTGGCAGCGACCGGCTACCTTCTCGGGGCGACGCAGTCCAAGGAATATGCCGAACCGGAATGGTATGTTGATCTGTGGTTGACCATAGTCTGGGTGGCTTATCTGGCCGTCTTCCTTGGCACCATCGTCAAGCGGAAAGAGCCGCATATCTACGTGGCGAACTGGTTCTACCTTTCCTTTATCGTTACCGTCGCGCTTCTCCACGTCGTCAACAACCTGTCCATCCCCGTCTCCATCTGGGGGTCGCGTTCAGTGCAGGTGTTCTCGGGTGTGCAGGATGCGATGACGCAGTGGTGGTATGGCCACAACGCTGTGGGCTTCTTCCTCACCGCCGGCTTCCTTGGCATGATGTACTATTTCGTGCCGAAACAGGCGGAGCGCCCTGTTTACAGTTACAAGCTGTCAATCATCCACTTCTGGGCGCTGATCTTCCTGTATATCTGGGCCGGTCCGCACCACCTGCATTACACGGCGCTGCCTGACTGGGCCTCGACCCTTGGGATGGTGTTCTCGATCATCCTCTGGATGCCGAGCTGGGGTGGCATGATCAACGGTCTGATGACGCTGTCCGGCGCATGGGACAAGCTGCGCACCGACCCTGTCATCCGCATGATGGTCATTTCGATCGGTTTCTACGGCATGTCGACCTTTGAAGGCCCGATGATGTCGATCCGCGCGGTGAACTCTCTGAGCCACTATACCGACTGGACCATCGGACACGTGCACTCGGGTGCGCTGGGCTGGAACGGCATGATCACCTTTGGTGCGCTCTATTTCCTGACCCCGGTCCTGTGGAAGCGCGAGCGGCTGTATTCCCTGTCGCTGGTAAGCTGGCACTTTTGGCTCGCGACTATCGGTATCGTTCTTTACGCGGCGTCGATGTGGGTGACCGGTATCATGGAAGGCCTGATGTGGCGTGAAGTCGATGCGAACGGTTTCCTCGTCTGGTCCTTTGCCGACACCGTTGCTGCCAAGTTCCCGATGTATGTGACACGCGGTCTGGGCGGGGTCATGTACCTGGGTGGTGCGCTGATCATGTGCTATAATCTCTGGATGACTGTCCGTGCGGCCCCTGCAAAAGAGCAGAGCCTCGCGACAGCTGTCCCGGCCGAATAAGGAGGGCCGAGACAATGAGTGACGAAAAAACACCGAACAACCCCAAGATCAGCGATCCGGAGGACGATCCGAAAGTATCCACGCTCGAGGATCTGCCCGATGAGGTGCCGAACGAGCTGCCGCACCACACGTGGTTCCTCGACAAGCACAAGTTCATCGAGACCAACGCGACGCTGCTGCTTGTGCTGAGCTTTCTTGTGGTGACCGTCGGCGGGATCGTGGAAATCGCCCCCCTGTTCTATCTTCAGAACACGATCGAAAAGGTCGAAGGCGTGCGGCCCTATTCGCCGCTCGAGCTGACCGGGCGCGAGGTTTATATCCGCGAGGGCTGCTATGTTTGCCACAGCCAGATGATCCGTCCGATGCGCGACGAGGTCGAACGCTATGGGCATTATTCGCTGGCGGCGGAATCGATGTATGATCATCCGTTTCAGTGGGGTTCCAAACGGACCGGTCCCGATCTAGCACGGGTTGGTGGGCGCTATTCGGATGACTGGCATCTGGACCACCTGCGCGATCCGCAGTCGGTCGTGCCGGAATCCGTTATGCCAAAGTACGGCTTTCTCGAGAATACCATCATCGAGGGCGAGTACGTACAGGAGCTGATGGAGACCCATCAATTCGTGGGCGTTCCCTATACCGAAGAGATGATCGTAAACGCCTCGGCCGATTTTCAGGCACAGGCAGACCCGGACAGCGATTACGACGGCATGCTGGAACGCTATCCCGGCGCGCAGGTTCGTAACTTTGACCGCCAGCCGGGGATTTCCGAGGCGGATGCGCTGATCGCCTATCTTCAGATGCTGGGTACGCTGGTCGACTTCTCGACCTTCACGCCTGATGCCAGCCGCTAAGGGGGACTTGAAATGGACATGTATTCAATCCTGCGCGAATTCGCCGACAGCTGGATGCTGCTTAGCCTGTTCCTGTTCTTTGTCGGGGTCGTCCTTTGGGTGTTCCGGCCGGGCAGCAGCAAGACCTACGCGGAGACATCTGAAATCCCGTTCCGCCACGCAGACAAGCCTGCAAAGGAGCCAAGAAAATGAGTAAAGTACCTCCTAAAAAGGCGGGCGATCCGGAAACAACCGGCCATAGCTGGGACGGGATCGAAGAATTCAACAACCCGCTGCCGCGCTGGTGGCTCTGGACCTTTTACGCGACGATCATTTGGGGTTTGGGCTATACGATTGCCTATCCGGCCTGGCCGATGATCAACAAGGCGACCGCGGGGCTACTTGGCTATTCCACCCGTAATGAGCTGGTCGAAGATCTGGCCCGCGCCGAAGCGGCCAATGCCGAGATCAACGCCAAGCTGGCATCGGTCGATCTTGCCTCGATTTCGGAAGATCCGGAGCTGACGCAATATGCCACCTCGGCGGGCGGCGCGGTGTTCCGCACCTTCTGCGCCCAGTGTCACGGGTCCGGCGCGGCCGGGGCCAAGGGCTATCCCAACCTGCTGGATGACGACTGGCTATGGGGCGGCGATATTGAGTCCATTCACTACACGATCTCGCACGGGATCCGGAACGAACAGGATTTAGACGCGCGCTATTCCGAAATGCCGGCGTTCGGACGTGATGGCATCCTTGACGGCGAGCAGGTGGATCAGGTGGTGAACTACGTGATGTCCCTGTCCGGTGAGCCGCAGGATTCGGCGGCAGCGCAGGCGGGCGAACAGGTGTTCGCGGATAACTGCGTAGCCTGCCACGGTGAGGATGCAAGGGGCAACCGCGACATGGGGGCGCCGAACCTTGCCGATGCGATCTGGCTTTATGGTGGTGACTACGATGCGCTGCATGAGACGGTGATGAACGCCCGGTTTGGTGTGATGCCGCCCTGGTCGCAGAACCTTAGCGAAGCGGAGATTCGCGCGGTTGCCTCTTATGTTCACCAGTTGGGTGGCGGCGAATAGCCGTTCGCCACGGATTAAGACGAAAGCCCCCCGATCCTTGGTCGGGGGGCTTAATTTTGGCCGATCATAGTTTGTTCGGGTCGATGTCACGGGGCGATTGAACGAACCAGTGCCCTCTGGGCAACCACCGCTTTTTCCTGTCGTGACGTTCCGGGGTTACATCCCGGAGTTTTACGGTGCCGGTCCGCGTCGCGGTCATGAAAGATCTGGCATAAATTCCAAGCATTGGTCCTAATCCTAACATTTCGTGTTTCCGATCATTGTCTTTCGACACGCTCATCATTGACCGAAACGTCGATGGATGCGACTTAATGAGATATGCAATATGTAAGCCTGATTTACACATGAAATGGAGAGACATGCCGCCCCTTGCCGGGCTGAGGGCATTTGCCGCCTTTGCTGAAACCGGCAACGTGGTGTCGGCTGGCGAAGAACTGAACGTGACCCATGCCGCGATCAGCCAGCATCTGCGGGCGCTTGAGCGACATATGGGGGTGGCCCTGCTGGACCGGAGCGGGCGCGCATTGAGCCTGACCGATGAAGGCAGGCAACTGGCCCATTCGCTGACAGTGGGTTTCGGGGCAATCGCCTCGGTCGTGCAGGAGCTGACCGGGCGAGATGCGGCGCGGCCCTTGCACATTTCCACGACGCCGTCTTTCGCCGCCAACTGGCTGATGCCTCGTCTGCCCGACTTTCGAATGGCGAACCCGGACGTGGAACTGATGATTGACCCGACCGCGACCGTTGTCGAACTCAATCCGGGCGGAATCGACGTTGCGCTGCGTTACGGATCGGGTGGCTGGGCCGGACTGGACACCGAACTGCTGATCGCCACCCCGATGGTCGTCTCTGGTGCGCCCGCGCTGATCAAGGGACGCAAGGTCGATGAGCCGAAGGATCTGGCTGAGTTTCCATGGCTTGAGGAACTCGGGACTTCGGAGGCATCGACATGGCTGGAAAAGCGCGGCGTATCCGGTGCGCTGGCAAAGAACCGGTCACAGATGCCCGGGAACCTAGTGCTGGATGGTGCACGGAACGGTCAGGGGCTTGCAGTGAGCACGCGGCTTTTCGTTGAGGGCGATGTCGCGGCGGGTCGCTTGCAGATCCTGTTCGAAGAACCGGACCACGGGGCCGGGTATCACATCGTCACGCGACCGGGTGTCATGCGCCCCGCCGCGCGGAGTTTCGTGAACTGGCTACGACGAACGATCTGAAGCCCGTCAGACGATGGTCAGAACGTCCCATAGGCTGTCGACATCCGTGAAATTCTGAAGCGTCAGGCTGCTGTTCTGATCTATCGAGAAAACCGTGTCGCTGCCGGAAACGCTGGCAAGCGCGAGAACGTCCCATGTGTCCGGCGCGGATCCGCTCCAGAGGCTTTCGTCAAAGCAGAGCAGGTCGTTTGCGAAGTCGGTGATGACGTCCATGCCGCCGGAGAAGATGAAGGTGTCCTTGCCTCGGCCGCCGCTCAGCGTGTCATTGCCGGACCCGCCGGAAAGCGTATCGCTGCCACCATTGCCGATCAGCCGGTCGTCGCCTTCGCCGCCAAGAAGCGTATCCTTACGGTTGCCGCCTTTGAGAATGTCATTCCCGGCGCCGCCGTCGAGATCGTCTTTGCCCGCGTTGCCAAGCAGCTTGTCGTCACCGTCACGTCCGTAGAAGGTGTCATTGCCCTTCTTGCCCTTGAAGAGGTTGTCATTCGCATCTCCCCAGACTGTGTCGTTATGGGCCGTGCCGATGATCCGTTCGATATCGACCAGCACATCGCCGAGCGCCGCGCCGTCATTCAGATCCGAATCCTGCAAATCCAGCGTGACGCCGCTGCTTTCGCCAAGGTATATGGCGGTATCTTTCCCGTCGCCACCATCAAGGCGATCGGATCCGCTGCCGCCGTTCAGCTTGTCATTGCCTGCACCGCCTTCAAGAATGTCATCGCCGTCGCCACCGAACAGCTTGTCCTTGCCGTCGCCACCGCGCAGCGTGTCCGAGCCCCAGTTGCCCCGGATGACATTGTTGGCCGCGTTGCCGTCCACGATATCGTCGCCGTTTCCGGCGTCGTATTCTTCGATCAGGGTGCCACGGGCGATGTACATGTTGCCGGTGCTGCCGAGCACATCCGAGACGGATTCGGGGTTCAGATCGACGACCTGATCGAAATAGTCGTTTGAGAAATTGATCCGGTCACCGCCGTTGGCGTCGTAGATGGTGAAGGCGACGTAGGTATCTTCGAAGACGCTGTCATTCGGGTTGCCGTTCATGACGTCAAAGATCTGGCCAAGCCAGCTGTCGCCAAGCGTATGCCCCACACCGTAAACGGTGTCACCGTCGCTGATGCTTCCGGTGGTTGCGGCACCGTAGAGCTCCTGCACCGCGACGATATCCGCGGCCATGGCCGAGATCAGCGTTGCATAGCTTGCATTGGTTTCAGTGTTCTCGTCCTGATCGAAGTAGGACATCACCGAGACCTGCCAGCTGTCATTGGCAAAGGTGTTGTTATTTCCGTATGTCGCGTCGCCGTTATAATCGCCCAGATGGCCAAGCCCCAGTGCATGGCCAATTTCATGAATGAAGGTCTGGAAAGCGTAGGTTCCCATAGTGGCGCCGTATTCGTTCAGCCAGTCCTGACCGACATTAACCTCGGCAAAGCTGGTCGTATCGCCGAGAGCCGAATAGGTGGCATAGGCACCGTTATCCTCATCATCAAAGGTGATCTGGGCGCTGCCCGCGGTTTCTATGAAGTCGATATCCGCGACGGCTTCCCATGTTTCGAGCGCCCACCGGGCGAGTTTCTGACCATCCGTGGTCAATGCGTCGAGATTCACGGTGATGATGTTGCTGGCGCTGGTATCAAAGTGATGCGCGGTGCCGCCATCATCGTTCCAGTAGCCTTCGATCAGGTAGTCGGCCAGCGTGTCGAGGTCAGCGGTGATTGGCGCCGCGCCGGGAAGCGCCTGGGACTCACCCGCCTGCACATCGACGAGAACTTCGTAACCACCCGTGGCACCAGAATAACCCTGGACCGAGATAAAAAAAGTACCAGTTGCAGTGGCCTCGAAAGCAAGGAAGGAATTCGTGCCTTTGCCGCCATCATCGTTCTCGGCAAGGTAATTGCCAGTGGCGCCGTAGATCTTCATGACCGGGTCGGACAGGATTTCGGTCAGATCGGCGGAACCGTTCACCGCAATTTCGTAGACGACACCTTTTTTCAGCGAGACACTGATCCAGTCGGCGTCCGAGCTGTCGTTCAGAACGCCGGTGAACCTGTCGCCGACCGAGATTCCGTAGGTGGTGGAAATACCGTCCGCGGCCTCTGCGACCTCGGTTATTTCCTTAGCAGAGACGATGCCCTGATATTCGCAAGGGACTACAGGGTGGCGGATCGCCGAACATACCGTACACATACTTAACTACCCACGTTTTACCGTTCTGGTAGTCGGGTTTGATTCAGGCAATTTCAGCCTCTGAATGTGGCAATGCCGTGAAATGTGGTTTCAAGGCATTCGACGCAAAGCTGACTTCGGAATGCTTTTTTTTGACCCATGTCAAAGAGCGCCGGTGCTTGGCATGAAATACAAACATCAGAAATTCTGCATTCGATGTGAGTATCGTGACCCAAGCAAGCCAACCGCCAAGCCTTTACGCCGCGAGAGAGCCGATTTTTCCGCGCCGCGTGTCAGGTAAATTCCGAAACCTTAAATGGATCATCATGGCTGTCACATTGGGGATCTACTACCTGACGCCATGGATTCGCTGGGACCGGGGGCCGAGCCTGCCCGATCAGGCTGTTCTGCTGGATATGGCGAACCGCCGATTCTATTTCTTCTGGATCGAGATCTGGCCGCACGAATTCTATTTCGTCGCGGGGCTGCTTATCATGGCGGGGCTTGGGCTCTTTCTGTTCACCTCGGCGCTGGGGCGTGTCTGGTGTGGCTATACATGTCCGCAGACCGTCTGGACCGACCTGTTCATCCTTGTCGAAAGATGGATCGAGGGTGACCGCAATGCCCGGCTGCGTCTGCACAGACAAAAGAAATGGGACCTGCGTAAGGTTCGTTTGCGAGTGACGAAGTGGGTTGTCTGGCTGCTGATCGGGCTTGCGACAGGCGGGGCCTGGGTTTTCTATTTTGCGGATGCTCCGACTCTTGCCCGCGATCTGGTAAGCGGGCAGGCGGCGCCGATTGCCTATACAACAATAGGTGTTCTGACGCTGACCACCTTTGTTTTCGGCGGTTTCATGCGCGAACAGATCTGTATCTACGCCTGCCCATGGCCACGGATCCAGGCGGCAATGATGGACGAAGATACGCTTGTCGTCGGGTATCGCGACTGGCGCGGCGAGCCTCGCAAACATTCGGCCGAGGTGAAATTGGGTGCAGAGCAGGGCGATTGCATCGATTGCATGGCCTGCGTCAACGTCTGCCCGATGGGGATCGATATCCGCGAAGGGCAGCAGTTGGAATGCATCACCTGTGCGCTCTGCATCGACGCCTGTGACGACATCATGGACAAGACCGGAAAGCCGCGCGGGTTGATCGATTACATGGCCTTGTCGGATGAGCCGCGCGAAAAATCCGGTCAGCCGCCGCGCCCCATCTGGCAACACGTGCTGCGCCCGCGTACGATTCTGTATACGGCTCTGTGGTCGCTGGTTGGCATCGGACTGGTCTTTGCGCTGTTCATCCGGGCCGACATCGAAATGACGGTTGCGCCGGTCCGGAACCCGACATTCGTCACGCTGTCGGACGGGTCTATCCGAAACACCTATGACGTGCGGATGCGCAACAAGAATGGCGAGGCGCGCGAATTCATCCTGAGCCTTACTGGAGTGGACGACCTTGTAGTTGAACTTGAAGGACAGGAGGGCCGGACCGTAGATGTGCCAGCCGATACAACCAACCTGCAACGGGTCTATGTCATCGCCCCGCCGGGCACCGAACCGGCGATGCAGGAGAGTTCTCCCTTCCGGCTTTGGGTCGAAGACAGCAAGACAGGCGAACGGGCCTACAGAGACACGACGTTCAATGGCAAGGAGTCCTGACGATGGCGCAACGTGAATTCACTGGCTGGCATGCCGCGGCCGTTTTCATCGGTGCCTTTGGAGTCATCATCGGGGTAAACCTTGTGCTCGCGTTCAGCGCCGTCGAAACCTTTCCGGGGCTTGAGACCAAGAACTCCTACGTGGAAAGCCAGCTTTTCGACCGCCAGCGCCGGGCGCAGGAAGCTCTGGGCTGGTCAATTTACGCCAGCGCACGCGAAGGTGAGGTGCAGCTGGATATCACCGATAAAGAGGGTAAGCCGGTCGAGGTCGCCAAGCTGCACGCCGTTCTTGGGCGCGCCACCCATGTGCGGGACGATGTCGAGCCGGACTTTGTGTTCAACGGCAACGCCTATGTGGCACCGGTGCACCTTGGACCCGGAAACTGGAATATCCGCATGACAGCACGAGCGGCGAACGGGGTCGAGTTCAAGCAGCGGGTCATCCTGCACGTAAGAGGCTGAACAGGAATGAGAGACGAAGCGCCAAATGCGATCATCGCCTGCCCTGGATGCGTTGCCGCGCCGGCTGCAGCGGTCGCAGAGCCGCCTGAAAAGGTGCAACTGGCGTTATCCCTGCCGACCATCCATTGCCAGAACTGCATCACCTCGGTCGAGCGTGGGCTGGCGGGGATCGATGGCGTCAAATCCGCCCGGGTCAACCTGACCCTCAAGCGGGTCCTGATCGATGCTGGCCCTAGTGTCATGCCCGGCGTATTGATCGAACGGCTCAAGGATCTGGGCTTTGAGGCGCATGAGCTGGACACGGCGAGCCTTGGCGCAACGCAAACCGATCTAGCCGGGCGCGCCCTGCTGACAAGGCTGGCCGTTGCGGGGTTCGCGTCGATGAACGTGATGCTCTTGTCGGTTTCGGTGTGGTCCGGGGCGACGGATGCGACGCGCGACATGTTTCACTGGATTTCGGCGGCGATAACTCTCCCGGCGATCGCCTATGCCGCGCAGCCTTTCTTTAGAAGTGCTTGGTCAGCGCTGCGCGTCCATCGTCTGAACATGGATGTGCCCATCGTGCTGGCGATCCTGCTGGCGCTGATCACGTCGCTTTGGGAGACATCGCTTTCCGGCGCGCATGCATATTTTGATGCGGCGCTGACGCTGACGTTCTTTCTTCTCGCCGGGCGCTACCTGGATCATCGGACAAGGGCAATTGCCCGTTCTGCCGCCGAAGAACTGAGCGCGCTCGAAGTGCCGCGTGCGTTGCTGTTGGGCGGTCCGGAACCGAGAGAGGTGCCGGTGGCGGAGCTGAGGCTTGGCGATCTATTGCTGGTCAGACCGGGCGCAAGGATGCCGGTCGATGGGGAGATCGTCGAAGGACGGTCGGAAATTGATCGATCGCTTCTGACGGGAGAGACCATTCCGGTCTTTGCCGAACCGGGCCGGAAAGTCAGCGCGGGTGAGATCAATCTTACGGGGCCTCTTCGGGTCCGGGCCGAGGCGGTCGGTCGCGACACCTCTCTGCATCGGCTGGCCGACCTTGTCGCCGTCGCGGAATCGGGCCGGGCACAGTACAATTCACTGGCAGACGCGGCGGCGCGGCTTTATGCGCCCTTGGTGCATATCCTCGCGGCGGTAAGTTTTCTGGGCTGGCTGCTGTATGCAGGGGATATGCGCGTCGCGCTTAACATCGCGTCGGCGGTCCTGATCATCACCTGCCCCTGTGCGCTTGGGCTGGCGGTACCTGCGGTAACTACAGCGGCCTCTGGGCGCTTGTTTCGCAAGGGGATGCTGATCAAGCACGCGACGGCGTTGGAACGGTTGGGGGCGGTGGACCACGTGGTTTTCGACAAGACCGGAACCCTGACGACCGGCAAACCGGAACTTAGGAACCTGTCGGATTTCAGCAGCGACGAGCTCGCAGTCGCTGCGGCCCTTGCGCAGGCGTCTTCGCATCCTCTGTCGCAATCGTTGGTCCAAGCTTTTGAAGGTGCGCATGTCGTGCCCGCGGCCGTTACCTCAATTGCAGAGGTGCCGGGTTATGGTACGACCGGTCAAATGAATGGTAGGGTTGTTCGGCTCGGCCGGGCGTCATGGGTTGGCGCCGAGCGTTTGGATTCGGACTCCACGGGCGATACGGCGACATGGTTGAGCATTGGCAAGAACCGGCCACCACGGGCGTTCCTGTTTTCGGACAGCTTGCGTCCCGGTGCCGGCCAAGCAGTGAAAGCATTAATGGATCAGGGCAAATCCATCGCTTTGATTTCGGGTGATACCACCGAAGTCGTCCGGTCGATGGCCAACCGGCTGGGCATCACCGACTGGGTGGCCGAGGCATTGCCAGAGGAAAAGGCCGCCCGGATCGAAGACTGGAAAGCATCGGGCAAAAAGGTTCTTATGGTCGGAGACGGGCTGAACGATACGGTGGCGCTTGCTGCGGCGGATGTGTCGATTTCGCCTGCGTCCGCCCTGGATGCTGCGCGCGTGGCGTCGGATATCGTACTGCTGAATCAGGACCTGAGTGTGATTGCCGGGGCTTGCGAGACTGCGAAAATCGCGACCAAGCGCATCCGGCAGAACTTTCGCATTGCCACGGTTTACAATGTGATTGCGGTACCCTTGGCGGTCGCCGGTCTTGCGACGCCTCTTATCGCGGCACTTGCGATGTCGAGTTCCTCGATTACCGTGTCGCTGAACGCATTGAGACTGAGGGGGGCGAAATGAACGTCCTGAGTTATCTGATACCTATATCCGTGACGCTTGGCGCAGTCGGGCTTGCCGCTTTTATTTATACGGTCCGGTCCAACCAGTATGATGATCCGGAAGGGGACAGCAGGCGCATCCTTTCAGACGAATGGGATGATCATCCCAAGACCTGAGCCAGTCCCCGCCTTCCCAGCTCGTAAGCCGGGAGAGCATGTCCAAAAGCAGCCTGCTTTGGCTCAGCTCGGGCCGACCATGAAACAGGAGACGTTGCGGGCTTGAAGGCGACGACAGGCGAGATCGGCGCTCTCGCGTGTCATTCCAAGGAAGTTGGCATCGAACCCGCGCGGTGATTGCACGACTTTACGCAGGGTGCCGTCAAGCGTCGCCATTTCCGTAAGAGCCATCTGAAGCAGCACTTTTTCCGCCTCGTACCGGCTGCCATAGCGGCCGACGTTGATCCCCCAATGGTGTCCGCCTGAGGTCGACAGGCGTGTCACGATTTCCTGAGAGGCTTCCTCTGTTGGCGTTGTCGAAGCGAGGATGAGATCCTGAGGACGAGCGGTAGGACGCAGCACCGCGTCATCCGAAACCGAGGCCGAAGCGACCAGCGAAGCGGCGTCGGACGGGCGCTTTTCCTTGGGTGCGGGCTTGGCCGGTTGCGCGGCGCTGCCCAGTCCGGCAACGGCGGCATCGATACCAGCTTGCAGGGTGGAGCTCGCCTCGACTGCCGTATCGACCACGGCCTGCGCAACTTCGATCGACGGCACGGTTCTGGCCACCGGACGCAGGCTGGATTTGACCAACCCCGAGACACGGATCGACTTTCCGGTCGGAATGGAATCGTCGGCACCTGCGACATAGTTAGGGCGATCGGGCTTGCGCAGCGGTGCGCGCGAGGGGGCACGGCGGAAGCCGATGTCAAGCAGCTCGGCGACTCGCGCGTCGCGTGTTGGTGTCGATTTTCCGCCGAAAACAGTTGCGATGACGCGTTCGTTGCCGCGTTCGGCAGAGGCGACGAGGTTGAAACCTGCCGCACGGGTATAGCCGGTCTTGATGCCGTCAGCGCCCTTGTAGCTGCGCAACAGCCGGTTGTGCGAGGTCACAGTCTTGATCCCCGCATGCGCGGACTGGCGCGAGAACAGATTGTAGTATTGCGGGTAATCGTAAAGCAGGTGCCGCCCCATGATCGTCATGTCATGGGCAGTGGACAGGTGCCCTTCCTCGGTCAGGCCATGCGCGTTCTTGAATGTCGTGCGCGTCATCCCAATCGCTTGTGCGGTGCGGGTCATGCGCCGGGCGAATGCGGCCTCACTGCCGCTGATGGCCTCGCCGATTGCCGTGGCCGCATCGTTGGCGGATTTGATAGCGGCGGCGCGGATCAGGTAGCGGAAGGCGATGGTCTGCCCCGAACGCAGGCCCAGTTTCGACGGCGGTTCAGAGGCTGCGTGTTTGGAAATCCGGACCTCGGTATCAAGGGTGATCTCGCCGTTACGAATAGCCTCGAAGGCGACATAGAGCGTCATCATCTTGGTGAGCGAGGCCGGATGCAACCGCGTGTCGGCATTCGTCGAATGCAACACTTCGCCGGTTCGGGCGTCGATGACATAATCGGCGTATGGCGCGGCCATAACGCTGATCGGAAGGATCACAAGGAACCAGATTGCTGCGAAAAAATACACGCCCATCCGGGCCGGGCTGATGCGCCGTACCTGCACGATAAATTGCCTCTGTCTGCCTCATGTCGCCGATTTTCCGGCTGACCTTTTAAGTTGTGATCAAAGTACCATAAGAAATAACTAAAATAAACCCGTCGGTTGAGCGATTGAGCGGAAATTCGGCGCCGGGAAAAAGCTACATCTGGGGGTGACTAAATTATTGGCAACCATACCAGCGATTGTGTCAAAATTGTGGTTTTTGCCCTTCAAGCCCTATCCAATTTCCCGAAGCAATTCAGGCAGCGGGGCAAGCGTTGGTAGCTGTCGAAACCGGTCACTGTCGGCGGGCAGGTCGGCATGTTCCAGATCCCAAACAAGCTCATGCGGCACGTGCACGCCCCATCCTCCGGCCTGCAGCATCGGCGTCACATCGGATTTGACAGAATTCCCGATCATCATGCCCCGGTTGCTTCCGTCTCCGTGACGTTCGAAGATTCGCCGGTACCGATCCGGCGTCTTGTCCGACACGATTTCGACCGCCTGAAACAATTCACCCAGGCCGGACTGTGCAAGTTTGCGTTCCTGATCGAGCAAATCGCCCTTGGTGATCAGGATCACCCTGTGCGTCTGAGCCACCGCGGATACGCTTTCAGCCGCATGCGGTAAAAGATCGATAGGGTGCGCGAGCATCTCATGCCCGAGGTCGAGAATTTTACCGATCGTCGCCACGGGAACCTGCGAATCGGTGACTTCGATCGCGGTTTCGATCATCGACAGAACGAACCCCTTTATGCCAAAGCCATAGCGCGCAAGGTTGCGCTTTTCTGCGGCCAATAGTCTTTCGTTCAAATGATCCGGTTCCGCGAATTCCCCGAGAAGTTCGGCAAAACTGTCCTGTGAGAGCCGGAAGAACCGTTCGTTATGCCAAAGCGTGTCATCTGCATCGAAACCGACAGTGGTAATTTTTTGCATGACGCCCCCCAGCAGACACATTGGTCTTTAATAAACCTGTGTTAGGGTTATATACACCCTGATATCCCACACCAATGTCGACTTGAACAGTTCCTGCCATGACGCTTTTGCAAATTTCGATGTCGAACAAACAGGATGACGGTACCGATGATGCCGTCATCGTGGAAACGCGTCCCAAGACAAAGCGTCCACCGCTCTACAAGGTGTTGCTGCTGAACGACGACTACACGCCGATGGAATTCGTGGTTCATGTGCTCGAACGGTTTTTCGGTCTCAACCATGCGCAGGCATTCGAGATCATGCTGACCGTTCACAAGAAAGGGCTGGCGGTCGTGGGCGTTTTCAGCCACGAAATAGCCGAGACAAAAGTCGGTCAGGTCATGGATTTCGCGCGCCGCCATCAGCATCCGTTGCAATGTACGATGGAAAAAGAAGACTGACGTTTTCATGTCACTTCGACTAAGCCTTGCCCTTTCCGAGGGCGGATTGGCCTTGCCGTCCGAGGGACGGATCGCCGTCTTCCACCCTTTCGCCGGTACTGACCTCTCGATGCTCGACCAGGGCCGGGTCGTGATCGTGCAGCCGAATTTTCCTGATTTCAGGTTCTTTGAAAATGCCGGTTTCGACGTGAGGACCTCGACAGAGGATATCGTCGATCCGGTCGCTGTTTCAATTGTCTTCCTGCCGAAGGCCAAGGTGCAGGCACGTTCCCTGATCGCGCTCGCGATGCAAAAGAGCACAGACACGGTCGTAATCGACGGCGCAAAGACCGAAGGCATCGACAGCATTTACAAGGACCTCCGCAAGCGAACCGATGTGTCGGCCGCGCTCTCCAAGGCGCATGGTAAGTTGTTCTGGCTGGGTTCACATCCCTATGCGGTTGCGGACTGGCTTGTTTCGGCAGAGCAACGGGTCGGCGAATTCCTGACCGCGCCCGGTGTGTTTTCGGCAGACGGTATCGATCCGGCCTCGGCCCTGCTTGCCAAGACGCTGCCGCGCAAGCTGGGGCGCCATGTGGTCGATCTTGGGGCGGGGTGGGGTTTCCTCGCCTCTGCGATGCTTACAGACGATGGCATCGAGACGCTGGATCTCGTCGAAGCCAACCATGACGCGCTGTCCTGTGCGCGCCAAAACGTGACCGATCCGCGTGCCCGGTTTCACTGGGCGGATGCACGCGACTGGGAACCAACGGAACGTATCGACGCTATCGTTTCTAATCCGCCCTTCCACACCGGGCGAAAGGTCGACGCCGATCTGGGGCGGGATTTCATACGAACGGCGTCTCGTATCCTTGGTTCGTCGGGACATTTCTGGATGGTTGCAAACCGGCATCTTGCTTATGAGGCCGTTTTGAAGGAATGCTTTGCAGAGATAACAGAGCCAGCAGGCGACAACAGGTTCAAGGTCCTTCATGCAAAACGCCCGATCCGTTCGCTGCGCTAATCCCCGGTAAACTCCTGCAAATGCCGTGAGCCAAGGAGGCTGTCATGTCCTTTTCCATCGCCGGTAAAACCGCCATCGTCACAGGGGCGGCCAATGGTATCGGTCTCTCCATCGGTCGGCTGTTTGCTGAAAAAGGCGCGAATGTCATGTTCGCCGATATGGACGAAAAGGCGTTGGCCGCCGAGTTGGGGGAGCAGCTTGAAGAAGGAAACATCCGCTCTTTCGCTGGCGATCTGCGGGAAAAACTGACGATTGCCAATCTCGTGTCCGCCACTCTGGATTCATTCGATCAGATAGACATTCTCGTGAACGGCGCGCGTCAGATCCAGATGACGGATCCGCTGGATGGCGATGATGAAACCGTTCAGGCGATGCTGTATAACAATGTCATGCCAGCCCTGCGGCTTAGCCAGCAGGTGTCCAAGCGCATGATCAAGCAGGCCGAAGGCCGTACCGAGGGTATCGCCGGTTCCATCGTCAACATCAGTTCGATTTCCGCACGGCGGACCCACCCTGAACTTATGGGCTATTCCATCAGTGCAGCAGCGCTCGACCAGATGACGCGCTCGCTGGCAGTCGCGCTTGCACCGCAACGTATCCGGGTGAATGCGGTCGCGATCGGTTCCGTCATGAGCAATTCCCTGCAGACCTTTTTGAAGGAAAACCGCGCCTATCGTGCAGAAATAGAAGAATGCACGCCGCTTGGTCGGATTTCGGCGCCGAGCGAAGTGGCAGAGGCGGTGCAGTTCCTGTGTTCGGAAGCGTCCAGCTTTATGACTGGTCAGATCGTGACGGTCGACGGCGGTCGGACCCTGCTTGACGCCGTGCCCGCACCCGCGCATTGAGGGGGGCATGGCAGAAGAGTTCACATCCGAAAAAGCCGAGGCATCGGCGTGGTTTCGACAGCTGCGAGACGAAATCGTAGATGCCTTTGAAGAATTAGAGCAAAGCCACGACGAGGGGCCGCTGTCGGACGCCGAGCCGGGCAGTTTCGATGTCACACCGACCAAGCGAGAGTCGAGCGACGGCTTGGACGCGGGTGGTGGCCTGATGAGCGTGATGCGCGGTGGTCGCGTTTTCGAGAAAGTCGGCGTGAACGTCTCGACCGTATTCGGCACCCTTGGCGAGCGGGCGCAGATGGCCATGGCGGCGCGCAAGGGCATACCGGGAATGACGGAGGATCCCCGGTTCTGGGCCAGCGGGATCAGCCTTGTCGCGCATATGCAGAACCCGCATGTGCCTGCCGTGCATATGAACACCCGGATGTTCTGGACCCCGCACGCGTGGTGGTTCGGCGGCGGGTCCGACCTGAACCCCTGTATCGAATACGAAGAGGACACGGCGCATTTCCATGGCGAGCAGCAGGCGCATCTCGACCCGCATGGGAAAGCCCACTATCCCCGGTTCAAGGAATGGGCGGATGAATATTTCTACATCCCGCATCGCAAGCGGGCGCGAGGCGTCGGTGGTATTTTCATGGACGACTATTCGACCGGCGACTGGCATGCCGATTTCGCGCTGACCCAAGATATCGGGCGCGCCTTTCTGCCTGCCTATGTGCCTCTGGTCAGAAAGCGCATGGCCACGGCGTGGGAGGAGGCTGACAAGGATGCACAACTGGTGCATCGCGGGCTCTATGCCGAATATAACCTCGTTTACGATCGGGGGACGAAATTCGGACTGGAGACGGGGCATGACGCCAACGCGGTGCTCATGAGCTTGCCGCCACTGGCGAAATGGGTCTGAGCGTTCTAGCTGCTCTTGAGTTTCCAGCCTGACTGCGTTGGCAGGAAAACCTCGACCGCCGCGCTTGCGATCACAATCACGGTACCGGCTTCGGGGTTTTCTACGTTGAGACCGCCCTTGACGGCTTGGACTGTTACCTTTCCGTGGGGCAGTTTGGTTGAAAGCTGGTCGGTATCCACCTGATCGGGCCGCTGAACGCCTATCGTGACGGACACGCGCATGTCGGACTCGGCTATGCTCAGCGACTTGATGATCGGCAGGGAAGAATGCCGGATCGCATCTTCGATCGCCCGGTCGGCAGCCTTGGTATAATCCTGACCGTACTGGTCGCTGCCCATACCCATTTCGATGATGACGCGCTGCTCAGTCATTGGCCTGTTCCATAGCGAAACTTACGGAAAGTGCAACGTTGGCGATGACCGTTGCATTGCCATCGCCGTCGGGGCGCGGGACGTCGAGACCTCCCGCAACTACCCGGATTTCCGGCTTGCCATAGGGAAAGACACCAAGCAGTGCCTCGGTATCGACGGCTTCGGGCCTCTGAACGCCGACTTCGACAAGGATGTGCATGTCGCTTTTGTCGAAGCCGAACAGTTCCGCCATGTTGATCGAATTGTGCCAGAGAGCGTCTGAGATGCCGCGACGCGCCGCTTCGGTGTAATCCCCTCTGCGCAGGGACGTCCCCATGCCGAATTCGGTAAGAACGCGGGTCATCGCAATCCTCTCAAGTTATTCTCGCCAGTCGAAGAAATTCGGACCCGCCAAGTCGAGTAACTTAACGGCCATTTCCCGGCCAAGCATGGCGCCGTCTTCCACCGGGCAGGTCTGATCGTCGTCAATCGCTTCTGATCCATCGGGGCGAAGCACCTGTCCGCGCAGGCGCAACTCACCGCCGTGGAGTTCGGCCAATCCCGCGATCGGCGTCTCGCAGGAGCCGTCGAGCGCGGCCAGAAAGGCGCGTTCAGCGGCAAGGCGTTTGCCGGTCTCTGCGTCGTGCACTGCTTCCAGCATGTTCGCGACTCGCGTGTCGTCCGAGCGCCGTTCAATACCGATCGCACCCTGCGCCAGAGCAGGCAGCATGTCATCGACGTCGATGGCCCGGGCGGGCACATCGGTCATCCCAAGGCGGTTCAACCCGGCCATCGCGAGGAACGTGCATTCGGCAACTTCATCGGCAAGCTTACGCAGGCGGGTTTGAACGTTGCCCCGGAATTCGACAACCTGAAGGTCGGGACGCCGGTGAAGCAGTTGCGATTTCCGGCGCAGGCTGGATGTTCCTACAACTGCGCCTTCGGCCAGTTCTGCGATCGAGCCGACTTTGAGCGAGACGAAGGCGTCGCGCATATCCTCGCGCGGCAGATAGGTGTCAAGCAGCAGCCCCTCGGGTTGCAGAACCGGCATGTCCTTCATCGAGTGGACGGCAATGTCGATCTTGCCCGTCAGCAGATCCTGTTCGATTTCGCGGGTGAACAGCCCCTTGCCGCCGATTTCGCGCAGCGCTCGGTCCTGCACCCGGTCACCGGTGGTCTGGATCACAACGACTTCGAATGAATCCGGTTCGAGGTCAAAGGCATTACCCAGCCGCAGGGCGGTTTCATGCGCTTGCGCAAGAGCGAGCGGAGAGCCGCGCGTGCCGATCCTGAGCGGGTTGGCGGGGGAGGGGAGATCAACTGTCATGTCTCTGTCTCTAATCGTCGCAACGAAGCGTGACAACTGGTCTGGCGCTTGACATTTCGCTCTCTGGCCGCGACCCATCGAAAAAGCATTCAATTGGGGGGCGATATGAGCCAGAAGAAACTGTTGCGCGCCTTGGCGGGCGAAACTCTCGAAACCCCGCCGATTTGGATGATGCGGCAAGCAGGCCGCTATCTTCCCGAATACCGCGCCACGCGGGAAAAAGCTGGGGACTTCCTGTCACTCTGCTACAACCCTGAACTTGCAGCCGAAGTGACGCTCCAGCCGATCCGCCGGTACGATTTCGACGCGGCGATCCTTTTTGCGGATATCCTGCTGGTGCCCCAGGCGCTGGGTGCGGACCTTTGGTTCGTGACCGGCGAGGGGCCTCGTCTGTCTACCGTCACGTCGCGTCGCGATCTGGATGCGCTCAAACCGGTCGACGTTGTTCACGACTCACTGGGTCCGATTTACGAGACCGTGCAGATTTTGTCGCGAGAGCTGCCGTCGGACACGGCGCTGATCGGTTTTGCAGGAGCACCGTGGACGGTTGCGACCTATATGATCGCGGGCAAGGGAACGCCCGACCAGGGGCCTGCGCACCTGCTGCGGCAGGAAGATACCGAAGTTTTCGAAGGCCTGCTGGACCTGATCACGGAGGCGACCATAGAATACCTGTCGCGCCAGATTTCGGCGGGTGCGGAATGCGTTAAGCTGTTCGATAGCTGGGCCGGCTCTCTTTCTGGCGAGGCCTTTGATAAATATGCGCTGGCACCGGCCTCGAGAATCATTGCTGAGCTCAAGGCGCGTCATCCGGGCATTCCCGTCATCGCCTTCCCGCGCGAAGCAGGACCGAAGTACGAGGGTTTTGCCAAGGCGACCGGCGCGGACTGTGTCGCTCTCGACAATTCGGTCGATCTCGACTGGGCGGTGGAACGCGTGCAGCGCGACGGTTGTGTACAAGGCAATCTCGCGTCGTCGTACATGGTGACCGGGGGGCAGGCTCTTGTCGACGAGACGCGCGCCATTGTAGATGCCTTTTCCGGCGGCCCGCATATCTTTAATCTTGGCCACGGTATCACGCCGGATGCCGACCCTGATAACGTTCAGATCATGATCGATACGGTTCGGGCGAAATAGTGCGATTTCAGGCTTGACGCCCCGGCCCACCTGCCTTACGTCCGGCCTCGCTTATGGCGGAGTAGCTCAGTTGGTTAGAGCAGCGGAATCATAATCCGCGTGTCGGGGGT
>JAAEZD010000022.1:0-90456 GCA_018223035.1 Paracoccaceae bacterium
TGAGTTTCTCTCAATTGATCCTGAAAGGTTGACTAAATCTAACAATTGTTAGAAACATAATCAATACGATTAGACAAAGACTGGATCGCTTGAAGGAGAACGCCGGTGCAGGACGCCAAACGACCAGACCAGTTTTTCCAACGCGCGCTGGCAGAGGGAGAGATCCTGCTGCCCAAGTGCGACGACTGCGGGGGATATCACTTTTTCCCGAGAGTCCTGTGTCCCCATTGTCATGGCAGCGCGATTTCTTGGAAGAAGGCTAGCGGCAAGGGACGGGTCCACACCACAACAGTTGTGCGCCGAAAGCCCGAACGGGGCGGCGATTACAACGTATGCGTCGTCGAGCTGGATGAGGGTGTCCGGATGATGAGCCGGGTCGAGGGCATTGCTCCGGGTGAGGTCGCCATCGACATGCCGGTAACCGCCTTCGTGGGCGAGGCCGAGGGTGTTCCGGCCGTGCTTTTCAAGCCGTCGGAGGGATAAGCCATGACCACTGAACTTCGGGGGAAATCCGCCATCGTAGGTACCGGTCATGCCGGTTTCGGAGAAGCCCATGGCCTGACGGCCTATGATGTCATGGCGCAATCTGCGCTTGCGGCGCTTGGCGATGCCGGGCTGAAACTGTCCGACGTCGACGGGCTGTTTTGCACCATGATGGAAGACAGCATGCCGGCGCTTATGGCGGCGGAGTATCTGGGCATCCAGCCCCGTTTCATTGATGGCACGATGTCGGGCGGTTCGTCTTTCGTAAACTACCTGACGTCCGCGACCATGGCGCTGGACGCCGGTCTGTGTGATGTCGCGCTGATTGTTTATGGCTCCAACCAGCGCACCGCGTCGGGCAGACTCGTGACCGCTTCACGTCCGCCGGCCTACGAGGCGCCGTATAATCCGCGCTATCCGATCTCGGCCTATGCGATGGCGGCGGCGCGGCACATGCATGAATATGGCACCACCCGCGAACAGCTGGCCGACGTGGCCGTTGCTGCGCGGGCCTGGGCGCAGCACAACCCCGAAGCGTTCGAGCGCGGCCCGCTGACCCGCGAGGACGTGTTGGGTGCGCGCATGGTGGGCGATCCATTGACCGTGCGCGACTGTTGTCTTGTCACCGACGGCGGCGGCGCGATCGTAATGGTCCGCGCGGACCGCGCCCGGGATTTCCCGAAGGCGCCTGTCTATGTGCTGGGCAGTGCTGCGGCAAGCTCGCACCGGCAGATTTCGCAGATGAAGGATTTCACCGTGACCGCAGCCCGCGACTCGGGCGCGCGCGCCTTTGCGACGGCCGGCGTGACCCCTGCGGATATCCAGGCGGTCGAGCTCTATGATGCCTTCACCATCAATACCATCCTGTTTCTTGAAGATCTGGGGTTCTGCGCCAAGGGCGATGGCGGGGCCTTTGTCCAGGGCGGGCGCATCGCGCCTGGCGGGGCCTTGCCGGTGAACACGAATGGCGGAGGCCTGTCCTGTGTGCACCCCGGGATGTACGGTATCTTCACAGTGATCGAGGCTGCTCGTCAGATCCGTGGCGACGCGCCGGGCATTCAGTTGAAGGATATTGATCTGGCGCTGGCGCATGGCAACGGCGGTGTGCTGTCCAGTCAGGTCACGGCCATACTTGGATCGCAAAACACGCTCTGACGGCAACTAAGGGAGGAAAGATCATGCCACTGGATTTCGAAGCACTTTCGAATTGGGATTTCGAAGAGATCAAGCAGACTCTGACCGAGCGGGATACCATCCTTTACGCACTCGGGCTGGGGTTCGGCGAAGATCCGACAGACAAGAAAGAACTGGCCTTTGTCTATGAGGACGGTCTGAAGGCGGTTCCCTCGATGGCGGTCATTTTGGGGTATCCCGGCTTCTGGCTGCGCGATCCCAAGACCGGCGTAAACTGGCAAAAAGTGCTGCACGGAGAACAGTGGCTCGACATCTACAAGCCGCTGCCGACACATGGCCGGATTGTCGGCCGCAGCCAGATCGACTTCATCTCGGACAAGGGCGAGGGCAAGGGCGCTGTGATCTATCAAAGCCGCGAGATCATCGACGCGGACAGCGGCGACAAGCTGGCACGCGTCGCGATGTCGGCCTTCGCCCGGGGCGACGGCGGATTCGGCGGCGAGAACAGGCCCGGCCCGACGCCGGCGGTGCTGCCGGACCGGGTGCCCGATCACATATGTGATATCGAGACGCTTCCGCGCCAGGCGCTGATCTACCGGCTCAGCGGCGACATGAACCCGCTGCATGCCGACCCCGATGTCGCGCGGTCGGTCGGGTTCGACCGCCCGATCCTGCACGGTTTGGCGACCTATGGTCTGGCCGCCCGGGCGATTCTCAAGACGTTGCTGGACTATGATTCTGCCCGGCTTGTCGGTCTGGATGTTCGGTTCTCGGCTCCGGTCTATCCCGGCGAAACCGTGCGGTTCGAAATCTGGGAAGAGGACGGCGAGGCCCGGTTTCGAGCGTCTATTCCTGCACGCGACGTGGTTGTTCTGAACAACGGCGCGGCGCGCTTTGCCTGAGGCAGTGAAGATGGCTCAACCGCTCAAGGATATCCTGGTGCTGGATTTCAGCACACTTCTTCCCGGTCCGATGGCGACGCTCATGCTGTCCGAGGCTGGCGCCGAAGTGATCAAGTTCGAACGGCCCGGAGCCGGCGAGGACGCGCGCCACACGGAGCCAAAGATCGACGGAGAGAGCATCGGATTTGCTGTGTTGAACCACGGCAAGCGATCGGTGGCCATCGACCTCAAGTCAAGGGGCGCAGTGGAACGTCTGCGCCCCTTGATCGAGAAGGCCGATGTTCTGGTAGAGCAGTTTCGTCCCGGCGTGATGGACCGGCTGGGGCTTGGTTATGAAGCGGTGCGAAAGATCAATCCCGGTCTCATCTATTGTTCGATCACCGGCTATGGCCAGACCGGACCAAAGGCCAGCGCCGCCGGCCACGATCTCAACTACGTCGGTGATGCGGGTATCCTGTCGCTCAGTCGCGGACCGGATGACCAGCCAACAGCCCCGTTCGGGCTGGTCGCCGATATCGGAGGCGGAACCTATCCTGCGGTGATGAATATCCTGCTGGCCCTGATTGCGCGGCAGGCAAGCGGGCAGGGGACGCATCTGGATATCGCAATGGCCGAGGGGGCGTTCGCCTTTGCCTATTGGGCCCATGCCGAAGGTGTGATTGCCGGGCAGAACATCGAAAGCGGTGGCAGCCGTCTGACGGGTGGCCTGGCCCGGTATCGGCTTTATACGGCTGCGGACGGGCGTCAGATCGCCGTCGGCGCGTTGGAAGAAAAGTTCTGGCAGTCGTTCTGCGATGTCATTGGTTTGCCTGTGGCCCTTCGCGATGACTGGTCCGATCCAAATGCCTGTGCCGCAGAGGTTGCACGTCGTCTGAGGGAACACCCCTCGACCCATTGGGAGCCTTTGCTGGCTGCGGCAGATTGCTGCTGTTCGGTCGTGAAGACGCCCGCCGAGGCGGCGCGTGACCCGCATTTCAAAGCGCGTGACGTGTTCGGGCGGACCGTAAAAATCTCCGGCCGGGACGCGCCCGCTTTGCCGCTGCCAATTGCCCCGGAGTTCCGTTCTTCCGGAAATTCGGTCGGAGTTGCAGCCACTCTGGGCGAAGACAATCCGCGTTATGGCGTGGACCAACCGAAAACAGAGTAAATCCCGTTGACGGGCAGGATTTGAATCGGTAATCTAACATTTGTTAGAAAAAGGGGGGGCCAATGGACAAGTCTGACGATGACCTGCCGACTGAAGCTGAGCGTTATGTCATGCCATCGCGCTTTGTGGAAAGCGATAGCGTGGAAGTGCAGGGTTTCGTGACATCGGCTTTGCGTGATCTTCCTGTGGACGCAACCAATCGAGACAAGGCGATCCGCCTGTTCGAAGCGGTGCGCGACGATATTCGCTATGATCCCTATTGTTTTGCGCTGGATGAGGACTCTTACCGTGCCAGCCGTATCGCTGGCGCGGAAGCGGCGTTTTGCGTTCCCAAGGCAATTCTTCTGGCGGCTTGTTTGCGTGCTGTGGGTATCCCCGCCGCTCTGGGGTTCGCGGATGTGCGCAACCACCTGAATACACCCAAGTTGCAGGAGTTGATGGGGACCGATCTCTTTATCTACCACGGCTATGTTCAGCTGTGGTTGGGGAATGAGGCCTACAAGGTGACACCTGCATTCAACATGGAACTGTGTGAAAGATTCGGGGTCAAACCCCTGGTCTTCGACGGCTATCACGACGCGCTCTTTCATGAGTTCGACGAACAGAATCACCGGCACATGGAATATGTGAACGACCGTGGTCTCTATTTCGACGCGCCGATGGGTGAGTTCCTGATGGCGTTCAAGGAAACCTATCCGAAGCTGGAAGAATTCAACCGCATCCGGATATCCAAGGATGCGAGCGGATACGATGACGGTTTCGCAAAGGAGGGTGCCTCTTGAGGTATCTGGAAGACTTCTCGCCGGGCCAAGTCTATCGCTTTCGCAGCGCTCCGATGAGCGCGGATTCAATAAAGGCGTTTGCCAAGGAATGGGATCCGCAGCGGCTGCACACCGACGAAGACTATGCAACCGCCATACATGGCAGCCTGATCGCCTCGGGCTTTCAGACCATGCTTGAGGTGTTCAAGCCGGTCATGACCGAGATGATGGTCGATGTTGCCAATATCGGCGGCATGGGCTTTGACAATTTGCGCTGGCTGCGGCCTGTGCACCCGAACGAACCCCTTGATGTCGAACTGACGGTCAACTCGGTCACACCGTCAAAAAGCAAGCCCGACAGAGGTGTTTTGCACTATACGCTCAGCGCCAAAAACCCCGAGGGCGAGGTCGTTTTTTCGACCGACACCCCTGTGATGATCCAGCGAAAACAAAATGACACAAACTGAGTTCCTTTCCAGCGAACAAGAAGACCTTCGCCTGTTGCGCGAGAGCGTGCGCACGTTGTTTGAACGGGCGGGCGGAAGTGACAGAGCCCGACAACTCCGTGATGCCGGGGGCGGTTTCGATCCGGAGATGGTCCGGGAACTGGCCGAGGCCGGTGTTTTCGGCGTGGCGGTGCCCGAAGATCAGGGCGGGCTTGGCATGGGCCTAGCCGCCGGGGGTGTCATCGCCGAGGAAGTCGGCCGTGTGTTTGCCCCGGAACCGGTCGTGTCGACGATAGGTCTGAGCCTCGGCCTTCTGCGCCGCCTTTGTCCGGATCATCCGAAGATGGCACAGCTCATCGGCGGCGAAATTTCATTGGCGGTTGCCTGGCAGGAACGCGGCCCCGACGGGGCGCCTGCCGATGCGACCTGCCGATACGCGGACGGAAAGCTGACCGGTGGCAAGGCCTGGGTCGTCGGTGCGATCGGTTCGCACGGGTTCCTTGTCGTGGCCGAACAGGATGATGGTCCGGTTCTGGTTCTGGCTGAGGCAGACGCGCAGGGGCTTGTCATCGACAAGCGGACGCAGGCGGATGGCAGCTCTCTGGGCGAGCTTTCGTTTTCGGGAACTCCGGCCGCGGAATTGGCCAGCAGCGGTGCGGTTCTCACTGCACTGGCCGAGGCTGTCGCCGATGCAACGGCGCTTGCCGCGGCCGAGCTTGTCGGCGTGAGCGAGCGCGCCTTCGAGATCACGCTCGACTACATCAAGACGCGGGAGCAGTTCGACAAGCCGATCGGATCATTCCAGGTCATCCAGCACCGTGCCGTCGACCTCAACGTGATGTGCGAGGTCGCGCAGGCCGGAGTGCGGGAGGCGCTTGCGCAGATGGACAGCGAAACCGATCCAAAAGTCCGGGCGCGGCTTGCCAGCCGGGCCAAGGCTCGCGCGGTCACCGCCGCCAAGAAGATCACGCGCGACGCCATCCAGCTGCACGGGGCCGTCGGTTATACCGACGAGTTCGACATCGGGCTTTATCTGAACCGAGCGCTGGTTCTGTCCGCTTGGCTGGGCGATGACGCCTACCACAGACGGCTTTGGTTCGAGGCGCGAGAACAGGAAGGAGCCGCACAATGACCGACTGGAACGCAATGAGCGATGCGGATTTCCGCAAGGAAGTGCGCGCGTTCTTCGAGGCGGAATATCCCGAAGAGCTGCGCCACCTGCCGCACCGACCGAAGTTCGCCGAGATCGAACATTGGCACCGCAAGCTTCACGCCAAGGGCTGGGTTGCGCCAGCCTGGCCCGCTGAATTCGGCGGTATGGGCCTAAACGCTGCTAAGCTGCTGATCTTTTATGAAGAGCAGCAGCGCTGGGGCGTCAATCGCGGTCGCGACATGGGCGTGCAGATGGTCGGGCCCCTGATCATCAAATTCGGCACCCAGGACCAGAAAGACTATTGGCTGCCACGTATTCTGAGCTGCGAGGACATCTGGTGCCAGGGCTATTCCGAGCCCGGTGCCGGGTCCGATCTTGCCAATCTGCGCACACGCGCGGAAATTGACGGCGACGATTTCGTCATTAACGGCCAGAAGATCTGGACGACGATGGCGCATGATGCCACGCACATCTTCATGCTGGTGCGCACCGATCCCGATGCGCCGAAGAAACAGCAGGGCATCAGTTTCCTTCTTGCTCCGATGGATCAGCCGGGGATCGAGGTGCGCACGATCACCACCCTTTCGGGTGAGACCGAATTTTGCGAGGTGTTCTTCGACAATGCCCGCACTCCCCGGGAAAACCTGGTCGGCGAACTGAACAAGGGCTGGACGATGGCCAAGGCGCTTTTGAGCTTCGAGCGCATCTTCATCGGCTCGCCAAGTCTGGCCCAGAACGCTCTGGGACAGCTTGAAAGCTTTGCCCGTGGCCGTGGCGCGTTTGACGATCCGGTGTTCCGTGACCGCTTTGCCCAAGCGGCACTGGATGTGGAAGATCATGCCGCGCTTTATGCCCGTTTTGCAGATCAGCTCAAACGTGGCGAGACGCTCGGTGCGGATGTGTCCATGCTGAAGATCTGGGTGACTGAATGCTTCCAGCGCATCACCGAGCTGATGATCGAAGCAGCCGGTCCCGATGGCGGCTCCATCGGGCCGCTTCAGGTTGGCAATGTTAGCGTCGACGTTTTGTCGAGCTTCTACAAGGCCAGACCTACCACGATCTACGGTGGATCGAACGAAATCCAAAGAAACATCCTGTCCAAGGCCGTCCTGGGACTGCCTGGCTGAACCCATACCCTGAGGAGGAAAAGACCTATGTCGGAGCGTTACGCAAAGTACGACAAACTGAAATTTGACTACCCGGCGGATCGCGTCCTGCGCATCACGTTCGACCGGCCCGAGACATTCAACTCGGTCGATGCCGAAACCCACACCCAGATGACGGACATGTGGATCGACATCGACCGCGACCCCGACATCAACGCGGTCATCGTGACCGGCGCGGGCAAGGCGTTTTCGGCGGGCGGCGATTTCAGCCTGATTGAGAAGATGATCGGCGACTCGCACGAGATCATGAAGACGTGGAAAGAAGCCAAGGATCTCGTCTACAACATCATCAACTGCAACAAGCCGATCATTTCCGCGATCAATGGCCCTGCGGCAGGCGCGGGCCTTGTGGTTGCCATCCTGGCCGACATCTCGATCGCCGGGAAACGGGCAAAGATTGTCGATGGTCATCCGCGTCTGGGCGTTGCCGCTGGCGATGTCGCGGCGATTATCTGGCCGCTGCTGACCTCGATGGCCAAGGCGAAATACTATCTGATGACCTGCAAGCCGGTGTCGGGCGAAGAGGCCGAGCGCATCGGTCTGGTGTCAATGTGCGTCGAGGATGACGAGCTTCAGCAGATCGCTTTGGACACGGCTGTCGAACTGGCCAACGGCTCGCAAAGCGCGATCCGCTGGACCAAGTATTCGCTGAACAACTGGCTGCGCCAGGCCGGGCCGATCTTTGATGCGTCGACTGCACTGGAGATGCTTGGTTTTATGAGCGAGGACGTCAAGGAAGGTGTGTTGTCGCACCGCGAGAAGCGCGCGCCGAACTTCCGCAAGGACTGCCCGCTTTAACGCCCGATTGGACGAGGAGGCATGGAAATGTCTGATGATATCTACAAAGATATAGCGCAAGCCTATGCCGCTGCGGCCGAAAAAGCTCCTGGCCTGAAATCGCGATTTACGGCTGCCGGATTCGATCCGGCAGCCGTCACATCGGTGGCGGACCTCTCGCGACTTCCAGTGATGAAAAAAGAAGAGCTTCTGAAGATCCAGCGCGAGAACCCGCCTTTCGGCGGATTCCTTGCCTCGGATCTGAAGGATATTGGACGGATCTACGTGTCCCCTGGCCCAATTTTCGAGCCGGCCCTTTCGGGCGAGGGAGGTCATGGCCTGGACCTGCTTTTCAAGGCGGCAGGCGTGGGGCCGGGGGATATCATCCTGAACACCTGGATGTATCATCTTGTGCCCGCAGGCTTGCTGTTCGACGAAGCGGCACAGGCCGCAGGTGCCACGGTGATTCCCGGCGGCGTGGGCAATACCGAGCTTCAGGCGCAGATCATCGTCGAAACCGGCGTGACTTCGATCTGCGCCTCGACCGCGTTTTTCCTGACGCTGGCGGACAAGGTGATCGAAACCTATGGCCGCGACGCATGGAAGGTGAAGACAGCCTTCCTCGGCGGTGAGATGGGCGACTGGATGGCCAAGCGCCGCCGGATCGAGGCCGAATACGGCGTGTCCACCTGGGCCGCCTATGCCACCGCCGATCTAGGCCTTGTCGCCTATGAGGATGGCGGCGAAGGCTATCTGGTTCATCCCGACCGCGTGGTGCAGATCTGCGATCCGGTCAGCGGCGAACAGGTCGCCCATGGCGAACCGGGCGAGGTTGTCGTGACCGCGCGCGATGCCACCTGGCCGATGATCCGGTTCGGCACCGGCGACAGCGCCTTTGCCCTGGAAAGCAACGCGGATGGCACCGTCAGCCGGATTTCAGCATTGCAGGGACGGGTCGGGGCAGCGGTCAAAGTGCGCGAGATTTTCGTTTATCCGCGCGTGGTTGAAGAAGTTGTCATCGGCACGCCGGGCGCAAAGGCCGCGCAGGCCGTGGTAACGCGCGAGAACGATCGCGACATGATCCGCCTCTCGCTTGTGCTGGAAGACGGTGCCGACGCTTCTGCTGCGGAAGCAGCCGCCGCCAAAAACTTCAAACTGCATACACGAATTCGTGTCGACGAAGTGAACATTGTTTCGGAACTACCCGAAAATGCAGAACTGATCGTCAACCAAAAGGACCGCTAAGATCGGGTCTCGATCATTCGCGACAACCGCAGAAACAGATGGGCGGCCGGGCAACCGGCCGCCCTCTTTCGTCAGGAACAGAGCGCATCTTTGGCGACCTGGTATTCCCGGTCGAGACGGTCGACGTAGTCCGCCGTGGTCATCACCTCTTTCACCGCTCCGATCCCCTGACCGCTGCCCCAGATGTCACGCCAGGCCTTGGGGCGAATGTCGCCGGTGGCCAGATCGAGTTTGTTGCCGATCCCGGCCAGGTTGTCCGGATCGAGACCGACCGCCCGCACCGACGGTTTCAGATAGTTGGCATGCACGCCGCTGAAATAGTCGGTATAGACAATATCATCGGCCCCGCCTTCGACGATCATTTGCTTGTACTCCTCCGACGCGACCGCCTCGGTCATGGCAATGAAGGGGGATCCGATATACCCAAAATCCGCACCCATGGCCTGCGCCGCCAGAATTGAGCGCCCGGTCGCGATGGACCCGGACAGGGCAAGCGGACCATCGAACCATTCCCGGATTTCCTGAACCAGCGCAAAGGGTGACAAGGCCCCGGCGTGGCCGCCAGCGCCGGCGCAGACCGCGATCAGGCCGTCGGCGCCCTTGTCGATCGCTTTCCTGGCGTATTTGTTGTTGATTACATCGTGCAGTACAGTGCCGCCGCACTCATGTGCCGCCTGGTTGACGTCTTCCCGTGCGCCCATTGATGTGATCCAGACAGGCACTTTCCAGCGCGCACATATTTCGACGTCCCGCTCAATCCGATCATTCGATCGATGGACGATCTGGTTGACCGCGAATGGCGCGGCGGGCCGATCGGGATTGGCCTGATTGTGCGCGTCAAGCTCTTCAGTGATGCGCTTGAGCCAGGCTTCAAGCAGCGGCGGTTCACCTTCGGACTCGCGTGCGTTCAGCGCCGGAAAGCTGCCGATGACGCCGGCTTTGCACTGGGCGACGACAAGATCCGGCCCGGACACCAGGAACATGGGCGAGCAGATCACAGGCAGGCGCAAGCGGCCGAGAGGGGTGTCGGAGTACATTGTCTATTTCTTCTTTGCTGTTTCAACAGGGGGTGCCGAGGCCCGTAGCCGTGACGGGCGCGCATGGGAAGGGAAGCCGAAAAAACGTGCCAGCAGACCGCAAGGAAATACACAGAACGGGTGAATTTTACACATGTCTGATTTTCCGCACCGGACTATTGCCCGTCGCTCAATGCCACTCCTATCGTGTTCCATGCTAGCCCATTCCTGGGAGGAGGAAGCGGTGCCATTGCTCTACAGCCGCTCGGAAAGCGTTGGTCGGATGACTTTCGATTTTCCCGAGAAGAAGAATGCCCTTGATCAAGACGCACGCAAAGAGATGGAACGCATCGTCACCCAGGTGCGCGACGATGACCGCGTGCGCGCGCTGTTGATCACGGGTGCCGGGGGCGCGTTTTGCGCCGGAGGCGATATCAGCACCTTCGCCGGTTCTTCGCCTGTGGCCATGCGGGACCGCATGAAACAACAGCACCGCGTAACCCGGATGCTATATGATCTTGAAAAGCCGGTCGTCGCGGCGGTTGCCGGGCCGGCCTTTGGCGTGGGGTTCAACATTGCGCTTCTGGCTGACGTGATCCTGGCCGCGCCCTCGGCCCGCTTTTGCCAGGCCTATGCGCGCGTGGCGATCGTGCCCGACGGTGGCGGGCTTTACTTGCTGGCGCGGACGGTCGGGACGCAGCGGGCGAAGGCGATGTTCCTGACGGCCCAGGTGATCGATGCCCAAGAGGCGCACGACCTTGGGATCGTCCACGCAATCCACGAAGAAGACGCGCTCGACGCAGAGGCCGATGCGCTGGCCGTGCGTCTGGCCGAAGGGCCGACCCGAGCCTTTGGGCTGGGCAAGTCGATGCTGAACCGTGGCATGGATTGCGATTTCGCGACCTATCTCGAGATCGAGGCAACCGCCGAAGCCCATATCATGCAGACCGCAGATCACCGCGAGGCGGTCGCCTCTTTCAAGGAAAAGCGCCCGCCGGGCTTTGTCGGATCATGAACGCGGCGCCCGATTGTGGCCCGCTGGCCGGTCTTCGGGTGATCGACCTCGGGCAGGTCTACCTTGGGCCCTATTGCGGTCTGATGTTCGCGCTCATGGGGGCCGAGGTCATCAAGGTCGAGCCGCCCGGCGGCGACAGTATCCGCGGCATCGCGGGCGGGCGCGAGAACCCCGCAGCGATGATGCTCAATTCCAGCAAACAGAGCGTGACGCTTGATCTGGGGTCCGAGGGCGGGCGCAGCGCCCTGCTGGCGCTGGCAGATTCGGCCGATGTTCTAATCGAGAATTTCCGTCCCGGTACGATGGAGAAACTGGGGCTGGGGTGGGAAACACTCTGTGCCCGCAATCCGCGCCTGGTCATGGGGTCAGGAAAGGGTTACGCGGCCGATTCCGTCTATCGCGATGCGCCGGCGATGGATTTTCCTATTCAGGCCCTGACCGGGCTGATGTCGGTGACCGGGTTTCCCGATGGTCCGCCGGTGAAATGCGGCGCAGCGATCACCGATTTTCTGGGCGGTATCCACCTTTTTGGTGGCATTATGGCGGCGTTGCATGCGCGCGGCGCGACAGGGCGCGGGGACTTTGTCCAGATCGCGATGCAGGACGTCACGCACCACGCGCTGGCGTCGAATATCGCAAGCTATCTGCTGGCGCCTGACGGGTTCGCCGACCGGGCCGGCAACAGTCAGGCCGTGCTCAAGGTCGCACCCTACGACCTGTTTCCGGCGCGCGACGGGCAGGTGGCCATCATGTGCCTGAATGATCGCCACTGGCAGCAGCTGACCCGGGCCATGGGTCGCCCTGATCTGGCCGAAGATCCCGAACTGGCCGCGGGACCCGCGCGCTGCGCGCGGCGTGCCCAAGTCGATGGCTGGGTGACGGCGTGGACCTCAAGTCAGACCCGCGCCGAGATTTTCGCGGCCCTGAGCAGCGCACATGTGCCGGGCGCCCCGGTGCGCACGCTCGCTGAGGTGGTGTCGGACGATGACATGCGCGCCCGCGGCATGATCCATGACCTTCCGCATCCAGACCTGGGCACGGTCCCTGTTCCAGGGCTGCCGATGCGTTTCGCGGCTCACCCACAGGTCGCCCCTATCCCCGCACCAACCGTAGGCGCCGATACGGCGCGCATCCTGGCCGCGCTGGAACAGGACCTGCCCTCTGCTCAATCAAAGGACACCTACTGACATGTTCAAGCTCGATCCGGAATTGGAGGATTTTCGCAACGAGGCACGCAAGCTGGCTGAGCGCGAGTTTGCTCCCAGGGCCGCCCATTGGGACGAAGCCGAAGAGTTTCCAGCCGCGAACCGCGACAAGCTGGCCGAACTTGGCTATCTGGGAATGTTCATCCCTGAAGAATACGGCGGCTCCGGCGCGCCAGTGATCCAGGGCACGGTGTTTCTGGAAGAAATGGCGCGGGTCTGTTTCAACACGGCGCTGGTCTCGCAACTCTACCTGAACGGCCCATCCCGGGCAATCAGCGTTCTGGGCAGCGACGAGCAGAAAAAGCGGTTCCTGCCAGACATGGTGGCCGGCAAGAAATTCATCGCAATCGCCATCAGCGAGCCAGAGGCGGGGTCGGCGGTGACAGACCTGCGCACCACGGCCACAAGGGACGGCGACGGATGGGTGCTGAATGGCAACAAATGCTGGTCCACGGGCGCCCATGTGGCCGATTATGCGCTGGTCTTCTGCCGTTTCGGCAAGGCCAGCGGGGCGAAGGGGATTGGTGCCTTTGTCGTCGATCTGAAGAAGCCGGGCGCGCGGATCGGCCACATATCGCTGAAGATGGGTGGCCGGGGGCTGACCGAGGCCGAGATTATCCTTGAAAACTACAAGGCCGGTCCCGAGGATGTGCTGGTCGAAGGGGACCCGGAAAGCTCGCGCTCCTTCGCGCTGTTGATGAGCAGTTTCGGACCCGAGCGGGTGGGCAACGCAGCGATGTGCGTGGGGCTGGCGCAGGGCGCTTTCGATGCTGCAAAGTCGTATTCCGAGATTCGCCATCAGTTCGGGCGCCCGATCAAGGAATTCCAGGGCCTGCAATGGAAAATCGCCGACATGGCCACACAGATCCATGCTGCGCGTCTGATGGTCTATCGGGCCGCGACCAACCCCGCGCCGAACGGCTTTCCCGATCCGATGGATGCGACCATGGCCAAGCTTTACGCCAACGAAATGGCGCAGAGGGTCACGAACGAAGCGCTGCAGATCCACGGTCACAATGGTTACACGCGCGAATACCCGCTGGAACGTATGGTGCGTGACGCGCGCGGCTTCGCGCTTGGCGGTGGCACCGTCGAAATCCTGCGCAATACGATCGCCGCCATGGTCTACGGCCACAGCTTCGACCAGCGGCGGGGGTAGGGCGGATGCATCCCTCGTTGCTAACGACAGAACAGGTCGCTCTCAAGGATGCCGCGCGCAAACTGGCGCTCGGGGAATTCCGGGACCGCGCCGCACGCTGGGACCGCGACGGCATCTACCCCGAGGAAAACCACCATCGCCTGGGCGCGCTTGGCTATCTGGGCATGACCATTCCCGAAGAATACGGCGGTGGCGGTACGCCGCTGGTGGATTGCTATCTCGTGATCGAAGAACTGGCCAAGGTGGATTTCAATACCGCGCTGATCGTTCACGATCAGAACGTCTCGCCCCGGATCATCGCCACCTGCGGCAGCGAGGCGTTGAAGCAGGCTTTCCTGCCCCGCTTCGCCGCGGGCGAGATCGAATGCGCGATCTCCTGGTCCGAGCCCGAGGCCGGGTCGGACGCCACCGCGGTGACGACATCGCTGCGCCCGGACGGGGACGGGTTTGTGCTGAACGGCGGCAAGATCTTTACCACTTTCGGCGACAGGGCCGATTACCTTCTGGTCTATGCTCGGTTCTGCGAAAGCAAAGGCGCGCGAGGCATCGGAACCGTTTTGGTGCACCGCAAAAGCCCCGGCGTTTCGGTCCATATTCTTGAACAGAAGATGGGCGCGCGCGGCTGCAACGAATGCGAGATCCATTTCGACGATGTGCGGGTGCCGTCCGAAAACGTCGTGACCGAAGGGCTGGCCGGCAACTCCAGCGGCTTTGTCCGCCCGCTGGGTGTCTATAACGCCACGCGCGTCGGCATGGGGATACTGGCGCTTGGTGTCGCCGAGGGGGCGTTCGACCTTGCACGCGACTACATGAAGACCCGCCGGCAATTCGGCAAGGCGCTGTCCGAGATGCAGGGGCTGCAATGGATGATGTCGGACATGAAGGTGCAGATCGAGGCCGCGCGGTCGTTGTGTTATACGGCGCTGTCGCTGATCGACCGCGGCCAGCCCGATCCAACATTGTCTTCGATCGCCAAGGTTCAGGCCACCGAAATGGCACAGCGCGTCACCCATGACGCCATGCAGATGTTCGGTGGCTACGGCTATTTCGGTTCGCTTCCGTTGGAGCGGATGGTGAGGGATGTGCGGATGCTGACGATCACCGGGGGAACGACCCAGATACATAAGAACGGGATTGCTCGGGCGCTGTTCACTGACTGACGAATCTTCGCCAAAGGGAGGGGTGGTCATGACAAGCGATATCACTGTGGAACACTCAGAAGGTCTGGCCGTCGTGTCGTTGAACCGGCCCGACAAGCTGAATGCGCTGACCCTCGACATGCGCGTCGAACTCCTGGACGCGTTTCGCGATATCCAAACTGACCCGCGGATTCGCGCCGTATTACTGCGGGCCGAGGGCCGCGCTTTTTGTGCGGGTGCGGATATTTCGACCATGGGCAAGGACGATGTCTGGGGTGATCGGGCGCGCTTGTACAGGGCGCACCAGATGATCCTTTCCATATTCAATTGCGAGAAGCCTGTGGTTGCCGCGGTGCGCGGTCCGGCGGTCGGGATCGGTCTGAGCATGGCGCTCGCCTGCGACGTTATCCTGCTCTCCGAGACGGCAAGATTCGGTCAGGTTTTTCGCAAGATCGGGCTGGCCCCCGATGGCGGCGCGGCGTTTTTCCTTCAGAATCTGATCGGTCGGCAACGTGCGACGGACCTTGCCTTCTCAGCGCGGATGGTGCCGGCGGATGAAGCCCTGAGCCTGGGATTGGCAAGCCAGGTTCATCCCGATGATGCCCTCGACCGGGCGGCCCTGGACTATGCGACAGACCTGGCCGCGGGGCCAACCTTTGCCCTGGCCGGTACCAAGCGGCTGATGCGCGCCGCGATGCAACCGTCTCTGGAGAGCTTTCTTGAAACAGAAGCCATCATTCAGGGGCAAATCATCAAGAGCGCGGATCACGCCGAAGGCATCGACGCCTTTCTGAGCAAGAGAAAACCGGTTTTCCGTGGCGTATGACCAAGCGGATTGGCCCTTTTTACGACAGGGAAGAGATAGTGATGGAAACAGTCATTGCACGACTTGGCAGGGTGTCGCGGATTATCACCTATATTGCGACTGCCCTGGCGGCCCTGATGATGGTCCACGTCACGCTCGATGTCATCCTGAGCCAGTTCATCGCCGAGCCCCTGCCGGGCACGGTGGATTACGTGTCGTATTATTACATGGTCGGGCTGGTCTTTCTGCCGCTTCCCTTCGTCGAATACACCAACGAGCACATCAAGGTCGACCTGATCCACGATCTGCTCCCGACGGGGGCGAGGACCGCTCTCGACATGCTGGCTCTGGCGCTGTCTGCGGTGTTCTACGGGCTGCTCACCTGGCAGACCTGGATCGATGCCGTCGAAAAATACCTCATCGGCGAGCAATCCATGGGCATGGCGGCGGTGACCGTCTGGCCCGGTCGCTTCTGTCTGCCTCTTGGTGCGGGGCTGATGGTTCTGCTCTTGCTGGCCAAGCTGATCCAGAGGCCTTTCACCGACGCTGGCATGGCCGGCCCCAATCACGACATGTACGAATAGGAGTGGAACGGTGAGCTTTTTCCAGATCGGCCTTTGCGGCATCGTTTCTGTCATCCTGCTGGTCTTGCTGCGCGTTCCGATCGCGGTCGCGCTGGGTATCGTGTCCTTCTTCGGGTTCTGGGCGATGCTGGGAAGCGGCGCGGCTTTCGGCCTGCTGACGGCGGTGCCCTATGATTTTGCCGCGCACTGGACCCTCAGTTCGATCCCGATGTTCCTGTTGATGGGATACGTCTGTTACCAGACCGACATCACGCGCGGGATCTTCAAGGCCGCCCGGGTCTGGCTGTCATTCCTGCCGGGCGGGCTGGCGGTCGCCAGCGTGGGCGGCGCGGCGCTGTTTTCGGCGGCGGCCGGCTCCAGCCTGGCCTGCGCCGCGGCAATGGGCCGGATCGCGGTGCCGGAAATGCTGAAGCGCGACTACGATCCCGGGCTGAGTACCGCCGTGGTTGCCGCAGCCGGCACCATGGGGTCGCTCATCCCGCCGAGCATCCTTCTGATCATCTACGGTATTTTTGCCGAGGTCGCGATCAGCAAGCTGTTTCTGGCCGCGATCGTGCCGGGCGTACTGACGATGCTGGGGTACTGGGCCGTGATCATCGTTCGTGTGTGGATCAATCCCGCGCTCGCGCCGTCGCTCGACGAAAGCGCGACATGGTCCGAACGGCTGGAGGCCCTGAGCGAGACATGGCCCGTGATCTTGCTGGTGGTGGGCGTTTTCGGCGGTCTGTTCACCGGGATATTCACACCCACGCAGGCCGGGGCTGTCGGGGCGGCGTTGTCCTTCGTGATTGCGGCGGCGCGCGGCACCCTGAACTGGAAAGTTTCCAGGATCGCGCTGATGGACACTGCAAAAATGACTGCGGCGATCTTCATCATCGCGGTCGGTGCCAACCTGTTTTCGAGGTTTCTGGCGATCAGCGGTATCCCCGAAGCGATGACCGACCTGGTGATTGATATGGGGGCCAGCTATGTGATGCTGGTTTTCGGCACGGCCGTGATCTTTTGTCTGCTGGGCATGATCCTCGATCCGCTGGGCATCCTGCTGCTGACGCTGCCGATCCTTCTGCCGATCTACGAGGCGAACCATATCAGCCTGATCTGGCTGGGCGTGCTTGCAACCAAGCTGGTCGAGATGGCTCTGATCACCCCACCGGTGGGGCTGAACGTGTTCGTGATCAAGGGCATCGTCGGTGATGCGGTCCCGATTTCACTGATTTTCAAGGGTGTTTTGTGGTTTTTGGCTGCGGATGTGGTGGTCCTGATCATCATGGTCGCCTTTCCCGAACTGATCATGTTCCTGCCAGAGCTCGGCAACTGATTTGGCCATCCCGGCCGTGACGAACCCCGCGCAATAGCGGGGTCTTGAAAAAGAGGAGGAGACCACATGAAACTGACCAATGCGTTTGCCGCGCTGGCGGCGACGACCGTTCTAGCGGCGACACCGGCCCTGGCCGAAAAGCGGGTGACTATATCCAACTGGACGTCACCCAATCACGCGACATCGCGTGGCCATGCCGCCTTTGCCGAAATGACCGAATCTGAATTTCCGGATGCCTTCGACTTCAAGCTGTTTGCCGGCGGCGCCTTGCTTGGCCCCAAGCCAACACTGTCCGGCCTGCGCGACGGCGTCGCCGATGTAGGTCTGCTGGCGTTGACCTATTTCAGGTCGGAAATGCCCTATGCGCAGCTCGTCGCCGATCTCGCTCTTTTGGGCGAGGACCACTATGCCATGGCCGGCGCGACCAGCGAATTCGTGATGCTGCACTGCCAGCCGTGCAAGGACGAGTTCGCAAAGAACGGCATGGTGGCGCTGAGCGGGATCAGCACTGCGCCTTATGTATTGCTGACCACCAAGCCGATCGTCGAAATCAGCGATATGCAAGGGGTCAAGCTGCGCACGGGCGGGTCGGTCTGGGACCGCTGGGCGACACGCCTTGGGGCAGAGCCGGTAAACGTGCCGTCGAGCGAGATGTACGACACGATGAGCCACGGTGTCGTCACCGCTGCGGTGCAGCCGGTCGGTGCGCTCAAGGGGCACAGTCTGATCGAGGTTGCCAAGCACCTGACGGAGTTGCCGTTGGGCACCTATCATTCCGGTTCGATCTTTGCCGCCGGCCCGAAATTCTGGATCTCACTTTCGCCGGAGCAACGCGAGCAATTCGTCAAGAACATACCCGAGGCCGTGGCGCAGACCGAGGTGTACTACGAAACCGACGATCTCGACGTGCTGAAAGAGGCGGGTGGGCTTGGCCTGCAGGTACACCAGCCGTCGCCTGAGTTTCTTCAGGATCTCATTGATTTCCGCACCGCCGATCTTGAAGAGATCGCCCGCATCTCGCGCGAGGAACGCGGCATCGAAGATCCGGAACCGCTGATCGCAACCTATCGCGAGCTGATCGAGAAATGGCACGGTCTGGTTGAGCCGCTGCAACCGATCCGGGACAATCATCAGCCTTATGCAGACCTTCTGCGTCAGGAGATTTATTCCAAGATCGACTTCGCAACCTACCCGAACTGAGCCGTTTCAGGCCTGAATACACAGCGGCCCTTCGCAAGAAGGGCCGCTTCATTGCTTCCTTCGTCTGTTCAGAGGGTGGCTTCGGTGCCCAGGATATTCGTCACCTGGCTGGACAGGACACCGCCGTTGCCGTGGGCCAGGGCCAGTTCGGCACTGCCGATCTGGCGATCGCCAGCATCGCCGCGCAGTTGCCGCACCGCCTCGACCAGCGTGAAGATGCCGTACATCCCGGGATGCACGCATGACAGGCCGCCACCATTGGTATTGACCGGCAGGTGGCCGCCAGGCGCGATGCCGCCGTTCGCCACAAACGCACCGCCTTCGCCTTTCTTGCAAAAGCCCAGATCTTCTAGAAAAAGGATCACATTGATGGTGAACGCGTCGTAGAGCTGGACCACGTCGATGTCCGCGGGTTTGACACCCGCCATGTCCATGGCCGTTCGCCCTGATTGCGCAGCGCCGGTCACGGTCAGGTCCGCCATTTCGGAGATGTCGCGGTGCGTCGTGCCCTCGCCGCCGCCCAGCAAATACACCGGAGGTCTGGGGTGATCCTTGGCCGTCTCGGCCCGGCGCATCACAATCGCGCCACCGCCATCGGTCACAAGGCAGCAGTCGCGCACCCGCAGAGGGTCGGAAACCGGCCGCGAGGCGATGACATCCTCGCGCGTCAGAGGATCGCGCATGAAAGCGTCGGGGTTCTTTTGGGCCCAGGCCCGGGCCGCCACCGCCACGTCGGCCAGCTGTTCGCGCGTTGTGCCGAATTGCGTCATGTGACGGTCTGTGGCCAGCGCATAGGACGACAGCGGGAACAACGGTCGGTAGGGGGCCTCGTAGGTCGGCAGGCCAAGCGCAGTCATCAGCTTGCCCGAGGCGGTGCGCTGGTTCGATCCGTAGCAGATCAACACGGTATCAGCGAGCCGCAATTCGAGCAGCATCGCGGCCCAGAGCGTGTGCGACAGGAACGACGAGCCGCCCATGCGGTTGTTCATCGTGAACCTGGGGTTCAAGCCCAATTCCTGCGCCAGTGTAAGACCCGACAGCATATCCAGCGGCTGGCAGGTGGCAACGGCATCGACCTCGCCAAGTGCGATCCCCGCATCGGCAAGCGCGCCGTGCACCCCCTCGATTGTGATCTCCATCGAGCTTTTGCCATGGGCCTCGCCGCAGCCTGCCAGCGCTGCACCGACGATGGCGGCTTTTCCCCGTAAACTCAATTTGCTTCTCCTTCTGGCCGGAAAACCACGGCGGGGTCACCTTCGGCGCCTTCGCCGATCGACGCGGTTACTTTCAGCCCGGCGACAATCTGGTCATGCGCGATACCGTCGATGCGCGACATCATTCGTACCCCTTCCTCCAGGTCCACCAGAACCACGTTGTAATCGCCGCCTCGTTCCGGTTTTCGGCGCACGACCGTTCGCGCATAGACGGTGCCCCTCCCGGTTGGCGCGAACCATCCCAGATCCGCGCTGCCGCAGGCCGGACAGATCACGCGCGGATGGAATACATGGGTGCCGCAGCCGCCACATTTCTGAATCTCGAAGACGCCCTCGGCCAGCTTCGCGGCGAAGACGGCGTCCGGCCCTGGGCCTTGTCCAATGCCGGCCATCTCAGAACCCGATGTGGAAGCCACCGTTCACGCTCAGGTGCTGGCCGGTGATATAGGATGCCGCGTTGGACAACAGGAAACAGACGGGCTGCGCGACTTCTTCAGGGGTGCTCATCCGTCCCATCGGAATCTGCGCCATATACCTGTCGGCGAATTTTTCAGAGCGGATGGTCTCAGTCATTGGTGTCTCGACCATTCCGAAACAGACTGAATTGACGTTGATGCGGTAACGGCCCCATTCACGCGCGGCGCTCATTGTCAGGCCCAGAACCCCGGATTTTGCCGCGCCATAATTGATCTGACCGATGGTGCCGCGACGCCCGGCATCGGATGAGATATTCACGATGGCACGGCGCGCGGCGCTTTCGGGGTCTTTTTCGACCCGGTCCTTGTAATAGGTCCCCACGGCCTGAAGGCAGGCGAAGACACCGGTGAGGTTCACGTCGATGACCTGTTGCCAGGTGGCCCGGTCCATCTTGTGGATCATCGCGGCGCGCACGATCCCGGCGTTGTTCACAAGCCCGTTGATGTCGCCGAATTCGTCGAAGGCGAATTTCACGAGCTTCCCGGGAAAGTCCGGGTCGGCCACATTCCCCACGATGGCGCGGGCATTGCCACCGATCTGTTCGGCGGTTTCCTTGACGCCGTCCTCGTTCAGATCGTTCACCACGACCTTGGCGCCCAGCTCTGCCGACAGCGCCGCCACACCGCGGCCGATACCCTGTCCGGCGCCTGTGACGATAACCACTTGATTGTCCAATGCCATCGGGTTGATCATTTCTGTCTCCTTTTGTCCTTCGTTTGTTTGGTCTCGCTCACCATCGGTTCACTCAGGTGGTCACGACGGTGGTGCGAGCCGCTTGATCACGGCATCGCCATGGGCCAGATGGTGCCCGTCCTGATTGAAGATCTCGCCCTGTACAAAAACCAGTTTGCGTCCGCCCCCGACAATGCGCGCGCGGGCCGTCAGCGTGTCTCCTTCGGTCGCCGGGGCGACGAAACTGGTGGTAAGCGAAAGCGTAAGGCAGCGATGACCTGGGCGGCCATCCCCCGCGTAGGCCGCGCAAAAGGTGACCGCGTTGTCCAGCATGGTCGCGTAGACACCGCCATGCACCGAAAAAGCGCCGTTCAGGTGATCGCGTCCGATGGCCAACCGCAGCTCGGCTTTGCCATCGGACCACGAGACGAAGCGCACGCCGAGCAATGCGTTGAACGGGGCGGGGATGTCCGGTCTGCCGTCTTGTGCGCTCATATTACGCTGTCTCCTGCTTGGCCGAGACCATCACCAAAGCGACAGCCACTGCCGCCATAGCGGCACCTGCGCCCACCGCGCCGAGGATCGGAACCGCCAGACCCGCGTTCGAGGGAAAGGCGAAGGCCAGACCGGCAATACCAAGAAGGACGCGGGCGATTGTTCCTGGCAGTCCGGTTTCGATCCGCCCGACGCCAAACAGATACCCCTGAATACCGGCGCAGATCAGCAGAATGCCGAGACCGGCGCGCAGAACCGTAAGCAGGCTTTCGAGTGGACCGGCTTGCAGGATGAACGCCGGATCAAGGACGAAGAAGAAGGGAATTATATAGACGATGCTTCCAAGCTTCATCGCTTCGAAGGCCGTCGCAAAGGGTTTGGCCTGGGCGATGGCCGCCGCGGCGAAAGCCGCGAGCGCGACGGGGGGGGTGATATAGCTCAGCATGCTCCAGTAAAGGATAAATAAATGGACGCCGATCGGATCGAGCCCGCCGGCGACCAGGGCGGGTGCCAGCGACACCGCCAGAATCACATAGGCGGCGGTCACGGTCATGCCCATTCCAAGAATGAAACTGGTCAAAGCCCCCAGCAGCAGAAGCAGAAAGATGTTGCCGCCCGCGATGAACAGCAGATCGTTCGAGATCGTCCCGGACATCCCGGTCACCGCCAGTCCGCCGACGATCAGCCCGACCGCCGCAAGAATGGCAACAAGTTCGACGAACAACTGTCCCGTGGCGATCAGAAAATTCATCAGCTCCTTTCGCCCCCAGCGTGATTTTGAGAGCAGCTGGTTCAGGACAAGAAGCAGCGCGGTCGCATAGAATGGAGCGATCGCCTCGCGCTTGAGGTAGAGCAACATCCAGATCAGCAGCCCGAAGACGGCGAGAAAGTACCAGCCTTCGCGCAGCACCTTGCCGATCCTGGGAAGGTCGGCGCGCGGAACGCCTTTCAGTCCGTTGCGCGCCGAGTATGCGTCGATTTGTGCGAACAGGCCGAAAAAGTAGAACAGCGAAGGAAGCACCGCCGCCACAACGATGTTGGTGTAGTCGGTCGCCAGGAATGTCGCCATGACAAAGGCCGTGGCGCCCATGATAGGGGGCATCAGCACCGCCCCCGTCGACGCCGCCGCTTCGATCCCCGCCGCATAAGTGGGCCTGAACCCCACCTTTTTCATCGCTGGAATGGTAATTGATCCGGTCGTCAGCACATTGGTGATCACGCTGCCGCTCATCGAACCGGTCAGCCCGCTGGTCAGAACTCCTACCTTGGCCGGCCCGCCCCGGACATTTCCGAGCGCGGCAAAGGCGATGTCGATAAAAAACGGACCTGCGCCGGTATGTTGCATCGCAACGCCGAAGATCATGAACCCCACGACAAGATTGACAAAGCTGCGCATCGGTATGCCCAGCACACTTTCGCCGCTCATCGCGTGGAAGATCGCCGTTTCGACGGGCGAGCGCTGGAAGCCCTGGATCGGGCCGGGCGCATAGTTGGCGATCATGGGGTAGATGGAAAATACCAGGATTACCGCGAACAGCGTCCAGCCGCCGGTGCGGCGCGCGGCCACGAGCAGCAGGAACCAGAAGGCGAAGCTGGCGATCACGGCATTAAGAGGAGCGGCGAAATCCCACCCTTTGTTCACCACGCTGCGCCCGTAGTAGGCAAAGAAGGCGCAGGTGATCAGGGCCAGCAGGGCCAGAAAGTAATCCCACCATCGCGTCGATCCGTAAGGATCTGACTTTGAACAGGGAAAGACAAGGAACACCAGTGGCAGCGTCAGCAGAAGCATCACGTAGAGGTAGTGAATTTCAAGCAACCGGACGTTCATGAAGAAGCCCAGATTGAACAGATGGTTGACCGACGCCGCGGTCAAAAGCAGCGCCGAGACGACGAGCGACCAGCGAACAAACGCGGGCAGGGTGCCCATACCGGTCGGTTGCGCCGGCGCTTCCTGTGTTTCCTGTGCCATGCCCGTATTCCAGTTTTGTGCTGCGTTGCTTTGTGCAAGGCGCCTGTGGGGCGCCGCGCTGTGTCGCATCAGCGGAAAAAGACTTCGTGGCCGGCCGCTTCCAGTGCGTCGGCACGGGCTTTCATCCATGCAGCGGCAAATTCTTCTTCACCCTCTGGAGCGTCCCCGACAAATGTGCCCCAGGCCCGCAAGAGCACCTCTTGCCGTTCCACCAATTTGTCCTGGTTTGCCTGGGCTTCCGGTGTCCACAGACCCTTTTCCTTGAAGTAGGCAACGCTGCCATCGCTCCATGGCATCACCCAAGACAGGATCTGGCGATCAATCGCATACGCATTGGCACCGGGGGCGGCATCCTTGTAATCGTCGAACCCTGCGTCAAGCGCGGCTACGATGTTGCGCACCTCGGTGGAATCCTGATCGGAGTTAGTGACCAGGATCGGATAGGGGTACTGCGCCATGGGCAGTGGGGAGGCAGGGTCGATGCCCGGCCCCACAGACACCATATGCGGTGTCACGAAGGGCGTTACGCTGGTGTAGCGTTCCCATGCTTCTGTCTGGTCCGCGGGTGTTTCAAGCCATTTCAGGCCGCGCGGGCTTGACTCGATCTGGTAGTTTACGGTGGTCGTCGTCAGTGCAAAGGCGGCATCCACACGGTCTTCGAGAATGCCCTGGAGCGTGTTCACATAGCCCGAGAATTCCACTGCCTCCACGTCGTCCCATGTCAGGTCCGCAAAGGCCAGCAGCCCCTCCATGTTGACATCGATCGCCGGCGAACTGACGGCGCGACCGACCCGTTTGCCCTTGAGGTCCGTAATCGTCTCGATGCCGGCATCGGCCGCGACGGCGACACCCAGACCGTAGTCGCCGACAGCCTGAAGCACCGCGCGGATCGGCTGCGGGCCCCATTCAGGCGCAGCAAAAAGGAAAACCCCTTCGGCAGCGAAATAGGAGGCGATGCCGCACAGGCAATAATCGACCGTCCCGTTTTTGAGCGGCGTCATCCGCGAGACGTCGTTTCGCCCCGGAAGCACGCGGACCGTCGATCCGTATTTGCTGCGCATCATGTTGCCGATGGCTATGGAATGCGCATGACCGGCCGATCCCGTGTCATAGGCCGACCAAGCGATCACGTCAGGCAGATCGATGTCTTGCGCGCCAGCCGAGGTGGCCATTGCCAGGCATGCGGCAGCGATCCCGGTTATCTTGAACTTCATGATATTCTCCTCCTTGTTGGTCGTTGGTCCCGGGTGGCGCCCATTCAGATCAAAGCTCTGAAAACGCGACATCCTTGTCGACGCGTATTTCAGGCGGCAGCCCGAGAATGCGTTCGCCAATGATCGTGCGCTGGATCTCGTCCGATCCCCCCGCGATCCGGTTGCCCGGCGCGGTCAGGTATTCGTTTCGCCAGCGCGCCACGTCATCCCCGACCTTGGCTGATATGCCCGCCGAAGTTCCCGCCAGATCCATCCCGAAAGCGCCCATTTCCTGCCGCAGCTTGCCCAGCAACAGCTTGCCGATCGAGCCCTCTTCACCCGGTGCCTGGCCGCGCGAAAGCGACGTCATGACCCGGTAAGAGGTGAATTCCAGTCCGCGTTGACGCGCGATGAAATCGGCAATGCGCGCGCGCACCTCGTCGTCCTCGATGGCCGGGCGACCGTTCCGTTCGACACGGGTAGCCAGATCAATCAATTCCTCGGCCCGCGCACCGCCACTGGCCCGGCCGACGGAAATACTGAACCGTTCGTTCATGAGTGTGGTCAGCGCCACTTTCCACCCTTCGGATACACCGCCCAAGCGGGCGCTGTCTGGCACGCGCAGGTTGTCGATGAACACTTCGTTGAAACTGGAGCTGCCCGAAATCTGGCGAATAGGACGGGTTTCGATGGCCGGGTCGGACATGTCCACAAGGAACATGGTCATTCCCTTGTGCTTGGGCACCTGTGGATCGGTGCGCGCCAGCAGGATGCCGTGAGTGGAATAATGCGCCCCCGAGGTCCAAACCTTCTGACCGGAGATCACCCATTCGTCGTCTTCGCGGCGTGCACGGGTGCGGATACCGGCCAAATCGGACCCGGCGGCGGGTTCGGAAAAAAGTTGGCACCAGATGTCTTCGCCCGTGAGAGCCCGGGGCAGGAATCTTGTTTTCTGGTCTTCGGTGCCGTGGATCATGACCGTAGGCCCGACCAGCCCGATCCCGATCAGAAAGACGTTGGGCGGGACGGCGTAGCGCCCTTCCTCTTGATTCCAGATCACTTGCTCGATCGGAGTGGCGTCACGCCCACCGAAAGCACGGGGCCATGTCAGCCCCGCCCAGCCTGCGTCGGCCTTTCGTGCCTGCCAGTCGCGCGCACGGGCAACTTCGTCGGCGTCGCGGGCCATGAAATGGTCCTGGGCCTTTTCGCTTCCATTGCGGCGGGTCGCGGTGGCATCAAGCCAGTCGCGCGCCTTGGCGCGGAACGCGGCTTCTTCCGGGCTGTCGCTGAAATCCATCTGCACTTTGTCCTTGTCAGTTCGCGGCCCTTTGGCCGTCCGCCAGATTGCAAAGCAGCCGCTCGCGCCACAAATCGGCCAGGCCGAGTTCGGCCTTCAACTGCCATCCTCGCCGCAGAAACAAATGCGGGTCGGCCGCCCAGGTGAACCCGATCCCACCGTGAAGCTGCACCGATTCCTCAGTGGTGAATTGCACTGCATCGAGAGCCGCGAGGCGTGCTACCGCCGCCGCTTCGGACAGCCGTTCATCCCCGCTCGCCAGCGCCCAGGCGCCGAAAAAAGCATTGGACCGTGCCAGCTCGATCTTGGCGAACATGTCCGCGAGCCGGTGCTTGACCGCCTGAAAACTGCCGATCTGGCGTCCGAACGCCTGCCGCTCGCAGGCATAGTCTCTGGTCAGGAAAAGCGCCCGCTCGGCCAGGCCGATCTGTTCGAAGGCGGCCAACACTGCGGCGCCGTCCAGAAGAGTCCGGATCGCTGCGGGATCGGACCCGGGAAGCAGTTCAACCGGCGTGTCGTGAAAGACGATCTCGGACGTCGGACGGGTGCGGTCGATCGCATCCAGCGCGCTGATCGACACCGAGGGGTCCGAAAGATCCGCCAGATAAAGGCGCGCGGTGCCGCCTTCGTCCAGGGCGGCGACGATCGCGAATGACGCATCGGATGCGAACGAAACTGGCGATTTCCGTCCCGAAAGGCGATCCTGCAGCACTTTTGCCGAGACCCGTTCCGGTGCAGACCCTCCATCCTCGGCAAGCGCGACGGTAACGATCATGCGGCCTTCGGCGATCCGGGGAAGCAGATTTTCCCTTTGGCTTTGCGTGCCCAAGTCCTGAATCGCGGGGATCGCCAGGCCAAGAACCGGGCCAAAAGGTATGGCGGCCAGGCTACGGCCGATCTCTTCGGCGACAATGGCCAGTTCGATCGCCCCCATCGCCGCCCCCCCGTAGTCTTCGGCAATTGCAAGGCCCAGCCATCCGCCGTCCGCCAAGGCGGTCCAGGTTGCGGAATCGAACCCGTCGGCAGCCTCAAGACAGTCATGCGCCACCGCGAGAGTGGCGTGATCGCTCAGCATTCGTGCCAGCGTGTCGCGTATGGCATCGTGTTCGTCGGAAAAGCCGAAATTCATGCTGGTCCTCTTCGGGTCATGGCATTTGGCGCCTGTTCACAAAAAGGTAAGGTACGCGTTCGGTATGTCCCAAACGCTATCCGGCACCAGCCGCGTAAAACCACATATGTGCTGTGGCGTGGAAAAAGGGGCCACTGGAGCGAAGAATGCGATTCATCAAGAATGTGCTCAATCGACGTGAAAGCCGCAAAAACGAGGCAGTCGATTGATTGCTGCGGAGCTTGCCGCCTAACGTGAAGGAACCGGGGCGTGTTCCGGGCGCAGGACAGATGTGGCCGAACCCTCTCAGAAAATGGAACTGATCAAGGGAATTGTGCGAAATGGAAACTGTAGGACTCGGGTTTTGTTATGAAGATTTGCCAGTGGGGCGCAGGTTTCGGACCATTGGCCGCACCGTCACCGAAACCGATATCACGAATTTTGTAAGTGTTACCGGCATGCTTGAGGTCTTGTTCATCAATCGTGACTTCCGAGAGAAGGAATCCAATATCCCCGGTTTCGCCGCGCCCGGTGCGCTGGTCTATACCTTTATGGAAGGGCTCTTGACCCAATCCACAATGCAACATACCGGCTTTGCCTTTCTGGACATGGAACTGAAGGTCATGGGGCCCACATTTGCCGGGGACACCATCCATTGTGAGGTCGAGGTAACAGAATCGCGCCGGTCGAAGAGCCGTCCGAACCGCGGATTGGTGCGGACGCGAAACAAGGTGTTCAAGCAAACCGGAGAACAGGTATTGGAGTATACGCCGTTGCGGATGATCAAGGCCCGCATGACGGATAAAGAGCCAGGAAAGGCATAGGCCTGTTCCGGATAGCGGCACTGGAGACATGACTATGAAAACCGCGCAATCTGGCCCAGCCGAAGCCGCCGGGCGCACATCGGAAGGGCCCCGGTCCTTGACGCGTATCCTTGCGTTGTTCGATCTTTTGGCGCGCTGCAAACGTCACATGTCTCTTTCGGAACTCAGCATCGCGATTGATTGCCCCAAGAGCAGTTTGCTGGTGCTGCTTCGGCCCCTCACCGAGAAGGGGTATCTGATGCGCGAGGAAGACAATTACTTTCTGGGTCCGAGGATTTTTCAGTTCGCCCAGTCAATTCTGACCAACCACCCGTTCGAATCGGTCCTGCGCGGGGTGATGAATGATGTGGTTAACCAGACCGGTGAAACCATCCTGTTTGCTGTCCGGGACGGCGAGAAAGTCATTTATTCGTCGGTCATCGAAAGCCCCCAGCCCGTTCGGTATGTCGCCCAACAGGGGATCAACCGGCCATTGTTCTGTTCGGCATCGGGGCTGGTCATGCTGGCCTTTGACACGCAGCAGGAACTGGACGATTATTTTCGGCGCACTGAATTAAAGCCGCTGACGCCTAATTCGATCACCGATGAAAATGAACTGCGCGGGTTAATTTCGGAGATTCGCAAAACCGGGTATTCCAGTACAGCTGGAACCGCGCATGTAGATGCAGCGGGGTTCGGGGTTCCGGTCTTTCGCGCCGACGGACACTTGGCAGGAGCATTGGTGATTGGTGCTCCTCTGGAGCGCGCCAAGCGTAACAAGAAGCGATATGTTGCCGCTGCCAAAACGGCCGCTGAACAGCTCTCCCGAGCACTCGGCTATCGTTCGGAGGTTGGGGAAACCGGCCGGCACTAGACGTGTGCCGCCCGCCGTTGTTGTCATTCCGCAGGCGGGATCATCTCAGTCCGAGTCCCCGCGCAATGATACCGCGAAGAATTTCGCGTGTGCCGCCGCGCAACGAAAACGACGGAACGGCGAGTTCGGTATACGCCAGAACAGCCGCATAGCTATCGCTCCCGCCAGGCACCGCCGGGCGCGACACAAGACTTCGGGCCAGGCGCGGAATGTCCTGTTCGAAAAGCGCTCCCAGATCCTTGACAATGGCAGCCTGAAGTGACGGGTTCTCTCCTTCGTTCAACATTCCGGCCACCGATCGTGACATCTGCCGCAGCACCATCAGATGCGCGGACAAACGGCCAATCTCGGCCTGCTGCGCTTCGGTTGCGTCGTCGCGCAGCAATCGGATCAGTTCCTCGATCAGGGCAAACGACGACAGGAACCGCTCGGGGCCGCTGCGCTCGAACGCCAGTTCGCTCATGACCTGCGACCAGCCCTCGCCCTTTTCGCCCAGCAGCGCATCGGAGGGCAAAAAGGTATCGTCGAATACCACCTGGTTGAAATGATGCTCACCGCCCAAGTCGATGATCGGGGTGATCTGAATGTTGTCGGTGGCCTTGAGATCGACCAGAAATTGGCTCATCCCGCCGTGGCGGTCGTCGCTCTTGCCGGTGCGGCAGAACAGGATCATGTAATCGGCGACATGCGCATAGGTCGTCCAGACCTTCGTGCCGTTGATCCGGAACCCCCCGTCGACCTCGGTGGCCATCGTGCGCGTCGCCGCCAGGTCCGAGCCGGAATCCGGCTCGCTCATCCCGATGCAGAAACACAGTTCGCCCGCGGCGATGCGCGGCACGATCCGGCGTTTCTGATCGTCGGTGCCCTTGGCAAGTATGAGCGGACCGCTCTGCCGATCTGCGATCCAGTGCGAAATCACCGGGGCACCGGCGGCCAGTAGCTCTTCGGACACGACATACCGCTCAAGCGCGCTGCGCGCGTGGCCGCCGTATTCCTTTGGGAAGGTCATGCCGACCCAGCCGCGCTGCGCCAGCTTTCGTGAAAAATCACGGCTGAACCCATTCCACGACTGCGCGCGTTTTATGGGCGGGAAATCGGCCAGTTCGTCGGCCAGGAACGCGCGGACCTCTTGCCGGAGGTCGTCATAGTCGGCGCCGGGCGGGGGGGGAGAAAAAGCGGTGAGGGTCATGCCTGGGTCCCTTTTGCAGCGCTGTCTGTGATGAAATGCCAGAAGGTGTCGTGGGGGCTCGACAGGGCGGCCCGCCCAAGTTCCCTGGTCCAGTCAAGCTCGGTGCCGAACTCGTCACGCCAGCCCCAAATCCGTTTGGTGAAATGGTGAAGCGCGTGTTCCTGGGTATAACCGATGGCCCCGTGAATCTGGTGGGCCAGGGCCCCGACCTTCTCGGCCGCTTCTCCGGCGCGGGCCTTGGCGGCGGCAACGGCCAGCGCAAAGGCCGGTGTGTCATAGCTGCCGGCCGCCATCTCGGCGGCCGTGCGCGAGGCTGCGGTTTCTCCGGCCATTGTCGCAAGATTGTGCTGGATCGCCTGGAACCTGCCGATTGGCCGTCCGAACTGCACCCGGTCGTTGGCGTATTGAACGCTCATCTTCAGGATGGTCTCCATCGCCCCGGTGGTGGCAAGACTGCGGATAAGTGCACCAAGCCCGCGCATCCCTCCCACGGGTCGTGGCAAGGGGGTGACATCGGTCTCTGTCAGGGTATAATCGAGTTCGATGTCGTCGCGTGGCATCCCGGCAAAATCCTGCGCCGGGTCAACGATCAGATCCTTCACCGGCAGGGACAGGACGTGATCGACACCGTCCAGGACGCCAATGGTCACGATCCGGTTCGCCCAGCGGGCAAAGGGCACCAGTGTCAGATGCCCGCTCGCATGGATCTTCTTGCCGCGCCGTTCCAACCGCAGCGCTTCGCCTTCGGCGATGGTCAGCCTGCCACCGGGAAGGGCCATATTCGCGGCCGCCAGAACGGCGTTTGCGATCAGGGTTTCAGCCAGAGGCAAGGGCAGGCCATGCGCCCCGACAATACGCACAAGACCGAGCGCCTCGGCCGGTGGCACGCCGAAACCGCCTGCGTCCTCTGGCACCAGCGCCATGGTTAACCCTGCCTCCTCGATCTGCGTCCAGAGCGCCTCGGGGCATTGTCCCGAGGCGGCGTCTTCGCGCATGCGGTGGGTGACATGGTCGCGGAACAGTCGCTCTGCCATGTCATGAATCATCGATTCCATCAGACGGTCCTTTCAGACGGTGTTTGATCGGCGCTGGACATTTCCTTCACGGGCTTGTCCTGCCGCGCATGGTTTTTTTGCCCGTCGGGGGCCGACGCCTCTCGCAGTGGCGGCAGATGCAGCCGCGTGCGCAGATCCCGGCGGAACGCACTGGCAGAGGGCGCCGCGCCCCCGTCCCTGCGATATTTTCCGAGGCAATCGGCGATTTTGTCGCCGATCGCGGCAGGGGTTGCCGGATCCGAGGGAGAGCCGGGGTGCGCCGCGACCGAGGTTTCGGCCAGGGTTACGTTCCCTTTGCGCAGGCGGACATGGACCGTCCCATGGTCCACGCCAGCGTGATCCCGCCCCGCTTCCGGCATGGTTTGGATATGCACCATGTCCATAAGCCGGCGCACCGCGGGGCGATGGGGGCTGTCCCCTTCGAAATCCACCAGCCCGACCTGGCCCTGCTGCAGGGCCACGGCGAGCGTATAGGCGGCACAGAACTTGGCCTGCATTCCATCTTTGGGGTCGGTGACATGCAACGGGACCATGACGCTTTCGGGCACTGTCATTTCAATCACCGATCCTTCGGGCACCGCCTCGCCGCCGCGTTCGGCGTGAAGGTGCCGCCCGGCGGCGATCATCCTGTGGGTGAGGTAGCAGCAGGGATACAGCTTGCGGGACACCGTGCCCAGATCGATCCGCGGTTCCACCGCTGCGGGGTCGGCCGCAATCCCGTCCGGGCCGGCATAAAGGTCGAAGAAGCCGCGCGCCGCGAAGATGTCCGGGGCGCCCGTGATGCCGGCCTCGGCCATCCGGGTGGCCCGCAATCCGACAAGGGCGGCGTTTCCGGCCTGGATCGGTTTCGCCATGGCGCCGAAATTGATCTGCATTCCCCCGGCCAGCGACGCGGCCAGGGACAGGGCGTTGCGGACTGCGTCGTCGTCGAGCCCAAGCTGATGCGCGACCGCTGCCGCCGATGCCAGAACCCCGATGGTCGACGTTGCGTGCCAGCCCTTGTTGTAGTGGCCAAAACCCAGGATCTGACCGAGCGCGACATTGACGGCTGTTCCGACCGCAAGCGCGGGGGCAATGCGGCCGGCCGTGTCCGGCCGGACATCCACGGTGGCCAGCAGCGCCGACACGATTACAACACTGGGATGGGTGACGCTGACCGTATGGACATCGTCGAAATCGAGCGCATGACCGGCAACCGCGTTCAGGAACGCGGCCTGTTCGGGACTGCCACCTTCAGCAGCTCCTGCCGGGACTGCCGGTCCGCCCGCGTCAAGCGCCGCCAGCCGGCGAACCACCGGTTCATGCCACCCGCCATAGATGGCGGCTATGGTATCCTCAACGCAAAGCGCGGCCTGCTCGGCGTCTGCAACGCTCAGCCGGTGCGGCGCGGCGACGAACCGCGACAAACGGATGGTGAAATCGCTGATCATCCACTTCTTTCTCTGACACTGCATATTGCCTCATCAAGGCGGGCGCTATCAACTCTCGGCCCCACTCTTTCGCACATATGTGTTGGAGCGGGATGCTTGCGTTGTGATCCTTGCTGCCGTTGGATATTCTGGGTGCTCATCCTTCCTCTGTTTCCGTGCAGGATCGGGCGTTGGACGTGACCGTAGAACTTCGGAAAGAAGAACAGACGTGGTTGAGGGTATCGGCGTGAAAAGTCGGGCAGACAAGCACGCATGTGCGGAGAGACATTTCGAGGCATCGTTGTGTCATTGACCGCCAGACGATGTATCCTCGGAGGCCCGGAACCAAGGCGGTCAGTGCCACCACAAATCCGGGCTAGTCCGCCCTGCGCCGACAAGATGAGCACCTTGTGTGTCCTTGCCTGTGAATGGGAAATTGTCGGCATCGCATTTCCGCCGTCGTGCCATGAAAGACCGCATCTGCCGTTGCGTCACAGACACAACGAGCGCCTTCGGAAAAGGGGGGGCAGATGTCGCCTGTCGAGCGCCTGAAACGTTCCGGCAAGCGCAACAGGTTTACGGCCATTTGTCTGCTGATTTGTCTTGGCGCTGCCATCATTCAGGGTGTCTTGCCCTCCGCCGTCGCGTCCATCGCTGCCGCGCCGTTTTTCTGCATCTATCTTGCCATTTCGTCCCGCTACATCGCCCGTGTCGGATGGGTGCTGCTTTTCTTCTCGCTCGCGATCGCCCTTCTGGCGCTGGCCAATGGAATCGACCCCGGCATCTTCGTCCAGGCGGCGGGGCGCGTCGTGTTCCTGTCCGCTCTGCTGACGGCTGTCGCCTTCCTGCGCATCGCGGCCACCCAAGACCCGATTGTCGAGGTTGCCGGTGAATTCCTGACACTGCAGCCGCCGACCCGTCGCTACGCCTCTCTGGGTGCGGGCGGGCATCTGTTCGGGGTGCTTCTAAATCTCGGCGGGCTTGGGGTGATGCTGGAGATCATAATGAAAGGGCTGGCGGCGCATCGGCACGAGATGGACGAATTCGTGTTCCAGGCTCGCAAGCGCAGGATGGTGAGCGCCTGTATGCGGGGGTTTTCCTCGATCGCGTTCTGGACGCCGTTCGGAATCGCTCTCAATCTGATGATTCTCACAATACCGGGGCTCGAATGGACGACCCTGGCGCCTTACGGGATTGCTCTGGCCGGGATTCTGTTTCTTCTGGGATGGCTGTTCGACACGGTGGAATGGTGGCGCCCGCCCTCGGCGCGCGGCCGGGCACCGGCCCTGAGCGGTGACTTGCCGGACTGGAGCCCCTGGGCCGTCCTGATCGTGTCCGGGCATGTGCTTTTTTTGGGCGCCGCCGTGGTCACGCTGGACCGGTTGACCCAGTACAGTTTCCAGACCGTCCTGATCACCATCGTGCCGATCTATGCGCTGCTCTGGTCGGTTATGCGCAGCGGCAGTGGCAGCCTTGCCGGTATATCGCGCCGGTTTGTGACCCAGGCACCGGGTTTCGCGACCGAAATGAGCGTCATCGCGTCGGCGGGGTTCATCGGCCTCGTCGCGCTGGAGGTCGTTCCGGTCGAATGGATTGCCGACCATCTTGGCTGGATCGCAACGCGGCCTGTGCTGACCGTCGTGCTGTTGATCATGACGGTGTTTCTGACGGGGCTGCTGGGCGTGCATCCGATGATCTCGGTGGTCCTGCTGGCAGAGGTGGTCAACCGCGTCGGCGTGGAAGGTTTGTCGCCGCTTGCTCTGGGCCTTGCACTGGCTGGTGGCTGGAGCAGCATCATCTGCATGGGACCGGCCATCACGGCGGTGGTCTACGCCTCCTCCATCGTGGGCGAGCGGCCGCTGACCATCGGCTTGCGGTGGAACGGGATCTTCGGTGTTGCGAGCATCCTCCTCATCACGCTCATCGTTGGCGGCGGTGTCGCGGCAGGGTGGTTCTGACCGGTCTCAATTGCCTGTCAGGAACCGGGCGCAAGCATTTCCACATATGTGTTCGATCAGGCTTTGCGCTAGTCGGAAGGTGATGGACCCCATAGCGTCAACTAGGATGGGTCAGCGCAATCACTATCGGAGTGGCACGCCCAACGATGGAAGGCCAAGCGAAACCCACACGTCGCAGCAAGGTCACAGGCCTGCAAGACGCAGCCCGGCTGGCACGAGGCGCTTTGGAAGAACGCCCCGAGCTTTGTCTCGGTGGTCTGTTCAAGCAAAGCCGCCCTGTCGCACTGGTGCGCGCGTTGCTGGCCGCGGGCGCAGATGGTCTGCATGTGTATTCCTCGCCGGGCGCGGGGTATGATGTCGACCTGATGATTGCGGCAGGCGCGGTCGCACAGGTCTTTATTCCCGGCGTTACGCTGGAAAACCGGCTTTGCCCCAATTTCCGCCGCGCGGTCGAGGCAGGGCAGGTGACCGCGCACGCGCTGGATGCGCTGACCGTGGTGGGCGGGCTGATGGCGTCGGCTCATGGCGTGCCGTTCCAGCCAATCGACGCGCTGCGCGGATCGGACGTTCTGAAGCACAACCCGCTTTTGCACGAAATCGACTGCCCGTTCTCCGGCCGCCGTATTCACGCCGTCGGGCCGATCCGCCCCAGAGTGACGTTCTTGCACGCGCAGGAAGCCGACCGTTGGGGAAACCTGCGCCATCTCAGCACGATGGTCTACGCCGATCAGCTGATGGCACGCGCGTCTGACATGGTCATTGCCAGCGTGGACCGGATCGTGCCGGACGAGGTCGTTCTGGACGATCCCTCGCGGGTTACCGTGCCGTCTTATTATGTCGATGCCGTGGTCGAGGTGCCCTATGGCGCGCACCCAACCGCGAGCTTTCCCAACTATGCGATGGACGAGGACCATATCGACGCCTACGCCGATCTGGGGGATGCCGCCCGGACCGGCGACAGCACGGGGCTGGACACCTATATCGCCCGCCATGTGACCGGACCGAAAAACCAGAGCGACTACATCGAAGCGGTCGGGGGAGCCGGGTATTTCGCCGTGCTCGAAGCCGAGGCACGGAACGAATGAGTGCAGCGGTTTCCCCAATTGAACAGATGGTCGTCGTGTTGGCCCGCGATCTGGCCGACGGAGAACTGGGTGCGGCGGGTGCAGCCGCGTTGGTGCCGATGGCGGCCATTGCGCTAGCCCGCGAGCTGCATGCACCGAACCTGACGGTCGGCGGCGAGATGTTCTTCAACCCCGAGCCGGGGCGTTTGTATCCGTCGATGCTGGACGATCGTGCGCTCGGCCGCTGCGAGGCCGCCGAGACCTTTATCGAGTTGTTCGGCCACAGCCATCACGGGCTGGATTTTTTCTTTCACAGTGGCTTGCAGCACGATGTGTACGGCAACATCAACCTGCACCACGTCGGCGGCACGCTGCACGCACCAAAGATGCGCGGGCCGGGGGCAGCAAACCTGTCATACTGCCACACCTCGTCGCGGTATTACATTTGCCCCACCGTGCATACGGCGCGAAACTTTGTGGAAACGGTCGATTTCATCACAATACCCGGACATCTGTCCGGGCCTGCCGCGAAACGCGACGCCGGGCTGGTCAATGAAGGACCGCGCCTGGTGGTGACACCGCGAGCGGTTATGGATTTCGACAAGACGACGCTGCGAATGCGACTGAAATCGGTGCATGCGGGAAATACGCCCGAAGAGGTCCAGCGTCATACGGGGTTCGATCTGGCGATCAGAGGCGAGGTGCCGCAAACGCGGCCACCAACGGAGGAAGAATTGCGCGTTCTGAGAGAGCGGATCGATACATCGGGGGCCCTGCGTGCTTAAGCGACCGGGCTGACGTTACTTTAAAGGCAAAAACGGGAGGATAAAATGATCCAACGCAAGTTGACCGGATACCGGGCGGCGGTGGGTGCTATCGCGGCCATGGGCGCGATAGCCCTTGGCGGCGCGGCATCTGCCAAGGATCTCACGATGGGCACGACCAGCCCGACGTCGAGCCATTTCACCATTTCGGTTGCGATGAGCAAGGCGATCGAGACCGGCATGGAAGGCACCAATGTCAGCGTGATCGAAACCGGGGCCAGCGTGGACAATGTGCTGCGGCTGGCGCGCGACGAGATCGACCTTGGGCTTGCCACCACCGACATTCTGATCTCCGCCAGAAACGGGACCGGCAAGTTCGAAGGTAACGCAATCCCAGATACGGTTGCGCTTTATCCTTACAGCGCCTCGATCCTGCTGATCGCGGTCACCGAAGAGTCTGGTGTGACGACGCTGGACGAACTGGACGGAAAGAAGTTCAATCCCGGCATCCGCGGATCGGCGGCCGAGACGTTGACGACCGGTGTCCTGTCCATGTTCGATATCAACGCGGACCTGGTGCATGGCGCCGTTGGCGACGCGGTGGAAGGCATCAAGAACCGCCAGATCATCGGTTATAGCAAATACGGGGCCGCAAACTCTGTCGATGCAACCCTGCAAGAGTTGATGACAAGCACCAAGATGCGGTTGATCGGCTTCACCGAAGAGCAGGAGAAAGCGGCGACAGAAGCCATGGAGGGCGTCGGTTTCACGACTCTTCCCGCAGGGCTTATTCCGGGATCCGAGGAAATGCGGGTACCCAAGCTCAACGTCTTCTTCCTGACCCGCACCGGCGTCATGGATGACCAGAGCGCCTATGACATCGCTCGCAGCATCCACCAGAACATGGACCTGCTGGTCGAAGCCTGGCCGCAGCTTGCGGATTACGACATCGCCGCCGATGCCGTCGCCACAATCGAGACCGGTATACCCTATCATCCAGGTGCGGAACGTTACTGGAGAGAGGCGGCCGGAAGCTGACCGGAATCGCGGGCCGTCACGACGGCGGCCATAGGCTGATCCAGACGGGGTGCTGCGGGCACCCCGCCGTTACCGCTCTCGGAGAGAACATGACGCAGACATCGACCGCAATACCCAATTGGGAACGGCGCGGAGGGCAGGCGCTTGGAGTATTGTTGGCGGCATTCGTCGCTCTGCATTTCTACAATGCCTTATTCGGGCAGTTCGAACCGCTGGTTCAGCGGCCGATCTTTATCGGTTTCGGTATCGGCGGCGCGTTCTTTCTTTATGCGGCACGCGCCTCGCGGACCGGTGCGCGAAGCGGGATTGAACGGGCTGTGGACATCATGCTGGGACTACTGGCGTTCGCGGTTTGCCTCTACGTGATCCTGAACCGGGATCGCTTTTCGGATATCATGGTGCGCTATGGGCCGATCGACAAGGCGGCAGGTCTGATAGCTGTTCTGCTGACCCTCGAGGCCGCGCGCCGGGTGATCGGATGGTTCCTGCCGCTGCTGGCCCTTTGCACCGTGATCTATTTCTATTTCGGCTATGACCTGATCGACGGCGCCTGGCGCCCGCCGCGCGTTTCGGCACGTACCGCTGTCGAGACATTTTACAGCTCGACCACCGGCCTGTTCGGCTACCTTGCGGATATCGGGGCACGGGTCATCGTGATCTATGTGCTTCTGGGGGCGCTCCTGCTGTCGACCGGGGCAACGGATGCTTTCATGAAAATGGCAACGTGGATCGCCGGTCGAACGTATGGCGGCCCGGCAAAGGTCTGTGCCCTGTCTTCGGCGATGTTCGGGACGGTGACCGGTTCGGCAGTGGCCAACGTCATGGCGACCGGCTCGATCACCATTCCCACGATGAAGCGGCTGCGCTATCCACCGGCCTTTGCCGGGGCGGTCGAGGCCGTTGCCTCCTCCGCCGGCCAGCTTACGCCGCCGGTGATGGGGGCAGCGGCCTTCATCATGGCTGAGTTCCTGAACATTCCCTATACCGACATTGTCGTTGCGGCGATCGGTCCGGCATTTCTCTACTACCTGGCGGTATGGCTCGGGGTGGATCTCTATGCGCGTCGCACAGGGTTGCAACCGACACCGAGGAGCGAAATGCCCGAACCGGCGGAATTCCTCGCACCGGACAAGTCAATTCCCTTGTTTCTTCCCATCGCGGCGATGGTCTACTTCCTGTTCAACGGCTACACGCCGAGCTTTGCAGGTGCCGGTGCTGTTATCATACTGGTTTTGGCCTGTGTGGTGGTGCGCCCGTTCGCGCGTGACGGAAGAGAGCAGGGCGTGCTGGCCTCTTGGGCCAAGCTGGCGCGCGACCTCTATGAGGGGATGATCGAAGCAGGGCGGGCGTTGGTGATGATCGCCGCGCTGCTAGCCTGCGCCGCCATCGTCGTCAAGGTTCTGACGGCGACGGGTGCCGGGGTCAAAGTCTCGAACCTGTTGTTCTCTGTGTCCGGTCAGGGGTTGATCGTGGCCCTGTTGCTGGCGGCGGTGCTGGCGATCTTGCTGGGTATGGACGTGCCGACGACGGCCTCCTATGTGCTGGCGGCGGCAATCGCCGCGCCCAGTCTCGTGCGGCTTGGCCTACCCGAACTGACGGCTCATCTTTTTGTCTTCTACTATGCGATCCTGTCGGCCATCACGCCACCGGTCTGCGCCAGTGTCTATGCCGCCGCCGCCCTGGCAGGGGCCAATTTCTGGCGGGTGGCGGGTCGCGCGCTGATGTTGGCCGGAGCGATCTATGTGGTGCCGTTTCTCTTTGTGTTCCGGCCGGGCATACTGGCCCAGGGCGGCACGGTGCAAATCCTACTGGATATGGGCGTGGCCTGCGCCGCGGTTTTTGCCGTCAGCGTCGGCACAAGCGGCTGGTTTCGTGGAAAGGTGCCGGTCATCGGCCGGTTGCTGTTCCTGTCGGCTGCCGGCTTGCTGTTTTACGCCGCGCCTGCGGCCGACATCGTTGGTGGGCTGGCGCTGGCCGGGCTCTTGGCGTGGCGGTTTTTGCGCGGAGCACCGCAGCCCGGCCGCGCCGGGTGACCTCCGAAAAGCGAAGAGCCACCGCAGACAACCTCTGCGACGGCTCTTCCACATTCGGCCCCGAAGTGGCGGTGCCTCTGGCCTCAGGTCATTTTGAAGTAGGGAAAAGTCACTTCGTCGGTTGCCTTGACGAACGTCACTTCCACCTTGGCCCCGATATGAACCTTCTCGGGGTCGCCGGTCTGGATCCGGCTCATCATCCGGGGGCCTTCCTCCAGCTCGATCAATGCCACGACATATGGCACGTCATCCGCGAAAGTCGGCCCTGCCGGACGGCGCGCGATGGTGAAGGTATGCACCTTGCCGCGTCCGCTCACGGTGTTGAAGCGCAGATTGTCGGAATGGCAATACGGGCAAATAGAGCGGGGATAGAAATGATGTTTGCCGCAATCGCCGCAAAGCGGGATGTCGAGGCGGCCCTCGCGCGTGGCCTCCCAATAGGGGGCACTGTCATGGTCGATCACCGGAAGCGGTTTTTCAATGCTCATCGTCTTAGCCCTTCTGCAAAATCACGGTCGCACCTGAGGAAAGCGTACCCCCGGTACCATGCACCAGAGCGGTCTCGGCGCCCTTGACCTGGCGCTCGCCGCCTTCGCCGCGAAGCTGCCGGACGGCCTCGATCAGCAGGAACATTCCGAACATGCCCGGATGCAGCGCCGAGAGGCCGCCGCCGCTGGTGTTCATTGGGAACGCCCCGCCTGGTGCCGTGCGCTGGCCCGACACGAAATCCCCGCCTTCGCCGATCTTGCAGAAGCCGAGAGCCTCGAGCGAGAGCAGCACGGTGATGGTAAAGCTGTCATAGATCTCGACCAGGTCGATATCCGAATGGCTCACCCCGGCCATTTTTATTGCGCGTTCCCCGGCCTTTTGCGCGGGAAGCAGGCGGGCGAGGTCCGGCATTTCGCCGATGGCCCAGTGGGTATGCGCCTCGCCATAGCCCTTGACCGCGACGGGACGGGTGTTGAGGTCCTTGGCCCGCTCGGCGGTGGTCATGACGAGGGCGCCGGCCCCGTCGGTGACGAGACAGCAATCGAGCAGATGCAGCGGCTCCGAGATCATCGTGCTGGACAGCACGTCGTCAATGGACAGCGGATCGCGACGCGTCGCCTCGGGGTTCAACTGTGCCCATTTCCGCGTCGCGACGGCGATTTCGGCCAGATTCTCGGACGTGGTGCCAAATTCATGCATATGGCGCTGTGCGGCCATCGCATAGCCGCCCACAGGCGTGGGCATTCCGTAAGGCGTTTCATGCTGCATGGACAGGACTGAAGGCCGACCCCCTAGATTGCGGCTGCGCAGGGATTTCTGGTCCGAGCTGTAGACAATCAGCGCAACCTCGCAATAGCCTTCGCGAAGAGCCATGGCGGCATGTGCGATATGGGCCTCGAATGCCGAACCGCCAATATTCGTGCCATCGACGAATGTCGGCATGATGCCCAGATATTCGCCCAGCGTCACCGTGGCCAGTTGGCCGGGGCCGGGGACCCCCCACATGCCGGCCGTCAGAAGACCGTCGACATCGCTCAACTTCAGTCCTGCTTCTTCGACGGCGGCTTTTGCCACAAATGCGGCATGACCAAGGACCGAAGCCTTGGTGACGAACTTGCCGTCCTTCAGCGGCGCGTCGGCGATGCCGACGACCACCGGTTCTCGTCCGTTCTTCATATGCTCTTTCTCCTTCTTGTCGGGCTGTCCCGGTGCGCCCCGAACTGTTAGCCCGGGCGCATGGTCTTGGCGATGAGCGTACGCTGAATCTGCGAGGTTCCGCCGCCGATGGTGCTTTGCATCCCTTCGCGGAAATACCGCTCCATATCTGCTTCGGGCAGCATCGAGTGGCCACCCAGGATCTGCATTCCGTTGCGCGTCACCGTCTGCAGCGTCTCGGAGGCATAGAGCTTTGCCATCGAGACCTCTCGCGTGCAGGGCGTCTTGGCTGCGGCCAGGCTGGCGGCGCGATAAACCAACAGCCGGGCGGCATCGACCTGGGTCTGCATGTCGGCCAGCATGTGGCGGATCACCTGAAAGTCGAAGATCGGCTTGTCGAACTGAATCCGTTCGTGGGCGTAGCGCAGAGCATCGTCTACGGCTGTCTGGGCATTGCCCACATAGGCGGCGGCCACGGCCACGCGTTCCAGTTCCAGATGGTCGGTGATGATCTTCCAGCCATCGTTTTCCGTGCCCAGCAGCGCATCGGCCGGCAGTTTCACGTCGTCCACGAAAATCTCGGTGGTGCCGGTTGCGCGGCGCGCCATGGTCGGCAGCTTGCGGATGTCCAGACCTTCGGTGTCATTGGGGATCAGGAAAACCGACAGCCCCTTGTGTTTGGGCGCGTCGGGGTCGGTCCGGGTCAGCATTGCAAGGATTGCGTTATCGGCCGCAGCGCCCGAGCACCACAGTTTCTGCCCGTTGACGACCCAGCCGTTGCCGTCGCGCCGCGCGCGGGTCTTTGTCGATGCCGCATCCGACCCCGCGCCCGGTTCGGAAATCGAGATCGAAAAGCGGATGTCGCCATTGAGGAAGGGCTGGATGTACCGCTCTTTTTGCTCGGGCGTGCCGAATTTCTCGACATTCATCGCGGTGAACGTCGCCACCATCAACCCGGTCGAGAAGTCAAAGCCGTATTTGGCCAACCCTTCGCACATCAGGGCATAATCCATGATGTCACCGCCAAGACCGCCGCTCTCTTCTGAAAACAGGATGCCGAGCCAGCCCTGCTTGGCCACTTTTTCATAGGCTTCGTAGGGGTATTTGCGCTCGCGGTCGCAATTGCGGATATAATCGCGGCCGATCTCTTCGTCGACGAAACGCTCGACGGTGGCGCGCCACATCTCTTGCTCGGGTGTCAGAAAGTTCATGCGCTCTGTCCTTGTGTCTTGTCGTGCGCCGCACGGATTTTGGCCGGTTCTCCGGGGCGATCCAGACGCGACTTGCGGATCAGCAGGCTGAACTCGCAGCGCAGGACCGTTTCGTCCCGCTGGTTGATGCCTTCCAGTTTGCTGGTCACGACGCCGTGCCTTTCGTCATGGTCCTTCAGGTCGATGATTTCGGTGCGGGCCCAAAGGGTGTCGTTGATAAAAGTGGGCCGCAAAAAGCGTAGCTTGTCACAGCCATAGAAAGCGGCCAGCACGGAACTGTCGAAGGGGATCATCGCATTGACGATCGAGAACACGAGGCTGCCCTGCACGAGGCGCTGGCCATACAGAGACGATTTGGCGTGCTCGACGTTGGAGTGAAGTTCCAGCCAGTTCCCGGTCAACATGCAGAAATTGACGACATCGGTTTCGGTCATCGTCCGACCGCTCGAAATGCCGGTCTGGCCAAGTGACAACTCTCCAAAAGGGTGACGTATCACGTTGATTTCTCCTGTCCGTCCGCCTTTGATGACAAAACGATCAAGGCATCGGCGGCGACCAATCCCTTCCCGTCGGCCCGAACCATCACAGGGTTGATTTCAATTTCCGAGATCAGATCGGCGTTCTCGGCAAAGAAAACAGATATGCGTGAAATCAGGTCTGCCAGGGCATCTTTGTCGGCCGGTTCTGCGCCGCGTAGTCCAGTCAGCAACCGCGCCCCCGGACCCGATCGCAGCATGGCCGCGGCAGTTTGCGGGGTGGCGGGCGCAAGCCTGATTTCGGCGGCATCAATCAGTTCTACAAGGATGCCGCCAGGACCGGCCAGAACGATCGGACCAAAGGTGTCGTCGCGTTTGCAGCCGATAATCCATTCGGCCACGGACCCTTCTTCCATTTCCTCGATCAGCGCCGTGCCGCCCGCAAAACGTTCCGCCATTTCCGCGGCGGCCTGTTTCGCCTCGTCGGGGGAAAGACCCAAACGGACGAGCCCGTGATCGGACTTATGCGGATAGTCATCGTGACACAGCTTGGCGACACAGCGCCCGTGGTCGGGGTCACGTCGGGGCACCGGGATTCCAATCCGTTGCAGCAGATCCTTCGCATCGGCCTCGTGGATAACCGTGCGCCCGGCACGCTGCCAGTTTTCCAGCGTTTCTCTTTGGGTCATGCCACTTCTCCTGTCGCGACCGCGAGTGCGGCGAGGCCCGATGCCGCCCGAGCGGGCGAATCATAGACAGGAACGGCTCGTTCGCGCAGCGCCTCGCCCGAGGCATTGCTGCGTGCCGAACCGGTCCAGACGATCAGAATCGGCTTGTCTGTGCTGTCGAACGCCTCGGCCAAGGCCTCGATGAACTGCTGATCTGGCACAAATGTGATAATTGCGATGGCAATATCCACGCCCGGATCGGCGGCAACGGCCTCCAGACAGCGTCCGACATATGTGGGATTCGCCAAAACCACACCGGTCAGATCGACCGGGTTTGTCACCGACCCATAAAAGGGCACATAGCGCGACAGCGCCGTCTGCGTCGTTTCATCCAGCACCGGAACCTCGAAGCCGGCGCTTTCGGCCAAGTCGGTCATTTCGACGCCAAGCCCGCCGGTGACAGAAATGATCCCGACCCTGTTTCCGGCAGGTCGTCGACCCGCGGCGAGCGCCGTCACGGCATCGACGGCGGCGACGGATTCACGGGCGCGGATGACACCGGTTTCGCGAAAGACCGCGCTGATCACCCGGTCGTCCCCGGCCATGGCGCCGGTATGCGACTGGACCGCGCGTGACCCGGCGCGGCTGCGCCCACCCTTGACCGCGACAATATGCTTCCCCGCCTGTGTCAGCCGCTGGGCCGCTTCGGAAAAACGGCGTCCGTCGCGCAGTTCCTCGACGTAGCAAAGAACCACCCGCGTCTGGGGGTCGTTGCCCAGATAATCCAGCAGGTCCGCTGCGGTCAGGTCGGTTTCGTTGCCGCTGGAAACGATGGCGTTGATGCCCACGCCGCGTTCGCCCAGGCGCAACGCCATAAGGCCCGCAAGCGCGCCGGACTGGGAAATCATGGCCACGGGACCAGGCCGAAGATCGTTGAACATCGGGCTGAAGGTCAGTTGCAGGTCCGCCGCGGGGCGCACCACGCCTTCGCAGTTCGGTCCGACCAGTCTGAAGGGCGCGTCTTGCATGATCCGGCGCAAGCGCTCTTCGTTGTCATGCCCTTCTTCCCCGGCTTCGGAAAAGCCCGAGGTGACCCCGACCACGACCTTTACATCGAGCCTGGTGCAGGTCTCCAGAGCGTCCAGCGCGACCCCGACCGGCGTTGCCAGCACAACCACGTCGATCGGGCTGTCAATCTCGTCCAGACTGCGCACAGCCGGAAGGCCTTCGATCTCGCCGCCCGAAGGGTTCACGGGGATAATCGTGCCGCTGTAACCGTTGCTCTTCAGCAGGGCCATGACGGCCTGCCCCAACTTGCCCTTGGTGCGGGACGCGCCGACCACCGCAATGGTGCGAGGGTCGAACAACCCGTCCAGTGCGTCGGCTACCGTGGGCCGGCATGCCGTCATTCGATTCGTGTTTGGCTCTGCCATTCTTTCCTCCGTCAAGTGAAAAAACATCGGCTCGTTTCGGCGATCTAACGGTTGTTCGATTGTTCTCGCAATGGATTCTAGTTCCGAGCAGAATGAGGCTTTCAGAGCCGCAAACTAGGGCTTGACGTCGGAAAATTCGCAGAACGAGGCAGACACGTGAAAATGGAAAATGGGCCACTGAGCGATGTCAGGGTGATTGAACTGGGGCATGTGATCGCAGCACCGATGTGCGGCGCATTGCTGTCCGATTTTGGCGCCGACGTGGTCAAGATCGAGCGTCCGGGGCAGGGTGACATGCTGCGGGTACTGAGCGCGCGGGCCAGTGATGGCGTTGGCGCCTGGTGGAAGACCCTGGCACGAAACAAGCGTCTGATGGCGCTGGATTGGAAGAGTGAAGACGGCCGCGCCATTCTGCGCCGGCTGGTCGAAAACGCCCATGTGCTTATCGAGAACTTTCGACCCGGTGTTCTGGAACGGGCAGGGTTGGCCCCAGAGGTCCTGCATGAGTGGAACCCCGATCTGGTGATCGTGCGGATCTCGGGCTATGGCCAGACGGGGCCGCGCGCCTCGTGGCCGGGTTTCGGTCGGGCCGGCGAGGCCATGAGCGGACTGGCGCACATCACCGGCTTTGCCGACAACGCGCCGATGCACCCCGGCTTTCCCGCTGCGGATTCGACCACAGGCCTGATGGCGGCCTACGGCGCGATGATGGCGCTGCATGCGGTGCAGAACGGCCGCGCCCGGGGGCAAGTGGTGGACCTGGCTATTTTCGAGCCGCTGTTGCGCCTGATCGACTATCACGTTCCGACGCGAACCGGCGCGGGGCTGCCGGTTGACCGAAACGGGCTCCAGGCGCCCAATTCCTACGCCCCGGCGGGGGTGTTTCGCGCCCGCGACGGGAAATGGGTCACAATCAGCGCAGGCAGTGCCGCGACCGGGCGGCGGCTTCTGGAAGCCGCGGGCGGAAAGGAATGGGCGGAACAGCCGCAATTCCAAAGCCTCGATGGCTTCGCGGAGCACATGGACGAGATTGTGGACCGTCTCGGCGCATTTGTGGCACAGCATGACGCGCAGAAGGCGATTGACATCTTCCAGGCCCACGATGCCGTGGCTGCGATGGTCTATGACGTCGATGACATCCTGGCCGATCCGCAGATCGCCGCGCGAAGGGACATTGTTGGGGTGGAGGGCGACGACACCAAGGTCGTCGGACCCGTGCCAAAGCTGGACAAGACGCCGGGACGGCTGCGCTGGCTTGGGCGCCGCGAACTGGGTGCTGACACCCGGGCGATTTTACAAGAGCTCGCGTACGACACCGGGCAAATCGACACCCTAATCGAACAAGGCACTGTGGCCGAACCGGGCCGCTGAGCCGGGTCTGCAAGACGTGAGGAGAAAATCATGACCTATCAGATGACATCCGAACAGCAGGGAATCCGCGATGCGATCCTGCGGATCTGCGAAGAATTCGACGACGAATTCTGGCTGACACGCGATCGCGTAGGCGGTTTCCCGCGAGAGCTGCATCAAAAGCTGGCCCGCGATGGCTGGCTGGGGATTGCAATCCCCGAAGAGTACGGAGGTGCCGGTCTTGGCATCGTCGATGCCGCGATCATGATGCAGGCCATTGCGGAATCCGGCGGCGGCAACAGCGCCGCATCGGCGATTCACATGAATATCTTCGGTCTGAACCCAGTCGTGAAATTCGGCACCGATGACCAGAAAAAGAAATACCTTCCGCCTTTGGTGGCAGGCGATGAACGTGCGTGTTTCGGGGTGACCGAGCCGACAACCGGTCTGGACACCACCAAACTGAAAACACGCGCCGTGCGACAGGGTGACCGATATGTGGTGCACGGCCAGAAGGTCTGGATTTCAACCGCCCAGGAGGCCGACAAGATCCTGTTGCTGGCGCGCACGACCCCGCTTGAGGACGTCAAGAAACCGACAGAAGGATTAAGCCTTTTTTACACCGATCTGGACCGATCTTTCGTCACCGTGCGCGAGATCGAAAAGATGGGCCGCAAATGTGTCGACTCGAACGAACTGTTCATCGACGGGCTTCCGATCCCCGCCGGGGATCTGATCGGCGAAGAAGGCCAGGGCTTTCGTCAGATCCTGCACGGGCTGAACCCCGAACGGGTTCTAATTGCCGCTGAAGCAGTCGGAATCGGGCGGAATGCGCTTCGGCGCGCCGCGGATTACGCCAATGAGCGCGTCGTTTTTGGCAGACCAATCGGTCAGAATCAGGGTGTACAGCACCCCCTGGCCGCCAGCTGGGCGGAACTGGAGGCGGCCAACCTGATGGCGATGCACGCCGGCGCGCTCTACGACGCGGGCAAGCCCTGCGGAAATGAAGCCAACGCAGGAAAATATCTGGCCGCCGAAGCGGCGGTGAAGGCGACACAGACCGCGCAGCTGACCTTCGGGGGGTTCGGATACGCCAAGGAATACCATGTCGAGCGTCTTGTTCGCGAGGCCATCCTGTTCCGCATCGCGCCGGTCACCCCGCAGCTGGTGCTTTCGTTTATCGCGGAACATGCCCTCGGCCTGCCAAAATCCTACTAGTTACGAACATCAAAGGAAGTCCCATGCGAATTCATGGAATGGATGCCATTTTCAACCCTCGCTCGGTAGCGGTGATTGGCGCCTCAAGCGATCCCAAGCGCATCGGCGGAAGGCCGGTGGATTTTCTCAAGCGGCACGGTTTCGACGGCCCGATCCTGCCTATCAACCCGAAATCGCCAGAGGTGCAGGGCCTGACGGCGTATCCGTCGATCTCGGAGGCACCCACGACACCGGACCTGGCCGTGATCGCGCTGCCCGCGCCGCTGGCCGTTCAGGCGGTCGAACAGTGCGCGGCCCAAGGTGTGCGGGGGGCGGTGATCTTCAGTTCGGGGTTCTCGGAGGTCGATGCCGACGGGGCCGCCCTTCAGGCGCGCATGGTCGACATCGCGCGCGAGGGCGGCATGCGGCTTGTGGGGCCGAACTGCCTTGGCATCGCGAATGTGCGCCACAACCTCTATGCGACATTCACGCCCGGGGTCGAAAAACACCTGCCAAAACCCGGCGGCGTGTCGATCGTCAGTCAAAGCGGCGCGTTCGGCTCGTATTGCATGACGCTCGTTCGAATGCGCGGACTTGGGGTCAATATCTGGGCGACGACGGGCAATTCCTGCGATGTCGATTTTGCCGATGCCGTGGCCTATTGCGCGCAGGATGACGATACCCGCGTCATCATGGGATATCTCGAAGGGGCAACCGATCGCGACAGGCTGGTCGAGGCACTTGAGCTGGCGCGGGCCCGGGGAAAGCCGGTGGTCATGATGAAGGTCGGGCGCAGCGCGGTCGGAGCAGAGGCCGCGCAGTCGCATACCGCCTCATTGGCTGGGGCAGACGCGGTTTATGACGCGGCGTTCCGGCAGTACGGCGTTTACCGGGCGCAATCGGTCGATGAAATGTTCGATGTGACTTATGCCTGTGCCGAATCCGCGTCGATGATGCAGGGCGACCGGCTGGGCCTTGTGACAGTCTCGGGCGGGGTCGGGGTGCTGATGGCCGACGAAGCCGAAAAGCTGAAACTGGACGTGCCTGCGCTTCCCGATCATGCACAGAAAAAGCTGAAAGAGGTGCTGCCATTTGCCGGTGTCCGAAACCCGGTCGATGTGACGGCGCAGCTGGTCAACCAGATCGATCTTCTGGAAACCAACATGGATGTGTTGTTTGGTGACGGCGAGATCGATGGGGCCATCATCTTCATGTCGACGGTCGGACTTGTCGCCGACCTGAACGAAGCCATTCGGCGCGGACTGGAGCGCATTCGCGAGAAATATCCCGATCGGCCAATGCTGTTCTGTTCGCTGACAGAGCCAGAGGGGCGCGCCGCGTACGAAAAGTCGGGGTTCATCGTGTTCGAGGAACCGACCCGTGCAGTCCGGGCGATGGCCGCATTGCGCTATTTTGCCCGTTCCTTCGCGCGGGCAGGCGAAAAGGACCCGATACCCGAACTCTCCAACCTGTCGCCGTTGCCGGACGGAATTGTGAACGAGATCGAGGCCAAGGCCCTGCTTGCAGAGGCCGGAATCGGGATCGTGCGCGAAACCCTGGCCACCACCCCCGAAGCGGCAGCTCAGGCAGCGCAAGAAATGGGATTCCCGGTCGTGCTGAAGATTGCCTCGCCCGACATCTTGCACAAATCCGACATCGGGGGCGTCGCGCTTGATCTGCGTTCGGCCGAAGATGTCCGCTCTGCCGGGGCACGAATCTTGGAATTGGCGTCCGAGAAGATGCCCGGTGCGCGGATCGACGGGCTGGTCGTGGCGGAACAGGCAGCACCTGGACTGGAGGCTATACTCGGCGTGACCCAGGACCCGGCTTTCGGCCCGGTGGTCATGTTCGGTCTGGGCGGGGTGTTTGTCGAGGCCCTCGAAGACGTGTCTTTCCGCGTCGCACCATTCGGACCTGTCGAAGCGCGCCGTATGATTGACGAAATCCGCAGCCGCAAACTGCTGGACGCATTCCGGGGCGCGCCCGAACGCGACATCGACGCCCTCGCCGGCGCCCTTGCCCGACTGTCTGCTTTTGCCGCCCATCACGGGGCCGCGCTTGAGACCATTGATGTCAATCCATTGATCGTCGGAGCAAGCGGGCAGGGAGCCGTCGCCGCTGACGGTGTGATCATACCCGCCAATCGAGGAGGCCACTGACAACCGAACCCGAAATCTTTCCTGATCCCCAAGCCGCTTGCGGCGTGCCCCCGGCAGTTTTCTAACAGTTGACAGAATTTACAAGCGCGGCCATCCTTCCGTATGGAACGCTGTGCATATAACTGCACACGAAGGGAGGAGATCATGGAAACCGCGCATCAGACTTCAGCAAGAACAGGCGGCGATCAAATTGTGAAATCGGTGGCGCGCACCTGTCAGACTTTGGTGTATTTCGATGAAGTTCAGCGACCGCTTTCGGTCGTGGAAGTGTCCAAGGAACTGGGGTACCCGCAGTCAAGTACCTCGGCGCTGCTCAAAAGCTTGGTGAAGCTTGGATTTCTGACCCACGATGCCCGAAAGAAGAGTTATTTTCCCACCGAGCGCGTTCCGCTTTTAGGGTCGTGGATGAATCCAGATCTGTTCGGCGAAGGCACCATCCACCGGCTGCTCAAGGCAATTTCGGAACGCACACGGCATGTGGTGGTTCTGGCAACCAAGAATGGGGACGAAGCCGAGTACGTGCAAGTTGTCCGCCCGAAAGATTCGCCGATCCACCACATATCGCTCGGGACACGTCGTCCGCTGGGTAACTCAGGTGTCGGGCGCGTTCTGATGAGTCGTTTCAGTGACGACGAAGTGCGCAGTCTGTTCCGCAGGATCAACGCCTATCGCGCGCCCGACAAACCGGCAGTGGATGTGAAAGCTTTCGTGGCCTCGTTGGCAGAAACCCGTGCCAAGGGCTATTACCTCTCAACCGATCAGGTGGTTCAAGGGAGCGGCTTGATTTCCATGCCGTTTCCTAACCATCTGAACTCGCGGCTTTTCGCTGTCGGGGTTGGCGCTCCAACTGATGTTATCTTGAGATCCGAAAAAGAGATCGTAGGGATCATGCACGAAGAAATCGTTCGAAATCTGAAGAAGATGGGTCAACAGTCCCTGACCGCCTGACCGCCTGGATCAGCCAGCGCCGTAAAAAATGGCCCGGCTTGACGAAGACGGGACTTGGGGGGCGCGGACGAAACGCGCCACTTGCCAATGTCAGGGTCCGTTTTCAGGCGGCGGAAATAGCCTCTTCGCGTCAGGCTCAAGGTTGAGCCTGACCGGCGGGGCGTCGTTAGCACCGGCATCCCCGAAGGCCGGGCGGTGTAGGATGCGCTGCCCAGAGCAGTGCGACCACGGTTTCGGCCCGCCCCAAGAATACCGGCTTGAAGAGAGGCGCCGCGAAAGAGGCCGACCATCATCGTGTTGATCGTAAGCGGCGTCTACGCCCCACCGGAGTTCAGCTCGACGGCTTGAAGTTCCAGGGTAGCAACTCGTCGATCCGGTTCGCGGGATGCCCTGCCGCGATCGCCTCGAGCGTCGCCTTGAGATAGACAAAGGGTACGATTTCGTTGATCTTTGCTGTGGCGATGAGCGAGGCGATGCGGCCCCAGGTCCGACCACCTTCGTCGTGGCCGGCGAAGAGTGCGTTCTTCCGCGTCAGGGCGATCGGCCTGATGAGATTCTCCACGGCATTGGAGTCGATCTCGACGCGTCCGTCCTGCAGGAAGGTCTGTAGCCCGTCCCACTGCCGGTGGATATAGGCGAGTTTCTCTCCGAGGCGGGACTTGGCGGAGATCCGGCGGCGCTGGCTCTGCAACCATTCGCCGAACTGGGCCACCAGCGGCGCGGTGCGTGTCTGTCTCGCCGACAGGCGCTGTCCCGGTCCCATGCCGCGGATCTCGGTTTCGATCCGGTAGAACTCGGCGATCCGGCGCAGCCCCTCGGCGGCGATCTCCGATCCATCACGGTCGAAGACTTCCTTCAGCTTCCGGCGGGCATGTGCCCAGCAGTGCGCAACCGTGATCGGCGCGCCGCCCTTGCGCGAGGGGCGCGTCAGCCGATCGTAGCCGGGATAGCCGTCCAGCTGCAGGATGCCGTCGAAGCCCTGCAGGATCTGCTCCGCGTTCACGCCGGCGCGGCTCGGGCGGTAAGTGAAGACCACGCCGGGCGGGTCATCGCCGCCCCAGCCCCGATCATCTCGGGCCAGCGCCCAGAGGAAGCCAGTCTTCGTCCTGCCTCGCCCGGGCTCCAGAACCGGCGCCGTCGTTTCGTCCATGAAGAGTTTGCCCGAGCCCTTCAGGTGCTCGGCGAGCCGGTCGACCACCGGGGCAAGGTGGAAGGCCGCGGTGCCGACCCAATCGGCGGGCGTGCTGCGCCGAAGGTCGATCCCGGAACGCGCGAGGATCTGGCTCTGGCGATAGAGAGGCAAATGGTCGGCGAACTTGGCGACGAGCACATACGCAATGGCGCCCTCGGTCGGCAGCCCGCCCTCGATCAGGAAGGCAGGGGCTGGCGCCTGGGTGACCCCTTCGGCGTAGGCACGGCAGGCATACTTGGGTCGAACCGTCACGATGACGCGGAGCTGGGCCGGCACGATGTCCAGCCGCTCGCTGCGGTCCTCGCCGATCCGGTGCATCGTGCCGCAGCCGCAGGGACACTCCAGGCTGGCCGGCTCGATCATCTGCTCGATCCGGGGGAGGCTCTCAGGCAGATTGCCCCGATTGCGGCGGGCGACCTTGGATCGCCGCGGACCGGACGAGGCCGTGGCGTCTTCATCCTGCTGGGCCTCTGCCTCGACGACGGCAGTTTCCAGATCTTCGAAGGCCAGCTGCCGCTCGTCCTCACTCAGTTTCTCGGACCTTTTGCCATGCACGACCTGGTTCAGTTCGGCGACGAGGTGCTCGAGGCGCTTGTTGGCTTCCCTGAGTGCATCACGCTCGCGCAGGACGGCCAGAACAGCGTCACGCTGGTCTTCCGGAATGGCCGACAGGTCGAGGGATAGGGCGCTGGACATGGCGGCATCATATCCCGCTCCTGCGTTTGTCAGGCCGGCTTTCCCCGCCCTGAGTCACTCTGCCACAGCGGGGGCGCGCGTCTCCAGAGACCGCACCCGCCGCCAGTCCAGCCCGGCGAACAGCGCCTCGAACTGGGCGCGATTCAGGGTCATCGCACCATCCCGGATCGCGGGCCAGGTGAAGGTGCTCTCCTCCAGCCGTTTGTAGGCCATGACGAGACCGCTGCCGTCCCAGAACAGGATCTTCATCCGGTCTGCGCGCTTCGCCCGAAAGATAAAGACCGTCCCGGTGAACGGATCTTCGGTCAAGGTCGACTGCACCAAGGCTGCCAGTCCATCATGCCCCTTGCGGAAGTCTACCGGCTTCGTCGCCACCAGGATGCGGACCCCTTGAGACGGCATCAGCATGCAGGCGCTTCCAGAGTGCGCACGATCGCGGCGATCTGACCTGCCGACGTGTCAGAAGACAGCTCGATCCGGGTTGTTCCCTTGACGATCCGGATCACCTGCTGGGGCTTCGCGTCGGAAAGCTCGGGCGTCTCAGTCGGATCGCAAATGACCAGAGGCGCGAAGACCGGCTCTCCGAGTTCCGCCGGAGGAAGAACCAGCTGGCCCTGCTTTGCCAGACGCCGCCAAGCCGAGAGCTGGTTTGGGCGGATGTCATATCGCTCGGCAATCGCATTCACGGTCGCTCCCGGCTCCAAAGTCTCTGCCACAGCGCGAGCCTTCACGTCGTCCGGCCAGCGCCGATGACCTGACCCGTAGATCTCGACGCCCAGAGATCTGAGAAACGAATTTGTCGCGCACATTGCGAAACACACTCCCCATCATGAGATGGATATCACCTCGCAGTGCCGGAGCTCATCTACAACGTGGGGCGCAGCCGCCGCTTACTGTTGATCGGCAGGCCACGGAATCCTTTCTTTCGGCCGTGAAAGCGCTGGAGATTCCCACCCACGATTGGCGTTCGATCTTCTCTGTTGCGTCGCCGCGGATTCAGTTCGCGTATTCGCATATATGTGTGATCTCGCGACAGTTGCGCTCCCGGCCACCCATAAACATTGACCGGTTCACCGCACCATGGTGCGCTGATCGACAACGCCACAGGGAGGAAGACTGCCATGACAAGAAACACAAAACTCGATCGGTTTGCCGCAGGGGCGGCGCTGGTGATCGCGGTCGGAACGATGCCGCAAATTGCGGCGGCCGAAGTGACACTCAAGGTTGCAGATACCTTTCCGCCCGGCCACTACATCGTCGAGACCGGCACCACCTACTGGATGGACCGCGTAACCGAGCTGACCGATGGCGAGGTCAAGTTTCAGTATTTCGGTGCCGGTCAGTTGGGTTCGCTGCGCGATATGTTCTCGATGGTGCAGACAGGCGTGGTGGACATCGGCTATGTTCCGCCGGCCTATAACGGGGGCACGATGCCGCTGGCGGGCGTGCACACGCTTCCTGGCCTTTTCTCGCAGAGCGTTGTCGGGACGCCCGCTTTTTTTGAAACGGTGACGTCGGATCCGATCCTGCAAAACGACTTCCTGGCCAACGGGATGCGCCCAGTCTGGGGTGTAATGACCTCGACCTACAACCTGTTCACCCGCGACCAGGATGTTAGCGGCATTGATGACATCAAAGGGCTGAAACTGAAAACCATTGCCGGGAACATGGCGGAGTCGGTCAAGGCCCTAGGGGGCGCGCCGGTTGATATTCCCAGCCCGGAAACCTATCAGGCCATCCGCACCGGCACCGTCGACGGCACGATCTTTCCCACCACCAGCATCTATTCCTACAAGCTGGACGAGGTAATCGATACCGCCGTTCTGGGTCTGGATGTTTTTGTGTATTGGGCGCCCTACGCGATCCGCGAGGAGGTCTGGCAGGATCTGTCGCCAGAGCATCAACAGGCCATTCAACAGGCGTCGCAGGAGGCGATGCAGCGAGTTGCCGAAGAAACCGACCGATCGGCCGCCGAGCTTGAGGACAAGATGCGGGACAGCGGTATCGAGGTCATCGTTCTGGATGAAGCGCAGCGCGAAAAGGTCAAATCGGCCACAGCGCCGGTGTTCGATGCCTGGGTCTCTGGTCTGCAAGAGCGCGGACTGCCTGCGGGCGAAGTGCTGGAGATGTTTCGTGCGAACATCGAAAAGCACCAGACGCAGTAAGGCGCGCAACCGTGTCCCGTCACGATCTTGATCCCCGAGAGGACGCCGTGCCGTCGCCGAGAGTTGGATTGCACGGTCCTCTGGGCCGAGCGATGGACCGGGTGGATACCGGGATGAACTGGCTGTCGCGCGCTGCGATGATGGTCATGCTGGTGCTGATCCTCATACAGGTCTTTACGCGCTATATCCTGAATGACCCGATCGAAGGGGTCATTGGCGCTACAGAGCTATATCTGATGCCCATCATCGTGTTCGGAAGCCTGAGCTATCTGGAAATGTATGATGGCCACGTGCGAGTGGGGATAGTGTTTGATGCTCTGCCCGAAGGGCTGCGGGCCGGTTTCAATGTCGTCTTGCGATTGGCAGCGGCCGCGTTTTTTGCGCTGATCTGTTACGGTGCCTCGCGCGAGGCGCTTAAGGCGTGGGACTTCGGATATCGCACATCCGGCGACATCGACGCGCCTCTCGTCACCACGCTTGTGATTGCGCCGATTGGCTGCGTGCTGATCGTTCTGCGCCTTCTCGTAAATGCGGCGGGTGACGTTCAGCACCTTCGCGGCGCTTCGGATCGGATTGGCTGAGTATGGAATTTCTTGCACCTGTGTCGCTATTGCTGGCGGGGCTTCTCGTCGTCGGGATGCCGATAGGCTTCGCGATGGGCATCGCCGGCACCGTCGGCCTGTATCTGATCGGCGGGCTCAATCTGGCGCTCGGCATCCTGTCGGTGGCCCCGTATCGCAACACCGCCTCTTGGCTGTTGACCGCCATTCCCTTGTTCATCTTGATGGCCGAGATCCTGTCGGCCAGTCGGATTTCGTCGGACATGTTCCGCGCCGCCAACAGGTGGGTGGGCCATTTGCCCGGCGGACTGGCCGTGGCCACGGTCTTTACCAGCGCAGGCTTCGGGGCGGTTTCGGGCTCGTCCACCGCGGCGACGGCCACGATGGCGCGCACCGTCGCGCCCGAGGCTGAGAAATATGGCTATGACCGCGGCATGATCGTAGGCACGGTTGCGGCCGCCGGGACGTTGTCGATCATGATCCCGCCTTCGGTTGTGCTGATGGTTTACGGTATCATCACCGAAACCTCGATCGGCGGGCTGTTCATTGCCGGCATTCTGCCGGGTCTCATTACCGCGCTCAGCTTTGCCGGGATCACGATGGTCTGGGCGACGCTGAACCGCGATCTGGCGCCACCAGTGCAAAGCCATGGGTGGCGTGAGCGCTTCGCGTCACTGCGCGACATCTGGCCGGTGGTTCTGCTGTTCGTCTTTGTCGTGGCCGGGATTTATTCTGGCGCTGTCACCGTGACCGAAGCCGCCGCGGTCGGCTGCTTTGGCGCGATCATGATTGCCGCCGTGTTGCTCAGACGTATGGGCTGGCGCGAATTCATGGGGGCGCTCGAACGTACAACGCGCCCGACTGCAATGATCTTCACCATTATTATCGGGGCGCACATTTTCGGCTATTTTGTCACCCTGACCATGGCACCGCAGGCGCTGGTTTCGTACGTGCAAGGGCTTGAGATCGGGCCGGGCGTGGTGATTTTAATCCTGATCCTGATCTACATCCTGCTGGGCTGCGTGATGGATCAGCTGGCGATCCTGATCCTGACCATGCCGATCGTCTTTCCAATGGTCATGGAGCTTGGCTATTCGCCGATCTGGTTCGGCATCCTGGTGACCAAAACGGTCGAAATCGGGCTGATTACCCCCCCAATCGGAATGAACGTTTTCGTCGCCAGCTCGATCACCGGCGTACCTCTTAAACGGGTCTTTGTCGGGGTGCTGCCTTTCGTGCTGGCCGAGTTCGCGGTCTTGGCCCTGATCGCATTCTTTCCCGAGATCGTAACCGTGTTCTCGGGCGAATACTGACAACCTGAAGGAGCGTAACTTGGAACTGGGACTAAAGGACAAGGTGGCTATCGTCACCGGATCGGGTCGCGGGATCGGCGCAGTGACCGCCCGCGCGCTGGCCGAAGAGGGGGCGAAGGTGGTGATCACCGATATCGACCCCGAAACCACAGAAGCCACCCGCGCCGCTCTTGAGGCCGACGGATACGACGCGATCGGCGTGGTCTGCGATGTCACGAACGAGGCACAGGTCGAAGCCCTCGTCTCGCGCACGATCGAAGCATTTGGCGCCGTCCACATCCTGGTCAACAATGCCGGATTTCCGCGCGACAACTACATCACCAAGATGCCCGAACAGGACTGGGACGCTGTTGTGGGCGTGATCCTGAAGGGTGCCTATACCTGCTCGCGCGCCGTGGTGCCGTACTTCATGGAACAGAAGTGGGGCCGGGTGATCAACATCTCCTCTCGCGCCTATCTCGGCAATCCGGGACAGACCAACTATGCCGCCGCCAAGGCCGGCATCATCGGCTTCACCCGGGCGCTGGGGATGGAACAGGGGCGCTTCAATGTCACCGTAAATGCCATCGCGCCGGGGTTCATCGCCACCGAGATGATCGAGGCGCTTCCAAACTACGACCGGATAAAGTCGCGCGCTCTGGCAATGAATACCGTGCAGCGCCTTGGCAACGAACGCGACATCGCCAACGGCGTGGTGTTCCTCGCCTCGGATGCGGCGGAATACATCTCGGGCGAGACGCTTCACATCACCGGGGGGCGATATGGCTAAACATGTCCCGGCCTCCGCCTGTGTCGAGGATCAAGAGACGCGGATGCTGCGAGACAGCATCCGGGGCTTCATGGCGCGCGAGCTGACCGAAGAGCGCATCTCGCAATGCGAGGCGACGGGCGATCTGCCCTGGGCGATAATGGGCGAGCTACGCCAGTTCGGCTATCTTGGCGGGCTTCTCTCGGAAGAGGCCGGTGGCTACGGCCTCAGCTATCGCACCTGGGCGATGATGATGGAGGAAGCAGGATACCGCTGGCTTTCACTCCGGGTTCTGCTCAACACCGTGAACATCGTGATCGCACTGTTCCACCACCTGGGCGATGCGCGCCAGAAGGAAAAGTGGCTGAAACCCGTCATGGCTGGCCAGATGCCGGTCTGGGTGGGGATCACCGAACCCGACCACGGCTCTGATGTTGCCTCGGTGCAGACCCGCGCCGAGGACAAGGGCGACCACTGGCTGATCAATGGCGGCAAGCTGTGGACGACGAACGGCGTCAACGGCCGGGTCGGAATCCTGGTGGCACGGACATTCACGGAAGGCTGTGATGGCGATCTGAGTCTGTTCATCGTGGACCTCGAGGAGACCGATTTCGAAGCTTCGCGGGTGGGCACGATGTTCATCAAGGCCACCGCGACATCGCAGCTGGCCTTTCAAGACGCAAAGGTGCCAAAGGAAAACCTGTTGGGTCCTGCGGGAAAGGGCCTCAAGGCGATCCTTACGGGGTTGAATTATGGCCGGCTCAACGTGGCGGCGGGCGCGGTGGGCGCGGCGCAGCGGTCGTTGGACCTGTCCACCGATTACGTCAAGACGCGCAAGCAGTTCGGCAACGTGATCGGAAGCTATCAGCTGGTGCAGAAGCTGATCGTCGACATGACCATCCGCACCGAAGCGGCGCGCGCGTTGACTGACCGTGCCGCCCAAGCGCTGGACGCGGGTCTGCCTGGGCGCAAGGAATGCTCGATTGCCAAGCTCTATGCCAGCGAGGCGGCGCATGAGGTGGCCTCGATGGCGCTGCAGGCGCACGGCGGGCTGGGCTATTCGACCGACTACCCCGTCGAACGGTTGTTCCGCGACACGCGCGGCGGGCTGATCCCCGAAGGCACATCGGAAATCCAGACATTGATCATAGGGCGCGAGGTTCTCGGGATCTCGGCCTTCACCTGAGGAGGCGGCCATGCCGATGACCTTTCTCCAGGCCCTGAGGTTGAACGCGCGGCGGTTCCCCACGAAACCCTCGGTGGTGTTCGAGGGGAGGAGCCAGACCTATACGGATTTCCTTGACCGGGTGGAACGGATGATGACGGTGCTGGCGCGGCGCGGCATCGGACCGGGCGACAAGGTGGCGGTGATCTCGGAAAATCATCCCGATTTCCTTGCCGCCTATGTGGCGGTGACGGGGCTAGGCGCAATTCCCGCACCGATCAACTATCGCATCGCGCCCGAAGTCATGGCCGATGTGGTTGCCCGCTCGGACAGCAAAACCCTGCTGCTGGGCGATGCGGCGCTGGATCATGCCGATCTGTTCCGGACCGTGGTGGACGACATCGTCACCATCGGCGACGGGGCCCCGCAAGGACTGCCGCGCCTGTCGGACCTTCTGGCAGACACACCGCCCGATCCGCCGCAAGGGCAGGACGGCACCACGATCATGCTGCACACGTCGGGGACCACCGGCAAGCCCAAGGGCGCGCTGCGCAGTCTCTTCGGCATGGAGGAACGCGCCATCGAGCAGCGTTTCCGCCCCGACGACCGGGCGCTGTCGGCGCTGCCGATCTGCCTGTCGGCCGGCTGCACCTATACGCTGCTGCCGCTTTATCTGGGTGCCAGCGTCTATCTGATGCGCCGCTTCGACGGGGCCGCCGCGCTACGGCTGATCGAAGACGAGCGGCTGACCGCCACCATGCTGCTGCCCGCCATGCTCCAGCGGATGGTCGAGGCCGAGGGGTTCGCGAGCGCCGATCTGTCGTCGCTGGGGACTTTGCAATCTGGCGGCGGCGAGATGTATCTCGACCTCAAGCGTGCCGCGCTCGACAAGTTCGGCGATGCGCTGATGATCTATGCCGCCTCCAGCGAAGCAGGACCCTATGCCAACCTGACCGCTCGGGATCTGCGCCGCAACCTTGCGGGCAACTGCGTCGGCCGCCCCTTCTTCGGGGTGGAACTCAAACTGCTGGACGACGATGGAAACGAGGTGCCGCAGGGCGAGGTCGGCGAGATCTGCACCCGCAGCGAAAGCCGCTACGACGGGTATTACAAGGATGAGGCGCTGACCGCTGAAACCCGGCGCGGCGACTATCTGACCGTGGGCGATCTGGGCCGGATCGACGACGAAGGGCTGCTCTGGTTCACGGGTCGCAAGCGCGACATCATCAAGAGCGGCGGCATCAATGTCTACGCCCCCGAGATCGAGGAGGCGCTGGCCGGCCACCCGGCGATTGCCGAGGCGCATTGCATCGGCCTGCCCGATCCGCACTGGACCGAGGCGATCTGCGCAGTGATCGTGCCCGCGCCGGGCGCGCAGCTGACAGCGGCCGATGTGATCGCCCATGCCGAAACCCGGCTTGACCGATACAAGCGCCCGCGGCGCGTGGTCTTTATGACGGCGGTGCCGCGCAACCTGACCGGCCGCGTTCTCAAGGCTGAACTGAAAGAGGCAGTGCTAGCGCTGCCAGAGGAGGAAACCCAATGACACGGCCCGATCTTTCGGCCCTCAAGGGCCAGCAACTCTACTGGGAGGACCTGAACGAAGGCGACCAGTTCGATAGCCCCACCCGTACCATCACCGAGGCCGACGTGGCTAATTTCGCCTGCCTGTCAGGCGACTTCAACCGGCTGCACGTCGATGCCGAATATGCCGCCGATTCGGCCTTTGGCCAGCGTATCGCGCACGGGCTTCTGGTGGTGTCGGTGATGTCCGGGCTGACCACGCGGATGCTGATGAACACGTTCCTGGAACCCTCGCTTCTGGGGTTGCTCGACATGCAGTGCAGCTTTCCCAACCCCACCTTCATCGGCGACACGATTGGCGTGCGCGTTACCGTAGCCGAGAAGCGCGAGACTTCGAAACCCGAACGCGGCATCCTGTCGTTCCGGCGCGAGGTCATCAACCAGCGTGGCGAAACCGTGGTGGAAGGGGTCTGGAAACTGCTCGTCCGGCGGGCGCCGCAAGGTGGCTGAGCCGGTGGTCGCCCGCGACTTTCCCGATCTTTCGCGGCTCTTGTCGCCACGCAGCGTGGCGATCCTGGGCGCCAGTGAAAGGCCCCGTAGCGTGGGCAGCGACACCTTGCTGAACCTTGCCGAGCATTCCGACTTCGATGGGCAGATCTTTCCGGTCAACCCCGGGCGTGAAAGGGTGCATGGTTTGCGCGCCTATTCTGCAATGTCGGCCTTGCCTGGCCCCGTCGATGTGGCGGTGGTGTGCCTTCCAGCCGATGCGGTGGTGGGCGCCTTGCGCGATTGCGCGGCAGCAGGAACGGGGTTTGCGGTGGTCTTCACCTCTGGCTTTGGCGAAACCGGGGATGAGGGCCGTGCCGTCGAAGCCGAGATGGCTGAAATCGCCCGGCAAAGCGGGATGCGCATCTACGGGCCGAACTCGCCAGGGCTGAGCAACATCAACCGCCGCCTTGGGCTGACCTTTTCACCGGTATTCAAGAACGACACGCTGGGCGGCGGCATTGGGCTTGTCACCCAGGGCGGCGGACTTGGCCGCGCCTTCATCCAGGCAAGCGAACGGGGTATCGGCGTTGGCCTGTGGTGCTCTACCGGCAACGAAGCCGACCTGACCATGGCCGATGTCGTGTACCACATGGTGGGCGATCCCGACATAAAGGTAATCGCCCTTCTCGCCGAAGGCTTCCGCGACGGGCCGCGCTTTCTGGCAGCTGCCCGCGCCGCTGCTCGCGCCGGCAAGCCGGTGGTGGCGATGAAGGTGGGCAAGTCGGACTATGGCGTTGCTGCCACCCGTTCGCACACCGCCGCGCTTGCCGGATCGGCGGCGGTCACCTCGGCACTGTTTCGCCAGCATGGCATCGTCGAGGTGGAGGATCTGGACGAATTGATCGATACGGTGGCGCTGTTCGAGCGCGTCGGCATCGCCCCGCGGCGGGGGATCTGCGTCTATTCCTTCTCGGGTGGCACAGCGGCGCTGGCCGCCGATATGGTGGGCAGCGCCGGGCTGATCCTGTCCGAACTGGCCCCCGGCACCCGCGCGGGGTTGCGTGCGCTGGCCCCGTCTTATGCGGCGGTCGATAACCCGGTGGACCTGACCACCCAGGTCTTCACCCAAGACAAGCTCAACCGCGATTGCCTGTCGCTGGTGGCGCGGGACCCGGCCACCGATGTTGTGCTTCTGCCGATTCCCGCCGACTACGGCCCGATCACCGACCGGTCCGCCGACGACATGGTCGCGCTGGCGCCGGACAGCCCGGCTCTGCTCCTGCCGGTCTGGATGAGCGGGCATCGCGCCGCTGGCTATGCCACGCTGAACGCGGCAGGGCTGGCGCCTTTTCGCAGCCTCGGCAAGGCAGTGACGGCGTTGAAGCGGCTGATCTGGCGCGGCGACTGGAGCCCCTCGGGGACCTCCACGCTTGCTCTACCCGCATTTCCGCCCGGCGAGCTTGACGAGGCTGCCGCCAAGGCGGTGCTGGCCGACCTGGGTCTGACCGTGCCCGAAGGACGGGTCGTGACCAGTGCCAGACAGGCAGGCGAGGCGGCGCGCGGGATCGGCTTTCCGGTGGTGCTCAAGGCGCTGGTGCCCGGTCTTCTGCACAAGACCGAAGCCGGGGCCGTGGCCGTCGGGCTGATGGATGAGCAGGCGCTGGCGGCGGCCTGGGGCGCGATGATGACATCGCTTTCAGCACAGGGGCACAGGCTGGAGCGCGCTCTGGTTGAGCGCATGGAACAGGGGCCGGGCGTCGAGGTGATGGCGGGACTGCACCGCGATCCGGTGTTCGGCCCGGTGGTGAGCTTCGGCCTCGGCGGCGTGATGGTCGAGGCGCTTTCTGACGTCACGCACCGCGCCGCGCCCTTTGGGCGGGACGAGGCGCTGGCGATGATCGACGAGATCCGCGGACGCGCACTGCTGGGTCCGCTGCGCGGCCGCCCCGGCGCCGATCTGGGCGCGCTGGCCGATCTTCTCGTGATCCTGGCCGCCCTGGGTGCGCGCGGCGACATCGCGGAGATGGATCTCAATCCGGTGCGCGCCGGTCCGGCGGGTGCGACGGTGCTTGACGCGGTGATCCTGCGCGCTCCGACCGAGATAGAAGGAAAGGCAAGGCAATGACGGTAAAGACGGACATCGGTTTCACCACCCGCGACCGCATCTATGTGCGCGGGCGCGATCTGGCCGATGAGATCCTGGGCAAGATGGATTTCGTCGACATGATCTATTTCACCGCCACGGGGAAAGAGCCGGATGCCCGCACCCGCGCGATGACCAACGCGATCATCGTCACCGCCACCGATCACGGCCTTACCCCCAGCGCCATCGCCGCGCGGATGACCATTCTCGGCGCGCCGGAATCGCTTCAGGGTGCGGTGGCCGCGGGCTTGCTGGGCGCGGGGAACCATTTTCTCGGCACCATGCAGAACGCCGCGGCCTTTACCCGCGACGAGATCGGCGAGCTGTCCGACAGCGACGACGACGCAGCCTATGCCGCCCGCGCGCAAGAGGCCGTGCGCGCCTTTCGCGCGGCGCGCCGGATCGTGCCAGGCCTCGGTCATCCGATCCATGTCGACGGCGACCCCCGCACGCCGGTCCTGCGCCGGATCGCCGGCGAGAATGGGTTCGACGGGCGGCACTGGCGCTTCATGGCGGCCGTCGAGGCCGCCGCCCGCGAGGAATATGGACGTCTGCTGCCCATCAACGCCGCCGGCGCGGTCGGGGCCACCGTTTCGGACATGGGGCTTGCCCCGATCTGGGCGCGGGCCTTCGCCCTGATTGGCCGATCCGCCGGGCTTCTGGCGCATCTGATGGAAGAGCTCGAAAATCCGCAGGGTCAGAAGATCTGGGACATGATCCTGGAACAGGACGACTCGGCGGAATGCGCCGGGATTGCCGACCCGGACCGCGCAGACAGCACAGGAGAGCAAAAATGACCGGCACTGCACCGCTTTCGGGGCTTCGCGTTCTCGATCTGACCGAGCTTCTGCCTGGGCCCTATGCAACGCAGCAACTGGCCGAGATGGGGGCCGAGGTCATCAAGGTCGAACGTCCTGCGGGCGACGCCGCGCGCGCCATGTTCCCCGGCCTCTTTGCCGCCGTGAACCGCGGCAAGAAAAGCATCGCCCTGAACCTAAAGGATGACACAGACCGCGCGGCTTTCCTGCGGCTGGCCAAACGGGCGGACGTCGTGATCGAGGGTTATCGCCCGGGCGTGACCGCGCGGCTGGGCATCGACTATGAGACGCTTTCGGCGCTCAATCCCGGCCTCGTCTACTGTTCGGTCAGCGGCTATGGTCAGACCGGGCCGGCGCGCGACTGGCCGGGGCATGATCTGAACTACGCGGCGATGGCGGGCGCGGTGGCGATCTCGGGCGCGCCCGACGGACCGCCTGAATACACGACGGGCGTGCCGATCGGGGATCTCTCGGCAGCCATGTATGCCATCATCACCATTCTTGCTGCGTTGCACGGACGCGACGCCACGGGGCGGGGCCAGTATCTGGACGTGGCGATCACCGACGCGCTGGCCAGCTGGGTCGCCCCGCGCTACGGTGTGTGGGACGCCGGACGCCAGGCCGGGCGCGAGATCACAAAGGCCGATATCCTGCGCCGCGCCGCCTATGGTATCTTCGCGACCGCCGACGGTAAATACATCACCATCGGCGCGATCGAGACGCATTTCTTCCGCCGCCTGATCCGTGCCACCGGGATGACGGGCTTCGACGATCCTGCGCTTGACGACTTCGCCGCACGCACCGACCGCACGGATGATATCCGCGCCGCCCTGACCCCGCTGATCGCCGCGCGTCCCTATGCGCATTGGGCGGAGATCTTCGAGGCCGAGGATGTTCCCTTCGCCCCGGTCAACGGGCTGGAGGATCTGGCCCGGGACCCGCAGCTCAAGGCGCGCGGGATGGTGCGCTCAGCCGGCGCGGCCCAGGTGATGGCCTTCCCGGTGCCGATGGCTGGGATGAGTGATCCGGCGGGCCACGTCCCGGCAGTGGGCGAGCATCAGGCCGAAATTCTGGACCAAGCCGAAAAGCTGGAGTGAGGACCGATGCAGTTTGAGCTGGACGACTGGCAGGAAACGGCGCGGCGCAGCTTCCGCAAATACCTTGACGCCGAGGTGGCGCCCCTGGTCGAGGCGCACGAGGATGCCCACCGTCCGCCGCCGCCCGAAGTGTTGCAGAAGATGGGCGAGTTCGGCCTGCTGGGCGGTCTTTTGCCAGAGGCGCAAGGCGGTGCCGGGCTTGATTATCTGACATATTGCGCGCTGCTGTGCGAGCTGTCTCAGGTATGGCCGTCGCTGCGCAGCATCGTCAGCACGTCGAACCTTGTCCTGATGATCGTCGCGCAGCATGGAACGCCGGAGCAACAGGCAAGGTGGCTGGGCGATCTGGTTTCGGGTCGCAAGACAGCCTTTTTTGCGCTGACCGAGCCGAACGTCGGCTCGGACGCCAGCAACGTGGAAACACGGGCCCGGCGCGACGGTGATGGCTGGCGGCTGAACGGACGCAAACTGTATATCTCCAACGGGACCGGGGCCGATCTCGGGGTGGTTTTCGCGCGGTCGGGCGACGGCGAACGCGCGGAGGTATCGGCCTTCGTGGTCGAGGCGGGAACAGCAGGGTTTTCAACCCGAGAGGTCCGCAGCATGGGCATGAATTCATGCCCGCTAGGCGAGCTGCTGTTTGAGGACGTATTGCTGCCCGCAGACCACCTGATCGGCGCCGAGGGCGAGGCGTTCGCCATCGCCAAGCATTATCTGAACGTGGGGCGCTGTTTCGTTTCTTTCACCTGCCTGGGCCTGTCAATTGCCGCCTATGAGGCGGCGCTGCGATATGCGGGCGCGCGAGAACAGTTCGGACGCAAGATCGGCGGGTTTCAACTGGTCCAGCAGATGATCGCAGATATGTTGACTGGCGTGGAAACCTCGCGGTTGCTGGCGTGCCGGGCCGCTGACGCGCTGGATCGCGGGGCACCGGATCGCGGCCGGGCCTGTTCCATGGCCAAGCGTCACAACTCCGATACGGCTCTGCGGGTTTGCGAGACTGCCCTGCAAGTGCACGGCGGGGCCGGATACACCCGTGATTTCCCCGTCGAGCGCTATTATCGCGATGTGCGACATCTCACGATCGCTGAAGGCACCAACCAGCTTCAGGCGCTGCTTCTGGCACAGGGGGCCCTGGGCATCTCGGCGCTACGGGGCTGATCGGTCCGCAGTTTGCGCACGGTCTGTCGCCGCTGCCGGTCTGAATGGCAGGCGGAATGCGGGCACAGGGCGGGTCAGATTCCCAAATACGAACGGCGCACGTGATCGTCGTGGCGCAAGACGTCAGAGGCTGCGGCGAGGGCGATTGTCCCGTTTTCCAGAACATAGGCGCGGCTGGCGAAATCCAGCGCCATGTAGACATCCTGTTCCACCAGAAGAATGCTCAGGCCGGTGCGGCGCCGACCGTCGAGGGCCTCGTACATCTGCTCGACCATCAGAGGCGCGGGGCCGAGCGACGGCTCGTCGAGCATGATCATGCTGGGCCGGGCCATAAGCGCGCCCGATCGCCAGCATCTGCTGCTGACCGCCTGAGAGCCCTCCGGCAAGTTCGCGGGCCTTCTGGCTCAGCATCGGAAAGGGCGTCCTTTCGGTCTTTCGCGTCGAGTGCGGCGCTCGCACCCACGATCAGATTTTGCTCGACCGTGAGTGACCCGAAGACGTGCCGCGCCTCAGGAACATGGACGAGGCCGAGGCGCGGAATCTCGCTGGCGGCAAAACCGCCGATTTCCTTGCCATCGTGGCGGATCGCTCTGGAACGGGCGGCCACAAGGCCCGAAATCGTGCGCAGAAGGGTGGATTTGCCCGCGCCGTTCGGTCCGATCACAGCCACGACCTCGCCCTCGGCCGATCTCGATGCTGACGCCGTGGAGCGCGTCGAGCAGACCGTAACCGGAGACGAGAGACTCGATCGACAGCTTCATCTTGGGCCCCGGTTATAGTTTTCGCATCAGTTCAGAGGATTGGGCTCTTCCACAGCCACCTCTGGCGGCCAGATCGTGACCTTTTTCGTGCCGCCGTTCTTCCATTGCGCGATCAGGTTCTGCGATCCGACGTTCCTGCCGTGTTCGTCGAATTTGATCCGCGAGAACGGCGAGATCAGCTGATCGCCGGGGATGTCGATCTTAAGGATGGCGGCGCGAAGGTTCTCGGTCGTCAGTTTCTGGCCGGACTCAAGCGTCTTCTCCAGCACGGCCTTCAGCGTGTAGACACCGCGGTTGCACATCGACGCATAGCTTGACGGCACGATGCCGTGCCGTTACTCGTAAGCCTTCACAAAACGCTGGGCGCGGTCCATGTCGGGATTTAAGTAGTCCACCGTGCTGAGATTGACGTCCTCGACGAAGCCCCTGTCCACCAGTTGCGGGGTGCGCACATCAACCGGACCGCCACTGATTCCGACAATGTAGGGCTTGAAGTCATGCTGCTGCATTGCCTGGAGCTTGGTCACCACATCTTCGGTGTAGCCGGCCCAGATCACCATGTTGGCACTCGATGTCTGCACCCGCTTGACCGGCGGCAGAAGGTTGCGATCGCTGCGCGAATACGGCGCGCTGGCGGCGATCTCGATGCCCCGCTCCTCCAGCAGAACTTCGATCCGCTCGATGGTTCCGGCGCCGCGCGGGCTGTCTTCATAAAGCAACGCCGGGACGACGTCGCCTTGCGTCATCAGGTGTTCGAAGAATTCCACGACCGTGGCCGCCTCGGTATCGGCTGTGATCTGATCGGAGAAATACCATTTGTAACCGCGCTCGAGGAGCTCGGCCGACACCGCCGGCGAGTTCAGGTGAGGAACCCGCGCCTGCTCGGCGAACTGCGCCGCAGCCGATGTGCCTGCGCTGATCTCGCAGCCAAGGATGACCGGAGCCCGCTCGAGGCGGGTCAACCGCTCCATCACCTGGCGCACCACCCCGGGATTGCCCTGTGTGTCGTAAAGTTGGATCTTCAGCGGCCGACCGGCGACGCCGCCATCGGCGTTGATGTGCTCAAGGGCAACTGCGATCCCCTTTTGCGCATCCTGTCCGGTCACGGCGATCGCTCCCGACATGGCGACGATCGCCGGCATCACGATTTCTTCGGCTTAGGTGTTTGATCCCACGGTTTAATGGTGTGATCCTTTCGCAGGAATGGAAGGAGGCCCTATGGGACAAGTTCGTCACGGAAGCGCCACGACCACGCACGCCGTCAGAACAGCAATACAGCGATCGCAAGCTTCGCTCGCGGCGCTGCGCCCTTGGGTCGCGGGTCGACTGACCGCCAGACTACGGCGCGCATTGCTGACTCGAAGGGTGCGATACCGCAAAGGGAAAAGAAAATGGACAGTCAGCCGCAGCAGCCAGCCGAGGGGGACGGACCGCTTGCGGGTTACAGGGTGCTTGATCTTTCGGTCAACGTGCTTGGACCGGTGGCGATCCAGATCCTCGGCGACATGGGGGCCGACGTCATCAAGATCGAGTCACCCGACGGCAACTACACACGCCAGGTGGGACCGTCGCGCAACCCGAAGATGGGGGCACTGTTCCTCAATACAAACCGCAACAAACGCTCGGTCGTGCTCGACCTGAAGAAACCCGACGCGCGGGCCGCGCTCCTTGATCTGGTGCGTTCCGCGGACGTGCTGGTGCATTCGATACGCCCCGGCGCCGCCGAACGGCTGGGCGTCGACTACGAGGCGATCCGCGCGGTCAATTCCCGCATCATTCATGCCTCGTCTTCTGGCTTCCGGCTGGATGGTGAGCGCCGCGACTGGCTTGCTTTCGACGATGTGATCCAGGGCGCCAGCGGCGTAGCCGGGATGATGGCCCGGGCCACCGATGAGCCGCGCTATTACCCACGGTAATCGCCGACAACTATGCGGTTACATCCAGGCATCGTCCATCGCGATGGCCTTCGTCTGGCGCGAGCGCACCGGCCACGGGCAGCAGGTAAACGTGCCGATGATGGATGCGATGGTCAACTTCAATCTGATCGAGCATCTCTGGGGCGCAACGCTCGACCGGCCCGATCTGGGCATGGGTTACAGCCGGGTATTCTCGCCCCATCATCGGCCTTATCCAACGCAGGACGGGCACATCTGTGTGATGGCGGCGATGGACAACCAGTGGCTGCGTCTCTTCGACGCCATAGGCCGGCCCGAGCTGCGCGACGATCCACGATTTGCCACAGCAGAGTTGCGCACCGATCACATTGACTAGTTATATTGGTTCCTCGCCGAGGCAATCGCGGGGAATACAACCGCCGAGTGGCGCCGCCGGTTCGACGCGGCCGACGTGCCGAATGGACCGGCCAACAGCCTGGAGGATCTGCTGGTTGATCCCTATCTGGTTCAAACCGGGTATTTCGAGCGCCACGAGCACCCGACAGAGGGCGCCGTCGTGACGCTCCGGATACCGGTCCAGTTCTCGGACAGCCCCGGCCGGGTGCGCCGGCTGCCACCGCGGCTGGGCGAGCACACGGAGGAGGTTCTGTCCGAAATCCGCCTTCCGCGCGCCGACGCCTGACGGAACCAGGCCAGGCGGGCAGCCGGTGCCCGGCTGGCCAGGATCGGTTCGCGGCCAACCGGACCCGCCTGTCCCAAGCTTCCGGCTCCGCCCATTTTACTGCGCGGTATAGCCGCCATCGACCACCATTTCGGATCCGGTCATATAGGATGCCTCGTCGGACGCCAGAAACGGCACCGCCCCGGCTACTTCTTCCGGTTGGGCCGGGCGCTGCATGATCGTTGTCCCAAGTATATCCTTCTGACCGTCCGGGTCAGCCAGTCTGAAAGGAACCATCGCCGGAATCAAATGTGCGGAAGATCCTGTACGTTATCCATCCAGGATTTCTTTCGAGATGGTCATTCATGCGTCCTTTCGATGAAGCATGGACCGGATCAGTCATACACAAAAGGTCGGACACTCTCGCTGCCGCCCATCTGCGCCATATCGCCGAAACCCAATTCGCCCGCGCCGTTCGCGCATCAACTCGTCGCCGAGATCGGGACCGGCGAGGCGCATCTACGCCAGATCAATGTGGCCGAACGTATGCACGGCTCGCCCGGACTTCAGCTGCATAACGGACGACCAGGCTGAGTGTCGAAGGGCAGGATTCAGATGCACCCACCGGCTGACTTCTGCGCGTTTTTGGTGGCCTGGCCCGACACAGGAGCCGGGCCGACCACGATCTGGTATCAGTTCCTTTTCAGCGCGGACCGGAAGGCTTCCAGGATCTCGGTTCCGGGCTTGCCTTGGGCATCGAGTTGCTCGGCCCATTCGGACCCAACCGTCGACAGGATCTGGTTCAGCTTTTCGACATCTCCGGCGGGCAGGTCAACGAAGGTCACGCCCGCCTCGGCGATCTGCTGCTTGACTTCAAGGTTCTGGCGGTCGGCAGTTTCGCATCCTTCCCTAGTCAAATCTTCGCCGATCTCGGTGATCGCCTGCTGGACGTCTTCGGGCAGACTGTCCCACTTTTCCTGCCTGATCACGTAGGTCGCGACAAAGGAACCAAAGTTCATCCCCTGCGTACCCCAGTCAAGGAATGTTTCCATTCCGTAAGGGGTGACACTGGGATAGGGGAAGAGCCCGGCGTCGATCGTCCCGCGCGACAGCGCCTCGCGCACTTCGGGCGCCGGCATCTGCACCGGCACGCCGCCGATTTTCTGGACGGTCAGGTCAAGCGCGCCGCCAGTGCTGCGGATCTTCAGGCCGTCCATGCTGTCCAAACCGGTGATCTCACGGCTCGACGTCAGCAGGTTGTAGGGCGGCAGCACCATCGCCATCAGCAGGCGCACGCCGTTCGGCGCGAATTCGGCCTGGTCTAGCGCGCCGCCGGGCTTGGCGATCTCCCAATAGGCCATCGTGCCCTCACACGACGTCGAAAACGCCTCGGGCAACTGCCCGACCGCCGAAAGGGGCATCTTGTCGCTGACATAGGAGGGGCCGACATAGCCGATATCGGTCACGCCGGTCTGGGTCAGCGAGAGCAGGTCCTTGGCCTTGCCGAGTTGCTGAGCCGGGAAGTACGCGAACTCGGTTTTCCCGGTCCGCTCGCTCACCCGTTCCATGAAAGGTTCGATCAGGCTCTGGGCAATGTAATGGCCGGTGGGCAGGCTGTCGGCCGCGCGCAGTTCGATCTCCTGCGCTGCAACCGGCTGCACGGCGAGCGGTAGCAAGGCAACGCTCAGGGCCCAGCCCGCTGTCCGTAAGGGCGATGGGAATTTGGATATTCTGGTCATGATTTCATTCTCCTCCTGTCTTTTAGGGTTATGGACTGGCGCTATTGCGCAGGCCGACGTCGTCAGTTCATTGTCGAGGGCAGCCACAGCACCAGCACGGGAAATGCAGTGAGCAACGCGATCACCAGCAAATGCGCCAGAACATGCGGAAACGTCCCGCGAAAGATTTCGCCCAAGGGTCGCCGGGTATATCGGGCCACCACAAAGACATTCATGCCCAGCGGCGGAGTGACCATGCCGACCTCGGCCGTCACCACGACGATCACCCCGAACCAGATCGGGTCGAAGCCCAGCGACAGGACCAGCGGCAAAAGCACCGGCACCGTCAGGATGAGGATGGCGATCTGGTCCATGAAGGCACCCAGAAAGACGTAGATGATCAGGATCACCACCATCACCCCCATCGGCGAAATACCAAGGCCGCCGATCCATTGGGTCAAATCGTTGGTCACCCGCGTGAGGGTGAAGAAATAGCCAAAGATATGCGCGCCGAGGATCACGAAAAGGATCATGCAGGTGGTCTGCGCCGCCCGTCTCAGGCAACCCCAGGCTTGGCTGAATCCCAGTTTGCGCTCGTGCAGCGCCAGCAGCATCGCGCCGAAGGCGCCGATCCCCGATGCCTCGGTCGGCGTGGCAATGCCCGAGTAGATCGTGCCGGTGACGGCCAGGAACAGCAGCAGCATTGGCCCGACACGCGACAGCGACGCAAATTTATCGCGAAAGCTGTAAGGCTGGCCGGCAGGCGCGACCGAGGGATCAATCCGCACCAGAACCGCGACCGTGGCCATGATGGTCAGAGCGACCAGAATCCCCGGTATCACCCCCGCCACCAGCAGCTGTCCGACCGAGACATCGGCAATGATCCCATAGAGAATCAGCGCCACAGATGGCGGAATCAACATCGCCAGTGTGCCCGAAATCGCCACGACGCCGCTGGCCAGCTTGGGGTCGTAGCCTTCGTCGATCATCGCCGGGATCGAAGTGGATGCCAGCGTTGCCGCCGCTGCCGTGCTCGACCCCGAGATCGCGCCAAAGCCCGCCCCGGCTACCGCGGTAGCCATGGCCAGGCCGCCGCGGAGACGGCCGACCCAAATGGTTGCAGCGCGAAAGAGATCTTGCGCCACGCCCGAGATGATCACGAATTCGGCCATCAGGATGAACATCGGGATGGTGATGATTTCGTAGGAATTCGCGGTACTTAGGGGTGCAGTCTTCAGGATGCCGCCCAGTACCGCCATGCCGCCGAACAGATAGAGCCCTACAGACCCCGAAATCGCCATTGCCAAGGCCACCGGCAGCCCGATCACAAGCAGCCCGGCCAGAAGCGCAATTACCAGAGCCACCGTCACAGGACGTCCTCCCCTTGGAGCGCGGTGGTCTCGGGCGGGGGCGGCATTTCAACCAGATCGTGGCGCGAGAAGATGGAAAACGCGTGCCCGACCACCCGGTAGATCAGGCGCAGCGTCAGCAGCGCGGTGCCAATCAGGACGACCAGATAGGCCGGCCAGGTCAGCCATGGGACCAGCGCGGCGATCCGGTCCTGCCCGGCATAGGCGCTCTGGAAGCGGCCCCAGGCCTCGAACGCGATCAGCGCCATGACAACTGCCCCTGCAGCATAGCCCACCGCCTGCCCCAGATGGCGAACCCGTCGCGGAAGTATGTTTTGGAACAGATCGATTGCCACGTGCCCGTGATGATGGAGTGTGTCGGGCAGCATCAGGAAGAATACCGTGACCACAAGGTAGAGACCGATCAGGTCGTAGGACCAGCCCAGTGGCATCGAAAGCGCGTAGCGCATCGCAACATCCACGACCACGATCAGCATGATCACCGCCAGTGCGACACAGGCCAGCGCCGCAAACCCGGTCTCTAGCACGGCCAGCCCCCGCGAAACGGCCAACAGGCCGCGCGCGCCCCCCCTTTTCTTCGGCGGTTCCATTGCGGCCACCCCCCCCCCTTTTTTTTGGCGCTATTTCGGGCCATTTCCATCGGCGATTTCCACGCCGGAAACGAGCCGCCTTAGCCTCATTGTGGCGCCAAACTTAGCAAGGCCCCCTTGCATGTCAACGCTCCCCGTGCAAAAAAACTAGCAATACAGTCTTTTAGTCTTTTGTAGCGTGCGGTCGGTGCAGCCGATCCGGTGCCGGGGGGGGGAATCATGTTTCAAATGCTCGACGGGGTGCGCGTGGTAGAGCTGGGCCATATTCTCCTGGCCCCCTACGCCACCCAGTTCCTGGGCGATTTCGGCGCTGATGTGATCAAGGTCGAAGCGCCGGAAGGCGACTATTATCGGCGCCTCGGCGCCTCGCGCGTGCCGGGTATGACCGCTCAGTGGATGGCGGTGAACCGGAACAAACGCAGCATTGCGCTTGATCTCAAATCCCCCGAAGGGCGTGCGGCGCTGCTGGAGATGCTGAGTCAGGCGGACATCGTGGTTCACAATATGCGAGTGCCTGCGATCGAGCGGCTGGGTCTTGGATATGACGCCGTGCGGGAGGTCAATCCGCGCATCGTCTACTGCGCCGCGATCGGGTTCGGGCAGGACGGGCCCTATGCCGACTTGCCCGCCTTCGATGACCTGATTCAGGCCCGGTCGGGTCTGGCCGAGGCCAACGGGCGCAACGCAGGTGCCCCCGCCTTTGTGCCGATGGTGGCCGCCGACAAGATCACCGGGCTGGCGCTGGGTCAGGCGATGCTGGCCGGCCTGTTCCGGCAGCGCACCACCGGCGAAGGGTGCTACATCGAAACGCCGATGTTCGAAACGATGATATCGGTGATGTTGAGCCAGCATTTCAACGGGGCGGCCTTCCGGCCTCCGGAAGGCGGGTTCGGCTATGCGCGGGTCATGAGTCCATTCCGCAAACCAGCGCAAACCAGCGACGGTTTCATCGCGCACGGGATCTACAAATTCGATCAATGGCAGCGGTTTCTGCGTGCTGTGGGTCGCGACGACGTGGCCGACGGCCCCATGATGACCGACGCGGCGACCGCACAGCGGCATTTTCCCGAACTCTATGAACTTGTTGTAACGCATATCCTGCCGCAGCGGACCACCGCAGAGTGGCAGGCGCTGTTCGATGCCCTCGATATTCCCAATGCCCCAGTGATGGCGATGGAGGACCTGCCCGACGATCCGCATGTCCGCGCCGTTGGCCTGATAGAAGATTATGACCATCCCCAGCAGGGGCCGATGCGCCGGGTCCGAAGCCCTTATACGATGCGCGGCGTCGAGATGGGCCCCGATCTTCCGGCACCTGCCCTTGGCGCACAGGGCACGGCGATCCTGGAAGAGTTCGGCTTCTCACCGGAAAGGGTTGCTCAACTGATAAAGGCCGGTGTCGTTGTGCAACCCGAGCAGGACTCGTCGGTAAACGACGGTCTGACAGGAGCGGTGCCTCGGTCCGGCGACCAGCCTTGAGCGGCACCCGGACCACCGGCGTCGGCCACTGTCCCCGCCCGGAGGAAGGCTCGGCCAGGGAACTGCTTCGGCAGCGTGACGGCATCCCCTTGTATCTCAAGCTCGCAAGCCTATTTCGCGAAAAGATTCGCTGCGGCGATTGGCCCATACACAGCCAGTTGCCAACCCTTCCGGCCCTGCGCGACGAATACGGCCTGGCGCGCGAAACCGTCCGCCAGGCTCTTGGGGTTCTGCGCAATGAGGGCATGATCGACAGCACGCGCGGACTGGGCACCTTCGTGACTGCGGCGGCCGAGGAGAGCGAGCCACGTGCGCCCGCCTACGATCCGCTGACGCTCGGGGCACAGGTGCGTATAGATATATTGTCGCGTGCGCCCTGTAAGGAGCTTCCCGATCTTGGCCGCGACCTGACGGGGATGGAAACGCCGCTGGTTCATGTGCGCAAGCGCCATCACGCCGGGCAGCAGCCGTATTCGCTGGTCGATCTGTGGCTGCCGCAACGCTATTTCGAGATGCTGCCCGAGGGCGCTGACGAAACGCAGCTATATTCGCAACTGCTGCGCGACCACACCGGCATGACGGATCTGTCGGGCGACCAGATCATCACCATCGTTCGGGCCGACATCGCCACCGCGCACCTGTTGGGCATCACCCTCAGCGAGCCGGTGGCCCATGTGGTCTCGCGCTTGTTCGATCCCGAAGGCCGCCCGGTCATGGCTCACCTCGTGCAGATCCGCAGCGACGTCTTTTCCGCCGAGCGCCAGTTCGGCAATCTCGCCACAGGAGATCCCGGCTCCTGGCGCCCGCATATGGCGGAACCCGCCCCGCCCGAGCATTCGGGCGAACCACACCCACGTCAGAAGAAGGAGTGATCGCATGGATTTCGATCTCACCGAAGAGCAACGGGCCATCCGCGACGCGGTGGCCAGGATCTGCTCGCGTTTCGACGATGCCTACTGGCTGGAACGCGAACGAACCGGGACCTTCCCCGAAGATTTTGCGGCCGAGATCGCAAAGGGCGGTTTCTATGGCGTCACGATGGAAGAGCAGTATGGCGGATCGGGCCTGGGTATCACAGAGGCATCGCTGGTCATGCAGGAGATCGGGCGTTACGGCGCGGCGGCCAGTTCCGCGGTGCATATCAATATCTTTGGGCTGCAACCGGTGGTCGGCTTCGGCACCGACGAACAGAAGGCTCGAATGCTGCCGCCTCTGATCCGCGGAGAGCACCGCTCCTGCTTCGGCGTAACCGAACCGGACGCCGGCCTTGATACCACGCATATCTCGACCTTTGCGCGCCGACGCGAAGACGGTGGGTATGTGGTCAACGGGCGCAAGGTCTGGACCTCGACCGCACAGCGCGCAGATCACATCCTGCTGGTGACCCGGACCACGCCCATCGAGGACTGCGAGCGACCGACCGACGGCATGTCAGTGTTCTACACCGATTTCGACCGCAGCAAGATCGACGTGCATGAAATTGCCAAGATGGGCCGCAAGGCGGTCGACTCCAACGCTATCTTCATTGATGGGCTGGAGGTGCCCGAAGAGGACCGCATCGGCGCGGAAGGTGAGGGTTTCAAGGTCCTGCTCCACGGGCTGAATGCCGAGCGGATCATTGTCGCCGCGGCTGCGGTCGGGTTTGGGATGTACGTACTGGAAAAGGCGGCCGCCTATGCGCGCGAACGCGTCGTCTTCGACCGTCCAATCGGCCAGAACCAGGCGATCCAGCATCCGCTGGCCTCGGTGTGGATGCGCCTTCAGGCGGCGGAACTGATGACCTACAAAGCCGCCACGCTTTACGATCAGGGCAAGCCCTGCGGGCTGGAGGCCAATACCGCGCGCAACCTCGCCGGCTCGGCGGCCTACGAAGCGGCATTCCGCGCGGTGCGCACCCACGGCGGCTTTGGCTTCGCGCAGGAATACCACGTCGAGCGTTACTTTCGCGAAAGCGTACTGAACTTCATCGCGCCGGTCAGCGAGGAGTTGATCCTCTCCTACGTGGCCGAGAAGGCATTGGGGATGCCCAAGTCCTACTGACTCTTCGCCCGTATCGCGATCACTCCGGGTCGTGCCCACCCTCGACGCTGACGAGCGCCGACGGTGGGGCGGCCAAGGCCCTTTTCAGAACGCGTTAAGCCCGGTCAGGTTGCGCCCGATGACCAGTTTTTGGATTTCGGTGGTGCCATCGGGAATCGGCATGACCTTTGCATTGCGGAAGTGCCGTTCAACGGGGAACTCTTTGGTGATGCCGTTGCCGCCGTGGATCTGCACCGCTTTGCCGGCGATTTCGACGGCCATTTCGGTTGCATACCATTTCGCCATCGAGGTCTGGGTGTCACAGCGCACGCCCAGGTCCAGAAGTTGCAGCCCGCGCTGGCACAACAGGCGCGCGGCATCCAGGTGCGTGGCCATGTCGGCCAGGTAGCCTTGAATCAACTGGTGCCCGCCGATCGGCTTACCATGTTGTTGGCGATCCTGCGCATATTTGACGGCACATTCCAACGCCGCCTGCGCTATGCCAATGCTCGTCAGGCCGACAAACACGCGAGCGCTCTCAAACAGTTTCAATGTCTGGAACAGGCCGCCGCCTGCATTACCCAGAACATGGTCAGCGCTGGTTTCGGCACGGTCGAAAAACAATTCGCAGGTCGATGCACCGACAAGCCCCAGCTTGCGCAATTCGCGGCTCTCGTAGTTGCCGGTATCGCGGTCGACGATGACCATGGAAATACCGTCGTCCAGATTGCAGACAACGATGGCGAAATCCGACTGGGCCCCATTGGAAATCCAGAGCTTCTGGCCAGTGACGAAAATCTTATCGCCCTCGCGGTCCGCACGTGTCTTGACCTCGCGTACGTTCGAACCGACCTCTGGTTCGGAAATACAGGTGGCACAGATCCGTTCGCTGCGCAGGAGCGGCTTCAGATAGGCCTCTTTCTGCGCCACATTTCCCAAGAGGTTGACCGCGAACACGGCATGACCCTGAATCAGCACCGCGATTGCCAGATCGGCCCATATCCGGGCCAGTTCCTCGTATAGGATGCCATAGGTCATGCGGTCGATTCCGGCACCGCCGTCCTCTTCGGGGATCAGGCCGCTGATCAGCCCGAATTCCTCGACCTTGGCGAACAGGGACTTCAGGGTTTTCGCATCGGGGGGGTGGCCGAGGTTCTCGTATTTCTCGGCCAGCGGCGCGAACTCTGCCTCGGCCATCTTGCGGAAGTTTTCCAGCAACATGCGTTGCTCATCTGTATAGATTGCCTGAGCGGCGGCGATCACGTTTTCCATGGTTCGTCTCCTTGTTTCAACGGCCCAGAATGGTGACGCAGGCGGCCGCTTCTTCTACCCCGTGCAACCCCCCGCCGTTTTCGGCGATGGCGTTCTTTGCCCCTTCGACCTGACGCGCGCCAGCTTCGCCGCGTAGTTGCGTGACCAGTTCGAAAACCTGCCCTATCCCTGTGGCACCGACCGGGTGGCCCTTGGATTCCAACCCGCCCGAGGGGTTCACCGGAATGCGTCCACCGATCTTTGTCTCGCCGCGCAGACTGGCGGGACCGCCCTCGCCGAATTCGACAAATCCGAGGTTCTCGATCTGGATCACTTCGCCCACGGCCGTGGCGTCATGCACTTCGGCCACCGATATATCCTCGGGGCCGATCCCGGCCTGTTCATAGGCCTCAAGCGCGGCAAGCCGGGTCAGGTGGTTCTTGTAATCTTCCGGCGGACGATCGGTGCCCGAGCGCAGGATCGCGGCCTTGACCTTGATCGCGCGCGCGGGATCTAGGCCCAGACGTTTTATCCCCTCGCCGGTGCATAAAACGGCCGCAGCGGCCCCGTCCGAGATCGGGGCGCACATCGGCAGGGTCAGCGGATAGGTGATCGGCGGCGCGGCCAATACCCGATCGACGCTCATGGCTTCTCGGTATTGCGCCAGTGGATTATGCACGGAATGCGCATGGTTCTTGGCGGCGACGGCGGCGAACTGTTCCTGAGTTGTGCCAAAGGTCTTCATGTGCAGCCGGGCGAAGCCTGCGTAGACATCCATGAACACGCTGTAGGGCTTGGGCGATTTCGATCCTTCGGGTTCCTCGACCCCTGCACCCAGATCGGCCAGCCGTTGCGCGACCTCTTCGCTGTTGCTGACGTCCCAGCCGCTGTCGAAGGCCGAAAACATCAACGCACGGTCGTCAGAATACATCTTTTCGGCGCCCACGGCGAGACAGCAGTCGCCATTGCCGGCCTTGAGGAAATCGACTGCCAGTTTGAACCCGGTCGAGGCGCTGGCGCAGGCGTTTTCGACATTCACCACCGGAATGCCCTGAATGCCCATTTCACGCAGCGCGATTTCGCCGCGGATCATGTGCTGGCCCTCCATGTGGCCCTGCACCGCGTTCGAGAAGAATGCGCCGTCGATACGATCTGCCGTCACTCGGGCATCGGAAAGCGCGGCGGCGACGGCCTCGCCGGTCATGTCCTTGATGGTTTTGTCCCGGAACTTTCCGAACGGCGTCATCCCGATGCCAACGATGTAAATGTCCTGCATCGTTTGTCCTCCTGACCTAGTATCCGCGAAACTGCGGTTTTCGTTTTTCATTGAACGCCGACAGACCCTCGTGCATGTCCCAGGATCGCATGTGCGCGCGCAGGTTCAGCATCTCTTCGGAAAGCGCGGCGGTTTCGTCCACGTCCAGCGACCGATTGGAAACCGTCTTCATGCGGCGTAAGACCGCCGGGCTTTTTTCTGCCAGCCTGTCGGTAAAGGCCTGCACCGCTTGTCGCAGGTCTTCGTCCGCGACGACCTTGTTCACCAGTCCCCAGTCCATCATGTCCCGTGCCGAAACGTTCTCGCCCGAGAACAGCAGGTATTTCGCGCGGTTCAGGCCAATCCTACGCGGCAGGATCGCCGCACCGCCGGCCCCGGGAAAGACGCCAAAGTTGGAATGTGCGTCGCCCAGTTGCGCGCTTTCGGCGGCAAAGACCAGATCGCAGGCCATCACCATTTCCAAACCGCCCGCCATCGCCAGCCCGTTCACTGCGGCGATCACCGGTTTCGGGCCATGTCGCATAAGCCCAAACGTGTGATCGACAAGATCCAGAAGATCCGGCTCGCCTGGTGCATGTTTGGCGCCAGCAACTTCTTTCAGATCGGCACCGGCGCAGAATGCCCGGCCAGAGCCGGTCAGGACAATTGTACGCACCCCATCGTCGGCCAGCGCCGATTCCAGTGCTGCCGCCATCTCGCGCAGCATCTGCGTTGACATTGCGTTGAGCTGTTCGGTGCGCTGGAAGGTAATCCATTCAGTTTTTGCGACCCGCTCAACGAATAGCGTCTGCTTTGCCTCACTCATGCTAAGCTCCTGATAATTATACATATTATTGGTTTTTCGCCTTGTCTTTTGCGGCGATTTACGCTGCACTCGGGCGGACCCGCACGTGGAAAACAAAAGAACTGGAGATTGATATGAGCACTGCACCCCTGGCCGGCCTGAAAATCCTCAGCCTTGCCGAACAGTTTCCCGGTCCCTATGCCACAATGCTGTTGTCCGACATGGGAGCCGAGGTGATCATGATTGAACGCCCGGGCATCGGTGATCCGGCCCGGCAATTTCCGCCCTTGTTCCGGGCACTGAACCGAGGCAAGCGCAGCGTTGCGTTGGATCTGAAATCGGCCGAGGGGCTGGCACGGTTTCGCGAACTGGCCAAGGAATCGGATGTCATCGTCGAAGGGTTCCGCCCTGGCAAGCTTGCGGCCTTGGGTGCCGGTTTCGAGGACATGCGTAGTGTCAACTCGCGGCTGGTTTATGTATCGATTTCGGGTTACGGGCAGGACGGCCCCTATCGTGACAGGGCTGGCCATGACCTGAGCTATGAAGGGGTTGGCGGTTTGCTGGCCGATCAGGCCGATGCAAAGCAGCCCGGCCCTGTGCCGCCGATCCCCCTTGCGGATGTTGGCGCGGCGTTGTTCGCGGCGATCGCAATCCTGTCGGCGGTGGTGTCGAGCCAGCGCACAGGGCAGGGGCGTTACGTGGACGTGTCCATGTCGGATGCGGTGGTTTCGATGTTGACCGCATTCCTCGTTCCCGCCGCCAATGGAACACCGCTGGGCGAATTTATCGCCGAGCCGGGCTATGGCGTGTTCACCTGCAAAGACGGCAAGCTCTTGACCTTGTCCATCGCGCATGAGGACTGGTTCTGGAAACCGTTCTGCGATGTGATCGACAGGGCGGATCTTGCGCCGTTGACAGGCCGCGACCGTGTCGCCCGCAAGGCCGCGCTGCGCGAAGAAATCGCGGCGATTCTGGTTGGCAAGACGCGCGCCGAATGGGGCGACCTTCTGGATAAGGCGGGGGTGCCATGGGGTCCGGTCAATTCCCTGGTCGAAACGTTGGACGACCCCCATGTGCGTGCGCGCCAGCTGCTGCGCAAGATTACGCATGACGGCGGCAAGGCCGAGACTTTTATTGTCCAGCCGTTGAAATTTGATGGCTTCGAAACCGCAACACCGAATCTGCCCCCTGAACTCGGGGCAGATAATGACAGCGTTTTTTCGGACGACGCCACCTAGAGGCGGCGGTTGGTCGATGTCTACTCTAGCAGGCAAACGAATACCCACCATTCACTGGATAGGTCTGTCCGGTGATCCAGCTGGCAGCATCCGAGCAGAGGAACAGGATCATTCCGGCGGGGTCTTCCGGCTCGCCCAGACGGCGGATCACGTATTGCGACAATGCCCGCTTCTCGGTCTCTGCATCCGGGATCAGGTCGGCGACAGCCGGAGTTCTTGTGCCCCCCAAGGCGACGCAATTCGCGGTGATCCCGAACCGGCCGCCGGCCTTTGCAATTGCCCGCATGAAGCCGGCCGCACCGGCCTTGGCCCCGGAATAAACCGCCAGATGCGGTTCACCGACACGGCCGGCGTCGGAAATGACGGTCACAATGCGCCCATAGCCACTGTTAACCATCAACGGCATGGCGTGACGGGTGCAGTTCAGCACCCCATCGAAATTGGTGGCCATCCAGCGGCGCCATTCATCGGGATCGGATTCCCAAAAAGGGACCAGATCGTCGAGCCGCGATGTCGGCCCGGCGTTGCCCGCATTGTTGACCAGAATATCCACGCCGCCAAATGTGGTCTGCGTTTCGGCAAACGCCGCGCCAACCGCGTCGAAATCCGAGACGTCGAAGGCGAGCGGCAGAGCCTTTGCACCCGCTGCCTCCACTTCCGCGGCAACGTTTTCGGCCCGTTCGGCGTGAAAATCGTTGACAACGATGGCACCGGCTCCGTGTTCCGCCAGATAAAGCGCGACTTGCCGACCAACGCCTTGCCCCGCTCCGGTTACAAATGCGGTACGACCTTTGATGGAAAGCAGGTTACTCATCTTCGCTCCTTTCTATCCCAGCCATCTCTTCCGGCGGCGATAGTGTTTGATATCTCGATAGCTTTTGCGCTCGCCCGATGCGGTTACGCCGAGATAGAATTCCTTGATGTCCTCGTTGTCAGCGAGCTTGTCGGCAGGGCCGTCCATCACGATCCGGCCGTTCTCCATCACATAGGCATAGTCGGCGATCGATAGCGCCGCGGCGCTGTTTTGTTCGACCAGGAAGAAGGTCGTGCCTTCTGACTTGAGCTGCTTGAGCACTTCATAAACATCCCGGACCATCATCGGGGCCAATCCCAACGACGGTTCGTCGATCGCGATGATCTTGGGGCTGGCCATCATGGCCCGGCCGATCAGCAGCAGTTGTTGTTCGCCACCAGACATGAAGCCAGAGGTGCGGTTGCGCAGGTCCGCAAGCCGGGGCATCAAGGTGTAAACATGGTCCAGGCGCTTTTTCAGCTCGGCGGAGTTGGGCACCATGTGCCCGCCGACGATCAGGTTTTGCTCTGACGTCAGATGCCGCAAAACGCGCCGCCCTTCCATCACATGGATGAGACCGTTCTTCACGACTTCCGAGGCTTCCATGTTCTGAATGGGAGTTCCGTCCAGAACGATGGACCCCGCCGAAACGGTTCCATCCTCGGATTTGAGCGTTCCCGAGATGGCTTTAAGCGTCGTGCTTTTTCCTGCGCCATTGCCACCGAGCAGAGCAACACATTGTCCCGCACGGACTGTCATGGACACGCCTTTGAGCGCCAGGATGACGTCGGAATATGTCACCTCTACGTTGTTGAGTTCCAGCATGGTCATATTGCCCGGGGCTAAGGATCAGAACGGGCGCCGCGACTGCGGCGCCCGGATTAATTCACCATTTCTCAACTTGCGGAACGTCGACACCCGTTGCCGCGATGGTGATTTTCCCATCTTTGACGGTGCCCACATTCACTTTGAGGCCTTCCAATGGGAACGGTGCTTCTGGCGTAAAGGACAAGGTCGGCAGGAACCCATGGGTTTCTTCGGTGGTGATCGGTTTGGCAAAAAGCGCCTCACGTACCATCTCTCCGGTCAGGCCCTCGGCGCCGTTCGCCTCGATCGCGTGATCGATCACGGTCACGGTATAGAGACCCTGAGATACGCCCATTGCGGTCACGACGTTCCAAGGTGCTTCGAGTCCGTAATCGGCAACCAATGTCTCGTAGAATTGTCGCGCGGGAGTGTCCTCATCGGCCGCAATCACCATGCCGTAGGCTTCAAAGTCCCCCTCCATTTGCTCAAGCCCGCCAAGCGCGCTACCCGAGGCTGGAAGCCCGTTATGCGAACTCATCATGATCGGGATGTTCGCCCCGTTGGCCTGCAGCCCACGTTTCGCGGCAACCACGATAGAGGTGTTCGTTTGGATTACCAGCACCTCGGCCCCGGCTCGTACAACGCGGCGCATTTGCCCCGTCAGATCGGTGGGTTGAACTTCGGTATAGATGACCTCGACGAGGTCGATCTCCTCGGGGTGCTCTTCGGCATAGAGTTCAATGCCCTTTGCCATGTCGACATAGGCAGGCGATGCTTCTGAGGCGAGGATCGCAACCTTGAGCGGTTCGTCTCCGCCGCGCTGTTCACGCATCCAGTTCAGAAAGCCGACACTTTCGTGCGAATAGGTCGGGCGTGGGTTGAAAATCCAGGCATCCGGTTGCCAGGCAAAACCGTAGGCCGCTGTGGCCATGAACATCGGGATTTTGTCTTCCGGCAGGCGTTCGGAAAGGGCCGCGACGTCGGGCCCGCCGAGGCCGACAACCGCAATCGGGTCCAGTTCCGATTTGATCCCGGGCCAGAGACTTGCCACCTGTGCCGCGTCATAGCGGGTTTCGTAGTTTTTGTAGTTCAGCGTGACGCCAAGTTCCTTGCCGCGGGTTTCATTCCACCAGGTGAACACAGCCTCACGTCCGCCGGCCAGAATGGGCATGATGTCAGCATAAGGGCCGGAAAAGTCCGACAGCAGGGCCAGATTATAGGTCTCTTCGGCCTGCGCCTTCAAAGGCATGGTCGCCGCGGCCGCCAAGGCAGCCGCAGCCAGAAAGCCGCGAAGACCTCGATTCGATTGGTAAGTCATATTCTTCCTCCCAGGTTTAGAGCCGCTCTATTTCTCAGTAAGGAAACGGCCAGATACGGTATGACGACTTCAGGATGTTCCAGCGGTGCATCAGCCCCTTGGGTTCGAGGATCATAAACAATGCGATCACGCCGCCAAGAACGACATTCATGCCAGCGAACACGATGTCACCGCCAAGGAATGATACCGAGTCGGCGATATTGGGGCCGACCGTCGCGATAATTTCCTGGATGATGCGGATAATGAAGACGCCGATCAGGGCCCCCACGATTGAACCCATCCCGCCGACGATGATCATCGCGACGAAGAAGATCGAGTGAAACAGGGTGAACTGGTCTACCCCCACGAAGCGGATCAGATAGGCCCAAAGCGCCCCGCCGACGCCCGCATAGAAAGCGCCGATCAGGAAGGCATTTGCCTTTGTGGCCGCGACATTGATCCCCATTATACCCGCGGCCACGTCATCATCCCTGACCGCCACGAAGGCACGGCCGAAGCGTGACCGAACGATCCCGAACGCGCCCGCCACCATGATCGCGGTGACCGCGAAATTCAGATAGAACTGCGAAGATTCGCTGACAAATCGCAGCCCGAAAAGCTCGGCCGGGGGCACGGTGATACCGTTCGATCCACCCAGCCAGGTAGACGGCAGGTTCAATACGGCAAAGTGGAACAGGAACTGAGCTGCAATCGTGGTCAGTGCCAGATAGAACCCCTTGATCCGCGCCGCGGTCAAGCCAAAGAGAAAGCCGAACAGCGCAGCCGAGAGCCCGGCCAGAGGAATGGTCAGCAGAAACGTAAGGCCGGTCTTCGAGGCCAGTATCGAGGCCGTATAGGCCCCGACCCCCATGAAAGCCGCCTGACCCAGGTTGATCTGGCCCGCATAGCCGGTGCAGATCTGAAGCCCGACGGCGATGACGGCGCTGATCATCATCATATTCAGGATAGCGATGATACGGCTGCTCACCAGGTAAGGCGCCAACAGCAGTAGAGCCATGAATACGACGAGGGCCAGAAACTGCCAGCGCGTTCGGATCAAACGTCTGTCACTGCGATAGCTTGTCGGGAATACGCCGGAAGGGTCCATGGATTACACCCGTTCAATTGTGCGCCAGCCGAACAGGCCGGTCGGTCGGATCAGCAGAATGGCAAGCATGATGATATAGGGGACAACGCTGCCCAGTGACCCTCCGATCAGCGGGTCAAGATAGTTGGTTGTCAGGCTCTGGACGATGCCGATAATCACGCCCGCAAGGATCAGCCCGCCGATGGATTCCAGCCCGGCAAACAGCGCCACCGGCAGGGCCGCGAACCCGATATCCGAGGCCAGGAAGGTCAGCGATTTGCCGCTGAGAAAGATCATCGCACCAATTGTGGACAGGATTGCCCCGAGAACCCAGGCAAAGGCAATCGAGCCTTTCACCGAAATGCCCATCGAGGAGGCCACGACGTGGTCTTCCGCCACGGCGGTCATCCGCAGGCCGGACCGGGTCCGGTTGAAGAACCACGACAGGCCGACGGCGGCGACAATGGTGATGATCCCGCCTATCAGGAGGTTCATCGGGATCAACATGTCGCCGAGGAACAAGGGTTTCAGCGGGAAAATGATCGGGAAGGGCCGCACGGCGGGACCGAACACAAGCAGCACCAGACCGCGCAGCAGGATCAGAAGACCGACGGTGACCATGACCATCGAGAAAACCGATTCACCGATCAGCTTTGTCAGGAAAATCCGTTCGATTGCGTACCCGACCAGCCCGGCCAGAACCAGCGAAAGGGGTATCGACAACCAAAGGCTAAGCCCCGCTTGCATCGTTGTGAACCAGACGATGAACCCGCCGATGATCACAAGCTCGCCCTGCGCGAAGTTGAACACCTTGCTGGCGCGATAAATCACAACAAAGCCCATGGCCACCAGCGAATACAGAAGGCCGATCAAAGCCCCGGTAATGATGTCATTGATGAAATAGACCATTGTCGCCGACCTCCTTTAAGATTTGGACTGCCGCTTGGCAGCCTTCGATGCGTTTTCAACATCCGACACGCGAACCGTGGTCTTGAGAACGCCTTGACGACCGTCCTGATAGGTCACAGCGATTTCGAGATCTGTCTCGTCATCGCCAGCATAGATCGCCTCGACGAGCTTGGCATACCGTTCCTCCAGAAAGGCCCGGCGAAGCTTTCGGCTGCGGGTCAACTCGCCTTCATCCGGGTCGAGTTCCTTGGGAAAATTCGCAAAACGTGCCACGCGCGAGCCTTCGGGCAGGAGCGCATTGATGCGCGCCACTTCGCCTTTGATAAGGTCCAGAACTTCGGGTTTCTGCGACAGATCGGTGTAGGTCGAAAAGCTGATCTTGTTCTCTTCCGCCCAACGCCCGAGAACTTCCATATCGATATTGATAAGCGCGCTGACGAAATTCCGGCGTTCGTCGCCCAATGTCATGAGGTCCTTGATGAAGGGGCTATACCGCAACCGCGTTTCGATGAACTGCGGCGGATAGCTGTGACCGTTTGCCAGGCGGCGCATGTCCTTGACACGGTCAAAGAACAATAGCTCGCCGTCGTCGGTCATCGAGACCGCATCACCGGTCTTGTACCAACCGTCTTCGGTCAGCACCTCTGCGGTCTTTTCGGGCTTGCCGTGATAGCCGCCGAAGCCCGATCCGCCACGCACCTGAAGCTCCCCTTCGTCCGAGACCCTGTATTCCAGCGGTTCGCCGTAGTTCGTGTTGCTTTGCATCCAGCTGCCGCTGGTTTCCAGCTGATAGCTTTCGCCGACATGCGCGGTCAGAAGGCCGATTTCGGTCGCGCCATACACGTTGCGCAGCTTAACCCCCATCGCGTGGAACATACGAAAGACGTCAGGTGCCATCAGGGCGCCGCCGCTCATTGCGTTTTTGGCCTTACCAAGGCCAAGATTGTCGCGCAGGTGATGCAGCACCAGAGCTTCGGCAAAGGGAAGCTGCAGGCGTGCGGCAAGGCTGGGGCTACGCCCTTCCAGCCGCTCGACGTAAACGTTGCGGCCAACCTTCATGCCCCAATTGTACATCGCATTGCGGAACTTGCCCGCGCCCAGCATCCGGGCCTGAACGATGGAGGCGAGGTTTTCCCACTGGCGCGGACTGAACACCAGTGCATCAACCGCCAGTTCGCGAATGTTGGTCAGTACGTCTTCAGGGCCTTCGGGAAAATTGACGACCATGGGCGCGATCAAACCGATCGACAGGCCGAAAATCTGTTCCGTGACCCAGGCAGGCGAAATGTAGGTCAGGTATTCGGTGCCCGGCGCGATTTCGATTGCCCCCATCACCCGCGAGCAATTGTCGAACAGGTAGCGATGGCTGATGACAACGCCCTTGGGTTTTCCCGTGGTCCCCGAAGTATAGGACAGCAAGGCGGTATCGTCCGCCCGTCCACGTTTTACGTGTTCTTCAAATCTGGCGGGTTCCTTGGCGTGGATCTGACGCCCTGCCGCGCTCACACTTTCAAACGAATGCAACAGGGGATGATCATAGCCCCACAGACCGGAATCGTCCCAGTAAACGACCGCCAGGGCGCCCGAGTACTTGCCCGCAATCTCGATGCATTTATCGACCTGCTCCTGATCCTGCGCCAGAAAAACCCGCGTTTGCGAGTCTTCGGCCAGATACAGAATCTCTTCAGCGTTTTGATCCGGATAGACAGACAGGACTTTGCCGCCTAACGACTGGACGGCGTATTCAGCCCAGAAATGTTCGGGTTCGTTTTCGCCAATCATCATGACGGATTCGCCAGCCGACAAGCCCAGGTTCTCCAACCCGAGAGCCAGGGCGCGAACCCTGTCAAGAACATCGGCCCAGGTGAATTCACGCCAGATGCCCAGGCGCTTGTGCCGTTCGGCGAGGTTGGTCGGTGTGGATGTCGCTCGCGCGAGCAAAACCTGCGGCAGGGTTTCGCTATGTGTCACTGCTGGGTCCGAAAAGACCATTGCTGTCCGTTGTTTGACCATGCCGCTACCCCAGATATGCCTTTATGACAGCCGGGTCCTTCTGGATTTCTTCCGGGGTGCCTTCGGCGATGACCCGCCCGAAATCCAGCACCACGATCCGGTCGGCAAGGTCCATCACGACGCCCATGTCGTGCTCCACCAGAACTACCGGAATCTTGCGCGCCTCGCGCACATCGAGAATGAAGCGCGCCAGGTCTTCTTTTTCCTCCGAGTTCATGCCGGCCATCGGTTCATCCATCAGCAGGATCGACGGTTCCTGCGCCAATGCACGGCCCAGATCGACACGCTTGCGCAACCCATACCCCAACGTGCCCACGGGCCGGTTGCGGATTGCCTCGATCTCGAGAAAATCGATGATCTCCTCTGCGGCTTCACGATGTTCCGATTCCTCGCGCATCACGGGACCGAACTGGAAAAAGGCCTGGACTACATTCGATTTCATCAGCATGTGGCGGCCGATCATAATGTTTTCCACCACCGTCTGCCCGGCAAAAAGATGGGTGCCCTGAAACGTCCGCGCCAGACCGCGCCGGGCGATCTGGTCAACACGCAGGCCGGTCACGTCCTGCCCGGACAATTCGACACGGCCCTTCTGCGGACGGTAGAAGCCCGCAGTCACGTTCAGAAGTGATGTTTTTCCGGCACCATTCGGACCGATAATTGCAAGCAATTCATCGTCGGCCACGGAGATGCTCACATCGTCGAGCGCGGTCACACCGCCAAATTTCAAAGTTGCGCCACGCACCGCAAGCGGTGACGATACGTGCCCGTTATTCGTGGTCATGTTACAACCCGTGCTTTTCCCCAACACCTCATGGAGGCACGCATAGCCTGACCGCACGGTTTTCCGTTGGTTACGAGTTTTCCTCGCATCGTTCCTCCTCCCACCTCTTAATTCAGAGGTTTGCCTGGTCTATTTTACCAAGTCTCTCCGCGCAGCCTAACAGATGTTAGAAAAATTGGTCAACAACTGAATCCGCTACCAAAGGAAACCGATCAGACAGCCGCGTACTCTGCGGAAAAGCTTCGAAGACCGTTTTGATCCTGACACCAGACTGTCCCGGAGGTGCCGGTCTCTTCATTGTGCAGTTGCAATTCGCAGGGCAGGGTGAGTGGCGCGAGGCCGCGGAACGAAAACCGGTGGGGCGATGTTTTCAACGCATCCGCCGCCAGATTCAGAAGCAGCGTGGCCTGCAATGGGCCATGCACAACAAGCCCGGAATAGGCTTCGGTTTCGGTGGCGTAGACGTAATCATAGTGAATGCGATGGGCATTGAACGTCAGCGCCGAATAGCGAAACAGAAGAACAGGATCCGGTGTCAGCGTCGATCTAAGCGTGGTGGGGTCACCCGCGTCAGCTGCGCTCTCGCCCGTGCGGGGGGTGGAAATCTCACGATAAACGATCGTTTGCTGCTCCCGGATACAAAGCCGGTTGCCACTCAGATACTCATGTTCGACGGTCACAAACACCAATGGTCCACTACGGCCCTGCTTGGCCACAATATCCCTGATCGAAGAGCGCCGGGTGATGGTTTCGCCGATTTTCAGCGGCGCGATATGTTTAACATCGCCGCCGGCCCACATCCGGGCGGGCAGCGGGACAGGGGGTAGGAATCCACCCCTTGCGGCATGGCCGTCTTCTGACAGGGCGGTCGCTGGCACGGTATCAAGGGAAATGCACCAATGAATTCCCAGCGGGACATCGCCTGATCCGTCCCAAAGATGCGGACCGAGCGTGGCGCGGAATTTGTCGATCAGCCCCTCCGTCAGAACGTCTTCTTTAGTCTCGGTGCGTCCCAGCCAGGGCGCCAGCGCGTCAAGGTCGATCTCACCCATAATCCTGGCCTTCAGAACGATCTTGGCATGCCGAGGATATGTTCTCCGACATATGACAGGATCAGGTTGGTCGAGATCGGGGCGACCTGATAGAGGCGCGCCTCGCGGAACTTGCGCTCGACATCGTATTCCCGTGCGAAACCGAAGCCGCCATGGGTCTGGATGCAGGCATTGGCCGCTTCCCAGCTGGCCTCCGAAGCCAGCAGCTTGGCCATATTCGCCTGTGCTCCGCAATCCAGCCCAGCATCGAACCGCCTGCAGGCTTCAAAGCGCATCAGATTGGCGGCCTCGATGTTCACATAGGACCTGGCGATAGGGAATTGCACGCCCTGGTTCTGGCCGATGGGGCGGTCAAAGACCATGCGGTCGCCGGCATAGGTGCGGGCCTTGTCGACGAACCAGTATCCATCACCGATACATTCCGCCGCAATCAGGGTACGTTCGGCGTTCAGCCCGTCAAGAATATGGTAAAATCCGCGCCCCTCGGTCCCGATCAGGTTCTCGGCGGGGATTTCCAGGTTGTCGAAAAACACTTCATTGGTTTCGTGGCCGGGCATATTGGCGATGGGGCGGACCTCCATGCCGTTGCCGATCGCCTCTTTCAGATCGACCATGAAGATCGACAGGCCCTGCGATTTCTTCTTGACCTCGGCCAGCGGCGTGGTGCGTGCCAGCAGGATCATCAGGTCGGAATGCTGGATACGGCTGATCCAGACCTTCTGGCCATTGATCTCATACCGGTCGCCCTTTTTCACCGCCGTGGTCTTCAGTTTGGTGGTGTCGGTGCCGGTGGTCGGTTCGGTCACGGCCATGGATTGCAGGCGCAATTCGCCGCTGGCGATGCCGGGCAGATATTTCTGTTTCTGCTCCTCCGAACCATGCCGCAGCAGCGTGCCCATATTGTACATCTGCCCGTGGCAATGGCCCGCGTTGCCGCCGCAGCGGTTCACCTCCTCCATGATGATCGAGGCTTCCGTCAGGCCCAGACCCGAGCCGCCGTATTCTTCTGGGATCATCGCGGCGAGCCAGCCCTCGCGGGTCAGCGCATCGACGAATTCCTCGGGGTAGGTTTCATCCTCGCCGAACTTGCGATGATATTCTGGCGGAAACTGCGCGCAAAGTGCGCGCAAGGCGTCGCGCAGATCGGTGTGAGTGTCTGGGGCTGACGTCTGCATCGGTTACTTCGCTCCTGAACCCGACGTTTCAAGAATTTCCTGCTCGGCACGCTGCCAAAGCTCATAGGAAATC
>JAAEZD010000066.1:0-6417 GCA_018223035.1 Paracoccaceae bacterium
CACAAACAGAAGACCAAGGGAACTACCCGATTCAGGTTTTCACCGAACCGCTTTAGGTGCGATCGGTGTCGGCAATGTTGTACCCAGAGCTTGAGCGAACATGACGAACGCGCTGACGCCCGGGTTTTTGGTAATATCAATTGACAAGGCCCCGTGGATTGCACCGGGCGTTGTGGGAAGCTTTTCGGAGAGACCATGTCGGACCTCACCAAGCGCAGTGCCGTTGCGCCTAACAGTTAGGCACTTCGCTAGGTTGAGGAACGAATAGTAGAGGAGCAGCGGTTTTGCGGCGCTTACGTCTGAATTCTGGGCGGCAGTGAAGAAGTCACGGCTCTGCACGAGGAAGGCAAGTGCCTGCCGTCGTGCGTTGGCGTCGCTCAATTTCTCCAAATTATGCTGAATGATGTTCCATGGCTCAGTCGCAAATAGGATCGAATGGACGCCTTCGCGCTTCGCTCCTTGAAACGTCGGAAAGAATGAAAACGTGGCAGGTCGTTGCCTAATATGGACGACTTTGCCTGCTCTTGCATCGACCCATTTCATGCGTCCCTCCCGTCCTCATCAATCGCACAACTAGAATCTCAGAGATGCAAGTGCCGCCTCGCACTCGCGCAATTCCCTCATGATCGCCGCATGATGGCTCGAACTCCGACCGAAGGCTATGAAGAAGTTTCTCGCACAGAGTCGGGCGAGCGCCGCCCCTGCAAGCGGCTGTGGCAGCCTTTGACACATACGGCAGCTCCGTCCGCACTGCGGGCCTTGGATCGTTGGAAATGCTGCAGGAGGGGACGAATGGCAGTTTCGGGGAAGCTGCACCGCGGCGCCGGAGCCTCGGCCAACGGCGGGAGAGGGCCGGAAACGACTTGGTCGTGGTCGGGACGGCGAGCAGCTATTCGCTGCACTCCGAATGAATGACTGCAATGGAAGCAACCGACACTCTGCCACCGTTGCCTCCACTCAAAGATCAAGATACACGTGACCGAGCATCAGCGGCCTGCAATCAACCAAGTGTTGTGTTACCTGCGACACCTGCGAGAAGGTTACTTTCAACTCGCCCCGCTACATGCTGTTACGGAATTGCGAAATTCCCGCGATGTTGGGAATGCGAGATTGTAGGTCGTTGATGCACCCATGTCGTTAAAGCCCTTTGCCAACCTTAGACAAATCGCCTTTGCGCTTCGCCGGAATTATCGGAAGAGATTTGTCTACATCGCTTACGGACTTGCTCCAGGTGCGCGATACAAAGAATTCACCATACCAAAGAAAAGTGGTGGGACACGGCGTATTTGCGCACCGCGTATTGCGCTTCTCGGGTTGCAGCGTGACATCCTGCGCCTTCTGGAAAGCGACTATCGTCCTCGCGCCCACGTCCACGGTTTTGTCGGCGGGCATCAACGCAGCATCGTGAGCAATGCTCGACAACACGTCGGCAAGCGTTGGGTGCTCAACATTGACCTTGAAGACTACTTCGAGACCATTCACTTCGGTCGCATTCGCGGGCGTTTGATGGCCCCGCCTTATGACTATCCAGAAGAGATTGCCCAGTTCATCGCGCACATCGCTTGCTTTCAAACAGAAAAGGAGGTCGAAGGCAGTCTCCGAACAACCCATGTCCTGATGCCTGGCGCCGCACTGTCGCCAATACTTGCAAACATCGTTTCAGACAAACTCGATGCTGAGTTGGCTCGATTTTGCAGGCAACTTGGATGCACCTACACGCGATATGCCGATGACATCACAATCTCCTCCAATCGCAGGACCTTTCCGGCACCAATCGGACGTTTTGCAAACCCCGACAGCCACGATGACTTCATTCTATCAGACACCTTTCAGCAGATGATTGAGGATAACGGATTTAGAATTAACCACGCAAAGACACGACTGCTGGGCGCCGCCTTTCAACAGGAAGTCACCGGTCTGGTTGTGAATGAGAAAGTTAACGTTAAGCGCAAATTTGTTCGCGATGTCAGGGCGATGCTTCATGACTGGGAGTTTAATGGCTATGCTGCGGCATCGGCGCGCCACTTCAACGATAAACGCCCGGATAGAGGCCGGTTGCCGGAGCAGGAAGCTACGAACTTCGAATGGGTGCTCCGAGGGAAAATAGAGTTTATTCGGCAGGTGAAGGGATCCACTGACCAGGTCTTCCGCGGCCTTGCCGCGAGGTTCAACGCATTGTCCTCGGGCGGACAATTTTCGATTCCGTTGGTCGAGGATAGCGAGGTTCTAAACGCAGCCGTTTGGTATCTCGAAAATGACACAGATGGCGGATCAGTGGGCACTTGTTTCGCCGTAGCCGAGAACCTGTTTGCGACCTGCGCGCATTGCCTCGGACCAAATCTGCGCATCTTTCCGCGACAAAGCCCGGCATTCGCAATGGAAGCGGACGAAGTAGCCCGCGACGAACACAACGACCTTGCGCTCATTCGGTTAAGAACTCCAATGCCCGCATTCAATCCAGCAGCCACGCTGCAAATGGCCTCGAGAGCCGAAGCTGGCGCGCTCGGCATCCGCTCTGCGGTGCAGGCTGCGGGCTATCCTTCCAATCTGGACAGCACGTCTCTGACGATCCGCGACACCGAGGTGACAGGTTTCTCGCGGCAGACCTTTGACGGCACGCCCGCCACATCCGATAACGTGATCGCCTTGTTGTCGGGAACTTACGAGGGAATGAGTGGTGGTCCCGTGCTATTCTCTGGAAAAGTTGTCGGCGTAATCGTTAGGGGGCCAAACGACGACGACCGGACAATCCCCTTCCTCGCGGTCAGGTCAGAGTTTGTTGATGCTTTGCTTGCAACCCTTTAGCGGACATTGACGACCAAGGTGGGTGACCGTCGGCTAAGGGCCGTCACCGTCGTCCAAGTCGACCCAGTCTCGCCAGCTGCGCCAGCATTTTTGACCCCGAGTCTGCGGATCCTGTGCCTCCTGCGGAACCCGTCTGCCCCATCCCTTGCCGAACAGGCATCTGCTGTACACCGAAGAACTGCCGCGCTCTGAGGGCTGCATATTCCGCACCGCTTGCCCCACCGATCAGGTAGCGATTGTAGGCCTGCTGGCTGCCCATTGCGGCGCGGGCAAAGCTGTAGCCACCGCCGAGACCACCGGAGAGGGCGGGCATCATGATGTTTCCGGAGATCGCGCGGACGATGAAGGGCGTGGCAATGATGAAGCCCTTGGCCATGAGGACCATCATGAAGAAGGGGATGAGCGCGCCTATGTTTGAAGCCCCTTCCGGGTCGCCAAGCTCACCGATCAGAGCGGAAGAGACGCCAGTGATCGTTGCGAACACCCCTGCGACGACGATTGGGTAGAGTGCGAAGGAAACCAGTGCCGACAGCCAGCGTGCGAAGTAATCTTTAGTCACCTCGAAGAGGGTGAGGAAGATCATCACCGGCGCGATCCCGATTAGAAGTGCGATCATCAGGCGGGATGCCACAAGGATGAAGGCGGCCAGCCCGCCGAGTATCGAGAGCAAGAGGACCCCGACAATGTCGAGCATGGCGCCGGCCATCCAGTTCAACTCTGACCCGGCGGCGTTGAGATAGTCCCCTAGTTCCGCGATCAGCCGGTCAAACTCTTCGGCGAAAGTTCCAGAAGGGCCAGGAGTTCCACCGCCGACCGAAGCCACGAGCGCCCCTGCAATGCTGTCGATCCCGGCCAGGATGGCGGAGGAGAAGGCGTTGAACTGCACCCAGTTGGTTGCAAATATCCCGATGAGCCCGATCTTGACCGCGAGCCAAAAGGCCGTGCGCCCGTCCATCGCCTTGTACTGGTAGATCATGTTCAGGAAGACAAGGATCACCACGAGCGTTGTTCCCAGTACCAGAAGTGAGCCCACCGTTGCCGCAACCGATCCGAACTGGGTTTCGGCGGCGGTGTCGAGATAGCCCTGGGAGGTTTCAACGAAATAGGTGACAACGCTCATCGGGGCCCCGCCTTACCAATTGCCCGCGGCGTCGCAGATGGCCTTGGCGGCAGTTCGGGCGGCGTTGGCGCGGCGATTGTAGCCTTCCGAGGCTTCGAGCATTTCCCACCGTTCGTCGCTCGCGTAGCTCTCCCGAAACATCGCCTCGGCCGCGTCCCAGGACGGGAACCGGGTCGCGCAGTCGCAGTTGCCGATCTCGACGACCCGCTCGAGGTTCTGGGCGCGATAGATGTCCTGAACCAGAACCCGCTGATAGGCTTGGCGCAGGGGGATCTCCTGCATCCAGATGGGCTTGGCGGGCCGGTCCGGACAGACGTCAAAGCTGCGATCGAGGGTTGGCACTAGGTCGCGCTCGGCAACGGCGAAGGCAGGCGTCAGGCTTAGGGCCAGTGCGGCCAAGGCAAGGTGCTGCGCCTGCCTCATGCCGTGGCTCCAGCGGGTGTGGTTTCGCGTTTCAGGAAAACGGTGTGCCCGATATTGGCGAATTCCGAAGTGCTGATCGACACCACCTCCCAGCCTTCTGCACCTTTGGCATTCAGGCTGGCCTGCATGTCGGCAAGGCTGGTCTTACGAGTCATGGGAAAGGACAGGATATCGTATTCAAAGGTCTTCATGGGGAAATTCCAATCTCAGTTGCGCCGGGCAGGTAGAATTCGGTGATGCCGCGTTTGCCGTCATGGCGACCGGCCTGGATGATCACATCGATGGAATTTTCGATGTACTGGATCATGTCGGCATAGGTCATCGGGATCTCGGTTTTGAGTGCTGCGATCGCGAGGCGCTGCACGGCCAATTGCGGGGTTTCGGCATGCAGTGTGGTCATGGACCCGCCATGGCCGGTGTTGATGGCTTCCAGAAAGGTCATGGCCTCCTTGCCGCGCACCTCGCCCAGGATGATCCGGTCGGGGCGCATGCGCAGCGTGGCGGTGAGAAGCACATCGGCGGTCTGGAATTCCGCGTCACGATTGGCGATGAGGGTCACGGCATTTGGCTGGGTCGGTAAAAGCTCGGCCGCTTCTTCGATGGTCACGATGCGTTCCTCGGCCGGTACGTGAGAGAGGATCTTGCGCGCGGCGACGGTCTTGCCGGTGGAGGTGCCACCCGAGACGATCATGTTGAGTTTATTCTCGACGCAGAAGGCAAGCGCATCATCGATCAATCCGGCAGCCACCACGGCGCGCAAGGCGCGCTTTTTTTCGACGCGCAGGTCTTCGAGCTTGCGCTCTTTTCCGTAGAGGAAATCGAGCGCAATGCCCTCGAGTGGCAGGCTTGAGAAGAACCGCAGGCTGATCGACATGGCCGAGAGCACGGCGGGCGGGGTGATGACCTGTGCGCGGATCGGGCGCCCCTTGTAGGTGATCGAAACCGAGACGATGGGGCGGTCCTTGCTCATCGTGGTATTGGCCGATGAGGCGATCTGGTTGCCGAGGTCCCTGACCTGAACGCCGGTCAGCCTCTGGTCTAGCGCGCGCATGAAGTGATCGCCCTGGAATTCGCCCCAGCAGGTTCCGTCTGGGTTGATGCAGATCTCGATGACATCGTCGCGGGCGGCGGCGTCGATTCGGTCGAGGGAGGTTTCGAGATAGCTCAGCGACATGGGCTCAGAATATCTCCAGATCGCGATCGACCATGACCGTGACGCGTGCGCCTTGGTCGACATAGATGACGGGGCCGATGGAGAGGTAATCACCAATGACGATGTCCGTGGCATCTGCCAGATCATCGCCGACGTCTTCGAGAACGTCGGCGGCAGACTCATCCTGAACCTCGGAGGCGGCGGCACTGGGCGCAGCCGAAATCAGCGAGATCAGGGCGGCCGACCCGAAACGCTCGGCGAAGCGTGTGTCCACGAAACCCGTGACGCCGGAGCGGCCCAGTTCATCACCCCCGAATGAACTGATCTGGACGGTCTGGTTGTTGGGCAGGATGATCCGGTCCCAGGCAATCGTGACGCGGCGCTGCGCGATATCGACGCCGGCGCGGTAGCGCCCGATGAGGCGGGATCCGCGGGGGATCAAGAGGCGCGCGCCATCGACGCTGTAGACATCCTCGGAAACCACGGCGCGGGTCTGGCCGGGCAGGGAGCTGTCGAGGGCGGTTTCCATGACGGCCTGGATCATGGTGCCCTGTAAAATCGTGTTGGAGGGATTGGCGATTACCTCGGCCTGCGTCACGGTGGAGGGCAACGCACCGTTCAGCACGAAATCCGTCACCTCGCCAAAAGTGCGTTCGGTCAGAGCCGTTTCATTCGCTCCGGAGGCACCGCCAAACGCGATGGTGGGCGAGGCGATGCGCCGCTCCTGGAAGGCGCGTTCCTCCGCGGCGCGGCGCTCCAGCTCGGCCATGCGCCGGGCTTCTTCCTCGCGGCGCAGTCGCTCTTGCTCGCGTGCGCGCAGCTCATCTTCCGTGGGACCCGCTGGGGCGGGTTGGGGTCGGCTGGCCTCGAGTTGGGCCAGTTCCAGATCCATGCGGAGTTGCTCAAGGCTGCGATC
>JAAEZD010000067.1:0-5977 GCA_018223035.1 Paracoccaceae bacterium
AACACAGCGGCCCCGTTGAAACGACCTTGCTGCCGCTGCGCACGGCGAACGGCAATCGTATCTGCACCCCTCGCGAAACTTAATTGCGTTTGCCGTCCGCTGCTTGGCTTAGCTGCGGGCAGTCACGCTGTCCTCCGCCGAGTAAAGATAGGCGGTAGAGCCGGTCTCGACGTTCGGGTAAAGATCATTGATATGAGCCATGACCATCCGTACGCAGCCCGAACTTGCGCGGCCACCGATACTCCGTGGGCTCGGAGTGCCATGGATGCGCAAAAGGGTATCGCGATCCCCGACGTAGAGATACAGCGCCCTTGAACCAAGCGCGTTTTCCGGTCCGGGTTCCATGCCATCGGCAATGTCAGCATAAAGTTCGGGGTCGCGATTGATCATGCTCTGTGTCGGTTGCCAGTGCGGCCACCTGACCTTGCGCTTGATGGTATAGACACCCGGCTCGTAGAGGTTCCCCCGCGCGATGGCCACGCCGTAGCGCATCGCGGTTCCACCCTCTTCAATGTGGTAAAGATATCGTGCGACCGCGTCGACATGGATATCTCCCGGCACGAGACCGGCCTTCGCGACCACACGTTGCGGTAGGAACCGCGGGTGCAATCCCCATGGGTTGGAAGTCTCGGCAACATAACCCTGAGGCGTCACCTGTGCGTCCCATTCAGCCTTCTGAGCCTCGGTGGGCCAAGTGTCGGCAAAAGCCATACCGGGACCGGTCACCGAAAAAAGCGCCGTTGTTGTCTGAATGAAGTGTCGTCTTGTCAGCATTTCGTACCCTTTCGGTTCTCACCGGCGATTGATGGCAAGAACGGTATGTGTTCTCCTTGAACAGATAGGACTTCTAGTGGCTAGAGGTTCAAGGGCAAATTTTCGTAAGTAGACATGCGATCCTTGCAGTTTCCAGTTTGCTAGGGAGGAGAAAACTGCTCGCACAATACCTGGTCCGAAGTTGCGCAGCGACAATTCGTTAAGTCGCAGATTGTCTGGAAATTTAGGCACAGCGGCTTCGATATCGCGACCATGAGATCGGGAACGTCACGGCACAGGGAACTTGCGCCACTCGCAAATGCTACGATGCCATCTCTGGCTCCGGCTCTCATTCCGTTATTTCGCCCCGTTACAACCTTCACCCACTGGAGCTTCAAGCGATCAATTGTCACAAAAACGTGAGACGAATGGCTAACGAACGCTTTGGGCTGGAAAAGCCTTGTCGCATTCGAACGGAAAGTGGCTTAAACGATCATCTGGGGCGGCACTAAAGCGTGCCAGGTCAAGCCGGTGTCAGCCTCGACAAATGACCTATATTAGGTCAGCTTTCCACATGCGATACCTCCCGTTCCCCGTCACCTCGCGGATCAAACCGCTTGCCTCCATCCATGCGAGATTGCGCTGAACGGCGGCGCGGCTGGCTCCGGTCATGGCCTCAGCCATCGGGGCGGAGACCAAGGGCCATTCCGTGAAAACCTTTCGCAAGGCAACCGGCGTGCGGCCAGATAATTGCGCCATGACGTTTTCTGCCCGCCCGATCCACACTTCAATATCATCAAGTGTTCGCATCGCCGTTAGAATTGCGCTGTTCATCCCATCCAACCAGCGGGCCAAACGCTCGGGTGGCAAGCCCGAAACGCGCAGCCCCCCGGCCCCGGCCATAGCGAGCGGCGCGAAGATGGCACCGCTTCCATCGCTGGTCGCGATCCTAGACGCGGTGACGGCAGCTTCGATCTGGTCGCCGTGGCGTCCGAGGCCCGCCAAGCTCCACAGGTGATACCCCATGCACGCCCGCGTGATCGGGTGGAGACCCTTTGCGGCTGCCATGACGTCCAGCCACCCACCCGCGCGATCCTCGAAACGCTCAGCGCTGTCTTCAATGTTCTCGGGGTCGCGGCGATCCAGAAAAGCGGCCAGGTCAGCCATCGGTCCGGGACCGCCTGTCAAGCGCCGAACAGCCCATCCAACGCGTGCCAAGGCATTTGGGTCATCCTGTGCACCTGACAGCCGCATGGATACCCAGAGCGCCAGACGATCAGTACTCACCCGATCTCCTGCGACCCAGCTGAGGGCCGCTGCCTCGACAAGAGCGAGGCGATGCCGCCAGCCTTCCGGGCCGCGCAGCAGCCGGTCATCCAGAGCTCCCAGGCGTCCAGCCACCTTTGCTAGCCGCGCAGCGTGAACGCCTTCTGCCTTTGCCCAGTCTTCGATGACGGCAGTGTCCGGCGGTTCTGCACGCGGCCCGGGAGGCAAATCATCTGGTTCTTCTTCGAATGGTCCCGGCAGAAACCAGAGATCCTTTTCGTGAGCCTCTGCATCCTCCTCGGTAGTGATGAGGGGGTCGTCGTAACCATCAGTCAAAATAGAGGCTCTCGTATTCATATGTGCAAAATACTTATTTTTTGCACATTACCCAAGTGATTTTGTGGCGGTTGCCTACGCCCTTTATATAGCACGCTCGCGCGACTGCCGGCGGAACCTCTCAGATCGCGCTCAGCGCTAGGGAACCAAGGGTCTTAGGATGAACGCGACGAGAGAGCACCTACTTGCATTCGTTTACAAACGGTCGTTTATTGGCAATATATTAAATTGCAAACGGCCCGTTTCATGCCCCTGATTGGCTATGCGCGCGTCTCCACCGAGGATCAGACCCCCCTGCCCCAGTCTGAGGCACTGCAGTCTGCGGGATGCGCCGAGATCTTTGAAGAGCACGCCTCGGGCGGCAATCGCGCGCGGCCCGTGCTTGCACGTGTGCTGGAGCGGATTGGCAAGGGCGACACGCTGGTCGTCGTGCGGATCGACCGGCTTGCGCGGTCTTTGTCGCACCTACTTGAGGTGATCGAAAGACTGGAGGGCAAGGGGGCGTTCTTCCGCTCGCTCCAGGACCCGATCGACACCGCCTCCCCTCAAGGAAAATTCACATTGCAGGTTCTGGGCGCCGCGGCCGAGTTCGAGCGCGCGCTGATACGTGAGCGCACAAAGGCTGGGCTTGCCTCGGCACGCTCAAAGGGCCGCGTCGGCGGCAACCCGGGTCTTCGCGTCAAGGACCCTGAAGCGCTGCGCAAGGTGCGGCTGGCGCGACAGGACGGCTACATGGAGCGCTTGAACGAAACTGCGCAGGATTGGGTGCCCCATGTGCGCCGTTTGCGCCCCGATATGGCTTGGGAAGATGTCCTGCGGATCATCAATGGCCCCCTGCCCCATGATCGGCGCTGGACGCAAAGCCGCCTGCTCCGCGCCGTGAAGGCATACGTGGCGGACGGATTCCTGCCCGCTGAAGTGCTTGGACGCGCTGGACGTCGCGAAACCGACGATCGCCTGCCTGCGATTGTCGCCGCAATCAAAGGTGCTGACCCCGAGATCACCTTGCAGGCAATCTGCGACCGACTGGAATCCATGCGTGAGCGCACCCCTCGCGGTCGCACCAGCTGGCAGCCTTCCTCAGTCAGAATGCTGCTGGAGCGTGCTGAAAAGCTGGGGCTCCTCTGAGGATCACACTTGTGTTGGCCTAACCGATTGCCACTAAATCTAGAAAGTGCTTGCACGAATCTGGTTGGTCGGGCAATAGTCTCGAAAAATAACGCGCGGTCACATAAAAAACGCGCCCACGGATCGGGGCAGACATGAGCGAAGTAGAGCAGGATCTAGACATCGCCATCGGGCACTACGCGGAACTTCTCGCGTCGAACCTGCATGCTCAGCGCGCCGCACACTTCCCTCCGGATGCAAAGAAGGTGATGCGCACTTTGACTAGCGGCGAAGCTGCTGAGCTCCTTGGCGTCGACCATACCTATCTTCGGAAGCTTCATCGAGAAGGAAAGATCGTTGACGTTGAGACGACGGCTGGAAGTCATCGTCGCTATACGCTCGACGATATCTGGGAAATCCGGCAGACGCTTGAAGGAAACGCAAAAAAGTCTGGAACTTACGTGCCTGGGCGTCGCGACGGTGACGAGCTTCAAGTTGTTTCAGTGGTGAACTTCAAGGGCGGGTCCGGCAAAACGACGACGTCTGCTCACCTCGCTCAGCGCTTGGCGCTCAAGGGGTACAGGGTTCTTGCGATCGATCTCGACCCCCAAGCATCTCTTTCGGCTCTTCACGGAATCCAGCCAGAACTCGACCTTATGGAGGGCGGAACCCTCTATGATGCCGTTCGCTATGACGATCCGGTTCCGATCGCCGAAGTGATCCGCAAGACCTACATCCGCGGCCTTGATCTTATCCCGGGCAACCTAGAACTCATGGAGTTCGAGCACGAGACGCCTGCTGCTATCCAGCGAGGCGGAGCGAAAGCGTTCTTCGCGCGAGTTCATGACGCACTCGATAGTGTTGAAGCGAACTACGACGTTGTTGTGATCGACTGCCCGCCGCAGCTTGGTTTCTTGACGATGTCAGCACTTTCCGCGTCCTCGGGTGTCCTCGTGACGGTTCACCCGCAAATGCTTGACCTCATGTCGATGTCCCAATTCTTGCGAATGACCGCGGATCTCCTGGGAGTGATCAGGGATGCAGGCGCAAATCTGCGCTTCGATTGGCTGCGCTTTTTGCCAACGCGATACAAAGTCGGCGACGCGCCACAAACCGAAGTCATCGCTTTCATTCGCGGACTGTTCGGGAGGTCGGTCCTGACCAATCACATGGTTGAATCGACCGCAATTTCTGATGCCGGCTTGACCAAGCAAACGCTCTACGAAGCTGACAAGAAGGACTTCACGCGTCAGACGTTTGATCGTGCGATCGAATCCATGAACGCAGTGAACGATGAGATCGCTGAAATCATCCAGAACACATGGGGGCGGAATGGCAAGAAAGCCTAAACTTGGCCTGCCGCTGCAGACCCTTCGCAACGCTCCTGACGCTCTTCAAGGGCGCCGACTGCGTGGCGGTGTATTTGAGATCGATCCGGCGCAGATTATTACCGAAGGACGATTGGATGACAGGCTTCAGATTGAAATTGAGGGCCTGAAGAATTCAATCTCCAAGAACGGTCAGCGTGTGCCTGTCTTGGTCCGCCCACTGGAAGGCGATCGCTACAACCTGATCTATGGCCGCAGACGCCTGGAAGCATGTCGCGAACTCGGTATCAAAGTTCGAGCCATCGTCACGGAAGTTGATGGTGATCAAGCGCTTCGAGATCAGCTTCTCGAGAACCAAGAGCGTCGTGATCTGAGCTTTATTGAACGTGCGCTTGTTGCGACGGCGCTTCTGGACGGTGACCATTTGGAAGGGGCTGAGCGCACCAATCGAGGTGTCGCTGAAGTCCTTAACCTCCACGAAGCTGGGGTTTCACAACTCTTGAGTGTCGTTCGGACGGTCGGCGAGGAACTCATCCAGGCAATTGGTGCGGCTCCCGGGATTGGTCGCCCGAGATGGGAAGAGCTCAAAAAGGCCTTGGGTGCCTACGACGGTGATCGAGACCAACTGCAAGCCGTAGCTCATGCAGCCAAGTCCGAAAGTTCCGGCTCGGTCGATGAGGTTTCTGAGCGTGCGTTTCTCGCAGTTCTGGCAGCTGCGAAGAGCCCAGAGAAGAAAGCAAACCCGTCTAGAAAGGGCGTGCCTGCTTTGGCGATCCCCGGTGTCGGAGCTGCGACGGTCAAGACCGGCCGCCAAGGCAAGCAGCTTAAACTCGATCTGACTACGGATGAACCTGATTTTATCAGCTGGTTGGAGGGCAACGCCCCAAAGCTGATTACCGAGCTTCATGAGCGCTGGAAGCGTTCAGGAGACTGAGGAAGAGCAACCAACAAGAAGGAGGCACGATACAGGCAAAAAGAAAAAGGCCCCGAGAAGCTAGCTTCACGAGACCTTTGTAAGGTTTCGCACCGGGATCAGCCCGCTACAAAATCTCAGTTTTCGCACTTCTGAATGTAGCGTTCTGGCCCCTACCCCGCAAGCGCAAAGCGATTCGCGGGCCGCAGAAATTTTGCCTTCGTGAACGTTTTCATGGAGTACACACCGATTTCGCCGTTTATGCGGCCGATCT
>JAAEZD010000068.1:0-5837 GCA_018223035.1 Paracoccaceae bacterium
TCAGCCGACGGCCGCAATCGAGTAGTGCGGTGTCCCATCCCACACAAGATCCCAAGACGCGCCCGGACGAACGTTCTGAATTGCGTGGGGCTCGAAGCAGACCAAGCAATTCCCGCCCGATGCAGGAGCCCGGACCGAAGGGTAAATCAGGCCCTTGGATCCGCCCCGACGCAGATGCTGTGCCAGGCTTTGGCCCTCGGGATACCCGACAGCCGGATCCGGATGCAGCGCCGGATGACCTGTCTCATCGGTCATGTCGTCGAAGACGCCGATGAAGTCGGCCAGCAATTCCACATAGCGGGCGCTGTCGTGGAAGCTGCCGGTAAAGCCGAGTTCGCGTGTGCGGTGCCAGGCCACTTCGCTGACAGAAACCATCACATCCCATGCGCAGTACCACGCGCCGCGCTCCTCGGCGTTGAAGCGGTTTCCGCCGGCGCGGGTGTAAGTGAAGGCTGCGTTGACGTGACTGTCCCCATAGATGCGCAGATCGCGGCTGCGGCGTTGCCAAGCGAGTTCGCGCGGGTCCAGATGCGGGTTGCGCCCGCGTTCGGCCTGTAGACGTCCACTGGTCAGGCCCTCGATCTCTGCCAAGATCTCCATCTCGTCATCGGTATCGACGAGACCGCGCAGCGATGGTGGCTTGTGGTAGGTGGCGGGCAGGAGACGAACGAGACCGCGATCGGAAATCTCGGTCTGCTTCATGCCCCACCACGCAACGCATCAAGATAGGTCCGAACCGCGAGGATCTGCGGCAAGCCCCCGTCGATGGCGGTGTCGACTGGTCGGCCGCCACCAAAGAGCGGACCGGTGTTCGGTCGGGTGAACCAGCTTCTTGCCAGAGGCTCCGAGAAGTAGAGTTCGAGCGACTTGAAGATGCCAATTACAGCGCTGAGCCGCAGCAGTTGGTCCTTGGTCAGTTCCCCCGCAAAGTCAGGCTTCTTGGCGCGCTTCCACGTGCTCTCTGACATGTCGGCAAGGCCAGCCGCCTCCTTGAGGCTGAGACCCCAAGCATCAGCCACGCGCGCATAGGCCTTCAGCGCGACGGCGTTGATCTGTGCGGGTTCCCGGATCTTCTCTGCAACGTACATGGCGTCCTCCATTGGCCTGAATATAGATCCACGCGGGCATAAGCTTTCAACGCAACGGCGTTGATCTTTGCGGGTTCCCGAATTTTCTCTGCAACGTGCATGGCGACCTCCAATGGCTTCAATATAGTCCATATGGACTTACTGTAAAGATCAAATGAACCTTACGCTTTGATCTCTGTTACCCGAACCGCCGCCCTGCTTCCGTAAACGTATACGCGTTCGCGATGATCCCCTCCTCGATGGCCTCGTCCGAGGTGAGGTGGTCGTATTCGGCCTCAAGCTCGCGGTAAAGCCAGCGGGCCAAATCTCGCAGCGCTTCGGTCACGACATCTTCCGCGTCCTCGGTCGGCGGCTGCCAGGTCGGGCTGTCCCGCGTGACGTCGATCGACATGGTATATTCGTGGTAATAGTGGCCACGGTGGCTGGCCTCCGCGGCGAGCTGGTAGAAGTTCTGGCGCTGGATGGCCTGCAGACGGTCGGCGATGCCATGCAGCGTCGCGTCGGTCGGGGCGTAGTCCCGGATGCGCGCGGCCGCACCCTTGGCGTGGGACCAATAGCCCTCGAAGCAGGCCCCGTCGCCCTGGCTCCAGAAGCCGGAGAACCAGATGCAGGGCTTGGCCCGCGTCCCGCCGCCCATCAAGCGGACGGAGGTGGTGTTCAGACGGATGCCGAGGATCTCGCAGACCCGCTCGAAATCGTCATAGACCGCGTCCCACCAATCGTCGTGGGGGCCAAACTCGCGATACCAGCTCCGCGCCTTTTCCTTGGCCGCATCCGAGAGTTCGGGGAACTGGTAGACGGTGGTGCAGATGACCTCAGGCATCGACGTCCTCCCCGTTCAGCGCGGCGGCCAGCCATTCCTGGCTGCTGGTCCAACCGACGGATTTGCGTGCGCCGAGATCGATAACATGCGCGCCGCCACCAAAGGCGTCGAGGCGGGGCCGGGAGCAGGTCAGGGCGTACTGGAAGCCCCAGAGGCCGGTAAGGTCGAGATCTTCGGCAAGGCGCAGCACGAAGCGGATGACCGCCTCGACATCGCCGTGGTCATCGTCATGGATCCAGAGGGTGCAGCCCTCGGGGGCATCCTGGAGCACGAGATCGAAGCCCGCGATTTCCGGATCGTCGGCGTCCTGATCCGCAGCTCGGATTTCCTGGAACAGGGCGAGCGCGCGAGCCGCCTTGTCGGGGCTGCCTACGTCGAGCAGGCACGAGAAATGGGTGAAGTAATCCGCCATGGGGACCTCCTGAATGGGTAAGGCCCGGCCGAGAGGCCGGGCACTCGGTTGGGATGAAGGGGTAGTTGGGAACGATCAGCCGGTCGGCGTGTCGCCCGCCGCCTGTCGTGCGGCATGAGCGCAGAGCATCTGCCAGTAGAAGCGCTTGCGCGCGAGCCGGAGACTGCAAACAGCGCGCGTGTCGGGGTGTAGCGCCCGGACCGCCGCGCGAACCACTGCCAGTCGCGAAGCGGTCGGCGGCAAACCAAGACTTAGATAGGTGGGATCGGTCATGTCACATGACCTCGACCACGGGCGAAGCGAGATGCGGATCGACCTGTGCCTCGATCCGTTCGGTCCGACCCATCCAAGGCTCGGGCCGAATGGCCTTCACCCAATCGGCGAAGCTCGGGATGAAGCCGAGGTCCTCCTTAACATGCTGCTCGCCGACCCACCGGGTCGGGATGATGCGTCCGGTCGAGAGCGTAAGCGTCGGACCAAAGATTGTCTCGGCCATGAAGATGCCCTCGGCATGGTGGCGCAGCGCCCGGTGCCGGAAGTCCGCTGTGATCTCCTTGCTCTGGTCGAACCAGGCATGCACCGAGATGAAATCCTCGACCGTGCCGCCCCATTTCTTCACCGAGGATAGAGCGTGGTGGTAGGGATGTGCCATCGCCGCCCCCTTAGAAATCGTGTGTGTAAAGTTCGGACGAAGTGAAGCGCTCGTTGAACTCGAGGTGGATGGTGCGAGCGCTCGCGTCGAAGCAGAATTCGCCGTAAGCCCCGTCGTTGTTTTCCCAACCGCCATGGGTGTCGGAGAGGAAGTCGTAGGCCAGCTGCTCCACGACATCTTCGAGCGAAAGCGCCCGCATCTCGACCTCCGGGTCGTCCCAGGTCAATGCGGCATAGGCGATTTCGGTCTTGGGGAAAGCAACCTCGGTATCGCCCGCGTAGGCTTCGATGCTTTCAACCTGGCCGCTATCGCCATAGCCGTCGAAACTCACGGTCACATGGGTGATGCCCGCGGCAGTCAGGCCATCGAAGAGGCGCTCCTTGTTGGCCGGACGCAAAGCTGCGATCCGCGCGTCACGCTCGGCCTGCCGGGCCAGCATGGCGGTGAAATCAATCCTGGACGGCGCCATCGGCGCGGCTAGGGTGGGTTCGATCTTGGACATTGGAAACTCCGAAATGAGGGAAAGGATCTGAACCCCGAGGCTCTCTCTCGTCCTCGTAGGTTCACATCCTCCCCTGCCCTTCTCTGACTCTCGGGCGTCACGCCGCGATCTGCAGGGCGCGAGACGCGAAGACACGCCAGAGCGGATCGACAAGACGGGCATCGAGAAGGTCGGCGTGGTGCCGCAGCCGTCGCGCGAGGCCATGTTCATGCCACTCGGCCGCCCGCATGGCCTGCGCGCGGGTCTGGCTGGCCTCGGACACGACGGCGCGGGCTTCGGCGGCATCCGAGACCGGGTGGCACCATGCGACCCCGCCATCAAAGGTAGCTCCGGCCAGAACGAGACGGCCCTCCCGATCGAGGATTGCCAGGATGCGCGGAGCGTCTTCAGGTGTGATATCTTCGGCGTGAACGATTGCCCCCTGCATGGCCTCGGCCAGCGTGGCAAACCGCTCCAGTACCTTGGGGTGTGCCTGCCCGGACATGAGAGCAGCGGGCGCATGGCAAGCCGTCGTGAGTGCGAACGGCAAGTCTTGATCTGCAAAAACGGTCAGGAGGCTCGGCGGCAAACCTGTTTTCTGCGTTTCCGGCTGAGTTTGGAGAGGAAGGTCGAACATGGGCATATCTCCGACGGTGCGGAGAGCCTCTCTCCCCGCTTCAAACCGTCAAAGACCAAACCCCCGCCCTCTTCCTCGGAAGGGTGACGGCGGCAGGCTCGCAAGGCGCGTCACAGCTTGCCCAGGGCCCGCAGGCTCAGTTCCGTCCCGGCGCCGACGATGATGTGGTCATGCAGCGTCAGGCCGAAGAACTTACACCCCTTCTGGATCTCCCCGGTCATGCTTAGATCGGCCTCCGACGGTGTCGGATCGCCCGACGGGTGGTTGTGGATCAGGATCAGCCCGCTGGCGTTCAGCATCAGCGCCCGCTTGATCACCTCGCGTGGATAGACCGGGACATGGTCGACCGTGCCTGTCGAGAGCAGTTCATCGGCGATGATGCGGTTCTTGCGGTACAGGTAGAGGACGTGGAAGCGCTCGATGGGTCCTCGGACGCTGAACGCACAATAGTCCAGCAGCGCCTGCCAACTGCCGATGACAGGGTTCTGGCTGAGATAGCGGCCGAGGATGTCGCGGGCGTCTAGGATGACGGTTTCTTCTTGGGGAGTCATGAGGGTCTCGCTGTATTGCACGAATACCGAAGGCCCCTGCCCTATCGGGCAAGGCCAGCGGCATGCATGTGGTAAGTGAGGTGAAACGACCGCCACGCTTGCGGGCGGTCGCTGTATCGAGGTTCGCCTCAGCCGACTCGGTCGAGGAGCTTCTTGGCGCGCCCTTCCATGTCGAGGCGCGCGTCCTGCTGGGTCTTGTCGCGCGCAAGCCGCGTGATGCCCTGCACGAAATCGAAGATGCTCTCAGGCGGGCGGCCTTCCTCCATCAGCACCTTCTCGATGATCTTGCCGGATTCGGCCTTCGAGAAACCGCGCTTGCGCAGGAAATCCGCGCGGTCTTCGTCGCTGCGCGCCACGACCTGCTGCCGCGCCGCCTTGATGCCGTTCACGAAGCCCTGTGGCGAGGAATTGGCGAACCGCGTCAGCGCCGGGGCCGCTTCATGGGCGAAGCGGGAGGCGGCGTATTTCGAGTGGCGGATCTTGATCTCCTGGAAATCCTCGACGCCCCAGAGGTTGCGGTTCTGGCACACCGCCCGCAGGTAGAAGCTCGCCATGCCGAGGGTCTTCGCGCCGACCTCGGAATTCCAGCAATAGAAGCCCCGGAAATAGAGATCGGGGGAGCCGTCGGGCAACTTGCCTGCTTCGATCGGATTGCGGTCGTCGACCAGGAACAGGAAGACGTCGCGGTCCGAGGCGTAGAGCGTGGTCGTGTCGCGGCTGATCTCGACATCGGGGTTGTAGACCCCGGTCGACCAATCCAGCACACCCGGCACCTTCCAGCGCGTATCGCCCGTGCCATTGCCCGCGATGCGCTGCACCGCCTCGACAAGCTCGAAGTCATGGATGCGACCGTAGTCGGGACCGGTCACGGCGCGCAGTTCGGTCCGGCCATCCTCGGTCTCGAAGGTCTTCACCTGCTCGGCGCGGTGGTTGGTCAAACCGTATTGCAGGTTGATCCCCGCCAAAGGCGCGGGCAGCTGCCGAAGGTAAGAGGCCGGAGCGCCGACAATGCTGGCGAGCTGGCCGAAGGCCCAATGCGTCGGCGCGACCGGTTCATGCGCTTTCGGCAGCATCAGGTGCAACCGCTCAGCGTTGTCGCGCGCGGCCTCGACCCTGATATCGGCGGTCTGCACCACCCGGCTGCGGCTGCGCTCAGAGCGCCCCTTCACATTGGCCCAGAGATCGTCGAGCGA
>JAAEZD010000069.1:0-5711 GCA_018223035.1 Paracoccaceae bacterium
CAGAGGCCGACGATGCACTAACAATCAAACCGGACCACCCGATGGGGGCATGCCACTGTGTCCTATGAACAGAGCATCACTCTCAGAAGACCGGAACGAGGCCGCGATAGGTTGACGACGAATCTACAAAACTCGCGAGGTGCCAGGCGGGACGTTTTCGACTGCATCGAAGTGTTCTATAACTCCAAGCTCAAACACGCGTGCAGCGGAATGCTGTCGTCCATCGACTTCGAACGACAGCAGAAAACGACTGCTGAAGGCGCCTAAGAAACGCAGGGCTGTTCAGTTCAAGTGCCCCGCAGAACGATGATTGCGGTTAGCCGCGCTCTCTCATATGTCGGGCGGCGGCGGTCGTCAGCACTTCACCGCCATAGCCCCATGCACCGCTGCTCACTTCATGTATTCGCACGGATGTCCCGGATTTAATTGTTTCGCCGGCTATCTGGCCGAATGCATCGGTCACTCGCAGGATGATGTCAGCTTTCTCTTCCTTGGAGTAAATACCATCTAGGAGGTGAATATCGATTGAGGGCATGCGATCGCCTCCTGTTGGGGTAAGCGTTTAATCTTCTTGTTGTTTCTGTCTTCTCGGCGACTGGTTTTGCATCATTGCACAGAACAACGGGACTAATCAGTGGTAAGGGCAAAGGCGGTGCGGAACGCCGCAGCCCGTCATCTTTTTTAAACCTTCAGATTCGCAGCCATTCTTCTGGAGCCGTAGCAATTGCCACAGGTGAACAACTGCATTCTGGTTTCGTTCATTGGGAGCGTGTCATCCTTTCACCACAGTGAGGCTTGAGGAATACTTCCTGTTTGGCCGCTGTGGCGCATATTCGCTTCTGTGCGGGGAGGAATCCCCATGTCTTCCAGGCGTTCACGTGAGAGTCCGTCCAGGCGGTCGGTTTCAACTTCAACCCAGCCGTTACTCCCAATTGTACGGAAAAAAGCTGAGAGGGACCGGCTAACGGCATTGCGTGGGAGGGAAAGCAACTGATGCATTGGAAGTCTCCATATCGAAGTTTAAGATAAGTCCATTGTGACCAGCCGCCGTCAGAGCAGCGCAATTTCTGGGCTGTGCGTCCGTCCAAAAAGTGCAATAGTTTCGTAAAATCAGCGTTGTTCGACGTAAAAATCTCATTTGGAACTTGTCGGATACCCAATGCCGCATGTCGTCTTGCATCTATCCGGTCCTTTCCGAGCCGAGCGCGACGGCGCGGCAATTCCCGGATTAAGTCGTCGGGCGCAGGGCTTGTTGGCATTTCTCGCTTGTCAGCCCGGTATGCGCGCAGAACGCGGAGCGATTGCCGATTTGCTGTGGTCGGATCGCAGCGAAGCGCAAGCGCGCGCATCACTTCGGCAAGAGCTTTCAGTGCTTCGAAAATCGCTCAGGGAAGCAATAAAGGCTGACCGCCATTGCGTCTGGATGGACATAGAACAGTTCGAGATTCGAAGGGGCGCCGAAACTTTTCTGGAAGGTTTCGATCTCGCTTCTGAAGGGTTCGAAGACTGGTTGCGTGAACGCCGACAAGCGGACGTGGCCCCGGTTGCGCCATTGCCGGTAAGGCGAGATGAGCGGCCAGCTTTGGCAGTTCTGCCTTTCGAGGAGATTGGTGCAAGCGAGGCAGACATGTTTGCCGATGGGATCGTTGAAGAGATCACCGGAGCGCTTGGTAGGAGCCGGGATTTCGATGTCATCGCGCGGCAATCGGCGTTTATGCTGCGCGGCCAGAATTTGCCGATACCTGAGATCGCAGAAAAGCTCGGCACCGAATACTTGCTGGAAGGCTCGGTACAGCGGGCGGGTGACCGCGTCCGGATCTCGGTTCAGTTGGTCAGTGGTGCCGATGGACGCACGCGCTGGTCGCGTCGGTTCGATGATCGCATGGATGATCTGTTTGATTTGCAAGATCGGATTGCGGCGCATGTGGCAGGGCAACTTTCTCCCAATCTTCGTGCGGCTGAGATATTGCGCGCGAGAAGGCATCCGCCCGAGGTCCGAAGCGCCTATGACCTTGTTTTGACTGCGATGCCGCATTTCTGGGTCCACGACCCGGCGGAAAATCGTCGCGCCATCGAGTTCCTGGATCGTGCCTTGGAAAAGGATCCGGATTCGCCTCATGCTCTGGCTATGAAGGCATGGTGTCATGCACACGAATGCTGCTATCTATGGTCGCTGCCCACGGACAAGGCACGGGCGGCAAGTCGTGCTGCCTTTGACAGAGCCCTGCCAAGGGCACTGGATCATTCCGCAACCGTTACAGCGCTAAGCGCCGCTGCAGCACTTGCTCTCAAAGACTTCCCGACGTCCGAAGACTTGGCCCGGCGCGCCTTGGAACTTGATCCTAACAATGCCTGGGCGTGGCTCAGGCTGGGGTGGGTGGCCGTTTATCTTGGTCGGTCCGAGGAAGGGCTTGCGCATTTCGACAGGGCTGAGGAGTTGAGCCCGCTCGATCCTTTCCTGTTCAACATTGAATTTGGTAGATCCGCAGCCGTTCGAACACAAGGCCGCTTAGAAGAGGCGGTTGCGCTGATTGAAAAGGGATTGCGCGCTGCACCCAAAGCGCATTGGGCCTATCGAATGCTATTTGGAACACTCTGGCTCATGGGAGAGCATGAGCGTGCAATCGAGGCTGGCAAGAAATGGCTAGCGGCACATCCGAACTTGTCGACAGAAACCCTAATCGAGGGGTTGCCATCTTGGGATCATGATCCGGAATATCTGAAAGTTCTCAGCGCGTTCGATCAGATCATTCCCCGAGGGAGGTGATCATTTATGGTAGTGTCCTGCGAGCATTGATCTATCCATTTTGATAACGTCTGCCGGTCTCATCCAGGAAACTCGATCTCGCGAATTATATCGCACTAGTATAGATAGTCTTCGGATTTTGTGATCATTGACGTTTGCAAGTTCCGATGTTCTGCTTAATCGGAAAGCCTGTTTCGCTGGCGAACGACTGCTTGCGGTCAACCGTATCTTCAGTGCGACATTCCCGTTGCGATAGCGAAATGAGGATCTGGTAATGCGCGCCTTGGGCGCGTTACTCGAAGCAGACCAGAGCGAGGATCTTTTTACTGTTGTCTTGTGAATTGCCCGGGAGGTGCCAAAGGAGAGCGTATCGAGCTTCGGACGTTTTCCTAGCCGATAAGGATGTGTGTTCGAAAACCATACACACTGCAGTTTCTCCGGTGGGGTGCCCCTATCACTTTTGGCAGCGTTATTGATTTTCGCCATGACTATTCGAAACCTTTCCGGCGGTATTAGCGCTGGGGGGTCAATCGGTTTCAAATGCCAGTTTGGCCGCAAGCATCAGAAACGCCATTGAGAACCCGCGCTTCATCCATGCGAAGATGGAAGGTGTGCCTTCTACATGGGACCTTATTTTTGCAGCGAAGGCGCCGTAGAGGATAAAAATTGCAAAGGTCATCGCCATGAATATCCCACTCAACAGAAGCATGTGACCCAGAGGGTGCAAAGTCTCCGCCGGTACGAATTGCGGCAGGAAAGCCAGGAAGAAGATCGACAGCTTGGGGTTCAGAATGTTGATCAGGAACCCGGTCATTGCCACCTTGCGCAGCGATCCCGGTTCGGACTTCGTGTTGAAGTTGATCGAGCCCTTGTCCCGCAAGACTGACCAAGCCAGATACAAAAGGTAGAGGATGCCGACCCATTTGATCGCTTGGAAAGCCACCGCGCTCGCGTGCAAAACGGCCGCAAGGCCAGCGATGGCCGCAGCCATTGCCGGAATAATCCCGCAGGTGCACCCCGCAGCCGCGGCGACGCTGGCACTGACACCACGCGACATCCCGACGCCGATCGTGTAGATGACGCCGGTACCCGGTGCGACGACGACGACGAAAGAGGTTACGAGGAACTCAATCCACATGATCTTTCCCCCTGTCGTTACTTGAAAGGAACGAGGTATCTGAGGTCTTCCTCGCGAGCTCCTCTAGGATCCGCTGAATATCAGCACTGCAGCCGTGATTTAGCGGCTCGATGACGCTTAGCTCCTGCGTCATCTCCGGCGAGACAGCTGACTTCCGGCTTTGGCGATTGGCCCATCGACAGGCATGGGCGGTTCCAGCGTCATCGGCAAAGATCACCTTGCCGAGATCCGGTGCTTCGAAATCGCCAGTGAAGGTCAGGTAGGCGTCCCGCCCAATCGCCCGGTGCGCTCTAAGATCTTCGGTAAAATGTTCAAAGTCGCAGACTGAAACAGGAAGGTCATAGGCCACCAAGGCGACATTGCATGGGTCGAAGAGAGGATCCAGCGAGGTCCGCGTGCCTTCCGGACGCAGCCGGCGAAGCAGGGCTTCGGAGGCACATCGAGACCGCGTCGGCTTTAAGGCCATCGTGGAATAGGCGCGCCGACAGGATCGGATTTCTGGGAAAGCGCCTTCGGTTCCTAGACGCTGCAGTGCAGGTGAAGTCAGTGGGTCGACGGCCTCAGTGACCTTTGGCTCCGTCTCGATGCCTCCAATTGTCAGGAGACCTGTCGCTCTCCCCCTGAACGTCTGTTGCACGTAATGTGAATTGGGAAGCGGCATTGGTACCTGATCCTTTTACAGGACGATAGCCGTTCGGCGCGCGCAGAGATTGAAAGATATTGCAGACGGGTTAGCCGACCTTCCGAACGAAGCAACCGGGAGTCAGTCCTAGTTGCCGGGAGAAAGCGCGCGTCAGATGGCTCTGGTCCGAAAACCCGCAGGCCAAGGCCGTCTCGGCCAGAGGAGAGCCCGCAACGATCATTTCCTTGGCGCGCTTGATGCGGTGCTGGGTCAGATATGCATGTGGCGTCGTTCCTACCTCGTACGAGAACCGGCGCAAGATCTGGTAGCGGCTGGAATTTGTCGCGACCGCGAAGTCGGCCAAGGAGAGGGAGGAATCCCAGCCTTGGAAGATCATGTCCAGAACCGTCCGGACCTCGGGAGTGCGCCGGGTGTCCCTGCCGGTTAATGGGTTGGAATCGAGCTGGGTGTGCAAAGCCAGCATCAAAAGCTGCTCGGCGTGGTTCGCGTCAGGCTGATCTTGTGTCAGAGCCGTGAATGCTTCTGCAGACTGCTTCAATGCCTGCCTAGACCGAAGAACCGGACGGGAAAATTCAGCACTTCTCACGGGCTTGTCGCAGTAGCCCTGAATTGCCGTCGGAGACAGAAACATCATCCGCCAGTGTCGTGGATATCCTTTTCGGCCGACACCGTCATGAAGTTCTCCTGGATTGACCGTTATCGTGTCACCTGCTTCCGCCTCCACAAGGCCACGGCCGCTCCAGCTATCCTGAGCCCCATCAACGATATAGCCAAAGCCGAACTCATCATGTGAATGACGCGGAAATGTTCGGTCCGAACTGATCGAGATCGCTTCGACCCCTGCAAGGATAGTTTTATGGCGGACTGATTTGTGCATCTCTGACACATAGCACACTTGCATTGGAGTGAAGACGTTTTCAGCGGTTTGAGACGAAACAAAACATTCAAGCCTACTGACCGAACGGTCAGTTCATCTCGCTTGGCTAACCTTGGCGGTACGGTGTATTCCTAACGGGCCTCGGCTCGCACCAAAAGTTCGTTGCGCAGTGAGCAAGGGTCAACTCAGGGCCGATTGCTCTATCGGTTGACCGGAACGGGGTTTCTATGGCAGCCGGACGACTTTCTTGATGAACGCCCGACGCGTTTGTGTCGGGCCCAGCCGAAGGAAGGACCTATGACCCTAA
>JAAEZD010000070.1:0-5681 GCA_018223035.1 Paracoccaceae bacterium
GGCTGCGGCTGCGCTCAGAGCGCCCCTTCACATTGGCCCAGAGATCGTCGAGCGAGAGATACCGCTCGTCATCGGGCCGGTTGAACCATTCGGACGACACCCGCCCGTTTCGCTCCCCCCGGCTCACGTCCACTTTCCAGCCACCAGCCCGCGCCGGCTGAACCGGATCCAGTACTTCCACAACACCCATCGGCATTCCTCCGTGACAGGCACCGGGAGCCACTCTCCCAGCCATCAACCCGTCACCGGGATACCGGCACCCCTCTCACTCTCAACAACGCGAAGGGCGGGTGGACGAAGCCGCTATCGCGGCAATGGCGCTTGTGGCTAACGTATTGAGCCGATCCTGGCGGTGCGCATTTTGTAATCTGGCTGACCTGTTTGACGATTGAGGTTTCTCAATCTGATGACAGGAGGACCTCATGAAAGAGGAGAAGATGAGCCCGCTGCGTGAGCGGATGATTGAAGACATGCGCATTCGTGGAATGTCGCCGAAGACCCAGCAGGGCCATATCAGGGCTGTCAGGTACTTTGCCGAGTTCATCAGGCGCTCACCCGATACAGCGACGCCAGATGAGCTACGCGCGTACCAGCTCCACATGTCAGATACTGGCGTCTCGACCGGCGTGTTCAACGCGAGGATCGTGTCTCTGCGCTTCTTCTTTGGGATGACCTGTGGGCGCGAAGAGATGAAGCGGTACATGCAGTTCCGGCGCAAGCCGAAGAAGCTGCCCGTTGTCTTGAGCGTCGAGGAGGTTGGGGATCTGCTGTCGGCGGTTCCCGGGCCGGGGCTGAAGTATCGCGCGGCCTTGGGGATCAGCTATGGTGCCGGGTTGCGCGCGTCTGAGGTCTGTAATCTCAAGGTCTCAGACATCGACAGTGACCGAATGTTGATCCATGTGGATGAGGGCAAGAATGACAAAGACCGCAAGGCAATGTTGTCACCCGCCTTGCTTGATCTGCTGCGTGACTATTGGCGCGAGGCGCGGCCAGAGGGATGGCTGTTTCCGGGCAAACCCAAGATCATGGCTCTGTCGCCGCGCCAGCTGAATCGCGCGTTCACGTCGGCCAAGCACATGGCCGGGATCAACAAACCTGCCACGCTGCACACCTTGCGCCATAGCTTTGCAACGCATCTCCTCGAAGCCGGAACTGACGTGCGCGTGATCCAGGTGCTTTTGGGGCATTCCAAGCTCAGTACGACAGCGCGCTATACGCATGTCGCGACCAAAACCATTCGTGGCACCGTCAGCCCGTACGAGATGTTGGAAAAGCTGCAGGATCATACCGTGAGGCGAGGACTGGAATAGCGGCTGGGGCGGTTGGCGCGCCCAAGGCTGGAGATCGCTGATATCTTTCGGAACTATGGTTCCGCGTGGCGGCGGGCCAATGCGGGTCATGTCAGTCTCGGTCAACTCAAGGTGATGTCAGCGATTGAAGCCTGCCGAACCGAGGCGCTCGGCGGGCATGTCGCCGGGTGCGCCAAATGCGGCCACCATCACATCGCATACAACAGCTGCAAGAACCGCCATTGCCCCAAATGCCAGGGACCCGCCGCGCGGGACTGGATGCAGGCGCGTGCCGAGGACCTGCTGCCCGTCGAATACTTCCACGTCGTCTTCACGGTGCCGGCCGAGATTGCCCGTATCGCCTATTGGAACCAGAAGGCAGTCTACGGCCTGCTGTTCCGCGCATCAGCTGAAACAGTGATGACCATCGCCGCCGACCCCAAGCGACTTGGTGCGAAGGTCGGCATGACCAGTGTCCTGCACACCTGGGGATCGGCGCTGACACACCATCCCCACGTCCACATGATCGTCCCCGGTGGCGGTCTGTCACCCGATGGCAAAAGTTGGGTCGCCTGCAGGCCGGGGTTCTTTCTGCATGTGCGGGTGCTGGCACGGCTGTTCAGACGCCTGTTCCTGGATGGGCTCATGGACTTGCACCGTGCAGGCCTGCTCAACTTCTTTGGCGATCTCGATCGCTTGGCGCAGGCAGACAACTTCGCGCAGTGGCTCGCCCTGTTCCGTAAAACCGACTGGGTGGTCTATGCCAAACCACCCTTCGGAGGACCCGAGGCGGTGTTGGCATATCTGAGCCGCTACACGCATCGGGTCGCGATCTCAAACCACCGCCTGGTCAGCGCCGATGCCGACACCGTTGCGTTCCGCTGGAAGGATTACCGTATCAAGCGCGGTGACCGCCAAAAGATCATGCGATTGGCCACACCCGAGTTCATCCGCCGTTTCCTGATCCACGTTCTACCTGGCGGCTTCCACCGCATCCGGCATTATGGCCTGTTAGCCAGTGCGACGCGCAAAACAAATATCACGAAGATCCGAGCGTTGCTCGGTGTTCAACGCTCCGAACAAAACACTGAACCAGATCCGGAACCCGAGATCGCCCCTCTCACTTTGCGCGAGCCTTGTCCGTGCTGCGGTGGCGATATGCGCATCATAGAGATCTTCCGGCGCGGCCAGAAACCAATGTCGCGCGCGCCACCAAGGGAGCTGGCCGCATGACACGAAGCCTGTTCACCCAACACAACATCAGCCGGTCCCTTTTGGATGATCGGACGAAGCCGTTTGAGGCCGTCACCCAAAATGGCGGCGTGGATCGCATTATGCGCGCTCAATCGGCGATATGCTTGCGACCAAGGTGGCGGAAAATGACTGTAGCAAGCGCATCCTACACAGTCGGCCACGCGCCCATGGCAACGTCAGCCTCACCCGTTGGCGCTCTTTCCCCATAGCCTGATCCCAGATCGCCGCAGCTTCTTCCTTCCGAGGTTTGTCAACGCGGGCCGCCGATAGTGCGAGTGGGCAACCTTGCACCCCGGCCCGCATCGAAAAACCTTCAGGGGAGCGGTCATTCGCTGCGGCTTGAACCAATGTCGGCATTGTAGAGCCTCACACGCCGGGGGGACAACGCGCTCGATCAGAACCTACGCCAGATCGCGACCGTGTCGGCGCGTCCCCACCAACACGTTCATTTCTTTACGACCAATGCCGGATGTCTACCTCGCCAATATCGTGTTACATTGACAATGGAACCACGAGGAGGAGCGGGGTTTTGCTGGAACATGCACTTGTTCTGGATTCGTTAGGGGCGCCGATCAGGCACCGGCAGAAAACCCATTCAGCTGATTGGGACGAAGTGGAGGACTTCTGCCGGTCGGTCTATATGCGATATCGGGTGCGGCCTTTGGATCGCTTGTCCCTGCCGGATGCGACCATGATTTCGGCGAAGGCGGGCTGTGTGACCATGACCCGGTTTGCCTACGGCACCGGCATTCACCTTGACCGTTTCGATCCTGATGCCGGAAACATCCTTGTTCTTAACACCCTGCGCGGGGCATTGGATCATCAAACCGATGGTGGCTCTATTGCAACCGCTGCCGGGGAAAGCTTTGTCGTAGATTGCTCCCGAGCCGAATATTGGCTTGAGGGTGATCCCGACCATATGCAGCTGAACCTCACGATCCCGCATCAGGCGATGGTTGATACGGCCGAGAGGTGGTTCGGTTTCGTGCCGGATGACCGCCTGTGGACGAGCCGTGTCAAGATCGGCGGCCCCAACTCAGCCTGGCCCGCGCTTCTCGATTATGCCACCCGTGCCTTAACGCGCGCGGGCGAAGTCTCATCCGACGCAGTCTTGGTGCGGCATATCGAAGAGATGCTTTGCGTCGAACTTCTGCGACAGTGGGCATCGGCCGCTGGGTTGAGCCTTGAGACCGGGGCCCGCTGTGCAGCCCCCGGTTACGTTCGCGCGGCCGAGGAGATCATGGAAGCCGAAGCGCGCGAAGCATCTTCAATCGGCGATGTGGCCAAGCGTGTCGGCGTTTCTGCAAGGACACTGTCCGGCGGATTTCAGAAGTTTCGAGGTATTTCGCCTCGGGCATTCCTCGTGGCGCGGCGGCTTGACGGCTTTCGCCGGGATCTTGAAACTTTGCCAGCCAATGTGACCGTCACCGTGATCGCCGCAGACTGGGGCTTTTCGAACTTCGGCGCTCTGGCCGGCCGGTATCGAGAAAGGTTCGGAGAAACGCCGTCGCAGACGCGTGGTCGGGTCGCACGACGCGTCCGCCCGCACTGACTTCGTTTCCGAAATCGGACAGAACATACCGGTTGCGAACAGCGCGGCCGATCAGTGTTCCGCATTCTTCTCTTCACATCTTCAAGGGAGGAACCAATGAAGGACATCAACCCAAACGATCTGAAAATCCGGTGTGACGCCGTTCTGAACGGACTGGGCACCGGTCCGTCGCGTGTGCCCGGGGTTGTCGCGATGGCAACGGACCGCAATGGCGATATCTACGCCGGCGCGGCCGGAGAGCGGCGGCTGGACGGCGACGCAATGACGGAGGACACGGTCTTCGCCATCTTCTCGACCACCAAGGCAATCGCTGGCACCACAGCCCTGCAATGTGTCGAGGAGGGTTTGTTGGACCTCGATGCGCCTGCGAAAAACTACGCCCCGGCCATCGGTGAGTTGAAGGTGATCGACGGGTTCGACGCGGACGGCACCCCCAGACTGCGCGCCCCCAAAAGTGATGTCACGACCCGCCAACTGATGCTGCACACGGCCGGTTTTGGCTATGATTTCTTTAACGAGACCTATAAGCGCCTCGCCGAAGAGCAGGGCCAGCCCTCTGTCGTCACCGGCAGCCGCGCCTGCATCGAAACCCCGCTGCTATTCGATCCGGGCACGAAGTGGGAATACGGCACGAACATCGACTGGGTCGGACAGGTCGTCGAAGGCATCCGCGGCAAACGCCTGGGCGAGGTTATGAAAGAGAGGATCTTCGACCAGCTCGGCATGCAGGATATCGCCTTTACCCGGACGCCCGACATGAAGGAGCGGACCGCGACCATCCACGCGCGGGGCGAGGATGGCGGGCTGACCCCGATGGACGACTTCGCACTACCTGATGACCCTGAGGTCCACATGGGCGGCCACGGGCTCTACGCGACTGTGCCGGAATACATGAAGTTTATCCGCATGTGGTTGAACGACGGTGCCGGTCCGAACGGGCGGGTCCTGAAACCCGAAACCGTCGAATGGGCCGTGCAGGGCGCACTTGTCCCACCGCAGAAAGTCACCATGCTGCCCGGCGTCATTCCCTCGCTTTCGAATGATGCAGAGTTCTTTCCGGGCATACCCAAGGACTGGTCCTACACCTTCATGGTCAACACCGAAGACGCGTCCACCGGGCGCCCGGCCGGCGCCATCGGCTGGGCCGGGCTGGCGAACAGCTACTATTGGATAGATCGAAAGAATGGGATCGGCGGCTACTGGGCAACGCAGATCCTGCCGTTCGCAGATGGGGTCTCCTTTCCAGGGTATATGGATTTCGAGAGCGCGGTCTACGCGGCCCTCTCGGGGCAATAACGGCATTTTCCTGCTATGCCAAAGGGCGGGGCGCATGCGCGCCCCGTCGGACTTGCCGGTTTTCACGCCTTAGATAGGTTATGAGATAAAGAAGCCATTGGACGGGTTTGGACCGAACGTCCGCTAAGGCCGAAAATGACCAAACCCGGCGGGTTTACCCGCCGGGCCCTAGGGGGAGACCCCGTTCTCAGAACGGGATCTCGTCGTCGCGGTCGACCAGCTCGGGGTTTTCGGCCTCGGCCGACTTCGGGCGGCTCAGGAAGTCGACCTTCTCGGCGATGATCTCGCAG
>JAAEZD010000023.1:0-10694 GCA_018223035.1 Paracoccaceae bacterium
CGGTGATCCGGTTCATCGCATCCTGGAACTTCGAATCCTCGGCGTCGCGCACGATTTCCTTGATCGCCGCATAGACCAGCGGCGGACCTGAGGCGAGCAGCCGGGCCTGCTCCCACACGCGGTCCATCAGCTTGTCCGAGGGCACGACCTCGTTCACCAGCCCCCAGCGATGCGCCTCATGCACGTCGAACCAGCGCCCGGTCAAAAGCAGCTCCATCGCGATGTGATAGGGGATGCGCTTGGGCAGTTTGATGCTGGCCGCGTCGGCCACCGTGCCTGAACGGATCTCTGGCAGGGCAAAGGTGGCATGTTCCGCGGCGATGATGATATCCGCACTTAGCGCCAGTTCCAGCCCGCCGCCAAAGGCGATGCCGTTGACCGCCGCGATCACCGGCTTGTTCATGTCACGCATTTCCTGCAGGCCGCCAAAGCCGCCCACGCCGTAATTGCCGTCGACCGCGTCGCCATCCGCCGCCGCCTTCAGATCCCAGCCGGGGCAAAAGAATTTTTCCCCGCCCCCGGTAATGATCGCGACGCGCATATCCGGATCGTCGCGGAAATCACGGAACACCTCGCCCATTTCGACAGAGGTCTTGAGGTCGATGGCATTGGCCTTGGGCCGGTCCAGCGTGACCAGCAATACGCCGCCATCGCGTTCAGTTTTCAACGGGCTCATGTCTTTGCCTTTCGGATCAGGGCATCCGCCGCCACAGCCCTTTCGGGCGTGCAGATCAACGGATTGATTTCAATTTCGCTCAGGGTTTCCGCGTGGGCCGTGACATATGCCTGTACCGCATCGACCGCATCAAGCAGGGATGTCATACAGATACCGGGCCTGCCGCGATACCCGTTCAGCACCGGCGCGCAGGCCAGTTTCTGCACGGCCGAGGCGACGGCCTCACGGTCACTGGGCACCAGCAGCGAGACGGTATCGCGCAACAGCTCGGTCTGCACACCGCCCGCACCAATCGTAAGGACGAACCCATGCGCCGGGTCCAGCGTGACCCCGACCAGCAACTCCGCCACCGCACCGCCGATCATTTCTTCGACAAGGTAGCCCTCGGCGCTCATGCCGGTTGCCGCCGCCTCAATCTCGGCCGCCGTCAGGCCCAGCACGACCGCGCCATGTTCTGATTTATGGGCAAGCCCGGTGCCCTTGAGCACCAGCGGGGCGCGCAATTCGCCCGCCATACCCGCCGCCTCTTCCGGTGTTCCGGCCAGACGAGATTGCGGCACGTCCAGACCGAAACCCGCCAAGGCCTGCTTGGCCTCGGATTCACCGATCAGCCCGATATCTTCCGGCTGACCGGGCAGAAGCACGGGATCGCCCAGTTCGCCAGAGACACGCCCAAGCCGCGCGGCAGCCTCGGCAGCGACAAGCGCTTCGCGCATCCCGCAGAGCGGCACGACGCCCCCCGCCATCAAACGCTGTGCCACATCCGATGGCATCAGTTCCGGCAGACTTGAGACCACGGCAAAGGGACGACCGGTTTCGCGGCGCACCCCAAGCGCGGCCTCGGTGGCGCATTCCCATGCACTGGCATCCGTATGCGGATAATCCACGACGCTGAGCGTCAGCGCGATATCCGCGCCAGTCATCCCCGACCACGCCCGCGTCATCGCAGGCGCATCGCCCCAGATATAGGTGTGGTAATCCAGAGGGTTGGCGAGCGCCACCATCGGTCCTAGTGCCGCGCGCAGCCCGTCCTTCTGGCAAGGCTCCAGCGCCGGAAACACCAGATCGCGCGGTTCCGCCAGATCCGCCATCAGGCTCGCCTCGCCCCCCGAACAGCTGATCGACGCGATCCGGTTCGACGCCAGCGGACCGACACAATGCAAAAGCTTCAGCGTCTCCAGAAACTCCGGCAGGTCGCGGACCCGCACGAACCCCAGCCGATCCAGCAAGGCCTGTGCCCCCGCATCGCTCCCGGCAAGCGAGGCCGTATGCGAAACCGTCGCGCGCCGCGCCTGTTCCGAGGCCCCGACCTTGAGGGCGACAACCGGAACATTCCTTTCACGCGCGGCATGGGCAAGAGCCTCCCATTGCCGCAGAGCGCCAAACCCTTCAATATGCAACCCGATGGCCGTGACCCTCGGATCATCGAGCATCCCAAGCGCAAGCTCCGCCTGCGAGGTCTGCGCCATGTTACCACAGGTCAGCATGTACCCGATCGGCAGCCCCCGGCGCTGCATCGTCATGTTGATCGCGATGTTGGAGGACTGGGTCAGAATGGCGACCCCGGATTTGACAGGGCTCATCCCGTGCTGGTCCGGCCATATAGCGGCCCCGTCGAGCGCATTGACAAAACCATAGCAGTTCGGACCAAAGATCGGCATATTCCCAGCCGCATCCAACAACCGCGCCTGTAACGCCACGCCGGACGCATCCTCTTCATGCGCCTCGGAAAAACCGGAAGCAAAACAGACGGCCCCGCCAGCCCCAAGGCCCCGCAACTCCTCCACGATGGCGATCGTCGCATGGCGATTCACCCCGATGAACGCGACATCGATTTCCCCCGCCCAATCAGAAAGAGAACGCACCGAAGCCATCCCGGCGATCTCCTTGCCACCCGGATGCACGGGAAAAATATCTCCCTTGAAGCCGATCTGCCGCGCGGCGCCAATGATCGACTCACACCATGTACCGCCGCCCACGACGGCAATGCTGCGCGGAGCCAGCATGCGCTTCATATCACGCGCCATTCACCAACCTCATCGAATTTGGATAGTCCGGATGCCTCCGGCGGGGATATATTAAGACCCAAAGAAGCAGGGGATTCTGCGCTATTGGTAACCATTTATTGACCATCTTCAGCCATGCTGGAAAAGCGGAACAGGCGGGGACGTCGATGATCGCACCCGAAGAAGCCCCCTGTTGCCTGACGCGACAGGGGGTGGATTCTTTCTTCTTCTTTGGGTCAAAAATATCCCGGGGGTCCGGGGGCAGAGCCCCCGGTTCGACAGTAGCTCTCCACGCGGATTCATCTCGATCATGCGCCAAGCGGACGCAGCAGATCGCGGCTGATGATGTGTCGCTGGATTTCCGACGTACCGTCCCAGATCCTTTCCACGCGCGCGTCGCGCCAGAAACGCTCCAGCGGGTAGTCATCCATCAGGCCCATCCCACCATGGATCTGGATTGCCGCGTCTGTCACCCTTGCCAGCATTTCGCTGGCGTAAAGCTTGGCCGAGGCGATCTCGCGGTTCGACGGCAGGCCCTTGTCCAGCCGATCGGCGGCAGCAAGGGTCAGCAGGTCGGCGGCGTCGATTTCGGTGATCATGTCGGCAAGCTGAAAGCTCACACCCTGAAACTTGCCGATGGGCTGGCCGAACTGTTCCCGCTCGGCCGAATAATTCAGCGCGTAATCGAACACCCGACGGGCCCGACCGACCGACATGGTCGCAACCGTGATCCGCGTTGCATAGAGCCACGTGTTCATAACGTCGAAACCGCCGTCGACTTCGCCAAGCACCTGCGCGTCCGGAAGACGGCAATCGTCAAATTCGAGGATCATGTTTTTGTAGCCGCGGTGGCTGACTGATTTATAACCGTCCCGGATCTTGAAACCGGGCGTGCCGCGGTCCACGAGAAAGGCGGTGATCCGTTTCTTGGGGCCTTTCGGTGTCTGGTCTTCTCCGGTCGCGATAAAGACGATGACGAAATCAGCGTGGTCGGCACCCGAAATGAAATGTTTCGTGCCATTCACCACCCAGTCACCGCCATCGCGGCGCGCCATACATTTCATCCCCCGCACGTCCGAACCTGCGCCCGGTTCGGTCATCGCCAGCGCATCCATCCGCTCGCCACGTACGGCGGGCATCAGGTAACGTTCCTTCTGCTCCCCATCGCAGGCCATCAGGATGTTCTGGGGACGACCGAAGAAATGGTTCAGCGCCATGGAGCCTCGCCCCAGTTCACGCTCGACCAGCGCGAATTCGAGATGGCTGAGCCCGGCGCAGCCCACGCTTTCGGGAAAGTTGCAGGCGTAGAACCCAAGCTCGAGCGTCTTGCGCTTGATTTCCTCGGCGATCTCCGCCGGCACTTCGCCGGTGCGTTCGACCAGTTCCTCGTGGGGGTAGATCTCCTTTTCGACAAAGCTCCGCACGGTGGAGACGATCATCTCCTGCTCGTCGGTCAATCCGTATTGCATGTGATCAGTAGCCTTGTTTCACCAGAGTTCGGTAGGTCGAGCGCAATGCGCCCCGGTCGACGTAGCAGCCGCGCAGGTGGCGCTCGCCGCTGGTGGCGACAAAGGCTTCGCGCCCGTGCACCACGCGGTGATTGTCGAAGACGATGCATTCGCCCGCATTCAGCCGGAAGGTGTTCATGAATTCCGGCGACCGCAGCATTTTCAGGAACTTGCAGAAGGCCGGATAGTAGCGGTCCAGCAGGTCCTGGGGCAGGTCGAAGACATCGGCGAGGTGCTGCGACACCGTCACGCCCGACACGTCGCCGCGCGCATCTAGTTCGATCACCCGCTGATGCGCCCGGTAATCCCAGCCGTCATGGCGGCGCATGAAGGGGATGTCATGACTGGCCAGCAGCTCAAAGGCTTCGGGGTCTTCGGCCTTGAGCGCTTCGGCCACGGCCACCCCGTCAACGAACAACGACAGCCCGCCCTGCACCGAATTGCGGCGGCAATGCAGGAACTGAACGCCGGGCGCCGCCTCTTCCGAGGGCAGATCGGTGTGCATTTCCAGCGCCCCCGCCGTATAGGCAAGGTTCGTCGGGTTGATGTGCAGCTTGACGTCAAAGTAATAGCCATCGACGCAGGGCGTGATCGGCCCCAGCACCTGTGTCAGCCGCGTCAGGCCCTCGTCGCTGTCTTCCATATCGCGGACCAGCGCGATGCCGTCCTCGATCAGCGCACGGGCGAATTTCGCGCGTTCTGCCGGGTCGCTGTCAAGCGCTGGCTGGCTCACGCGGGCCCAGTCCTCGTAGGAACCGGATTGCCATGCCCGGCGCGGGATCATCGCCGGATCGCGCGGCGCGGCGGTTTCACCCCAGGCATCCAGCCAGTCCAGCGGAAAGCGCGACTCCAGCGGCTCCCCTTTCCAGCGGATCACCAGCGTGTTTTCTTCCATCCGCGCCTCTTCGGGCAGCGGATCGCCTTCAAGGCCGGAAATGTCGAACACCCGTTCGCGCGTGACCGGATCGATCGACGTCGGATCGTTGTCGCGCAGCCAGAAATAGTTAAAATATCCCTGCCCCGAAGCGAGTGGCAGCCTCAGGCCCTTATCTTCCAGTTTGATGTTCATGGTCGTTGCCTCAGCTGGCGTAGTTGGAACCTTCGTCGTCGAGAATCAGCTTCAGCTCGGTCAGGTGGCGGTCGCCCTGCCCCGGATAGTTCTCAAGCTCTTGCGCTGTCTTCTCGGCAATATCGTCGGGCAGCACGCGCAGCGGCTGACCGGTCTGGAGCGCCCGAATATAGGTCTCGGCGGCGCGCTCGAAATAGTAGAGCCGGTTGAACGTGTCGGCCACGCTGTCACCGATCACCAGCACCCCGTGGTTGCCCATGATCATGACCTTCTTTTTGGGATCGCTCAGCAGCGTGGCACAGCGTTCGCCTTCATCCTCGAAAGCCAGCCCGCCATAGCCTTCGTCGATCACGTAGCGATTGTAGAAGGTGGCACAGTTCTGGTCGATCGGCGGCAGGTTGCTGTCCTTGAGAGAGGCCAGAACCGTGGCATGGATCGAATGCACATGCATGACACAGCGCGCGTGGGCACAGTGCCGGTGGATCCCGCCATGCAGGCCCCATGCGGTCGGGTCCGGCGCATCCGGGCCTTTCAGCGTGTCGGGGTTGTTCGCATCGATCTCCAGCAGGTCCGAGGCGCGAATACGCGAAAAATGCACCTGGTTGCGGTTCATCAGGAACTTGGTGCCCTCATCGTTGATTGCCAGCGAAAAGTGGTTTGCCACCGCCTCGTGAAAGTTCAGCCGCGCGGTCCAGCGAAAGGCTGCCGCCATGTCCACCCTTTCGGGCCAGTGGTTCATGTTCGGGCGCAGTTCGGTGATGCTCATCTGATCTCTCCTTGTCTGGCCGCAAACCTGCATCCGGCGCGAATATTTGACCAATGAAAAAAACGATGGCTTGTCATTAGCTGAACTTATGTCAAATTTATGCAATGAAATCCGCCCTCCCTCCCCTTGGCTGGCTGCGCACATTCGAGGCCGCCGCCCGCCACCTGTCTTTCACCGGTGCCGCGCATGATCTCAACATGACGCAAAGCGCGGTTTCCCAGCAAATCAAGTCGCTCGAAGGCTATCTCGGGCAGCCGCTGTTTATCCGCCGCCCCCGCGCGCTGGAACTGACCGAGGCGGGAATTACCTATCTCCCGGTGGTGCGCGATGCCTTCCGCACGCTTCTGCGCGGCACACGCGCCGTGACCGGACAGCAGGGCGACGTGGTGCAGGTCATCTGCAATCTCAGCCTTGCCTGTTTCTGGCTTGCTCCCCGCCTGCCGCGATTTCGCGCCGCCCATCCCGAGGTCAAGCTGAACCTGATCACCGAGCTGTGGGAGCCGCGCGAAATGGCCGAGAATGCGGATGTGGAAATCCGCTATTCGGTGCGCCCCTCGGACACCGTCCGGGCCGAACAGCTCTGCTCCGACTATTACTACCCGGTCTGCGCGCCCGACTTTCCCGTGACGCTCGACACGCTGCAGGACCAACCGCTTTACGAATGCTCAAACCTGCTCTGTAGTTGGGCGAACTGGGCCGAGGATCAGGCGCTAAGCTGGGGCGATCCGACGATTGTCACCGCAACGACCTTCGCGCTGACCATGTCTATTGCCCGCGCGGGGGGCGGGCTGACACTGGCCCATGACTCCATCGCGTCATGGATGATCGACCGCGGCGAGTTGATCGCGCCCTTCAGCCACCGCGCCCCCATGGCCGAGGCTTATTATCTTATCCTGTCCCCACAGGCCGAACGCTCTCCGGGCGCCATCGCTTTTGCCAACTGGGTCCGGGCCGAATTCGCCCGCGATCAAAGCACCCGGCTCGGCACCCAGGCATAACCGTTCTCACAAAGGATATAGGCCTCGCGCAGGCCATGCGGCTTGTCCGCCGGCGCTTGCAGGATGGTCGCGCCCGCGGCTTCGGCCTTATCCACCGCGGCCTCCGGATCGCTGTCGTACAGACGAATCTCGATTCCTGCCCCGCGCGGCGGGGTCTCGGGCAAAAGCCCCAGCAGCGGATTCGCGTGATAGGTCCCGTCAGAGTGAATTTGAAACACCTGCTTGCCATAGCGAAGAATAGCGAAATCATCCGAAACCTGATGCGCGGTCATGCCGAAAACCCCGGTCAGAAAGGCGCACTGCCGCCGCACGTCCCGCACCAGCAGGTTGATCCCCAAGCCACTGAGGGAACGTCCGAAATCCTCGGGAGAAACCGTATCATAATCCATGAAACCCAGCCTGCCCAAGCGGACCAGCGCTGGCAAGCGCCATTGCGACACGCAGGTTTCATGCGGCAATGCCATCACCCCTTGAACCCGGCCCCGCAATCAGGACAATTGGAACATGGATCATACAGCTTTTCCCGCATGGCCCGACGTGGCCGCCCGCCTGATTGCCGTGGCCGCTGGCCGCGAACCCGCCGATTGCGTCATCAAGGGAGGGGTCTGGGTCAACGTCCACAGCCGCGAATGCCTGCCCGGCCATGACATCGCCATCGCCGAGGGCCGCATCGCCTGCGTCGTTCCCGATGCCAGCTACTGCACCGGACCCGACACCGAAATCATCGAGGCCAATGGCCGTTACATGATCCCCGGCCTGTGCGACGGCCATATGCATATCGAATCCGGCATGCTCACTCCGGCGGAATTCGCCCGCGCGGTGATCCCGCATGGCACCACGACCATGTTCACCGACCCGCATGAGATCGCCAATGTGCTCGGGCTCAACGGCGTGCGGATGATGCATGACGAAGCACTCATGCAGCCGATCAACATCTTTACCCAGATGCCGTCCTGTGCCCCCTCGGCGCCGGGTCTGGAAACCACCGGCTATGAAATCTCGCCCGAGGACGTGGCCGAGGCGATGCAATGGCCCGGCATCATCGGTCTGGGCGAGATGATGAACTTTCCCGGTGTCGCCAATGCCGACCCCAAGATGCTGGCCGAAATCGCGGCGACGCAAGGCGCAGGCAAGACGGTAGGCGGCCACTATGCCTCGCCCGATCTGGGACCGAACTTTGCGGCCTATGTGGCAGGCGGCCCCGCCGACGATCACGAAGGCACCTGCGAGGCCGACGCCATCATGCGCGTACGCCAGGGGATGCGGTCAATGATGCGCCTCGGCTCGGCCTGGTATGACGTCGAAAGCCAGATCACCGCGATCACCGAAAAGGGCATGGACCCGCGCAATTTCATCCTCTGCACCGATGACTGCCACTCCGGCACGCTGGTGAATGACGGCCATATGAACCGCGTCGTGCGTCACGCCATCGACTGTGGCTGCGACCCGCTGATCGCGCTACAAATGGCGACGATCAACACCGCCACCCATTTCGGTCTGGAGCGTGATCTTGGCTCGCTGACCCCAGGTCGTCGCGCCGACGTGATCCTGACCTCGGATCTGAAAACCCTGCCCATCGATCTGGTCGTCGCGCGCGGCCAGATCGTCGCCAAGGACGGCGAATGCCTCGTCGACTGCCCGCATTATGTCTGGCCCGACAGCGCGCGCGGCACGGTGCACCTTGGCCACGACCTGAAGGAGACGGATTTCGAGGTCAAGGCCCCCGACGGCGCCAACTCCGCCCGTGCCAACGTGATCGGCGTGGTGGAAAATCAGGCCCCGACCAAGGCGCTGAAGATCGACCTGCCTGTCCGCGACGGTCTGGTCGAGGGTGAAGGCGACACCTGCCAGATCGCACTGGTCGAACGCCACCGCGCCACCGGCGGCGTGGTCAACGCCTTTGTCTCGGGCTTCGGCTATACCGGTCCGATGGCGATGGCCTCGACCGTGGCCCATGACAGCCACCACATGATCGTCGTCGGCACCGACCGCACCCAGATGGCGCTGGCCGCGAACCGGCTGGCCGAGGTCGGCGGCGGCATCACCCTCTATCGCGATGGCGAGGAACTGGCGCTGGTCGAGCTGCCCATCGCCGGTCTGATGTCCGACAGCCCCGCATCCGAGGTCGCCGCCCGCGCCGAGCAGATGATGGAGGCGATGCGCGCCTGTGGCTGCAAGCTGAACAACGCCTATATGCAGCATTCCCTGCTGGCGCTTGTCGTCATCCCCGAGCTGCGCATTTCCGATCTTGGCCTGATCGACGTGCGCGATTTCAAGAAAATTCCTTTGTTAGAGCCGCAGACATGAGCAAGATAGACACGCCCGAAATCTTCAAGACCGAGAGCTTCACCGATGCCGAGGCCGCCGTCGCCCGGCTCGAACAGCTTTACGCCGAGGCGACCGACTTCCTCTGCGACCGCTTCATGGAAGTCATGAAAAAGGGCAATCCCGGCTATCGCATCCGCGCATTCTACCCGGAAATACGCCTCACGACGACCTCCTATGCGCGGGTCGATTCCCGGCTAAGCTTCGGTCATGTGGCGCTGCCCGGCACCTATAGCACCACCGTCACCCGGCCCGACCTCTTTCGCAGCTACCTGACCCAGCAGATCGGCCTCTTGATCAAGAACCATGGCCAGCCCGTCGCCATCGGCCCCTCGCACACGCCGATCCCAGTGCATTTCGCCGTGGCCAACCGCCCCGAGATTACCGTGCCGCAGGATGGCGCGACCGATTTCACCCTGCGCGACGTGTTTGACGTGCCCGACCTCAGCACCACCCACGACGACATCGTCAACGGCACCTATGCCGCCCCCGACGGGATCGCGCCTCTGGCGCTCTTTACCGCCCAGCGCGTCGATTACTCGCTGGCGCGCCTTTCGCACTATACCGCTACGGATGCCGAGCATTTCCAGAACCACGTGCTCTTCACGAACTACCAGTTCTACGTGACCGAGTTCGAAGCCTTCGCCCGCGCCCAGCTTGCCAATCCGGGCAGCGGCTATTCCAGCTTTGTCAGCACCGGCAATGCCGAGATCACCAAAGCGGACGAACCGCTCGACGCGCCGCTGAAACTGCCGCAAATGCCGACCTATCACCTGAAACGGCCGGACGGGTCGGGCATCACGCTGGTCAACATCGGCGTCGGCCCTTCAAACGCCAAGACAGCGACGGACCACATCGCCGTGCTGCGCCCCCACGCCTGGCTGATGGTCGGTCACTGTGCAGGGCTGCGCAACACGCAGGCGCTTGGCGATTTCGTCCTTGGCCACGGCTACCTGCGCGAAGATCACGTGCTCGACGATGATCTGCCGGTCTGGGTGCCGATCCCGGCGCTGGCCGAAATCCAGACCTCGCTGGAACAGGCCGTGGCCGAGGTGACCGAGCTTTCGGGATACGAGCTCAAACGCATCATGCGTACCGGCACCGTCGCCACCATCGACAACCGCAACTGGGAACTCCGCGACCAGTCCGGCCCGGTCCAGCGCCTTTCGCAATCCCGCGCCATCGCGCTCGACATGGAAAGCGCGACCATCGCCGCCAACGGCTATCGGTTCCGGGTGCCCTATGGCACGCTTCTTTGCGTTTCCGACAAGCCGCTGCATGGCGAATTAAAGCTGCCCGGCATGGCGTCGGACTTCTATACGACGCAGGTTTCGCGCCACCTGAAC
>JAAEZD010000023.1:10704-79843 GCA_018223035.1 Paracoccaceae bacterium
TAGGAATCCGTGCCATGGAAATACTGCGAACGATGCCTCTGGAACGCCTCCACAGCCGAAAATTGCGCTCTTTTGACGAAACGGCCTTTCTTTAAAGGGCAAAAACAGTAAAAAACCGCAAAAATCCGCCTGTTTGGGGCTTGGCACAGACCACAATTCGTTGTGTTCTCCCCCCATATCCCGTTAAATATCCGGGACGAGGCCCAAGAGAGCGGGCAGTTGAAGGAGAACAAAAATGTCGAAACCAATGACCAAGACCCAGCTTGTCGCCGCACTTGCAGAAGAAATGGGCACCGACAAGAAAACCGCAGGCAGCGCACTTGACGCGGTATGCGACCTGATCACCAAGGAAGTATCCGGCGGCGGTGCCGTCACCCTGCCCGGCGTTGGCAAGATCTACTGCCGCGAGCGCCCCGAGCGCATGGTGCGCAACCCCGCCACCGGCGAACAGTTCAAGAAAGACGCCGACAAGGTGGTCAAGATGACCATCGCCAAGGCACTCAAGGACAGCGTCAACGGCTGATCTTGAATCTTTCTTAGATTTCGGAAAGGGTCGCCCGCGGGCGGCCCTTTTTGATTTGGGCACCCGATAAGGGCTGTGTCGGGCCCGCAAGGAGGCCATGACCATGAGACAGCACAGCCATTCCTGCACCCGAGGGGTGTGCTGAGTTGGATATTCGTTCGATCCTGATGGGGCTGGCTTTTGCGCTGATGTGGTCGTCGGCCTTCACCTCGGCCCGTATTATCGTTGCAGACGCCTCACCGCTGTTTTCGCTGGCGATGCGTTTTCTCGTCTCGGGCGTGATCGGCGTGGCAATCGCGCGGATGATGGGCCAGTCCTGGCGTCTGACCAAGAAACAGTGGTACGCGACGATCCTCTTCGGGATCTGTCAGAACGCGCTCTACCTCGGCCTGAATTTCTATGCGATGCAGACCATTGAAGCGAGCCTCGCTTCCATCGTCGCCTCGACCATGCCCCTGCTGGTCGCGCTGGCGACATGGCTGATCTTCCGCGAAAAACTGGCACCCATGGGAATCGTCGGTCTTGTGGCCGGGGTTATTGGCGTTTCAATCATCATGGGCAGCCGCATCAGCCAGGGCGTCGATATCCACGGTGTCATGCTCTGTGGCATCGCCGTCCTCGCGCTCACCTTTGCAACGCTGGCGGTGCGCGGCGCCACCTCGGGCGGCAACTTCATGATGATCGTCGGTTTGCAGATGCTGGTCGGCTCGGCCATCCTGCTCGTCGCGACGGCCCTGTTTGAAACTGTCCATGTGAACCTGACGCTGCCGCTGTTGCTCGCCTTTACCTACACGACACTGTTCCCGGGTATTCTCGCGACGCTTATCTGGTTCATGCTGCTTGACCGGATCGGTCCGACCCGCGCGGCCACCTTTCACTTTCTCAACCCGGTGTTCGGCGTTGCCGTTGCGGCGGTCCTGCTGGGCGAAAGCCTCGGTCCGCAGGACGTGCTTGGCGTGGTCATCGTGACCGTTGGCATCCTCGCCGTTCAACTGTCGCGGCAATCCAAGGTGAAAAAGCCGCCGATCAACTGATCAATCGGCCAGCAGCGGTTCGATGCGCGCCCGGATTTCCTGAGATTCAGGGCGCGTGTTCGACCCCCATGTGGCCACGACGTCTCCGTCCGGCCCCACCAGCACCTTGTTGAAATTCCAGCCCGGCACAAAGCCTGTCGCCGCCTTGACGTCCTGATAGAACGGATGCGCCTTGGCCCCACGCACCGGGGTGATATCTGTCATCGGCATGTCGAGTCCGAAGGTCAGCTCGCAGAATTCCTTGACCTCCTCGGCGCTGCCCAGCTCCTGCCGGAAATCGTCCGAAGGCACTGCAAGCACCACAAGCCCGCGCCCGCGATAGGCATCGTAAAGCGCCTGCATGCCTTCGTACTGATAGGTATAGCCGCAGCGCGAGGCGGTGTTGACCACCAGCACCGGCTGCCCCCGCCACTGGTCAAGAGACAACCCGCCCCCGTCAATCGACTGGAAATCACCCCGAAGGGCACCGGCCTGTGCGGCGGCTCCCGCCAGCAGGGCGCAGATCATCAGGACAAAGCGCAGCATGTAAAACCTCATATTCTCGCGTCATACCTGTTACGGCCCCGCCGCCACTTCGGATCACTTTCCCGGTGAACCCGCCCGCCGGGGCTTTATTTTGCCGGTGAAAGCGCCAAATACTAACCAAACGCCACAAAGCAGAGGTGAGTCATGACCAAGTATACCAAAGACCCCGATAAGATCGCCGCGCTTTCCGAAGAGGAATACTACGTCACCCAGAAATCCGGCACCGAACGTCCAGGCACCGGCGCACTTCTGGGCAACAAGGAACCGGGCATCTACGTGGATATCGTTTCGGGCGAGCCGCTGTTCGCCTCGGCGGACAAGTATGAATCCGGTTGCGGCTGGCCAAGCTTCACCAAGCCCATCGAACCGGCCCATGTGCAGGAATTGCGCGACGCCTCGCTTGGCATGATCCGCACCGAGGTCCGCTCGACCCATGGCGACAGCCATCTTGGCCACGTCTTTCCCGACGGCCCGCGCGACCGGGGCGGTCTGCGCTATTGCATCAACTCGGCCTCGCTCCGTTTCGTCCATCGCGACGACATGGAAGCCGAAGGCTATGGCGACTATATCAACCAGGTGGAGGACGTAGCATGAGTGAAGAACGCGCAGTACTCGCAGGTGGCTGTTTCTGGGGGATGCAGGACCTGATCCGCAAGATGCCCGGCGTGATTTCAACGCGGGTCGGTTACACGGGCGGTGATGTCCCGAACGCCACCTATCGCAACCACGGCACACATGCCGAGGGGATCGAGATCATCTTCGACCCCGAGGTGATGAGCTATCGCCGCCTGCTGGAGTTCTTTTTCCAGATCCACGATCCGACCACGCTGAACCGGCAGGGCAACGATCTTGGCCTCTCCTACAGGTCCGCGATCTATTACGTGGACGAGGCTCAGAAAGAAGTGGCCGAGGACACCATCGCAGACGTCAACGCTTCGGGTCTCTGGCCCGGCCGCGTCGTGACCGAACTCGAACCCGTCGGCGATTTCTGGGAGGCCGAGCCCGAGCATCAGGATTACCTCGAGCGGATCCCCAACGGCTACACCTGCCACTTCATCCGCCCCGACTGGGTGCTGCCGAAACGCACCGCGGCGGAATAAAATCAGCCCGGCGCGCGCCCCCGGCCCGCGTCGGGAAGCCCCCGCCCTTGGCGCGGGCTGAAAGCCCGGGCCGCGCCCGACCCTCCCCCCAGGAGGGCGCATTGCAACGCCCCAACATACAAAACGTTTGAACCTGAGGCGCATCACCCGCCCCACCCGGAGGCACCACGCGCCCACCCAGGCTCGCGCGCGCCCCTCAACTGACCACACTGCATGTCGAAAAGACGCCCCTAAACCTCCGCCGCCACCCGAGGCCGCCCGCTCGCCTCAACTGTCACCACCGCTTCGACAAACACCTCGCGCGCCTCGGCCTGCGCCACCCGCACATCCCGCGTAACCGAGATCTGCACGCCCTCGGCCCCGCTTGCCGCCGCCAGTGCCTCGACCCTCAAAACCTCTTCCAGCCGCGCCATCGCCGTCTCGGATTCCGAGAAATCCTCCGGCCCCTCCGCGAGATGCACCCGAAACCGCCCCTCGGCCGGGCAGGTCACCGTCCCGGACCGGCGCACCGTCACCCGACCGACAACCGCGCCGATCGCATTCGCCACGCCCGCATGTTCCGGCAGGATCATCCGGCACCCAAGCCGCTCCCCCACCGCCGGGTAATAGGCCGGGGCCGACGCCCCCAGCCCGATCACATCCACGTTCAGCCGCGCCTCAAGCGCCAGCACACCGCGATGCCCCGCCAGGGCCCGCGCCATCAATTCATGCCGTGCCAGAACCTCGGGCGCCGCGTCAAACGCCTCGCCTTCTTCGGCAATAGCAGCCTCTAACAGGGCCAAAGCGGTCTGGTCGGTCAACTGGTCCACGATCATCCGCGCCAGCGCACCGGCGTCCGTGGCCAAGCGTTCGCCCGACCCGATCCGTCGCCGCGCCATCAGGGCCAACGCCTTTTCCGCCGCCGCCCCGTCCCATGCGTCAAGCCGCCCAAGCACATGCGACGCATCCGAGGGCGTCACACCAGCAACTTGAACCAGCCCGCGATCCACCAGCCGGTTCAGCGCACCCTGCTCCATCCGAGTCCGCAAGACCGCGCCCATCGGCTGCACGCCCTCGATCCTTTCCAGCAAGGCCGCCTCCCGCGCGCTTAAGCCGCCCGCAGGCAGACCGCGCACCGCCCGCAGGAAACGCCCGTCATATTCGCCAACGCTCTGCGACCGCAGCTGCGTCTCCAGCGCGCGATGCACCACCTCCGGCGCCTCCCGCGCCATCAGCGACACCGGCACCAGCCGCCGTGGCCCCAGCCGGACACCGCCGCGCAGCCCCTCGACCTCAACATGCACCTGGCTGTCCCCGCCCAGCCCCGTGGTGCGCATCGCCACCGCTTCGACCATCGTGCGATGCCCGCCAACCCGCGCACCGCCCGGATCGATCAAAGGCCGCCCCTCGCGCAGCATCGCCACATCGGTCGTCGTCCCGCCGATATCCGACACCAGCGCGGTCTGCGCCCCGGTCAGCCAGCGCGCGCCCACAAGGCTGGCCGCCGGCCCGCTCAGGATCGTCTCGATGGGCCGCAGCCGCGCCTGCTCCGCCGACATCAGTGCCCCGTCGCCGCGCACCACCATCATCGGCGCCGTGACCCCGATCTCGCCCAGCACATCCTGCGCCCGCCCGATCAACCGGTCGATCATCCCCACCAGCCGTGAATTCAACACCGCCGTCACCGCCCGTTTCGGCCCGTTCAGCCGCGCCGACAGCTGATGCGAGCATGTCACCGGCAGCCCGGTCACCTCTGCTATCACCCGCGCCGCCTCGATCTCGTGCCCCGGGTTACGCGTGGCGAACTGCCCGGCCACGGCAAAGGCCGATACCCCGCCCGAGACCTCATCCAGAAAGCCACACAATCCCGCCACGTCCAGGGGGCACACCGCGCCCCCCGCATGATCATGCCCCCCGGCCAGAACCACCGAGGGATCGCCCCGCAGGACCTCTGCGAGCCCGTGGCGCGCCAGATCCTCCTCACGAAACCCGATGTAGATCAGCCCGACACGCCCGCCCTGCCCCTCGACCAGCGCATTCGTCGCCAGCGTCGTGGACAGCGAGGCCAGCGAAACCTCCGCCGCCGTCACCCCGGCCTTTCCCAGAACCGCCCGCACCGCCTCGCCCACGCCGATGGCCAGATCCTGCCGCGTGGTCAGCGCCTTGGCGCTCGCGATCACCTCGTCCTCACCGCGCAGCAAAACTGCATCCGTATAGGTGCCGCCCGTATCCACACCCAGCAAGATCGTCATGCCTGCAACCTCTCCACCGCCCAGACGGCCGCATCGGCCACCGTCGCATCACCGTCCCCGACCAGCCCGCGCGCCACCTCCAGCAACGAGGCCTCCCCGGAATTACCGATCGCGTACAATACATTACGCACGAACCGGTCCCGCCCGATCCGCTTGATGGGCGAGCCGGAAAACATCGCCCGAAACCCCGCATCGTCCAGCACCACCAACTCGGCCAGCCTTGGCGCCACCAGATCCTCCCGCGCCGCATAGCGCATATCGCTTGCCGCCACCGCGAACTTGTTCCACGGGCAGGCCGCCAGACAGTCGTCGCAGCCATAGATCCGGTTGCCCATCTTCTCACGCAACTCCGGCGCCACCGGCCCCTTATGCTCGATTGTCAGATAGGAAATGCAACGCCGCGCATCCATCCGGTAGGGCGCCGGGAAAGCATCGGTCGGACAGGCGTCCAGACAGGCCCGGCAGGATCCGCAATGATCCCGCTCCGCCCCGTCCACCGGCAATTCCAGCGTCGTAAAGACCGAGCCGAGAAACGCCCAGTTCCCCCAGTCCCGGCTCAAGAGGTTGGTGTGCTTGCCCTGCCAGCCCAGACCCGCCGCCTGCCCCAGCGCCTTCTCCGGCACCGGTGCGGTATCAACAAACACCTTCACTTCCGGCGACCCCACCTCCGGAAAAGACACCCAGCGCCCCTCGCCGTCCCGGCACCCGCCTTTGGACGACGCCTCGATCAGCCAGCGCGCCAGCCGCTTCAGCCGCTTCTTCACAAGGTCATGATAATCGCGGTTTTGCGCATAGACCGAAATCGCCGCGCGCTCCCGCCGCGCCAATACCTCCCGGGGATCGACCTCCGGCGTATAGCTCTCCGCCAGCATGATCACCGACCGCGCCTCGGGCCAGAGCGCCGCCGGATCGCCCCGCCAGTGCGACCGCTCTTCCAGCCAGCCCATCTGCCCGTGATACCCGGCCTCCAGAAACGCCGACAGCCGACCGGCAACCTCCGGCACATCCCAGGGACGGCACACACGACAGGCCACAAAACCCTCGCGCAGGGCCTGCGCCACAAGCTGCTCCTTCAGAACATCCATGGCTTCTTTGGGTCAAAAAAATCCCGGGGGAGTCCGCAGGACGGGGGCAGAGCCCCCTTTTCAGAAATCGAGATCGGCATAATGCGGCGGTGGACGGAAACCGGGTATTTGATCGGCGAGGATAGACCGGAAGGCAGGGCGCGATTTGATCTTCGCATACCAGTCCTTGACCGCCGCCGACCGGTTCCAGTCCACGTCCGAAATGTAATCCAGCGAGGACAGATGCGCGGCAGCGGCAAAATCGGCCAGCGTCATGCTGTCCCCCGCCAGCCAGCGCCGGTGATCCAAAAGCCAGGCCATGTAGTCGAGGTGATACTTGATCGCCTTGGCCCCGGCCTTGACGTTCTTGCTGTCCGGATAGCCCGCGCCGGTCACCTTCTTGTTGACCCGTTCATACAGCAGCTTCGACGTCACCTCGTTATGGAACTTGTCGTCGAACCAGCCCACAAGCCGACGCACTTCCAGCCGCCCCTCGGCATCTTTCGGCATCAGCGCGGGTTCGGGGCGGGTCTCCTCGATATATTCGCAGATCGCCGCGGACTCGGCCATGATCCTGCCATCCAGCTTCAGCACCGGTACCTTGGCCGCCGGGTTGCGGCGCAGGAAATCCGGATCCGCCTCCCAATAGCGCTCCTCGACCAGCTCCACTTCTATTTTCTTCTCGGCAAGGCTCAGACGCACCTTGCGGCAAAAGGGGGAAAGGGGGACGTGAAACAGTCGGGCCATGATGATCCTGGTTACAGTAAAGCCTCACCAGCAATGCCTGTTGCGGCAGGGATTTTCAATCCTCGAAACAGGCCGCCCGCCCATCTGCGCGAATGGTGGCCGCCCCCTCCCGGATCGACGCCGCCCGCTTGCGGACGAAAGACGACGGCTGCGTGACGGACCGTTCGCGCGGATTCGGCAGGATCGCAGCGATAAGCGAGGCCTGCTGCGCGGTCAGCTTATCCGGCGCCCGGTCGAAATAACGCTCCGAGGCCGCCGCCACACCGAACACCCCGTCACCCATCTCGGCGACGTTCAGGTAGACCTCGACGATACGCCGCTTCGACCAGATCACCTCGACCAGCGGCGTCAGACCCGCCTCCAGCGCCTTTCGGATCCAACTCCGCCCCTGCCAGAGATAGACGTTCTTCACCACCTGCTGGCTTATCGTCGACCCGCCCCGCGCCGCCCCCGCGTCCCACGCCTTGCGGATCGCCTCGACGTCGAACCCCCAGTGCAGGCAGAAATTCGCATCCTCTGCCGCGACCACGGCGCGCGCCATCTCCGGGGCCACATCCTCGATCGCGACCCACTCCCGCTCGACCGAGCCCAGCCGCCGCTGCTCTGCCCAGATCGTATGGGTGACCGGCGGGTTGACCACGGTGTAAAGCAGCACCACGAACAGCGCCAAGCCCACCGCCACCAGCACGGCGCGCGTGGCCACAAACCACAGCCAGCCTTTCAGACTGCGCTGTTTCCGGGTCTTCCCCCCGGTCTTTGCCGAGGGTTTTTTCTTGCGTGCCGATGAGGTCTTACTTGCCATGCCCCAGCAATACGCGCAGACGCCGCCCCGGGGAAGAGCTTAACAGAAACCTCAATGCGAACAGGCCACGAAACGCAGAAATGCCAAGTCATCGAATCAAAAAACCTGACGAAACCGAAGCACATTGTTTCCCGGCTCACCCCTGACGAACGTAAAGTCGAAAACTAAGAAACGTATGGTTGCAATCGGCCATTTATTTCGCTCTCAAAACAAAAAACTACTGAAAAAACATTGAGATGGCCACCTTTTGCCATACGGTGGCCAGATTGACGAAAACCAGAATTTTGGGGACAAAATGACCAAACCAACAGGAATAGTATCGGCCGGGTATGCCGGACTCATCGCTCTCGGTCTGACTGCCGGCACGGCGCAGGCGGCAGAAATTACGCCAAACGTCATCTTCGGGTCGGGCAATGCAAATGGCAGCTTCACCGTGGGAACAGGGGCCTATAACGGACCCAACATCACAGGCCCGGACGCCAAACTGGAAGTCGGCCTGCGCGCCAAGCTCCGCTTTGACGAAAACAATGCGCCCAGCGCCACCTATAACTACGACGGCGTCGACACCTACACCTTCGACGCGGGCGCGGCACCCGGCGGTTTCGGCTGGGATCCCAACAGCCCGACCACCCCGGTCTGGAGCTTTGACTGGAGCGTCGCGACAGAACTCGCTTTCGCCTTTCCTTCTGCAAACAACACCAGCCTGAACGCGCTCACCTATGAAATGCGTATCGACGGTGACGCGGGCGCGGGAACCAATTTCTTCACCTTCGACCCGATCAACCAACCCTACTGGGACCATGCGCTGGGCAATATGACAACCGCCAATGGCGCTGGTATCGTCGCGGCCAGCCCCTCGGAATATGCCGCTCTTCTCGGTACGTCCTCCGTCGCACAGAACTCTTGGAATTATGAGTTCTTCAACGAGCCGACCGACGGCTTCTTCATGTCACCGCTCAGCACATTCGATCCGACGGTAGCCGGCAATTACCGCATCGAATTCGAAGCTTTCTACAATGGCAACTCGGTCGCCTCGACCGGCATCAATGTCGTCGTGAACGCGACAACGCCCGTGCCGCTGCCTGCCTCGCTTCCGATGCTGGCGGCCGCCTTCGGCGGGATCGCCGTTATGAGTCGCCGCCGTCGCAAAGCATGATCGCCTGATCAACCAGGCCAAGGGCCGCGCAATGCGGCCCTTACCTATCCGGCGCTGGTTCTTGCACATAGACTGCCGTCAGGCCATGTGCGCACAACCAAAGCTCGTTCGCGGCAAGTGCGGCTCTTATCAGCGCAACGTCTGGGACGGAAAATATCCGACCCGCCGGACGGGCAGTGCACCCGACAAGATCTCGGCGACCGTTTACGCCGCCGCTGCGATCAAGCTCTTGCGATAGCTCTCGACGTAAGGCTCGAACGCCGAAAATTCCCGCAGCGGCTCAAGATAGCATTCAGCCAGCAGATCGGCGTCCGCTGAATCAAGCGCCAGCTCGCGAAAACTCTGATCTTCGCTCAGCGCAAGCTGGGACCGGAGGTCGTCGAACTCCTCTTCGCCCATGGCTTCGAAAGCCCGCCGCAGGGTCCATCTCCGGAAATGTTCGTTTACCGTGGATAGCGATTCCAGTTCTTTCTGATGCGGCGGACTGTTCTTGTACAACTGGTTCCGCTCCATCGCGCCGATCAGCGTATCGATCAGAGCATTGGTGGCAGCCCGGGTTTCCAGATTGCCATGGTCGGTGCGGTTGTCGCTCTGCGCATCCGTCGCGATGTCATGCGGCGCAGGCAGCTCTGTCAGGGCTTCGTACTGGCGCCAGAACCTTTCCGGATCGCGCGTATAATCCTCCATCGCCAGCACCACCGGCTCGAACCCGTTGTCGCGCCATATTGGCAGGATCCGATCCAGCCGCAGATTATCCAGCAAGGGCGTGCGAAAGGCCGAAAAATATCCCTGAAGGTTCAGGGACCCGCCATATTTGATGTATTGCGCATGCGCCGACCTGATCCAGTCGACGGGGTTTCGAAGGATCAACAAGGCCGTCCGCGAAAGATGCGACAGCGTTGCCGCAATGAATGCCTGCCGTTCAAGCGTCAGATGCCGGTACTCCTCCGGTGTATCCTCCGCGCAGCCGAAATAGGTAAAGCATTCATAGGACAGCACATTGGGCTTATCGGTGCTCAGGTTGATGTCGATCTTCTGACCCTCTGACGACCGTGCCCCGGCCATGAACGCCTTGGAGAGCGCATCCCCCGTGGTAACACCGTTGAAAAAGTTGTAACGATCCGACCGGTTCCAGCGTTCCTGCATGAAGGTCGACAGGCATTTGCCATGGCCGATGTGGATCAGGTCAAACTCTTTCATGGGATACTCGTGCATTTTCTGGGCATGAAGACGATCTCATGCGCGGTGAAACCTATCCGGCAGCGGCACAATCTCTGCACGCCGCGACCGCTGCCTCTCTCTCGGCCCCGACAGCGCCGGGACCCGACACATGCGTTTGCGCATGCAGGGAAAGGATATTTTAATTCACCTACAAGTGTAAACATGAACAGGCAAGTTTACCTAAACGCAACCCATGTATATTTTCACAACAGTGATGCTGGCGCCTGCAAATCGCGCAAAACGCCTGAACTCATCGAAGTCGTCGACTGCAGTTCCGCACCCGCACCCGACACAGGACACATGAAAAAAGGGCCGCAACAGCGGCCCCTTCCCATCTTCTATCCTTGATCCGTCACTCTGCCGGGATCGCCCCCTGCTGAAGGCTCAGTGGCGCGGCAAGGTGGTTCAGCATCTCTTTCGGGCAGACCTGAAGGAAGTTCTGCTTTTCCAGATCCCAGTGCTGCAGGATGTCCGCGCCTTTCAGACTGTTGGTCTCGGCCACATGGCGCTCGATCAGCTCTTCGAGTTGCAGTTCCCAGTGCGGCACCGTCACCGGGCAGGTGACCAGCGTTTCCAGGTTCATCATCGTCGTGGCCTTGCCCTCGGGATCGTAGAGATAGGCCATCCCGCCGGTCATCCCGGCACCAAAGTTCGCACCGATCTCTCCAAGGATCACCGCCACGCCGCCGGTCATGTATTCACACCCGTTCGACCCGCAGCCCTCGATCACCACTTTGGCACCCGAGTTACGCACCGCGAAACGCTCGCCCGCTCGACCGGCCGCAAAGAGATACCCGTCGGTCGCCCCGTACAGAACAGTGTTGCCGATGATGGTGTTCTCGCTCGCTTTCAGCGGGCTGGCCATCGGCGGGCGCACGACAATCGTACCGCCAGACAGTCCCTTGCCGACATAGTCGTTCGCGTCGCCTGACACTTCCAGCTTCAGACCCGGCGCGGCAAAGGCCCCCAGCGACTGCCCTGCCGAGCCTTGCAGCTTTACCGTCAGGTGGTCGTTCTGGAAGGCGTTGCGCATGCCAAAGTTCTGCACAATCAGGCTCGAGGTGCGGGTGCCCACCGTCCGGTGCGTGTTCTGCACCGCATAGGAAAGCTGCATCTTCTCGCCATCCTTGAGGAAGCGCGCCGCGTCACGCACGATCTCCGCATCCAGCGTATCAGGCACAAAGTTGCGCTCTTTCTCGCGGTCATAGCGAATGCGCGAGGCCCCATCGACCGTGATCAGCAGCGGGTTGAGGTCGAGATCGTCCAGATGCGCCGACCCGCGGCTGACCTGCGCCAGCAGATCCGCACGGCCGATCACCTCATCCAGCGACCGGGCACCGATGGCCGCGAGCAGTTCGCGCACTTCGGTGGCGTAGAAGGTGATCAGGTTGACAACCTTGTCCGCCGAGCCGGTGAACTTGCCGCGCAGCGCCTCGTCCTGCGTGCAGACACCCACCGGGCAGGTGTTCGACTGGCACTGACGCACCATGATGCAGCCCATCGCGATCAGCGCGGCGGTGCCGATGCCGAATTCCTCGGCCCCCATCATCGCCGCCATCACGATGTCACGGCCCGTCCGCAGACCGCCGTCGGTGCGCAGCGTCACACGCTCGCGCAGCTTGTTCATCGCCAGCACCTGATGCGCTTCGGTCAGGCCCATCTCCCACGGCAGACCCGCGTATTTGATGGACGTGGCCGGAGAAGCCCCGGTGCCGCCGTTATGGCCCGAGATCAGGATGATGTCGGCCTTGGCCTTGGCCACACCGGCAGCAATCGTGCCCACGCCCGAGGACGCGACCAGCTTGACCGTCACTTTGCAGCGCGGGTTGATCTGCTTGAGGTCATAGATCAGCTGCGCCAGATCCTCGATGGAATAGATATCGTGGTGCGGCGGCGGTGAAATCAGCGTCACGCCCTTGGTCGAATGGCGCAGACGCGCGATCAGGTCGGTGACTTTCATCCCCGGCAACTGGCCGCCCTCACCGGGCTTGGCGCCCTGCGCGACCTTGATCTCAAGCTCTTCGCACTGGTTGAGGTATTCGGCGGTGACACCGAACCGCCCCGACGCGACCTGCTTGATCTTGGCGCTGGGGTTGTCGCCATTCGGCTCCGGCACGAAATGCGCCGGATCTTCGCCGCCTTCGCCACTATCGGATTTCGCCCCGATCCGGTTCATCGCCACGTTCAGCGTCTTGTGCGCCTCGGGCGACAGCGCCCCAAGCGACATGCCGGGCGTCACGAAACGCTTGCGGATTGAGGTGATGCTTTCGACCTCTTCGATCGGCACCGGCTTGCCCAGCGGCTTGATGTCGAGCAGATCGCGCAGGTGGATCGGCGGGTTGCTCTGCATCTTGCGCGAATACTGCTTCCACAGCTCGTAGGACGCCTTGTTGCAGGCCATTTGCAGCATATGCATCGAGGTCGCTTCCCAGGCGTGGGTCTCGCCGCTGGCGCGCGCCTTGTAAAAACCGCCGATGGGCAGCGTGGTCAGGCCCGACGTCCAGCCCAGCGCATGCACCTCTTCGGCCTTGCGCTGGATGCCGCTCACGCCGATGCCGCTGATCCGGCTGGTCATGCCGGGGAAGTATTCGTTGCACATCGCACGGCTCAGGCCCACGGCCTCGAAATTCAGCCCGCCCCGGTACGACGACACGACCGAAATCCCCATCTTGGCCATGATCTTGAGCAAGCCGGCGTCGATGGCATCGCGATAGCGCATGACCGCCTCGGTCAGCGGCCCGTCGATCAGGCCGCGCTCAATCCGGTCGGCGATGGAATCCTCGGCGAGATATGCGTTCACCACGGTCGCCCCGCATCCGATCAGCACCGCGAAATAATGCGGGTCGATACATTCGGCCGAACGCACCGTCAGCGAACAGAAGGTCCGCAGCCCGTTGCGCGTCAGGTGGCTGTGCACCGCGCTCGTGGCTAGGATCATCGGCATCGCGACGCGGCCCTCGCCCGAGTCCTGATCGGTCAGCACGATATGACCGGCACCCGAACGCACCGCATCCTCGGCCTCGGACCGGATACGCGCCAAGGCACCATGCAGCGCCCTCTCGCCCGGCTCAAAGGTACAGTCGATCACCGTCATCGGCGCGTTGAACTGCGTGGTCAGCGCCTCAAACTGCGCATTGCCGATGAACGGGCTTTCCAGCACCACGATCTCGGTCTGGCTGCTGTCTTCGTCCAGCACGTTCTTGAGGTTACCGAACCGGGTCTTAAGGCTCATCACACGGAATTCGCGCAAGCTGTCAATCGGCGGGTTGGTGACCTGAGAGAAGTTCTGGCGGAAGAAATGGCTCAGCGGGCGGTACTTCTTCGACAGGACGGCACTTGGCGTGTCATCCCCCATCGAAGCCAGCGATTCCTTGCCATCCTCGGCCATCGGCGACAGGATCTGCTCCAGCTCTTCGATGGTGTAACCAGCCGCGATCTGGCGGCGGCGCAGGTCTTCGCCGGTGAACAGCGGCTTTTCACTGACCCCGGCCAGCACTTCGTCCGCATCGTTGATCTTGCCGACCCATTCGCCGAACGGCTGCGCGGCGGCCAGCCGGTCCTTGATCTCGACATCGTGGAACAGCTTGCCGTCCTGCATGTCGACCGCGATCATCTGGCCGGGGCCCAGCGCGCCCTTTTCCACCACGGTGGATTCGTCGATCGGCACCATCCCCGCCTCAGAGCCGGCGATCAGCAACCCGTCGCCCGTCACCACATAGCGCATCGGGCGCAGACCGTTCCGGTCAAGACCACCGCAAACCCAGCGCCCGTCGGTCATCGCCAGCGCGGCGGGGCCGTCCCACGGTTCCATTACCGAGTTGCAGTAGGAATACATGTCGCGCCAAGCCTCGGGCAGCTCCACCGCCTGCTTGGACCACGACTCCGGCACCAGCATGGTCTTGGCCATCGGCGCGTTACGGCCCGCGCGCACCAGCACCTCGAACACCGAATCCAGCGCCGCCGAGTCCGAAGACCCACCCGCAATGATCGGTTTGATATCCTCGGCCATCTCGCCAAAGGTCGACGACGCCATGCGGATCTCATGGCTCTTCATCCAGTTGGTGTTGCCCTTGAGCGTGTTGATCTCGCCGTTATGGGCCAGCATTCGGAACGGCTGCGCCAGCCACCACTGCGGGAAGGTATTGGTCGAATAGCGCTGGTGATAGATCGCAAAGGCGCTTTCAAAGCGTTCGTCCATCAGGTCGGGGTAGAAAACCGCGACCTGCTCGGCGAGCATCATGCCCTTGTAGATGATCGACCGGCAGGACAGCGACGCGATGTACAACTGCCCGACACCGGCAGCGGCGGCGGCCTTCTCGATCCGGCGGCGGATCACGTACAGCTCGCGCTCGAATGTTTCCTCGTCCACGCCCTTGGCGTTCGAAATGATGATCTGCTCGATCTCGGGCCGGGTCGCGTTGGCTTTTTCACCCAGACAGGTCACATCCACCGGCACGTGGCGCCAGCCATAGATGTAATACCCCATCCGCAGCACTTCCGATTCCACGATGGTCCGGCAGGTCTCCTGCGCGCCGAAATCGGTGCGGGGCAGGAACACCTGCCCGACGGCGATCAGCTCGTCCTGACGCGGTTCATGGCCGGTCCGCTTGATCTGGTCATAGAAGAACGGCACCGGGATCTGCACATGGATCCCCGCGCCATCACCGGTCTTGCCATCCGCGTCCACCGCGCCCCGGTGCCAGATCGCCTTAAGCGCCTTGATACCGGATTCCACGACCTTGCGGCTTTTCGAGCCATCCACCGACACGACAAGCCCCACCCCGCAGGAGGAATGCTCGCTCTCTTCGGTATAGAGCGAATTCTCTGCCATCCACTTGCGCTTGGTTTCTTCCGCGCGCACCCAGTTCTCGTCATAAGCAGTCATGGCATTTCTCCTTCGGGTATAAACGGGTGTTTCTCTTCGTATTCGGCGGCGGATACCCGCGTGGGCCCATCGGCAATGTCCCAGCCATCCGGTTTTCGGTCGGCATAGACGATACGCGTCAGCCGTCCGCCGCCGGCGTTCTCAAACAGGCCGGGAACAAATTCATAATCGCCACCGTCGTCACGCAACCAGAGCGCCGACCCGCAGGTGTCGCACCAGGCGCGTTCCGAAAACGGGGACGAACGATAGGTCTTGACCGGGCCGGTCACCGTGACCGTGTCCGCCGGGGCCTCGATGCCCATCTGCACGGTGCCGCTCCAGCGCGTGCACATCGTGCAGAAACAGGCGCTCATCTCGTGGCCCAGACGGCCCGAGACAGTGACCGCACCACACAGGCAACGGCCATGTTGCACCGCCTCGCTCAAAGACCAGCCTCCGGGACGCCCAACATCTCAAGCACTTCGCTTCGGGTCATGCGCTGATGATCGCCCGCGATGTCGAAACAGGACGGCTTGTGGTCGATGTAAATCTCGCGCTTAAGGACCAAACCCTCGGTGTCATCGAACAGCCCGATCGGAATCTCGTAATTCTCGGTCATCGGACCATCGGCAGTAACGTGATAATACAGACCCGTGCCGCAGCGCTGGCACCACGCCCGCTCGGCCCAGTCGGAACTCTGCAGCGTGCGCACATGCGCCTCGCCCTTCCATGTCACGCCCTTGACCGGCACCGAAACCGCCATCAGCGCGGACCCCGTCCAGCGACGGCACATTTCGCAATGACAGATGCCGAACCCCTCGGGGACGTCCTGCGCCGTGAATTCCACCGCGCCACACATGCATTTTCCGTTCCGCATCGTCATGTCACTGATCCGTTTGCCTGGGTCTCGCCAACCGGGTCCGCAACATTGACCTTGTGACGCTTGGGTATTTCAGATGCCGCAGCGCGGCGGTGTACAGGGGGTGTACGGCCTGTGTACGGCAATCACCCCCCGGTTTCTCTCATTCCGCCGCAACCGCAACCGGGCTGCCGAACTGGCGCAGGATCGCGTCGGCGCAGTCGCGACCGTCACGAATGGCCCAGACCACCAGCGACGCGCCGCGCACGATATCGCCCACCGCGTAAACGCCCGGCAGATCGGTCTGCCCGGTGGTGAACTCGGCCCGGATCGTGCCCCAGTTGGTCACGGTCAGTTCCGGCTGATCCCAGAGCTTCGGCAGGTCTTCGGGCTCGAACCCAAGCGCCTTGATGACCAGATCAGCCTCTTCGACGTAATCCGCGCCTTCGATCACTTCGGGTGCCTGACGGCCCGAGGCATCCGGTGCCCCCAGACGCATCTTCTGCACCATCACGCCGCTGACCTTGTCATCCTTGGCCACGAACCCCTTGGGCGCGCAAAGCCATTCAAAGACAACGCCTTCTTCCTCGGCATTGGCGACTTCGCGCTGGCTGCCCGGCATATTCGCCCGGTCGCGACGGTAAAGACATTTGACGCTCGTCGCACCCTGACGGATCGAGGTCCGCACGCAGTCCATCGCCGTGTCGCCGCCGCCGATCACGACGACCTTCTTACCCTCGGCATTCATCCGGCCATTGGTGAAATCCTCGACGTCGTCGCCAAAGCTCTTGCGGTTGGACGCGGTCAGGAAATCGATCGCCCGCTCGATGCCCGTGGCACCGCTGCCCGGCCCGCCCAACTCGCGCGACTTGTAAACGCCGGTGGCGATGATCACCGCATCATGGGTCTCGCGGATTTCCTCGAAAGAAATATCCTCGCCCACGGTGCAGTTCAGCCTAAAGGTCACGCCGCCCTGTTCAAGCTGGTCATTGCGGCGCATCACCACGTCTTTTTCCAGCTTGAAGCCCGGGATGCCATAGGTCATCAACCCGCCCGCGCGGTCATAGCGATCATAGATCGTGACCTGCACGCCGGCGCGACGCAGCACATCCGCCGCCGCCAGACCGCCAGGGCCCGCGCCGATGATGCCCACGCTCTCCTTGCGCTCCTGCGACGGGTTGGCGGGCTTGACCCAGCCCTTTTCCCAGGCAGTGTCGGTGATGTACTTTTCGACCGACCCGATGGTGACGGTGCCATGACCCGACTGTTCGATGACGCAATTGCCTTCGCAAAGCCGGTCCTGCGGGCAGATACGGCCGCAGATCTCGGGGAAGGTATTCGTCGCCTGGCTGACCTCATAGGCTTCCTGAAGCCGCCCTTCGGCGGTCAGGCGCAGCCAGTCGGGGATATTGTTCTGCAGCGGGCAGTGGCTCTGGCAATAAGGAACACCGCACTGGCTGCACCGGCTCGCCTGTTCTTTGGCCTTTGCGTCCGCGAACTCGGCATAAATTTCATGAAAATCTTCGCGGCGCATATTAGCGTCACGTTTCTCCGGCATATCCCGGTCAATCTGGACAAATTTGAGCATCGGCTGTTTGGCCACGAGTCGGTCTCCAGAAAAAGGTAAGAAGTCGGCATCATTTAAACAAAGCATGAAAGGATGAAAAGTCAGCTATACTGACCTATTTCACGTTTTTCGACCACCGAGGGACAAAAAGTGGCGATCCAAACTCTTTTTTAGGTATCAAACCGGACCTAAATGTTCGCTTTCCATTCAATTTAGGTACTTATACATGATTCTCGAAACCGCTCCAAAATACCGGCTCCTTCAACCATGCCTCTGTTTCAGCTAATCCTGATTGCCCTGATTCAGGGCATAACCGAGTTTCTGCCGATCTCTTCCTCGGGCCACCTGATCCTCCTCCCCGGCCTGACCGGGCTGAACGATCAGGGCCAGTTGATCGACGTCGCGGTGCATGTCGGCACGCTCGGCGCAGTGATCGTCTATTTCTGGAGCGACGTGCGCAGCGCGCTGGCCGGGCTGGGCCGCCTGCTTAGTGGGCGCGTCGATACGCCCGGCGCGCGACTGGCCCTCGGCCTCGTGATCGCGACCATTCCGGTCGTTATTGTCGGTGCCTTCCTGCACCTGACCGGGATCGACGAATCCCTGCGCTCGGTGGCAGTGATCGGCTGGACCATGCTGATATTCGGGCTGGTACTTTACTGGGCCGACCAACGCGGCGCGGAACACAAGACCGCCTCTGACTGGACCTGGGGCGATGCGCTGAAAATGGGGCTATGGCAGGCCGTGTCGCTAATCCCGGGCACCTCGCGCTCGGGCATCACCATCACCGGCGCCCGCCAGATGGGCTATAACCGCGAAGACGCCGCACGTCTGGCCATGCTGATGTCGATTCCGACGATCTTTGCCTCGGCGGTCCTGCTGGGCGCGGACGTGGTCAATGATGCGAATTACAGCGCGGTTCACGACGCCGCGCTGGCTGCGCTTTTTGCCTTTGGTTCCGCCCTGCTGGCGCTGACGCTGATGATGCGCCTGCTGCGCAGCGTCAGCTTTACGCCCTACGTGATCTACCGCGTTATTCTGGGCGTCGTCCTGCTGGTCTACGCCTATAGCTAGGCGATCAGGTCCGCAGGTTGCCTGCGGACTGCTTGATCGCGTCGTACTGACCCGAAGGACGGAAGCGCCACAGGTAATCCGGCAGGATCGCCTCCATCGCGACCGGCTTGATTCCCAGATCGTCAAAGCCCTTGGCATCCTCGGCCACCACGTTGTCGATCGCCAGGTTCCGGACCTGATCGCGCGTCAGCATGGTGTTGCGGAAGATCCCGAAGGACAGGAACTGCAGCAGGTCGAGCCCCCCCGCCATGATCCGCGCGGCAAAGAACGGCAGGCCGATCATCACGCGCTTGCGATGGATCATGCCCAGCATCTTTTCCATCAGGCCGCGGAAAGTCGCGGTTTCTGGTCCGCCAAGTTCATAGATTCCCGGCGCAGCCTCGCCCAGCACGCCCTTAACGGCGGCCTCGGCGACATCGTCCACGTAGACAGGCTGGAACCGCGTCTCTGCCCCGACCAGCGGCACCACCGGCGAGAACATCGCCATGCCGCCGAAGCGGTTAAAGAACTGGTCCTCGGCGCCAAAGATGATCGAGGGCCGAAGGATCACCGCCGACGGGAAATGCTCGAGCACCGCCGCTTCGCCTTCGCCCTTGGTCCGGGCGTAATCGCTCTCGGCCTCGGTGTCCGCGCCGATGGCCGAAATCTGAACCAGATGGTCGACACCCTCAACAGCCGCCAGCCGCGCCACGCGGGCCGCACCTTCGCTCTGGACCGAGTCGAATGTATTGCGGCTTTTCTCGGCGAGGATACCAACGCAGTTCACCACCGCATCCGCGCCCTTGATAACCGAGGAAACCGAGGCATCGTCGCGGATATTGCACAGCACAGGCTCAACCTGGCCGACCGCGCCATAGGGGCGCACAAAAGCTGCCTCGTTGGGGCGGCGCACCGCGACGCGCACGCGCCAGCCCTGTTTGGCCATCCGCCGGGCAATGTACCGCCCGACAAAGCCGGACCCGCCAATGATCGTCACCAGTCTGGACATCCGTGCTCTCCCGTAACTGACTTTTACCGTGATCTACCGTTCTACGCCCTTGCGAACAAGGCGCAAATCGACGCGTTTCGCCCGCGCCCAAGGGACAAACCCGAACGCCCGGCAGATTATCGTAACGTTAAGGCAAAAAACTTTACCTGACTCCGCGAAAATCCGTTTGACACCCCGCTCGCTAATCCTTAAGTGCACGGCTCACGACACCTGCCCAGGTGGCGGAATTGGTAGACGCGCTAGCTTCAGGTGCTAGTATTGGCAACGATGTGGAGGTTCGAGTCCTCTCCTGGGCACCAAAAATCACGAAAATTCGTAACCCCGCAATGACCTGCAGGGTACGCCTGCGGCAGAACCGGCCATTGTGGCCGTCGCCGGAAAACTGACCAATCTGCGCGGCTTGTGGCGATGCGGATCACTCCAACGCAGTTTCCGGGCCAAGGCATTCGCGACCCATCTGCCTGTGATTTCCAATCGGGTGCGGGCTCGAAATTCTCGTGCCTGTTCCTGCTTGTTCATGACACAAGATTCGAATGCACAGCGCCCCGAATTCACGGTATTTCAACTCGGGCGGGATGTATGAATTAATCAGACGTTAACAATTCACATTAATAACGGCACCTGACCTCAAACGGAAAAATCCAATTAATTCTTGCCCGATTTCTCAATTCCATGCACGGTCAGGATTGAATCATATCACCTCAACCATTGAAGGGGCGTCTGAAAGAGGCCTCAAAGTATAAAATCTACTCTACCGGCATAATATGACAAACTATCCTGCACAGATTTTCCAACCATCCTTTCTAAGCGGAACCGATACGGTCAACTTGGCCGGGGTCGATATAGATCAGGACGGCGACATGGACGTGGTCGTGACCATCGGGTCGTTTCCTCCCACGCCGAAAATAGAAACTACGCCGTTCATTTTGTATAACGACGGCACCGGCACTCTCAGCCTGAAACGGCTGCCCGGCCCCTCGGTCCAGAACAGCATCAGCGATTTTGAATTCGCCGACTTCAACGGCGATGGGGATCTCGACATTTACCTTGGGGCGGGCGGCTACGATACCGAACCTTTTGAGGGCGAACCGAACCTTCTGTACCTCTCGGACGGCAAAGGCGGCTTTACCGACGCCACCAATAATCTGCCCGGACTTTCGGATTTCACGCATTCGGTCACTCACGGTGACGTTAACGGCGACGGCAATCTGGATGTCTATGTCGGCACTGTTTTCGGCAATAAAGAGATTGATCCCTACCTGCTGCTCGGGGCCGGAGACGGCACGTTCGAGCGCAAGAAACTGGACCCAAAACTGTTTGGCCTGTTCCAGTACAAATACACGTCATCCTACATCGCTGATCTGGACAAGGACGGCCAGCCAGAGCTGATCCTCGGGATGGACGCGCGGTCCGTTTCCAGAGTCATGACCTGGGATGATGACGCGCAGGACTTTGTCGAGAAACAGGAATTGCCGATCGGTCGCTTCCAGAAGGACTCGATCACCGTCAGCACCAAAACCGCCGATCTCAACAACGACGGACGCCTCGACATCCTGTTCAGCCAGACCGGCGACAATTACGATGGTGGTGCCATTCAGGTCCTGATCCAGCAGGATGATGGCAGCTTTGCCGATGAAACCGACACTTTCCTGCCGGGGTTTGATACCGGGCAGGAATGGATCATGCGGCTCCAGCCCGCTGACATCAACGGCGACGGGCTGACCGACCTTCTGACCAGCCAGTCCTCGGGGTTTGGCCCGGTGTCCTACATCAATACCGGCGGGCGATTCATTACCGTCACTTCCGATTACACAATTGACGAGGGTGGCGATGAATACCTGTTCTATGCGCTCGACCCGAAGGCTGAGAGTGTTTTTGCGGCCACGTATTGGGGCGACGGCCTCCGCATCGCAGAGGTCCCGATGAGCGAGTATGGCTCGGACATCTCCGTCACCAATATGCCCGGCATCAACCGGACAGGCACGCAGTCGGACGACGTAATGCGCGGCGGGGCGGCGCGCGACCAGCTCAAAGGCGCAAAAGGCGATGACAAGCTGTTTGGCGGATCAGGGAAAGATACGCTGAAAGGCGGGAGCGGGAATGACAAGCTGTTTGGCGGGTCTTCCAAGGACAAGCTCAAAAGCGGCGGAGGCGACGACCTCCTGAAAGGTAACGGCGGGGCCGATGTACTGATCGGCGGGAACGGGAACGATAACCTTATTGGCGGGTCCGGCAACGACAGGATCGTCGGAAGCAAGGGAAACGATAAGATGCGCGGCTCTGGCGGCGCGGATGATTTCATCTTCAAGGGTAAATTCGGTCGGGACCTGATCAAGGACTTCAACGCGCAGAACGACAAGGAAGACATCGACCTGTCGGGCGTGAAGCCGATCAAGAACTTCCGGGACCTGTCGAACAACCACATGTCGCAGGACGGTGACGACGTCCTGATCGAGGCCGGGACGAACAAGATCGTTCTGAAATCCGTAGATATGTCGGAACTCGACGCAGGCGACTTCCTGTTCTGATCGGGGTTGCTGGCAAGAGGCGTTTGATGGCCGAGGCTGCAACTCTCTCAGCCACTATGGTCGTCCTTGTCAGGCGCGGCGAATAGACAGTTCGGCCACGCCGCGCCGCCATCTCTTCGCCTCGCACAGCAGCGCGTCACACCCGTCCGAACGCATCAGCACCCACGCGGTCAGCGCCGACCTGTATCCGCTTTGGAACTGTCCTTTTCCGACCGGATCAGCGCCTCAAGTTCGGCAAGGCGGGCCAGAACCTCGTCCCGGTAAAGGTCGGTCTTTTCGCTATCTTCCTCATGATGCGCGTCCTGCATCGAGTTCACGATCAGGCCGACCAAAAGGTTCACCACCGCAAAGGTCGTCACGATAATAAACGGGACAAAAAACAACCACGCATGCTGATACTGCTCCATCACGGGCCGCACGATCCCCATCGACCAGCTCTCCAGAGTCATGATCTGGAACAGGGTGTAGCCCGACTGGGCCAGCGTTCCGAACCACTCGGGAAAACTGTCGCCGAAAAGCTTGGTCGCCATCACCGACCCGATGTAAAAGATCACCGCCATCAGAACGAAAACCGAGGCCATGCCGGGGATCGCCTTGAACAGACCCTCGACCACCCGCCGCAACGACGGCGCCATCGAGATCACGCGCAGCAGTCGCAGGATGCGCAGGGCACGCAGCACGCTCAGCCCCTGTGCCGCCGGGATCAGCGAAATCGCGACGATGACAAAGTCGAAAACGCTCCACCCGCGCCGGAAAAACCCGAGACCCCGGCCAAAGAACTTAAGACCGATTTCCACGACAAAGATGACAAGGCAGATACGATCCAACAGCTTGATCAACGGCCCGACCCGCTGCATGGCGGTGTCAGAGGTTTCGAGGCCAAGTATGCCCGCATTGAACAGGATCACGAACAGGATAAAGTTCTGAAACGCGCGACTGTCGGTGAATTGCGCGGCGCGCTCACGCAGAGTGGGACGGGAAAAATCGGTCATGCCTGATCTTGTCTTTCGGTGTCTTCTGCAACGGGAAGCTTTCGGTCGCCCGATACACAAGATGAGCTGACAAGACCATGATCCTTAAGGGTCTGTACCCGCCGATCGGCATAAAATCTTCGTTTACGCCCCTATACTCTTACATACCGGGCATTCGCCGCACGCCCTTGAACGTCACCGCCCCCTGTGCTGTTCTGAAGCCACGGGGCGCGCGCAACATGCTGCCCCGGGAAAAGGCAGGTCATCATGCTTGAAATCAGCACCGGAAAAGTCGTCAGGGTCATCGCGCTCACCCGGGAATACGGCCCCGACAGCGTCAAGCTCGCGGATTACATCTCGGGCCTGAACGATGACGAGAAACTGAACCTCGTCGCCCTGATGTGGATCGGGCGCGGTTCGTTCGAACCCGAGGAACTGGAGGAGGCCAAGGAAGAGGCCCGGCTCGAAGCCTCCGCCCCGACCGAACGCTACCTCTCGGGCATCCCGAGCCTAGCCGAACATCTAGAAGACGCGCTCGACAAGCTTGGCATCGACGTCACCGACGAAGAAGACGACCTTTGACCCGGCTTACAGCCCCAGCGGAAAGTTGACGTTAAACAGGAACGTGTCGCCGGGAATGCGGTTTCTGGCGTCGAACTCGTGGAAGAATCGCGCTTCGAAACTGACCGGGATGCCGCTGATCTCGGCGGTATAGGCGATGGCGGGACCAATAGCCGAAACTTGCCCCTCGAAATCGCCAAGCACGGCGCCGCTGCCGCTGTCGCCATTGATCTGTTCGTAGTAATAGCCCTGAAGCCCCGCGGACAAGCCATTGGCAAAGGTCTTCATCACCGCCGCTTCAAGGTGGAACTCGTCGCCCGAGTGATAATCGGTATCGTCGTTATTCCCGTTAAAGGTAACGCCCAGCGCCAGATCCGCCTGCCAGCCGCTGGCCGGATCAATCCATGTGAGCGCGCCAGTGATATCCGTGGCCCAGCGGTTAAACGCGACGTTGGCCACCCGCGACGCATCGTATTCGCCGACCGGGACGTTCACCAGCACGTTCAGCGAACTGAACCACGGTCCCGCGCCCCAGCCAAGGCCGCCACCCAGCACCGGGTCGCCGATCACGGTATTGTCGTCACTGACCGCGCCCGACAAAACCCCTCCACCCGGTCCGGTCACAATTCCCGACGCGGAAACCGACTTGTTCCCAACCGGCAGAACCGCAAGGAAATAGGGGCGTCCGCACATGACCGGCGCCATGTCAGGTGCCCAGATCACCGTCGACAAAGATACGAAGGCCGAGGCGTCGAAATCCAGCAACAGATTACCGTTGGCGCCAGTGACATTCGTGGTCGAGTTGCCATCGAAACCATAGAACTGCTGCATGAAATAGGTGCCGGGCGGTGGCACCGCCCCGCCCATCGTGGTCCGTGACCCGAGAATATAGAACCCGGCCCCGCCTTCGACCGCGGCAGCCCGTTCGGGCGCCAAGGCGGCCGCGGCAAGCGCGCCGCAAAGGCCCAGCACCCAAAGCCCGGACCCGACACGCACAGGCAGATGAAATTGGTTGTTCGTGACAGACATTTTTAACTCCCACTCCACATGGTGAACCTGCTGCCCGCACCAGACCGACAACCGCGCAGCATGACGTTGAACAAGCGCATTGAACCCCACATGCACTCAACCTAGAATTGTACACGTATCCCCGACATCCGGCAATCTTTATGAACCACCCGCCCCCGCAAACCGCCTCGCTGAAAAGGTTTTCATGAGCACCTCATCCAACCGCCGCAAGGCTTGTGCCACATGTACCGTTATCGGCACTCTAGCCCTCGCCCTTGCGGCAACGCTTTGCCTGACCAAAGCCGCCCATGCCGAGGGAAACGGGATCGACGTACCCGGCTTTCCCCAGTTCTTCGCGCTCGGCATCGGGGCGGGGCCACGCTATGCAGGTGCCGATGACAACACATGGGCCATCGCCCCCGCCGGACGGCTGAATTTCGGCGAAAGATATGTCAGCCTCGAGGCAAACTACCTCAGCATCAATCTGCTCGACCATCCGAACTGGCGCATCGGCCCCGCCGGTATCCTGCGCTTTGGCCGCTCGGATGCGGAAAGCGGTCTTTCCGATATCTCCATGTCCCTCGATCTAGGCGGCTTTGTCGCCTTTGAAACCAGCGCCGATGACCCAAGGAACCGCTGGCGACTTGCCGGGGGTATCCTTCAGGACGTCACCGGCGTGCATGACGGCCATGTCGCCGATGCCAGCATCCGCCGCTGGCTGCCTGCGGGCCGGTACGGGGCACTCGGTCTCGGGCTGGCTGCAAGCTGGGGGTCGGGCCAGTACATGAATACCTATTTCGGCGTCGACGCCGCCGATGCCGCCCTGACCGGGATCGGTGAGTTCCTGCCCGGCGCCGGCTGGCGAGACATCCGCGCGTCGATCTACTTTGTACAGCCCGTCAGCACCGAATGGGCAGTCGGGGCGGGCCTCCTTTACAGCCGCCTGATCGACGATGCCGTCAGCAGCCCCGCAACCGAATCCGAAGGTCAGCTTTTCTTCGGGATCGGTGTCGCACGTGCGTGGTGACAGCGGAGCCGGTTTCGCTAAACTGTCGGATCGCAAGCGCAAATCCCGCCCAAGTTGCTCAAGTCAAGCCGGAATTACCTAAAGTTGTAATTTTCGGCGGAATTTGGTATGCTGAAAGAGTATTTGGAGGGAATCATGAAGAAATTTTCTATCGCATTGTTCGTGGTTACCGTTCTTGCTGCAGCGTCAATTACAGTCGCAGGCGGGGGCGCTCAGGCGGGGAATCCGTGTAATCCAAAACAGCAGAAATGCGGATGATTGCTGGTTATAATTAGGTTCCCACAGCTATTTCATCGCGGTGGGGTTGGTTAAATGGAAAACGCTTTCAGGGACATCTGGCCCGAAGGGCTTGTTCCTTCTTTGTGGAATGACAATCTTCTCAAGAATGAACTCGCGCCGGATGTCCCTTTTTCTGGCCTGACTTTTAATTGGGATTTCGTTTTCGCATTCATTGCCGGGTCGATCATCATCATGGTCTTTGCCTGGCGGCGGTTTCGTGAACATTCCTACGATCAGAAATCGCTCGATTACCGGGTGATGCAGCATCTGGCACCGACCGACCTGCGCGCCCGCAGCCCGATGGGACGCGCCTATTTCGTCTATGTCTCCTGCATCCTCTTCGTCTATCTCAGCCTCACCTTTTTCGGAGAGCTTATCTTTCACCTGCTCAACATGAGCCCGGTGGCCGGTATCCAGATGGACACCAGCAACATCGACCTCGACAATCCAAACTGGCCGCTGACGCTGGCCTTTGGTTTTGCCGGGTTCCTGCCGCTGTTCCGCATTCTGCAAGTACCCGAGGAATGGCTGCGTATCGCCACGCACCAGCTTGTCGGCATCCCCACAAGGATCGAGGCGCATACGCGCAATTTCATCGCCCGGCTGCAAAGCGGCGGTTACTACGACAAAACCCCGATGCTGCGGCGCGAAACCAAAGATGGCGTCGAACCGGTGCCCGAAGAGGTGCCCGCCTGGATACACACCCATTTCGGCGTCACCGAAGACCCGATCAAGTTCTACAACCGGCGTGACGAGATCGAGCTGATGGTGTCATGGCTCAAGGACGAGCGCATCGGCAACTGGCCCGAAACCGGCATCCGCCAGAAACTCGCCCCCCTGCAGGAAGAGCTGATGGCCGAGGCGATGAGCCTGCTTGGCGAATTCGAAAGCCTCATCGTTCAGGATTACGAGAAACCCTCGCGCGAAAGCATCGCCCGCCATAAATCCAAGGATACCGATGCGCTCGCCGCGCACCAGCAGATGCTGCGCAAGAAATTCCGCGAAGCCACGGAAAAGATGGAAAAGCTGCGCGATGAGCTGGCCTCGCTTTTTACCGTCTATGCAGAACGTGACGGCGATTTCGACGCGGTGCTGAACCCCGACCTGCGCAGGCTTCTGCGCGAAACCTTCCCGGAACTGCACGCCGCGCCGGGGCTGGAGCGCAACCTTGCCTTTTCCGTCTTTCTGCTGGTTGGTGTGGCCTATGCGATTTTCATCTGGCAGCACATGCACCCCACCCTGACATGGAAGCCGCCAAGCCCGCCGCTGATCTTCTGGACGGCCACGGTCGAGACTCTCAAGACAGCCTCGCTCTTCCTCTTCCCGATCACAGCCGTCATGTACTGGCGTTTCTTCCTCGTCGATCATCAGGTGCATCGGGGAACAAACGCCCTGCTCAGCCCCCGGCAAAGATGGACAAACATGGTGCCGCTGCGCCTCTCCTACCGCATCTTGTCGCAGGTGATCCGGATCATCTGCATCGCGGGCGTGATCGCGCTCCTTGGGCTGGTGGGCACCGCCTTCCTGTCCTCTGTCGTGATATCCGAGGACAAGCGCGAGCTGTTCTTCAACTTTCTGCGCCAGCCGACACCTTTCGTGCTCTACTACGCCTCATACGCCCCGATTGGCGTGGTGCAGGCGCTTTTCGTGGTCTTTGTCGTGGAATGGGCGCGGTCGCCCAAGCCAACCCGGTCCGGCGCGATTATCACCGTCGCCGTGTTCAACGCGCTGGTGACGGTCGCGCTTTACTACGGGATCACCGCCGCGTGGTCCCTGTCCTGGGACGCGACCGAGCAAGCCTATGCAACCTATTCCTGCACCGAAAGCGATATGGTCTACGGCGAATACTACCTTTTTGATTTCTTCCGCGGGTCAGCAGCAACCGGCAAGGGATTTACCTCCTGCTTCTACGAATATTTCGGTCTCGATTACCTCGTGTACACGCTGCTGCCCTTCCTCGTGGTCTGTTTCGCATGGGCCCGCGCCCATCGCACAACGGAAGCCGTCCCCGATAGGAAAACCACCGGTCCCGACGCTGCTCTCGCCGCCAAGGCCGCTGCCGCCGCAGCCCTCGCGCTAAGCCTCGCAAGCCTAGTCCCGGCCCCAGCCGAGGCAGAATCGCATGACCGCGAACAGCGTATCGACATATTGCTCGGCTTTCGCGAAGATGCCGAGCCGTTCTCCTACCGGATGGAATCCGGCGACGATGACCCGCAGTACATCGGCTATATCGCCGACCTCTGCCATTACATCTTCAACAGCAGCAAATACGTGGTTCACCAAACCCGGATCACCGCCGATACCCGCATCAGGCGCCTGAAGGCCCCGCCTCCGGCTGGCGCGCCGCCACGACGTTTCGACCCCGACAACGACGATCCGGACACGGTGGGCGTGGATGTGATCTGCGATCCGATCACCGTGCGCTACCAGCGCCCCGCCGGGCTCGAGGAAAGGGACTATGACGGGATCTTCTCGCCCATCGTCTTCACCTCGGGCGTATCCTACCTTGAACGCGACGGCAGCGGCAGCGCACTTGGCCCCACCTATCTCGGATTCATCAAGGACACGACCTCCGAGGAAATTGTCCGGCAGGCCTGCGAAATCGACCTTTTCGATGTCCGGAACCGCAGCGACCCACAGGGAAATTCGATCGACCCCTGCGCCGGGATATCCGACTCCGATCCGGCCAACCCGGTGGCCGATTGCGCAAGCCGGTCCGAGAAAACCCTCGGCCCGCCTGAACCGGTTGACCCGCATTACGTCTTCTGCGCGATGAGCCTGCACAACGATGCGATCAGCTGGTTCTGCAGCGAACGCGAAGGCCGGCCGCACCGGATCTACTTTGGCGACCGCGACATCATCGTGGCCAAGCTCCGCGCGTGGAGACGCTCGGGACGGCCCTGCCCCGGCAGCGAAATCCGGGTCAAGGACAAGGCTTATTCCTATGAGCCCTACGCCCTGCTGGTATCAAAGAACGATCCCGACCTGATCCAGCACGTGCAGCAGCGCATCTACGAATTCTTCTCGCACAGCACCAAGGCCAAGGGCCTGTTCGAGACCTATTTTCCCGGCCAGCGCTTCTCGCGCCCGCTTGCCTATCTCTTTCTGCTGAACGCGGTGGATCAGGAATACCACTATTCCAGCCCCGACCGTTTCTCGTCGTCACAGGGGCAGAAGACACCGCCCGTCAAGGGCCAACCGCCTGAAGACGCGAATGAAATCGCTAATCAATAGCTTTTCGGCCTCTGCTCAAGAGAGGCGCAAATAATTCCTGACATATTCTTGACAAAAATAGTCAGAATCGGTAGCCGATGAGCAGCTAGGCACGGACCCCGCAAAGCGGCGGTCCAGCCGCGCGACCCAGATGGTCGCGACAGGAACCCAGCCCGTTTAGTAAAGCCTCGCAACGCGAGCAAAACAGGTTTTCGGTCCGTTCCCGTCGCTGGCACTTTCCCACCGATCAGGGCGCTGACCGTACAGGAGACGCCATGACCATTACCATTACCACCGGCAACGACAGCGTTACCGATTTTCTCGCATATCTCGATACCTTCGATGCCGCATTCACCCCGGCAGGACGAGGCACCTTTTCGGACGGTCTTCAGGGCGATTACGCGGGCGCGGAATCCGACATCACGGGTACCGCCGACCCGACCTCGCAGGCCTATATCCTGCGCGGAGAGATCGTCTACAGCATGACCACCCACACCCTGTCCGGCCCGGTCAGCGGCGTCGACCTCGGCTATGGCGCGACGCTCTCGAACGGCGCACTTGCGCTCGCCCAGAGCGACTACAGCGTCTCTTTCGATCCTGAAATCAGCAACGAAGACGACGCCCATGACATGATCTACGGCTTCTTCGGCATGTCCGACGATGGCTCGGACCGGTCCGACTTCCTCGCCAGCTACATCAAGACGGACAGCATCGACTTTACCGGTGCGAATGGCGATGACAGCTTCAAGGGCTACCGTTTCGACGACACCCTGTCCGGTAAGCGCGGCGATGATGTGCTCAAGGGCGGTGCTGGCGACGACGTGCTCAAGGGTGGCCGCAACAGTGATACGCTCAAGGGCAACAAGGGCGACGATACGCTCGAGGGCGGTAACGGCCACGACACCCTGATCGGTGGCAAAGGCGCCGACACGCTGATCGGCGGCAAGGGCAAGGACGTTCTGACTGGTGGCAAGGGGCGTGACACCTTTGTCTTCGAGGACAACATCGGAAAGGACAAGATCACCGATTTCACCTCGGGCCGCGACAGCCTCGACTTCTCGAACTTCGACGGCGAGGCCACCAGCTTTGACGAATTCCTTTCCGCCGCCGTCGAGCGTGGCAACAAGGTCGTCTATGACTTTGGCGATGATGGCGACAACCTGATCGTCCTGCTCGACACCAGCCTCGATGACCTGTCGGCGAACGACTTCATCTTCTGATACATGAAAACCGGAAAGGGCAGCACGCGGCTGTCCTTTCCTTTACCCCGCACGCTTTTCGTAGGCGCGCAGGAACATCGCCACAGCCGATTGCACATGTGTCTCTATCTCGGCGGTTGACGGCGGGGTTTCCCGTTTCCCGAACAGTCTTGCCCGCCAGATCCCCGCACAGACCAGCTCCGAGAACTGGCTCGCGGCAAGGTCGATATCCGGAATATCCACCCGTCCAGCGGCACTCTCGCGTTCCAGCAGTTCGGCAAGCGATGCATTGTTCCGCCGCGCCGCCACATCGTAGAAACGCGCCCCGACTTCGGGCATCCGCTCGACAATCCCGGCCACGATCCGCTGCGACCGGATCACCCGGTCCGAGCACAGGACCTCGACCATGAGCCGCCCGAAAAGCACCAGTTTCTCGCGCAACGGCAGATCCTGCTTCAGCAGGGCTTCGATACCCTCGAACATCCGGTCACGTTCTTCCGCGACCAGCGCCTCGAAAAGATCCACCTTGTCCGTGAAATAGACATAGAGCGTGCCCTTGGACACGCCCGCCGCACGACAGACCTCGTTCATGCTTGTCGCGTCGAACCCGTTTTCCATAAAGCACTGCATCGCGCCCTTCAGGATCTGGCCCCGTTTGGCCGGGTCCTCTCCTGCCGCATGGCGACGATAGCGGGTCTTCACCTTGCCCGCTGCATCACCCTCGCAACGGGATGTGTTTGCCGGTTTCTCCGCCATTGCCCCCCCAGATCGGATAACGGGATCATAATCGAACCAATCGGTACGATAAAGCGCTGAATGGGCGACGGCTATCTTCCGCTTACAGCATGTCACGCGGAATGTCGCAGACCCAGTTCTCCTCATGCGCGATCCGTTCGCCTTCTTTCGCGACGAGATGCGCCCGGATCTGGAAGTGGCTCGCCGTCGCCGTGATCTCGGTTTCAGTCCGGCTGGTCATCTGCCAGTCGTCACGCGATAGTTCCATGTCCCAGACCACATGTCCCCGGAACGACCGCCAGTCGTCGCCCCTGAACCCATATGTCTCGACCACCCGCGCGTTCGTTACCATGCCGCTGTCGGCAATGCGGATACGTCCCTCGTCCTCGGAAATCACCACCTGCGTTTCACCAGCGGAAAGGCTCTCGATCACCTGCCAGTCGAACTTGGGCGGCGACAGGGTCTCCGCGTCCATCGGCGGCGCCCCCTTGGGCGTTCCCAGATCGCGCGGTTCCGGTTCATCACCCGGCGCCCGCACCGGCAGCATCAACCGGCTGGCCCCGGTATCGACCGACAGAGTCACGGGCTCCGGCGCCGGCCATGCAATGGGGAAATAGCTGGTCGAGATCGACAGCCGCAGCCGATGCCCCGCCCGGAAAGTCTGTGCCACATGCTTGAAGGGTACAGTCGCGGTGTAGACCTCGCCCGGAACCAGCTCTTCCGGCGTTTCGTGGCTGTCGCGATGGGTGAGGTTCAGCAAGCCATAGCTGACCCGCGTCGCCGCCCCATCCGGGGCGACATCCACCAGCCGTGCCGCCACCTGCGCAACCGGGCGATCCACGGTAAAGGTCAGCTCAAGCGCCGCATCCCCAGCAATTTCCAATGCCTCGGCCAGCGGCGCGGTGTCAAACACCAGCGATCCCGCATCGTCGCGCCGCTGATCCACCGGCTGATCGCCCGGTTTGGCATAAGAACACCATTTGCCACCGGCAAGCCCGGTCTCCAGCGGCGAGCGGATCGACAGCATCCCGCGGCCCTCACCGCCCAGAACCCCATCGGCGCCCAGCGCGTAAGCGGTGCGCGTCACATTCGGAGAGGGCCAAGACGGTTCCTCCACCCAGCGCCCGTCGCGATGGGCGTAGTAACCCGCCGGTGCCGCGTGATCCTGCATGTAGAGCCGCAGCTGCGGTTCCTCCATGATCCCGGTCTCGCGTCCTTTGAGCCACTGGTCCCACCAGCGCAGCTCCTCCGCCGCCCAGTCAATCGCAGGGCCGGGCACCCCGATATGCGGATATTTATGCGACCAAGGCCCGACCAGCCCTTTCTTTGGCCCCTGCAACGTCTCCATCAGCCGGAAGACGGTGCGGCAATAGCCATCCGCCCAGCCGCTGACCGCATAAACCGGCACCTTGATGCGCGAGATATCCTCGCAGACCGAGCCGTGTTTCCAGAATTCATCGCGTCGCTGATGCTCAAGCCAATTCTTCAGCCACAGCCCCGAGCCTTTCAGCCGCTCCATCCACATGTCGCGCCACTTGTCGCCCACCAGATCCGGGTCCGGGGGCAGCGTGTTGATCGCGAACATGTTCGACGCCCACGAGATCTGATCGACCACCATGGTCCCGCCCATGTAATGGACGTCATCCGCATAGCGGTCGTCGGTCGAGGCAACCGAAACGACTGCCTTGAGCGCGGGCGGCTGCAGCGCCGCCACCTGCAACGCGTTGAAACCACCCCATGAAATGCCGACCATCCCGACATTACCGTCGCACCAGTCCTGCGCCGCCAGCCAAGCGATGATATCGCAACCGTCCTGCAATTCCTGCGCGGTATATTCATCGACCATGAGCCCTTCGGACTCACCGGTGCCGCGTATGTCGACCCGCACATAGGCATAGCCCCGCGCCGCGATGTACGGCGCACGTACCGCATCGCGATAGAGCGTCCCGTCGCCCTTGCGATAAGGCAGGTATTCAAGGATCGCGGGCATCGGCGTGCCATCCGCCGGCCGCCAGATCCGCGCCGCCAGAACACAGCCGTCCGGGAGGGTGATCTCTACGTGACGGCTTTCGCTCACCTCATGCAGATTGGGCAGGTCTCGGTCCATGTAACGGCATCCTTCCGGGAATTTGCCGCTGAATGACACAGGCCCCGCGAGGGCGCAACGTGGCCCGGATCTAGCCCAGATACTGCCGCAGCGCCTCGGGCGGATTGGCCAGCAGGTCGTCCGTCGCAACCGGCGCATCGGCGCGGCCCTCGGTGACCAGTATGATCCGATCCGCGATCCGGCGCGCGTCGTCGGGATCGTGGCTGACCATCAGCAGCGTCTTGCCCGTCTCATCCGCCAGCATCCGCACCAGATCAAGCATCTCGCGCCGCAGCGCCGGACCCAGCGCCGCAAAGGGTTCGTCGAGCAACAGCAGCGGCCTGTCCTGCACCAGCACACGCGCCAGCGCCGCGCGGCTTTGCTGGCCGCCCGACAGGGCCGCCGGTCGACGCTCCTCCATCCCTTGCAAACCGACGCGTCCCAGCGCGTCGCGCACCTGCTCCTTCTCGGCCGCCGACAACCGCAAATCCGGCCGCAGACCCAGACCGACATTCTCCGCCACACTCAGATGCGGAAACAGGTTGCCGTGCTGAAACAGCATCGCCACCGGGCGCTCTCCGGGAATGGCCCTCGTGATGTCCTGCTCCTGCCACATCATCCGGCCCCGGATCACCGGATAAAACCCTGCAATCGCCCCGATTAGGGTCGATTTGCCCGCGCCAGACGGCCCGATCACGGCGATCTTTTCGCCGGGCTCGACTGCCCAATCGGCATCCATCTCGAACCCGCCATTGTCGATGCGCACCTGTTCAAGCTGCAACATGCCAGCGCCCTCCGCGATCCAGTACCCAGAACAACCCCACCGACAGCGCCAGCAGCAACAGCCCCGCGCCCGAGGCCGCCTGCATCTGGTAGGCCCCCATCAGCCGGTAAATCTGCAGGGGCAGCGTCGCAACATCGGTTTCGGCGAAAAGTGCAATAACCCCAAGATCACCCATCGACAGCGCGGCGACCAGCCCGGCGGCAAAGCCGATCTGCGGCCGCATCCGGGGCAGGATCACCAGTCGCAGAAAGGTCAGCCCTCGCATGTTCAGGCTCAGCGCCAGCCGCCCCTGCACCGACAGTACCTCACGCGCGGCGGGCACAAGGATTCGCAGCGCAAAAGGAAGCCCCATCACCGCGTTTACCCCCGCCGTCACCGGCAGGGCCAGCGCAAACGGGTCGGCAATCGGGTTCACGATCAGGAAAAGCCCGGTACCTATCACGAGTGGCGACACCGCAAGGCCCAACAGACCGGCAAGTTCAACCGACCCACGCCCTGCCGCAATCGCCAGCGCCATCGGCACCGCGACCAGCAGCATCACGGCAGTACTGCCCAGCGCAACGCCAAGCGACACCAGCGCCGCGCGACCAACGCTTGCGGGCAGGCGCAGCAACCCCGGCACGCCCTCCGCCACGATGGCGAGCATCGGCAGCAGCAGGAACAGCCCCGCCGCCACGATCAAAGTGCTATCGAGTATCCGCGCCCCGCGCCCCGACGCGTCCCAGCGCTGCACGGGCCGATCCAGCCCCGCGCCCAACCCGTCGCCCGAGGCGACACGCAGCGCGATAAGTGCTGCGCCAAGGGTCAGCGCGATCTGCACCACCGACAGCAACGCCGCGCGGCCAAGATCGAAATCGAAGGTAAACGCCTGATAGATCGCCAGTTCGATCGTGGTGGCACGCGGACCGCCGCCCAAGGTCAGCGCCACCGCGAAACTGGTCAGGCAGATCGCAAAGATCACCGCCAGCGCACCGGGCACAACCCGCGCCAGCATCGGCCGTTCGATCAGCCGCCAGATCACCCGCGACCCGGCACCAAGCTGTGCGGCAAGCCGGAAATGCTCGGCGGGAATATCCTGCCAGCCCTGAAGGATCAACCGCGTCGCCAGCGGCAGGTTAAAGAACACATGGGCAAGCACGACCCCGTGCAACCCATACACCTGCACCGGCGGCAGGCCCATCAGTCCAAGCCCGTGACTGATCCAGCCATTGCGTCCGAACACGGCAAGCAAGCCCAGAACCGCGACAATCACCGGCAGGATAAACGGTGCGCCCAGTAGTGTGATCAGAATTGAACGTCCGGCGAACCGCCGCCGCGCGAGCGCCCGCGCCACCGGCACGGCCAGCGCCACGCTGATCACCGCCGAAAGCACCGCTTGCCAGACGGTGAACCGGATCGCCGCCCAATCGGCGCGCACCAGCCCCGCGCCGGCCTCGGCCCGCAGGAAAACGGCCAGCAACGGACCAAGGATCAGCACGGCGACCAATGCCGCCGCGCCCAGCCCGGGCCTGCCGCTGACCGGAGAGATTACTGGCTGAGCGCGGTCAGCCATTCATTCAGCGCCTCGTCCCTTGCGGCCTGCACCTCTGCCGGGGGCAGCAGCAGGGATTTGCGCGGCTCGACCAAACCTTCGAACCCTTCGGGCAAACCGTCGCCCGGTATCACCGACGGGTACATCCAGTTGGTCGTCGGGATCACCGACTGGAACGCATCCGTCACCATGAATTGCAGGAACTGTTCGGCCAGTTCAGGCTGATCGCTGGCCGCCAGCTTTGCGGCTACCTCGACCTGCATGTAATGGCCTTCATCAAAGGCGGCGGCTTCCTTGGTGTCGTCGTCTTCGGCAATGATGTGATAGGCGGGCGAAGTTGTATAGCTCAGCACCATGTCGGCCTCGCCGTCCAGAAACAGCCCATAGGCCTCCGACCAGCCCTTGGTCACGGTCACGATATTATCCGCCAGATCGGCCCAGACCTGCGCGGCGTCCTCACCATAGGCCGCCTTGACCCACATCAGCAGGCCCAGCCCCGGCGTCGAGGACCGCGGATCCTGAATCAGGATCTTCATGTCGCTCTTCGCAAGTTCAAGGAAATCCTGCGGCGGGGTGACGCCCTTGTTGTGAATAAAGGCGAAATAGCCCCAGTCAAAAGGCACGAATGTATCGCTTTCCCATGCGACCGGCAGGTCATATTCGACATCCACCTCGCTTGGAGCGAACAGGCCCGAGTCCTCGGCCGAGGCCATCAGGTTCGTATCCAGCCCCAGCACCACGTCCGCGTCGCTACGCGCACCTTCGAGCTTGAGCCGCGCCAGCAGCGAAGCGCCATCGCCCGCGCTGACGAATTTCAGATCACAGCCGCATTCGGCCTCGAACGCTTTTTCGATCTGCGGACCAGGACCCCATTCCGAGACGAAACTGTCATAGGTGTAAACGGTCAGTTCCGGTGTCTGGGCGGCAAGGCCCGTGGCACAGAATACGCCCGCTGCAAATGTAAGATACTTCATGGCATCCTCCCTTTTGCGGCGACAGGGCAAGGGGTGGCGCGATGTCCATACCTTCCCTCCGCCAGTGCTAACTGGTTCAGGTTCAACGGGTCTGCTTGCGCATCTCAGCCACTTGGCCCCCCGAGGTAGGCCGCACCCTATGCCCTGCGGCCAACAGGTACAAGGGGGGCGCGATCAGGCGAAACGCTGCACGCGCGATGCACAGGGGGTGTACAGGTTGTGTACAGGGATCACCGCCGTTTTCTGTGTGCTTATCCGTCAAGCAGCGGCGCGAATTCCCTGACCACGCGCTCATAAACCTCGCGTTTGAACGGCACGATATTGGGCACAAGATCCGCCACCGGCAGCCAGCGCCATTCCGAGAATTCGGGATGTTCGGTGGCAATATCGATCTGCGCATCTTCGCCGGTGAACCGCATCAGGAACCATTTCTGCTCCTGCCCCCGATACCGGCCCTTCCAGATGTTCGGCACCAGATCATGCGGCAGGTCATAGGGCAGCCACAGCTCGCTTTCGCCGATGATCTCGACAAGGTCCGATGTCACCCCAGTCTCTTCCCAGAGCTCGCGCAGCGCCGCATCGCGGGCCTCTTCGCCCTTGTCGACCCCGCCCTGCGGCATTTGCCAGGCGTCCTGATCGCGGTCCCGGCGCTGGCCGACGAAAACCTCGCCCAACTCGTTGACCAGCATTACCCCGACGCAGGGCCGGTAAGGCAGTTTTGCAATCTCTTCCGGGGTCATGGTCGGCCTCTTCCGCTGCGGTCTGATCTGACGCGTTACTCTGCGCCCCAGACCTGCCGCAAGCCCTGTCCCATTGCAAGCTTCAGCGGCTTACCGCCACGGCCCGTTACCATTGCCACGGCCCCGGCGTTGTCCGGACGAAGGAATGGAGGACCGCGATGCCACCGATTCAGGCACGCTTTGATGACCATAACCTTGTGCCGCCATTGCCTTCAGCGCCGCCACGCGGTTCTCAGTCGCGGGGTGAGTCGAAAACAGCTTGTCCCGTCCGCCGCCATGCAGCGGATTGATGATGAACATATGCGCCGTGGCGGGGTTGTTCTCGGCGGCGACATTGTCGATGCGCGAGGCTCCCTGCTGGATACGCTCCAGCGCCGAGGCCAGCCAGAGCGGCTGACCGCAGATCTGCGCCCCCGCCTTGTCGGCGGCATATTCCCGGGTGCGGCTGATCGCCATCTGCACCAAAGCCGCCGCCAGCGGCGCGAGGAACATCATCAAGAGCGTGCCGACAATCCCCATCCGTTCTCGGCTGCCGCCGAAGAACAGCGCGAAATTCGCGAGCATGGAAATCGCGCCGGCAAAGGTGGCCGTCACAGTCATGATCGCCGTGTCATGGTTGCGAATATGGGCCAGCTCATGCGCGATGACGCCGGCCAGCTCTTCGCGCGACAGGCTTTGCATCAGCCCCGAGGTCACCGCCACGGCGGCGTTCTGCGGATTGCGCCCGGTGGCAAAGGCATTCGGCTGCGGCGTGTCGATGAGGTAGACAGCAGGCATCGGCAGCCCTGCATTCTCAGCCAGCCGCGCCACAAGATCGTTAAGACCAAGCCTGTCGCCCGACGCGACGGGCTTGGCGTTATGCATCCGCAAGACCATCTTGTCGGAATTCCACCAGGTAAAGACATTCATGAGAGCCGCCACGACCAGCGCGATCAGCGCGCCGCCGGTACCGCCCAGCAAATAGCCCAGCCCCATGAAAAGCGCCGTCAGCGCCGCCATCAGCATGGCCGTCTTGACATATCCCATCGTTCGATCTCCAGACTTCGTCCCCGCAAGGGACAGGAAAAATATAGGAACGGCCCGTGTCAGCACAATATCGGCAGGCATGTCCCTGCCGTTAATGGGCGCCGTTTTCCTAGAATACCGGAAAGAAACCCTTTTGTTCCCCGCCTATTCGCGGCAGCCTGACTGGAACGACGCCAGATTTTCCAGCCACGGGGGCCGCATTTGGACATTCTTTCGGGGGTCAACTGGACCTCTTTCATGATTGCGATGTTCGTCATCGAACTCACGCCGGGGCCGAACATGGGCTGGCTTGCTGCGCTCTCGGCGCAAACCGGCAGACGGGCGGGCATGATCGCCGTGCTTGGCATCACCATCGGCTTGTCTGTGCAGGTCGTCGCCGCCGCCACGGGGCTCAGCGCCATAGCGGCCGCGTCGGACTGGCTCTATCACCTGCTGCGATGGGCCGGGGTGGGCTATATGGTCTACCTCGCCTGGTGCGCCTGGGCTGAAAGCGCCGAAGGCGTGCCGCCGATCCGCGACGAAAACGCCTTTCGCCGGGGCCTGATCTCCAACCTGCTGAACCCCAAGGCGCTGGTGTTTTACATGGTAGTGATCGGACAGTTCACCTCGCCGCAGGCCGGGCCGATCTGGCTGCAAACGCTGCTGCTGGGCGGGTTACACGTACTGACCGCGCTGATCGTGCATTCGGCCATCGTCCTGCTTGGCGCGATGATCGGCACGCGCCTTGCGTCATGGCAAAGCTCGGTTCCGGTGCGGCTGGCCTTCGCCCTGTCATTGCTCGCCATCGCCATCTGGATCGCGATTTCCACCGGTACGATACCAAACGACATCGTCGATGACGCAGCGTAGCAGGTGACAAACCCGGCCGAGACGGCAATCTTCGCAACGGACATGCAGACAGGGAGCACGCAATGGCCACCTATCCGAACCTACTGAAACCGCTCGACCTTGGGTTCACGACGCTCAAGAACCGGGTGCTGATGGGCTCCATGCATACGGGGCTTGAGGAAACCGGCGACTGGAACCGCGTGGCCGAGTTCTATGCCGAGCGCGCCCGTGGCGACGTGGCACTGATGGTGACTGGCGGCATTGGCCCAAATCCCGAAGGCTCGGTGGCGCCGGGCGCCGCGATGATGGTCAGCGAGACGGATATCGAAAACCACAGCATCGTCACCGACCGCGTGCATCAAGCAGGCGGCAAGATCGCGATGCAGATCCTCCACGCCGGGCGCTATGCCTTTGGCCCCAAATGCGTCGCCCCCAGCGCTGTGAAATCCCCGATCTCGCCCTTTCCCCCGAACGAGCTGGACGAGGACGGGATCGAAAAGCAGATCGCCGATATTGTCGAGGCCGCCCGCAAGGCCAAACTGGCCGGGTACGACGGGGTCGAGATCATGGGCAGCGAGGGCTATTTCCTCAACCAGTTCCTCGTCACACATACCAACAAACGCACCGACCGCTGGGGCGGGCCCTACGAAAACCGGATGCGCCTGCCAATTGAGGTCGTGCGCCGCACCCGCGAGGCGACAGGCACCGATTTCATCATCATCTACCGGCTTTCCATGATCGACCTCGTCCCCGACGGATCGACCTTTGACGAGGTCGTGCAACTGGCGCAGGAAATCGAAAAAGCCGGGGCAACCATCATCAACACCGGTATCGGCTGGCACGAGGCACGCATCCCCACCATTGCCACCAGTGTGCCCCGCGCGGCCTTTGCATGGGTCACCAAGAAACTGATGGGCAAGGTCAGCATCCCGGTCATCACCTCGAACCGGATCAACACGCCCGAAGTTGCCGAAGAAGTGCTCTCCACCGGCTGCGCCGACATGGTCTCCCTTGCCCGCCCGATGCTGGCGGACGCCTATTTCGTGGCCAAGGCGGCGCGGGGCGAAGCCAGCCATATCGCCCCCTGCATCGCCTGCAACCAGGCCTGCCTCGATCATACATTTGGCGGCAAGCTGACATCGTGCCTTGTGAACCCGCGCGCATGTCATGAAACCGAACTGCCGATCGAACCGGCAACCGAGATCAAGACGCTTGCCGTCGTGGGCAGCGGCCCGGCGGGCCTGTCGACCGCGATAACCGCCGCCGAACGGGGCCACAAGGTCACGCTGTTCGACCAGTCGGACGAGATCGGCGGCCAACTCAACATGGCCAAACAGATCCCAGGCAAGGAGGAATTCTGGGGCCTCGTCGACTGGTACCGCGCGATGGTCACCGACCTCGGGATCGAGGTGAAGCTGAACACCACCGCCACGCCCGACATGCTGGGCGATTTCGACGAGGTGGTGATCGCCACCGGCGTGCTGCCCCGCGATCCGGAAATTCCCGGTCAGGACGGGCCGAACGTCGTGAACTACATCGACGTGCTGCGCGGCAAGGCCAAGGTCGGCCACAAGGTCGCGGTGATCGGCGCGGGCGGCATCGGTTTCGACGTGTCCGAATTCCTCGCCCATGAAGGCACCAGCCCAACCATGGACCTGCCGCTGTGGATGAAGGAATGGGGCGTCACCGACCCGGCCGAGCATCGCAGCGGGCTTGCCCCCGAAGGCCCTCAGCCCGAGGAACCGGCGCGCGAAATCACCCTGCTGCAACGCAAGAAGACCAAGCACGGCAAGGGACTTGGCAAGACAACCGGCTGGATTCACCGCGCCGCGCTAAAAATGAAGGACGTGAATTTCGTCGGCGGCGTGAACTATGAAAAGATCGACGCGAGCGGGCTACACGTCAGCTTTGGCGAGGCGCGCGAAAACCCGACCGTGATCGAGGTCGATACTATCGTGCTCTGCTCTGGTCAGGTCTCCGAGCGCAGCCTTGCCGACGCGCTGGAATCGCAGGGCACCAAAGTGCATGTGATCGGCGGCGCCGATGTGGCCGCCGAACTTGACGCGAAACGCGCCATCAATCAGGGCACACGGCTCGCCGCCGCGCTATAGCTCGTCATGCGCCGCAAGACTGTCTTGCGGCGCTTGTTCCCGGTCGAACATCCCGTAGTCGCGGATCACATGGGCCACCCGCAGCCGGTAGTCCGAGAACACGCCCTTGCGCCCGCGGGATTGGGCGGCCCGGTGCCGGGTCAGGCTGCGCCATTCCTGCACCGCCTCTTCGTCGCGAAAGAACGAAATCGACAATAGCTTGCCCGGGTTGGTCAGGCTCTGGAACCGCTCGACCGAGATAAACCCGTCGATCTGCTCGACCAGCGGGCGCATGCTCGCGGCGATATCAAGGTATTCCTCCTTGCGGCCCTCGGCGGGTTCGACTTCGAAAATGATGGCGATCATGCAGGGTCTCCATGTGGGGCCGAGGCCAGTTTCAACCATGTCCGGTCCTCGCGCAGCAAAAACCGTTCGCGCTGCGCGAATTCGTAATTTTCGCGCCCCAGCGGATCGGCGGCCAGCCGGGCGCGGTAGGCTTCGTAATCAGACAGGCTTTTGACGTTATAGATGCCATAGGCCAGTGTCGAAGAGCCCTCGTGCGGAGCATAATAGCCGATAAGATCGGCACCGCAGCGCGGAATCGCCTGCCCCCAGTTCCGCGCATATTGTTCGAACTGCGCCTTTTTCACCGGGTCGACCTGATAGCGGATGATACATGTCAGCATAGTGGTTTCCTTCCCTTGCTTGCCGCTGACTAGCATCTGGATTGTTCGCAACGCTTCGATTAGCGTCGAAGCATGAAAGACGGCCCCAATATCGCGACTCTCGCCTCGCTGATCGGCGATCCGGCCCGCGCCAATATCCTGACCGCGCTGATGTCGGGGAAGGCGCTGACCGCGAGCGAACTCGCGCATGAGGCCGGGGTCACAGCCCAGACGGCAAGTTCGCACCTGCGCAAGCTGGAAGACGGCTCACTGATCGCGCGTCGCCAGCAGGGACGGCACCGCTATTTCACCCTCTCCGGGGATGAGGTCGCCCGGGCGCTTGAAGGTCTGATGGGCCTTGCCGCCACGCAAGGTCAATTGCGCACGCGTACCGGCCCGAAAGATCAGGAACTGCGCACCGCGCGTGTCTGCTACAACCACATGGCCGGTGAGATGGGCGTCCGGCTTTACCGCTCCATGCAGGATCGCGGCGCCTTCCGGACCAGCCATTCCGGTCTGGACCTGACACCTGAGGGGTATGATTTCGTGCGCGACCTGGGCCTCGACCCCGATGCGCTGCCGCCCAGCCGCGCGCCTCTTTGCCGCGAATGCCTCGACTGGTCGATGCGCCAGTCGCATCTGGCCGGACGGCTCGGGCGTGCGCTCTTGTCCCGGTTCGAAGACCTCGGCTGGGTCGCCCGTGTCCCCGACAGCCGAATCCTCCGCGTTTCCAGACGCGGCGAAAAAGAGTTTGACAGGATTCTGGGCTGACACACGCCTCTTCAACCGCTGACAAAAGCGTTTAAAATTCAATTAAAACATGGTACTAAAGGGAGATCGCCCTGTTTCCATGCCATGAACGATCCACACAAAACCGCGATATTATCTCAGACGTGCCGCGTTCTTGCCAAGATTGGTGGCGATAGACTGTTTCCAGAACGATAGAAATCACCAAGGAATAGTCGATGGACCGTCTCACCGAAATGGAAGCCTTCGCCAATGTGGTAGATCAGGGCGGCTTCACGGATGCGGCCAAGAAAATGGGCATCTCCAAATCAGCCGTTTCCAAGCACGTTTCGAGCCTTGAGGCACGGCTGGGCGCACGCCTGCTGAACCGGACCACCCGCCGCGTCAGCCCGACCGAGATCGGCCTTGCCTATTACGACCGTGCCCGCCGCGTGCTGAACGATGCAGGCGAAGCGGATGCGCTGGTCACCTCGATGCAATCGGCCCCCTCGGGCTTGCTGCGCATTTCGGTCGCAACGGATTTCGGCGTCAATCATCTCTCGCCGGTGCTCAGCGAATTCCTATCTGATTTCCCCGAGATCACCGTCAACATGGTGCTGAACAACCGGTATGTCGAACTGATTTCCGAAGGCTTCGACATGGCAGTGCGGATCGGTGAGCTGGAAGACAGCACCCTGCGCGCGCGCAAGCTGACGGAAACCACCAAGGCAATGATCGCATCGCCCGCCTATTTCCAGAAATACGGCTATCCGCAGAAGATCGACGACCTGAACGAACACAAGCTCCTGCATTATTCCAACCAGTCGAGCGGCAACGTCTGGAAACTGACCGCCCCGTCGGGTGAAAAGCGTCAAGTCCGAACCGCCGGCTGGCTAAGTGTTAACGACGGCCAGTCGCTGCTCAACGCCGCGATCTCGGGCCTTGGCATCGCCTTCCTGCCCAGCTTTCTCTTTGCCGACGCGATGGAAAAAGGGCTGGTCGAATACGCGATGCCCAGCCTTCCGGTCGAGACGCAAGGCATCTATGCCGTTTACCCGCCGGGCCGGTTCACCCAGCCCAAGGTTCGCGCCTTTATCGACTTTCTGGTCAACGCCTTTGCAGAAAAAGGTCCCTCGGACTGGTAACCCAACTCTCGTTGCTTCCCTTGGCAACCAAACTCCCCCGCGCCCCCTCCGCGCGGGGTTTTTTCTTTGGGGTGTCCGCGAAATGTGTTGGTCGGGTACGCGGGACAAATCGACCGTTCCTCACGGGCAGCCAAGTGTCAGCAAAGCGGAGAATTGAGAAGTTCACGCTTCTTGTTCTGACCATTGTGCGGCTGTCTCGCGAACATCATCGGGGATTTCCGCCGCTCTCCGCGTCTCAAGGCTCAGCAGCACGCACTTAAAGACTGTCTCGAAAGCGACGGTATCGCCTACTGACCTGATCAGCCGATGCCGGAACGTCATGGATTTAGAGCCAATCTCCATGACAGAAGTCTCCAACCTTATCGCATCGCCTGCCGCCAGTTCAGAACGAAAGTCGCTTTGAGCATTTACGACGGCGAAAGAAAGTCGTCGACCGTCTCGCATATCATTTGCTGTCAGTCCCATTTCCGACTGAATTGCAAAAACACCATCGGAACATGCTGCAAAGTACCGGGACACGTTCATATGGCCGAGGAAATCGCAATCAGACGGATCAACCACAGAACGGAATGAAATCATCGCTGGCATAAGTATGCTCCCAAAAGTTGTTCAGGGATTATACACCCTGAATGCTCCTCGCAGAAGTCAGCTACAGGTAGGGTGCTGCCTTTCGGCCAAACTGCAGTTTTCAGCGCTTTGGGCTCCAAGCCGACCTTCACCCAATTCGTCCAGTGCAGATAAAATAATTCACCAACGCGGTTTGAGGACACGCTCTATTCTTTCCGGGACATCAAGCCGCTTGGCCTCTGGATGCCCCCCTAGAAAAGGTGCTCCAGCAGAACCGCGAGGGCCGCACCACCGACACCGGCGCAGACAGCCACCAAGGCCAGCATCCTGCGGCTCAGCTTGCGTTCGGGCGCTGGCGGTTCCGCCTGTGCAATCAGCGCGTTCTGCACCAGTCCCGGCAGGCGCGGACCGAACCGCGCCAGCACCAGCGCCGCTTTGCCAAGGTCCGACAACACCGCTTTCGGGCCGATGGAATCCTTGATGTAATCCTCGACCACCGGCCGCGCGACTTCCCAGATGTTGATGTTCGGGTTCAGCGAGCGCGCCACGCCCTCGACCACCACCATCGTGCGCTGCAGCAGGATCAGTTCGGTCCGGGTTTCCATGCCGAACCGCTCGGTCACCTCGAAAAGATAGGTCAGCAACCGGCCCATCGAGATATGCGAGGCATCCATGCCAAAAATCGGCTCGCCCACTGCACGCAGGGCACGGGCGAATTCATCGACATCCTGATCGGCGGGCACGTAACCCGCTTCGAAATGCACCTCGGCCACACGCTTGTAATCGCGCCGGATGAAACCGAACAGGATCTCGGCATAGACCCGGCGGGTGTATTCATCGATATGGCCCATGATGCCGAAATCATAGGTGATGATATCGCCATTGGGTGCGACCTTGAGGTTCCCCTGATGCATGTCGCCGTGAAAGAACCCGTCGCGCAAGGCGTGCAGCAGGAACAGGCGCAGCAGCCGTTCGCCCAGATCGCGCCGGTCATGTCCGGCCGCATCCAGCGCGTCATTGTCGCCAAGCGGCACCCCTTCGGCCCAGCCCAGCGTCATCACCCGACGGCTTGAGAAATTCCACTTGATCGAGGGAAGCTGAAAGCCCGGGTCGTCCTTGGTATTGGCCGCGTATTCCGAAGCTGCCGCGCTTTCGAGCCGCAGGTCAAGTTCGCCCCGCACGACGCCGTCGAAATGCTCGACCACCTCCATGGGACGCAGCCGCCGCGCGCCCGGCGCGAAAAGCTCGACCATGCGCGCGGCAAAGTAAAACGCGTCCACATCCTTGCGAAAGGCACGCTCGATATTCGGGCGCAGCACCTTGACCGCGACCTTCTCGCCCGTGTCCGCCAGCCGTGCCTGATGCACCTGCGCGATCGAGGCTGCGGCGATGGGCTCGGAGAATTCGGAAAAGATCTCGTCAACCGACATGCCCAGCTCGCTTTCGATCTGGGCGCGGGATTCGGCCATCTCAAAGGGAGGCAGCTTGTCCTGCAGGACGCGCAGCTGCACCGCAAGGTCATTGCCCACCAGATCGGGCCGCGTCGACAGGATCTGGCCGAACTTGATATAGGCCGGGCCCAGCGCGGTCAGCGCGCGGGTCGCGGGCGGCATCGACGGGTCGCCCTTGTAGCCCAGCCACATGAAAGGTTTGCCCAGCGTGCGCGCGGCAACGCGCAGCATGGGCGGCGCGTCATAGGCATCGAGGATCACGCCCATCGCGCCGGTACGCTCCATCGTGGCGCCGGTACGGATCAGGCGGATGATATTATGCGGACCGCGCATCAGGCAGCCACCAGCTCAGCCAGACCCATCAGATCTTCCACCCCGAATGCAGCGCCGCGATTCCCATGCTCAGGTTCCGGTATTTCGCCTGTTCAAAGCCCGCCAACCGGACCATCGACAGGAACGTCTCCTGATCGGGAAAGTTGCGGATCGATTCGACGAGATACTGATAGCTGTCGCGATCCCCGGCAATCATCTGTCCCATGCGCGGGATGACGTTAAAGCTGTAGAGGTCATAGAGCTTTTGCAGCCCGTCGTTCGGCAACTGGCTGAATTCCAGCACCATCAGCCGTCCACCCGGTTTCAGCACGCGGAACGCCTCGTTCAGCGCCTCCTGCGGGCGGGTCACGTTCCGGATGCCGAAGCTGATCGTGTAGACGTCAAAGGTGTTGTTCTCGAATGGCAGCGCCATCGCGTCGCCCACCACCCAGTCAAGGCTGTCCGCCATGCTCGCGGCCTCGGCGCGTTTGCGCCCTTCCACCAGCATCGGCTCGGTCAGGTCCAGCACCGTGGCATGACCATACCCGGCCCGCTTGAGAAATCGGAAGGATATATCGCCCGTACCGCCCGCCACGTCGAGCAGCCGCTGGCCGGGGCGCGGGGCGAGCCAATCCATCATCGCGTCTTTCCAGACCCGGTGGATGCCAACGCTCATCACGTCATTCATGATGTCGTATTTGCTGGCGACCGAGTTGAAGACGCCCTGCACCCGCCCGGCCTTGTCGCCCTCGGGGATGGTCTCGCGTCCGAAATGGGTGGTTTTGTCGGTTTCGTCTGTCATGGGTCTTGCCGCCGCTAAAGTTTGGCCCTTGTTATAGGGCGTTGCCGGGCGGCACAATGCGCCCCCTTGCCAGAAGAAAGAGCACCATGCCCGAATTGCCAGAGGTAGAGACAGTCCGTCGCGGCCTTGCCCCCGTGATGGAGGGCGAAATCATCGCCCGCGCCGAGGTCAACCGGCCGGACCTGCGCTGGCCGTTCCCGCCGGATATGGCGGTGCGGCTGTCGGGCAAACGCGTCGAACGGCTGCGGCGGCGGTCGAAATACATCCTTGCCGACCTCAGTTCGGGCGAGACGCTATTGGTGCACTTGGGCATGTCGGGTCGGATGATGGTGTCGGGCGATCCGCTGGGCCGGTTCGTGCATGAACACCCGATGCCGGAAAAACACGACCATGTGGTGCTGCATATGGACAATGGCGCGCGCATTACCTTCAACGACCCGCGCCGCTTTGGCGCGATGGATCTGATGGACACCGCCAGCGCCGATTCCCACAAGCTGCTCGCCGTGCTCGGGCCCGAACCGCTGGGCAACGATTTCCACGAAGCGCATCTGATCAGGGCGTTTCACGGGCGCAACACCCCGGTCAAATCGGCCTTGCTCGACCAGCGCATCGTCGCGGGACTTGGCAATATCTATGTCTGCGAGGCGCTTTTCCGTGCCGGAATTTCACCCCGCAGAAAAGCCGGTAAAATTTCAGCCGCCCGTGTCGGCGCGCTTGTTCCGATCATCCGGCAGGTGCTCATGGATGCCATTCAGGCAGGCGGTTCCTCGCTTCGCGACTTCCGCCAAGCCGATGGAGAACTTGGATATTTTCAGCATTCCTTTGACGTCTACGGACGCGAGGGCCAGCCCTGCCGCACCCCCGATTGTCGCTCAAATGTGCAGCGAATCGTGCAATCGGGAAGATCGTCGTTCTTCTGTGCGCAATGCCAAAGATAGCTTGAAGTGATTGCTTCAAATGGTAAGGCTCGGTTTCACAACGGAACAATGAAAGCAAGATTCATGGCCTTTGAGACGATTACCGTCGCTACAGAAGACCACATCTGCCAAATACGCCTCAATCGCCCGGACGCCCTGAATGCGCTGAATACTCAGCTGCTGGGCGAGCTATGCGATGCACTGGAAGAGGCCGATGGCAATGATAAGGTGCGCTGCATCGTCATAACCGGCTCGGATAAGGCATTTGCCGCCGGGGCGGATATCAAGGAGATGTCCGAGAAGAGCTTTGCGGATGTCTACAGCGAGAACCTGTTCGCCGATACCAGCGACCGAATCCTCGCGATCCGCAAGCCCATCATCGCCGCCGTCGCCGGCTATGCGCTTGGCGGCGGATGTGAACTGGCGATGGCCTGCGATTTCATCATCGCCGCCGACACTGCCAAGTTTGGCCAGCCCGAAATCAACCTCGGCGTCATCGCCGGGATCGGCGGCACCCAGCGTCTTACGCGATATGTCGGCAAGTCAAAGTCGATGGATATGAACCTCACCGGGCGTTTCATGACGGCCGAGGAAGCGGAACGCGCGAACCTGGTGAGCCGGGTCGTACCCGCCAAGAAACTGATGGAAGAGGCGATGTCCGCCGCCGACAAGATCGCGGAGAAATCGCTGCCGAGCATCCTTGCCGCCAAGGAAGCGGTCAACCGGTCCTACGAGACCACCCTGCGCGAAGGCATCCTGTTCGAACGCCGCCTGTTCCACTCGATGTTCGCGACCGAAGATCAAAAGGAAGGCATGGGCGCTTTCCTTGAAAAGCGGCAACCGCAGTTCCGCGACAAGTAAGTGACCGGGGGCGCATCGCCGCCCCCGGCATCCGCCCGGCCTGCGCCGCGATCTTCGCGAAAATGGCTTTCCTTTCCCGTAAAACTGACCTATACGCCGCCGATACATGCGCGTGATGCCCGCTCTGGCAGGATTCGACCGGTCGATGAAAACCCGGTGTCGGGACGTTTTGCGCTTTTGATTTCAACCGTCCCGATGTGAGGGAGCCGACATGGCCAATACACCGCAGTCCAAGAAACGCGCCCGTCAGAACGAATCGCGCTTTACCGTTAACAAAGCCCGTCGTTCGCGGATTCGCACCTACCTCCGTAAAGTCGAGGAAGCGATCGCTTCCGGCGACAAGGAAGTGGCAATTGCTGCCCTTCGCGACGCCCAGCCCGAGCTGATGCGCGGCGTCACCAAGGGTGTGTTGCACAAAAACACAGCCGCCCGGAAGATGTCCCGTCTTTCGAGCCGCGTGAAAGCTCTCAGCTGAGTTGAGCGATCAACCGCTCAAGTTTTTGTGAAATATTAATGACTATAAGGCGTTGCCGTCGGCAGCGCCTTTTTTGGTTCCGGACGGCTTCCGCCGGTTTCCATGGGGCCAAGAGATTCTCTGCCGAGAAAAGAGTGAGTCAATAACATAGTTTCGTTGCCGGTCTGCCGTCAGAATTGCTACCACTAAGCGAGCGATTCATATGCTTGGGGGGACAGGTTGTTTCCGGACCAAGGCCCAGTCTGCAACGGGTCAAAACGCCGGAGACTCAACTGAATTGTCGGATTTCATCCGGCTTTCTCAGTGTGTCATGAACGATGGCTGCCCATCGTTATTGTGACCCTGTCGTGTAAAATAGTGCGTCGATGATTGCACCGGTTATGACCCGTCTAGTGTTGGGCGGACGGGTTCGGTTTGCTTGTTGTCATTGCCGCAATACGACGACGACGCGCTGTCATGCTTTTGTCAGCGGTGTCCCCGCTTGTGCATGAGTCCCGCCGGTTTCTGCGCCGGTCAACAAGAGATAAGAGGTCGAATGGCCTCGAAATTTGGGATGCATGAGGCAAAGATGAGACAAGAAGAATGGGGACAACTCAGACAAAAGCTGCTCAAGACGGTCGGTCAGAACAACTATACAACATGGATCGAACCGCTTGAATTTTCGGATGTGAACGATGGCGTTGCCGTCTTTCATGTGCCGACGAACTTCATGGGCAACTACGTTGGCCAGAACTTTTCCGACCTTATCCTGTACGAGCTGAACTCCTGTGGGGAGGACGTTCAGCGCATCCAGTTTCAGGTCCCGGCAAATTCGCCCAAGCGCCGCACGGCGCCCGAGCAGCGCGCCAAGCCCGTCGATCCTGCCGTCGCGCCTTCGGCCGCGTCTGCGGCCGCGACCGCCTCGGACGATCAGGCTCCCGAATTCGGCGCCGCGCCGCTGGACGCCCGCTTTACCTTTGACAACTTCGTCGTCGGCAAGCCGAACGAACTGGCCCATGCCGCAGCACGTCGCGTCAGTGAAGGCGGTCCCGTCACCTTCAACCCGCTGGTTCTATACGGCGGTGTCGGCCTTGGTAAAACGCACCTCATGCATGCCATCGCGTGGGAACTACGGACCCGCCAGCCCGAGCTGAACGTCCTGTATCTATCGGCCGAACAGTTCATGTACCGCTTTGTCCAGGCCCTGCGCGAACGCAAGATGATGGATTTCAAACACATGTTCCGCTCGGTCGACGTTCTGATGGTCGATGACGTGCAGTTCATCGCCGGCAAGGACAGCACGCAGGAAGAATTCTTCCATACCTTCAACGCGCTGGTCGACCAGAACAAGCAGATCATCATTTCGGCCGACCGTGCCCCGGGTGAAATCAAGGATCTCGAAGACCGCGTCCAGTCGCGCCTGCAATGCGGCCTCGTCGTCGATCTGCATCCAACCGATTACGAGCTGCGCCTCGGCATCCTCCAGTCGAAACTCGACAATTACAAAAAGACCTACCCCGGACTCGAAGTTACCGATGGCGTGCTGGAATTCCTTGCCCATCGCATCTCGACTAACGTGCGTGTGCTCGAAGGCGCGCTGACCCGTCTCTTCGCCTTCGCCTCGCTCGTTGGCCGCGAGATCGACATGGAGCTGACGCAGGACTGTCTCGCCGATGTTTTGCGCGCCTCGGAACGCAAGATCACCGTCGAGGAAATCCAGCGTAAGGTCTCCGAATATTACAACATCCGCCTGTCCGACATCATCGGCCCAAAACGCCTGCGCTCCTACGCACGTCCGCGCCAGGTGGCGATGTACCTCTGCAAGCAGCTGACCAGCCGCTCCCTGCCGGAGATCGGCCGCCGTTTTGGCGGTCGCGACCACACCACCGTCATGCATGGCGTGCGTCGCATCGAAGAGCTCAAGGCGTCCGACGGTCAGATCGCCGAAGACGTTGAAATGCTGCGCCGCGCGCTCGAGGCCTGATTTGCAAGCCCCGGCCCGCGCCGGGGCATTTGCACAAGACCACAAACACGCGTCCGGGCGGGCAAATTCGCGGTAACGCCGCAGAATGTTTGCGATTTGGCCATACTCGCCGCAATCGCATCGCTGCCCCCCTTGACGCCCTTTCCTTTAAAACAGACAAACTCAGGAAAGGCCTTGTGCCGGGGGGCCAAACCGCTAACTTGCCCTTCCCGGCCTTTGCAGAGGATCGAAGGACATGAAATTCAGCATCGAACGTGGCACATTGCTCAAGGCCGTGTCTCAGGCGCAATCGGTTGTCGAGCGCCGCAACACCATTCCGATCCTCGCCAACGTGCTGATCGAAGCCGAGGGTGACTCTGTCTATTTCCGCGCCACCGACCTCGATATCGAAGTGGTGGACAAGGCCGTTGCACAGGTCGAACGCGCCGGGGCGACTACCGTGGCCGCGACGACCCTGCATGAAATCGTGCGCAAGCTGCCCGACGGCGCCCTTGTCAGCCTGAATGCCGATACCGCCGCAGGCCGTCTGACGGTCGAAGCGGGCCGGTCGAACTTTTCGCTGGCCACCTTGCCGAAAGAAGACTTCCCGGTCATGGCGACCTCGGAATACGAGTCGAACTTTTCCGCCAAGGCCGAGGTGCTGCGCCGCCTGTTCGACAAGTCGAAATTCGCCATTTCGACCGAAGAGACCCGTTACTACCTGAACGGTGTCTACATGCATGTGGCCGATGGCGAAGACGGAAAGGCGCTGCGCTGCGTCGCGACCGATGGCCACCGCCTTGCCCGTATCGACGCCCCGCTTCCCGCAGGCGCCGAACAGATGCCCGGCGTAATTGTTCCCCGCAAAACCGTGGGCGAGCTGCGCAAGCTGCTCGACGAGGACGATATGGAAATCGCAGTCTCGGTTTCGGAAACCAAGGTCCGCTTTGCGACACCCGACATCACGCTGACCTCCAAGGTCATCGACGGAACATTCCCTGATTACACACGCGTCATCCCGCAGGGAAACACCCGTCGGCTCGAAGTCGACGCGGCTGATTTTGCCAAGGCCGTCGACCGCGTCGCCACCGTGTCCTCTGAACGCTCCCGCGCGGTAAAGCTGCAGCTGGAAGAAGACCGTCTGATCCTGTCGGTGAACGCCCCCGACAGCGGCGCCGCCGAGGAAGAGCTTGCCGTCGCCTATTCTGACGAACGGCTCGAGATCGGCTTCAACGCGAAATACCTGCTGGAAATCGCAAGCCAGGTCGACCGTGAGAACGCCGTTTTCATGTTCAACTCGGCAGGCGATCCGACGCTGATGCGCGAAGGAACCGATCAGAGCGCGGTCTACGTCGTCATGCCGATGCGCGTCTAAAACTTTTGCCTCCGGCGGGGATATTTTAAGACCCAAAGAAGGGGGACGGATGGCGCCCGAAAAGCCACTGGCAGTGACCTCCCTGACCCTATCGCATTTCCGGTCCCACAAGATCGCCAGGATCCGCGTCGACGAACGCCCAGTCGCGATTTTCGGGGCAAACGGGGCCGGGAAGACGAATATCCTTGAGGCATTGTCGATGCTTTCCCCTGGTCGTGGGCTGCGCCGCGCCAGCGCAAGCGATATGGCCCGGCGTCCCGATCCAATCGGATGGCAATTGACGGCCGATGTGCTCTCCGGCGGCACCGCCCACGAGATCAGGACATGGTCGGAAAACGGGGCTGCGCGGCAGGTCAGAATAGACGACAAACAGGCAAGCCAGGTCGCCCTTGGCCAGATAGTCCGGGTCCTGTGGCTTATCCCGTCCATGGATCGTCTGTGGATCGAAGGCGCGGAAGGTCGCAGGCGGTTTCTCGACCGGGCCGTGCTGAGCTTTGATCCCGGCCACGCCCAGATCGTTCTTGACTACGAAAAAGCCATGCGGGAACGCAACCGGCTGCTCAAAGACATGGTCCGCGATCCCCATTGGTACATGGCCCTTGAACGGCAGATGGCCGAGGCGGGCGCCCTCATCCATCGCAACCGCCTTGACACCCTTTTGAAACTCGAAGCCGCGCAACAGGATGGCACCACGCGTTTTCCGGCTGCGGCACTCGACCTCACCCAATCCGAAGGCAGCATGCCCAAAAGCGCCACGGATCTTGCCGAGGCCATCGCCGAAAGCCGGTTCCGTGACATGGCCGCCGGCCGGACACTGGTCGGACCTCACAGAACCGATCTTCACGCCGTCTATGCCGAAAAAGGGATCGAGGCAAAGGACTGCTCGACCGGCGAACAAAAGGCGCTGCTGGTGTCGCTCATCCTCGCCAACGGGCGCGCCCTGTCGCGACAGATCGGCGCGCCGCCCATCCTGCTTCTCGACGAAATCGCTGCCCATCTCGATGCGGATCGCCGCGCCGCGCTCTACGACGAAATATGCGCGCTCGGAACCCAGGCGTGGATGACCGGAACCGGCGCTGAGCTCTTCGACGAACTGGGGGCGCGGGCACAACATCTGCATGTCTCGGAAACCACCGGCGTCTCGCTGCAGGACCCAGCCTAAAGCACTCGTTTGGTCCTTCTTTGGGTCAGAAAGTATCCCGGGGGAGATGCCCGGAACGGGCATCGGGGGCAGAGCCCCATCACGCGACGACCGCACCTGAATCGACTATCTGGAAGGGCGCGCCGTAACTTCCGGAGATACACCAAATATTGTGGTCAGCCCGTGACAATCCCCCCAGAACCGGGTATAAAATCGCAAAATGACAAAAGGATTTTCGGATGTCCGAGACCGACCGCGCACCGGAAGAATATGGCGCTGATTCCATCAAGGTTCTCAAAGGCTTAGAAGCTGTCCGCAAACGGCCCGGCATGTATATCGGCGACACGGACGATGGCTCGGGTCTGCACCACATGGTGTACGAAGTCGTCGACAATGGCATCGACGAGGCACTGGCCGGACATGCGGACGCGGTGACCGTCAGGATCCATGCGGATTCCAGCGTTTCAGTAATGGATAACGGACGCGGAATCCCCGTCGGCATCCACGAGGAAGAAGGCGTTTCCGCCGCCGAGGTCATCATGACCCAGCTGCATGCGGGCGGCAAATTCGACCAGAACTCCTACAAGGTATCCGGCGGTCTGCACGGGGTGGGTGTCTCGGTCGTGAACGCGCTTTCCGACTGGCTGGAACTGCGCATCTGGCGCGACGGGAAAGAGCACGTGGCCCGCTTTGAACGCGGCGACACGGTCAAGCATCTCGAAGTCGTCGGCGACGCAGAGGGCATGACCGGGACCGAGGTCCGTTTTCTCGCCTCGACCGATACCTTCTCGAACCTCGAATATTCCTTCGAGACGCTGGAAAAACGCCTGCGCGAACTTGCCTTCCTCAACTCGGGCGTCCGCATCATCCTGGTCGACGAGCGTCCCGTGGAACCGCTCCGCTCGGAGCTCTTCTACGAAGGCGGCGTGCGGGAATTCGTCAAATATCTCGACCGGTCGAAATCCACCGTGATGAGCGAGCCGATCTTTATCACCGGCGAAAAAGACGACATCGGCGTCGAGGTCGCGATGTGGTGGAACGACAGCTACCACGAGACGGTTCTGCCCTTTACCAACAACATCCCGCAGCGCGATGGCGGCACCCATATGGCCGGTTTCCGGGGCGCCCTGACCCGGACGATCAACGCCTATGCGCAGTCCAGCGGTATCGCGAAAAAGGAAAAGGTCTCCTTTACCGGGGATGACGCGCGCGAGGGTCTGACCTGCGTGCTTTCGGTCAAGGTGCCCGACCCGAAATTCTCCTCGCAGACCAAGGACAAGCTGGTCTCCTCCGAGGTACGTCCCGCCGTCGAAGGTCTGGTCAACGAAAAGCTTTCCGAGTGGTTCGAGGAGAATCCGAACGAAGCAAAGATCATCGTCGGCAAGATCATAGAGGCCGCGCTGGCCCGCGAAGCCGCCCGAAAGGCGCGCGAGTTGACCCGGCGCAAGACTGCGATGGACGTGAACTTCCTTGCCGGCAAGCTCAAGGACTGTTCGGAAAAAGACCCGGCCAAGACCGAAATCTTCCTTGTCGAGGGTGACAGCGCTGGCGGCTCGGCGCAGACCGGGCGCGACCGGGGCACGCAGGCGATCCTGCCGCTCAAGGGTAAGATCCTCAACGTCGAACGGGCTCGGTTCGACCGGATGCTCGGCAGCCAGGAAATCGGCAACCTCGTCATGGCGCTTGGCACCGGGATCGGGCGCGATGAATTCAACATCGACAAGCTGCGCTACCACAAGATCGTCATCATGACCGACGCCGACGTGGATGGCGCACACATCCGGACGCTGCTGCTCACCTTCTTCTACCGGCAGATGCCGGAGCTGATCGAAGGCGGCTATCTCTATATCGCACAACCGCCGCTCTACAAGGTCAGCCGTGGCAAGTCCGAGGTCTACCTCAAGGATCAGGCCGCGATGGACGATTACCTGATCCAGCAGGGCGTCGAGAACGCGGTTCTGCGGCTCGGCTCGGGCGAGGAAATCACCGGGCAGGATCTGGTCCGCGTCATCGACGAGGCACGCCAGCTCCGCCGGGTCCTCGAAGCCTTCCCGACCCATTACCCCCGTCACATCCTTGAACAGGCGGCCATTGCCGGGGCCTTCGTGCCCGGCGCCGTGGACGCCGACCTTCAGGCCGTCGCCGACAAGGTGGCCAAACGGCTCGACGTGATCGCCGCCGAATACGAACGCGGCTGGCAGGGGCGTATCACGCAGGACCACGGCATCCGTCTGGCCCGCATCCTGCGAGGTGTTGAAGAGGTCCGCACGCTCGACGGTCCGATGCTGCGCTCTGGCGAGGCGCGCAAGACCGGCAGCTTTACCCAAAGCCTGCAAGACATCTATGGCTCCCCGGCCACGCTGGAACGCCGCGACCGTAACCAGGTGATCTACGGCCCGCTTGGCCTTTTGCAGGCCATTCTCGACGAAGGTGCCAAGGGTCTGTCGCTGCAACGCTACAAGGGTCTTGGCGAAATGAACCCGGACCAGCTCTGGGAAACCACGCTCGACCCGGACGCCCGCACCCTGCTGCAGGTCAAGGTGGATGACATGGTCGAGGCCGACGATCTCTTTACCAAGCTCATGGGCGATGTCGTCGAACCCCGCCGAGAGTTCATCCAGCAGAACGCGCTGAACGTCGAAAACCTCGATTTCTGAACGGCTGTAGGATCGCGCATAACCTTGCGCGGTCCCAATAAGTTTGCGTGATTTGCCCATAATCTTGCGCATTGTGGTTTGTGGGCATTCCCTTACGTCAGCGAATTTTTCCAATCGCTCATGCCTTGTTCGAAGCAGAGAACGTTTTTTCCGTGGATGCGCCCCCGGAAACCGCCAGCCATGGGTATGTTAGAAGGGTCCGTTCCTCTCAAAGGTCTTCACGGTCGGCATAAAGGTGTCAGATGCGAAGGCTTCATGACGCTTACAGAACTTCGCCTGTGTCGGGAGCCGGCCCCAACTGGTCAATAGAGCGAGGCGCATTATGGCAACGTGAACTGGCACGAAGGGCGGTTTGCTGCCATTTGCTGCGTGGCGGACGAAGGGCAGGTTGAGTCTGCTCTGCCGATCGGCCCATGTCGAGAAGCGGCATGCCGTCTTCGCGGCTCAGCGCGCATTGGCCCTCGCTTGTTGGCTGGTTAGCTATTCCCTTTCGGAATGGCGGATGACCCAGTTTGGTATTGTCCCGGCGCTCCACTTGCCGGCCGCCTTGGCGTGCGTTGGGTTGATCATTGCCTTGCGCCTCTGGCCGGCTGGCAATGTGGTGGCCTCGAGAACACTCGTGACAATCGTCCGTCGGAACATCCGCATCTGCGGGGCCTCAAGCGTCATAGCCATCCACTGGCAATCGACAATCTCTACCCGAATAGGCGGCGCATTTCTGAGCGCGCCGCTCGTTTGCTGCCAAGGAGATCGGCTACACCCAGGCCAACGTCAGAGCAGCGACGACCAAGTATCGTCCGGCCTTGGCGATCGTAACAATCAGCAGGAAACTCGGCAGAGGTTCCCGCATGACACCAGCGACGACCGTCAGTGGATCACCGATTATGGGTATCCAAGTCGCAAGAAGGCTCCAGCGCCCGTAGCGATGATACTGCGCCTCCGCACGTGCCAGTTGCGTTGACGAAATTGGGAACCAGCGCCGATCCTGAAAGCGGCGCAGGAAACGGCCGCACACCCAGTTCAACGTCGAACCGAGGACATTTCCGAATGTGGCGAAGGCAAGCAGCATCAGCACAGAGAGGGAGACGTCCGTCAGGAAATAGGCAAGGAGTGCTTCTGACTGGGCAGGCAGTAGCGTTGCGGCGGCGAAGGCAGCGAGGAAAAGGCTCAGATACGGTGACATAATTTGCGTGGAGCTTTCGTGACGCTGTCTGACTGTGTGTTCAGCTTGGCGTTTTGCCACTTCAGTGCAAGTGCGGCAGATCAAACAGGCTCTGGAGTGACCAAAAATAACAATTGGCGTGACCAGATGGTAAATGCGGTCAGTGATGTTTCGCGTTGGTGCGGTAATGTCAGCGCTTGCGATCTAATTTTCGACGACCGATTGAAGATTTCGTGAGTTGCCAAGGTTTCGTGACTCAATCATACATGCACAATGGTGACCCGTACCCTTCTTGCAATGTTCATGGTTCTGACCGGCTTGCTGGTCGCTGGCTCTCCGGTCGCAGCGTCAGCAATGTCTGTGACGATGCTTTGCAACCAGAAGTCCGAGCCGAGCGCGATGTCGCATCACACTGCTATGCAGGACCATGACGGGCACGCTTCGCACCAGATGTTGGATAAGGATCCGCAGAATAGCGAGCAGCAAGTGCCAGTATGCTGTGACCATGCGTGTCTCTTTGATATCTCCGCAATGCCGGCAACCTCCCGGTCGGTCGCTGTCGCCAGTCGAGCCATCCATACTTGGACATCGTCTGACCTTGTCGACCTGACCCATCTTTCTGGGTTCAAGAGACCACCGAAAGCCTGATCCACTTGTAGTGCGGCGCCTCATAGCGCGCGCTGTTTCGATCATCTTTCGGAGTATTCCATGAAAATTCTTCTCGCGGCCACGTTGCCGCTTACGCTCTTGGGTTGCACGCAACCCTTTGAGCCACCTGCCGTCACGCCGCTGATCCGCGCTACGGACCCGAACATTGTAAAGTCCGCTGCGCCCGGACCGTCCGTCGTCCACACGTCGCGCCCAATTGTTGAACCAGAGGACTGGCGTCAGCTCAATGACGCCCAGGCGCCGGGAGGGTCGTCATGAGGCGCTTGGCAAAGCTACCCATTCTCGCCTTTCCTGCGGTCCTCGCCGCCTGCGCCGATAGCGCGCTCGTCCGTGAGGCGTCCGGGCAACGACCAGGCTTTTCTGCTGTCTCAGGCGTAACCCGCCAAGCGACCGGAGCGTCGGCGGTGTGGAACCAGACCGCCGCCGAGGTCACAGCAAATGAACAGCGCGTTGGCGCCATGATCAAAGGCAAGACCATTGGCCCCGATACAGCCGTTCAGGTCGCCCTGATGAATAACCGGGGGTTGCAGGCAAGTTACGCCGACCTTGGTCTGTCCGCTGCCGATCTTTGGGAAACCGCGCTTGGTCCGATCCCCACCTTCGGCGTTACAATCTCCGGGATCGGTGAAGTAGGGATTGCCAGCTCGATCGAGGCGACGATAACCGGAACCATTCTGGAAGCAGCGACGCTCAAATCGCGCAAGGCAATTGCTCAAACTCGGTTTCGACAGGCAGAACTGGCAGCGCTGGGCGAGACGATTGCACTCGCGAACGAGACCCGGCGGGCTTGGATTGATGCAGTCGCCGCGTTCGAGGCTGCCGGGCTGATCGCTCAGGCGCAGGAAACAGCGGATTCGGCGAGCGAACTTGCAGCCGAGCTGGGCCGTACCGGCGCCATGAACCGTGCCGATCAGGCCCGCGAGCATGTGTTCACCGCCGAACTTGCGGCAGAGCGAGCGGATGCCCGGCTTCAAGCGCAGCTGGCCAAGGAAAAGCTGACACGCCTCATGGGCTTGCCGGGCAGCGATATTGCCTTTTACGTCCCGAACCGATTACCCGGCCTCCCGGCGCGGCGTCCCGGAAGGCCGGATGTCGAACGGCTTGCCCTGACGCACCGTACCGATCTGGCGATTGGTCGGCTGGAACTCGAAGCCGTGGCACAGGAATACCGTCTGGCAGGCAAAACACGCATGTTGTCGGATATCTCCATCGCGGGCGGTATTGAGACTGACCGGGTGGAAACCGCTTCGGGGCGCGAGACAGACTCTTCCCGAGTTCTCGAAGTCGATTTCGAAATCCCGATCTACGATACCGGCAAGCTGGTCTCCCGTCGGGGCCAGCTTGCCTATATGCGTGCCGCACAGACATTGGCGCAGGATGCGATCAATGCCCGATCAGAGGCCAGATCCGTCCACGCGGCAGTTACCGGCAAATACAACATCGCCCGTCACTGGCGAGACGAGGTCCTGCCGCTACGCCGGATCATCGATGAAGAGGCGCTGCGGTCCTACAATGGAATGCTCACCTCAACTTTTGAGCTGATCTCGGATGCCCGCGATGGACTTGAGGCACAACTTTCCACTGCTGAGGCCAAGGCCGACTACTGGCGCGCCGAGGCCGACATGACCGCCGTCATCTGGGGCGGATCCACCGGAGGAACCGAGTAATGAATCGTAGACAACTCCTTACCGCGGGGGCTGGCGCCGTGCTTGCCGGTACCGCACAGGCGCAAACCCGATTTCGGGATCTGCCCGAGGCCGCGAGCTATGACAGCCCCGATACACAGGTGCCGCCGCGTCCCGGATCCGGGCCAGACTATAACCCGGTCGTTACGCTGAACGGCTGGTCTCTGCCCTGGCGCATGAACGGCAACGTCAAAGAGTTCCACCTTGTCGCCGAGCCGGTAGAGCGGGTGATGGCGACCGGTATGATTGCCCGACTCTGGGGCTATAACGGGCAGTCCACAGGCCCGACCATCGAGGCGGTCGAGGGCGAGCGGGTGCGCATCTATGTCACCAACCGCTTGCCCGAGCATACCTCAGTGCACTGGCACGGGCTGATCCTGCCCTCGGGTATGGACGGCGTCGGCGGCCTCAGCCATCCGGCGATCCCGCCCGGCAAGACCTTTGTCTATGAGTTCGATCTCACCAAGTCCGGCACCTTCATGTATCACCCCCACGCGGATGAGATGGTACAAATGGCAATGGGCATGATGGGCCTCTTCATCGTGCACCCGCGCGACCCTGGTTTCATGCCAGTGGACCGCGACTTTGCTTTCCTTCTGGCCTCCTACGACATCGATCCTGGCACCTACGTGCCACGCGTGGCCGAGATGACCGATTTTAACATGTGGACATGGAACAGTCGGATCTTTCCCGACATCGATCCGTTGGTGGTGAACAGAGGTGATCGTGTGCGCGTGCGCTGCGGAAACCTGACGATGACGAACCACCCGATTCACATGCACGGCTACGATTTCGAGGTTACTTGCACCGATGGCGGCTGGGTCCCGGAAAGCGCCCGCTGGCCCGAGGTCAGCATCGACATCCCCGTGGGCGCCATGCGTGCCTATGAGTTCACCGCAGACCACCTTGGCGACTGGGCGATCCACTGCCACAAGTCGCACCATACGATGAACGCTATGGGTCACGATCTGCCAACTTTCATCGGTACGGATAAACGTAAGCTCACCCAGATGATCCGGCGGCAGACTCCGGGCTACATGCCAATGGGCACGGCGGGCATGGCCGACATGGGCGAGATGTCGATGGAACTGCCCGACAACACGGTGCCGATGATGGCCGGTTGGGGGCCCTACGGTCCGCTCGAAATGGGCGGCATGTTCAGCGTCGTCAAAGTACGTGAGGGCATTGCGCCCGACGATTACGCCGATCCGGGCTGGTACGAAAACCCGCCCGGTACGCAAGCCTGGGAATGGACCGGCGAACTCCCGGAAGAAGCCCGAAACGAAAGCCCCGAAACGATCCTGACCCCGCGCTCGCATCTTTCGCGCGGGTGATGCAACCCCACGCCCGGTGCACCGGGCGATCTCTCATGTCATGAAAGGACAATCAGAATGAAAACCCTTCTCGCAATCACATTTGCCTTGATCACCTCGACTTCAGTTTTGGCCGACTCCGGGCACGGTCACGGCGATATGCCAATGGTCCACGGAACGATCACCAAGATCGATAGCAAGTGGAACCGGCTGACCATCGACCACGGCCCGCTGGATAACCTCGACATGGGCGCCATGAAAATGGTGTTCGAGGTGGCCGATCCCGCGATGATGGAGGGCCTGAGCGAAGGTCAAGAGATCGAGTTCATGGCGGATAGGGTCAAGGGCAAGCTGACCGTTACCGAGATCGGCTCTGAGTGAGCCACTCCACAGCCTGGTTCGAGGGCTACTACCGCGGCCCTCGGACGATCACGGAATGGTGTGGTTGAGACAGATCAATGACTTTCACTCTCCTTGGGTTGCAGTGTGGCGTCACTTGTCTTGATAAGGAAGCACACCATGAAACGTATCGCACTACTGTTCGCTACCCTTGCCCAGCCGGCATTGTCCGACAGTGACGGATACGGCGGCTACGATCACATGATGGGCTGGGGCTATGGCAACGGCCTTGGAATGATGTTCGGTCCCGTCTTGTGGCTCATTGTTCTCGGCCTGATCGTCGCTGCTGTTATATGGTTTGTCCGCCGGCTGGATGCACAATCCTTCCCAACGGCGCAAAAGGGCGGCGGCGCGCTTGCTGAGCTCGACATGCGCCTCGCACGCGGCGAGATCGACGCCGAGGATTATGCGGCCCGGAAAAAGCTTCTGACGTCCTGAGAACCGGATTACGCCAGAGTATGCTTCAGCCCTCCGGGTGTGACCGGAGGCGCTGAACCTCTTTGGCGCGCTCTGACCAGCTGGAGCGAATGAAAGCGAGAATATTCAGTGCCTCGGCCTCTGTCAGCGTGCCCTCGAAACCCGGCATCCCGCTCTTGAAACCGGTGACACCACGCGCGGCCAGCGTCGCCTGACCACCCAAGAGGGTATAGTCCAAGAGCAATGCGGTATCATGGTGCCATGTGTGACCCCTCTCGTCATGCGGGGGCGCCGGGAGGGTTCCGTCCGGGCCCGACGACTGCCAGTTTGGCTGACCCTCCAATTCGGACCCATGGCAGCTTGCGCAATGGTCCATGTAGAGTCGTTCACCAGCACCGAGGTCACGCCCGTCGAACAGGTGGTCCGCCTGCGCCGCGGTCGCGGCGCAGAGCCAAAGAGCGAATGCGAGCTTCATTCGCGGAAGGTCGAATGGCAGGCCCCGCAGGCTTTGCCAACCTGTTGAACCGCTGACCGCAAGTCCGCCTCTGTCTCGACGGTGCCGGCGAGACCGGCCGTAAGCGTTTCCAGCTTTTCGGCATGCTCGCTGAAGGTGTCGAACTTCTCCCAGATCACCGGCAGCGCCTCGGATTTGGGGTCATCGGCCTGTGTTTCGAATAGTGAAGGTATGTAGGAGGCTTCCTCCGACATCTTGCCAAGCGCCGAGTTGACCGCCGCGGCGTCAAACTCGGCCTCCCCCTTGGCCATCCCTCCGATCAGCTTCATCTGCTTCGCGAGAGCCGACATGCCCATCATCCGGTTCATGACGTCAGGATTCTGAACCCCGCTATGCGCAAAAGCGGCAGTCCCGGCGAGTATCAAGCCAAGGGAGATGTATTTCTTCATGCTAAGTTTCCTTCCTGTTGGAATAAAGGGACAGGGGCGCTTCACGCGACCTCGATCCATGTGGTCATGCCTGCGGCGGCATGGGCAAGCATGTGGCAGTGAAGCAGCCACTTGCCGGGGTTGTCCGCGACAAAGGCAATATCCAGCGGCTCATCGGGAAAGCTGAGGATCGTGTCGCGCATCAGGCCGAGGCTGCCATCCGGGCGCACCTCGCGAAAGTGCATCCCGTGCAGGTGCATGGCATGGGGGAAAACGGTCTCGTTGGTTAGCTTCAGCCGCACGGACTCGCCCCGCTCAAGGTGGGCGAAGGGTGTATCGCTCATCCCGCTTTGGCCGGAGAGCGCCCAGAACTGGCCGCGCCCCGCGAGTTCTCGAAAGCTTAGTTCAGCGCCCTCGAAACGGGCCGAGGCCATCCCGGCCATCGCGCCGCCCTCCATCTTCATCTCCAGCTGGCGGGCTATATCGAGCGCTGGCAGGTCCATGCGCGGGTTGGGCGGCAGAGGAGCTGGCGCGTCGCGCCCCTCAGCGGCGGGAGCGCCCTCAACAGGCATCCGCACCAACACCTGCCAGCTATCATCGTCGCCGAGATGCAGTAGACCGGCCTCCTCATCCGCGGCAGCGGTCACATCGACGATCAGGTCAATCCGCTGCGCCGGAGCGAGCACAAGCTCGCCCTCGACCGCCTCAGGCTTAACGAGCGGCATCCCATCCAGCGCAACGGTCCAGCCCGTCAGCCCATGCAGGCGCAACACGAAGGTCCGCGCGTTGGCCCCGTTAATCAGGCGCAGACGCAACCGCTCGTTCGGGCGCGTTGCAACGACAGGGTCAAAGGTCCCGTTCGCTCCGATCAGGTTGCCCAACCGCCCCGCGTGGCTCAGGCTCATCGGGTGACGGAATGGTTCCATGACCTGTGCATCTTCAGGGTTCAGCAGCCAGTCGTCGAACAGGATCACCTCGTCCCGGTCCACCTCGGGCGGCTCCGCTTCCTCGACAATCAGCGCCCCGCCCAAACCACGGGCCACCTGTTCCATTGAGTTGGTGTGGGCATGATACCAGTAGGTTCCGGCGTCCGGCACCACGAAATCATAGTCAAAGGTCGCACCGGGCGGCACCGGGTCCTGCGTCAGGCCCGCAACGCCGTCCATTGTGTTGTCGATGCGGATTCCATGCCAGTGGATGGACGTCGGCACCGGCAACTCGTTCACCAACTGGCGGGTCACGCGCCCCCCCTGCGGCACTCGCAGCACCGGGCCCGGCAATTGGTCATCGTAGGCCCAGACCTCGGTGGCGGGATAGGAGGCGGGTGCAAGCTGGGCGGTTGAGACCCGAGCGGTCAGGGATGTAGTCGACGAGGCGCGTAGAGGCAACGCAGCCAATCCTGCGGCTCCGGCCGTGCCAGCGCAGAATGCGCGGCGGGTCAAAATTCCAGCCATCTCACTCAATCCCATTCGCGCGCTGAAGCTCGCGCACATAGGCTACGATATTGCTCACATCTGCTTTGGTCAGCCCTGTCTGGGGCGGCATGTCACCAAAGTTCCAATGATGTGATCGAACACCATTCTGGGCTGCGATCATGAAGGCCATGTCGGCATGGTGCGATGGCTCGTAAATCTTGTGCACCAGCGGCGGACCAAATCCCATCTTTCCGGTCGCATTTTCTCCGTGGCAGGCCGCGCATTTGGCGTCAAAGGCATGCTGGCCGATCTTGGCCTGATCGCTCAGGGACTCAGGGATCGAGATCGAGACGATGGGGGCTCCCTCTGCAGGTTCTGTGGCCGCGGTCGGGCTGGAAGCGCCCTCAGGGGCTCGGGTGAGATAATAGGTGCCGCCAGCAACGGCGAGGACTGCAACGGCAGCCGGGATCAACTTGTTCATAGGTCTGTCCTGTCGCACGACGATCAGGTCGCGCTGTTCATCTTCGAAGGTTGCCCTTCGGCGAAATCAAAGCTGACCTCAGCCGCGCGGCGGCGGGATTTCGAGGCCGACAGAGATCGAGGATGGAAGCTGTGGCTCGCCCTGATGAACGACGGTCGCCGCCAGTTTAGCGGGGTGCAGACCTGTTTCCGCCACCGGAAGGAGGGTGCCAATGCAGCCGGTGCCATGTTGGCAATCATGCATAGAACCCTGCTGCTCCATGGCATTGATACCCATCTCCGGGCACTGAGGGCAGGCTTGCGGCAATGATGTCTCGTGGTGCGAAACATGCGCCTCTGCCGCCCCGGGCATCACCGCCCAAGCCGTCAGGACCACCATCAGTATCACGAGAATGCGCTGCACGTTTCCTCCGGTTACGGCTGAAACTATGCCGTTGTATCAATGCGCAGGTCAATCCATCGAGCGGCTGCTTGGCGCACTTGAGCTACAGGAATTTGGCCAGTTGGTTCACCCTTCCGTGAAACTTTCGTGAGGCATCGCCGTTGAGTCCCAACAACAGCAAGGACGCAAGCCAATGTCATACGGACGCTTCGCCGCGATGATCGCCACGTCAACGGTCATCATGTTCGGCCTCATGTATCTCAACACCTACGCGCTCGATCATATCTTCTTCTCCGAAACGCGGGCCTACATGGCGATCCTCATGGGGGCTGTGATGGCGGTGATCATGCTCGCCTTCATGCTCTCTATGTATAAGAACCGCACGGTCAATATCGCCATCTTCGCCGGCTCCATCCTTGTCTTCGCCGTCTCGCTATTTCTCGTGCGGTCTCAGGAGACAGTCGATGATGTCAGTTACATGCGCGCGATGATCCCGCATCATTCGATTGCCATCATGACCTCGCGCCGCGCCCACATCAGCGACCCCCGTGTGCGGGAATTGGCTGACGGCATCATCGAAGCCCAGGTCAAGGAAATTGCCGAAATGAAGGCGCTGATTGCAGACCTCGAGGCGAAGGAGGCGGACTGAGGTCCGTCTCCTTCACTCCGTCTCACCGCCGCTCACAACTTTTGCGCTCGCAGCCTCAGCGCGTTGCCGATGACCGAGACGGAGGAAAGGCTCATCGCGGCCGCCGCCACGATGGGCGAGAGCAGAATTCCGAGGAAGGGGTAAAGGATACCGGCGGCAAGAGGCACGCCCGCCGTGTTGTAGACGAAGGCAAAGAACAGGTTCTGGCGGATATTGCGCATGGTCGCTTCCGCCAGACGCCGCGCCCGGACTATTCCGCCGAGGTCGCCCTTCACCAGTGTGATGCCGGCACTTTCCACCGCGACATCGGCCCCGGTGCCCATGGCGATACCCACGTCTGCCTCGGCCAGCGCCGGGGCGTCATTCACCCCGTCACCGGCCATCGCCACCGATAGGCCCTCGCCCTTCAGCCGGCGCACCAGCGCGTTCTTGTCCTCCGGGCTGACCTGCGCGTGAATTTCGTCGATCCCGAGCTCCTTCGCCACCGCATGAGCGGTCGCCGTGGCGTCGCCGGTCGCCATGATGATCCGTAAGCCCAGCTCATGCAGAGCGCGGATCGCATCGGGCGTCGTTTCCTTGATCCGGTCCGCGACTGCTACCAGTCCTGCGGGCGCGCCGTCCACGGCCACCAACATCGCCGTCTTGCCCTCGGCCTGAAGCGCCTCGGCCCGTTCCGCCATCGCGCCGCTATCAACGCCGAGATCCCTCATCAGCGCAAGATTTCCGAGGGCCACCTTGCGCCCATCAACGTAGCCGGTCACACCCTTGCCGGTGACCGCTTCGAAGTCCTTCGACTCTGCCCTCGGCGCGCCCCGGTCTTGGGCCCCTGCGACGATCGCCTCGGCGAGCGGATGCTCAGACCCGCGCTCGAGCGCGGCAGCCAGCGACAGCAGGGTCTCCTCGTCGAACCCCTCGGCAGGCTCGGCATCGGTCAGCGTCGGTTTCCCCTCTGTTAGGGTGCCCGTCTTGTCAACGATCAACGCGTCTACCTTGGAGAACCGTTCCAATGCCTCGGCGTCACGGATCAACACACCTGCGTTCGCGCCACGTCCGGTCGCGACCATGATCGACATGGGCGTGGCAAGCCCGAGGGCGCATGGGCAGGCAATGATCAGGACAGAAACCGCCGCAACGAAAGCATAGCTGAGCGCCGGTGACGGGCCGAAGATCCACCAAGCTGCAAAAGCCAGTAATGCGCAAACGACCACCGCGGGCACGAAATATCCGGCGACGTGGTCCGCCATGGCCTGAATAGGTGCGCGCGACCGCTGCGCCGAGGCGACCATCTTCACGATCCGGCTCAGAGTCGTGTCGTCGCCAACATTCTGCGCCTCCATCAGGAAGCTGCCGGATTTGTTCAGCGTGCCGCCGGTCACTTCATCGCCGACAACCTTTTCGACAGGGACCGGCTCCCCGGTAATCATGCTTTCGTCGATCGACGAGCGTCCTTCCGTCACGGTCCCATCCACGGGCACACTCTCACCAGGGCGAACGCGGAGGATGTCACCGGAGCGCAGTTGGTCCAGTTCCACGTCTTCTTCCGTGTCGCCGATCACGCGGCGCGCCGTCTTGGGCGCGAGGTCAAGCAGGGCCCTGATGGCATCGCCCGTGCGCTCCCGCGCTGCCAACTCCATGACTTGCCCAATCAGCACCAGCACGAGGATCACCGCCGTTGCCTCGAAATAGACCGGCGTCATGCCCATGCCATCCGCCATCTGGTCAGGCAGCAGCCCGGGCGCGAGGAGCGAGACGATGGAAAACACATAGGCAGCGCCAGTCCCGAGCGCGATCAGGGTCCACATGTTCGGCGAACGGTTCACGATCGAGGCCCAGCCCCGCTTGAAGAACGGCCGGCAGACCCAGACCACCGGCGTCGCCAGCGCGAACTGCACCCAGCCAAAGGCCCGATGTCCGATCCAGTCGGCAAAGGGGATGCCGATATGAGCGCCCATCTCGAGGATGAACACGGCCAGTGCCAAAGGTGCAGTGATCCAGAGCCGTCTCTTGAAATCGACGAACTCCGGGTTTGGTCCGCTGTCCGCCGAAGGCGTCATCGGCTCCAGCGCCATGCCACACTTTGGGCAATCCCCGGGGTGATCCCGGATGATCTCGGGGTGCATCGGGCAGGTGTATTTCGTGCCCTCCGGCATCGGTTCCGCCGCGAATGTCTCGCCAAGATAGGTCTCTGGATTTGCTTCGAATTTGGACTTGCACCGCCCGGTGCAGAAATAAAACCGCTGCCCTTCGTGCTTGGTCATATGTTCTGCGCTGGCCCGCTCTACCGACATGCCGCACACCGGGTCCTTGGCCGTCAAATAATCCTGCGGGTTCGAGACGAATTTGCTCCGACAGCCTTCGGAGCAGAAGTGGTATGTATGGCCCTCATGCTCGGCGGTCGGCTTTCTCTGTGCCGGGTCCACGGTCATCCCGCAGACCGGATCGCGAGTGATCTTCTCATTTTGATAATCGTGCTGATGGCTGCGTGTTTGCGGCATGACCTGTCCTTTCCTTCAACGAGGATAATGGAGCATTGATGTAGGGGTTCCAGTCACTGAAGGGTCAAGGGGCATTTTATAGTCCGTCGCATTGTTCGGACATGGTGTCACTCAGTACCCCAATTCATGGACATATGGCATCCAGCGGATCCGGCACTAATCTGGCAATCACAGCAATCTGGAGCCTGCACGAATTTGATTTCTCGTCGTGACGTTTATCATGAGCAGCTTCATTTTCTTGGGTTTGGGCTTTTCGCCGCGATAATTAGGAATATAAATCAGGGGGTGTGACCAGTCATTCGAATCGTCTGACGCGAATGACTGGTATGGGCCGTCCACGAAGGTTGCCGAAGCGGCATCCGGTGGGATGCTGTTTTCGCCCCAACAGCGGCAGAGAGCCCTTATTTTCCATCGCCGCGCCAATTTTGGATGATCGTAAATCGCAACAGTGAGTGAACTCCCTGTAACCCCTGCCGCACATGTCGGTGGCACGGCACAGCGAACCACTGGGCCTCTTAACCGACTTGATCGCGATCAAGTCGGATGTTGCGACCACTTGTTAGGCTCCCGCGCAGACAGATTTTTTTGCACAACCATTTTGATACGAAGGAGACCAGATTTGGCTATCTCTGAAGACAAAGGTTGGGACGCCGTCATCATCGGCTCCGGCATGGGTGGCATGGCCGCAGCAGCCGCGCTTTCGAAGCTTGGGCACAAAGTTATTCTTCTGGAGCAGTACCAAACGCTTGGGGGTTTGACCCACAGCTTTGGAGTAGCCCCCTGAAAGTGGTCCACCAACTGGGATAGATTTGTCCCGCAAATT
>JAAEZD010000071.1:0-5499 GCA_018223035.1 Paracoccaceae bacterium
GGTCCGTCCGGGGAAAGGGGAACCCCGGCCATCAGCTCTTTTGTGCAACAGAGCCGGGTAATACTTTCGGATTTGCAAATCGGCGGCGAGATCGGAGTTTGTGACAGTTGCTCCGATGTGCATGCCCTCGCCGTTGTTGGTAATTCTGTCCAGCTCGAGGCGGGAGATGTCTATGATTTGCTCTGGCGCCATTATTTCAAGCTTCATAAGATCAAGCAGGTTGGTACCGCCGGCAAGGAATGTCGCACCGGCCTGGTTAGCTTTTCGGGCTACCGCGGTATTTTCGGCACGCTGATAATCGAACGGTCTCATTTTTCTGTCTCCGCCAATTGGTTCTCCGCAACCTGAAGGATGGCGGCGTTGATCCCGGGATAGCAGGAGCATCGGCAGATATTGCCGCTCATACGTTCGGCCAACTCCTCATTGGAGAGTTTGAGCGGCCCGATAAGATTTTCGCTGACGTGATTGGGCCAACCTTCCGCAACTTCTCGGAGTACCGCAGTGGCTGAGCAAAGTTGGCCCGGCGTACAATAACCGCATTGCATCCCGTCGTTTTGCACGAAGGCCGACTGCAGTGGCGAATTACCGTCGTCGGAAAGTCCTTCGACAGTTGCAACTTCATCGCCGTCGTGTGCAACAGCGAGGCTAAGGCAGGAATTTATCCTGCGACCGTTCACTATTACCGTGCAGGCCCCACACTGGCCATGGTCACAGCCCTTCTTGCTTCCTGTCAGTTGAAGATAATTCCTTAGTAAGTCGAGCAACGAAACACGTGGATCGACGTCGAGCGCGTGACAAACGAGACCGCTCGCTGTTCCAAATTTCTCGCTTCCTCTACCGAAATTCGGTCTGGCAGGCGTGCTGCAATTCGAAACTTGTTGGTGATTGGGATGAATAGTCACCGGAAATATTGGACTAAGGCTGCTAATCTAAATAGACTTTTCTACATGTTGAAACTTTACCTGCCTTGGCTCGGGCCGTTCCTCGCCGATCCGAGAGTGGCGATCATGTTTGCCCGATGAGATAGCCAACCTTCCTTGGCTGGCAATCAACGCCGCCAAAAAATGTTTGGTCCAACGACCGACATCCGTTGCTTGCACTGCAGCCATACATGAGCGATGACGGGCTATCCGTTCCTCCGCAGGCATATTGAGGGCCGTATCAATTGCTTTTGCTACTTCATCGATATCGTAAGGGTTTACCAGCAGGGCATCTGTCATATCTTCGGCCGCTCCTGCAAAACGCGACAGAATTAAAACGCCTGGATCGTCGGGAATTTGCACCGCAACATATTCTTTCGCGACAAGGTTCATGCCGTCCGCTAAGGAAGTTACGAGGCAAGCTCGCGCTCCTCGGTAAATGCCAGCAAGGCGGTCACGGGCAATGGGTCGATGGATATACCGGATAGGGGTCCAATCGAGTTCAGCGTATCGGCCGTTAATACGGCCAGAGAGTTCCTCAAGTTCTTCGGTAATCTGACGGTATGCTTCGACAACCTCCCGCGTCGGAGGCGCGATCTGGATGAGAGACGGGCGTCGGCCTTCAGCATAATCGTGCAGGTATTCGCCAAAGGCACGGAAGCGATTCGGCAGTCCTTTTGTGTAATCGAGACGGTCGACGCCAATAATGTATTCTTGAGGTTGTTCAGCGCCGAAAGGATTGCCGGTTGAGTAATCTGCGAGGGATTGGAAAGCGTCGACCGCAATGCCAATAGGAAAAGACTTCACTCGGACGAGCCTATCTCGAAACTTTATAGAACCATCTTGGAAAAATTCTGCGCGTTCATCAGCCCGGTACATTTCAAGGCACCGCGCTGTGTCCGCCTGCGTTTGCAAGCCCAGCAGGTCGTAGCTTGCTAACCATTCAGCAAAAATGGAAGGGTCAGGTAAAATGGACAGATCTGCGAGCGCCGGGAAGGGTATATGAAGGAAGAGGCCTATTTTGGCTGCGACGCCTTGTTCCCGGAGGTAGTGAGCCAAGGGTAGTAAGTGATAATCGTGGACCCAGATCAAATCATCAGGTCTAGCGACTTCGGCCACCATGTTTGCTAAACGGCGGTTAAGCGAAAGATACTCTTGCAAATACGCGGACTTAAGAACGACAAGATCGCTCCTTCGGTGAAAAAGAGGCCAAAGGACACAGTTGGAGAAGCCCAAATAATAGTTTTCATACTCAGACCTACTTAATTGGAAAGCTAGTCTTTGATAGGGACCATCCCCAATTTCGAATAGACTTTCTTCGGGTCCAACCTCAGGATGTGCGCCTATCCATATGCCACCAGTACCGCTGAGACTATCATGCAGAGCAACAGCCAACCCGCCGGCTGTAGCTCCTTCGGTTGGTATCCGATTGGATACAACGATGAGCCTGCCCGCCATACTTGGATGCCCCTCCTCCGGCGACTGAATGATTTAACACTGGGACAACTTTCCTGCGTTCAGATCGTTCCTTGCGGCATCCTTTTTTCTACAGCTCTGACTCCCAAGAGCGCGACAGGCGCATTGCTCCGTTGATTATCCCGACCATAGAGTAGGTCTGAGGAAAATTGCCCCAACCTATGCCGGTATCGAACGCAGTGTCTTCGGACATCAGTCCTAAGCCGTTGCGAGCCTTTAGTAACTCTTCGAAAAATTCTCGTGCTTCGTCTTTTCGTCCGATGCGAGCCAAAGCATCTACGCGCCAGAATGCGCAGACATTGAACCCAACCTCGGGAACGCCAAAGTCGTCTGCTTCCTCATATCGCAACATGAAGGGGCCGCGCCCTAGGGAGTTTGACAACGCATCCACCGTCAGCTTAAAGCGTTCATCTGAAGGCTGAAGGAAGTTCATTTCGCCCATCAATAGAACGCTGGCGTCCAATGTTTCACCACCAAAGCTTTCGACGAAGGCTTGGCGTTTGTCGGACCAAGCCTCTTTAAGGATTCTCGACTTAATTACGTTGGCCCGATCGCGCCAGAAATCAACTTTAGTTGGAACCGCCAAACAGGCGGCGATTTTGGCAAGGCGATCGCATGCGGCCCAGCACATCAGCGACGAGGAGGTATGAATCCGTGAGCGCGTCCTCAACTCCCATATCCCGGCATCGGGTTGGGCATGAAGTGTCCAAGCTTGCTCGCCGAGTGGCTCCAACATCTCGAAAGCGTGGCCGCCAATATCCATCCTAAGCCGTTTGTCGAAAAAAGCTGGGGCGGCTCCTAAAATTACATTTCCATAGGTGTCATGTTGAAAATGTTCATATGCCTGATTGCCGACTCGAACGGGTCCCATTCCCTGAAACCCTTCCAAATCTTTGGCCTGCCATTCCGTCAAGTTTTTTTCTAAACCGATGCCGAGCACCGGTTGGATGTGGCCCCCTTTGGCATCGGATACGACGTTCATCAGCCAGTGAAAATAGTTCTCTAACGTACGCGTGGCTGCCAGTGAGTTCAGCGCACGTACCGTGAAAAATGCATCACGGACCCAGCAAAAACGGTAATCCCAGTTTCGACCGCTGTAAGGGGCTTCGGGCAAGGATGTCGTCATCGCCGCTACGATGGCGCCTGTCTGTTCATAGTTGCATAGCTTCAGTGTAATGGCGGCACGTATGACTGCGTCCTGCCATTCATATGGCACAGCCAAACGCTGGGACCACGCTTCCCAATAGGCTCGTGTCTCCGATAAGAACCGTTCGCCTATCGTACCCGGTGCCTCTGTGAGTGTCTCGTCAGGGCCAAGGATGAATGTGTACGACCGGTCTAAATGTATCAGCTGTTCGCTTTGCACATGATCCAGCGGGGCGTCCGATGTCAGCCGCAAGACCTCGGAAGCGCCCACAAATCGCAGGTGATTTGAGCCTGTCGTAACGAAAGGCCTTCGCGAGCCGTATTCGAACTTTGGACGGACTTTTATGCGGATGCGCGGCCAGCCTTGGAGGGGCCTAATCTGACGGATAAACATTCGCGGACGAAAGCGTCTGCCGAAAGATTCGAATCTTGGCGAAAAATCCGTGATTTCAACAGCTCCTCCGCCGCCTCGGAGGATAGTGCGAAGGATAGCGGTATTAGGTAGGTAGCCTTGTTCCGCTCGCCGCAGTTCTTCCATTTCAATCTTAAAGGCACCATCGTCGGGATGGCCCTTTCCAGACCCGAGCAAACTGTGGAAGACCGGATCGCCATCAAACCTTGGAAGGCAGAACCAGTTCAAATTACCTTTGTCATCGATCAGTCCGGAAACCGAACAGTTACCAACTAGTCCCAAATCCATCAGTCGATTTCCAGAGTATGCGAGAGCCAAGTCACAAAGTTACGGCGGGTTTTGAACCGATATCGCGCTGCAGTTCGGCCGAGACCAATCTTTATTCCAATTCCGCCAATCGATTGCGCCGCGACGAACATATCCTCATCCGTCGTATCATCGCCAACCGCCACCGGCATTCGCCCCGCAAATTGTGGATGGTTGCTTAGCTGGATTAATGCGGACCCCTTGTTGTACTCATTGGATGCCAATTCGCTGACCATCTTGCCGTGAACTGGTTTCAGCCCGTGGTGACTGCTGGCCAGCCGTTCGACCGTCGCTTTCACATCATTTGCCAGATCTGGGCGCGTCCGGTAGTGCACCGCAATCGCGGCAGTTTTTCTTTCAATCAAAAGGTCGTTGTCCTCAGCAAATGGTTTAAGGCTGTGGAATACAGCTTCGACATCCCAGTCTGCGCCGGGAACGAGAGTTGGGTCGCCGTTGATTTCTATTTGAGCGCCGTGACTTCCGCTTAATATCACGGGAAGCCCTCGCAGAAACGGACGCAGGTTCTCAAGATCGCGACCTGAAAGTATCGCTACCCCGCCCTCGCAGCGTTTGGACAGAGTAGTCAACAGCCGTGACTCGCGCTCGGGGAGCCAAACTTCATCAGGCCTTGGTGCGAGGTCAACCAAAGTGCCATCAAAATCCAAATAGATCGCGCTAGTTTTCCAGTCGACTGGCGCAGGAGTAGTGAGGTCATTCATCATAGCGAACACAGGAGATCATACATGCAAAACAATTAGTCTGGAAATTGGGGGATCAAGTGAGGTCGCGCACGCTGTCGAAACTGGATTGAGTGGTACCGTTGGCGGCGGGCACAAATCTGGTTGATTTCTGGCTTCGCATCACACCAAATGCATGACCTGAATGTTTCGTTGGACGGCTTTCAGCGGCAAGCCCAGTGTTCCAGCGCTTCAACCGCCTCGGCCCCGATGCCGCGGGCTTTGGCATCTTTCAACGGGCACGGCCGCTTCAAACGCGTCTCCATGTCGCTGACGTGAAATTTGTCGGGACGATCCAAATCCTGCAATTCAGACCAGGTGACAGGCAATGCCACCGCGGCGCCGGGGCGGGCACGGAGGGAATAGGGGGCAATGGCGGTGGCGCCGCGCTCGTTGCGCAGCCAATCGATGAACACGCGCCCCTTGCGCTTGGCCTTGGACATGGTCGCGGTGTAGCGATCCGGATGCCGCTCCGCCAGGATGTTGGCGAAAGTCTTAGCGA
>JAAEZD010000024.1:0-69192 GCA_018223035.1 Paracoccaceae bacterium
CGTTGACCCGGGTCCGCACGGTCTGGTCATCGACGAGGCTCACATAGGGCAGCATGTGCGCGAGGCGGGTCTCGTGCGCGTACCAGTCCGGCGTCATCGTGCGGAGATCAAGCGCGGCTTCACGGGGCATAGCTGTCCCCGCCGTGGATGGAGCGGTTCCGCGTGGGCGGCGTCTCTTGCAGCGCCGTCATCATCACGTCGATGAAACGGGGATCCCAGTCCGCGGCCTTCCAGAGAACCGGGTAGAGCAGGGCGGCCACGCCCAGCACCGCAATGTGCTGGACCCAGACGAACAAGAGCACCGAGCCGAAAAGCCAGACCATCGCGTACATGATGGGCAGGCCCAGAAGCTTGGGCGGGCGCACGAGGCCGAGAAAGAGAGGCGAGCGCTCAGCCACCGGCAAAGACAGCGGCAACGATGGTGGGAGCGGCGGCGACACCGGCGATACCAACAAGCACCCAGAGTGCCTGGCGCAGATCGATGATGTTGAAAAACCAGCTCAAGAAAACGCCAAGGACTGCGAGTGTGGCGATCACCACTCCGAGCGGGCCAGTCAGAGCATCGACAATGCCCTGCAATAAGCTTTGGATCGGGGAGAGATCGATGCTTTGGGCAAGGGCGGGCTCGGCAATGAGCAGGAATAGCGCCAGTGAGGCGACAAAGAGGTTTGAAATCCAACTTGTTTGGAAAAAGCGGTATCGCCAATGCACTGCCGCGCTGCGCGCTCTCGTGACATTGCCGATAAGTGTTTTAAGGAATGATTTCCAAAAGGGTTGGGACATCATGAATTTGATCCTTCCAATCGGGCGGCCACTGCCATCACGCGGGCCACATGGTTCTGGGTTTCTCGGTAGGGGGGAATGCCGCCATATTGGCGCACGGCGTCGGGTCCGGCGTTGTAAGCGGCCAGCGCCAGGCGCGGATCGCCGAACGTCTCGAGCATCAGCGCGAGGTAGCGGGCGGAACCGTCGAGGTTCTGCATCGGGTCCTCCGGATTGACGTCGAGATCACGCGCGGTTGCTGGCATCAGTTGACCCAGACCAATGGCGCCCGCGGTTGAGATCGCATCCTGCCGGTAGGCGCTCTCAACCTCGATGTTGGCCCGGTAGAGAGCCAGCCAATCCCTCACGGAGAGCTCTGCGTGGCGCAAACCAGGATGATTGGCATAGCGCAGGGCCGTTGCCTCGATGTCTAAGAGAACGTCTGCGCGGGGCAGGGGTGCTGGCTGGGCGAGTGCCGCAAGCTGCAGCGCGTCAGGTTTGGTCGCTGCTTCCGTCTCACCAATAATGGCCAAACCATCGGACGCCGATCCCTGACCAACGCCGTCATTGTAGTTCCGGGCAAAACCGCTCTGAGACTGGGATGGGGTCAGAGAGCCGTCGCTCTCCATGACCAGAACGATTTGCGCGGAGGCTGGCGCGGCGACCAGCCAGAGACAGACGAACTTAGTTGCCAGCGCCCTTGTCTGATGGGGCTTTGTCTGGCGGGGCGAGTTTATGCGTACGGCGTGTACCCGCCTCAAGGGGCAGGTCGACATGCGCAAAGCCAAGGCCAATGAAGAAAGACACCACGCCGGAGATCGTCTTGAACTCGCGGATCTTGATATCGTTGTAGGTCGTCCGCGTGCGGGCGGTGACGAGGAGCTTTTCCACCCCATCATCAGAGACAACGCGCATGATCCAGACCCCGTAATAGCTGGGGCCTTTCTTATGTGCCGACTCCTGGCACAGGATTTCTGCGCTATAGCCGCTTTCCACGAGCTCGCGGAACCTAGCTTCCGTAACCACATTTGGTGCTTCTATGTCCCAGTTCATGGCCCGGCTCACGCTTTCTCCAATGGCGCAACTCTGGGCATTCCTACTTGATGCCTAGGGTTACGATAGTATACTAATGACCGCAATAGTATATTATAATTTTCGCGGTATACGTTAATCCGATACCTTTAGGCACGTAACATGCACTCGTTCAAGGATTTAAGCGGCTTTTGCTACCTTCGGTTGCGCATCCTACCTTTGATGCGCACATTCATTCTGCTGTCGCTCGTCGGTTGTCCGGCGCTTGCCGGTTCATGCATACCCCCGCCTCGGCCATTTGTTCCAAGAGATCCGAAGGTTGCCACGGAATTTATGGACATCCTCCGTCATGATTTCGAGCTCTACTTCCGCGACATACAGAATTATTTTCGCTGCCTCGACGAGGAGCGTGCTCGCGCCTTTGACGAAGCGCGCGAAGTCAGCGAGGAATATGGACGCTTCTTGGGCTCGCTTCACCAATAACTTCGGGGCGAACCTTTTGGTCCGAGTCGCGCGGGTTCCGAATTCGATAACTGGACTACGAGCGAAATTCAGCCGAGAACCCGTTCGAGTTCCGTCGTCAGCGGCTTAGGGACCGGGTTTCAACAAGCGAGCCACGCTTCGGCCGGCCGACACAATGTAGGGCGGCATGGACAGCGAATAGTGGCCGCAATTCAGTTCCAATATGCTGGGCCCGGCTCCGGCGTCCTTCAGCCCTTGAATCAGCCTTTCAGAAAGCTCTGGCAGCACCACCTTGTCTCGCTTGGCCAATACCACCTGTAGTTCGAGATTGTCCCGCGCCAGATGATGCGCATGGTTCACCAAGTTTAGTGGTCCCCAAGCCCTTCTGAGGTCGCCCAATTCGATCACGGGTTGAAGGCTCTCGCAAATCGTTCGCGTTGCGCGCCCGCTCCACACCATGTCAGCAAGACTTCCGGCCGTGAGGAATAGCGCAGCTTTTGAAACAGTTTTGTCATGAGCAGCAATCAACCCGGCAACCCAGGAACCCAGACTCATTCCGAGTACAGAAATCTCTTTATAACCTTGCTCCTTTAGCCACCGTATAAGCTTTCGACCATCCCATACCGCCTGTCTCACGGATTGAGTCGTCCGTCCGAGATTCGGGCTTAGCATGTAGTCGGCATAATCGGCGCCGGGACGGCTACGTTCGAAGTGATACGGCAGTGCCATCTCGACTACCGTGATCCCACGCCGGGAGAAAAAGTTCGCCATCTGTTGATACCGCGCGCTTGCATTCCAATGGTGAAACACAACCAAAGCTTTATCGAATGATCTGCTTTCTGTTACTTTCGCCCAGACGAGATTGTTCTCTGCGACGTCAGTAGAAATTCCTGAAGGAAATTTGGCCCAATCTCCTTTGCGTTCGACGACCAAGTCGTTGTTACCCGGTTCATCGAAATAGGTTGGGTCCTCAACAGCCTGGTCTGCAAGTTGACAGAAGGCCTCGATACCTGCCGGATGTCCGGAGCCAGGGAAGGCAAGTTCAGTGTCCAGAGCGAAATCTGTCCGCCTCTTTACTTCGTCCCCCCGCTCTGCGCGTCGCTCATCCCAACGATCGAGCCAGCTATGATACACTTTGTTTGTCTCCTTGGTCAGTCGCCCGTCATGTATCGATGCTTGGATAAATCAGGCCGTAGATTGCAGACAGCAGCCCGATGCACAGCAAGATCGAGAAACCAGCGATTGCACCGATCAGGACGTAGACGATGATCAGCAGGGCGACGAGCGCCAACATGATTCCCAATTCTCTCTGATTTCGACCATGTCCAATGTCTCCTTGCTGACGCAACGCGGCTTGGACTCGAACAAGCCCATATAAGAACACAGTGCAGGTCGCCAATACGATCAGCAGGCTGCTATAGTTCGTCGGCATGCTGTATTCGAACCAGTCGCTTGCCTTCTCATGATTTCCCAAGACTGACAGGAAATCGCGAGTCAACCAACCCGCCATGGTCGATTCACTTGAAAGCATAAAAGTGCTTTGGAGCTTCATGCATAAGGCAATCAAGAGTCCCAGAATACAGCACCGGAAAATCCCGCGCATGATTTTGAGATCGAGTTGATTGGACTGCCAGTGATATTCTCCATCTACCCCAGGTTCAGGATCTCGTCCAAGTTCCCAAAAATCGTATACAATTGTGAAGAGCAAAATGAGCCCCGCAAAGAAGAGATAAAATACCACACCCATGTAGAGATAGGCGAACCCGGTGAACGCAACCGCCTCCGGTATCGAAATGACGTGGGGGCGCTCAATCGCCAACCGAGCCCATTCCACCGGGTAATTGCCAGCATCGCGGGTCAGTAATGGGGTTAAACACCTATCGATCCACTGAAGAACAGTAGCTATAGGTAAGCAAACAAGAAAGGCTGCCCAATACGTCACCGAAAAGGCCACGACTTTTCGCATCCACATGTCGTCATTTGCGATCCCTTCACCTTCAAGGTTTAACTGTGACCGCCTTGCGCCTCTCCAAAAGACCACTAAATCGCGCACGAATACGAAGTATAGCGGCATGAGCACCATGAAGAGGAGTGTCCAGTTCGGCGCCCATAGGTATCCAACCTGCTTAATCACACCATTCGCCTGCGGATAAACAATGCTGTGAATGCCCAAAAAATAAGAGGAAAATCCAAGGGCCACGGCCCCTGCGAACACCGATGCCGACAAATCCAAAGGGGATCCCCGGTTGAACACGGCCTCCGATGTCCTCGCCAGGCTAAATCCCGGCCTCGGCGAAATAACATCACTTTTGTGCGCCAACGGTGACGGAACCACGGTACCAACATCGATTGCCGCGTTCTGAACCGTATCTGGAGGAGTATGCGCATCGTGGCCGTCTGACCCCGCACGCAGCGCTCGCCTCTTGGCTACCAATCGGGCCCGGGCCACACTAAGTTCCGTCTGCCACTCGCTGGTCGCCTTCGGATCATCACACCCAAACACCCTTGCCAGCCATCGAATGTTCTCGGCGCTGATTCCTTTCTCGTTGTCTTGGTACCAAAGCTGCACTGTTCGCAGCTCGATCCCGGACCGGTTGGCTTCGATCTGAGTGATTGCGGTAGCAAGAAGCTCGGGTGTCCACGGTCCCAAGGGTATCCCATCTTTGTCAGTAGGCCGACCCGCTCCGGCCGCGCTCAACCGTCTGAACAACTCCTTAAAGTCACTTCCGTCATCCAACGGAGGAACAAAGTATTTTCCATTTTTTATCAAGGGCGTACCGTTGTTCGTTTCGTTCTATTTCGCTGGCGTTCGCTTCGTATCGTGAATTCGCGGCTCACGACAGTGCAACTACAGGCAGTGTGATTCGATCGCCATCCACTGGGCCAGAAAATGGCTGACGTGATCGAAATCCTGCTCGGTCGTTGCAAACTGGAATGAAGAACGTGGTGAGACTGTTGAAAGAAGAAGCAGAGCCCATAGCCCGATTGTTTGTAAATGATCGGGAGCGCACGGTTGGATGGGTATACCTGTGGAATTCCTCTGAGTTGTCGGTGCTCTGGCTGGACGAGCAGGTACCTGCCGGTTCTATCGAGCCGCCGCTTCATCCCGAAGTGCTGGCAGAGGCAAAATCGTCGACACCAGTGAAAGTGATCGAGTACCTCGAAGCGCTTTCGAGTGGCTGCGAGCATACCCAAACTAGCAGGCCTTGATAGTCATCGGAGCAGGTCTTTCAAAAATATACTATTGGTGTAATGAATATAAAATATCCAGAGAGACCGTCAACCTGCCAAAACTGTAGGAGAGTACTCATGCCCAAAGCGCTTACTCGTTTCGTCGTCCTTGTCGCTCTTGGCTCCACATCTTTTTTCGGAACGGTCGAGCGGAGTAGGGCGCAAACTTATCCGATCGATTGCGCGATCCTGCTTTGTCTCTCGGGCGGCTGGCCCGCGTCAGCGCCATGCTCACGCGCCCGCGCTGAATTCATTCGAAGAATAACACCCTGGCCGGTAGAGCCTCCGTTGCAGATATGGCGTTGTCCGATGAGAGCATCCCATGACATCAATGGCACTGGTAAAGATGGCGGCCGTATCTTCGACATTCTGTTCGATAGACCGCGTCATCCGCTGCTCCAGACGATTACCGTTGCCCCATCTCAGGAAGTCGGCCTGTCATCGACGAGCGTGTTCCCGGCGGAAAGGGTTGAAACGGCTGATAAGAGGAGTGACTTTTCCATTACGCTTGGTCAAGAACGCGCCGACATCGACATCAGCGGTCCGGAGTTTAACTTCGTGCGTTCGATACGAATCTTTGATGTGCGTCACGCTCGACAATACGAGGCAGGCAGCGAGGGGGACTGCGAGCGGAGCGCGATCGTTGTACTTGGAACTTATGGAGTACAAGGAGACTTCTCTTGGCAGCGGTCATCAATTGGAACCTTGCCGAAAGATCATGTAGGGCTGGAGAGATGGGGCGACAATTGTCCGAGCGTCCGCCACCGTTCGGTGTTTGTCGAGTGGCGGGATTACGAGGGCAGATATGGCTACGAGCAGGTCAACTACTGAGCCCACTCGGGAAAAAAAGCCATTTGCTTTAAATGGGAACTCACGCCTAAAGGCAATTTTCTAAGTTATGTGTTTCGGTAGAGCTACATCACGCCTTCACGCTCCAAGCGCTTGCGCGCCGCTTTGCGAGCCCGGCGGATCGCTTCGGCCTGTTGGCGAACTTTCTTCTCAGAAGGCTTCTCGAAGTGCTGCTTGAGCTTCATTTCGCGGAAAACGCCTTCGCGTTGAAGCTTTTTCTTTAAAACCCGAAGAGCCTGATCGACATTATTATCGCGGACACTGACCTGCATATGGATAACACCGTTGTTCATGAATGTGAAAATACTAGAGAACAGGACCGTGCTGGTTGCAAGAGCAATTTGTGCGTTCTAAAGACCGTGAGACAAGCGCTCGTCCGTCCCTCTGCTTAAACCTTTGCGGTGCGCGCTATGGGTGTGAGCGATACGTGAACTGCGACTCATGTTGGGATCAGGGTAGGGGCGTCATCGCATTTCCTCCAACATCTTTTCGCGGAAGACCTCAGCTGGCGTTTTCCACCCAAGGCACTTGCGCGGCGTATTGTTGAGGCGATCACAGATCACCTTCATATCGTGATCTGTGCATTGCCGGATATCGCGTTTGCGGGGCAACCACCTTCGAAGGCGCCGGTTAGTGTTCTCGACTGTGCCTTTCTGCCAGGGGCTGGAGGGGTCGCAGAACATGGGGTAATCGCCCTGCTTCGACCGTGGCCCGTCATGGCATCGGAATGTCTTTCCTTCGGTATGATCCAGAGCGTGACCCCAAAAGGGGTCTTGTTTGAAGCAACTGATGGAGACTGAGAATGGGTCAGCATATTGGGCTCGACGTTTCGTTGAAGGACACTGCCATTGCCATCCGGGAAGACGGCCATCGAATATGGCGTGGAAAATGCCGCTCGGATCCTGCGTCTATTGCACAGACAGTACGCAAACATGCTCCGGAACCCCAGTCCGTTGTGTTCGAGACCGGCCCCCTTGCCACTTGGTTCTTTCATGTCTTGAAGGGGGAGGGGCTTCCAGCGATCTGCATTGAGGCACGTCACGCGCAGAAGATCCTGGGCGAGACGTTGAACAAGACCGACGCAAACGATGCCGAAGGGTTGGCCAGACTTGCCGAAACCGGCTTCTACAAGGCCGTCAGGGTCAAGTCTTTCGAGTCGATGCTGATCCGGTCTTTGGTGGCAGCTCGTACGCAGCTCCTGTCCATGACAACACAGTTGACCAACCAGATCCGTGGCCTGATGAAGACATTCGGCCTGGTCGTCCCCAAGAGCAAAGGTTCCGTGTTTGAAGCAAACGTAGAGAGACTGCTGGAGGGGTATGTCGAGTTGGCACAGATCATTTTGACGCTACTCGAGACTTGGCGCGCGATACGCAAACGTGTATCCGCACTCAATCGTCAACTCCGACATGCGGCGCGCCACAGCCCAAGCACTCGTCTGCTGATGACGATACCTGGTATCGGGGCGATCACGGCGATCTCCTATGTGGCCGCCATCGAAAACCCGAAAAATTTCCCGAGATCAAGGTCTGTGGGAGCGTGGCTCGGCCTTACCACACGCCGCTACCAATCCGGGGAGGTAGACTTCGACGGCCACATTTCGCGCCGGGGAGATCATCGGCTTCGCGGGCTTCTCTACGAGGCCGCGACCTCGCTACTTACGAGGACACGGGCAGATACCGTTAGTGATCTCAAAACCTGGGGCCTTCAGTTGAGGGAACGCATTGGGTTCAAGCGCGCGGCGGTGGCCGTTGCCCGTAAACTCGCCGTCATCATGCATTCCATGCTTAGAACCGGCCAAGAATTCATCCCGACTCGCGAAGTCGTCGCCTAAGGAAAGGACTTCGCACATCGAACTCAGCGCGTCATAGGTAGATGCGAGGAGGCGTCCCTGTCGTGGACGGAGGTCAGGCTAATCCGAAGTGCTTGGCTGCAGCTGTTATGGACTGCGCGCAGAACACAGGATGGTCTCACCTGCGGAACCCGGAATGCAGCGGCCCAGTGTCGACTGCGGAGACAACCATGCCCCGGACATACGCACGACCTTGCTGGCTACGTGACGCTGAGAACGGCTGAACGAAGAGTGGAAATGGGAAAGGCATTGTAGGGCGTTTCAACGCCCACTGTTTTCTAGCATCAAAAGCTTGACTGTGGGTCGGCGATTAGACAACCAGGCATCCGCTCCGATCTCGGCCTTGAGATATTTCCAGGCCGAGAACTCGGTGCCGCGGTCGAAGGTGATCGACTGGCGCGCGTCGGCGGGCAGGGGAACCAGCCCGTTTATCAGGGACTCCATGATCGGTTTGGATTGGCGATCTTCATTACGCATCACGACGGCATAGCGGCTGACGCGCTCCACCAGTGACGTCACGTTTACCTTCCCATGCTCCTTGCGGAACATCATCAAGTCGCACTCCCAATGGCCGAATTCTAAGCGTTCTGAGACACGCTCAGGCCTGTGTGACAGGCTTTGAATGTCGAATATGTGGGTTCTGTTGTGCCTGCGGTAACCACGCGGCCGACGGCGGCGACGATGCTCAGGGAGATGGCGGTAGAACTGTTCCTCGCGACCGTCTTTGGAATAGGCAAAGCGATAAATCGTCTCGTGGCTTACGCGGATCGGGTGCCGTTCGAGCCGCATCCTGCCGGCTATCTGTTCGGGCGACCAGCCAGCCTTCAGGCGGTCTTCGATGGCGGCTTTCAAATCAGGGTGAATGATCATCTTGCGATGGATCGCGCGGCGCTGCTCATATTTGTCCTGAGCGACGAGCGCGTGATACCCGTTTAGCTCAGGCAGTTCGCCGTCCGTGTACCGATTACGCTTAATGTCTCGATAGATCGTGGACGGATCGCGACCCAGTCGATCCGCGATCTCTGAAATCGGCATTTTGGCTTCAAGCCACTTTGCAAGCTTGCGACGTTCGTCCAGCTTCAGGTGACAGTAGTGGGTTCCCATTCTTCATACTCCATGCAACTCTCTGTATTCGTACAGAATTTGCACTTCGTTTGTGAATCCACCTTGCTACAGTAAAAAGCCTCGTAATCATGGTTATGTAACTAGAGTACGCTGCCCCAGCTCCTACGAACGGCAGAAAAGTCCCGCAGACCGGACATAAACCCCCTGCCAGAACCCATGCGCCAAAAGCGGTGCATTTAGCCAGTGACATAAACGTCTGAGTTCGGTCCAGATTGGCGAAAAGCAGACCTTAGTCTCCATCTGGCCATCCGGCAGCTTTGCGGACGAAGCGGACATTCTGAGGAAGGAACGAAACGGACGTTCTTGGCGCATCACGACGCGAAGAGGTTGAGTATTTGCGGGAGAACCAGAGCCCACTCTGATCCTGATGCATGCCATGGATATCCAGCAGTATGACACTCTGCAAACCGCGGTAAGCGATTTCTGCGTCTGCGCGCGTGATCCGGCCTCTTGGATCAGAGCCCAGATATTAGCGCATGATGGTTCCTGAAAAATGGGCGACATCGCCGCGCCAGTACTGGCGTCCAACGCTGATCGGTTTGTTTTGGGCGTCCAGGATCGTTTGCTCCAGCAGCAGCCCGGCACAGGGCGGAGGCAGTTCCAAGGCTTTGGCGATGTGATCGGGAAAGCCGATCATTGTGATCGCGATCCTGTCATGTGATGCCTTCACGCCGTAGACGTCTTCGAAGAACGGGACCAGAGGCTGCTCCAGATTAATCGCCTCCAGATTTGGGAATCGGTCGGCCGAAACATATTCTTCTTCCACGAAGGCGAGTTTGCTCCCGAGCCGACAGATTCGCGCATATTTGTGAATTCTGGCCCCTGCAGGGACCATCAAGGCGGTTGTTTCTTCGATGTCAGCGGTCACGGTTTCAAATTTCCGGACTTCGATCTGCACCTCGCTTTTGCGGTCAACGCCAGTCGCGAAAAAGCTGACGGTTGTGCTCAGGTCATAGTTGATGCTTGGTTCGGCCACGAAGCGATTGCTGCGATCCTTGGTGTATGCCAGCCCCTCTTTTTCCAATTGAATCAATGTCTGGCGCGCCGTTGCGCGGCTGACGCCAAAGCGCTCGCTCAACACCCTTTCGGAAGGAAGTCGGTCATGCGACCGCAGTTCTCCCTGACGGATTTCCTCAGCAAGCGCGTTCCTGATCAGCATGTATTTCGGGATGTTTTTTGAAGGTGACGTCATTTTTTTATTTGGTACGGTCCAGACTTCATGTTAGCCAAACTGGTACGTACCAGATTAGAGGGCAATGTGGCTATAGTCGGCTGGACCACGCGTCAACGCAACCACTGCGCCTTCGATTTTTCTGAATTGGTTCGACGGGAGGCGGCCTTGCGAGAGATTGCTGGAAAAATGAGCGACATGATCAACTGGATCGTCGAGCGGATTATCGCAGCTTTGATGCTGATACTGGTTCTGGATGTATGGATCGGGGTGCTCGACCGATACGTGTTCCACTGGCAATTGCAATGGCCCGAGGTGATCGCCCGCTATCTGATGATCTGGATGGCGCTGTTGGCGATTTCGGCGGGAATAGCGCGCCGCGAGCACATCGGGCTGACCGCGTTGACGTCACGCCTGCCGGATACCTCACGCAGGGTGCTGCTGGTTCTGGTCGAATGCATCTCCTTTGTGATGTTCCTGACGATCGCGTGGTACGGCCTGGAATTCGCCGAAAAGGGGGCCAGGAAATTCGCCCATATTTTCGGGATGTCGCTCTACTGGCCATACATGGCGCTGCCTACATCCATGGCGCTTGCCGCGCTGCAGACGATGCTAACAGCCATCCGTGACCTCGGAGACTATTCAATCTTCGACTTGGCGGAGTATATCGAATGATCGTCGCTATCATATTTGTTGTTCTGATCGCCGTAGGTATGCCGATCGGTTTTGTCCTGGGCGCCGCAGGGTTCGCTGGCCTGATCCAAATGGGGGGCGCCAATTTCCTGCACCTCACCCCGGCCAAGATTTTTCACGGGCTGAACATCTTTCCATTTCTGGCAATGCCGTTCTTCATCCTTGCCGGTGAAATCATGAATCATACCGGGATCACCGCGCGGCTTGTCGGCTTGGCGCGCGTTCTGGTCGGCCATCTGCGCGGCGGGTTGGCCCAAACCAACATGGTCGTTTCGGTGATGTTCGCCGGTCTGACCGGATCTGCGACCTCGGACGCAGCCGCGTTTGGCAAGACGCTGGTCCCGCAAATGGTCAAACATGGGTATCAGCGCGATTACGCCTGCGCTGTCACCGCCGCTGGCTCGATCATCGGGCCGACCATTCCGCCATCGGGCTTAATGGTGATCTATGGCTCGTTGCTGAATGCTTCTATCGGCGCGCTGTTTGCCGCTGGCATTCTTCCCGGGCTCATGATCTGCCTCATCTGCATGGTTGTGATCCGCCTCGGCGCCAACGCCAACAACCTGCCCGCCGCCGAGCGCCGAGCTGCCCTGTCCGAGATGTGGCGTGAATTCAAAGGGTCGATCCTGGCGCTCATCATGCCGGTGATCATTCTGGGCGGCATTCTGGGTGGGATCGTCACCCCAACCGAAGCCGCGTCGATTGCTGTGGCCTATTCGCTGTTCGTCGGTGTGTTTGTTTATCGCAGCATCAGCGTTCAGGACATGTTTGACATGCTGGTCCGGACCGCCCGGATCACAGGTGTGATTTTCGTGATCATCGGCTTCGCAACCATTCTGGGCTGGTGGCTGAGCTTTAACCAGATTCCGCAGGCCATCGCATCGTATATGGGGGCAATGTCGGACAATCCTTACGTGATCATTTCACTGATCATGCTGTTCCTGCTGGCGGTGGGCATGGTGATGGATATCACCGCGACACTGATCATCGTCGCACCAGTTCTGGTGCCGCTGACCAATTCAATCGGTATGGATCCGGTTCATGCCGGGATCATGATTATCCTGGCTCTGAACATCTCGCTGATGACGCCGCCGGTCGGCGCCTGCCTGTTCGTCCTGTCGTCGGTGACAGGCGAAAAGCTGGAGCGGATTGCGATGAAGCTGTGGCCGTTCCTTTTGGCGGAAACGCTGGTGATGGTGGTGTTCTCGTTCAGCGAAGACCTTGCTCTGCTTCTGCCTCGCTACTTTGGCTTCGTGGATTGGGCCCCATGACGCCGATTGCAGGTCTGTCCACGGACCGGCGTGCGCTGTCGAAAACGCACTGTGCCCGATGTGAACTGTCACTTACTCAATGGGGAGAACCAAATGAAACCTCTTAAACAAATCGCCGCATTCGGAGCGGCCTCCGTAATCGCGCTAACCTGTGCGACGGCTGTTGTTGCTGAAACCAAGACGCTTCGGATCACGCATGAGGAAGCGGGCGACGCGTTCAACAGCCCGCCGCACGCCTGCGCTTCTGTCTTTGCCAATATCGTCAATGCTGACACCAACGGCAGCATCAACGTAGAAGTTTACCCGTCCGATCAATTGGGCAGCAACGAAGAAGCTGTGCAGATGACCCAGGACAACACGATTCAGGCGGTTCTGGCGTCTACAGGTAGCATGGCGACCTACTACCCCAATATTGACGTGCTGAACCTGGTCTTTGCCTATGATCACAACGCGGCAACCTATGATGTGTTCGATGGCGCCTTCGGCAAGGCTCTGGCGCAGGATATCAAAGCAAATCTCGATGGCGTCGAGGTTCTCGGCTTTCCGGATTCGGGTGGTTTTTTCGCGGTGACCAACTCCAAGCGCTCGATCTCCAGCGTAGAAGATTTCGACGGCATCCGCATTCGGACCATGACTATCCCGTCACACAAGATCATCATCAACGCACTGAACGGTGAAGCCTATCCGTTGGCTTGGGGTGAAGTCTATTCAGGTCTGCAAACCGGTGTGATCGACGGCCAGATGAATCCGGTTCCGATTATCGCCAACTCGAATTTCGCCGAAGTGCAAGACCACCTCACACTGACAAACCACCTGTTTTCGCCCTACACTTTCCTGTTGTCAGATGCGTTCTGGGACAGCCTGAGCGACGATGAAAAACGCATCGTGCGCTATGCAGCGGAATCCTGCGTTGTCGCCAGCCGCGGCATCAGCCGGATCATTGAGGCTTCGGACCGGGGGCTGCCGGCGCTCAAGGCCAAGATGGAAGTCGTCGCCCTGACCCAGAAAGCGCGCGATCAGTTCAAAGCGCTGGCACAACCAGCCGTGATCGAGCATCTGGCCAACACGCTTGGGGATGACGGCAAAGCGTTGTTGGAAGTGTTCCAATCGAGCCTAGAGGAAGCCAACGCCAAATCTTACCTCGACTGATCTTCAGGTCCGTCTGCGATGCAGCGGCGTAGGTTCGCCCAGCTGCTGCATCGTTCTCCTTTCAGTGCAACCGAGTTCAGGCAGCCGCCCAGCAATGCCGACCCAAGGGTATACAAATGAAAACTAATCGTCTGATCACAACCGTAGATGCCCATATTGGAGGTGAAGTCAGCCGGGTTATTACCGGCGGAGTGATTGACTTGCCCGGGAAAACGATGGCGGAGAAGCTCCATCACGTAAACGCTGTCGATGACAGTCTGCGCCGCTTCGTGCTCCACGAACCCAGGGGCGGTGTCGACAAAACCACGAATATCGTTGTCCCTCCTACCCGCGATGACGCAGATGTGGGGTTTTTCCCAATGGAGGCCAATGGCTGTTACCCGATGTCAGGGGCAAATGCTATCTGTGTGGTGACTGCGCTTTTAGAGACGGGCACATTGCCGATGCAGGAACCCGAGACTCTGGTCAGGCTGGACACGGCTGCGGGCCTGGTCGATGTCCGGGTGCAATGCCGGGAGGGTAGCGCGATCGCTTGTTCAGTTGAAACGCCGGCATCTTTTCCCGTTCATCTTGATCATCCGCTTGAAGTCGAAGGGGTTGGCACTCTGACCACCGATGTCGGTTGGGGCGGTTGGTTCTATGGTTTTGTCGATGCCCGCGAGCTGGGGTTCTCGATCCGCCCCGATGAGGCGCGGGATATCGCCCAGGTGCTGCGCAAGATCGGCGCTGCGCTTTGGGAGCAGGTCGATATCAGACATCCCTATGACGATTCAATAAACAAGATCGATCTAGGCGCATTTCCCTTCCTGACCCTTGATCCGGAAGAAGGATCAAATGTGCACCGGTTCGCCAATATGATGCCAGGCGGTCGGGTTGATCGGTCCCCCTGCGGCACCGGCGCCGCCGCGCGTGCCGCTGTTTTGCATGCCAAAGGAAAAATGAAACTTGGAGAGGAGCATATCGCCTTGTCGATCACCGACGGCGAATTCAAGATGCGACTTCTGGAAAAGAAGATAATCAGCGGTACAGAGGTTGTAATGCCCGAGATTACCGGGCGTGCTTTTATTTATGGAACCAGCCAGTTGTTCGTAAATCCCGAAGACCCCTATCAGATGGGCATCAGCCTCTCAGACATGTGGGGGGAGGCTGCGAAAGGCTGTTGAACGCCACGCGCAGTGGTCTTTAGGAACGACAAGAAAATGACAGAGATTACTCCACGGGATCTGCATCCATATAGACCCGAGATGGCGGAATTCCGTCGCGATCTTCATCGGCATCCCGAGCTGGGTTTTGAGGAACATCGGACCGCCGGGAAAGTTGCCAAAGCGCTCCGGGAAATGGGCATCGAAGTGCATGAAGGCGTTGGAAAGACCGGCGTGATCGGTCTTTTGCGAAACGGCAACAGCAACCGGTCCGTTATGTTGCGCGCCGACATGGATGCTTTGCCAATCAATGAGACAAGCCAACATGGCTATACATCCCTGAATGCCGGCAAGATGCATGCCTGCGGCCATGACGGGCATACTTCCATGTTGCTGGGCGCCGCGAAATATCTGAGTGAAAACAAGCCGTTTGACGGCACCGTCATATTCTTGTTTCAACCGGACGAAGAACAGGGCCGTGGCGCGAAAGCGATGCTGGATGATGGCCTGATCTCCAGATTTTCGCCTGACGAGGCCTATGCGCTGCATAACCTGCCGGGAGCGCCAACAGGGCAGATATCAACACGGGTCGGCAATATCTGCGCAAGCGAAAGCTTGTTCGAGTTTGAAATCGACGCCCAGGGGGGGCACGCGGCGATGCCCCACACTGGCGTGGATGCGATTCTGGTCGGCTCCGATCTGGTGCAAAGCCTGCAAGCCATCGTCGCACGAAAACTGGCACCAGATGCAGGTGCGGTTGTCTCAGTGACCGAGTTTATCACCGATGGACGACGCAATATCCTGCCCGGCCACGCCGTTATCAAGGGCGACACCAGAAGCCGCACGCCAGAAGTTTGCAGACAGATCGAGAACCTTATGCGTCAGATCGCCGCCGGCGTCGCTGCGACCCATGATGTTCGGATTACGTTAGGTTTTCAGACTGAGTTCGAAGCCACGGTCAATAGCGCAGACCAGGTCCACGCGGCGGCTCAGGCCGCCAGGGGGATCGGCTGCGATGTCGAGCCGGATCGACAACCGATGTCCTTTTCCGAAGATTTCGGACGGTTCAGCGCCGCAATTCCCGGCTGTTTTATTCTGATAGGCAACGGAACCGAAGGTGCCCACGCCCAGCCACTGCACGCTTCAGACTACGATTTCAACGAAGATATCCTGCCAATCGGGGCCGCCTTCTGGGCCCGCTTGGTTTCCGAACGCCTACCACAAAGGAACGCCTAATATGCTTCAAGAATTTGCCTCAGCCGGCTTGGAACATACCGCAATCGAACCAATAGCGGGAAAAGCCAGCGAAACCGTGTTGACGCGGGATGATTTCAGCGCAGCCACTCAAGAGATCACCAGTTGGTCCGGTTATGCCGAGACGCCGCTTTTTGAACTCAAGTCCCTGGCAAAAGCGCTCGGTCTTGGCGGCGTATTCTATAAGGATGAAGGGCCCCGCTTTGGCCTTGGCAGCTTCAAGGCGCTTGGCGGATCCTATGCCGCCCTGCGTTTGATCCAACGCGAACTGAGCAGTCGTTTGGGCAAGGAAATCCGCACCGCTGACATTCGATCCGGCGTCTATGCCAAAGAAATAGCTGAAATCACTTTGGTCTCTGCAACCGACGGAAATCACGGACGTTCCCTGTGCTGGGGCGCGCAGATGTTCGGCGCCCCCTGCCGGATCTACATCCACTCTGAAGTCAGCGAGGGTCGCGCCCAATCCATGCGCGATCTTGGCGCCGAGGTGATCCGCATCGACGGGGATTATGACGCATCCGTGGAACGTGCGAGGCACGACGCCGAAGAGAATGGCTGGTTCGTCGTCTCCGACACCTCTTGGGAGGGCTACACGCAGCCACCCACCGATGTCATGGCTGGCTACGGCGTTATGACCCAAGAGATCGTCAAAAGGATGGAGCAGGCTCCGACCCATGTATTCCTGCAAGGTGGCGTTGGGGGGCTTGCTGCTGGTGTTGCCGCCAGCCTGCGGCAACATTGGGGGGCCGACAGCCCGCGTGTCGTTATTGTCGAGCCTGCGCTTGCGTCTTGCCTTTTCAAAAGTGCAATGGCTGGCGAGATGACCAGTTTCGAGATCAAAAAAGAGACCTTGATGGCTGGATTATCCTGTGGCGAACCGTCCGGTCTGGCTTGGCAGATCCTGCGCGAGGAAGCCAGCGACTTCCTGACCATCCCGGAAGAGTTGGTCGCGCCAGCAATGCGTCTGGCAGGTCGTCCGCTCGATGGCGATCCCGCTATCGTCGCAGGCGAATCCGCCATTGCCGGATTGGCCGCGCTTGTCGCATCGGTTCAAAACGCTCCCCTAAAAGAGGCGTTGGAATTGACACCGGACTCCCGCGTGTTGCTGATCGGGTCCGAGGGCGCCACCGATCCTGAGATATATGAAGCAATTATGGCAGGTTGAAAAATGATCGATTGGGGCACAATAGCGCCCTGAACCATCCCAGACAATTGGTTCTAATAGATAGGAACCCAAGCCGGGCGTCAGCATGCTACTTATGAACTATGTAGCGAATTTTTGCATCGTGGCCATCAAAAGCACGCAAAAGGGTGTTGTCACGTTAACCTGCCTAGTTTGCCAGTTGGCATGCCGTTCGTTGATCAACCGGCATGTGCCGCGGATTTCCACGCCTCGAATGCTTCGAGCCGATTGTAGCGTATGGTGAGGGCAGAGCGGCGGCGGGCTGGGACTGAGAAACGGTTGCGGGTTACGGACTGCATAGATACGAAGCGTTGTAATCCACCCGGCGATCGGAAGCCTTGCATTACCCGCTCTCGTTTTCGGAAGGGCAAGTGGCTGTTTTCGGCGCGGTTATTGAGCCCCTTGTGTGACCAATGATCAAGGCCAGGCGCGACCTCGCGCTTGGCAGCCCCATATGAGCGCAGTTTGTCCGTAATGATCCTTTTGGGCACGAAACCCCAACGTTTAATCAGCTTGACCAAAAGCCGCTTTGCGGCGCGCTTGTGTCGCCTCGATTGAAGAATTTCTTCAAGAACGATGCCGCTTTGGTCGACTGCGCGCCAGAGCCAGTATGACCGTCCTGCGATCTTCACAACGACTTCGTCCAGATGCCAGACATCGCCAGGGCGCGGCTGCCGTCGGCGTAGAACGTGGGCGATCAGCGGGCCGAACTTGACGGTCCAGCGCCGGATCGTCTCATACGAAACGTCCACGCCACGTTCCAGCATCAGCTCCTCTACTTCCCGCAGGCTCAAGTTGAACCGGACGTAGAGCCAGACAACATGAGCGATGATCTCAGGAGGATACCGGTGGCGTTTGTAGCTGATCTTTTGTGTCTGCATCCACGTCGCCTACGCCCGGATCTATTAACCAGCAACCTCAGGCTCGTTAACGTGACAACACCATTCCGCGTGTTCGGCGGTGTGCCTGGTCGCGGGATCTATGACAATATGAAGACCGCCGTTGATCGTGTGGGCAAAGGCAAGCAGCGGGATGTCAATGCACGCTTCAAGGCTATGGCCAGCCACTACGTATTTGAGCCCGAGTTCTGCAATCCGGCAGCCGGTTGGGAGAAAGGCCAGGTTGAGAAGAACGTGCAGGATGCGCGCAACCGCATGTGGCAGGTCATGCCGGTCTGCGCCGATCTGGCAGAGCTGAACCAATGGCTTGAAGACCGCTGTATCGCCCTTTGGACAGAGACACCGCACAAGGCATTGCCGGGGTCCATCGCTGACGTGTGGGAGGCCGAGAAGCCAACGCTGATGGCACTGCCGCCGGCATTCGATGGCTTTATCGAACACAGTAAGCGTGTGTCACCCACTTGCCTGATCACGTTCGAACGCAATCGCTACAGCGTTCCTGCCAGCTTTGCGAACCGCCGTGTCAGTTTGCATGTCTATCCCGAACGGCTGATCGTGGTCGCTGAAGGGCAAACGGTTTGCAAGCATGCGCGGATCATCGAGCGGTCTCATCGAAAGCCCGGCAAGGTCATCTATGATTGGCGCCACTATCTCGCTGTTATCCAACGCAAACCGGGCGCACTTCGGAATGGTGCGCCGTTCACGGAGATGCCGGATGCCTTCCGTCAATTGCAGGATCACATGCTGCGTAAAGAAGGCGGTGACCGAGAGATGGTCGACATTCTGTCTTTGGTTCTTCAGCACAACGAAGAGGACGTTTTGTGCGCAGTGGAGCTGGCACTTGAAGCAGGCGTTCCCACCAAGACGCACATCCTGAACCTGTTGCATCGATTGATCGACCGCAGACCGACAGATCGCCCCGAGGTCGATCCGCCGGACGCACTGGCATTGCAGACAACGCCAGAGGCCAACGTCAGTCGCTATGACGGGTTGCGACAGACTGAGGAGAAGCGCCATGCGTCATGACCCAGCGGGAGCCTCTATCGTCATCATGCTACGTAGTCTCAAGCTATACGGCATGGCAAATGCGATTGAAGACTTGGTCGCTCAGGGCGCGCCAGCGTTCGAAGCTGCCACACCAATGCTGTCACAGCTGCTCAAGGCCGAGATCGCCGAACGCGAGGTACGGTCCATCGCCTACCACACGAAGGTTGCCCGCTTCCCCGCATACAAAGATTTGACGGGCTTCGACTTTGCATCGAGTGAGATCAACGAAGCGACAGTGCGGCAGCTACACCGATGCGAGTTTATCGAAGCGGCCGAGAATGTTGTTTTGATCGGCGGTCCCGGAACGGGCAAGAGCCACACAGCCACTGCAATCGGCGTCCAAGCCATCGAACATCACCGGCGTAAGGTACGCTTCTTCTCGACCGTGGAATTGGTCAACGCGCTGGAGCAGGAGAAGGCGCTCGGAAAGGCAGGGAAACTGGCTGAGACGCTGACGAAGGTCGACTTGGTCATTTTGGACGAACTCGGCTACCTCCCGTTCAGTTCATCTGGCGGGGCGCTGCTCTTCCATCTGCTCAGCAAGCTCTACGAGCGCACCAGCGTCATCATCACCACAAACCTCAGCTTCTCAGAATGGGCGCAGGTCTTCGGGGATGCGAAGATGACAACCGCGCTACTCGATAGGCTAACCCACCGCTGCCACATCCTCGAAACCGGAAACGACAGCTACCGCTACAAGGCCAGCGCTGAGGCTGCAAAGAAAACACGAAAGGAGGCCAAAACATTGACCGCGCCATAAACCACGACGCATAACTGAGGGTGGGTCAATTCTCGGTGAAAATACCGGGTCAGTTCTCAGTGACAATCAACACGCCAGCAATCCACTTGGGCCAACCGGTACAGGTTGTGTATTGCATTTTCCATTCCCAAGCTGTTCGTTTTTACAGTCGCGGCGAAGGCTTGGTCTTACGCGCCGTAAAGCATCATAGAGCCATCGATTTAACAGCGGAAATGGACCAACTGCTCCGGTTGATCCAGTACTGCCTACGCGAAATCGGAAATGGCGGAGTGCGCGCGTCGCTGCCACTCAATCTCTCGCATTCCGCACTGGCCGCACAGGTTGAGAGAATCCCGCATAGTGTGAATTCGACTAACCCCACGTTTTGCGCATGCAGCGAATGGCACGTTCGGTAAAGCTGCAGTGCGGAACTTGAGTAAATTGCGAAAGCCTGGAATGGTCGAGGATGACGATGAATTGCCCTCTCAAGCTGTCGAATGCTGCTCTCGCTTCGTTGTCAGCACTGAGCCCGAACCACCTAATCCTGCGACCGCGTTAAAGGATGGCTAGGTGTAACAAAGCGGAAATTGGCGAGGGTCGCATTTCTCCAAGTTGAATACCTACGGTGCTGATGTGTCGGTCGGTTGCGGGGGGTGTGTCATGATGGCTTTTACCTATCACAGTACTAGGCGAAGCCGACTTGCCTGGCCCTGAAACGATATGTCGATGCGGATGGCCAAATTTAAGAGCTAGCCATCCGTCTTTTGCAATTTCAGAACGCCGCGAGATCTCGGAGGTACAATGCGATGCCCGGGAAGTAGATCAGCAACGCCGTCATCAAAGCCAAAATTGTGAAGAACGGCAAAGTCCCCCTGATTACTTCCAGATAAGGCCTGTTGAAGATCGCAATTGCAGTGAAGATATCGCAGCCAAAGGGTGGTGTAGCCGATCCGATGGCCATCTGCAGCGTGACCATCACGCCGACAAGTACCGGATCAAGCCCCGAGGCATCTACGATCGGCACGAAGATCGGAGTGAGGATGACAAGTACAACAAGCGAGTCGACGAACATGCAGCCCACGAAGAAACAAAGGGCGATGATGAAGAGAATGTATTCTTCGGACGCACCTTCGAGGTTGAGCGGTTCCAGCAGGCCCTGGGGTATCTGTTCGAATGAGATATACCAGGAAAACGCCTGACCAATCCCGACAAGAATGAACACGACTGCGGTGATCAAGCCAGTGCTGAGCGCTGAATCCAATACATCATTGAGCTTCAGTTCGCGGTAGATCACGCATTCGACGATAAGTGCGTAGAGGACCGAAAACGATGCTGCTTCTGTTGGGGTCACAGCGCCGGAATAGATACCACCAACGATCAGTACCGGGAAACCCAGCGGTAGGACGGCCCTGCGGAAAGCTGCCCTTCGCTCGGCGCTGGACTGCTTCGGGACAAGCGCGATCTGCTCACCTTGCAGGGCGCTGTAGAAGTAGCAGTAAATCGAAAACATGACCGCCAGAACGACCCCCGGTCCGATCCCAGCGATGAACAATTCACCGACGCTTGTATTGGCTAGCGTGCCGTAAAGGATCATCCCGATGCTTGGAGGAATAAGGAAAGCGATGTCGCTGGCATTGATGATCAGCGCCATGACGAAACTGTCCTTGTAGCCAGCCTTCAGCAACTTTGGCCGCATGATCTGGCCAATCGAGACCACTGTCGCTTGGGTTGACCCCGAAACCGAGCCAAACAACGTGCAACTGATACAAGCCGTGATAGGCAGACCGGCTCGGCGATGCCCTACAAAAGCTTCGATCAGGCCAAGCAGGTTGTTGGCAGTATGACCGCGCGCCATGATTTCAGCCGCAAAAATGAACATTGGCACAGCGATGAGCGCGTTCGGCGAAATGCCGGTTACCATTTGCTGAATGATGACGCCGGTATCACTCTGCGAGAAATGTACGAGGCCGATCAGAGTCGCAACTGCCAATGGAACGACCATGGGGTAGCTGAGAAACAGCAGTACAACCATCGCCACTACCAGCGTAAAGGTGATGACGTAGATATCCAGCTCACCGGCCACGATGTCACCGAGAAATTCAAGGAAACCTGACATGTCAGACCCCAATCTCTACTGCGTCGCTGTCCTCGACCTCATAAGAGTGCCAGGCGCCGGTATGGGTGATGTTCATGATGAAAGCGATCAGGTACTGTAGGCTGGCCATGAAAAGGCCGATCGGGATCACCGAGTAGATTACGTAGACTGGAAATTGCAGTGCCGGGCTCAGGCGGTTCAGTTCTTTGATCTCCAGAACGTAGAAAACAGATTTATACGCCAGATATCCCAGCAGTAGGCTGGTGGTGATCGAGATCAGTGTCAAAATGACCTTTTTTGACCGACGGCTCAGCGTATCGTAGAGCGCCGTCATGCGGATATTCCGGCCTTTCCGGACCGCGTACGCAAATCCGAAAAAGGTCACACTGACGATCAGGAACTGGTTCAGTTCTTCGGAAAAGAAAAGGCTTTTACCAAAGGCATAGCGACCAATGGCGTTGGCGGTCGAGTTCATCATCATTAGTAGAATGGCTGAAATGATGACGAACTTCTCGATGAATTCGGTGCCCTTGCTCAAGGTGAGCAGTAAGGTTTTCATAGACTTCCCTCCCTCGGCACACCGGTGGGCGTACCACAAAACGAAAGACGCGACGCCTGAACAGGACGCCGCGCCCCCCGGCAATGTCAGCTTTTGTTACGAAGCGTTCTCGACCTCTGTGAGCAGGCTCTCGAGGATCTTCTGGGCACCATCACGCGCAACGGGTTTCTCGGAGTCGTCATAAGCATTTTCGACCACGTCATAGAAAGTTTCGTGCAAGGTGGCGCTTTGGGCTTCGAAGACAGCGCGCTCTTCTTCGGTCAGAACGATGACCTGCAGATCGGGACGTTCCGCCTTGATCTTGTCCATGTTCTCAAGGTTGATCTTGATCTGGTAGTCATGTGCGGCCTGTTCAGCTACGGCGATGGCTTTCTCTACCATTTCCTGCTGATCAGTGGGCAGACCGTTGAACCATTCGCTGTTGGTCGAAACGGTGCCGACATAAGGCAGCTGACCTGGAAAAATCAGGTAATCCTGAACTTCGTGCCACTTGGCGTTGTAGATGAAGTAGATCGGGTTAACCATGCCGTCGACGGTCTTCAGCTGAAGTGCGCCATAGACCTCGCCCCAGGACAGCGGTGTCGGGTTGGCGCCAAAAGCCTTGAAGGTTTCGACGGGAATGGTCGAGGTGAAAGTGCGGATTTTCTGACCCTCGAAATCGGCGGGGCTGCGGATCGCCTTATTGGCGCCCCAGGCCATGTCGCCTTCCGAGATCATAGTAAGCAGCTTGAGGTTCACTTTCTCGAACTTCGCGCTCAGGTCTTGGTAGATGGTCGGGCTCGTTGTCAGAACCTTGCGTATCACGTCAACATCGCTACCCAGCACATAGGGTAGATCGAGAACCTGTGCCTCGGGCACATAGGAACCAAGGTGACCTGTACCGACAGATACGAACTGGACGGTGCCTTTCGACGTCAGTTCGACGATGTCGTTCTCGGTGCCCAACTGCCCGTAGTAGTAGATGCGCACTTTGATATCGCCGCCGGATTGCTCCTTGATGCTTTCGGCAAACGCCTGAGCGAAGATATCCTGAACGTCGCCTTTATCTTCTTCCGAGGCAAATTTCCAAGTGTCCGCGAGTGCCGCGGTCGACAGACCGGCGGCAAGCACCGCCGAAGTGAATAGCTTGCTGATGGTAGATTTCATTCTGTTGGTCCTTTCTTGCCCGCTCATGCGAGTCCTTCTGAGATGATGACAAGAGGGCGCGTTTCCTTGGCGTTCCCTTGTTCGGTGGTTCTTTTGCACAGTGCCCCGTAACCGGCCGCACCAGACGGTGTGGTCGAGATACCAAGGGCGGTGACAGCCTCTGCGGCTGCCATGCCTTCTTCTTCGGAAAGCGTTTCGTATTTCACGTCGCAGCGTTCGAGCACGTCCCAGGCCACGATTGAGGGTTCCTTGCAGTCAAGGCGACCCATGTTTGAGTCCGGCCCATCACTGCGGGATGGTTTCCCCGCCAAATTACTTGCTTTCAGGCATGCGGCTGCACTGGGTTCGACGACGATCAATTCAGGCTGTTCTGCCCAATTCAGGCGGATCATGTGGGACATCGCGGCGGCAAGCCCACCGACCCCAGCCTGCAGATAGACATGTGTTGGCCACAGGCCGGAGGTTTCGAACTGCTGGCGCATCTCCTCGGCGATGACGCAGTAGCCCTCCATCACCAATTTAGGGATCTCGGTATAACCGGGCCAGGTTCCGTCGGCCAAAAGCGTGGCGCCCGTTGATTCAGCGTCGGCGATGGCTGCTGCGACGCTTTCGTCATAAACGTCACCCGAGAGCACCACTTCCGCACCAAGTGCCTTGAGGCGGTCGCCAAATCCCTCGGGTACGGTTTTGGCAAGATGAATCCGGGCCCTGGCGCCTATCGCCCGCGCTCCGGCTGCAACGCCCATGCCGTGATTGCCAGCACTGGCGCAGACGAAAGTGTGGCCTGCTGCAAAATCCCGAAATTCTGCGTCCCCCATCTGTGTTAGGGACAACGTTTCACCCGTTTCCTTCCGCCACGCCTCCTCAAGAATGCGCCCGACGGCGTATGGCGCACCCAACGCCTTGAAGGCGCCAAGCCCCATGCGCTGTGTTTCGTTCTTGGCGTAAACGCTCAGACCACCGGGACCTTTGAATTCGATCAGCGGCGAAACAGCATAGTTCTCCTGTGCCTGAAAAAACTCCAGCGCGCGGGCAAAATCCGGTGCAAAATTGAGGGTGTCGGTACGTGTCATGTGCAATTCATCCGCTTTTATTGTGCGCAGAGATTTTGCATGACTCGCCTGTTTCTAATTTTCGTATTTGACCTTATTCTTGATAAACACTTTCACTCTTGGCCGTTGGGGTGCGGATATTTTTCATGGGCGTTGAACTTGATGATGCAGACACGACAATCCTCAGAACGCTTCAGAAGGATTGTCGAATCGGACTTGAACAATTGGCGCAAGAATGCAGCCTTTCAGTTCCGTCCGTGCAGCGCCGGCTAAAACGGCTACGAGAATCCGGCCTGATCCTGAAAGAGGTCGCCGTCCTCGATCCGTCGCGTTTCGACTACAAGATGACATTCATAGTTCTTGTGGAGCTCGATCGGGAATCGCTGCAGCAGCTCGATGTTTTTCGCAAGCGCGCCAGAAACGAGCCACAGGTTCAGCAATGCTATTATGTCACAGGTGACGCCGACTTTATTCTTGTCTGCGTTGCCCAGGACATGCAGGATTTTGAGGATTTGACCCATCGGTTGTTCTTTGACAACTCCAACGTCCGCCGGTTCCGCACATCTGTGGCGATGGATCGTACGAAAATCGGGTTGGATCTACCGATCTGACCATTTTGGATCCGAACTTGCACTGAACGCATAGCGTCGTAACAATCGTTTTTCCGGTGGGCTGGCCTAGTATGTAATCCCATCTGGAATTGCCGATTTGGTGCAAGTTTTTCTGTCTGTCGGGCGGAAATTTGATGCAACTCACTCATCGCCAATGTGTAAAACAAGATTGAATTACACATGGATGACAGAATGAGTGATTTAGAGACTCGTTTGATCGAACTTCGGCAAGATCTGCACAGGAACCCTGAACTGGGTTTCCAAGAGGCACGAACCAAGGCAATTGTTGCCGACCGATTGCGTGCTCTCGGGATCGAGGTGCACGAAGGTGCGGGTGTTGTCGGTGTGCTCCGGTCCCGAGGTGGCAACAAGGCTATCGGGCTACGTGCTGACATGGATGCGTTGCCGATCACCGAAACATCCACGCATGACTATGCCTCAACATCGCCGGGTGTCATGCACGCGTGCGGTCATGATGGCCATACTACAATGTTGCTAGGAGCCGCAGAACGCCTGGCGCAAGATCCTGCCTTCGACGGCACCGTCGTCTTTCTGTTCCAACCGAACGAAGAGCATGGGCTTGGTGCACGCGCGATGATCGACGAAGGGGTGCTTGAGCAATTTCCGGTCGACGAAATTTATGCAATTCACAACCTGCCCGGCGCGCCTGTCGGCCAGATTTCGACACGAACTGGCATCATCTGCAACAGTGAAACACTCTTTGAGATTGACGTAAGAGGGCAGGGCGGCCATGCTTCCATGCCGCAGACTGGCGTCGATGCCATAACCGTTGGTGCTGAAATCGTTCTCGCAATACAGACAGTAGTGGCGCGAAAACTTGCACCGACGTCCGGCGCAGTCATCTCCGTCACCGAATTCCTGACTGACGGTCAACGAAATGTCCTGCCAGGTAACGCCACGCTTAAGGGTGATTTCCGGGCCAGATCCCCCGATGATCGTGTGGCCATCGAAAGTTTCATGCGCCAGATTGCCGTAGGGGTGGCAGCTGCGCACGGGATTGAAGCCTCAGTGGTTTTTGACACTCAATTCGTCGAGACAATCAACTCAGAAGCACCGGTCGAAGCAGTTTACCGTGCTGCTGAGACGGCGGGTTGCGACCTGATCCGTGATCGTGACCCGATGAGTTTTTCTGAAGATTTTGCACAGCTGTCGGCCGCCGTGCCGGGCTGTTTTCTCTTACTGGGCAATGGCGAGACCGGACCAAATGCCCAACCACTCCATGCCTCTGACTATGATTTCAATGATGCCCTGCTACCCATCGGTTCAGAATTCTGGGTCAGACTGGTTCAAGACCGACTGCCCCTTCGAAAGGATCACCACTCATGAACGCCCCAAGACGCGGCTTCGACAACGAGGAATACGCGGCCCGCACGGCAGCGGCCCAAGCAAAGATGGCCGAAACTGGATTGGCCGGCATGCTGGTGACCACTGAACCGGAGGTGCGCTATTTCAGCGGGTTTCACACGCTGTTTTGGCAGAGCCCAACCCGCCCGTGGTTCGTGTTCATACCCGTAGCGGGCAAGCCAATTGCGATTATCCCCGAGATTGGTGCCGATCTTATGCGCCGCACCTGGATCACTGACATCCGCACTTGGAGCGCGCCGGCACCTCAAGACGACGGTGTCGGGCTTTTGACTGATCTGTTGTCTATCTATGCCGAACGAGGCGAGACAATCGGTATGATGAAGGGACATGAAACCCACCTGAGGATGCCGTTGGGCGACTATGAACGGCTGATTGCTGGCCTCAAGAGTCTCGCGATTACGGACGCTACAGAGATCGTTCGCAGCTTGCGTATGGTAAAATCCGAGGCCGAAATCCAAAAGCTCGCGCATATCTGTGCCATCGGTTCTCGTACATTCGCACGGGTACCGGAATTCGCCCACGAAGGTCTGCCTTTCGAAGACGTATTCCGGGCTTTCCGGCGCGAGGGACTGGCCCAGGGCGCCGACGATGTTCCATATCTTGTCGGCGGTGCCGACAATGGGGGCTATCACGACGTTATCTCGCCCCCCTCGCGTCGCCCCCTGGCGCGCGGTGATATCCTGATGCTCGATTCTGGCGCCAACTGGGATGGATATTTCTGCGACTTTGACAGGAACTGGGCCATTGGCAGCGCGGATGATGCCTCGCGCCGCGCCTATGACGTTCTTTGGCGTGCGACCGAGGCCGGAATTGATGCGGCCCGTCCTGGCGCCACTTGCCGTGATCTGTTTCATGCGATGCAGAAAGTGATCGCTGATCTGGACGACCAGGGCGGTGACGTTGGCAGATTAGGCCATGGACTTGGCATGCAGCTGACCGAGTGGCCCTCGCATACCTCCTGGGATGCGACCGAGATCACAGAGAACATGGTGCTGACCCTTGAACCTTCGCTTGGCTACGGTGACGGCCGGATCATGGTGCACGAGGAGAACATAGTCGTGCGCGCAGGTGGCGCGGAACTTCTGACCGAGCGCGCCGCGCCTGAACTTCCAATCATCTGAGGCCCTCAATGAAGCTTGAATTCCAAACAGACGACGGCATCGGTACGCGTGCAAATCTCGGCGTGATCGTTCTTGAGACGGACGAAACGCTGGAGCACGAGTTTTCCCGCATCATGAATCTCGAAGGGGTTGCGCTTTACCACAGCAGAATCCCAATGGTGCCCGAAATCCGGCCCGACACCTTGGCTCGAATGGAACAGGACCTGCCGGCATCCGCGCGGTTATTGCCGCAATCACTCAGCTTTGACGCCATCGGATTTGGCTGCACTTCGGCCTCGACAGTGATCGGATCGGAGAATGTGGCTCACGCCATCGAAACCGTATGCCCCGACACTTGCGTCACCAACCCGTTGGCGGCAATCATCGCCGCCGGTAAGCATCTGGAGGCCAAACGACTGGGCTTCGTAACGCCTTACATCCCAGAGGTATCTGCCGGGATGCGTGCAAAGCTTGAGGAAGCTGGATTCGAGATCGTGGGCTTCGGCTCGTTCGAGGAAGGCAATGATCGTGTCGTCGCCCGGATCACAGAATCGTCAATCCTTGAGGCAATCGAGAAAGTTGTCGCGCAAGCGCCATGTGATGCGGTTGTTGTCTCGTGCACAAATCTACGATGCCTCGATGTCATCGCTCGGGCGGAAGAAAAGACTGGGGTGCCAGTCCTTTCGAGCAACCAGGCGCTGGCCTGGCACATGCTTCGGTTGGCCGGCATCGAGGACACGAACACCCAGTTCGGGCGTCTCTTCGGATCGCGTTGTGAAACTGGGGGTATCGTCGGCGAGGCAGTGTCAGAGTTTTCCCGCGTGTAAGCCCGGTGTTTTTCCAGCTGTAGCCCTGTCTGTCCTACTGTCAAAACGCAGCGGTGATTATTGATTGTTAATTTAACTTTCCGGTTCGACCCAAACACGCGTCTAATGTGGAAACCATTGATCGTCGTCGTAAACGATAACCGTATCCTGTCGTCCTTTTGGGAACCTATTGGTCGAGAAGCGGCTGCTCGTTCAATGGGGTTAATTGGATCTGTTGCAAATTTTTGACCATTGACCTTCGTGGAGTTAGCACCTGTTTGCCGAGATCGGAGGATAGGTGTGCCCAGTAGTTGACTGCCTATGGTCGTTGCAAAAGTTTGCGACAAATCCAGAAGGACTCATTCCGGCGAAAAACTCGTACTTGATCGATGGACATACCGCTGATTCAATTGCGGTACTGGGCGGGAGGATTAGCGAAGATGGGAATGACGAAGGTCGGCGCTGTTCTACGTTCTCTCTCTGGAAGATCATATCCCGCACGATCACCCTCTCCGGCCCATCAACCGCTTCGTCGATCTGACAGACATCCACGTCTATCTGGCAGGTTTCCTTTAAATATCTCGCTCGCGTGTTGCCCTCTAATCAAGCGAGGGAACTCCGCCGGAGAGAGGCTTGGCTATTTGTTTTTGCGGCCTCTGGCAAGATTGCGGGTCGTTACCAGGGTCCAGTCGAGAACATATCCGTTCATGGTGAAATCAGACCCCTAGTTCTTCCTCCAACTGGCCAAGGCCTGTTAGCACTTTCAGGATTGCGGCGTCCCGGTATCTCGACAAGCTTTCCAGTGTCGTGCCCTTGCTGGCCTGTAGCAGCCCTTCCTCCAATTCCAAGAGGACATCGGAGGTCAAATCCGGTTCTCCAAGATCGTTCCACCAGTATTGAAACGGCGCGCCCAGATGCTCGCAGAAGTGCCGGATTCCACCTGCGCCGCCGCCGAGGTGAAACAATGTGTTTGGGCCCAAAACCGCCCATCGCAGCCCCGGCCCGGACACAACCGCCTTATCGATATCCTGAATGCTGGCAACGCCTTCAATTGCCAGATGGATGGTCTCGCGCCAGATTGCTGCCTGCAGGCGGTTTGCGATGTGGCCGGGGATCTCCTTCTTCAAGCGTACGCAATCCTTGCCGAGCGTTTCATAAAACGACTGCGCAATGTCCAGGACCCCAGGATCTGTGTTCGTGTTTTCCATCAACTCCACCAGCGGGACCAGATGCGGCGGGTTGAAGGGATGCGCCAGGACAATCCGCCCGGGGTTGGAGAACCCTTGCTGCATTTCGGTGAGCGTCAACCCTGAAGTGGAGCTGCCAATGATCGCTTCGCAGATTAGATGCGGTTCTATCTTGGCATAAAGCTCATGTTTAACATCCAGGTTTTCGGGTGCGTTCTCCTGAATGAAATCAGCACCTTGAACAGCTTCGGCCGGATCATCGGTGAAGCGGATATTAGCCGCGTTCCCGGCGTGCTCCCAGCCAAGAGTCCGGAGCGTTTTGCTAGCCTCTTGTACCGCAGCCAACCCCCTTGCCCGCAGATCTGGGGCCGGATCGAAAACTGCAACTTTGCGCCCTGACGCAGCGAACAAAACAGCCCAGCTCATTCCGATAGTACCTGCGCCAAGAACCGCCACATTTGAAAACATCATCACATGCTACCTTTCTTCAAACTGCATCCTGTGCGTTGCCCGCACCGACGTCGTGCATTGCCGGACGCTCTGGCGCGGCGGCAAAATGGACGTGATTACACCAGCCTGGCCTTTTCTGCGCCTTCGTAGACAGCTTCGTAAAACTCACGCCGGATCGAGTAGGACTGAGACGGCATGTACTGCGTGAGCAGAAGTGCGCCAAACCCAGCTGCCGGGTTGATGAAAAAGGCGGTGCCGGCCGCGCCAGTCCATCCGAAGTGGCATGCCGCCGGAGGCAGTCCGGATCGTTCAGGGGCAAAGACAATGCTCCCCCCGAGGCCAAACCCTATCCCTCCCCATTTCTCGCCATTGAACTCGACCGCGCCGAAGCTGGCCATGTCCCGAGGCAGATGGTTCTGTAGCATCAATGCAACCGTTTCTTCCTGCAGGAAGCGGCGGCCGTCCAGCTCGCCTCTGTTTATCAGCATCTGCATGAAACGCAGATAGTCGCCTGCCGTTGAGAGAAGCCCACCTGCTCCAGAATGAAACTCTGGAGATGTCAGATAGCTGCTATCCTGTGCACCATCGATTTCTGGGCCAATCTTGCCGGCTTGGACAGAGTAATTCGCGGTCATCCGGCCCGCATCTTCCGGCTTCAACTGAAAGCCGGTGTCCTGCATGTCCAAGGGCTGGAAAATGCGGGTTTGCAGAAAGCGCTCGAAAGGCATTCCGCTCCAAATCTCGACGAGATAACCGATAACATCCGTAGCCATGCTGTAGGCCCACCGGCTGCCAGGTTCAAAAAGTACAGGCTGCCGAGCGAGTTTTTCGACTATTTCCTGAAGCGTTCCGGAACTTCGCATGCCATCGAGTCCGTGAAGCAGGTAAGCTGGTGACAAATGATCATCGCTGAAGGACGGCAATGTCATACCGGCGGTGTGACATAACAGATGCCGAATTGAGATTACACCCTTGGCCGGTTGCAGTGACCCATCAGCATTCAAGATTTTAACATCGCTGAATGCGGGAATGAACTTTTCGACCGGGTCGTCCAAACAATACGCACCGTCTTCCAGCGCCATCATCGCTGCGGCACTGGTTATTGGCTTGGTCATCGAATAGATGCGAAACAGCGACCTCGCATCAACCGGTGTGCCGGATCTTAGATCCTGAACCCCGGCCGCGCATGTGTGGAGGATTTCCGAGCCTGTGCAGACAGCAATAACCGCTCCCGCAAGGCGACCGGAAGACACGTAGGAATGCGTGAGCTCTTCAACGCTCTTGAATGCGGAAGCAGTCATATTCTTCAGCCCTGCCTTACTGCTGCGGCAAAAGTTGTTCAGGAACAGTGAGTCCTCTTTCCTGATAGAACTTCACCGCACCGGGATGCAGGGGCATGTTCGCGCTGGCAAATACCGACTCGAGAGAAACAGCCTTGAGCCACGGCGCTTCTGTTTTGAACGCTTCCAAACCGTTCCAGAACGCGCTGAGCATCTGGTAAACTTCCGCATCGCTTAGACCTTCGCGCGTCGCCATCCCCATATAGGCGCCCAGGGTCTTAACCGGTTCCGTATTCATCTGATTTTTGCCGTAAACGTCGGCGGCTATCTCATCGACATACCGGCCGGGACGGTTTGCGTAGAGCGCTGAGATAGCCTCTGATTCAAACACATCGCCAAGTTCCAGTAGACGTATCTGCTTGGTCAGAGCGACCTGAGACAGCACGGGGCTAGGCGGGTTTGTGATGTTTACATAGACGTCCACGCGGCCATCCTGGAATGCTGAACCGCCCGCGTCGAAGCTCAATTCAACGGCCTGATAGTCGGTGCCGGCTTCGTACCCGACTGCACCTTTGATGATTGCCCGGACCACATTGTTGATCGCAGACCCTTTTGGCCCGATAAAAACTTTTTTGCCCTTGATGTCAGCGATGGATTTCATGCCGGATTCTTCATAGACGGCAAAGTGGTACATCCCTGCTGGATACATGAACAGCAGCCGCAGATTTTTCGACAGCTCCGGCGCACTTTCGATATTCTTGTACATGGCCGAACCGGAGCTCATCAGACGCTGCACAATGTTCGCAGTCACAAAAAGCTCCAGGTCGCCCTTTGCCGCTTCAAGCGCGTGCTGTGTGCCTTTGCCTGTCGCGTTCACCTGAATTTCGGCTTGCTCCAGATCCTTGTTTACGATCGTCGCGAAGGTTGTCGAAACCATATACGGTGTCGTTCCCGGGCCGAGTGTTGCCATCCTGTAGAATTTCTTGCTCTCGGCAAATGATGCGTTTGCACCGGTCGTCACGACAAAAGCCAGGGCGAGGCAAAGCGGTTTCCAGAGTTGTTTCAGCATTCTTTATGTCTCCCTTTCGGTTGGTTAGGTGAAGTAAACGCTGATTTTGCGTGAAGCCGTTGGATTGCGATTAGAAGCGCTCCAGCCGCGAGACTTGCAAATTCGGAAGCCGGAACCGGAACTATCAGCGCAATGGGCAGGGCCAGACGCGCAGCTCTCTGCCAAACCGGCAAGCTGGTTTTCTCATGGCCGGTCAATGCGGTGGCGATCAGCCACACTGCCATTCCCAGGCGCAAACAGGCCAGCAGCAGCCCGAGCACCGAAAAACCTTCGACAAGAACGATTTCCGGATTGAAGATGAAGAAGAAGGGGATCACAAAGCCTGCCAGAGCGATCCGCACGGACTCGACAGCCGTTTCCATCGGCTTCGAGCCGCTGATGGGAGCTGCCGCATAGGCCGCAATTGCCACAGGCGGTGTGATCGACGACAAGACACCGAAATACACGACAAAAAGATGAACGGTCAGCGTTGAAAAGCCCATCTTTTCAATGGCGGTTCCCATTACCAGAACGATGATGAGGTAGGCAGGGACGGTCGGCATGCCCATTCCAAGGATGAGGCAACCCGCCATCATCAGCAGCAAAGACAGAATGATGCTGTTTTCGGAAAGCGCCAGAATAACGCTGGCGAACCGAAGCCCCAGCCCGGTCATGGACATTGTTCCGATGACAATCCCGATTGCTGCGACTGCGACGATAATGATGGCGCAGCTGCGTCCCGCATTGACGAAGATTGCTAGCAGCAAGCGAGGCTTCCGCCAAAGCTCTGAGTTCAGGATGACACCACTCAGCAATGCTACGATCACGGCCCAGAACCCGGCCATTGCCGGACTGCGACCGGTAATCAACATGTAAACAATCACCAGAAGGGCAAACAGAAGTGCACCGGAAAGGCGCCAGTCAAGGCCTGTGATCGTTTCTTCTGCTGACCCGCCTTCCGGCTCGATGCCAAGCTTGCTGGCCTGGACTCCCACAGCGCAGAACAACCCGGCATAATAGAAGACCGCAGGCACCAGTGCCGCCAGGCAGATAGTCAAATAAGGAATGCCGGTGACATCCGCCATGATGAATGCAACTGCTCCCATAACCGGCGGCATGATTTGACCGCCGGAAGAGGCAGCCGCCTCGATCCCGCCGGCAAAGCGGCTGGAGAACCCGCGCTTCTTGATCATCGGGATCGTGAAAACCCCGGTGCCAACTACATTCGCAGCAACACTGCCTGAAAGCGTGCCGAAGATGGCGCTTGAAACCACAGCCGCATAGGCCGGTCCGCCCCGGAATCTACCGGTAAGGCGGAACACGATTTTCAGAATGCTGTTTCCAGCCCCGACCCCCTCAAGCACGGACCCGAACACGATGAAAACCAGAATAAAGTTGGTCACAACGGCAATTGCGCGGCCATAAACCCCGTCAAAACCGAACCAAAGCGTGGTCAGGGTCTGCTCTGCGGAAAAACCGGCATGCTGAAAAATCCAGGGAAGATAATTGCCCCAAAGGCAGTATACGACAGCACCGCCTGTCACGAGGAACAAAGGCAGCCCAAAAATCCGCCGTGTCACTTCAAGGATGACTGCTATGCCAGCCCATCCAGTAACCAGGTCAAACTCGGAGAGCTGAAACAGCCCAGTTTGAAGGTCATCGTAAAGAACGAAGAAATTGCCGATTGCCAGGATGGTTCCGACGATCAGCAGCAGGTCGGCGATTGAGCTGCCAGCTCGTCGTCTTTGACCTTCTTCGCTCACGCTGCCGAGCGACGCACACAGTATATACAGCAATCCGCATGCAACGGTGCCTCCGCGAACCAGGGCTTCATCATACACTCCGAAACCTGCTGTATAGATTGCCGCCGCAGAAATGGTTATCGCGATCATCGCGGCTGCCAATCTGAACAGCTGGCGGCAATAGGTTTCGGCCCCGGTAGAAATCAGAGCTGTTTTTTTCGGCACGGTCCGGTACCTCCCTCAAGTTCGGTGCCAGCAATGTGGCGCGAGCGCCGGAGGAACAGGTCTTCCAGCTGTTTGGTTTCAATTGCCAGAGGCAACGGAGCACTCAGGCGTTTTTCATCGGTCTTTCCTTCCCGAATTTCCGGCAATAGCGGTCAGATAACCTGCTTTTCCTGAAGCAGGCCGATGTCTTCCGCGCTGAGCCCGAGAAGCCGCGCGTAAATCTCTTCGTTGCCGGCGCCCATGACTGGCCCGGCGAAGCGCACGGTGCCCGGCGTGCGCGACAGTTTCGGTGTCACCCCTTGCATGCGTACCGTGCCCAATTCCGGATCCTCCACCGAGACGATCATCCCGTTCTCCGCCACCTGCGGATCGGTGAAGAGGTCATCGATGGTGCGCATCCGGGCGGCGGCAACTTCATGCTCCTCCAGAATGGCGCAGGCTTCCTCCGCGGTGAGGTCCGCAAACCAGGCCCCGATAAGGGCATCCAGCTGCCCGGCATGGCGCAGGCGCTCCATATTGGAGGCAAAACGGGGATCGCAGATCAGATCCGCCCGGCCGATGGCCCGGGCCAGCCGCTCGAACACAGCCTGAGTGCTGGCCGCCAGTGTGATCCAGCGCCCGTCGCCGGCCTGGAAGCAGTTGCCCGGGGCGGCATAGGGGTTGCGGTTGCCCGAACGCTGGCGCACCTCGCCCAGCTGATCGTATTCGATCGGCAGGAAATCGAGAATGCGGAACATCGACTCAAACAGCGAGACCTCCACTACTTGCCCCTGCGCGCCGGGATTGCGGGCGCGCTCCAGCAGGGCCGTCAGCAAACCCATTGCGCCAAAGAGGCCGGTCACGGAATCGGCAATCGGATAGCCTGCGTGCACCGGCGGCCCCTCTGCATCGCCGCACAGCGACAGGAAGCCGGACATCGCATCCGCCACCCGGGCAAAGCCGGGTTTGTGGGCATAAGGTCCGGTCTGTCCGAAGGCGCTGACCCGCAGGATCGTGAGGCCGGGATTGACCGCTTGCAGCACTTCAGGCCCCAGCCCCCAGCGCTCCATCGTGCCGGGGCGGAAGTTTTCCACCACCACGTCGCATTCGGCGGCCAGTTTCTTCAAGAGCTCAGCGCCCTCCGGCTGCCGCAGGTCCAGCGTCAGCCCGGTCTTGTTGCGATTCACCACTTTGGCCCACAGCGACACGCCGTCCTTGTGCGGGCGCAGGGCGCGCAGCCCGTCGCCTTTGCCCGGCAGCTCTACTTTCAGCACCTCGGCGCCGAAATCGGCCAGCAGGCTGGCCGCCAAAGGTCCGGCGATGATGGTCGCCAGATCCAGCACCCGTAGCCCCTTCAGCGGCCCCTCGACGTCAGGCGCAGCGCCGGTCATTGGCCTGCGCCCCGTCGGCCGTTGCCGATCAGTGAATTCAGCTGCCGCGCTGATGCTGTGGCGGCCTCAGCAAACCGGGTCTGGCGCGCGGCATCCTGGTTTCGGTGGGCCGGCATGATCACCCCGATGGAGCCGACAACTTGGCCGGTCACCCCGAACAGCGGTGCGGCATAGCCCGCAGCATCCTTCAGTCGCTGGCCTTCGGTTGTGGCATAGCCATTCTCCCTGGCTTCGGTAATACTGCGGAGCAGCTGCTCCGCGCCGATCTCCGCACCGCTGACCGTGCGTGCGCCGGGCGAGCCCGTGATGGCCCCGGCTTCGGCCTCCGGCAGATGCGCCAGAATGGCCAGCCCGGCAGCGCCGACCCGCAGATCGGCCCGGTAGCCGACCCCCAGCGTATAACGGACCGGTTCGGCGGAAGGCACTTCGGCCAGCACAATCGCTTCCCCGCCGCGGCGGATGCTGAGGATGGCCGTTTCACCGGTGGATCGCGCCGCAGCCGACAGTACAGGCTGGGCCAGGGAGGCCAGCCCCTCTGGGTCGAGGAGTGCTCGGCCTAGGGAAATGAGGCCGAAGGACACGGTATAGACACCGCTTTCTGGATCTTTTTCCAGCAGCCCCTCCGCCGACAGGGTTTCAGCCAGCCGGAACGTTGTTGCCTTATTCAGCCCTGTCCGCCTGGTCAGCTCGGCCAGTGTCAGGGCTGCTCTGCCTTCTTCAAAACACCGCAAAACCAGAACAGCCCGCGATACGGTCTGCAGTCCGCCTGCCTCTTTTGTTGCACCGTCCATTTTCAAAAGACCCCTATTGCATTTCACATTATGAAATACTATACGCAATAATGAAACAAGTATATGATTCCCAAGCTGCTGTCAAACCTTCGAGAAGGGTGCCTCTGGCTTTGGCAGAGCCTTCGCGCAAAAAAGGTTGGGTATTTGATGATTTTCCTATGGCAGGTTAATTTCTGAACTAACGGGGCGCAGTCAGGTTAAGGGTCAGTTGCATGTCGGAATTGGTCGGCAAGTGAATGGCCCCCATCCACAGGGCTTTGTCGCAAACTTTCGACATCTTTGTCTGAGACGGGATCCTCGTGTTAGTGGCGTCCCGTATTTTTACAGGAGCCAATCGTGACGATCTCATTCAAGGGTGCACACTTTCCGAAAGAAGTGATCTTGCACGCATTGTTCTTTTATCTGCGCTATTCAGTGTCGTACCGTGATCTGGAAGAAATCCTGGCTGAGCGAGGCGTTTCCGTCGATCATGCAACCTTAAACCGCTGGATCGTTAAGTATTCACCACTGGTTGCTGACCAAGCACGTCGTCGGAAACGTAGCTGCGATCGATCCTGGCGAATGGATGAGACATATGTTCGGGTCAAAGGGGAATGGGTCTACCTTTACCGTGCAGTCGATAAACACGGCAAGACACTTGATTTCATGCTGTCAAATCACCGGAACAAGGCAGCCGCGACGAAATTCTTTGCCAGAGCGCTAGATGTGAACGGACTACCCCGCAAGATCGTTATCGACAAGAGCGGAGCCAATACCGCAGGCATCAAGGCAATCAACACAATGCTAAAAGGTTTTGGCTGCCCAATCCCGATTGAGATGGTCAGGCGAAAATTCCTAAACAACGTGATTGAGCAGGACCACCGCTTCATCAAACGTCGGATCCGACCAATGCTCGGCTTCAAATCCTTTGCATCTGCGTCGGCAACACTGGATGGAATCGAAATCGCACAGATGATCCGCAAGGGACAACTCACGCCCGGACTCTGCCCATTTCAGCAGTTTGCTGAGCTCGCCACCTGACTCACAAGCGATTGCTGAAACAACTCAACGGGCTCAAATCTTTGCAACAAAACCCTGCGGAACAGAAACAGGAAATTGACTTTGACGGTTTGAAGCGGATCGGAAGCGGCGACAGCAAATAGGCTTCTCAGGTAGCCGCCAGTTCATACTGATGGATAGGGTATGCCAGCATACCAGACATTGGGGCAGCACGCAGCGAATGCGGACTCTGAGCCCAGAATCACCGATGCCGCACTGTGCCCCAAGGTCCGCTCTTTCGAAGCCCGGCCAAAAACGTGACAAAACCAAAGGCGGTAGTGCCAAGGGTTTGTGGCACATCATTTTCCAAGGATTCTGGTGATGGTGCCGTGGTGGACAAAAACGACCGTTTTTGTCGGGGAGTTTTGGCAGGGGATTTATGTCCAGACTGCGGACGGCGCGGTCATTCGGCGCAGGCGACTCTTCGGAATGTATCAGGGTAGTCGAGCACAAAACCAGCCTCATCAACTTCCAGCTCAGCCGTAAAGGCACGGAACAAGCCCTCATACCGATAGCGCCGATCCGGCATCAGGCAAGTATAGCGCTGCTTGGCCGGTCGCGGCAGAAAATCGCCATCGATCTGATGGGGGAGCGGCACGTAGGCAACTGTTATTTCCCTGCTCTCCTGCTCTCGGAGATTCAGGCGCTTGATCGGGAGCGTGTTGGTCGCCGGCGTGATGCCAATATCGACATCGATACAGCCGTTTAGGTTTGGCAGTGATCTGCTTCCTATCACATCATGCCAGTTTCCGTGGCCATCCGATTCTACATGCAGGCTTGGGCCACCGACATACACGACACGAACCTCGCGCACTTGGAAATCGACGTCTGTGCGGACATGGTAGTAACCGCCATATGATCCATGCCGAGTTCCTGCCACGACACCTTCGAGAACCATACCCTCAGCACTCTCACGGCATTGGCAATGCTCCAGCCCGTGCCCGTCCCAATCTTGCCACCGAACAACCGCCATCGACTTGCCCTCCCCGAAATAGAACATACCATGAACTGTATCGCGGGGCTATGCGGTAGTGAAGGGCTCTAGTCAGACCTTCTCCGCTCCGCAGGATGCTCCAAAGCCCATACGTTTCTGTCCCGGCCAGAAACGGCCGTTTGTGCACAGACGTCTATGACGTTTGCACGGGATGGAGCCGCCGTTGGCAAAGCGAACGGATAGAAGCTATCCTGTGACCAAAAGGACTTGCGCGTTGGAACTAGCTCTCTCGCTTGGAACGATAATTTTGGTGAACGTCGCGGCGTGGCTAACACTCGGACCCAATATGCTCGCAGTCATAACTGCATCATTAACGCTTGGCCGAAGCCATGGTTTTGCAACGGGCCTGGGCCTAGCCTGCGGAGCTTTGATCTGGTCAATCTGCGCTGTTCTGGGGGTCGCCATACTCTTTGATCTGTTTCCAAGAGCTGTGATCGCACTAAAACTCGCGGGTGCTGCCTATCTCGTTTGGCTAGGTCTCAAATCCATTCGATCTGCGAGAAAACCTATCGACACCTTGGGGTTACCCAAATCCGATGGCAAGGGCACCAGGCGGTCACTTAAGTCAGGTTTCATCGTCAGCATGACGAATCCTAAAGCTGCCCTCTTCTTTGGTTCGGTGATGACAGCATTTATTCCCTCGTCAGCTCCGAACTGGTTTCTGGCCTTAGTTGTCGCAGTATGCGGCCTGCTTGCAGTGGCTCTTCACTCGATCACAGCAACCGTGTTTTCAACGAGCTTGGCAATACGTTTCTTCCATGGATTTCAATCCGCCATTTCTTATGCTTTCGGAGCAATCTTTGTCGGCCTAGGTGGATCAATCGCGTACGCTGCGTTGCGTCGCGACCCGTAGGTTTCGGCGCACTGCCAACCTTTTGCATGTGTGGACCATTGGGTGCGCGGCATCTGTCGCACAAACCAGCGGTTGCGCACTGCTGGAGCTGGTCAGATGCCTCCTAAAACCGTGCAGCCGCTTCTGGAAATTTCTGGCGAGGCGCAGGCGCTGATCCTGCCTGACTTGGGAAGCCGGACAGAATCCAATGTTTTCGCCGCATGGGTTCTTGAAGGGAGACTACAGGCTGCGCCTTCGTACCTCCAAGGTTACTGCCGCGAGCTTTCTTCGTAGCAGAAGAAGGCGATCTTGTTGCCATCGGGATCACGAACGTAGGCCGCATAGAAAGTCTCGTGATACTGCGGCCGAAAGGAAGGACCGCCTTCGTCTGACCCACCTCTTCTCATTGCGATTTCGTAAAGACGGTCGATCTTGGACGTGCTCTCGATCCGAAACGCGGTCATCACGCCATTGCCGACAGTTGCAGGCTCCTCGTTGAACGGATAGCCGGTGAAAAACCTAGGCGCGGTCTGGTCATGCCTGTCTCCCCAAGAAGCGACCTGATCGTCTCTCCAAGCCTTGTCGATCCCCATTTCTTCGAAAAGAGGATCGTAGAAGCGAATTGCTCTCTCGAGGTCGCGCGTCCCTACCATCGTGTAGCCGATCATGAATTGATCCTTTCTTCGCGAACTTTCTGATAGTGCCGCGCCGCTTTGGCACGGTTGCCGCAGGTCTCCATGAGGCACCACGTTCGGCGACTGTTTTTGGTCTCATCAACAAACATCCAGCCACAGTTCGCGCCAGGGCAAGTCTTGACTCTGCCGAGCTCGCGGGGATCAGCAACGATCGAGAAGGCGGACATGATGGCCAGTCCTGATAGCGATGGCCGGGCGATCCCCCCATTCGCAGACCAGACGCCCACCTCACGTTGAAGGCTCAAGAGATGTGGCCGGTCTTCGGATCGCAGGAACTGCCTTAGGTCGGCACGAAAGGCTCGAAATGCCTCGGCAGTGGCCGGTAACGCAACGTCTGATAGCCCAAAGGCTTGCAGCCAAACACCCAAGTCTTCGAGGCTTTCGATCTTTTCGTGGACAACCTCGCTGTCTTCCGACCAGTCCGCTGTGTTGACCAAATCTAGTGCCAGGCGTCCGCCAATGAGCCTGATTGGATGACCATTCGAATACGACATACCAAATTCTAACCTGTGTAGTAGTTGACCATCAAGAGCACCCATGCCTAACCTATGAAATGGTTATACAAGACGAAAACGGGCAATCACCCTCTGACAAGGATGTTGTGCTTACGCTGGCAGGCATACGGCGCGGGGGGCGAAGGCTCTTCCCCATCGCAGTCTTCACGGTTCCCTTCGGAATCGCGTTCGGCATTGCAGCCATCGAAAGCGGCCTGTCGAGCTTTCAAGCCATTTCCATGAGCGTAGTGACCTTCTCCGGGGCCGCACAGTTTGCGACACTCGACTTCTGGACCGAGCCCCTCGCCTTCGGGACACTGGCAATGGTCGTGCTTGCTCTCAACGCCCGCCACATCATCATGGGCGCCGCTCTTGCTCCATGGATCAACCGACTTCCTTTAGGCCCTCGCGCTCTGGTCTTAAGCTACCTGAGCGATCCCAACTTTGCCGACAGCCAGCCTTCCTTCCAGAAAGGCGAGCGCGACATCGGGATACTGCTTGGAGGCGGATTGGTCCTCTGGGCTTGCTGGATTGCAGGGACGATCATTGGCGCTTTGGGCGGTGCCGGGCTCGGCGACCCTGCTACCTTTGGTGTTGATGTCGTCATGCCATGCTTCTTTGCGGCAGTGATTGCAGGTCAGCTCAGGCAGATGGAAATGATCGCGCCAATTCTCGTGGCAAGCGCTGTAGCTGTCACAATGCTGGACGTCCTTCCAACCGGCTGGAACGTCGTCTTAGCCGCATTGGTCGGTGGCATGGTCGGGACCCTTTACCATGCCAAGTGAGCTCTCATCCGTCGCGGCAATAATCATGATCGCAGCGATAACCTTTGCGAGCCGCATCACGGGCCCGCTTCTGATGAGCAACATCGTCATCTCGCCGCGTATCGAGCGGTTTCTGAACGCCCTTTCAGCGTCCGTGATCGCCGCACTTGTGGCATCAATCGTCGCGCAGAGCGGGTTCCGCGAAGGAGCATCTGTAGGGCTCGCTGCTACCATCATGCTGGGTTCGAAGAGTGCTGTCTGGGCTATGATTGGCGGAATGGCCTTCGCCGCTGCGGGGGCTCTGTTCTTTCCCTGAACCGGACGTTCGCTGCGCCATGACAAGCAAGCTTGATAGGCTCGTTCCAAACCCTCTCTGCACCGCAGGATGTGCCAAAACCCAACCGTTTTTGTCACCGACATAAACGACCGTTTTTGGCGAACAGGTATTGTCAGGGGGTTATTGGCACGGGCTAGAGATAGCGTCGAACCCGCGCAGCATACTTGTCGAAATCGGAACCGTACTGCGAGCGCAGCCACGGCTCCTCAGAGAACGGCGCGACAACCAAGACGATGATTGCTGCAAAGCCTACCAACATTACCAAAGGCGCGGCTGTGAGGGCCATCCATCCCAGTACCATGCCGATGTCCGCTACATACTGAGGGTTGCGCGAGAAACGATAGAAGCCGCCAGTTTGCAACGTGCCCACGGCACCACCGGTTTTATGAATGCCAAAGCCTGCTACCGCGCTCCATACCACAATGTTCCCGATCACGATCAGCGGAATGCCAGCTCCAAAGCGGAACCATTGTGGTATCGGCAGCTCTCCCCAACCCAATACGCCGAGCGCTACCAAAGCACCAAAGAGTACGAAGGTAGGTATCCAGACAAGGATCGGCGTCAGAGGCGTGTACCTGACCGGAGGCCATAGCCGTTGCGAGGGTCGCGCTATGGACCACAGGATCGCACCAAGCGTGGAAAACGCGATCCCCAGCCCCACGATTGTGAGTCCCATTTCCGTCATGCTTCAGCGTGGTTATGCGTCGTGGCTTCGTGACGTTCTGCCAATGCTTGTCGAACGATCTGGAAGGAAGACGATAGGAACAGAGTTGCCATGATGGATGCGACGATCAGGTCAGGCCAGCCGGTCGCCGTGCCCCAGACGCCAAGGGCTGCGAACATCACGGCCACATTGCCGATGGCGTCATTACGGGAACAGAGCCAGACCGAGCGGACATTCGCATCACCGTCCTTGTAGCGCACCAGAAAAAGCACGCTCGCGAGATTGGTCAGCAGCGCAAAGAAACCGACAATGCCCATGATCTCCGCTTCTGGTACGCCGACATAAAAGATGCGGTAGACCGTCGAACCGAACACCCATAGACCCATCAGAAGCAAACTCAGGCCCTTTGCCAGGGCTGCGTTGATGCGCGCCCGGATCGACGCCCCGATCACCGCGAGCGAGATGCCGTAGGTCAGCGCGTCACCCAGAAAATCCAAAGCATCGGCCTGAAGCGCCTGCGATTTCGCGTAATGACCGGCAGTCATCTCAACTACAAACATCGTCGCATTCAATGCAATGACGATCCACAATCGCCGCTTGTAGTCGTCTGATACGCCGTCAAACTTGGCGTCTTGCCCGCAACATCCTGACATTGGGAAGCCCTTTTGTATCTATCTTGAGCATAGTGTAGTGTCTCTAGTGACTAGAGGTTCAAGGGGTATTTTCATGTTTTCTATCGGGGAGCTTTCAAGGCGCACAAAGGTCAAAATTCCGACCATCCGCTACTATGAAGAGATGGGGTTACTCGCCGCGCCTGAACGCACAGAAGGCAATCAACGACGATATGATGCGGCAGGGCTAGAGCGGTTGAGTTTCATCAAGCATGCTCGCGATCTTGGCTTCTCCATTGAGGCGATCTCTGAGCTGATCGAGCTTCAAGGTCACCCGGATCGTTCATGCCAAGCCGCGACAGATATTGCCGTCTCACAACTTTTCGATGTCAGGGCCAAGATCAAGCGGTTGAGGGCACTGGAGAAGGAGCTGGTTCGTATCTCGAAGGGCTGCGACGGTGAAGGCGTGTCAGAGGATTGCTACGTGCTCGCTTCGCTTGCCGATCATCAGCTTTGCCGACACGAACACTAATTGGCCAAAACTCATACGTTTCTGACACCGGCGATAACGACCATTTCTGACCGGCCAACTTTCTCCAAAGCAGACGTCGGCGCAACTGCGGCGAAAGTCGGGAATGTCCCGCTCTCCAGACCTTGGCATCTACAGCAGCGAACGACCGGTAATCGAGTGACTTGGAGCACTTAGGTCAATACGGCTGATTGCCAACGCTGTCTTTGTGGGCGCTAATAGTTCACCTGCTCAAAGCCGTAGTTCCCTTCATAGTCACGCCAGTCGACGAAGACGGAACGGTGATAGATGCTGGGGCAATTCTGGCCCCAGCGTTCGAGGCCGATATGGGCGGAGGGTAGGGCTGTGATGGAAGATCTCTGCCAGGCGAATTCGCCTTGGGTTCCGTATGTGCCGACGACCACTGTGGCGCTACGATTGCAGTCGCCGTCACGTCCGGATTCGTGCTGTCGCGCATACCGGACATCAAAGACTCGGATGGATCGTACGAAGTTGAACTCAGGTCCGCTGATGTCGATGTCGGCGCGATCTTGAACGAGCCGGAGGGCCTGGTCGGCGGGAACAAGGAATTCTGGGGCTTCTGGGGTACGCCAAGCAGCCGTAATTGGGTAAGCGGAATCGCGCGCTGGAAAGGATTGTCGCGGTCCAGTGCTGTTGTTCTGGAAGAACGCTTCAAAGATGCGGTCTACACTGTTTGCTGCTGGAGCGGTCTCAAAGGACGCGCCCATGGGACAGCGCCAGATCTGAAGCGGCGGTTCCACCGGCCAAGGGGTAATGCGTCGGATGAATTCGGCGCGAGCTCTGGCGCATGGCATGGAAGCAGGCCAGCCGCCAGACAGGCACAGGAGGATCGCGCAATCGATCGGGTATGTCTGCGCGCGGGCGGGCATCGGCAGCGACGTACTTGTCACAGTCAAAGCGAGTGCGACCGAGGGGAGGAGTCTCTGAAGTAGATGACGCATGCTGAGGACCCTTTGTAGCAAGGCTCAGTATACATACGAAAATATACTATCGCAACACTAAGTATAACGGCGCATAATGAAGTTTATGTTAATAATATTTGCTAATGCTGACCTTTGCTTATGCCTAAGCCATGGTACACATTGCGGGACAAAGCAGCCCTAAGACGATTGCACTTTTACCGTCAAAATCTTGAAGCTCGCTGCGCCAAATCCGATTGCGAACGCGCCCTCAAACCACCGTCGCAGCTTGAGATAGAATTTCGTCATCGCTTGCGATGAAAAGAGCAGCGCATAGCCGTGAAACACCAAAAAGCTTTGGAAGCCAACCGCAGCTATGACAAGATCAAGCTCATGAATACCTGTTCCGGGTGGAATTCCGAGGAAAAACAAGGATCCGAAAAACAGGATAGCTTTGGGGTTCGTTAGATGGAGCGCTAGCCCTTTTGCGTATAACGTACGTCTGCCGCCCGTGAACGACTTTGTCGCTAAGTCTTTGTTCTATAAGGCAGATCGCGCTGCTTTGTAAGCGAGAAACATGAAGTAAGCGGCACCAAAATACCGGATCAATTCGAATACCCATGCGTTAGCAAGCATCACTGCGCCTAGACCCAGAGCAGCCGCGACCGACCACATCAGCGAGCCAGTAGTTTTCCCAGATGCAAGAGCCAATCCCGACGTGCGACCAGAAGCCATGGACGTTCCAGCAAGAGCAAGCGTAGCGGGACCAGGACTGATCGAAGCAATAAGGGCTGCAAGGAGTATGAGTGGAAGGTTCACTTCTAGGGGCATTGACTATCCTCGCTGACATTTAAGTTCAGCTTTGTGCAATTGGCATGCCCCCATCGGGTGGTCGTTTAATTGTTAGTGCATCGTTGGTCTTTGGTCCATTGTCACGATGCTATCGGGCGCGGGCGGGCGGTAGCCCAAAGCGCTGAATTTGCAGTTTGCGGGACCTACCAATACAATGCCAGTGTGGCCAATGCTGACGCAGCTTGTGCTCGCTTGCGCTATGTAGTTGTCGCTGCGAAGGAGCATGTGTAGCCAAAGTGGTCATCTTTCTACACCAAAATTCAATTCAAAACCGACCGTCCGTTCTGCTCGAAATGGAATGGAGAATAGCCGACAAGGACGAAACCGCTACCGAGGCAATACCGTTTCAGTGCATAACGCACTTCGAATTTGGAATGATCGTCGTCTTTAGGTACTTCGCCTTAGGCTTGCGACGCTGTATTTCGTCATTATGAAAAAGGTGTGTGAAAGCCGCTCGTAAACCTGTGCTGTTAGTGTCATCTGAGTGGATACGGCTTGAGGCGCTCCTTGTACCGAATCCAACGATCAAGGCACCTTTGGTCAGTTGCTATGCTGATCGGGAGCGAAATCAGAGGTCTTGATCAGTTCGCTCACCAGTCTTTGAAGGCCGGGAACACCCTTGGAGGCTGACAAGGTTACAATTCTGATCGGCCATTTCAATTCCGTTGACAGCTTCAATGACGCGACACCCCTCTTGCGACTGGCCGCCAGGACTCTTTCATCGACGATCGCCCGGCCTGCGCCCTGAGCAACCATCTCGATCAAGGCCGCTTGTGTTCTGGCTTCGGACCTGATCTGGAAAGAAACCCCCGCGCGATCAAACATATATTCCACTGCCCGTCGGAAAGGGCTGTCGGCAAGCAGCATGATCTGAGGCACCTGTGCCAGCTCTGCGGCCGTAATTTGATCCGATGATGCCGCTGGATCGCACGAGGGAACAATTGCCATAGGTCGGATGTCAGCCAACCGGGTACAGACGAGATTTGGGTCGCCCGGATCCGAGGAAATGATTGCGCAATCAATACGGCCTTCCCTTAGCGCCGAAAGCCCCGCCTGTTCATTCAGCACGTCAACATCTATCCGCAACCTGCTGTGGCGGGCCATCAAGACGCCTGCGGCGACGGCGACCGGATCATCGGCAACCGCGGGCACCGCCGCGACCCTCAGATGCCCTCCGGTACCCGATGCGATGTGTTGCGCGGCATCCCTGACACGCCCCAGCCCCTGATAATGTCGCTGAATGGCTTCCTGAAGGCTATGCGCGGCGGCGGTCGGCTCGAATTTCCGGCCCGACCGGTCGAACAAGGGAACCGCCATTTCAGCCTCAAGCTCGGCGACAACCCGGCTGATTGCAGGCTGTGAAATATGCAGCGCATCGGCGGCTTTCCGGGTGGAGCGATGACGATAGGCCATTTGAAAAAGCTCTATCTGTCTGGCCGTTATGCGCATGTCTATTGATAACAAAAATGCATCGAAAAATGCAATAAAATTATTTTTTCGGCAGAACGCGACGCGCTATGAATCAAGTGGATTCTTTTACAAGGATGGACTGTTGCCGACCGATATCTTCCTTTTGCTTCTATCCATCGTTGTGGGCGCAGCACTTCAGGTCGGCGTTGGCATTGGCTTCAGTATCGTCGTGGCTCCGCTCATGATGGTGCTTCTGGGGACGGCGACGGCTGTTCCGGTTTTGTTGATGCTGAACACGCTGGTCTCGGCGATCGCGGTCGACCCGCATGTTTGGCGGCGCGACAAAGAATTGATCAGAACCGCGATTATTGGCTGCATTGCGGGAATACTACTGGGGCTGATCGTCTATCCCTACTTATCAGAACGCCTCGTCCTGTCGCTGACCGCAACCTTGTTGCTGATCGGCGTTGTTACCACATTTGCGCCCATGAAATCGGGGCTGGGCCGAGGCGGGTTTTTGTCGGTATCGGGGGCATCAGGGCTGGCGACAGTCTGGGCCGCGACGCCCGGTCCGCTGATGGTATTTGGCCTTCTGGCCATTGGGCGGCCCGCCCGCGAGGTGCGCAAGCTGGTTCAGCCCGTGGCGCTGATTGCCTATGGCATCGCATTTGCGCTGCACAGCCTGACCGACTGGAACGCCATCGCCCAAGCGCCTGGACTGTTTCAATTCGCGCTGGCGGCATTGGTCGGCAGCATCCTGGGGCGCCTGATCGGCCCGTTTCTGCCGCAGCGCCTGATCGCAGATACAATTCGGGTGATTTCAATCTTGGCCTGCGCGGTGCTTTTCCGGCGCGCTGCGCTCGTCGGTTAGGAAGGAAAAAAATGAGCATGACCATTGATGAAAGGCTTTCGGCCTTACCCAGGGCACGGCTGATGACCTGCGAAACGCCGGTTGAGCGGTTGGAACGGATGTCTGACCTGCTGGACATTGATCTTTGGCTCAAGCGCGATGATCTGACCGGCCTTGGATTCGGCGGAAACAAGACCCGGCAGCTGGAATTCTATTTTGGCGAGGCTCTCGCACAGGGGGCGGATACGGTTCTGATCACCGGTGCGGTGCAGTCGAATTATGTCCGGTCCGCCGCCGCTGCTGCTGCGTGTCTGGGGTTGAAGGCCGTCCTACAGCTGGAAGAGCGCGTGCCGGATATGGGGGCGCTTTATTACAGCTCGGGCAATGTTCTTCTGGCCAAAATCCTTGGGGCCGAACATATCAGCTATCCCCTGGGCGAGGACGAGGTGGGCGCGGACAATGCGCTGCACAAACGCGCAGACGCGTTGCGGGCCGAAGGCCATACGCCCTATATCATTCACCTTGGCCTGAACCACCCGCCACTGGGCGCATTGGGATATGTTGTCTGTGGGGACGAGCTCAACCGGCAGATCGGTGATTTCGACGTGGCTGTCGTCCCGTCAGGCAGCGGATCGACCCATGGCGGGTTCCTGACCGGGCTTAGGCTGGCTGGGCAGGATGCGCCCGTCTTTGGAATTTGCGTGCGCCGCGATCACGCCCAGCAACAGGCGCGGATCAAAACCGTGCTGCAAAAACTGGCCCATTTGCTGGATTTCGATCCGGCGCTCACCAGCGGCGATATCCTGACCTGGGATGGCGCGCTAGCGCCGGGATACGGCAAGGTCGGTGATACCACACGCGAAGCCCTCACTTTGATGGCACGAACCGAAGGTGTGTTCCTCGACCCGGTCTATACCGCCAAGACCTTTGCGGGTCTGCTGGGCCTCTTGAAAGAGGGCCGCATCCTCCCAGGGCAAAAAGTTGTCATGCTGCATACCGGTGGATTGCCGGCGCTCTTTGGCTATCAGGAGGAGTTGCAATGATCTGAAACCGTTTGGGATGCACGGGTCCCGCAATGGCCCGGCGAAACAGTCTGTCCTGGCGCGATGTGGGTTTCCAAACGGCCACTTACCCGCGCGTTTGCTGTGTAAATCGCACCGGGACGCCAATCCAAAAATGGGAGAGAACCATGAAACTGAAAGCTCTAATTGCCGCCCTGACGGCGGCGACATTGGGAACCGCTGCGCATGCAGAGGAATTCGTGACCATCGGCACTGGCGGTGTGACCGGCGTCTATTACCCGACCGGCGGCTCAATTTGTCGCTTGATGAATAAGAACCGCAAGGAAACCGGCGTGCGCTGCACCGTGGAATCAACCGGCGGCTCGGTTTACAACATTAACACCATTCGCGAAGGCGAGTTGGAATTTGGCGTTGCCCAGTCCGACTGGCAGTTTCACGCGTTTCATGGCACTTCGAAATTCGCCGATGTTGGCCCGTTCGAGGATCTTCGGGCCGTGTTCTCGGTCCATGCAGAGCCGTTCAACGTGATGGTGCGGGCCGATGCCGGCATCGAACATTTCGATGATCTGGTGGGCAAGCGCGTCAATATCGGCAACCCGGGTTCGGGTCAGCGCGGCACGATGGAAGTGCTGATGGCAGCGAAAGGCTGGACCACCGACACGTTTGCTCTGGCGACCGAGCTGAAATCTGCCGAACAATCCAGCGCATTGTGTGACAACCAGATCGACGCCTTCATCATTACGGCGGGCCACCCCTCGGGCAACCTGACCGAGGCCGCCACCACCTGTGACGCGAAACTGGTGCCGGTGACCGGCGAGGCCGTCGAAGGGCTGATCAACGACAATGCCTATTATCGTTCGGCAACGATCCCCGGCGGCATGTACCGCGGCACGGATAATGATGTTGCCACCTTCGGCGTTGGCGCCACCCTCGTGACTTCCGCTTCGGTGTCGGACGAGGCGGTTTACGCCCTCGTTTCCGCGATCTTCAACAACTTTGACGATTTCCGGAAATTCCATCCCGCTTTCGCCACCCTGACCAAAGAGGAAATGGTCTCGGCAGGGCTTTCAGCGCCGATCCATCCGGGTGCGCTGAAGTTCTATCAGGAACAGGGATTGCTGGAGTAATCTGACTGGAGGCGGGGCAGGTGACTGTTCCCGCCTTGCTTCAGACGGCGATTGCCGATCCGAAACCATTGCCGCACGGGGGGGGCCGAACCATGGCCAAAGAAACAAGCCAGAAGGAACGTCTGAACGAAGCCGAGCTTCAGCAGCTTGTCAGTTCGTCAGATACCGGCGCGCGGCATCCAGCGGGTGCTGTCAGCTCGTTTCTTGCCATTGTGGCGCTGGTCTGGGCCTGCTTTCAGGTGCTTCTGGCCTCGCCAGTTGCCAATTATGTTCTGCCCGGCGACCTGATCAATAATTCGCGCCAGATCCACCTGGCCTTTGCGATGTTCCTGGCTTTCATGGCGTTCCCGGCGCTGAATTCTTCGCCACGCCACTATGTCCCGATCCAGGATTGGATCATGGGCCTGGTGGGGGCGTTTGTGGCGCTCTACGGGTATTTCAATTATCAGAAACTCGTCGATGCCGGTGGTCTGGCAGACAACACCGATAAATGGGTTGCGTTGGTCGGCCTTCTGCTTTTGTTCGAAGGTGCCCGGCGTGCACTTGGGCCAGCCATGGCGATCATCGCCACGATCTTCCTTGCCTATGTGTTTTTTGGCTCCTCGGACTGGGTTCCCGATGTGATCCGCTGGAAGGGTGCATCGCTGAAAAAAGCCATGAGCCATATGTGGATCACCACCGAAGGCGTTTTTGGAATTGCCCTGGGTGTCTCAACAAAATTTGTCTTCCTATTCGTATTGTTCGGCGCGCTGCTGGAAAAGGCGGGCGCGGGGAATTATTTCATCAAGATGGCCTTTGGTGCCCTGGGCCACCTGCGCGGCGGCCCGGCCAAGGCGGCCGTTGTGGGGTCGGCTGCGACCGGCCTGATCTCGGGGTCTTCAATCGCCAACGTGGTTACCACCGGCACCTTCACCATTCCGCTGATGAAACGCGTTGGTTTTTCCTCGGAAAAGGCCGGCGCGGTCGAGGTCGCCAGTTCCGTCAACGGCCAGATCATGCCCCCGGTGATGGGGGCTGCGGCCTTTTTGATGGTGGAATATGTCGGCATTTCCTATGTCGAAGTGATCACACATGCCTTCCTGCCAGCCGCGATCAGCTATGTCGCGCTGGTCTATATCGTTCACCTCGAAGCGGTGAAAAACAACATGCCGACATTGGGCAGCAGAACCATCAGCCTGGGCCTGACCATAGGCGGAATGGCCGCATTTTTCGCGGGTTTCGCGCTGATGTGTTATGGCGCGCAATACCCGGTTGGCTGGGTGGTCGCATTGGTCCCTTACGGTTCCGGGTTTATTCTTTCGGCGCTGCTTGTGCTGACTTATGTGGCTTTGCTCTACCTCGCTTCAGGGACCGATGATCTGGAGCCGGACGACCCCAACGCCGAAACCGTCGAACTGCCGGTGGTGTCCGAGATATACAAGGCTGGCCTGTATTACCTTCTGCCAATCGTCGTGCTTGTGTATTTCCTGATGATTGAACAGAAATCTCCCGGCCTGTCGGCCTTCTGGGCCTCGATGCTCTTGTTTGTCATCCTTTTGACGCAACGGCCGTTGAAAGCCATCTTCCGACGGCAACGCGCACTTGCGAGTGAATTTTCAAAGGGTGTCGGCGATCTAATCAACGGGCTGATTGATGGCGCGCGCAACATGATCGGCATTGGTCTGGCGACTGCCACTGCCGGGGTTATCGTCGGTACTGTGACACTGACTGGCGTGGGGCAGGTCATGGCTGATCTGGTCGAATTCCTGTCTGGCGGCAATTTGATCCTGATGTTGGTGATGGTCGGATTGCTGAGCCTCGTTCTGGGGATGGGTCTGCCAACAACCGCCAACTACATTGTCGTTTCGTCGCTGATGGCAAGTGTTGTTGTCGAGCTGGGGGCGCAATCGGGGCTGATTGTTCCGCTGATCGCGGTGCATTTATTTGTCTTCTATTTCGGGATCATGGCCGACGTGACACCGCCGGTCGGTCTGGCCAGTTTTGCCGCTGCCGCGGTTTCGGGGGGCGATGCCATACGGACGGGGTTCTATGCATTCTTCTACAGCCTGCGTACCGTCGCGCTTCCCTTCGTTTTCATCTTTAACACCGACCTGCTGCTGATTGATGTCGGGTGGTTTGAGGGCGTGACGACTTTTGTCATCGCCTCAATTGCCATCCTTGTATTTACCGCAGGTACAATGGGCTGGTTTGTGACCCGGTCCCGCATCGTTGAAAGCATAGCACTGGTCCTGGTGTCGCTTGCGCTGTTCCGCCCCGGCTTCTTTATGGATCGGCTGCAACCGCCGTTTATCCAAAGCCAGCCAGCGGAACTGGCGCAGACACTGGAAGCGGCCGCGCCGGACCGAAACCTGCGTCTGGTCGTGTCCGGTCCGGATTTTGGCACCGGAGAAAACAAGCAGACCACTCTTGTCCTGCCCGTGGGCGAAGGCAGCGGGAACGATCAGCTTGCTGCTGCGGGCCTGCTGCTTCTTGAAGAGGGCGACATTATCAGACTGGACGAACCCATGTTCGGAACAAGGTTCACGGATACCATGTCGGGCTTTGACTTCTATGCGGACGACCCGGTTGTGCTGCAAGCCGTGCTCGTGCCTGCCGATCAGCCACGAAAAGAACTGATCTATATCCCGGCCTTCATCCTGCTGGGCCTGATCGCCCTAATGCAACGCGGACGTGCGGCAAAACAAGGAGTACCGGCATGAGCAATCCAGTTCTTTGTGCCGTCGATGTCTCGGACGGTTTGGAAGACCTGAACGTGGTGAAACAGGCCAAACGCCTGGCGGATTTGGACAATGTGCAATTGGATGTCATCACTGTTCTGCCGGATTATGGCATGAGCATTGTTGGCGGGTTCTTTGAACAGGATCACCATGAACGGGCGATTGACGAGGCAAAATCGCGGCTGAACGCTCTTGTCATTGCCGCCCTGGGCGAGAAAGACAATGTCGACGTGCGCCACGTAGTCGCCACGGGAAAGACCTATGCGGAAATCCTGAATACGGCGAAGGCGCAAGGTGCCGGTCTGATTGTGATCGGTGCGCATAAACCCGATTTGAAAGATTACCTTCTGGGCCCGAACGCCGCGCGTGTCGTGAGGCATTCGGATTGTTCCGTCCTGGTGGTTCGTTGAAAAGGTTTTGGTTTGTGTAGGGGCATTTTTTACCACGTTAATGGAAGCTCCAGCTTTCAGGTGTGTAAGGGTCACAGGTTTACTATTTGCGTCGAACAAACGGAAAAGATTCGCGCGCTGCTGTCAGGCAGGTGGACCCTCAGATTCCCGTCAACCTGGTTTTGGTATCTATCCAGATCATCTCAACTCTTGCGGCTTTTACACTTGTCCACAGGGCGGTTCTGCTCATTTAGAGGGTCATTCGATGGTAGAATTCTCGCACTTCGCGAATGTTTCCCTGAGCGAAGCTCATGAAACAGGAAAATCCTCTGATATCCAGACTGCGGATTTTGCACGCGAGGCGCGTGTGATGGTTACCGAGGGCGCGGATCAATATTGGGCGCAGAGTCACGACTACCTAACTCAATCGGTATTGGGCCATGCGGTCGAGTGTTCAAGAGCAGCCAACTGGTTTGTGTGGCTTGCGGTTCTAAGAAACTGCGGCCTCCTTGTGGGCGCGCGCACGCGCAGTTGTGGAAGTGCCACGGAAGTCTCGGATTTCGGTTTTCTCCCAGCATCCCACTGTATCCTCGACGATACCACTACGCATCCCTGAAACAGAAAACGTGAGAAAGTGAAAGAAATGGAAATCATTAGCACAGGAAAAGCACCGCAGGCAATAGGACCCTACTCGCAAGCGATTCACCAGGGCGATCTCCTGTTCGCCTCAGGTCAAATTCCCTTGGATCTAGAAGGTAAAATTGTTGAAGGTGGGGTCGAAGCCCAAACAAGGCAGGTTTTCGAGAACATCAAAGGCTTGCTGGCATCTCAGGGGCTGAGCTTGTCACATGTAATCAAATGTTCTGTGTTCGTGACAGACCTGCGCGATTTCAACACGATAAACGCAGTCTATGCAGAGGCATTCGGCAACCACAAACCGTCGCGCACTACGCTCCAGGTCGCGGGCCTGCCTCTTGGGTCATCCATCGAGATCGAAATCGTAGCGTCCTACGTTTGATTGGCAACTTTTTGTTGACGACTAATCTGTTTGGGTTGGTCTCTCTGTGAGAGAACTCGCTCGATGACCATTGTTTCCTCCCTAGCATGGTCATCGAGCACTTTCTCCCCCGGCCAAAGAAATCAAAAAGACCAGCCGCGGACCTTACTATGCAATCTACGGTGGCAAGACTACTGAAACCGTCGCCAGCATTCCCGCCCTGAGGTCCGTGAATCTACATGTCTAACGTCTCCACCTACAGGACAGATTTAGGGGTTTGAGCGACGGAGGATTTCTGGTTCGTCGTAGCCAATAAGGAGTGAAGATGAACAAGAGATCCGGAACATCAAAGGACGCTGCTGACAAGCTGGTCAGAGGTATCAAGCGGAAGACCCGCAAGCACTACCGTCATTGTTCCCAAATAAATCAGAATCTGCGGATCCTCTCGATCACCCGGCGATGCTGAGGAAAGGCGCGACGCAATTCCCGGTCCACCCGGCCGTCTCCTCGTAGAATGATGTCGGTACCCAACAAAGGACGGGTCATGCCGACACAGACCGCGCCAAGCGCCATCAGCCTTTCATGCGCATTCCCGGAGATGACAGAGCCTGAATGGCCGCCGCCCAGAATAGACATGACATATCAATTCAAATCCAACCGACGCAACCGCCTGAGATCGTTACTTGCCGCAGCCGAATTCAGGGCCTGCGCGCCGCGAGCACTGCGTGCAAGAAGCTGGTCTGGTATGGCGCATTCACGGTCGTGAGCAATGCTGTTTGCATCTCCAGGTTCATACCGGTTTCACACCGGTCCAATTATAGCGACGTCACCCTGGAACAGCCCACTATGCTGACGCGAGCCGTTCCAAAGCAGCCATCAAAGGCATCGCGCGAACACCACCCTGTCCCGGCACATCCTTTCCATCGGCATAGACGAGGATCCGTTCCGAGACTTCCAACTCTTCGGCCGCGATGTGAAACCCTCGCGTGACTTTCGGCGATATCGTCCGCTTGATTTCGATGCCCCAAATCTGGCCTTTGGGGAGTTTCAAAACCAGATCGATCTCTGCTCCGGCTGATGAACGATAGAAGCTCGCCTCGGTCCCACGTGGCGCGGCAGCAATCAGGTTCTCGATGCAGAACCCTTCCCAGCTGCCGCCAACGACCGGATGTCCCAGCAAGTCTTCCTGTGCTTCGATCCCTAGAAGCGCGTGGGTCAGTCCGGAATCTCGTATGTAGACCTTGGGCGATTTGACCAGCCGCTTGCCCGCATTGGAATGCCAGGGCGGCAATCGCCGCACCAGCATCAGATCGACAAGCAGATCGAGATACCGTGCAATGCTTTGTCCCGAAACACCGAGATTGCCTGCAAGCTTGGCTGCGTTCAGGAGCCCTCCCTGCGGTGTTGTCACGTTAACTCGCCGAGCTTGCAAGTTGGCATGCCGATCGCTGATTAGGCGACGTTTGCAGCAGATTTCCACGCCTCGAATGCTTCTAGCCGATGGTAGCGGATGGTGAGAGCGGAACGACGGCGGGCTGGTACGGAAAAGGAATTACGGGTTGCAGATTGCATCGAGACGAAGCGTTGTAAGCTACCAGGCGATCGGAAACCCTGCATCACCTGCTCTCGTTTTCGAAAAGGGAGATGGCTGTTTTCTGCACGGTTATTGAGCCCCTTGTGGGACCAATGATCAAGGCCGGGCGCGACTTCACGTTTTGCGGCACCATAGGATCGCAATTTGTCCGAAATGATCCTTTTGGGCACGAAGCTCCAACGTTTCATTAGCTTGATCAAAAGCCGCTTTGCGGCGCGCTTGTCTCGCCTCGGTTGAAGGATTTCCTCAAGAACGACACCGTGTTGATCGACGGCGCGCCAGAGCCAGTATGACTGCCTCGCGATCTTCACGACGACTTCGTCCAGATGCCAGACATCGCCGGGGCGCGGCTGCCGTCGCCGTAGAACGTGGGCGATCAGCGGGCCGAACTTGACGATCCAGCGCCGGATCGTTTCATACGAAACGTCCACGCCACGTTCCAGCATCAACTCCTCGACCTCGCGCAGGCTCAAGTTGAACCGGGCGTAGAGCCAGACAACATGAGCAATGATCTGAGGTGGAAACCGATGGCGCTTGTAGCTGATTTTCAATGCCTGCATCGACACCGCCTACGCCCAGATCAATGCACCAGCAACCTAAGGCTCGTTAACGTGACAACACCCAATCCGGTATGGTCCGCCGCACATGATGAATTTCACGCCGCGCTGGTCGCCGCCTGTGACAGCCCCTGGCTGCAGAGGATCCGCAAAATGCTGTTTGTGCAGTCGGAACGCTACAGAAACACGTCGATGACGCTCAATCCATCGGACCGCGATATTGCTGATGAGCATCGCCAAATCGCCGAGGCCGCTCTTGCGCATAACCCGGTCGCTGCAACCGAAGCAATGCGGCGGCACTTGGAATTGACGACCAACGCGCTGCTTGAAACCCTGACGATCGAGCCATCAGACACGGTGACGGGCTCTGTTGCACAAATCGGATGACGGGCGCGGCTCCCCTTTCCCCGGTCGGATTTATCCCACGGTCTCTGTGACGGGTATGCCGAGGGCGGTGTAGCCGTTCAGGATGGCGATGCGGACCTGGGTCTCGGCGACCTGCCAATCGAAGTCCCGGGCCATGAGCCGCTGGCCCAGCAGTTTCACGCAGTGCATCTTCGTTTCGACGCGGCTTCGGCGGTGATATCCGCTCCATCGTCGCCAGAGTGCCCGGCCAAGGTATCTCGCCGCGCGGAGAGCCTCGTTACGTGCCATGGCACCAGCAGTGATCACCTTCCAGGGCTTGGCGTTCCTGCGGGGCGGAATGACGGCATGAGCGCCGCGGTCGGCGATGGCGTCATGGCATTTCCGGGTGTCATACGCGCCATCTGCCGTGGCGCTGCCGATCTCCTGATCCTCCGGGATCTGGTCGAGCAGATCGGGCAGTACCGGCGCATCGCCGATATGGCTGCCGGTGATTGAGCGTGGCGACGCGCAGATTGTCCTCAAGACGTCTGAACGCACCGCACGCAACACGCTAAGCAAACTGAACTCCGCCGGGTATCTCACCTCCGCGTCTCCGAAGACCCCTGTAAGACTGGCGTTTCCCTTGGACTACCGCGAACGGCTGTTCCCCAACCTGTTCGCCGATGGGGATTTGCCGGAATGATGCTGGTCAAAACACTTATCCTGACCGCTTCTCAAGCGGTTCGGTGAGGAGCCAATGGACTACCAGGTGCGGATCGTCCGCGCATCCGTCTCTTCTGGCCCGATCCCATCGCACGGCGGATCTGGTTGGAGACCCACGAATGGGCGAAAACCCTCCATGACCCGGTCGAACCCGATGGTCCAAGATTGGACGCCGCCGCCGACCTTTCGAATGCTCTTCAGGATGCTGGCTTCAAGAGTCTCAACGCGAGGGGTCACCCTTTCGATACCCCAAGACCGGAATGGCGGGAATTCTTGCAAGAACCGGCCCTACAATCGTTTATCCCTCATCGTGATCGGCGTGTACGCGTATCGAGCGATGGGAGCCCCGATCTTTACGATAGCGACAATGTCCAGGACTTCTACTCGAGTTGGCAGTTGCTGTTGGCGGCCGAGTTTGCCGATATGGGTATCCATATCCGGGTGAATATGGCGAGCGATGACGTAGCTGAGCGTGTCCGGGACGACATCCAAAATGGGCTTTGGCCAGGAGGAAGGGCCTCGGAAGCACTTTCTCCGATCCGGGCGCTCCGTGAATTCAGAACGCATGAGACCACTCTCGACGCGATCGAGTGGTCGCGTGAGGAGGAGCGGGACCGGACATTTCTCTTGCTTCAAGGTTTGGGTGGTGGGCGCATTGTTCTCAATGACGAACAGATCGCGGAGAGAGACGAGATACGCCGGTCCGTCGCAAAGGAAGCCTGCGAGCGGTTCAGCGTGGGCTCGGACGACCTAATCAACTGCTGCGAGTTTCTGACGAGGCAATGGCATGAATGGCATCGGGAAGGCCGTCCCCTCATCGCCGACGCCTATAAGATCTTTCTCGCGGAAGGGGTTCGATTGCTCCAAGTCTATTTCGAAATGAGTTTCGCGGAGATCAACGAAACCATCGGATTCCAAGGCTCCGGCATGCATCGCACGCTCGAAGTCATTTGGCCCGATTGGGATGCGGAACAGGTCGAACGCCTGGTTCGCACGCTGCGCGCCCCGGACCTGTCGGAAGACCAGGTGAGAGAGTTTGGAGTGTTTCTTCGAGAGAACTTTCAGGACGCGATTTTCCATCGGCTGCAATCGTTCGAAAAGCACGCTTTTGAATACGGTCACGCCCGGATCGCCGGCATGCAAAGTGACCTTCAGGGAATGTCGGTTGCGGTTGAACAAGTGGTTCGTGCCCTGGGCGGACAAGGCACCCAGCTTTCGAAAATGTTCCGTGACTTATGGGATGGAACCGAGGTCGGGCGGATCTTGAAGAAGCAGAAAACCTTGCTTGAGCGCGGTCTGCCACTTGAAGACCTCCTCGAGGAGATAGACGCACTCAGGGCCAACCGCGGAGAACATGAAAAAGCGGCGGACCTCATTCTTGCGACACGTATCCGCGGCTCTGTCCACCATGCCATACGAATCGAAAAACAACTGGAACTTGAGAAACTGTTGGTCAGGGTGCTCCGCGCCGCGGCATTGACCCACGCGTTGCTGAAGCCCGTGGATGCCGACTAAGGCTCAACACCCAGCCCCGCATCCTCTAGCAATTCACGATCGGGAAGATCGCGCAGGCTTTCCAACCCGAAGGCGACCAGGAACTGCTCAGTCGTGACAAACGTATAGGGCGCACCGCGTCGCGGCGACCGCGGCCCGGTCCCGATCAGGTCGCGCGCATGCAGCCGGCCGATCAGGTCGCGGCTAATTTCTTTGCCGAAAATGTCCTTGAGCCCGTCGCGGGTGATCGGCTGGTGGTAGGCGATGGCGGCCAGGACCGCGACGTCGAATTCGCTCAGGTCCAGCAATTGGTCCCCGATATCTGCCGCCGCGCGGATCGCAGGGGCGTAGATAGCCCGCGTCCGGAACATCCAGCCGCCAGCGACTTGAGCGATCTCGAAGGCCCGCCCCTCCAGATCGGCGGCAAGGTCCTCAACCAGCAGGTCGACCGAAGCGCCCTGCCCCACCACGCGGGCCAGATCGTCGCGCGGCACCGGCGAGGCAGAGGCAAAGAGCACCGCCTCGATCCGGCGCATCCATTCCCGCCAGCGCAACTCTGGCGGCAGGTCGGGCAGCTCGCGGTCCAGTTCGGGGTCAGAGCGATCCTTCGCCATCGCTACACCCCGTAGAGCCGGAAGGTGTCGCGCCCGGTCAGCTCGCGCACCGCGCCGAGGTCGACCAGCCGGTCGCAGAGCCGCCGCGCGGCGCGATCCTGCAATGGCAAGGCCGACGGCGCCACGGCGTCCCGGGTCAGGAACATCTTGACGGCATCCCCCGCCCCCTTTGCCCGCAGCTTCGGAGCGACCGCCTTGAGATGCGCCGCCCGCCGCGCGAGGTCGACGGAGAGACGCACGGCATCGACTGGCGATAAGACGAGCGCCCGATGACAGGCGAGACGCAAGTCGTCGCCATGCTTGCGCAGGTCGGCGCGTTTCAGACCCGCGGCCAACAACGGCAAGAGATGATCCCAACCGAATGTTTGGGCGAGAGCCGCCTCCGCAAGGATCAGCGCCGCAACCTCTGCGCGCGGCGCCTCGCGCAGTACCGCCTCCAGCACCATCGCGGCACGGGTCACGGGCGCCCCTTTCCCCGCATCGAGCCACGTCGCAATCTGGCCCGGCTCGAAGGCCGGCAAGGCTCGGCCCAGAGCCTTGATCGACACCGGCCGCTCCACCGCACGCCGCCAGGCGAGGCAGGTTTCACCGGTCGGTCCGGGTAGATCGCCGGGCCGCAACAGGTGCACCGCATCGCGCAACTCCGCTTCCCGCTCCGGTCGTCCAGAGAACGCGACACAAGCCGCAGCCGCGCTCAGTGCCAAACGGTCCCGCAACAAAGCTTGGGGCACCTCCGCGCGTCCGAGCACAACATGCAGATGGTTCAGCGCCGCGCCCGACAAAAACGCAACATCTTCAAGGGTTTCAGCGCGTGCAGAGGTGACCCAGGCAGGCATCCGTTGTAACGTGTCGAGGTCGCTGATGTGATCTAGCCGGGCGAAAGTCATGCCTGAAGCCTACATCAGCGCGGCGCTTTTTGCCAGGAAATAGCGACCAAACCGCCTCACCTTGCCGATCCCATTTATGTCCAATAAGTTTGCATTATCGGACATCAAAGAATATGCTAGGAAGCAATTCAATTTTATCACTGGATTCACTGGAAAATGGCCTCAGAGGACGAGAAGTCGACATCATCAAACTCTGGTGTGTTTAGTATCGCTCAGAACGGCGACAGCGATCAAGACAAAAGCGACAGCATCTCCCTTCCCGCACATGTCGCCGGTTCCGGCAATCTCGGTCGCTTGGTCGACACCGCTCGCGACTACGCGCGCGCCGCGGCCTCCGACAATACGCTGAAGGCCTATGCAAAGGACTGGGCGCATTTCACCCGCTGGTGCCGGATGAAGGGCACGGAGCCTCTGCCCCCGTCGCCTGAGATGATGGGGCTTTATCTCGCAGACCTGGCGTCCGGATCGGGACCCTCCCCTGCCCTATCGGTCTCGACCATCGACCGCCGCCTGTTCGGGCTTGTCTGGAACTATGCGCAACGCGGGTTCACCTTTGATCGCAAGAACCGTCACATCGCCACGGTGCTAGCGGGGATCAAGCGCCGGCATGCGCGTCCGCCGGTGCAGAAGGAAGCGATCCTGGCCGAGGACATCCTCGCGATGGTCGCCACCCTGCCCTTTGAGCTGCGCGGGCTCAGAGATCAGGCGATGCTGCTGCTGGGCTATGCCGGGGGCCTTCGACGCTCCGAAATCGTCAGCCTCGACGTTCACAAGGACGACACGCCGGACTCGGGTGGCTGGATCGAGATCTTCGAGAAGGGTGCCCTGCTCACCCTCAATGCCAAGACTGGCTGGCGTGAGGTCGAGATCGGCCGCGGCTCCAAGGAGCAAACCTGCCCGGTGCATGCGCTGGAGCAATGGTTGCACTTCGCCAGGATCGACTTCGGGCCTGTGTTCGTGCGCACCTCACGCGACGGTAAGAAAGCGCTGGAAGCGCGTCTCAACGACAAGCATGTCGCGCGCCTGATCAAGCGCACCGTCTTGGAAGCGGGCATTCGATCCGAGCTGCCCGAGAAAGACCGCCTCGCCCTCTTCTCTGGCCATAGCTTGCGCGCCGGTCTCGCCAGTTCGGCAGAAGTCGACGAGCGCTATGTCCAGAAGCAGCTCGGCCATACAAGCGCCGAAATGACCCGTCGTTACCAGCGCCGCCGAGACAGGTTCCGCGTGAACCTGACCAAAGCCGCGGGACTATAATCGCGCGGTCATTCGGTCGTTTAATGACAATACTTGTAATTGCAAACGGCCCGTTTTTAATGCCCTTTATAGGCTATGCGCGCGTATCTACAGAGGATCAGACCCCCCTGCCCCAGTCAGAGGCCCTTCAATCTGTGGGATGTTCCGAGATTTTCGAAGAACACGCCTCAGGTGGAAATCGTGCGCGGCCTGTGCTTGCCCGCGTGCTAGAGCGAGTTGCCAAGGGCGACACGCTGGTTGTCGTTCGGATCGATCGGCTTGCGCGATCTCTGTCGCACTTGCTGGAGGTAATCGAGCGCCTGGAGGCGAAGGGGGCCTTCTTCCGCTCCCTGCAGGACCCCATCGACACCTCATCCCCGCAGGGCAAATTCACGCTGCAGGTTCTGGGTGCTGCAGCCGAATTCGAACGCGCCCTGATCCGAGAGCGCACCAAGGCCGGGCTTGCCTCGGCACGCGCCAAAGGGCGCGTAGGCGGCAACCCTGGACTTCGCGGCAAAGACCCCGCTGCGCTGCGCAAGGTGCGGCTGGCGCGACAGGACGGCTATATGGAGCGCTTGAACGAAACTGCGCAGGATTGGGTGCCCCATGTGCGCCGTTTGCGCCCCGACATGGCTTGGGAGGACGTCCTGCGGATTATCAATGGCCCCCTTCCCCCAGATCGCCATTGGACCCAAAGCCGCCTGCTCCGCGCTGTAAAAGCCTATGTGCGCGACGGGTTCCTGCCCGATGAAGTGCTTGGCCGCGCCGGACGCCGCGATACCGACGATCGTCTGCCCGCTATCGTGGCCGGCATCAAGGGCGCGGACCCGGATATCACGCTTCAGGCAATCTGCGACCGACTGGAATCCATGCGCGAACGCACTCCGCGTGGCCGCACGAGCTGGCAGCCGTCGTCAGTGAGGATGCTGCTGGAACGGGCGGAAAGGCTGGGGTTGCTGAGGCCCGCGCAGTAATCACAACCTTGTAAATCTTCCACTCCATGGAATGATTGCAAGGTGCAGCGCGTTTTGCGGTCAGTAGAATGGATTGACGACGCGCAACTGATGTTCCACGAGCAATCAATCGTGCATGTCCCCGCTCCGCAATGTTGCCACCCGGAGATCAGTGCGGCAGACACGATCATCGCACCATAATCAGATGGTTGATATGTCTCTGCCAAAGCGCGACCCGCCTGATGGGTTTCGTCCGTCAGATCCTCGACCGGGTACAAGGATTGGGTAGCGTCGAGAAAAGCTCCAATGCCCTCCCAACTGAGTCCCACTTTTCTCCGGCAGTTGACTATCGCTATGTTCAGGACCTGGACTCTGATCCGAGGTCCCTGCCCCAATATTTTTCGGCGGATGTTCCTGCAATCTGGAGCTTCGCAAGGGATCTGCCATCGATTATTCTACGCGAATCATCTCGACAACGAAACTGGGCGCAACCCGCCTCCCGAGAATTGGTGAAGGGAACCATAGGTTGGGCTGAGGCAAGAACGTGATCCGCGGTTCCGTTTCAGTGATTTTCGAAGCCGCCGAGTGAGCGCATCGGCTTCAGTGAGTGTCGATCGTTCGATCTACGAACATTCTCGGGAACCTAGAATGCCACGGATCGCACCTCCGCCTTCCTCTGCAAGTAGGGCTCAACAGATAGGTCTTGAGGTCCGGCGAGGGCGTAGTTGAATTGGTTCTATCTACGCTGTGCTCTGTTTCGGATCCTGTTTCTGCCACGAGAACAACCGCGTCGCCCCATACCTTGCCGGGAACCGTTGGGGCGCCAGACGACAGGGCCTTAACCACCCATGGTGATGCGGGGCAAATGTGATCTGGTCGTCTGGACCCAGCCCCCCGAGCATCATTGTGACTTCGGCATGTTGGTCCACTAGGGTCCTCGATCTGCGGCAAATCTGACGGTGCTTGGTTCGCATCTGCCTGAGTGCATAGTTTCTCTCGCCACCCAAATTCTCGGTCCAGGTATTGCTGTTATATCGGCTGCTTGCGGCGCCCAATCGGCGACAGATGCCTTCATGAACCACCAATTTGGGGGTGCTGTTAACAGCTGTTAACTCTAGAGGGTGCGCGGCTTCCCTAGTAGTCCTTTGGTCCAACAGCACAATTTGTGGATAAAATTCTTGACTTAACAGGGTGAATCACGGCCATTGGAGTCAAGTTGCGCAAATAAGCGCGTTCGAGCAGAGAAATAGCAACCATGTTCCAGACGGCACCAATCGAAGCGGCGTCTCAATCCGAGCTTACAAGCCAGATGGCAGCGCGTCTACACACCGCGCTCACGACGCATCTTCAACAAGCCTACGCGCCCGATCAACGTAAGAATTTGAGACTACTCAGCGCTACAGAGACTGCTGATCTCCTGGGAGTGACCGGGCAATTCTTGCGCAAGTGCCATAGCGACGGGTCCTTGCCGGAGCCGGAAGTGATCAAGAACGGACGGCGTTTCTATTCCGGTGAAGAGATCCTTCAAGCCCGCCATTTTCTGGAGGTTAGCTCTCGTAAGCCCGGCAAGTATCTTCCTGGCCGTCGGGAGGGTGACAAACTGCAGGTTATTCAGTTGATGAACTTCAAAGGTGGGTCTGCGAAATCCACCTCTGCGATCCACCTGTGTCACTACCTTGCCTTGAGCGGTTACAGGGTGCTGGCGATTGATCTGGACCCACAAGGGAGTCTCACGGGATTTTGCGGGATTCAGACGGAATTGGAGTTTGAAGGCGCGTCGATTTACGATGCACTTCGCTATGATGACCCGGTTCCAATGTCCGAGGCCATCGTAGAAACTTATTTTCCTGGCCTTCATCTGGCTCCTGCCCGGCTTGTTCTAAGCGAGTTTGAAACAGAGACTGCGGTCAATGCAGGTCGCGGCGTAGCATTCTTTGAGAAGCTCAGCCAAGCGATCCAGTCCGTTGAGGGCGACTACGACGTGGTGGTAATCGACAGTCCACCAGCTCTCGGATTCTTGACTTTGACTGGCCTCTACGCTGCGACCTCGGTCATCGTGCCGATGACGCCGAGCATGCTCGACCTTGCTTCCACCCAGCAGTTTGTCGAAATGACTTCTGCTTATCTTGGCGTGATCGAGGACACGGGCGTCAAGCTCGATCATGATTTTTTCTCCTTCCTTATAACGCGGGACGATCCGAGCGATATCCCCAGTCAGCAGATCGTGAGCCTTATGCGTGCACTGTTCCAGGATCGTGTGGTTGGTGCGACCGGACTGCGTAGTACGGCTATCGGCGACGCATCGATGCTCAAGATGTCGATCTACGAGGTTTCGCGATCTGAGATGACCAGGTCGACCTATGATCGCGCAAAAAACAGCATGGATGCAGTTGGTGCAGAGATTGCGGGAATGCTTCAACAGGCTTGGGGGCGGTAATCATGGCTATGGGTAAAAATAAAACCGGCATCATGGCTGCGATAACTGCGGCGACTGAGGCGTCGAAAGATGGGGCTTCTGATAGAGCTCATCGAACATTGCCGAAAGGAACTATCGGCTCTGTACGTGCGGGTCTCGGCGGCATTCAGGAAATCGACACCAACCTGATCCTTGCTTGGGGTCCGAAAGACCGACTGGATATTGAGTTAACAGCTGTTAACAGCACCGCACCGAATGAATCGATCAAGGATCTCGCAACCAGCATCGCTGATGCCGGGCAGCAAGTCCCGGTGCTTCTACGTCCTTCGAAGGATCGTGACGGGCATTTTGAAATCATATACGGCCAGAGACGAGTACTTGCGTGCCGCCATCTGGGGATACCAGTGCGGGCTCTGATCCGGACGCTCGATGATACCGATGCATTGATGGCAAAAGGCCTCGAAAATGCTGGCCGCGCGGAGCTAAGCTATTATGAACGAGTCCGGTTCGCACAAGCGATCCTGGAGCAGGGCTACTCGCGTGCGGAGGCGTGTCAAGCTTTAGCTATCAGCAAGAATACTCTTTCGCAGCTTGAGCGCATCAATCGGCTAGTACCCTTGGCTGTCGGCGAAGCCATTGGCGCGGCTCCGGGAGCAGGGCGCCCGAAATGGACCACACTCGCAACTGCGTTTGAGAAAGCTCAGCTTTCGGAGGAGGGTGTTTTGGATGTTCTTGGTCAATCTGGTGACCTCGATTCCGACGGACGGCTGGACCTCGTTCTCAAGGAAATTGGCAAAAGAGGTAAGCAAGAACGATTTGTCGAGGAGCGCTCGCCCGTTCCCGGTGTGCAGATCAAGAGTGGAAAATCTGGGCTCTCAGTGTCCGTCAAGCGGATAGGGGAGAATACAAGATTCGCGAATTGGCTGGATCAGAATCTGGACCAGCTCATTCAGGATTCCTTCGATCGGTTCCAATCAGAGAGCCACGATGGATAGCGGCGGTTAACAGCTGTTAACCGCCAATACAGAGGCAACGAGCAGAAAGGAGAAAGGCACCAAAAAGAAAACCCTCGAAACCGAAGTCCCGAGGGCTGCTGCGCATAAAGCGCGATTTGTTTTCACACCACAATCCTAGCAGCCCGCGAATCGCTAAACAACGAAAAACGTCTTCGGGCGAACAGGTTTTCTGTGCCTAGCTAGAAAATGAAAAAATTCAATGATGCTCCGCATGGAGCGACTGGGACAGGGATGGCTCAGAACACTCGAGGTATGTCCAATATCAACCAACCCTCGGGGTGGCGGAAGGCGACAGCCGGACTCGCTGTCGCTGAACAGCACGCACAAGCTGGTGAAAGCGCAGCCGTGCCCAAGACAAAGGCCTTTGTCGCCGTGAAACGCGTAGGTGCGCATATCGGCCTCAAAGCAGGAGACATGATGCTCCTCGATACGCTTGGGGCCTTCACGCAGGCGCAAGATTGGGAAGAGGGTCAGCGCCCGATCGTCTGGGCCTCCAACGCCTATCTGATGGAGCAAACAGGCTTCTCGCTCTCGGCGCTCAAGCGCCATGCGCGGCGACTGGCCGAGATCGGCGTGATTGCCTTCAAGGACAGCCCTAATGGCAAGCGGTGGGGGCGCAGAGACGCTGGCGGCCGTATCATCGAGGCCTACGGCTTTGATTTGTCGCCGCTGTCGGCTCGCGCCGAAGAGTTTGAGCAGCTACATGCTGAACTGCAGGCCGAGCGTGAACTCTGCCAGCGCCTGAAGCGCCAGATCACGGTTGCGCGCCGAATGATCCGCGCGAGGATCGAAGCGGCCCTCAGCAGCGCTCTAAGAGGCCCCTGGACACAGCTCACAGGCCACTTTGAGGATCTCCTGAACCGCCTCCCACGCCGGAACACGGCCTCTGAGACGCTTGCGCGGCTCCTAGAATGGTTCAGGGAACTCCAGGAGAGTGTCGAGGCGACTTATCTCAAGGCAGTTCGAGCGGTTAAAGTTGTAGAAAACACGCCTGCAACCAGTGAGCAAGGGCTTCAAAATACTCAAGAAATGAACCCCAGGGGGGTCATTTCTGACCCTCACATACTAACTACAAACCAACTTAATCCAGTAACCTGTAAGTCCTCTGAAAACGAGAACGCGGCGGGCGTAGTCTCAAATGCGCCACCGGAAGAGCAGTTGGATAGGGAGTTGGAAGATTGGGTTGCTGAAACGCGCAAGAAACGCGGAGCAGCGCTTGATTTGCCGACAGTGATGCAGGCTTGTCCTGAATTCGCGTCCTGGGCGCGCAATATGGGCGGGTATCTGAAGGATTGGGGCGATTTGCATCGGGTTGCGGGGCAGCTCAGACCGATGATTGGCATCTCGGAACATGCTTGGAACCTCGCGCAGGACCGGCTTGGGCCTCAAATCGCGACAGCGGCACTGGTTCTGACCTTCGACAAGCATTGCGCCGGCGAAGTGGCGTCTCCGGGTGGATATCTGCGGGGTATGGTCGAGAAGGCTGGGGCAGGGGAGCTGCATCTCGAGCGCAGTTTCTATGGCCGGTTGAGCGGACAGGCGGCGTAATGGGAAGTGAAGCAGTTGTCCTGCGTTTGACCTTCCAGGTCGGGTACGCGGAGATTGTCGCCCTTATTCTCCGCGCCTTCTGCGGTGTTTGTCGTTGTGTTGCGGAGATTGTGCCGTATAATCTCCGCAAGGAATGCGTAAAATATGACTTACATTCACGAACACCCTGATTGGCCCCAGTTTACCTGGGATAAGGCCAAACTGTCGTCACAACTTGCTACGGTCCGTCACCGCCAAGGCAAACTCTTGGGGCGCATGGAGGGTCTTGGCTTCGATCTTCGCAACGAGGCGATGCTTAGAACACTGACCAGTGATGTCGTCAAAAGCAGCGAGATCGAGGGGGAGACGCTCGACAAGGATCAGGTTCGCTCATCTATCGCAAAGCGGTTGGGTCTGGAAATTGGCGGACTGATCCCGTCTGATCGCCATGTTGATGGTGTCGTCGAGATGATGCTGGACGCGACCCAAGCGTATGACCAGCCACTGGATGCGGAGCGTCTGTTTGGCTGGCATGCGGCTCTCTTTCCGACCGGGCGAAGCGGAATGACCCGGATCAGGGTGGGAAATTGGCGTGACGGTCCCATGGAGGTTGTATCAGGACCCTATGGCCGCGAACGCGTGCATTTTGAGGGGCCTGCGGCCAACCGGCTGGAAGCCGAGATGGCGCGGTTTTTGGAATGGTTTGACCAGCCCCCCGAAACAGATCCCGTCATTCATGCCGCCATCGCCCATCTGTGGTTTGTCACCATCCACCCCTTCGATGATGGCAATGGGCGCATTGCGCGCGCGATCGCAGACATGGCGTTGGCGCGTTCTGAGCTCAGTGCGCAACGGTTCTACAGCATGTCGACGCAAATTCGGCAGGAGCGGAGCGCTTATTACGATATGCTCGAGACGACGCAGAAAGGCGGGCTTGATGTTACGGCGTGGCTCGTTTGGTTTCTGGCTTGCCTTGATCGCGCATTTGATGGTGCCGAGATCATCCTTGAGGCCGTGTTCCGGAAGGCGCGGTTCTGGGAGAAATATGGAACGGCGAATATGAACGACCGCCAGCGGGACATGCTGAACCGTCTGCTGGATGGATTCGAAGGAAAGCTGACGACGTCGAAGTACGCAAAGATCGAAAAGTGCTCACAAGACACGGCCTATCGCGACATCCTCGATCTGATCGACTTGGGTGCCCTGGAGAAAGATGAGGCAGGTGGGCGTAGCACCAGTTATTCCCTGACGGCGACGTAAAGAGGCTTGTCACAGGCGTGGTACGCCAAAAGTGCACCCCGTGAACATGTCAGCCGATCACCTCACATACGTGACAGTCGCTCTTCGTCATCCACGACTTCCAAAGAACCTTTATTACCAGACCAGGCCCACAATAGGATGTTGAAGTCCGATGGTGATGCGCCCTTTGCAAAGCTCCTGATCAGAAGCCCCGCAAACCGATCCGCTATGAGGACGCGTGCTAAATCCTGCGTCGGAACCGGTTGCCCTTCGAGCATATTCATGCGCCATGCAGGATCGGCAAGCATTGACGCTGTCGCGCCATACCGGTCAAGTGCGCCCGGATCGCGGGTATCGAAAATAGGCCCAAGGTCGGCCTTGTAGGACACCAGGATAGTGGGTTGCAGGCTGCCGACCTGGTTGGCTTCTCTAAGAGCGGCCGCGGGATCTAGCGAGGTGTAGAGGGCAGGGGTACCCTTGGCGTTAAACCGCCCTCCATAGAGTTCAGCGCCTCGTCCGGACAAAGGTTCACGCGCATAAACCGGGTTCAGGGCGCGATAGAGTGGCCCTGTGTAGCGCCCGTCTTTAAGCGGCATCAGGCAAAGACGCCCGCATCGACCGCATCGATGTATTCCAGAACTTG
>JAAEZD010000025.1:0-68702 GCA_018223035.1 Paracoccaceae bacterium
CAAATCAATGCCCAGAACCTTGATGTCCATCAGATGCTCCTCTCTCCACCTATGCCCGCCACGGTAGCAGCGGGTTGGTGGGAAGGCAGTTCATCCCATTAGCTCAGATCTCGTCGGCTCCGCGCAGGCGATGCGATAGAATGGCTGCGCTCAGAAGTTTCGTTTCCCGTCGTGCCAGAGCCCTACCCTGCCCGGTGCCGTGTCCTCGACAGCGCAGTTTGCGCTGACCGTCGGCATCCAGGCTGGGAGAGGGTTTCAGCCACTCAGCTGAACTTGCGGAAATCTGGCTTGCGACGCTCGGCAAAGGCTGCGAATGCCTCTTTCGCTTCGGGCGAGACCAGACGCGCCGCGAAGACTTCGCTCTCCGTATCCATCCGCTTCCGGGTCGCCCCCGTATCGCGCATCAATTTCTTTGTGGCGATCAACGCGCCGATCGGTTTGGCGGCCAATTTCTCCGCCACTCCGCGGGCCGTCGCCTCGACCTCTTCCAGTGGCACCACTTGGTTCGCGAGGCCCCATTCAAGTGCTGACTTCGCGGGCAAAGGCTCTCCCAGGGCGAACATGGCAAACGCCCGCGGATGTCCGATGCGGTTCGGCAGCAATAGGGAAGACGCGGCCTCAGGCACGAGCGCGAGGTTCACGAAGGGAGTGATCAGCGACGCCCCTTCGGCCATCACGACGTAATCGCAGTGCAGGAGCATGGTGGTACCAACACCGACAGCTGCGCCTTGCACCGCGGCGACGATCGGTTTCTCGGCCGCGGCAATGGTGCGGATGAACCGGGTGACGTTGCGCGGCAAGTCGGACTTCGGAGCGGATGCGTCCGCCTTCGCGAAGTCGCCCAGGTCGTTGCCGGCCGTGAAGATGTCACCCTCGGCGCGGATCAGCACGACTCGCAGCGCGGGATCGCTGTCCGCCCGTGCGATCTCGTCGGCCAGAACGCCATACATCGCGTCAGTGATCGCGTTCTTCTTCTCGGCCCTGTCAAAGACCAGCTCCAACACGTCCCCGTGCGTTTCTGTACGAATGCCGCTCATCCTCAAATCTCCTTGTCGTTGGCAACATGTGGGGCGTCGCCCCCGGCGCGGGCCCGAAATGCGCGAGCATTCAGTCGGTTCCCGCATTTTTCTGTCGAACACCAGACCGCCGAACGGTTCTTGGACCGATCGTAGTAGGCGCGCTGGCAGTCAGGGTTCCGGCAGATCTTCATCCGCGACCAACTGCCGTCGATGCTTGCCGCAACAATCGTCGCAAGCATTCGCCCGACCGCTCCGTTCAATCCCGGGGCCGAGGACAGCAGCGCCGGCACGCCATCGGGGCTGAATTGCACAAGCAGCGGAGCCGTGCCGGTCGCATGGTCGAGATCCCAGAGCTGCTTCCGATCTGGGGTCCGACCCTCGCTCGCGGCCGCGAGGATTTGACGAAGGCCATCCCTGAGCCCGCGGACATGGTCGAACTCGGCACGCGAGATCTCCACCGTCGGTCCGATCAGAGATCGGCCGGCAAACCAGCTTTGCATCCTCTCGGGCGTATCGAACCGTTCGCGCGGCCCGACCATGTCCCATGTATTCAGGAAGGCATGCACCAGGCCCAGGTCGCCAGGAGCCGTCTTGCCGTGAAGCGGCGCGCCAGATCGTTCGCTTTCCTGTGTCATCCGTCGTTTATCCGGTCGCCTGCGGGTCCGTTTGACCCCGTCTTAGCTGTCAGCACGCATGACGGCAAGACTTTCGTCGCCCATGGTAATGGTCAAAACTATATTGCCCATTACTTCACGTCGCCTTAGGGTCCGTGTCATCCCGGCGACTCGACTCCGTCGCGGGAACAGTTGCCCCTACCCCGGGGCGGATACCGAAAGGACTGCGGACATGGTCATCCTTCAGATCAACTATAGGCGCCCGGACATTCCAGCGGCCGAGTGGGATGCGCGATATACCGACGAGATTGCAGGCCCGTTCATCGAGATGCCTGGCTTGAAATGGAAAATCTGGATCGACGAACCTGAAGCCCAACTCTCCGGCGGCATCTATCTGTTCGAGACGCGTGCCGACGCCGAAGCCTACCTGGCCGGACCGATTGTGACACGAATGAAAGAAAATCCGGCGTTGTCCGAGAAGTCATTCCAAATCTTCGAAATCCGCGATCGCGTCAGTGAACTGACTCGGGCACCGCTCGACTGACGTCCACGGCGTCATGAGTAAACGTAACTTACCATTTACATGCGCTGGCGCCAGCAACGTCCCGCCACCTTGCGAGGACGCGCCCGCCACACAAGAGGACAATTCATGAAAATCAATCCGCTCGATGGCGTGCGTGTGCTCAATCTCGGCGGTTCCTGGGCTGGGCGCGTCGCGGCCATGCTCCTGGCCGACCAAGGGGCAGAAGTGATCGAGATTGACCGGCCAGGTCGGGAGGAAGCGACGCATGACGCGGCCCTTGGACGCGGAAAGACAGTCATCACAGCCGACCTGAAAGACGCTGCGACCGCGGCACACATCCGGGACCTCGCGGCCGACTGCGACATCGTCTTCGATAACCTCGGCGCGGGGCGCGCCACCCGGTTCGGCCTTTCGGCCGAACAGCTTCGCAAGCAGAATCCTGGCCTCGTTCACATCTCCATGCCCGGCTTCGCGGCAGGCAGCGAGCTTGCCGACGTCCCGGCCTATGAGGGTGTCGTTGCCGCCACGGTCGGTGCCTATACCGATATCCATGCCCTGGGTCCAATCATGGGCGGGCAGCCAATCTTCTCCTCGATACCGATGGCGTCGGCCTACGGCGGGGTTCACGCCGCGATCGCCGCGACGCTCGCTTATTTCGATCGACTGAAGACCGGGACCGGCCGGAGCCTGGAGACGCCTTTGGCAGATGCATTGCTCTCAGCCATGGCCCTCCTGATCATGAAGGTCGACAACCAGCCGCAGCGCTTTGACCTCCCGCCAATCGACAAGGCGATGCGTGAGGTGGCGTTTCCTCTGATCCGTGATCTCTCTGCCAATATGGACGAGGCACAGTCGGCGCTTGTGAAAAGCTACCTTGGTAAATTCGCCCGGCCACAGTTCGGGAATTACGTCTGCTCCGATGGGCGGCAGGTCTTCATCAACGCAGTCGACCATGTCCGTCATGCGCGCACCTGCCTCGACGTTCTCGGCATCCTTGATGACCTGATTGCCGAGGGCATGGTTGTCGGCAGCCCCTATGAGGAGGGAGGTGCGGGCAACAACATCAGCTGCTCTTCCGGCCTGAGCCCGGCTTGGGTTGAGCGGATGCGCACCCTGATGACTGCCCGCTTCCGGACACGCCCCGCACAGGAGTGGGAGACCCGCCTCCAGAACGCCGGCGTTCCCGTCACCGTCGTCCGGACCACGACCGAGTGGCTCGACCTGCCCAAGCTGCGGGACGGTGGTAACGTCGCCGTGGTGGAAGATCCGCGGCATGGTGCCGTAGCCCAACCAGGCCGCTATGTCTCGATTGAAGGCGCCGCCTCTGCGTCGCCCTCCCTGCGGCCCCGACAGATCGGCGCCGACACCACTGGATGGATGTCGCCACGCCATGAGGGAGCTACTGGCGGACGCGGCGCATTCGGGCCCGCGACGGAGATACTGGCCGGCATCAAGGTACTCGACCTTGCCAACGTTATTGCTGGCCCCGCAGCAGCGCGCATCCTCGCGGAATTCGGTGCAGAGGTGACGCGCGTTGACGCTCCCGCGCCGCTGGCCGGGCCGCGCATGACAATGTGGTTCGGGTTGGATGTGAACCAGGGCAAACGCGCCGTGATCCTCGACCTGAAATCTGAAGAGGGGCGAAAGGTCTTCGCGAAACTGGTCCGCGAAGCTGATGTGGTTCTACACAACTTCCTCGATCGGTCGGCCGTGTCCTTGGGCATCGACGACGCAGCCCTGCGGCGCCTGAACCCGGATATCATCACCTGCCAGGTCAGTGCCTGGGGCGGCCCGGAGGGTGGCCCTTTCAAGGAATTCCCTGCCTTCGATCCAGTACTTCAAGCTGCAACTGGCATCACTGCGCGCTATGGCTCGCCCGAAGCTCCGGTGCTGCACGGCATCGCTTCTTGTGTCGACTATATCACCGGCTTTCTTGCCGCTCTTGGAGTCGCCCAAGCTCTTGCGGCCCGACAGTCAGGGCGGGGCGGCACACATGTTCGGACTTCGCTCTCCATGGGAGGACAATTGGTTCAGTTCCCCTTCATGGCCAAAGGCCCCAAGGGTGCAGAGGCGGATGAGCCCTCCGGCCAGACGGCGCTCGGCTACGGTCCGCACTATCGCCTTTACCGGGCAAAGGATCGTTGGACCTTCCTCGCATGCCGCGCAGCCGATCTTGACGACGTAGCGGCGCGCCTTGGTGCTGCCGACGCAAGCGAAGATGCATTGGCCGAGGCAATCCGGCGCGAGGATCTTGCGAGCCTGGCCCGACGGCTTCAGGATCTGGCTGCGGCGTTGGTGCCTGTGGTTCGGCTGGATGAACTGCGCGAAGCCAGCACCGTCGAAGATGGCGCCGCTGCCAATCGCAACGCGACCGGTCTCGCCATGCGCGAAGCGCCCCATCCGAGCGGCCACCGGATCTCGCTGCCGCTTCCCACCTGGGTTCGTTCGGAAGGGACAGCACCTCGGCCGTTGTCGCCCGCGCCCGCGCCTGGGTCAGACACCCGCGACGCGCTGCGCACGCTTGGTCTTGACGTTGCCGAGATCGACGCACTTGTGGCCAGAGGTATCGCGCGGGACGGCTGGGCCATCCTAAAGCGTTACTTGCCGCTCTGACCCCGCATGAGGAAACAGGTGGCAGTTGCCGTTGCCAGGAGTTTGCCATCTTCCGTCTTCAGGACACCTTCCGCGGTCCCGAGACTACGGGAGAGATGAACGGCCCGACCCTCCGCGATCAAATCCTGGTCGCGGGGGACCGGTCGCAGCATCTTCACCTGAAGGTCGATGGTTCCATAGCCCTCGCCAGCTCCCAAAGCAGCATGAACGGCACAACCGGTTGCGGAGTCGAGGACAGTCGCAGCGAAGCCACCATGCACTCCACCCAACGGGTTAAGATGCCGCCCGTCGGCCCGGGCCGAGATGCGGATGAACCCGGGAGCCACCTCGACGAATGTCATCGGGACAGTCCCCGCCATAGGCGACGGCGAGCGCCGACCTTCCATGACAGCCGTCAACAACTCGAGCCCGCTCATCGGGGCCTGTCCCTCGCCTTCTGATGCCATTGCCGTCTCCTTTGCTTTCTTCATACCAGCACCGAACCAAAGACGATCTCGACGAAATCCCTCAGAGGCTCGTCGCTCTTCTCGACTCGCATGCGCAATAGTGCGCCTTCCCAACTGTTGAGCAGGAAGGAAGCCAACATGGCGGGTGGCGCGCCAACTGAGACTGAGCTCGCCGCCTGCGCCTCGGCAATGCAGGCTTCGAACAAGCCCGCCCAAGTACGGAAATGTGCGGCGAGTCGATCGCGGACGGCTGGGCTGTGGTCCGCAATTTCAAGGCTGAGATTGCCCATCAGGCATCCACCCACGAACCCGCTGGCGCGGAAGCTCTCGGTCCGGCGCTCGAAATAGGTTCGCAGCCGGTCAAGCGGGGGAATGCGCGCATCGCTAAGCAACGCACTCATGTCCGCGAGGCCTCTGCCGAAATAGAGATCGACCACCTCTGCCGCGAAAGGCTCTTTGCCCTCGAAGTGATTGTAGAACGAACCTTTTGGCACCGAGGCTGCGTCCACGATCTCCTTGATGCCGGTGGCGTTGAAGCCGCGTTCATGGAAACCGGCGAGACCGGCGCGGATCAGGTTGTCCCGGGTGTGCGGGTTCGGCTTGGGCCCCCGTCTTGGGGCGGATTGCGAGATCGTCACCGTGGGGCTCCATGTTTACTATGACCAGTTGATGTAAGTTTACTCACCCCTGAGCAGATGTAAAGTCCTGGCCCCAGCCTTCCTTGGAAGGGCCTGCCGCCGAGTGAAGGTGCACAAAATACATTTATAATTTCGAGGTTTACGCGCAGCTTCACTGCTGACTTGCTCTGAAGGTCGCTTCAGAACAAGGCACGGAAGAAGGGGTTGATTCCGAAACCTGTTGCAAATACAAGACGACCGGTCATATATAATTCGGACATCGCGACTCACTCCTGTCAGAGCCGCGCATTTGCTTCGCTGAAACAGGATTCACCAATGCCCTACGCCTCGCTCTTCCAGCCTCTCCGCCTTGGTCGCTACGAACTCGCCCACCGGGTAGTTATGCCGCCGCTGACCCGTATGCGTGCCAGCGCCGGAAACGTCCCCAACTCACTCGCGCCCGAATACTACGCTCAGCGCGCAACCCCCGGCGGGCTCGTCATCGCTGAAGGCACGCAGATTTCGCCCTCAGGCCAAGGGTACCCGGCGACGCCAGGCATTCATTCCCAGGACCAAATCGTCGGCTGGAAGAAAGTCACAGACGCAGTTCATGCCAAGGGTGCGATCATCTTCCTGCAGCTCTGGCATACCGGGCGATCGTCGCACTCCAGTTTCCAGCCGAGTGGGGCGCTCCCGGTGGCACCGTCTGCCATTCCGATCACCACCCAGAAGGTGTTCACCGCAGACTGGAAACAGACAGACTACGAAACCCCACGACCGCTCGAAATCGCCGAGATTGCAGGAATTATCGACGACTACCGCCAAGCAGCCCGCAATGCGATGGAGGCTGGCTTCGACGGGGTCGAGCTTCACGCGGCAAATGGTTACCTGATCGAGCAGTTCCTCCACAGCCGCTCGAACCAGCGCAGCGACGCATACGGTGGTTCGGTCGAGAACCGGGCCCGCCTGCTGCACGAGGCAACGGAGGCGCTCGTCGAAATCTGGGGCGCAGACCGCGTAGGTGTCAGGCTCTCGCCCTTCGGCGAATACAACGATGTCGGCGATGATGACCCGATCGGACTCTACGGACCCGCGCTGACCCGCCTTTCTCAGCATGGACTGGCCTACCTGTCACTGATCGAGGCGCGGGACGGCGCAGGTATGGAAATCGGCGCACCTCAGACGGTCGACCAGCTGCGCCCGTTCTGGCCAGGGACGCTGGTAATCGCCGGCGGTTTCGATGCGGAGAGTGCCGACGCAGCGATCGCCGCAGGTCGCGCCGACGCCGTCGCCTTTGGTCGACACTTCATCGCCAACCCTGACCTGCTTCTTCGGATGAAGATTGGCGCCGAGCTGAACCCGTATCAGCGCAAGACCTTCTACGGCGGTGGTGCCGCTGGCTACGTCGACTATCCCGAACTGAATTCAGCAACGGCTGCCGACTGACGAAGCCAGGAAGGCGGGGTGTTCTGCGCACTCCGCCCATACGAAAACCTCAAGGAGTTTCAGAAGATGAAAGTCGTGCTTCTGGCGGCCACCGGCCGCGCCGGCCGCGCCATTCTCGATGAGTTGATCGCTCGAGGACACGAGGTCCTGGCCGTCGTGCGAAACCTGGACCGCTTGCCGGAAACGTTGCCAACAACAGTTCAGGGCGCTCGCTTTGATGTCCTCCAAGACGAGGGCCTGGCAGAACTCCTCGATGGTGCTGACGCAGTTGTCAGCGCTTTCGGGCCGCCCAGCAGTGATGCCCGCTACACCAGCGATGTCACCTATACGGACCAGTTGGTTGAAGCGACCTCACGGATTATCCAGGCCGTAGAAGCCGCTGGTGCGGGCCGACTCGTCGTCGTCGGCGGAGCAGGTTCGCTCGAATTCTCGCCAGGCGTGACCGTCCTCGAGTCCGGCAAGTGGCCCGAACCTTATGTGCCAATCGCGACCTCGCACATGAAGGCCTTGGCGTTGCTCAAGGCATCCAACATCAACTGGACCTATTTCAGCCCGCCCATGTCGATCACCCCCGGCGAACGGACCGGTGCGTTCCGGCTCGGCGACGATGCCATCATCCGAGACGCAGCCGGAAACAACCGCGTCTCATTTGAGGACTTTGCCATGGCTCTTGTCGATGAGCTGGAGGTCCCGGCACACGAGCGGGCCCGTTTCACAATTGGTTACTGACATCCATCGCGCCGTCCGAAGCGGCTCCCCGGAACACCAGGGTCTGGAACTCGAACGAAACGCCCGTGCCTCCTGCGCGCCAGAAGCTGACCATTTCGCGTGATACCATGACCAAGCTCAGAACGATATTCGCCGTTGCGTGCGTCGGTACCGCCATCCCGAATATGGATCTTTTCAGCACCAACATCGCACTGCCCGAGATCGCCAAGGACTTTACGGATGTGCCGATCCAGGACCTGACCTGGGTGATCAACGGATACGCAATCGCCTTTGCCGCGCTGCTGCTGTTCTTTGGACGGCTCTCCGAGGGATATCGACGCGACCGCAGCTTCCTTCTCGGGGTCACGATCTTCACCCTGGCTGCTGCCGCCAGCACCTTTGCTGGCAGCCTTTGGGAGTTGGTGGCCTATCGCGTTGTGGCGGGAGCTGGAGCCGCGCTCATGACGCCGACCTCAATAGGCCTGATACTGGCGACATTTCCACCGAGTGGACGAGCCGCCGCCGTCCGTAACTGGGCCGGGATTGGAGGTTTGGCTGCAGCCATGGGGCCGGTTGTCGGAGGCGCGCTTGTGTCTGTTGATTGGCGCTTTGTATTCGCCACCAACGCTCTTCTGGGGGCGGTGTCCGTATTGCTCGGATTGCGCTACCTGCCGAATGTGTCCGGTCACGCAGCCAAGGCTCCGAGCATTCTCTCCGCGTTCCTGGTCACCTCGGGCATAGCCTGTCTGATTTTCGCCTTGGTCAAGGGCAACGCTTGGGGCTGGACCTCCCCTGCGGTTGCAGGGAGTGTTCTCGGTTCGCTCTTGCTGCTGGCTGCCTTCCTCCTGCACACCTTGCGGTCCTCAAACCCGCTGATTGATCCCAAGCTGTTCCTCATTCCGACGTTCAAGGGAGCCTCCTTGGCCATCATCCCCTATTCGATCAGCTTTGGAGCAATGTTGTTTTCGATCTCCATCTGGGGGCAGACGGCTTGGGGCTGGAGCGCTTTGCAGGCAGGGTTCAGCATCATTGTGGGGCCACTGATGGTTCCGCTAACGGCAACTTTCGTCACCGGCCGGCTGATCGGACGCTACGGCGTGATCTTCCCGATCAAGCTCGGCATAGCGCTCATAATCGCCGGCTTCTGTCTATGGGCGATATTCATGAGTGAGGCGTCCAACGCGATCCTGGTCGTTTTCGGAATGCTGCTCAACGGCGTCGGCGTAGGCCTGATCTTTCCTGCTCTGATGGGCGCCGGCACGCAAGATCTGCCGCCGTCATCATATGGGACAGGCTCAGGCGCCATCAACATGCTGCGACAGGCGTCTATCGCGATAGGAGTTGCAGTATTCGTCGCCATTATCGGCTCACCGGAAACGCTCCACAATAGGCTAACGGCGTTTCAATTGGGTTGGTGGTTTCTCGCTCTCGTGACTGCGGTAACGTTGGTGCCAGCCATCAAGTTTTTGAGATGAAGTTCAAGGTCAAGGTTGGCATATTTGTCAATGAATCAGGGCGTATTCCCCGCGCCACCGCGCATGTAGAAGTCTCGTTGAGCTGGACTCGGGGAACTGCTTTGACAGCAGTTATGTGCAATGCACTGGTTGGAAAAACTGCCGAACTCTCCTTGATGCAGGTAGATTCCAATGTCCGCATCAAGCCGTTTGTCGCGGTGAGTTGCGGCAGCAGCGAAGGTCCGCAATCCGCCCTTCCTACCGAAGCCGTTTGTGCGCGCGGCAAAAACTGAACACATGCAGCATACGCCACTCGGGTCTGCGAAGCAGTCGGGAATATTTTCTTCGCACTTGAGAGCTTCGGCCAATCTCCCTTGCATCCGAGGGCACAGCCCATCTTTGAACTCGACTAAAGGAAACGCGCCAGCCTCCAGCCGCAGTGTCTCGCGCCTTCCCTGAGCAGGCGTCAGACACGGCGGCCGGCCACGAAAACGGTCCTCCGACCCTCGCTGACCCCCGGGACGAAACCCGGGTTCGTTGAAACCAAAGGAGGATCCATGTTTCACGCGAAGATAAACCCAGGCGCGAATGTTTGCGCTATTCCGACCGGAGAACTGGCGCTGTGGGCGTTTGTCTCCGAACACGATGAGCCGCTCGGCGATGCAGCCATCCTGCTCGCGGGCCGGCGAGGCGCGCGACTGGTCAACGCCATCCGCGACGGCCTCGACCAGCCCGGGCGGATTACGCGCCGCGTGCAGCGCCTGCTTCTCGAGCTGCGCCGCATCCTGTTTTTGGGTCATGTTCATGACGATGACTGGGACGACATGGGTGGTGCCGCGATGCTGGAGCCCGACGATCCCGTCGTCCCAGAGATCTGCTTCCTCGCGGATGGTCTGGACGAGGCTCTGCGCGACGCCGGGATCGTCCCCATCCTGCACGAGCGATTGACCTGATGTTCGCCTCTCACTGCCTTTCCGGCCGCGCTCTTGCTGTCGAGAGCGCTTCCGGAAAGGCAGTGTGGCGCCTCACGCAAATGCAAATCTCCGCCTGGCGGGAAACCCCTCCGCTGCTACCGGGACGCCGGTCGGAGAACAGCGCACCCGAAACCGAAAGGAGATGAGCCGGGTGCTTGAAGCGGCTGTCACGAACGACGGCGCGACAAGGAGTATTGACATGTTTCACAAGATGGACGGGGCCAGGGTTGATAACCCGAGAGCTCGAGTGATCGTCGTGAAGGAGTTCTTCGACGCCAATGGCGAGGCTCTCCTCGGCGTGGTGGCGACCTTCGGCGGACCAGGGGCGCACCTGGGCTGTCTGCAACTGATCTGCGACATCGCAAGTTGTGCGCAGTTATCAAGGCCCATGCAGGCCGGTCTTGAGCGTCTCCATCAGCTCCTGGCAAAGGCACGGACAGTGGGCGCTGCGCACGACGATGAAACGGATCGGTCTCGTGAGGAAGTCGGTCTCATGGCGGACCGGGTCGCCGAACTCCTGGAGGAGATCGGACCGGCGCCCCGAAGGGCCGATCTCAGTGAATGGCTCGTGCGACGGGCAGGACCAACGCCCGGCGTCCGCGCCGGGATCTTGACACGCGCAGCATGGTGCTGCGCCGAGAAACCGAGGAGTTGGTCATGAACAAGCACTATCTGGAAATGCCACTGGAAGATCTCTGCGCAAGGATCCTGTTCGAGCTCGAGGCTGCATCGGAGGGGCTATTGGCGGCAGATATCGCCGGGAGTGCACACGACCGCGCCGAGATGGCGCGGTGGGCGGCGCGTATGCGCGGTTACGGGGGGCTAAAGCCTGGCGTTTCGGCAAACATCACCCCGATACTTGCTCTGCTGCAAGCCGGTATCGACGAAGAAACGAGAGGGTACCGGAACGTTTTCGAGGGGCATCCCGAAACGGAAGAGGGGCCGGTCGGCGACGTGGTCCGTAGGCGGCTCCTGACGGACCGTGGTGAGCGCATCCTCGCTTGGCACGACGGCCTCCGCCGTCTCAGGCATATGCTCCAAGTCGCCGAGGCCCGCCTCGACGCCGAGCGGGTGGTCAATCGGAGGGTGGCGCGATGAATCCGGGCGTAAACGCCTGCTGCAACGCACCGAAGGTGGGGCCATGATAAAGAGGTCCGACCCTTTCGGTGGCGACAGGGCACGGCTCGCGTATGATCTCGGCAAGGCATGGGCTTGGTGCGAACATGTTCATCGCGATCTCAGGCCCTTCACGCTGGTCGCGGGTTTCTTCGATCTCGGCGACGGCCGCTTCGGCGTCGAGCCCGGGATCGAAGAAGCAGAGTGGTATTTCGAGTGCGGTGCCATACGTGAGACGGCCCTCGAGGCGCTCGGCACGCTCGGCTATCTCGAAGCCCCGGCAAAATGGTATGCCCGATACCCAACCGCTTTCATGTTCGCGCGGCGTCTCTCTGCGCATGAGGCGTTGCCGGCAGTCGGCTTCTTTCGTGGTAAGGGCCTGCCAACACGCGGATAGCTCGGCGGAAGGAAAAGACGAAGACGGCCCGGGCAGATACGCGGGCCTTCTTCCAGTATCTATGGCTCAAGGACAAAGCCCTACATTGTGGAGGCACCTGGGGCAGAGCGAGCCCATTGCATGCTTCAGGTTGCATCTGACTACTTGCATCACTCTGGGAATTTTCCTTCGACCACTTTCATGATGAGAGAGCGGCGCCAGCGGCTTGAACGCCCTTGTTTCTGCGCTTTGGGAAACGTTCCGCGGGCTATGTCGCGGTAGATGCTTGCCTTGGAGCGAGCCACGATCTCACAGACCGCCGTAATCGGCAGCAGAACATCGTGGGGGGTGTCTTCGTGGTTCATTCTTCTTCTCCGATTGCTGAACTGGAGAAGAAATGATGTCGATCAGGTTTCGCCGGAAACGCGGATATGCCAGTAATCGTGTCTGAAGCAATCGATCAAGGGAGGGAAGTCTGTCGTCCCGCTGTCGTCCCGGAGCAGCGTCCGCACAATTTCGACAAGCTCTTGGGCGCTAAAATCCATTGCAAATCAATGGTTTATAAGTGGTGCCCGGGGGCGGAATCGAACCACCGACACGAGGATTTTCAATCCACTGCTCTACCCCTGAGCTACCCGGGCACCGGGAAAGGATGAACCTTTCGGGTTTCGGCGTTCTAGGGCTATGTGAGGTGGGTGTCCAGAGGCTTTTTTGATGTTTTGGATTAATGTGGTCCGTGCTTGGCGCGTTCCGCTTCTTCCAGCGCTTTCTCGACGTCTTCGGGCTCTTCGGACGGGATCGCGTAAGAGCCGGAAAGCCATTTTCCCAGATCTCGATCTGCGCAACGGCGCGAGCAGAAAGGGCGGTATTTGGGATCGGTCTCTTCGGCGCAGATTGGGCAAGTCATTAGGAAACCTCGTGAAATGGAAGGCGACCGCGTTTGCGTTGCAGTTCGTAATGTCCAAGAGGGGTCCAGCCTGCAAGCACCGTATCCTCGGAATCGGTCTTGAAGGCGGCACGCAGGGCGGTCTCAAAGCTGCGTCGGTCCTTTTTGGGCATAGGGGCAAGATCGAGGGTGATCTGACCGCCCAGCCCCCTAAGCCGCAGCGCCCGGGGCAGGGCGCGGGCACAAGCCATGTTTGCTTTCAGGCCGGCGGCCAGGGATGTGTCTGACCCTGTGTTCACATCGACGGAAACCAACGCCCGGGTCGGCTCTATGAACAAATGGCCGCCACCGGAAAGCGGTTCATATGCCTGACCAATCGCTTCCAGGTCGTCCAAGATACCCAGTTCCTCAAACCCGCCTGGCTCGCTCAGAACCTCGGCGGGATCGCTCCATTCCCGCCATGCGAGCGTATGAGCGCCGTCGCCCTCGACCAAGGTTTCGACCTCATCCCCGTCATCTGAGAGCACCTGCGTCGCCAATGCGGACATGGCTTGGATATCTTCGGCTATTTCTTCTGGTTCGCCGCCGTCGCAGGCGGAACGAAGGATCAGGCCGTGATCGCTGTCGCTCATCACGTCATGCGCGATTTCAAGCAGGGCGTTGCGCATGTCTTCGTCCCGTATGGACCGCGAAACGTTAATGCCCGGCGCATCCGGCGTAACGATCGCATAGCGGCTTTTGAACAATAGCTTGCTGGTGACCGGAATGGCTTTGCCCGGTTCGGGATAACCGGTCACCTGAACCAGCAATCTGCTTCCGGGCGACAGGCCTTTTACCTGTCTGAGAAAAGCCGGGCCGTCAGGCGTTGTAACAAACATCCCGCCCTGACCTTTGACGGGCCGGTCAGCGCGCGCGCGGTACATCGTGCCCGGGGCAGGCTGGTCGCTGTCGATCAGGAAGTCCTCGAGCTTGCCGTCCACGACCAGCGCGGCGGCATCGCGGCCTTTCCATCTATCAAGTATGATCGTCCGACCCTTCATGAATTTTCCCCGTGGAGCGGATAGCCCGCAGCTTGCAACAGGTTGGCCGTCTCGGAAAGAGGCAGGCCGACGATGCCTGTGAACGACCCTGAAATCCATGGAATGAAGGCACCTGCCGGTCCCTGGATACCGTAACCGCCCGCCTTACCCTGCCAGTCATTGCTATCAAGATAGCGGCTCAGCTCGGGTTCTGACAGCCGCTTCATCTTGACTTGACTGGTCACGTTCCTTTGCCAGAACCTGTCGTTCTTTCGAATGGTGACCGATGTGATGACCTGATGCCGTCGACCCGAGAGGGTGCGCAGAAAGCTCTCGGCTTCCGAGCGGTTATCGGGTTTGCCCAGGATGCGGCGACCGAGCGCGACGGTGGTATCGGCGCAAAGCACGATGTCATCGGGTTCGGCCGAAATTGCCTGAGCTTTCTGGGATGAAATCCGTGCACAATAGGTACACGGTTTCTCTGCCTTTAGCGGTGTTTCATCGATATCCGGCGGTCGCACTGCATCGGGGGTAATCCCGAGCTGAGCCAACAGGTCCAGCCGCCGGGGGCTGCCGGATCCGAGAATAAAAGCCACGGATGCGGCGTTACTTGAAGCGGTAGTTGATCCGACCCTTGGTCAGATCGTAAGGCGTCATTTCGACTTGAACCTTGTCGCCAGCCAGAACACGGATGCGGTTCTTGCGCATCTTGCCTGCCGTATGTGCGATGATTTCATGGCCATTCTCAAGTTCGACCCGAAACGTCGCATTGGGCAGGAGTTCCTTCACGACGCCGGGGAATTCGAGAGTGTCTTCCTTGGCCATGTTGTCTCCATTGCAATGGTGTCCGCCAAGTTGCGGACCGTGCGCTTAAATGATCCTCTTCGGGCCTTTTTTCAAGGCGCAATCAACCCAATTCCACAAAAGTTACCGATTTCGTACGGTCATCCTGCTCATCCCAGTGGCTGCGATTGCGCACGATCCCGTCCTTTCGGACATGTGCGACGGCGGCAGGGTCGAACTCGGCATAGGTCCAGCCTGGCTCATTCAGCTTGCCTTCGGCCAAAACGCCGGTTTCCGGAAAGCCGGTATCCGGCGGACCGAACACGCCGCCCGCCCCGTGCCCGTTGTCGACAGCTTCGGACCATTCGGCACGGCCCACGATGGACGACATTGCCGACACACACTGATTTTCCAGCGCCCGCGCCATTGCGCCGATACGCACGCGCCAATAGCCGGCGAGCGTTTCAGTGCAGGAGGGCACGAGGATGAGATCGGCATCTGAGACGGCGCGGCACAAAAGCGGGTATTCGCTGTCGTAACAGATGAGGACAGCGATCTTGCCTAGCGATGTATTGAAAAGTTTCAATGAGTTGGCGGGTGCGATGTCCCACGGATCCCGTTCGAACATCGTCATTATCTGCTTGTCCTGAAAGTCGACTTCGCCATTGGGGGTATAAAAATAAGCACGATTGACCGGACGACCGGAGGCCTGTTCCACTGGGCCGGACGCGCCCAGAATATAGACTCCGTACTGTGCCGCGAGTTTCTTGTGCAGCGCCTGCACGTCTTCCATGCGTTCGGACACGGCGAAGAGCGATTTTTCGAGATCGGCCGCGATGTCTGCGCCCGCCAGAGTCGCCAGTTCCATGGCCCCGTATTCCGGAAAAACCAATAAATCGGCGCCATTGTCTGCAGCCTCGGCCACCCAGGACGAAAGCTTGTCTTCGTATTGCGACCAGTTTTCGAAAAAGTCGAGCGGGTAGGCAGAAGTTGCGATTTTCATTGGGGTGTCCTGTGCGGTGTGGCCTATTCTGGGCAAATCAGAGGTCGGATTTCAACCAGAACTGCATTTGTTTCCTGGTTTCTTCGGTTTCGCCCACGTCCTTCCACGCGAATGAGGCGACGACGCCGGGCAAAGGTTTGTACCCGCGGGATTTCCAGAACGGATCCAGCGGTGCATAGGCAACTGGTCGGGCAGGGTGATTTTGCGGGCGGATCACGGCGCAAAATGCACTTTGCTTGAAACCATAGTTGAGGGCATGGGATTCGCGCAGGTCAAAGAACCGGTGTCCGATCCCCTGACCGCGATAAGCGGGAAGCAAAATCGATTCGGCGCAATAGAAGACCTTGGATATATCGATCCCGCTGCCTTCAAAGGCTGCGCCGAATTCTTTGGCATGATCGGATAGGGGTGTGCCTGTCGCCGCCCCCACCAGCTTTTCGCCGTCAAAAGCCCCTACAACCGCTGCCCGGTCGGATGACCGGTAGGCTTCGAGATAATTCCGCTCGTACGCGAGCTCGCCATCGTAAAGATAGGGCCAGTTGCGGAAAACGCTGATCCGCAAAGTAGCGACCGCGTCGAGTGCTGCGTCGAGGTCAGAACCAGTGAGAAGCCGGGTTTCGATCACGAGACCTGAGCGACCCAGTCGGCGAGGTTGTAGTAGGTTGTGACACGGGCGATCTTTCCGTCGCGCAGATCAAAAAAGGATCCTGCGGGCAGGCGATAGGTTTGGCCTCTGGCTTCGGGCAGGCCGCTGTCGGTTTGCAGGTATGTGCCGTTTACGATGTATTCAGCCGCTGCACGCGTGCCTTCGGCGCCATCGAAAACCACCATATCCGTCAGGTTTTCCTTGTAGCAGCGGCTCATGTGGTCGCAGAACTCAGAAAATTTTTCCTTGCCGGTGCGGATATTGCCTTCGTTCACGTGGTGAGCCACGTCATCCGTCAGGCAGTCCAGCATCGTGGCCGTATCGCCAGCATTAAAAGCGTCGAAGTAGCGTTGAACGATATGCATATGTCGGCCCCGGGTGCTGAATGTTTCGACGCGCAGAAAGACCCGGCAAATGCGAAAATGCAAGCCTTCTCTGGCTAGTCTATTGCACCTGCGTCGGCTCTCCCCAGTGCGCCTTCAATCGTGCGATGATCTGATCGCGGGTCTTGCGGTAGCTGTTCAAACGGTCGGCGCGAAATTCACCCTGACCGGTTGGATCATGTATCGGCCAATGCTCGACTTCGACGTGAAAGCAGCGTGTCAGCTCGATAGCCCTCGCATAGCTGGCGTCGGATAGGGCGACCACAAGATCGAAACTGCTGAGGTCATCGCCAAGTCGCTCCATTTCGTCGAAAGAGCGTGAGCGGTGACGGGACAGTTCGACATTCAGTTCCTGGCAGACGGCAATCGCGAACCCGTCGATTTCCAGATCATTTCTGACTCCGACCGATTGGACATAGGTCGACATGCCGTAGAACTTTTTGGTGATGGCCTCGGCCATCGGTGATCGTACTGCGTTGTGATCGCAGCAGAACAGGATCGATTGCGGAAGTGGTTGGATCAAATCATCCCCCGAAATGCAGCACGCAGATCAGAGTGAACAACCGGCGGGCGGTGTCTTCATCGACCGAGACCTTGCCTTCCAGCCTTTCACGAAGCACCCGACTGCCTTCGTTGTGAATGCCCCGGCGTGCCATGTCGATGGTTTCTATCTGGCTTGGGGGAAGGGTTTTGACCGCGTTGAAATAGCTTTCGCAGATCTGGAAGTAGTCTTTCACCACTTGCCGGAAGGGTCCAAGTGACAGATGAAATTCCGCCGCTTTCTGATCCTCGGGCGTTTCGACATCAAAAACCAGACGTTTTTCCCGGATTGCCAGATTCAGCTTATAAGGGCCGGGAGGAACATCCCGCCCCTCACGAGAGGGTAGGATAAACTGGTTGTCTTCGAGGAGATCGAAAATGGCGACCTTGCGCTCCTGCTCGATTTCCGGAGTCGGAGGCGGCAGGCCCGCGTCGTCCAAGTTGATCTCTGCAATACGTGACATGACTGACATCTCGCTAACTTTACCGTCAAAAGGAGTAGCGCAGTCGCCGCATTGCGGCAATGGGCAGAGATCCCAGCGTCCGGTTCTATCAGTCGTTCAGCTTGTCCAGCCGTGCCCGCACCGACAAGCCATGTGCCTGGAGGCTTTCGGAAATCGCGAGCCGTTCAGCAGAAGGTCCAATCGCCCGCAGGGCGGCCGGAGTCATCTGGGCGATGGTCGTCCGTTTCAGGAAATCCATCACGGAAAGGCCGGAGGAGAAACGTGCGGACCTTGCCGTGGGCAGGACATGGTTGGGACCGCCGACGTAATCTCCGATCGCTTCGGGTGTCCATTGACCAAGAAACAGTGCGCCCGCATGAACGGTCTTTTCCGATAGGGTATGAGGATCTGCCACGCAGAGTTCGAGGTGTTCGGGTGCGATACTGTTGGAAAGCTCTACTGCCTCGTCGAGATCGCGGACGGTGATCACCGCGCCGAAATCGCGCCAACTTGCAGAAGCAACCGAACGCCTTTCCAGTGTTTCGAGCCGTTTGTCTACGGCAGCGGCAACGGCATTTGCGAACTCCGGGGAATCGGTGATCAGAATCGATTGTGCGCTTTCGTCATGTTCGGCCTGGCTCAGCAGGTCCAGAGCGATCCAGTCCGGGTCGTTATCCTTGTCCGCGATCACCAGAATTTCGGAAGGCCCGGCAATCATGTCTATGCCGACTTTGCCGAAAACGCGCCGTTTTGCGGCGGCGACATAGGCGTTGCCCGGACCGGTAATCTTGTCCACCGGGGCAATTGTCTCGGTTCCATAGGCAAGCGCGGCAATCGCCTGTGCACCCCCAATGCGATAGATTTCATCCACGCCAGCCAACCGCGCGGCAAGCAGGACGAGCGGGTTCAAAGCGCCATCGGGACTGGGTACCACAATTGCCAGACGTTCGACGCCAGCGACCTTTGCCGGAATAGCGTTCATCAGGACGGAAGACGGGTAGGAGGCAATGCCGCCGGGGACATAAAGACCGGCTGCCGAGACGGCAGACCAACGCCAGCCGAGCGTCGCGCCTTCGGGATCTGTCCAGCTTTCATCCGATGGCATTTGGCGAACGTGATAGGCGCGAATGCGATCCGCGGCGAGTTCCAGGGCGTCCCGTTCTTCCTCCGGGACCTCGGCAATCGCCTGATCCACGGTCTCCGCGCTGATGGCCAACGTCTGGGGCGTCAATTGGAGCCGGTCGAATTTGGCGGTCAGTTCGATCAGTGCCGCATCGCCCCGCGCGCGAATGTCGGCGATGATCTTTGCCACGACCTCGTCCACATCCGGGCTGTCTTCTCTCTTTGCAGACAGAAGCGCATCGAATTGTGCGGCAAAATCAGCAGATTTCGTATCGAGAAAGACTGGCATTGGCGTTCCTTTTTCTCGCTCATACTAGGGTCGGGAGCGTGTCTCAAGCACAAGGCGTGTTCGAGGAACTCAGGTTCGCAATTGTCGACGACACTTTCGGTTCAAGTATAGAAAATGCTTCCGGCACCATCCCTTGGGATTTGCCGGTCTGATCACGGATCCAGACCGGTGAACCTTGCCTGAGCACGCATTGATAAGGGCTCAATCCCCGTGGTCGGGCACCATTCCGGACGGAGCCCGGTACGGGCGGGTGACATCCTTCAGGCGCACTTCCAGCGTTTCGACCTGGATCTCGATTGCGCCATCGCCTGCCAGCGTCAGAAGCACCGATCCGCCTTCGTCATCACCGGGCTCATAGGAAATGTCGAGCAGCGAGAGAATGATATCCTTGTCAGTTCGATCAATACCCTGAGCGGAAACCTTGAGTGCGTTTTCGATGGAAAGCACAGACTGAACGCGTTCAACAGGGCGATTCCTAAGCGACGCACGTTCGCGGTCCTCCCAGCGGAACCGGTTCAGCAACAAAGCAAAGCGCCGCTCTTTGCGCCGCCAGGACATCTCGGTAACCGGAATGACGGCATCCTGGGCGAGTGCGGAGATCACCTTGAGATCCTCGGCGTCCATCGCGCCGAGGTTCAGGGGCAGTTCCCGGCCTTCTTCAAAGGTGGCGTCGCTGCTCATTGGTCCGAAACACGTTCGATGTTCGCACCTACGCCCTTCAGCTTGCCGACAACATGTTCATAGCCCCGATCAAGGTGATAAACCCGGCTGACCTTGGTGGCTCCTTCGGCGGCGAGACCGGCCAGAATCAGCGAAACGCTTGCGCGCAGGTCGGTGGCCATGACTGGGGCTCCCTTGAGTTTTTTTACGCCGGTCACAGTGGCAGTGCCGCCCTGCACGTCGATCTGAGCACCCATGCGAGTAAGCTCGGGCGCGTGCATGAACCGGTTTTCAAAGATCTTTTCTTCCAGAACGCTGACGCCGTCGGCTGTACAAAGCAACGCCATCATCTGCGCCTGCAGGTCCGTCGGAAAGCCCGGATAGGGTTCTGTCGCGACGTCGACTGCTTTGATGTGATCGCTGCGTCGCTTGACCATTAGCCCGTTATCCGTTTCTTGAACATCCACGCCCGCCTCGTCGAGCTTGTCGCAGAATGCGCCGACGAGATCGCGACGTCCACCCAGCAGTTCAACCTCACCGCCGCAGATCGCGGGGGCGAGCATATAAGTGCCCAGTTCGATTCGGTCGGTAACGACAGGATGCGTCGCGCCGCGCAGCTTATCGACGCCCTGAACCGTGATGGTGTCAGTTCCTTCGCCTTCGATCTGGGCGCCCATCTTGCGGAGGCAGTGAGCGAGATCGACAATTTCAGGTTCGCGAGCGGCGCGTTTGATAACTGTAGTTCCTTTGGCCAGTGTCGCAGCCATCAGAATGTTCTCCGTCGCCCCAACCGAAACAAACGGGAATTCGACGATACCGCCCTTGAGCCCGGCGGGCGCCTTGGCGTGCACATAGCCGTCGCGGAGCTCCATTTCTGCCCCAAGCGCTTCCATCGCCCGGAGATGCAGATCGACCGGGCGCGCACCAATCGCGCAGCCGCCTGGCAATGAAACGATGGCATGTCCATCCCGGGCCAGCATTGGTCCAAGAACCAGAATGGAAGCCCGCATTTTACGAACGATGTCGTAATCCGCAGTGTGATTCCCGATTGCATGGCTCGAGAGCGCGAGGACCTTGCCGTCCTGAAGGGACGACACCTCGGCGCCAAGCGACGTCAGCAGCGCAGTCATGGTGCGAATGTCACTCAGCCGTGGCGCATTCGTCAGGGTCAGCGGCTCATCGCTTAGCAGAGTCGCTGGCATGAGGGTCAAGCAGGCGTTCTTGGCACCTGCGATCGGTATCTGGCCGACAAGTGGGCCGTTACCCGTCACAAAAATTGTATCCATCCGCCTCAATCCTTCTCTGTTACGCCCGGTTCGCCATTTCCCTCGTCCCGTGACTGCGTTCTTGCCTTGGCCTGTTTCTTGCGTCGAGCCAAGTTTGCCTTCAGTGCAGCCTTAAGGCGATCTTCGCGGGATGATGCCGCGTTCCGGTCGGGAGAGGGGGGTGATTTTCTTGCCATGAACCTTCTCTATCCCAGCAATAAAAAAGCGTCCAGATTGCCCTTGCACCACGCGCGGTTTGCGTCTAATCAGCCGCCCACGGCGCTGCTGTAGCTCAGAGGTAGAGCACTCCCTTGGTAAGGGAGAGGTCGAGAGTTCAATTCTCTCCAGCAGCACCATTTTTCCAAATTTTTAGCGAATAGGAAGCTCCGGTCGCCTTGCACTATGAGGCGGCGTTCCTTTGTTGCCTTGAACAACGATTGAAATGTACGCATGCGCCCGTTTGCCTCGCTATCCGAATGGCCTTGGTGATGCTTTAAGATGTTAAACTTAGCTTTGCCTCTATCACACAGGGTGATCTTTGGGCAGGCCTTACTGGGGGGGGCAACATCTGCTTCCATTCGCACCGCATCGCGCGCAAAAATTTGAAAGCAGACATATAGCCCTGGATAGAGCTTTCGTTCGGCGCGCCAAATACTAATGGAAAAGTTGCGCAGATAGCGGACATTGCACCAAGTAACGCGGCGCCTAGCCCATAAGTCGTAACCCGGCCCAGAGCATGCGTAACTGGGCTGACCTGAACTGAGGTCGACCTCCGGGTTGGATAACAGAACATCTGAGCGCGAGCCGTCTTGCAAAGGCTAGAAGCAGAAGTTGAAAAGGTTGGTGTCTGGGAAACTAGAGACACTTAAGATAGCATGCGTACAGAACTCCGCACATTTAGAATCCAACCGATCGCCAGCGTCTCTGGATTTCTGGTGTTTTGAAATCAAGGGAAAATGGAGGCGAGTACCGGAATCGAACCGGTGTACACGGATTTGCAATCCGCTGCGTCACCACTCCGCCAACTCGCCAAGGCCCTTAGAACAAGGGACTTTGTGGTGTGGGGCCTGATATCGTCTTATTTTGGTCGGCACAAGCCGAAAGATTTCCTGTTTATTGATTTCGATGCATCGGGCATTCAGAAACACCTGCGGCATATCAAAACAAAATTGGTGTTGCTTTGTTGAAAAGGACCGCTTCAGGCCTCGTTGCCAAATCTTGTGTCCGCGCGAGAGGAGCTGAGAAGGCCCGCGCAAAACGCGCCATTTCATCACAAGACAGGGGGCCTGGTTTAGCAACGCTTGAAACAGCTTTAAGACTTGGACGGTCGGACCAATGGCCTTCTGAAGCAATAAGCACTGCTTCCCCGCTTAGCCGCCCTGCCGTTCATGACATGGAAATCCGGGGTGTGTACTCCAAGCCTCGGATGACGCCTTTTACTCAAGCAGACCGTTGCCGAAAGGGGGGGGATGTGGCAATACCGGCCCAAGGCCACAAACGTGAGTTCCGAGATGACAGATTTTTCCGCCCGCCGCAGGATCATGGTCGATACGCAGGTCCGTCCTTCGGATGTCACCAAGTTCCCGATCATAGAAGCCATGCTGGCCGTTCCCCGGGAGCAGTTCGTACCCGATGCGTTGCGTGAAGCGGCTTATGCGGGCGATAACATCGAACTCGGCGACGGGCGCGTCGTTCTCGAGGCGCGTACACTCGCAAAAATGCTCGATGCCTTGGATGTGCGCGGCGACGAGCTTGTGCTCGATGTCGGTTGCGCCCTTGGCTATTCTTCTGCGGTCATCGCGCGTATGGCCCAGGCTGTCGTGGCGCTGGAAGAAGACGAGGAAATGGCCAGCGAAGCACAGGATCAACTGGTCAACGTCGGAGCGGACAACGTGGTGCTGCAGGTAGGCACGCTCGCCGAAGGTGCCGCGGAACATGGCCCCTATGATGCGATCATCGTGCAGGGCGGCGTCGGTGAATTGCCGGTCGCGCTCACGGATCAACTCAAGGAAGGCGGGCGTATCATCTGTCTTTTCATGGACGAAGCACTTGGCGCAGTCCGCATTGGTTACAAAACGAGCGCTGGCATGTCTTGGCGGTTTGAATTCAACGCTGGGGCACCGGTGCTTCCGGGATTTCAGAAACAAAGGGCATTTGCATTGTAGTCCCCGTCTTTACGCGAAAACCGGCGCAGTAAATGACGTCGGAGCGGGCGAGGGACCAACATAAAAAGAGGCAGGTGAGAAATGAGGCTCTCAATGAAACGCAACTTTCTTAAGAAAAGCATTGCGCGCGGTCTCTCCGTTGCCAGTGTCATCGTGGCAACTTGCGTCGGCGCTCAGGCTGATAACTTGGCAGACGCGCTGGTCGGTGCCTACAACACAAGCGGTTTGCTTGAACAGAACCGAGCGCTGCTGCGCGCGGCCGATGAAGACGTCGCTCTGGCGACGGCAACGCTTCGTCCGGTCCTGAACTTTATCATGTCGGCTCAGCGCAATGACACGAACAGCGGTAGCAATATCGTGCCGCGCACTTTCAGCCGCCGCGATACGTTGACCGCGCAGATCTCGGCAACTTGGTTGCTCTATGACAGTGGCGGCCGACAGATGTCACGTGCGGCTGCCAAAGAAACGGTTCTGGCCACTCGGCAGCAATTGCTTTCCGTTGAACAGTCCGTGCTTTTGCGTGCTGTTAGCGCTTACGTGAATATCCTCCTACAGGCGGAGAACGTAGAGCTTCGTCAGAACAACCTGCGCCTGCTGCAAGAGGAATTGCGGGCCGCTCAAGACCGTTTTGATGTTGGTGAAGTGACGCGGACCGACGTGGCGCTTGCGGAGTCGCAGGTCGCAGCCGCTCGCAGCAACCTTTCGACGGCACAAGGCGGGCTGGTTAGTGCCCGGGCTGAATACCTGAGCGCAGTCGGCTCCGAGCCGGGCACTCTTGCGGGCCAGCCGCGCATGCCGCCTCTCCCTGCCTCGATTGAACAGGCTCAGGCCGTGGCCATGCGGACGCACCCGGACATTCTCGCGGCTCAGCATCAGGTTGCCGCAGCCGAGCTCGCCATCAAGGCCGCACAATCGGATCTGGGTCCGAGCGTCAACGCCGGTGCAGACTTTAGCTACACCGATGATCTTGGATCCGGTGCCTATAGTGAGGATACGAGCCTTTCCCTGACGCTCAACCAGCCGATCTACCGCGGTGGGTCGCTGCTCGCGAGCGTGCGTCGTGCGATGGCGACGCGCGATGCGTCGCGAGGCAACCTTCTGAACGTCCAGCGTCAGGTTCTTCTGGCCGTGAACGATGCCTTTGTCCGTCTCCGTGTGGCGCGGGCAAGCCTGTCTGCGACTGCTGAACAGGTTCGGGCAGCTCAGGTGGCCTTTGACGGCATTCGCGAGGAAGCAACGCTCGGCGCGCGGACGACACTCGATGTTCTGTCGGCAGAACAGGAACTGCTTGATGCGGCAACTGCGCGGATATCCGCTCGCTCCGAAGAATCGGTGGCCGCTTATCAGCTCCTTGCCGCGCAGGGGCTTCTGACGGCCGAACGTATGCAGCTTGGCGTGCAGATTTATGATCCGACGCTGTATTACAACCTCGCCAAGGATGCGCCTTCCACGCTAAGCAAACAGTCGAAAGATCTCGATCGCGTTCTCAAAGCGCTGGGGCGCAATTAAGCAGCGTTGCTTCTGGTTGTCTGAGGCGACGGCCAGAGCTACACTCATACCGAGGCAGGAGATAAAAAATGTCTGAACCGGTAGCGAATGCAGAGATAGAGGATGTTCTGTCCTCAATTCGACGATTGGTCACGGATGAAGGGCGCGGACAAAGGTCCGGCGATGCACAGGCGAAAAAGAAACCCGCAAGCAAGCTGGTTCTGACACCTGCGCTGCGCGTTCCCGCGTCACAGCTCTCCGGTGAGAAGGCGCAAGAGCGCACCTTGGAACCGCGTAAGCAGGTTGCAGATATAGAAGAAGCCGGATCGTCTGAAAATCGCACCAGGGCAAGGGTTGATCCGTTTTCGAATCCGCCCTGGTCAAATCCGGAAAATACCCTGCACAACGCGGCGGGAGGGTTGGCTGCGAATGCCGAACAGCCCGCTGACGGAGAGCATGCGAACAAGCCTTCCCCTCACCCGGAAATCAGTCCTTTAGCGACTTCGCCAGAGCCCGCGAAAAGCGAGCACGTGGCGCGCGCCGCAAGCCTCAGCGCAAAGATTCAAGCCTTGGAATCTGCGATTGCACAGACGCAAGATCAATGGGAGCCGGACGGCTCGCGGGGAGATGATTACGCGGGAGTTCCGACACGCTCGATGAAGTGGCGCGACACCAATGAACAGGCGACTGGCAGGGAAGCGGCGATGGCGAATGAACCTGTAAAAGAGCAAGTTACTGCCACGCCTCCTCAGGCAGAGGGCCACGAGCACCAGGAAAACGACGTCGCCGACATGTTTTCTGACGAAGGTTTCATCGACGAAGAAGCACTGCGGGACCTGGTTGCCGACATCGTTCGCAAGGAACTGCAAGGGCCTCTGGGCGAACGGATTACACGCAACGTGCGCAAACTCGTGCGTCGTGAAATCCAGCGTGCCTTGACCACGCAGCAGTTCGACTAGAAGCTCGGCTCGCTCGCTAGGGCGAGCATCGCGTCGATATCCAGATATCTTTCGAGGTGATCGGCCAGCGCGTCCAGCGTTGCCTCAACTTCGGACTCGTATTGCGCGACCGAACGGTGCCCAAGGCGGTCCAGAAAGCTTTTTCGGAATGCATCGGAACTGAAAATACCGTGCATGTAGCAACCCATGACGCGTCCGTCTTTGGATGCTGCGCCCTCCGGCTGGCCGTCGATCTCGAGCCATGCACGGGTGCAGTCTGGCCCTTCTGTGCGTCCCATGTGGATTTCGTAGCCAGAAACTCTCTCCCCACCTGGGCGCGCAATGCCGTTCCGTTCTATGACCTTCTTGTTGCCGGACATTGTCGTTTCGACGTCCAATAGTCCCAGGCCGGACGCTGCGCCGGGCAGGCCGTCGACGCCGCCCGGATCGGATATCCGGGTCCCAAGCATCTGATACCCGCCGCAAAGCCCCAGTACATGCCCGCCCCGGCGCAGGTGAGCTTTAAGGTCAATGTCCCAGCCCTGTGCCCGGAAGAACGCAAGATCACCAAGCGTCGTCTTACTGCCCGGTATGAGGACCAGATCGGCGTCGCCGGGCAGGGGGAGCCCCGGTTGAATGATCTCGACCGAAACGTCCGGCTCAGAGGCAAGCGGATCGAGGTCATCGAAATTCGCCATGCGGGGCAACTTTGGCACCACGATTTTGCAGGCACCGCCGGTGTGCGATGCGATATCCAGCATGTCTTCTGCTGGAAGCCGCCACGCATCTTCAAACCAGGGAACAACACCCATGGACGGCCAGCCTGTCAGAGAAGCGATCGCATCTCGCCCAGCGTCGAAAAGAGACAGGTCGCCACGAAACCGGTTCACGGCGAATGCTTGAACGTGCGCCGCATCCTCGGTGTCGAGAACAGCCTTCGTCCCGACAATCTGTGCGATCACGCCGCCCCGGTCTATGTCGCCGACCAGAACAACGGGAATATGGGTCGCCCGGGCGAACCCCATATTGGCGATATCGCCTTTTCTCAGGTTGATCTCCGCCGGGCTGCCTGCCCCTTCGACAAGGACAAGATCAACCTGATCAGCCAGTCGCCGAAAGCTTTCAATCACTGCCGGCAACAGGCCGGTGCGGTCGCGTTGATACGCCTTTGCCTCGGCGCGTCCAACACGTTTGCCCTGTAGAACGATCTGCGCTCCGGTATCCGTTTCAGGCTTGAGAAGCACCGGGTTCATATCCGTATGCGGAACCCTGCGCGCCGCGCGCGCCTGAAGCGCCTGTGCGCGCCCGATCTCGCCACCGTCGGCGGTTACTGCGGCGTTGTTGGACATGTTCTGAGGCTTGAATGGCGCGACGCTTAGCCCGCGCCTTACGCAAGCGCGGGCCAGCCCGGCCACCAAGATCGACTTGCCGACATTGCTACCGGTGCCCTGAATCATCAACGCGCGCGCCATCGTCCGGTCCTGTTGAGCTCCGTTTCCTGTCAGTCCTGATACAGCGATAACGCTACAGGCAGACACAAAAAAAGCGCGCCCAACCGGCGCGCCCTTTTTGAGTCATACGTCTGGATCAGGCTGCTTCTGCCTGCTCCGCTGCATGACGACGCTCGCTCTCTTCGCGCGACAGCGCAACAGAGGTACGGACGCCACGTCCAACAAAATCCATCAGACCCAGCACAACACGCTCGTTTGGGTCGATACCGGCGCAGGACAGGACTTCGCGGCCATCCCGCGAACGTGCCCAGCGAGCGATTTGTTCGGGACCATTGCCGTATTTCTTGTCATCGGCGATGGCATCATCCAGAGCAGCCAACACGACGGCTGCGAAAAGTTTACGTGCACGATTGCCTTGCTCGTTGTTAAAGGCAGTGCCGTCAACGAAATCTTTCATCTCGTTTCCCTTGTTTTTTTTGCTCTTGTTAATTTCGGCGCGAAGCCCCTTATGACGGAACAGAACCGATTCGGATACCGCAAATACTCATGCCTGCCATGCGCTGTCTGCATGGCTTTGCCTTGCGTAACGCGAGATATCGTTGTCTTGTCAGGTCCGTCCCCCCGAGATATAGGAGCGCAACTTCCATCATCAACCTGTTTGAAGGTTTTGTAATGTCCAAGATCAACGGAAATGAAATTCGTCCTGGAAACGTTCTCGAGCATAACGATGCGCTCTGGACGGCGGTTAAAGTGGACCACGTCAAACCCGGGAAAGGTGGCGCGTTCGCACAGGTCGAACTGCGCAACATCCGCAACGGTTCAAAGCTGAACGAACGCTTTCGCAGTGCGGACAAGGTCGAGCGTGTGCGGCTCGAGCAAAAAGATCAGCAGTTCCTCTATGAATCTGACGGTATGCTGGTCTTCATGAACACAGAGACCTACGAACAGGTTGAATTGCCTTCGGAAATTCTCGGTGATCGGCGTCCGTTCCTGCAGGATGGCATGACCATTGTCGTCGAATTCCACGAAGAAGAGGCGCTCAACGCCACCTTGCCGCAAAAGGTGGTCTGCAAGGTTGTGGAAACCGAGCCGGTGGTCAAAGGCCAGACTGCGGCGAACTCTTTCAAACCTGCCGTGCTGGACAATGGCGTAAAGGTCATGGTGCCTCCCTTCGTCGGTCAGGACGAAGACATCGTGGTTAACACCGAAACCATGGAATACACAGAACGCGCGTGACGTTTTGTCTCATGCGCGTCTCAGGGTTCTACAGCGATCAGGTTGAGCGAAGCAGTGTTTTGTTCGACCCGATCGCTTCGGCGATACGCGTGTAATGCAGCTTCTTTCCGGTGTCATCATCCGGAGTCCGCAGGAGAAGTGTCTCGGTGTTCTGCAAAATCGCTTCCGCCTGCTGGTTCACGCTCGCCTGGGACTCGGCGCGGACCGCCGTAAGAGGACGGGTGGTCGCCTGCGGGGAAGACCCACCGGTGGAAACGTTTTGTCTGGGCTTGCTGCTGTCGCGGTTTCTGCGCGCCAGATTGGCCATATCCTGTGAGGTCTGGTTCAGGACATCCTTGATTTCCTCGTAATCTGTATCTTCGGGAATATCCGCCGCCATTTTGCCGATCCGCTCGGCAAGACAATCCACCCGATACGCCGAATCGAGCGCGCCACAAAATTTGCTTGCTGCGCTGAGCGATCCCACGATCACATCCGTGAACCGGCTTGAGCCGAACCCGCCAGCCGGAACTACAAAGGTTACCACGCCTCCGACAGGAGCCTGTGCGTGAACCAGAGTGGGAACGGGCAGGACAATAGCGCCCGCAGCCATCAATGTAATTGAAAAGCGGCTGAATGGTTTCATGAGGAATCTCCCTAAAACATGATTGAAGCGTAATTGACGTGACCCTGACAGCGCCAGACGCTTCCGTCTCGGAAAGAATGTAGATGGATTCCTGCCCCTACGTCAAAGAATTGGCGACTTTGCCTCATTCTTGTGAGACGCCGTTGAAAAACCTCTTCCTCTGCGTCAACATCGGCGAATGAAAAGCGATTTGTTCAGCTTGAAGTTTACCTCTCAGGGGTGAGAATATGAAACTACACTTGATTATTTTCTGCGCGGCGGCAATGGCGGCCTTTTCACTGGCTCCGGCCAGGGCTCAGGTCGTGGAGGCGGCGACCGCCGAAGCGCGCGCTCGACTTGCCTGTGGCAGCGGAACACTTGTGTCGGCGCAATACATTGGCGGCGGCCAGTTGCAGGTGACATGCTCGCAGCAGAGCTCCCAAAGTCAGACACAGCAAGCCACGACGGCGGAAACGGCTCTTGCAGGAACCGGACTTACAGTTCCCGTAGCTGTTGGCGTGCTGGCAGGCTTGACGGTTATTGGCATTGTGTCCGGGTCAGATGATGACGCTGTGGGGACAGGCACGACCACCACAACAAGGACCGGACAAGTTTTCGCAAGGTAACTGCTTACGATACTGAGATTTTCGCGTCGCCAGCGTCCATTTCGTCCGTGACGCGATCAAATCTCAGGTAAGCGATGGCCTTGTCGCCGGCTTGCGTGAAAAGCGTTCCGACCGATTTTCCATTTGCCGTGATTTCGCTGCCGATTGGCGCATCTCCTGAGATGCGGACTTGCTTCAAACCCTTGCGTAACTCGGTCTTGTGCTTCATCCGCGCTGTGACTTCCTGTCCGACATAGCAGCCCTTGCGGAAATCCACTCCGTTCAGATCCTGAAGCCTAGCTTCGAGGATGAACGTATCCGGAGTCAATTCGACGCCGCTCGCCGGGATGCAATGTTCGACCCGGATTGCATCCCAGTCCGAACCGTCATCACTTTCCTCTCCCTCACGATAGGCGCGCCAGCCCAGTGCAGGGTGCCGGGGGTCGGGCAACGCGTCCTCTGGCATTTCGCCTGTGCCACGCACCACTGACAGCGTCGTCGGTTCAAAGCTGACCTTCGAGCGCAGTTTGTACATCGTCAAACGCCGGATGATGTCATCTGCCTGCTCTTCTGCAAGGTCCAGCAGCACGTCATCGTCCTGCTTTTTCAAGAAAAAGTCTCCAAGGTATTTGCCTTGCGGAGTCAGCAGCGCGGCATAGACCAGACCCGCATCGATCTTGGTGACGTCGTTCGTTACCAAACCCTGGAGGAAATCGATTGTTTCCGGCCCGCTAAGCCTAATTACACGGCGAGTCGCCATAAAACTGCTCCTTGTGTCTTTGGGAATGTCATATAGGTATGGACACGGAATTAAACAGGGGAAGCCTTTTGACTGCGCACATCAGCGTCCTGATTCCAACTTTGAACGCGGAAAAGACTCTTCCAATCAGCCTTCAGGCGTTGATGGAAGGTGTGACGGCGGGGTTGATCCGAGAACTCATCATCAGTGATGGCGGTTCGACGGATGCGACCTGCCGTATCGCCGATGATGTCGGGGCGACGCTTGTCACGGGACCAGCATCGCGTGGCGGTCAGCTGAAAAGGGGCGCAGACATCGCGAAAGGCCGTTGGCTACTTGTTCTCCATGCGGATACCGAGCTTGAAAAAGGCTGGTCGCGTGAGGTTTCCGATTACCTCGAAGCTGAAGGCTCGCCCGCGTATTTCAAGCTGGCTTTTCGAGCGCGCGGGATGATGCCTAAATGGGTGGCAGGCTGGGCCAATCTTAGGTCTGCATTGTTCGGCTTGCCCTATGGCGATCAGGGCCTGCTGATTTCGATAGACGAATACAGGCGCGCTGGCGGCTATCCCGATCAACCACTCATGGAAGACGTCGCTCTGGTTCGTGCTCTGGATCGGCGCCCCGTCGGCCTGCCGGTGCTGGCGACAACTGCGGCGGACCGTTACCGCCGCAGTGGCTGGATGCGGCGCGGAGCCCGCAATATCTGGGTGCTCAGCCGTTACCTTGCCGGCGCCGACCCCGAGGTGCTGGCGCAAGCTTACCGGCGCTGATTATCCGAACAGGACCCGCCCAAGACGGCGGAAGATCGATGGTGGTCGATCCTCGTTGTTTGGCGCACGGGCCCGAAGCGCTGCTGTGCCGATCGGATCTATGATCGTTTTTCCATCCTGGAACTGCAGGCGGTAGAGATCCGCATAGGTGCCACCGCGCGCCAGCAATTCGTCATGGGTGCCTTCGTCAATGACCTGACCGCGATCCATCACGATGATCTTGTCGGCGTTTCGGATCGTAGAGAGCCGATGCGCGATGACCAGTGTCGTTCGGCCTCCGGCCAGCTTGTCCAACGCACTCTGCACAACTTTCTCGGACTGCGCATCCAGAGCACTGGTCGCTTCGTCCAGCAGCAGGATCGGCGTGTCACGCAGCAAGGCGCGCGCGATTACAACCCTCTGCCGCTGCCCACCCGAAAGGGCAGAGCCGCGCGGCCCCACTTCGGTTTCCAGACCATTCGGCAGCTTGGGCAGGAAGTCGGAAACATGCGCCGCATCGAGGACCTTCTTCAGCTCTTCGTCGCTGACATCGGTTCGGCCCAGCAATATGTTTTCCCGAAGTGTTTCGTCGAAAAGCAGCGCCTCTTGGCTGACAACCGAGAACAACCCGCGAAGATCTTCCATGCGCATCCGGCGCACCTCTGCATCCCCGATCTTCACGGACCCGGTTTGCGGATCGACAAGTCGTGTCAGCAAATTGAAAATGGTGGATTTACCTGCACCTGACGCGCCGACAAGCGCAGTGGTCTTGCCCGCCTCGGCCTTGAGTGAGAGATCCCGAAGCACCGGGGCGTCCCCGTAGCTGAGCGACACGTGCTCAAGATTGATCGGCGGCAATTCTTTTGGCGGTTCAACCGGGTCACTCGGTTCCTGTACCAGGATCGGCGCGTCCATCAGTTCTTTCAGTCGTTCCAGCGCGGCGGCTGCGGCCTGCCAGACACCGCTGACGGCGGCCAGACGGCGCATCGGATCAAACGCAAGGCCGATCGCGGTGAAAAAGCTCATGAATTCACCGACGGTCTTGTCGCCTTCGATGATTTCGGCACCGCCATAAAGCAGCACGCCCATGAAACCGACGCCGGCCATGATATCGACCATCGCCGTAATCACGGCAGTACCGAAAGACGCGCGGATTTCCGAGCGAACGAAAGTATCCGTGTGCCTTTTGAAACGACCGGCCTGATATCCCTCAAGCGAGTTCAGCTTGATCGGGACAATGCCGTGGAAAATCTCGTCCAGACGCGTCGCAAGGGCCGCACCAAGGTCGCGCGCCTGCGAGGACTTCTTGCGCACATATCGTTGTGCGACGCCGATGGGCAGCATGAGCAAAGGCAACCCGACCAACATGACGGCCGTCCAGCGCCAGTCGATATTGACCGCAACACCGATCAGGATAACCAGCGAGATAGCATCGCGCCCTGCACCCGTGACGATCGCCTTCCAGACTTCGTTCACCGCCGTCACATCCGACTGCACCCGTTGGATCAGAAAACCCGGCGGATGCGTTTGGTGAAATGACGTGTCCTGCCGGATCAGACGCTTGACGAGATCAAGCCGCAGCGCCGCGGCGGTCAGCTGGGAAATACGCGTCAGAAGAACCTTTTGGCACATGCCGGAAAGGCCGCGCATGCAGAAGATCAGAAGAAACGTCACGCTGACCCAGCCAAGCGCCGACGTATTTCCCGCGACGAAGACAAGGTCAAACATCGGCTTCATCATGTAACTGACCGCACCGACCATGCTGCCTTCGATCAGCATGAAAATGATGGCGAGCGAGAGCATCGGAATATGATGACGCAGATAGCCACGCCAGAGCCAGCCCATAAGCTCACGTGCAGATTTGTGCGGACGGCTCATTCGGGCGCCTTCGGATCTTTGGAAGTCATCGATATGTCCTTACGTGTAGCGGGCCGTTTACGTGTCGCGGCTTCTTGGTGCAAGTCCGCAGCTTTGCCGCATTGACGCCGGGCCGGGGCTGACTAGGGTGGGGCGAAATCGATTACGGACTTTACCATGAACAAAGAATCCTCGCTGGCGCAAGGGCGCGAGTACCTGGCAATACCGGGCCCGTCCGTTATTCCGGATGTAGTTCTACAGGCGATGCACAGGCCCGCACCGAACATTTATGCCGGTGCGCTTGTCGAAATGACCCATTCGATCGTGCCTGATCTCAAGCGCGTGGCGCGCACCGAGCATTACGTTGCGATGTATATCTCCAATGGTCACGGCGCGTGGGAAGCGGCGCTGTCGAATGTGCTTTCGCCCGGCGAAACCGTTTACGTGCCGTCGACAGGACGTTTCGGCCTAGGCTGGGCCGACATGGCGCGTGGTCTGGGGATCGAGACGCGCGTACAGGATTTTGGCAAGGCGGGCCCCTTCGATCTTGAAAAAGTCCGCGAGACGCTTTCCGCAGACAAGGGCCATGAGATCAAGGCGGTGATGGCGACGCATGTGGATACGTCCAGCTCTGTTCGCAACGATATTGCCGGTCTTCGCCGCGTCCTCGACGAAATCGGGCATCCGGCATTGCTCATGGTGGACTGCATCGCTTCGCTTGGCTGCGACCCGTTCGAAATGGACGAATGGGGCGTCGATGTCATGGTGGCAGGATGCCAGAAAGGCCTGATGGTTCCTCCGGGCATGAGCTTTGTCTTCTTCAACGACAAGGCCGATGAGGTGCGGACACAAATGCCGCGCGTGAGCCGGTACTGGGATTGGACGCCCCGCGCCAAGCCAAAGGAGTTCTACCAGCATTTCGGTGGGACTGCCCCTACGCATCATCTCTATGGCTTGCGAGCCGCGCTCGATCTCATCCACGAAGAGGGGGTCGAAAAAGTCTGGGAACGCCACGAACGGCTGGCCCGGGCGATCTGGGCGGCGTGTGACGCATGGTCAAGCGAAGGGCCGCTGCGCCTGAACATCACAGATCCTGGCCTCCGCAGCCATGCGGTTACGGCGCTTCAACTGGGGGCTCCGCACGGCACCGCCTTGCGCGACTGGCTGTCTTCGCAGGTCGGCCTGACACTTGGTATCGGGCTTGGCATGGCGGAACCTGGCGATCCGGCATGGCACGGCTTCTTCCGCCTCGGCCATATGGGACATATCAACGGTCAGATGATCATGGGCCTGCTGGGCGGAATCGAGGCAGGCATGTGCGCGCTTGACATACCGCACGGTTCGGGCGCGCTCGGCGCGGCAGCCGCGGTAATTGCGGGCCGGTGAGCTACGGGCCGAGGGGGTCAGTTATCTTCCTCGGCAAAACGATTGATTGCCTCATTCATTCCGAGACCCAGAAGAACGACTGGCACAAGTCCCCAGATCGCCCAGAGGGCAGTGAATATCCACATCAGGTTCAACCCAAGCATGGCCATGGCGGCAGTCGAAAAGTCGGGGGCGGTGCCTAATTCGTGGTTGTACATGATGACTCCGGCGCTGTTCGCGGCAGAGACTAGAGACGGGGTGATAATATTCGACTAAATCTAACGCGCGGCTTCTTCAATTTCCTTGCTTTCCCGCGCGGCCTTTAATGCCTCTGGAAGAGCCTGCGCAAAAGCATCCAGATCGACCGGCCGACCGCAGCTGACCCGGATGCAGCGATTTTGCGGCGCTGCAAAAGGCATGCGAACAAAGATGCCGCGAGAAACCAGCTCATTTAGTACCGCGCGGGCAAACTCACCGTCCCTGCCACAGTCCACAGCGACGAAATTGGTCGCAGACGGCAACGCGGTCAATCCGTTGCGCCGGGCGATATCGCTTATGCGATCCCTTGCAGCCGAAACCTCGCTTTTCACATGGGCGAGCCAATCCTTGTCCTGAATTGCGGCCAAGGCTCCTACCTGCGCGCTGCGGTTCATGCCAAAGTGGTTTCGGACCTTGTCAAACGCGGCGATCAATTCCGGTGCCGCCAGAGCATAACCAACGCGAGCACCGGCCATCCCGTAAATCTTGGAAAACGTGCGCATGCGAATAAGTCGCGGATCGTCGGCGTCCGCGGGTAGGATTGTCCCCTCCGGTGCGCATTCGACATAGGCCTCGTCCACGATCAACAGACAGCCTTCGGGCAGCGTATCCAGCGCCTTGTGAAGCTCCCGACCGGAGTGCCAGGTGCCCATCGGATTGTCGGGATTGGCGATATAAACCAGCTTGGCGTCAAGCGCCGCGGCCTTTGCGATGAGGGCCGAGGGATCTTCGCGATCGTCGCGGTAGGGTACCTTGTGAAGCGTGCCGCCATATCCGGTTACATGATAGTTGAATGTTGGATAGGCCCCGTCCGATGTAACAACGTGATCGCCTGGTCCGACAACGAGACGGACAAGGTAGCCGAGGAGACCATCGATACCCTCGCCGACAATGACGTTTTCAGGGCGGACGTTGTTTTCATCCGCTATCGCGGCGCGCAGATCGAAGCTTAGGGAATCGCCGTATTTCCAGATTTCCTCATCCGCGTCCTGCATGGCAGAGATCGCTTTGGGCGAGGGCCCAAAGACGTTCTCGTTGGCGCCGATCCTGGCGATGAAAGAAGCGCCTCTTTCGCGTTCATGGGTTTCCGGTCCGACAAAGGGAACAGAAGCAGGCAGCGAAGCGACGAGCGGTGTGTAACGCGGATAGGTCATGCCGGCACATAATCCGATGGCGTGGCGCTCGGCAAGATATCTGTTCAGCGGTTCGGTCGTGTGAGCACGTAAATTGCGCCAATTCCCATGAGAAAACCTTGTGCTGCAAGCGCGATGGGAGCGAGCCCGAGGAGGGTACTCGTAAAGAATGTCGCGGCCATGACGGTGCAGGAGAAAATCTTGACCTTGGGCGGGATGGCACCGGTTGCCTCCCAATCCTCGATCGAAGCGCCAAATCGGGGATGCGAGGTGATCCACGCACGCAACCTTGGCGAGCCCTTGCCAAAACAGAAGGCCGCAAGAAGCACTAGTGGGGTTGTCGGCAGGACCGGCAGAAACGCTCCAATGATCCCGATGGCAAGCGCGATCAGACCCGCAGCTGTCCAGAGATACCGAACGTGCCGCGAATGATGAGCGTTGCTTTGGATGGGATCGATCTGTGTCACGTTGGTTTTCTTTCTCGAAGCTGAAACCTAATACGCCGGGCTGAATTGTAAACGCTGGCTCTCGGCCCGGGTTGTGCCGCAGGGTTTTTCTGGCGTCCCGGATCGGCAAAGGGCAGGGTGCCCGGGATTGCCATTCAAGGGAGGCCAGCATGGCACGGGTATCCGTAAATTATGAAGATCACATTGCCAAAGTCACGCTGACGCGCGGTGACAAGATGAATGCGCTCGATCCTGACATGATGGAGGCGATTGTCGCGGCAGGGCAGGAGGTCGCCCAGTCCGACGCGCGCGCTGTCGTCTTGTCTGGCGAGGGCAAGAGTTTCTGCGCCGGATTGGACATGGCAAGTTTTGGCACATTAGGGCAAGGCGATGTCGAAGGCAGGCTCATGGAACGCAGCCATCACGATGCCAACCTGTTTCAGGAAGTCGCCCTGATCTGGCGCCGTGTGCCCGTGCCGGTGATCGCCGCGCTGCAGGGCGCGGTATACGGGGGCGGGATGCAGCTTGCGCTGGGGGCCGATATCCGCATCGCGGCACCGGACGCCAAACTTGCGATAATGGAGATGAAATGGGGCCTCGTGCCCGATATGGGTGGAATGGTTCTATTGCCGGAACTTGTCCGCTCGGATGTACTGCGCCAACTGACCTATACGGCGGCACCTGTCGGTGCCGAGCAGGCCGAACGCTGGGGGCTGGTCACGTCTCTCTCGGACGACCCGCTTGCGGCCGCAACCGATCTGGCGGCAGAAATCGCAAGCAAGAGCCCGAGTGCCATTCGTGCGGCGAAACGGCTGATCGAGCTTTGTGAAAGCCAGGACCGGAAAGAGGTTCTGCTGGCGGAATCCGCCGAACAAGCCAAGCTCATCGGCAAGCCGGAGCAAATGGAAGTCATCGCGGCCCAGATGCAGCGGCGCAAACCGGTGTTCGCTTAAATATTCAAGTTCTGATCGATTCGATTGAGTTCCCCGCCCTGCGCCTGCTGCAAGGCGGGGATTTCCGTATTTGGGACGAGAAGAAGATCAGGCGATTTCCTTGAGGCGATCAAGCGCCTCTTTCAGTTTGCTTTCTTCTTCTTCCCGCGCGGCAAGGTTGTTGCGCGTTTCTTCTACCACATCTGCGGGCGCGGAGGCCGCGAATTTAGGGTTATTCAACCGCCCGCGAAGCCCACCGAGTTCCTTGGCGAGCTTACCCAGCGATTTCTCCAGACGCGCTTTTTCCGCTTCGACATCGATGACATCGGCCAGCGGCAGACCGAAGCTGCCCCCTGTCACGGCCAGCGCCACGGTGCCTTTCGGGAAGGCGTCGACCTCGCTGAGCGATTCGAGGCGGGCGAAGCGTTTGATCAGGGCCTCGTTGGTCTGGTAGGCGGCACGCGCTGCGGCTGTGAACCCCTTGACGACGAGCGGGACATGCGCCCCGGCGGGAACGTTCATCTGGGCGCGCGCCGAACGGATGGCGCTGATCAGGCGGATCACCCAGTTGAGTTCTTCGTCCGCGCTCTGGTCCACCAATTCCGCCGCCGTGTAGGTCGGCCAGTCAGCATGAATCAGTTTCGACGGGCGCGGCTTTTGTCCCCAGAGCTCTTCGGTGATGAAGGGCATGATCGGATGCAACAGGATGAGACACTGGTCGAGTGCCCAGGCATAGGTCGCCTTTGTTTCGGCAATCGCCTCTGTATCTTCACCGTCGAAGACGGGTTTCGTGAATTCGAGGTACCAGTCACAGAAGGTACCCCACACGAAACTGTAGAGCGCGTTGGCCGCGTCATTGAACCGGAACTGTGCCAGCGCTGTATCTACTTCTTCGCGGGTTTTGGCGATCTCACCCTTGATCCAACGGTTGAGCGGAAGGGAGGCCGCCGGCGGATGGTCTGCATGAGGAACCTCGAAGACACCTCTGAACTGGCCGTAAGAGGCGGCGTTCCAGAGCTTGGTGCCAAAGTTCCGGTATCCTGCGATGCGTTGGGTCGACAGCTTGAGATCGCGTCCCATCGCTGCCATCGCCGTGAGGGTGAAGCGGACGGCGTCGGCGCCGTATTCGTCGATGAGTTCGAGCGGGTCGAGCACGTTGCCGAGGCTCTTCGACATTTTCTTGCCCTTCTCGTCACGCACCAGCGCGTGCACATAGACCGTGTCGAAGGGTTTCTGGCCGACAACGGCATATTGCATCATCATCATACGGGCGACCCAGAAGAAGATGATATCAAAGCCGGTGATCAGCGTGCTGGTCGGGAAGTACTTCTGCAGCTCGGGCGTGTTTTCCGGCCATCCCAGGGTGCCGATCGGCCAGAGGCCGGAAGAGAACCACGTGTCGAGTACATCGGGGTCGCGCCAGACAGGATATGTGAGTTTCGTCGGGTCCTGTGTTTCGGCATATTCCGCGAGGCTGGAGGCGAGGGCGTGTTTGGCTGTTTCGCGGTCTTCGACCTCGATCACGCGCGCATGGTTCAGCGGCGTCGGCAGGCCCGAGAGGACATCGGCGAACTGGTTGCTGACAGCATCGAAATCCGGCGCGCAATGAAAGCGGTCTGTGGCGTCGCCGAGATCCTGATCGGACATCAGGCGGCCCAGTTCGACCGGATCGAGGGCGCCGTCGCCCTCGTCATCGCGGAAATTATTGTTTTCCAAGTCGAAGCCGTACCAGACGGGGATCTGGTGGCCCCACCAGAGCTGGCGTGAGATGCACCAGGGTTCGATGTTTTCGAGCCAATGGAAATAGACTTTTTCGTCGCGTTCCGGCAGGATTTTAACGTCGCCATTCCGAACCGCATCCAGGGCAGGGCCGACGATCTTGTCGGTTTCGACGAACCACTGATCGGTCAGCATCGGTTCGATGACAACCTTCGAGCGGTCGCCAAAGGGCTGCATAATCGGCTTGTTTTCGACAAAGGGCTCCATGACGGGCGTGTCCATCGGATCAAAGGCCTCGGCGGGATCAGGCTGTTCCACCGGGACCATGACGGCGAGACCTTCTGCGGTGATCTGCTCGACAACCAGCTTGCGTGCCTCGAAGCGGTCAAGGCCGCGGAACTCGTCCGGCACGAGGTTGAGCGTGTCAATTTCAGCTTCGCTGAATGCCGCGCCTTCGGCGATCTCTTGTGCATGGGAAGCTGTCTCGGCGTAGGGGGCGCCGTCGCTTCGCATACGCGCGCGCGTGTCCATCAAACGGTAGCAAGGAATATTGCCGCGTTTGGCGACCGCGTAGTCATTGAAATCATGCGCGCCCGTAATTTTCACCGCGCCGGAGCCAAAGGTCGGATCGGGGTATTCGTCGGTGATGATCGGGATCAACCGGCGGTGTTCCTTGGGCCCGACGGGGATTTCGCACAAATGTCCGACAATTGGTGCATATCTGGCGTCTTGGGGGTGTACGGCGACTGCCCCGTCTCCGAGCATGGTTTCGGGGCGGGTCGTCGCGATTGAAATGTAATCGCGTTCCTCCTCGAAGGTCACGTTGCCGTCTTCGTCTTTTTCGACGTAGGTGTAAGTCTTGCCGTCGGCGAGCGGGTATTTGAAGTGCCACATATGGCCAGCCACTTCGATGTTCTCGACTTCGAGATCCGAGATGGCGGTTTCGAAATGAGGATCCCAGTTGACCAGACGCTTGCCGCGATAGATCAGGCCCTTTTCGTACATGTCGACAAAGACCTTGATGACGGCGTCATGGAAATTGCCGTCTTCGCCCTCCGGGGCCTGAGGCGCACCGGACATGGTGAAGGCTTCGCGCGACCAATCACAGGATGCGCCGAGGCGTTTGAGCTGACCGATGATGGTGCCGCGCGATTTGATCTTTTGCTGCCAGACCCGCTCAAGGAATTTCTCACGGCCCATTTCGGTGCGTGAGGGTTCCTGATTGGCTGCCATCTCGCGTTCGGTGACCATCTGGGTCGCGATCCCGGCGTGGTCTGTTCCCGGCTGCCAGAGAACATCAAAGCCCTGCATACGTTTCCAGCGGATCAGGATATCCTGCAGAGTGTTGTTGAACGCATGGCCCATGTGCAGTGAGCCGGTGACGTTCGGCGGCGGGATCATGATGGAATAGGTGCTTGCGCCGGGCTTGGCATTTGCTCCGGCTGTAAAGCATCCGGCCTCTTCCCAAGCCTGATAGAGACGGCTTTCCGCCTCGGCTGCATTAAAGGTGTTCTCCATGGCCATCGTCGCGATCCTTGCAAGTTGCGCGCTTCATCTAGCGAAGCATGGCGCAAAGGGAAAGGCCACAGCCGCCTATGGGCAGTGAGTTTTCTCATGGCACAGACGCCGACACTGAGCCAGATTGTCGAAAAGCCAATAAGGTTAAGTCGGAAGGAGCAGCGACATGGCGATAAGGTCAGCGTGGAAATGCAAGAGCGACGGAACTGCCGTTGCGCTGGAGGTAGAAGGAAAAACAGCAGAAGATTTGATGCAGGGAGACGGGTTCGTCTGGATCCATCTCGAACGTCCGGCCGCAGACGGAACTGACTGGCTGAGCCATTCCGATCTCTCCTCCACCGTGTGTGAGGCGCTCGATGCACAGGAAACACGGCCGCGTTCGGTGGTCTATGGAAACGGTATCCTTATCAATCTGCGCGGGGTGAATCTTGCCGAAGGGGCTGATCCCGAAGATATGGTTTCTCTCCGGATATGGGTGACCAAACAGCTGGTCGTAACGGTTCAAAGGCGGCCGCTGCGTGCGGTCGATGACGTTCTGGATTCGGTCTCACGTCAGGTCGGGCCTCGGGACAGTGGTGAATTGGTCGCCCGGCTGGCTTTGCGGCTGGCGGACAGGGCCGAGCCCATCGTGGCCGAATTGAATGAAAGTATCGATGATCTCGAAACTGAACTCGAAGATCTTGATCGCCTGCCATCGCGGGCCGAACTGGCCGAAGTCCGCCGCGTCTCGATCATGCTGCGCAGGTATATGTTTCCGCAGCGAGATGCGCTCAGTACCTTTGCAATAGAGGACATGGACTGGCTGACGGCTTTGGCCCGGGAACGCATGCGCGAAGCGACGGAACGTGTGACGCGACTTTCGGAGGAGCTGGACGCCATACGCGACCGCGCCGAAGTCGTGCAGGATCAGATCATGGACATGCGGGCAGAAGCCAGCAACAGGCAGATGCTCGTGCTGTCGGTCGTCGCTGCCATCTTTCTGCCTCTCGGGCTGATCACCGGATTGCTGGGAATCAACGTCGGCGGCATGCCGGGCTCCAATGACCCGAACGCGTTCTGGGCTGTCTGCATCATGCTGGTTGTGATTACGGCAGGTGAAATTTGGCTTTTCCGTTGGATGGGCCTGCTACGCTCATGAGGTTTCAGCTTGTGCCGTGCGCGCTTTGGCCACGTCGGAATCAGTCAGAGGTTTCCTGACACCGTCGCAGATCACGTCCGGGTCGTATGCCGTTCGTGAGAACACGTCGCGTACCATCGGTGCAAAAAATGAAAGGGGCAGGCTCTCGTAGTTCGGGTCAAAGCTGGATTGATCCCAACGTTCGCAGAATTCTACGCAATCGTCAAAATATGGCGCTCCGGCGTGCCGATCTCTCTTGTTCTGGTTCCCGCCAACGTGATGACCGTAATAGATCATCTGGAAGTCGGCGTGGGTCTGGACGCACCAGACGCATTGAGCGCGCAGGAACGGGCGCAAGATCGCGGCAGCGTATTCGTCGTGGTTATAAGGGGCATAGATATCGCCGATGTCGTGCAACAGCGCGGCCACCACCCAGTCGGTATCTGCGCCATCGCGCCATGCACGGGTAGCAGATTGCAGCGAGTGTTCGAGACGGGTGACCTGATAGCCAGACAGGCCTTTGTCGAGCTCCGTCATCGCTTCGAGAAGCCGGTCAGCCGTTCCACTCGCATATTCGGTCTCGTGTTTCGTGAGAAAGTCATAGTCGTCAGGCGTGCCGTCCTTCATCGCGGTGAAACTGACCTTGTCCATTCTCTGCACCTCGTTTGCGTAATTTCGGACATGCGTCGGCCTTTTTCCAGAGGAAGCCGCAGCATTATGCCGAGCAGAGAGTACTGAAAGGGCAGTGTCAATTGCAGAGGAAGAAAGCCTCTGGAAACACGGGATGCAAGGCTGGACATTGCCAAGTCTGAGGTTAGTCTCCCGGCAAACGCGAAGGATGGATTTCATGGAAAAATTCGGAAAGAGCCAATCGATAAAACGGTTCGAGGACACCCGTCTGCTGACCGGGCACGGCCGCTATGTCGATGATATCGTTCCCGAGGGGGCGCTCTTTACCTATGTGTTCCGCAGCCCGGTGGCGCATGCAGAAATCACTTCGCTGGACGTGTCCGATGCCCGTGAGGCGGATGGTGTACACATGGTGCTGACTGTCGACGACCTTGAAGTGGCAGGTGTCGATATTTCGATCTGGGGGATCGTGATTGAAAACCGTGACGGAACCAAGGCCGCGGCCCCTATGCGGCCGATGTTGGCCAAGGGACGGGTTCGGCATGTAGGTGAGCCGGTCGCCGTGGTGATCGCCGAAACCTACGATCAGGCGCGCGATGCTGCCGAGATGATCATGTTCGAATACGAAGAGCTTCCTGTAAAGCTGGACATCAAGGCGGGCGGGCCAACTGTTCACGAAGAAGCGCCTGACAACATGGCCTATGACTTTGGGCTGGGCGATGAAGAGGCGACCGACGCGGCCTTCAAGGCCGCGGCGAGGACGGTCAGCCTTGAGATAGACGATAACCGCGTAATCGTAAATTCAATGGAGCCGCGTGGTTGCTACGCGGAATGGGATGGCGCACAGCTGCACCTCGCATTCGGAGGGCAGGGCGTCTGGGGTATGAAATCGCAGCTCGCCAAGGCGTTTGGAATGGATGAAGCATCGGTGCGTATTACCAACCCCGATGTTGGTGGCGGTTTCGGGATGAAGGCGCCCCCTTATCCTGAGTATTATGCTGTGGCGCATGCTGCTCGCACCTTGAAGCGGCCGGTCCGATGGATGAGCGACCGTACCGAAGCGATGCTGAGCGATCATGCTGGCCGCGACCTTGTATCGCTTGCGGAATTGGCGTTCGACGAAAACAATCGGATCACTGCATACAGGGTGACCACACGGGCCAATATGGGGGCCTACAACTCCAATTTCGGCCAGATTATCCAGTCGAACCTTTTCGCGCGGGTCCTGATGGGAACCTACGACGTTCAGACCACGTGGATGCACACGCAGGCATTCTATACAAACACGACTCAGGTTGACGCGTATCGCGGCGCTGGACGCCCAGAAGCGATTTACGTGCTTGAACGCGTCATGGATCGCGCTGCCCGCGAGCTTGAAATTGATCCATTGGAACTTCGCCGCATCAACTTTATCGCGCCAGACAAGTTTCCGTACAAATCCGCGACCGGCGAAAATTATGACGTGGGTGAATTCGCACGCGTCATGACGCGCGGCGCTGAGGAAGCGGACTGGGACGGTTTCGCGAAACGGCGCGAGGCGGATGAGGCCAAGGGCCTGCTGCGTGGTCGCGGCCTGAGCTATTACATCGAAAGCATTCTCGGCGATCCTTCGGAAGGCGCAAAGGTCGAATTCCAAGAGGACGGCACCGTTTCGATCTATGTCGGGACGCAGAGCAACGGACAGGGACACGAAACTGTCTATGCCACTTTCCTTTCCGACCAGACCGGCATTCCTGTCGACATGATCCAGGTGGTGCAAGGCGATTCCGATCTGATCGCACAGGGCGGGGGTACGGGCGGGTCACGCTCGGTCACGACGCAAACCAATGCAACCCTCGCGACGGTTGCCACGATGGTCGAATCCTTTACGCCCTATCTCGCCGAGAAGATGGGTGTCGATGAGACGGACATCACCTTTGACGAAGATGGCTTTTCCGCCCCGGGCTCGAACCTGCGCCCCACGATGATGGAAGCGGCAGAGATGGCACGGAGTGATGGGCGCACAGAACTGCTGACGCATGAAGCGCGCGCGACCTTGCCGGGACGTTCCTATCCTAATGGCGTGCATATCGCCGAGGTCGTCATTGATCCTGAGACCGGCGAAACAAAAGTTGATCGGTACACTGTCGTCGATGATTTCGGAAACCTGATTAACCCGATGTTGGCTGAAGGTCAGGTACACGGGGGTGTTGTGCAGGGGATCGGTCAGGCGCTGATCGAACGTGTCGTGTATGATGAGGACGGGCAGCTGTTGACGGCGACCTTCATGGACTACGGCATGCCGCGGGCGGATAATTCGCCGATGATCTCTTTCACGCCAGAGCCTGTTCCGTCCACGGCCAACCCGATGGGTATGAAAGGCTGCGGCGAAGCCGGAACGGTCGGCGCGATGGCGGCAGTTTCCAATGCCGTGCAGGATGCTGTCTGGGACCTGGGTGTGAAGCAGGTCGATATGCCCTTCACGCCGTTACGAGTATGGGGAATGTTAAGGGATGGCCCTATCGCGGCTGAGTAAACGGATATTTGGATGGTTCTGGCGCGCCGAAAGACACGCTCAGTCACCAGAGATTTTTACCCGTGGTCCGCGGCTACATGTGATCATACTTGATGGTACGCTGTCCACCTTGGAGCGGGGGCATGAAACCCACGCCGGCGTGACCTACCGTCTTTGCCGTGAGATCGGGGGGAACGTCTCTGTTTATTACGAGGCGGGCGTACAATGGCATAGCTGGCGAGGCACGCTCGACGTCTCAATGGGGCGGGGGATCAACCGGCAGATCAGGCGCGCTTATGGGTACCTCGCGTCGAGATATCGGCCAGGCGACAAGATCTTTCTGTTCGGGTATTCACGGGGTGCCTATGCCGTGCGCTCGCTCGCCGGCGTTGTCGATCGGATTGGCTTGCTCAAAGCGGAACACGCGACAGTTCGGAACATTCGAACGGCCTATCGACATTATCAGGTAACCCCTGATAGCGACAGCGCGTCGATATTTTCGTCGAAGTTTTGTCATGAGCACCTGCCCATCGAAATGGTTGGCGTTTGGGATACTGTGAAAGCGCTGGGCATGCGGTTGCCCTTTGTCTGGAAAGGGTCGGAACTGCGTCATGCTTTCCACAACCATGAGCTGAGCCGAACGGTACAAAACGGATTCCACGCCATCGCATTGAATGAAACGCGAGAGGTCTTCACGCCGGTCATGTGGGAAACACCCGATCACTGGGAAGGGCGTCTTGAGCAAGTGTGGTTCAGGGGCTCACATGGCGATGTGGGCGGGCAGCTTGGCGGCTTTGAGGCGGCGCGTCCCCTCGCAAATATTTCTCTGATCTGGATGCTGGAACGGGCCGAGGAATGTGGCCTGCCAATGCCTGATGGCTGGCGGTTACGGTTTTACACCGATCCAGCTGCACCATCGGTCGGCACGTGGCGCGGCTGGGGTAAGATCTTCTTGCTCCGCAAGAACCGTATTGTCGGGATGGATCTGTCAGAGCGGATACATGAAACGGTCAAACCTGCGGACATTGCAGGGCTGGATACCGGATCCGCGCATCTCATGAACGCAAATCCGGCTGAATAGGAACGGCTTTCGCTCTACTTGCCGCTCAGTTTCATGACGATGCAGGTGGTAGAGCCTGTCGCGTAAAGTTTTCCGTCCGAAACTCCCCGGATTTCACCATGGGCGATACCGGTCGAGCGGCCGACATGATCGGTGATGCCGACGCAATCCACCAGCGTGCCCAAGGGAATCGGGCGAATGATATTCACCTTGTATTCCAGTGTCGTGTAGGTCGACCCTTGCGGGATCCGGGTCATGACGGCACATGCCATCGCGCTGTCGAGAATCGTTCCGTACCAACCGCCATGCACGGTTCCGAGAGGATTGGTCATGCTAAATTCGGGCGACCCCTGAAACACGACACGACCATCTTCGACGGAAGTCAGTGTAAAGTTCAGCAATCCTGCGATAGGTGCACCGGCGAATTCGCCCTCTTGAATGCGTTTCATGAATTCAAGACCAGAAACGCCGAGGGCTTCCTCGGCGCTTGGCAGTTCTTCAAGCTTCTCGGCTATCTTCATTTTCGTTCTCCCGCTTGACTGAACGCTAGCAGGAGAACCTTTGTGCGCAACACTTACGCGACGTTTTCAAGTACGACTTTCGGTGTCACGCCAATCGCATGGCAAACATCACGGGTCAGTTCCGGACGGTTCAGCGTATAGAAGTGCAGCGAGTCGACGCCTTCTGCGAGAAGTTCGCTGCACAGTTCTGTGCAAAGCGCCGTGGCAAGAAGATCTTCGCGACCGTCGCGGAGGGCGGTTTCGAAAGCGGCCTCTACCCATTCTGGAATTACGGTGCCGCAAGCCCGAGCGAATTTCGACGCGCCTTTCCAGTTTTCGATCGGCAGGATGCCGGGAACGATAGGCTTGTCGATTCCTGCTTTGACACATGCGTCACGGAAGCGAAGGAAAGTCTCGGCCTCGAAGAAGAATTGGGTCAGGGCTTCATCAGCGCCTGCGTCGAGCTTGGCTTTCAGCCAGTCGATGTCCGCCTGCTGATCAGCCGCTTCGGGGTGCTTGTCAGGATAAGCGCCGACGCGGATGGTGAACTTGTTGCGTGCCGAAAGCGCCTCGATCAGTTCGACCGAATTGGCAAAACCGCCAGGATGAACCTTGAAAGCACCGGTGCCTTTCGGCGGATCGCCGCGAAGAGCCACGATTTCGCTGACACCTGCCTCTGCGAAGCCATCCGCAATGGCAAGCGTTTCTTCCTTGGTGGCGTTGACGCATGTGAGGTGCGCGGCGACATTGAGACCCGAGGATTTATGCAGCGTGCCAACGGCTTCGCGTGTGAGATCACGAGTGGTGCCGCCTGCGCCATACGTGACTGACACGAAACGAGGATCCAGCGGAGCAAGGGTCTGAACCGTGTCCCACAGCCGGAACGAAGCCGCCAATGTCTGCGGCGGAAAAAATTCGAAAGAAACAGTCGGAGCGGTCATCATCAATCCTCTTGGTTTCGACTCTTGTCGCATATAGTGCAATGTGAGACAATTTCATAATTCTCAACTACAACATGAGTTCCATAGCAGTATGCATTTAGAGTTTCGCCATCTGCGCACGATCCAAGCCATCCACGAAGCGGGGGGGCTGGCCCGTGCCGCTGACAAGCTGAACATCACGCAAAGCGCGTTGAGCCATCAGATTAAAGGTTTGGAGGAACAGGCGGGCGTGGAGCTCTTCGTGCGGCGTTCAAAGCCGATGACCCTGTCCGCCGCCGGGTTCAGGTTGTTGCGACTTGCAGAGCAGGTCCTGCCTCAGGTCGAAGCAACATTGGCAGAGTTCGGTAACTTGAGAAGCGGCAAAACCGGCCGTTTGCATATCGCAATCGAGTGCCATGCCTGTTTCGAATGGCTCTTTCCTGTGCTTGAAGGGTTCCGCAAAGAGTGGATGGATGTGGACGTCGACATCCGTCCGGGTCTGGCATTCGATGCGCTGCCGGCGTTGATGAAGGAAGATGTCGATCTTGTGGTCTCTTCCGACCCGGAAGACCTGCCCGGTATCGAGTTCATCGAATTGTTTGATTATGCGCCGGTCTTTGTGGCGTCGTCACAACATCCGCTGGCCTCCAAACCCTATGTCGAAGCGGCGGATTTTCGGGGCCAAACGCTGATCACCTATCCGGTCGAGCGTTCGCGGCTGGACGTGTTCAGCCAATTGCTGATCCCGGCAAAAGTTGAACCCGCCGCCATACGTCAGGTCGAATTGACTGCAGTAATACTCCTCCTTGTGGCCTCCAATCGCGGCGTGTCCGTTCTGCCTGACTGGGTGGTACGTGAGGTAAAGTATTCTTCTGACTATGTTACGCGCCCATTGACAGATAAAGGAATTAAAAGGCGTTTGTATGCCGCCGTGCGCAGCGAGGATCGTGAAAAGCCTTTCATGCGCATGTTGATTGATCTGGCCCGCGTAGAGGCGCGGAAACTACAAGAGGCGTAAAGAATGCGTGTAATAATTCTGGGTGTGGGCGCCGTCGGCGGAACGATGGCGGCAGCTCTGGCCATGGCCGGACAAGAGGTGATCGGAATTGCCCGGGGCGCGCAGCTTGACGCAATTCGTGCAAATGGTCTGACCTTGCATGCGGTCGACGGGGTGCATCATACAGAATTTGAATGCGTAGGCAGTCCGTCTGAAATCGATTTCCGACCCGACGATGCGATTGTTCTTACCGTAAAGGGTCAGCATACCGAGGCCGCTCTTGCCCAGTTGGTCGAGGCGGGCGTGACAACTCAGCCGATATTCTGCGCCCAGAACGGGGTGGAGAACGAGCGCCGCGCCTTGAGACTCTTTCCCAACGTCCACGGCATTACCGTAATGCTACCGGCTGATTACATGAAACCCGGCGAAGTGGCTGTCTTTGGCGCACCGAAATACGCGATCTTTGACGTCGGCCGCTTTCCGGGTGGAGTGGACAACGCGGACGAAAATTTGTGTGAGACGCTGAACAAGGCCAACTTTGTTGCGTTTCCAAGTGCAGAAGTAATGGCAAGCAAGTACGGAAAGCTGTTGCTGAACCTTGCCAATATATCCGGCGCCGCTCTGGGTGAGGTGGAAGAGGCCAAGATTGTGCGTCAGGCTTTGCAGGTGGAAGGCGAGCGCGTTCTGACTGCTGCAGGCATCAGCTGGATGGATGTGGGGGGCAATGATCCGCGCCGTAAAGGCACTTTGAAGATCGAGGATGTTCCTGGAATCGACCGGGTCGGAAGCTCCACAACGCAAAGCCTTGCACGCGGTGCCGGGTCAGTCGAAACTGATTTCCTGAACGGTGAGATTGCCATGCTCGGAAGAATGTACGGCGTTCCCACACCGTTGAACGACTGGTTCTGTCACCTGGCGAGCCGCATGGTTCGGGACGGCATCGCGCCGGGTTCGCTGGATGCCGGCGCTGTTCTCACAGAATTGGATCTTTGAGGCGGCGCCCGGCGAGGGGCGCCGCCATCAGGGCCGGTTAGGCAACCTTTACGATTTGCTTGCCCATGTTCCCGCCCTTCAGCATCGACATGAAGGCGGCAGGCGCATTTTCCAGACCTTCCGCGATGTCTTCCACATAGGCGAATTCGCCACTTGACACTTTCGGGCCAATTTCCGCAAGGAAGTCCAGCATGCGGTTGAAATGGTTGGAAATGATAAAGCCGTTGACCGACAGGAACTTGACCAGAATGTTTCGCCACAAACCCGGTGCGGAAATTTCCGCGTCACTTGCGCCGGACCCAAGCCCGCCGGCGTTGTACCAGCTGATCATGCCACAGATAGGGATGCGTCCGTGTGGGTTCATCAGGGGGATGACAGCGGCGAGTACCTTGCCGCCAACGTTTTCGAAATAGACATCAATGCCTTGCGGGCAGGCGTCGCCCAATGCTTTGCGAAGATCCGAAGCAGTCTCGTACTCACGGTGGTCAAGGCAGGCATCGAACCCGAATTTTTCGACCGCCAGCTTGCATTTTTCGGCACCTCCAGCGATTCCGACGGTTCGCATGCCATGCATCTTGGCAACCTGACCGACCATCGATCCGACAGGACCCGTGGCCGCCGCCACTACGAGCGTCTGACCTTTCTGGGGGCGACCGAGTTCGGTCATGCCATACCAACCGGTCAGACCGGGCATGCCCAGAACGCCAAGCGATGTCGTGATCGGCCCGTGCGAGGGATCGATCTTGCGAAGCTGGTTGGCGGGCAGGCAGCCGTGCGTGGCCCAGCCGAACATGCCAAAGGCGAAATCTCCGGGTTTGAAACTGTCGCTCTTTGAGGCGATGACCTCGCCCACGCCGCCGGCTTCCATGGTGCCTCCGATCGGCACGGGTGCGGCATAGGATTTGGCATCGTCCATCCGGCCCCTCATATAGGGATCAAGCGACATATAATGAACCTTGACCAGCACCTCACCGTCTTGGGGTTCTGGCATCTGCTTTGCTTCGTAGCGAAAGTTTTCCGGCTGCGGTGCGCCGTCTGGTCGACTGGCCAGAGCGATATGATGCATTTGATCGGACATAGCGTTTTCCTCCTCATTACCTTTGCGCGTGACGGTGAAGGTTGTCCGGTGAGTTTGCAAGGTGAGATCTGGGCCAAACCCGGGTACTGCTGGGACTTGGCAAGCGGACAACAGGCGCGTATACGCGCGCCCTGATCTCAAAAGGAATCCGAAAATGGTAGGCAGTGCCAATCTGAACATCATGATCAAGGCCGCGCGCAAAGCGGGACGGTCACTGGTCAAGGACTTCCGCGAAGTTGAAAACCTCCAGGTTTCGATGAAGGGTGCAGGCGATTTCGTAAGCCGTGCCGACATCGCGGCCGAGGAAATTCTCAAGCAGGAGTTGATGGGCGCACGTCCGACCTACGGGTGGCTCGGAGAAGAAGGTGGCGGTGAAGACGGGCAGGATCCGACGCGCCGCTGGATCGTTGACCCGCTGGATGGAACAACGAATTTCCTCCACGGTCTTCCACATTGGGCGATTTCGATCGGTCTTGAACACAAGGGACAGATCGTCGCCGGGGTGGTTTTCGATGCAGCTAAAGACGAAATGTTCTTCGCCGAAAAAGGCGCGGGGGCGTGGATGAATGATACGCGACTGCGCGTGTCCGGACGTTCACGTATGATCGAAAGCATCTTTGCAACGGGTATTCCCTTTGCAGGTCGGGCAGATCTGCCTGAAACACTGCAGGATCTCGCGCGCCTGATGCCGGCATGTGCGGGCGTTCGGCGCTGGGGGGCGGCATCGCTCGATCTCGCTTATGTCGCGGCGGGCCGCTACGATGGATATTGGGAGCGGCGTCTGAAGCCCTGGGATCTCGCCGCCGGGTTGATCATCGTCCGCGAGGCTGGTGGCTTTGCCCATGCCATAGATGAGAATGGCGACGTGGTCGAAGACGGCAATGTTATCGCGGCCAACGAAGCTATTTTCGATTCATTTGCCAAGGTTATCCGTAGCTAAGAGCTGCGATCCGAAGGATGATTGACTCCATCGACCCATGCGATTGGTTCGAAGTCGCGCGGGTTGACCCCGTCGATGCATCCGAGATTGATACCCGTTTCCGCAGGGTCTGAGCGACGCTGGTGATGCGTGTAAATTCCGCAGGTCTTGCAGAACCAGTGCTGCGCGGTCTTGGTCCCAAAGCTGTACAGCGTCAGGTTGTCCTGACCTTTCAGGATATGCACGGTGTCGGTGAGAGCCGTTACCGCCGCCGCACCGCGCCTGCGGCAAAAACTGCAGTCGCATCGATTATGTGCTGCGAGCCCATGGGGCAGGGTGGCCTCGATCAGAACGGCACCGCAGTGGCAGCTGGCCCGTATCGTCTGTGCTTCATTGCTCATTTGCGCGGTACTCTTGGTATGTTTGACCGGACAAGCCGGTATTCCGAGTGTGGGTGTGGGGGGTGCCCGTGCGTCCTGTTCCAGAACCCAATGCCTCCCAGACGGATCAAAAGGGGCAATGCAAGGATGGCGCCAATGATGAAGCCACCTGTATGCGCCCAATAAGCGACACCGCCTGCATCGGGATCGGAACCAATACTGCCGAACAATTGCATGCCAAACCACAGGCCAAGCATCAGCCACGCGGGTACGGGCAGGATCTTGAAGAAGATGATGAATATGATGAGGATATCGACCTTGGCCTTTGGGAACAGCAGAAGATAGCCGCCCATCACACCCGCAATCGCGCCAGATGCGCCAACCGTTGGCACGGTGGATTGCGGCCCCATCAGAATGTGGATGAGCCCCGCACCCAGACCGCACACGAGGTAGAAGCCGAGGAAGGTCAGATGTCCCATCTCGTCCTCGAGGTTGTCGCCAAAGATCCAAAGGAACAGCATGTTTCCGGCAAGGTGCATGAAGCCAGCGTGGAGAAAGAGCGAGCTGACCAATGTCAGATAGCCTTCGCCGGCCGAAACACGGGCGGGAATGATTGCCCAGTTGCCGTAAAATTCCCAAAGCGCACCCTCGTCTGTCTGAATGCCGAGAAAGGCAAGAAATACGAATAGGTTGGCCGCAAGGAGCGCATAGGTAACATAGGGCGTTCGCCCCGACGGATTATGGTCACGGATGGGAAACATGCCTGCCACGCTGAGACGAAATTCAAACCGGGTCAAGCGCCATCTAAGCGGAGCTTGCAGCAACAATCTCTCGTGTCGCGAACTGGAAACTTAGGGAAATCGTATCGCGCGCCTGGACATTTACTTGCCGTAAATCTGGGGGGTTGATAACAAGGCCAGACCACGGCTGCGGGCGTGATGGAATGGTAGACATACCAGACTTAAAATCTGTTGGGCCTTGTGCCCGTGTGGGTTCGAGTCCCACCGCCCGCACCACTAACGTCGATAGAAACAGGGTGTCCGGTCTCTTGCCTTCGAGGCGAGCTGAACGCTGATCAATGATTTGGTTCCAGATTGGCAGCCATACTGCCTGCTTGGTCCAGGGAAAGCCCAAATTTCCCGCGGATTGTTTCTTTGATGGCTCATTCGGCAACAAATTCTACCATTGATTTCGCAAAGGGTGGTTCCGGGGCTGAGGCACACATAAAAGCGGTTCGATAAGTATACGCTCTTTGCTTCCAAAGGTCCCGATATGAAGGCTGTTTCAACGTTTTTCCTGGCCGCCACCTTGGCTTGCGAACTGATCTTTCCAAAGGCTGCAGCGGCTGAAACTGGAACTTCCCAGCTTTCCGAGGGTAGCTATGCCCAGCACGAACTTCCAGCCGGGCGGCGATACCTTGGCTATGGGCGGTTGTTCACGAACGACCTCTTCGGCGACAGGAAGGACAGGTGGCGCACCGGGTCACTCACCAGTTCTCGCGTCTGGGGTTATCATTGGGACGGCACGCTGCCCGACAGGCTTGGGGAGTTACTGGAACTGCGTCTGCAGGGGCAGATCATAACGCCTTCGCGCCTGACTAGATACGTTCCCTCAGATCGCAGATATGCGACGGCCATCAGCCTTGGCCTACACAGCCACGCGCAATGGCGCGGTCTGGAGGTTTCGATGGGCGCGGACATCGTGGTGATCGGTGACCAGACTGGGTTGTCATCGTTCCAACGGGAACTTCATGAACTGGTCGGAGCGGATTTGCCGGCAGCGGGCATCCTCGCCAACCAGATCGGCAACACAATCCGCCCGACTTTCGTTGCTGAATTCGGGCAGGACATACTGCTCGAAAATTCCAATCTGCGACCCTTTGTGGAGGTGCGGGCAGGGGATGAAACCCTTGTACGTATCGGTGCTGATCTGACCTTTGGCGGTGGGGGAGGCGAATTGCTTGTTCGTGAATCCGTAACCGGGCAACGATACCGCGTTCTCTTTAATGAAGAACCGCGTTGGAATTTCATTCTTGGCGGCGACGTGGCCTATGTGGAAAACAGCGTATACCTGCCGGACAATATCGGCGTCGATCTGAAGAACAACAGGTATCGGCTTCGTGCGGGGGTCAACTGGCAGGGCGCTACGAGTTCAGTGTTTTATGGCCTGACGTATCTCTCCGAGGAGTTTGAAAACCAGCCTGAAGGACAACTTGTCGGATCAGTCCGTCTGAAGTTCGAATTCTAGATCGATATCTGCTTTCCGATACAACAGCCTTTCCCGGCGCTCCCGCTGCTGTTAGAATCACTAAAAAAGAAGAGCAGTGCTGGACTAGGCTATGAACGCGGGCTTTTGCGGCTTGTACGTTATTTCATGGGCGCAGACCGATATCGATGGCGTCTCTAACGCTCCGGCGTTGGCTTTGCACGTTGGTGCAGGCTGGCAATGGCGTGGAGATGCATTGCGGGTTGATGGTCCGACGAGTGTCCTGCTGCTTGACGAGCCTATCGGTGAAAAGGCTTTGCGAAAAAGAGCGTCGCAAAAGATTTCCCGTCAATTTGGCATCAAGACGGTTGAGGACTGTAGCAAAGAGGGCAGGGCAGATCGGTCGGATTCAGATTTTACCGTGACGGACGGGCGGCAAAGCTACGAAGTTCGGATCATTGAGAGCGATGATCAAAACCGGCTCTTCTTGATGTTCGAGGATGAGTTGCCGCCCCGGGGCAAACAACTTTGGATCGCTCGGATCGCTTGGAAACCTCAGCCGATAGGAAAAAACAGGCAAAATTTGGGTTTGGTCTGTTTTACGCTGGGTACACATATTCTCACCGAACGGGGCCTGCAGCGAGTCGAATTTTTGCGTCCGGGCGACAAGGTTCAGACCAAGGATAGCGGCCTGCAAGAACTTTTATGGTTGGGGTCGCGTCGGCTATCACCAACTCGGCTCGCCTTGAATCCTGCTATGCGACCCGTCCGAATAGCGCGGGGCGCTTTCGGGCCAAGGGGGCCATTTCACGACTTGGTCGTTTCGCCCGAGCACCACATGCTGCAGAGTGGAGACGCCGCGCAGGCCCTTTTCCACGAACCTGAACTTCTGGTCTCAGCAGAGACCTTGGTGGACGGTCATTTGGTCCGCCGTGAACCACTCCGTGGTCAGGTTATGTACTTTCACCTGCTTTTGCCCCGGCACGAGGTTATCTGGGCCAACGGCATGGAGACCGAGAGTTTTTTGCCGGGAGCAGCGGATTTGGACGCTTTGGACTATTCGCAGAAGCAGGCACTTTTCGAGTGTATGCCGACGCTGGAAAGCATGGCCGGATCCTATGGAATGAGCGCGCGGCGACGTCTGACAGGTTCGGAGACCGCGATTTTGCGACACGCCGCTGCCTGACGGCGGAAAGCAGGAATGAATGCGAATGGCTTACCGCAGTAATTTCCATCTCTAGGAGATTTCCGCGTTGACACGCTGATCTTCATGTCTATAAGCGCCCTCTCATTGGTGTTGGTGGCTCTCGCAAGAGAATGCCTGTCAGGTTTCGACCAAAGGACAACGCCCTTCATCGCTCTTTTGAGCTTCAAACCGAAGGAGATCAGCCGTGACAAAACGCACGTCTGCCAAGTACAAAATTGACCGCCGCATGGGCGAAAACATCTGGGGCCGCCCGAAGTCGCCGGTTAACCGCCGCGAATATGGCCCGGGTCAGCACGGTCAGCGCCGCAAGGGCAAACTGTCGGATTTCGGTATCCAGCTGCGCGCAAAGCAGAAACTCAAAGGCTACTATGGTGACCTGACCGAGAAGCAGTTCCGCCGCATCTACGCCGAAGCAGAACGCGTAAAAGGCGACACCGGTGAAAATCTCATCGGTCTGCTCGAGCGCCGTCTCGATGCGATTGTCTACCGCGCAAAGTTCGTGCCGACCGTCTTCGCTGCACGCCAGTTCGTGAACCACGGCCACGTCCGCGTGAACGGCCAAAAGGTCAACATTCCGTCCTACCGTGTCAAAGAGGGCGACGTGATCGAAGTCCGCGATCGCTCCAAGCAGCTCGCTATGGTTCTCGAAGCGGTTCAGCTTCCCGAGCGCGATGTGCCTGACTATCTGGACGTGGACACCTCCAAACTTACGGCGACTTTCGTTCGTACCCCGTCGCTGGGTGATGTGCCCTATCCGGTAATGATGGAGCCGAACCTCGTCGTCGAATTTTACGCCAAGAACTAAGTTCCGGCCTGAAAATTTGAAAAGCCGCGCTTTCGCGCGGCTTTTTTTGTTTGCGCAGTAAGAGAATTCATTTTTCTTTTTAAAATTCTTTCAGATTTTTCTTGGTGGAAATTTCTGATCCAACCACATGGCTGGACGCATTCTGATACCGCGTTATGGTATTTGGATGTCACACGGATTGCAGGCCAATGCCGTTCTACCATGACCTGAAAACCTACGATGCCGACGATCAATATCCGGATAAGCAGTCCTGGATTGCGAGCCGGCTGCTTGCGTTACGCCACGATCTGAAAGAGGCAATCCTTGATCGGAGGCGCCCCAATTCCTTGATCATTGGTTCTTGGAACATTCGCGCCTTTGACGACGGAATTCCGCGGCTGGATGAAAGCTACCATTATCTTGCCGAGATCATCGCGGCTTTCGACATCTGTGCGATACAAGAGGTCAAGTCGGACCTGGGTCCATTGAAAAGGTTACTTCGCCTGCTGGGACCGAACTGGTCCTATTTCGTGTCGGACGTTTCCACCCATCGTGGTGGAAACAATGAACGCATGGCGTTCGTCTACAATCAGGACAAGGTTATTTTTCGTCATTTGATCGGTGAAATAGTCTTGGACAATGTCGACCTTGTCGCCGGTAATCAGATAGCGCGTTCGCCCTTCTTTGCAGCATTCCAAGCCGATTGGTTCCGTTTCTGTCTTTGCTCCGCGCATATCATCTATGGAAAAGGTGCAGGCGCGCGAGAAACAAGGTCGCAGGAGATCAGAGCAATTACGCGGATGCTGGTGGAAAAGGCGCAGAAAGAGGACCAAGTCTACATTCTCGTTGGCGACATGAACATCGAAAGTCTTGACGGTCCGATCATGCAGGCGCTTCGCGATAGCGAAATGGTCATCCCGAGTTTTCCGCCGACGAACTTATCGGGTGACAAGCATTACGATCAGATCGCTTTCACAGATAAAGGCATGGCCGAACGTAAAACAAGACTATTGCGTGCCGGCGCTTTTGACTGGCGCCGGGCAGTCTTTGGACCGTATCCCGCCCATGGTGTTGCAGACCTTGGTATCGGAAATGACCTCGTTTCCCGTGTCTCCGATGCCGTCAATACCGCGCATTACGAAGGCCAGAACCTACGTCAGCGGGCCGCAGTTGGCAGGCCGCCCTATGCGGATTTTAGACGCATGTATCGAACCTGGATGACCTATGAGATGTCCGATCACCTTCCGGTATGGATCGAAATCGAAATAGACTATTCGGATGAATATCTTGCGCGATTTTTGTAACGCCCTTGCGTTTCCGATTCATTTTGCACTGGCTTTGCACCCCCGCGGGTTCTAGAACGCCTCGGAAAATTGGGGAATGTCGATGGCTCAGATAGAACCGCAACCGGGCATATTGGATATCGCGTTGTACGAAGGCGGGGCAGCACATGTCCCGGGAGTAGCCAATGTCATCAAGCTTTCATCGAATGAAAACCCCTTTGGCCCAAGCCCCCATGCGATAGAGGCCGCGAAAAACGCGGCCTTGCAGATGCACCGCTACCCCTCCACTGATCATGCGGAGTTGCGGCAGGCCATCGGTGAAATGCACGGTCTTGATCCCGAAAAGATCATTTGCGGTGTGGGCAGCGATGAAATCCTTTCGTTTCTTTGCCAGGCTTATGCCGGTCCGGGAGATGAGGTCATCCACACGGAACACGGGTTTGCGCTCTACAAGATCGGCGCCCACGCCGTGGGTGCCACGCCCGTCGAGGTGCCCGAGCGTGACCGTGTGACGGACGTGGACGCAATCCTGTCCGCATGTAATGAACGCACCCGGTTGGTCTTCATCGCGAATCCGAACAATCCGACAGGCACGATGATTGGCGAGGCCGAGGTGGCCCGTCTTGCCGAAGGCCTTCCGCCCAAGGCAATGCTGGTGCTCGACGGCGCTTACGCGGAATACGTGGAAGGTTTCGATGCAGGCAGAGCATTGATCGATGCGCGCGACAACGTCTTCATGACGCGCACCTTCTCAAAGCTCTACGGACTTGGCGGGATGCGTGTCGGCTGGGGCTACGGGCCGAAAGCCATCGTGGATGTGCTGAACCGTATCCGGGGGCCGTTCAACTTGTCGAACATCTCGATTGCCGCGGCCACTGCATCGGTGCGCGATGTGGCGTTTGTTACCCAATGCCGTGCCGAAAACACGCGGATGCGCGCGTGGATGGCAGAAGCTCTGGCCGAGATCGGTGTCGCATCGGACACCTCCTGTGCAAATTTCATACTTGCCCGGTTTTCGGATGCGGCAGAGGCCGAGGCGTGCGACGCGTTTTTGCAGTCCGAAGGTCTGATCGTTCGCAAGACCGGCGGCTACAAACTTCCCCACGCGCTTCGTATGACAGTCGGAGATGAAATCGCCTGTCGCCGTCTGGTTGCGGCTGTGCGGACATTCAAGGGGCGGGCGACGTGACGGGACCTATTTACGAACGCGTCGCACTGATAGGACTGGGACTGATTGCATCGTCTATCTACTGGGCGATCAAGCGTAACCCGGGACTTGCTGGCGAAGTGACCGGATATGCCCGGTCGCAGGAAACCCGGGACACTGCCAAACGTATCGGTCTATGCGACAGGGTTTGCGAGACGGCGGTCGAGGCGGTGCAGGATGCGGATCTTGTGATCCTCTGCGTCCCGGTCGGCGTCATGGGGCAGGTAACGATGGAGATATCGGAACACCTCAAACCCGGCTGCACGGTATCGGATGTCGGGTCGGTTAAACGCGACGTAATAAGCAATGTATTGCCTCACCTGCCGCAGAACGTGGCCTTCGTCCCAGCGCATCCGCTCGCTGGGACTGAACATTCGGGGCCAGAATCCGGGTTTGCAGAACTGTTCGACAACCGCTGGTGTCTGCTTGTTCCGGTTGAAGGGTCCGCCCGGGAAACCGTGGCAAAGCTTCGTCAGTTCTGGGAAGGACTGGGGGCTAATGTCGAGGAGATGGACGCAGATCACCATGATCTTGTCCTTGCTGTTACCAGTCATACGCCGCACCTGATCGCCTACACAATGGTTGGCGTTGCCGACGACTTGCGACGCGTGACAGATAGCGAAGTCGTGAAATACTCGGCGGCCGGCTTTCGGGATTTCACGCGCATCGCGGCCAGTGATCCGACGATGTGGCGTGATGTGTTCCTGACGAACCGCGACGCGACACTCGAAATTCTCGGTCGGTTTACCGAAGAGCTTTTTGCCCTGCAAAGAGCGATCCGGAAAGGCGATGGCGATCATCTCCATGCCTATTTCACGCGGACCCGAGCCATCCGGCGCGGTATCATCGATGCCGGGCAGGATACGGACGCACCAGATTTTGGTCGCAGCCAGAAGGCAAGGAAATGAGGCGGCTCGCTGGCATTCTGCTGATTGCCAGCATCTCTCTGCCGGTGCTGGCAGATACACCCGATACGTCTCTTCGTCCCGTTGCGCGGACTGAACGCGCAAAGCCTGCCGGTCCGACTGTACTGGTCGATACCGATGCCGGTATCTCCGAGGTCGTGCGGATGAGGCCGCCGGTCCGGCCACTTTCGGAACAGGAACAGGAAATGATCGACCTCTCCGAACGCGTTGCGTTCGTTAGCCCAGAGCAATCGATGCGTCCTTGGGCGCGGCCACCCCGCGTCGAGCAAAAGGCGATGGCCCAGCGGAGATTGCGACGTCAGGGAGCGGTCTGTGGAGATATCGAACTTCAGGGCGATGAGGTCGGCCGGGTCCCCGGCCGGATCAAGGGTTGCGGCGTCAAAAATGCGGTCCGTCTGCGTTCCGTGTCCGGCGTCAAGCTTAGCCAAGCCGCCTTGATCAATTGCAAAACCGCCAGCGCGCTAAAGAACTGGGTCGACAAGGGCGTTCAGCCCGCATTTGCAAAAAAGGGGCCGGTTGTTGAACTGCGCGTCGCGGCGCATTATGCCTGCCGTCCGAGAAACAACCAACGCGGCGCCAAGATCTCTGAACATGGGCGAGGAAATGCAATCGACATTTCCGGCTTCGTCATGCAAAGCGGGGAAGTCGTCACCGTGATAGAGGACTGGACGGGCAAGGGGCCTCTCAACGCGTCTCACCGTGCGGCATGCGGGACTTTCAAAACGGTGTTAGGGCCGCGATCCGACCGGTTTCATCAAGACCATTTCCACCTCGATATGGCAACTCATCGCGGCGGCGCCTATTGCCGCTAGGATAGTCGGCGTCGAGCGTGGCGCAGCGCAAATTACAGGTATAATCGAATGACTATGTGGGTATTTGGGTACGGTTCCCTGTTATGGAACCCCGGGTTCAACGTGGCCAGCCGGGTGCTGGCGCGTCTCGATGGGTATGCCCGTTCTTTCTGTATGCACTCGATACACCACCGTGGCACCGAGGAAGCGCCCGGTCTGGTTCTGGCTCTGGACGAAGTGGAAGGGGCGGAATGTCGGGGCGTCGCCTTTGCAGTCGCAGAAGGGGAAGAAGAGCAGACCTTGGCGTACTTGCGAGAGCGTGAACTGATATCTTCCGCGTATATCGAAAAGGTGCTCGAGCTTGATCTGGATGACGGGCGGCGGGTCGAAGCGCTTGTCTACGTGATAGATCCGGCCCATGTGCAATACTGCGGGGGTATGCCTCTTGAGGAACAGGCTCAAATAATCGCCCATGCGGTTGGCGGACGGGGCCCGAATGCCGAATATCTGTTCAATACGACGGACCATCTTGCCGAGCTTGGTCTACCTGACGGCGATCTGGAATGGCTGACTGACCGCGTTCGGTGTATCCTCTCATAAACGCTTGGCTTTTCCGGCTTTTCTTCTTTAGGTTGGCGGTGAGCAGAACACCTGTCAGGAGCTGAGCGCATGGCGCAGCCAGACACGAAACAACGGCCGCAATTCTCGCAGCCTTTTCAGCAGATCATGTTCATGGTCATTGCTTTGGGCTTAGCCGTTTCCGGGGCGGTGCTGGCATTGCCAAGTGTGCTGCCTGTCTTTCTGGCCAATCTCTATCTGAACGGGTTTATCGCGCTCGTCTTCCTGTTTGGTATCCTCGCCTGTTTCTGGCAGGTTTTCCAGTTGATGGTCTCGGTTCGCTGGATCGAACAATTCGCATCCGGTCTGTCCGCAGACAGTAACCATCCCCCCCGGCTGCTGGCACCGCTTGCGTCTTTGCTTAGATCGCGCGGCGCCCGGATGCAGCTTTCGTCCTCCTCCACGCAATCGATCCTCGAATCCGTTGCGACGCGGATCGATGAAGCGCGCGAAATCACCCGCTATATTGCGAGCCTTTTGATTTTCCTCGGGCTTTTAGGGACATTCTATGGCCTAGCAACCACCGTGCCCGCTGTCGTGGACACAATACGCAGCCTCGCACCACAAGAGGGCGAGGAAGGCATCGCGGTGTTCAACCGTCTGATGACCGGGCTGGAGGCGCAGTTGGGAGGCATGGGCGTTGCATTCTCGTCTTCTCTGCTCGGGCTTGCCGGTTCGCTTGTCGTCGGTCTGCTGGAACTCTTTGCTGGTCACGGACAAAACAGGTTTTATCGCGAGTTGGAGGAATGGCTGTCCTCCATCACCCGCGTCGGTTTCGCCTCTGGCGAGGAAGGCAGTAATGAAACGGCTGCCTTGTCCGGTATCCTCGACCAGATGGGCGAGCAGATGGAAAGTCTCCATCAGATGTTCGCAGAATCCGAGTCGAGCCGCTCAAACGTTGATAGCAAGCTTGGCTCGCTCGCAGATGCGCTAGGTCAGATGGTTGACCGCATCGATCAGACGGAAAGCATTACCGGCGCGCTTGAACGGGTTGCGACGGGGCAGGAGGCGATTGTTGATCTGATGCGCGAGCACGGCCCTTCCGAGGGTATCGACGCCGAGAGTCGGATGCGCCTGCGCTCGATCGATGTTCAGATGCTACGAATACTCGAGGAAATATCGGCCGGGCGACAAGAGAGCATGGCCGAGCTGCGCAAGGATATCGATCACCTCATCAAAGCGCTTACGGTGCCACAGCGTCCGGCACGGAGAAGCGCGGGCAAGGGAGAGGAATAGCGCATGGCCCTGTCACGTCGCACAGGCAACCGCTTTCAGGGATCGATCTGGCCGGGCTTTGTCGATGCGATGACCGGTCTTCTGCTGGTGATGATGTTCCTGCTCACCATCTTTATGGTGGTGCAGTTCGTTCTGCGTGAGACGATCTCGGGTCAGGAGACCGAACTCAATTCGCTGTCTGATGAAATCGAGGCTTTGGCCGGTGCGCTGGGGCTTGAAGAACGCAAGTCGAGCCAGTTGGAAGCACGTATGGGGGCGCTGAACGCGACTTTGGGTGAAACGCAGTCCGATCTTGAAAATGCCCAAGCACAGCTCGCGCGGCAGAATTCGCTGATTTCAGCGCTGACGGCAGAGCGCGATCGACAGGATACGCTTCTGGAAGCCGCGCGGTCAGAGATTACATCTTTCGAGGCCCGGGTGGCCGCTTTGATCGCGGCACGGGACGATGCCCTGGGCACGGTTGAAGAGCTGGAAACGCAGCGTGCCGATCTGCAATCGCAACGAGAGGAACTGCTTTCAGAACAGGATGCTTTGAATGCCGCCTTGGCCGAAAGCAGAAGCGAGATTGACGAACAGTCAGAAGCTGCCCGGCTTGCCGCAGCCCGGCGTGAAGCGCTTGAAGCCTTGGTGGCGGATCTACGTGCCGAGAACGCAGATAGTGAAACCCAAGCCGCCGCATTGAATGACCGGGTTGCCGAACTTGAAACCGAGTTGAGTGAAGAAGAACAGGCCCGATTGGCCGAAGCGGCGGCTGCGCAAGCCCTGCGAGAAAGGCTTGAAAACGCCGATAGCGAACTGACCGCCATGACGCTCTCTTTGGAAAAACAGCGACAGGAAGCTGAAGACACCTTGACCCTTCTTGCGGCTGCAAGGGCGGCGAGGGATGAGCTGGATGGCGAATTGGCGGCGGCCCTTGCTCAAGTGGAAACAGAGGCTCAGGAAAAGGATGCCCTGACTGAGAGGTTGTCGCAGCTCGTCGCCCGTCTGGAGGTCACCCAAAAACAAGGCAGAGAGGCAGAGCAGACATTACAGTCGGAACTGGATCAGACTCAGGCCGAGCTCTCCGCAGCAAGAGCGGAATTACAAGAGCAAGAGAATACCCGGGCATCTATCGAGGACCGCTTGGACGCGGCGCTGGAGCGGTTGGAGCAGGCCGAATTGGCCGTCAGCGACAGGGATGAGCTTCAGGCTCGATTAATGACAGCTTTGGCCGCGCGTGAGGCGGCGGCCGAAGATGCCTCGGAAGAGTTGAGCAAAGCAGAACAACGCGCCCGTCTGCTGGCTCAGGCGCGTGAGACGCTTTCGGAGCAAAAGGAAAAATCCGCGGCAGCGCAAAGGGAAACTGCGCTGTTGAACCAACAGGTAGCGGCGTTGCGGGACCAACTTGGGCAACTACGTGCGTTGCTGGACGACTACGAGGACCGGGATGCGGCGACCCAAGTGCAAATTCAGAACCTTGGTACGGATCTGAACGCCGCTCTCGCCCGCGCGGCATCCGAAGAGCGCAAGCGCAGATTGCTCGAAGAGGCGGAGCGCAAACGGCTGCAGGAGGAACGGGAGCAACTGGCGCTAGAAGCCGAGGCGCTGAAATCTCAGGCCAAGGATCTTGAACTCTACCGATCCGAGTTTTTTGGCCGTCTGCGCGATCTTCTCGGCAATCGTGACGGTGTACGGATCGAGGGGGATCGCTTCGTGTTTTCGTCAGAGGTTCTTTTCCCTCTGGGCTCGGCGGAATTGTCCGATGAAGGCAAAAGCGAAGTCGCCAAGGTTGCCAGAATCCTGCGCGAAGTGGCAGACAGCATACCCTCTGAGCTCGACTGGGTGATCCGCGTGGACGGGCACACTGATGACATACCGTTGCTCGGCGCAGGAAAGTATGCCGATAACTGGGAGCTAAGTCAGGGCAGGGCTCTTTCCGTCGTTAAATACATGGTGAACGCGCTGGGTATTCCGCCCGGTCGCCTGTCCGCAAATGGCTTTGGTGAGTACCAGCCGATCAATCCTGCTTCTACACCCGAGGCGAGGGCTCAGAACCGGCGGATCGAATTGAAGCTTACCGAAAAGTAAGGATTTTGATCTTCCCTCAGTCAGCCGATCTTGGCGCTGCCTCTGCAACACCTGCCGGGTTAGATAAGAATAGCCGCCCCAATTTTGTTGGGGCGGCTTCTGTTTCTTCGACTAGCCGAGTGTCGGTCAGTCCGCAGTCAGCAACGGCGGCTTGTTGCCCGACAGACGTGGATTGTCCGGTCCATCAATGCGCAATTCGATTTCGCCGTTCTTCACGCCAACCTTGACGACACCACCCTTGGCCAGCTTTCCAAACAGCAGTTCTTCGGCCAGAGGCTTCTTGATGTTTTCTTGGATGACGCGGCCCAGCGGGCGGGCACCCATTTTGTCGTCATAGCCTTTATCGGCCAGCCATTCCGCGGCTGCCTTGGTCAGTTCAATGGACACGTTGCGATCCATCAGCTGCGCTTCAAGCTGCAGTACGAATTTCTCGACAACTTGCAGAATGACCGATTTCGGCAGAGGTGCGAAAGAGATCACTGCGTCGAGACGGTTCCGGAACTCGGGCGTGAATGTCCGCTCGATTGCTGCCGTATCCTCGCCCTCTCGGCGATCGCGGCCGAAGCCGATGGCCGACTTAGCAAGTTCCGCAGCGCCGGCGTTGGACGTCATGATTAGCACGACATTGCGGAAGTCGACGGTACGGCCGTTGTGGTCGGTAAGCTTGCCGTGGTCCATCACCTGCAGCAGGATGTTGTAGACATCCGGATGCGCCTTCTCGATCTCATCAAGTAGGAGAACGCAGTGTGGATGCTGATCCACGCCATCCGTCAACATACCCCCCTGATCGAAGCCCACGTAGCCCGGAGGCGCGCCGATCAGCCGCGAAACCGCATGTTTCTCCATATACTCGGACATATCGAAACGCAGCAATTCCACACCGAGCGTGTCCGCCAGCTGGTTGGCCACCTCGGTTTTACCAACACCGGTGGGACCGGCGAAAAGGTAATTCCCGATGGGTTTTTCAGGTTCACGCAGACCCGCACGGGCCAGTTTGATCGCACTTGAAAGCGCCTCAATGGCCTTGTCCTGACCAAATACGACCCGCTTGAGCGACGCTTCAAGATCCTTGAGAACTTCGGCGTCGTCTTTGGAGACGTTCTTGGGTGGAATACGCGCAATCTTGGCAACGACGGCTTCGATCTCTTTGGTTCCGATCGTCTTGCGACGTTTAGATTCCGCGACAAGATGCTGAGCGGCCCCCGCTTCATCGATGACATCGATGGCGCTGTCAGGCAGCTTGCGGTCGTTTATATAGCGCGAGGCAAGCTCCACCGCAGTCTTCACCGCATCTGCCGTGTATTTGACGCTGTGATGCTCTTCAAAGTAAGGCTTCAACCCTTTCAGGATCTTCACCGCATCTTCGACAGTCGGTTCGTTCACGTCGATTTTTTGGAAACGGCGGGAAAGAGCGCGGTCTTTTTCAAAATGCTGGCGGAATTCCTTGTAAGTGGTCGACCCCATCGTCCGCAGCTTACCGCCCTGCAAAGCAGGCTTGAGAAGGTTCGAGGCGTCCATTGCACCGCCCGAGGTCGCGCCCGCACCGATCACCGTGTGGATTTCGTCAATGAAGAGAACCGCGTCCGGATGGTCTTCCAACTCGCTGACAACGGCTTTCAGACGTTCCTCAAAGTCACCGCGATACCGCGTACCCGCGAGCAGCGCGCCCATGTCGAGCGAATAGATTGTGGTTTTCGATAGCACTTCGGGTGTTTCGCCAGCGACGATCTTACGGGCCAGACCTTCGGCGATAGCAGTCTTGCCTACACCGGGATCTCCCACGAGAAGCGGGTTGTTCTTGCGCCGACGGCATAGAACCTGAATGCAGCGTTCCACCTCTGCATCCCGCCCGATCAGCGGATCGATATCGCCCTCGCGCGACTTGGCGTTGAGATCGACACAATACTTGCCGAGTGCACTTTCCTTCTGCTCCCCTTCGGTGACACCCTGAGGTGCCTCTTCCGGTTCTGAAGAGCCTGAAACCGGGCGGCTTTCGCCGTAGGCTGGGTCCTTCGCCACACCGTGCGCGATGAAGTTCACCGCGTCATAGCGTGTCATATCCTGCTCCTGCAGGAAAAAGGCAGCGTTGCTTTCGCGTTCCGCGAAAATCGCGACAAGCACGTTGGCACCTGTCACCTCCGTCCGGCCAGAAGACTGGACGTGGATGGCGGCGCGTTGAATGACCCTTTGGAATGCGGCCGTGGGGACCGCTTCGGAGCCGTCAATGTCAGTCACGAGATTGGAAAGATCATCGTCGATGAACTCAACCAGTGTCCCGCGTAATTCTGACATATCGACGCTACATGCTTTCATCACCTTGGTCGCATCGGGTTCGTCCAGCAGGGCGAGGAGCAGATGCTCAAGGGTGGCGAATTCATGGCGACGCTCATTCGCCAGCGCAAGCGCTGCATGAATGGCGTGTTCCAGTGTGCTCGAGAATGAAGGCACGGCGCGTGCTCCTCTTATTTGGGCCGGGCGAGAGCATCAGGGGAAGCCGTCGCATTCCAACCATGTCTTGATAGTGTTAGAGTTTGGTTGATCGTAGCGCAGCTTCAAGGCTTTTCTTTCATTTTACAGTCACAATTGATTTTATCGTGACACAGTCGCGCGGATTTTCGGCATCAGAAATTGTCTTTCCGGGTTCGAATTTCAGCGAAAACAGTCTCGGGTTCTGCGCCTTCGAGGCCCAGTTGGCGAGCGACATCCGCATTGCCTGCGCGCAGAAACGGATTTGTTGCCAATTCGAGAGAAAGAAGTGACGGGACAGTTGGTTCATTGCGCGATCTTGCTTCGGCGATCGCGGCCATACGAGATTTAAGATCAGGATTGTCCGGTTCAATGGTCTTGGCGAATTTTCCGTTGGCCGCGGTATATTCATGGCCAGAGTAGACCACCGTTTCCGGGGGAAGTGCCGCCAGTTTGGACAGGGAATGCCACATCTGCGGCATCGTTCCCTCGAACACCCGGCCGCATCCCAGCGCCATAAGGCTGTCTGCCGTGAATACTGCGTCGCTCTGGGGGAAGTAAAAGGCAACGTGGCCGACCGTGTGACCGGAGACATCCATGACGTATCCGGTTTCTCCAGCGACCTCGATTTTATCTTCGTCTTCAACCTGTTTGTCGAGCGGAGGCAGGCGATGAGCGTCGGCTGCGGCGCCAATGACCTGCGCATCGTGTTCGGCCAGTAGACCGGGCAGGCCTTCGACATGATCCGGATGGTGGTGGGTCAGCAGGATCGTACCCAGTGACCAGCCCTTTTCCTTCAGTACGGCAAGGATCGGTTCAGCCTCGGGCGCGTCCACAAGGAATGTTTCGCCTGTCTCTGCGTTATGTGCGAGAAAAGCGTAATTATCGGTTCGACATGGGATGGTGAGGATGTCAAGAGGCATGGCGTGTCCCTCCATTTCATTGTTACACTACGCTGATTGTAATTCAGATTGACCGATTGGACAGGCGACTACAATGCATCTGGATGTCCAGGACCTTCGGAATTTTTACTATCGCAGTACGCTTGGGCGCGCGGCGCAGGCTTCGATACGCAACCAGCTATGTGCACTCTGGCCTGAGGCAAAAGGGCAGACCGTCGCCGGCTTTGGATTTGCTCTGCCGCTGTTACGGCCATATCTGGCGGATGCACGCCGGGTCGTCGCGTTGATGCCGGCACCGCAGGGCGTCATGCCGTGGCCCGCCAATATGCCCAACGTGGCTGTGCTGAGCGAAGAAACCCTCTGGCCATTGGAAACCGGGCGGGTTGATCGCCTCGTGGTGATGCACGGCTTGGAAACTTCCGAGCGTCCCTCAGCCTTGCTTCAGGAATGCTGGCGCGTCCTTGGTCCCGGAGGCAAGGCCATTTTTATTGTGCCGAACCGGGCTGGATTATGGTCACGCTCTGACAGAACGCCGTTCGGATACGGGCGTCCCTACACGCTGGGGCAGCTTGAAAGCCAGTTGGAGCAGCATGATTTCCTGCCCGAACGGCACAGCGCGGCGCTTTACCAGCTGCCATCGACTCGTCGGTTCTGGTTGAAGTCCGCGCCGTTGTTCGAAAAGGTCGGCGCACGGATGCCCACCGTCATGGCTGGAGGGGCCTTTCTCGTCGAGGTCAGCAAACGGGTCGCGCCGCCAAGCGGAACGGTAACAAAGGAATGGTCGCGCAACCCGATACCGGCACTCAGCCCCAAGCCGGAAACATCGCCGGTTTAAGCTGAAACTGGCAAGCAGCGGCAAAGCCCGACAAGCGTCGAAAAAGACCCAAAACGGTTGCGCCTTTCAGACAGGAATCGCACCTGATCACGAAAATTCTGGCTTTTTTGTAACATCCATAATGCCTTAATCGCAGGCGATTTGGTTAAGTCCTTAAAAACAAAAGATTAACGTTCATGTGCATCATCACGATACTGTATTGCGGGCGAAAGACCGCTCTGTTACATCCACGCTGATTTCGATGCCCCGCGCTTTCACGGGGCTTTCTAACGCGCCCGGAGGTCGCCATGCTGGCAGCCAATCGGGTCTTAATATCGGAAGGGTGGACGTGTCCGAACCAGCTTCGATTTCCACTGGTATAGCTGAACGCTATGCCACAGCGATTTTTGAGATCGCGCAAGAGAACGGTAACCTTGATGGGCTCGAGACGAGCGTCGGCGATCTGAGCGCCGCTCTGAACGACAGCGCGGATCTGAGCGCCATGATCAAGTCACCATTGATTTCCCGCGGCGAACAGCGCAACGCGATCAGTGCACTGGCCAAGAAAATGGACCTCGCTCCGGTTCTTCAGAACGCGCTGGCCCTGATGGCGGACAAACGCCGTCTCTTCGTTGTGCCTCAGCTTCTGTCCGTGCTGCGCGAACAGCTTGCCGATCAACGCGGCGAGGTTGTCGCAGAGGTGACCAGCGCCAAGGCTCTGACCAAGGAACAGACCGAAAAATTGTCGAAATCGCTCAGTGCGAATGTCGGCAAGACCGTTACTATCAATGCGACCGTCGATGAAAGCCTCATCGGTGGTCTGATCGTTAAAGTGGGTTCGAAGATGATCGATACGTCGATCCGCTCGAAGCTCAACTCCCTCCAGAATTCAATGAAAGAGGTCGGATAAATGGGTATCCAAGCAGCAGAGATTTCTGCGATCCTGAAGGACCAGATCAA
>JAAEZD010000072.1:0-4771 GCA_018223035.1 Paracoccaceae bacterium
TTGCCGTTCGCCGTGCGCAGCGGCAGCAAGGTCGTTTCAACGGGGCCGCTGTGTTCGTACCAGTAGCACCCGTCCTCGGGCACCAAGCGCGCGGTTGCAACATCCTGATCCGGGGCAGCCATTGCAATCACGGCTTCGGGAACTTTGCCCCGCCGGTCTGCCGAGTCGCCCGGTCCAGTCGGCTGGATTGCGCACCCGGCCGTAAGAGACAGCGCCACTGCAACAATTATTTTTTGCTTCAGCATCAAAACCCGCATCAAGCTTCCTTTCGTGTCTGTTTTTCTTTGCATCGGCTTTTCATGCCTCAAGGCGTGATGGAGCCGGTCGCCGCATCCTCTAGCAATAAAACAAACTGAAATACCACCGTATTTTGCTCTTGAAGCTCTAGCTACTGTAGGGGCTATGTCATGGTAAAGCACCCGAATCCAGAGGTCCATTCATGCCGTCCGACACCCATCGTCACGACCACGATCACGCCGAAGATGCCCAGACAAGCGGCGGCAGCTGCTGCGGGAGCGCCGGAACGTGCGGCGACATCGTTCCGGCGACCCCCGCGCCAGCGGGCGGGCGCAGTTTTCAGGTGTCCGGCCTCGATTGCGCCGAGGAGGTAGCAATCCTGAACAAGGTGGTCGGCCCGAAGATCGGCGGGGCCGAGCATCTCGCGTTCGACGTGATCAATGGACGGATGACTATTCTCGACAGCGCCAAGAGTGTATCGGACGGCGAAATTGCAGAACTGGTCGCAAGCACCGGCATGACCGCCAAGCCTTGGGATGCCGAGAACGCGTCGGTCGACCAGGCGGCCCATCTTGCAAGACAGCGGCTGTTTACGGCGCTCAGTGGAGGCTTCTGGGCCGCGGGATTTCTGTGGCACATCATCGAGACCGGCATGGGCGGGGCGCTCGGCCTCTTCGCGGGTCACGGCGAAGCGCCGATGCCACTGGTCGAGGCAGGGCTATTCGCGGTTGCGATCCTGTTCGGTGTCTGGCTCGTGGCACCCAAGGCATGGTCGTCCGCTCGGCGGCTGTCGCCCGACATGAACCTGCTCATGGTGGTCGCCGTGGCCGGTGCCATCGGGCTTGGCGAATTTTTCGAGGCGGCGACAGTCGCGTTCTTCTTTTCGCTCTCGCTCTACCTCGAAAGCTGGAGCGTCGGGCGTGCGAGGAATGCGGTTTCAGCTCTGCTCGACCTCGCGCCGCCGACGGCAAGAGTTCTTCATGATGACGGCTCGGAAGCGGACGTTCCGGCTTCTGCGGTTGCTATCAACGCACGTTTCATCGTGCGCGGCGGAGACCGCATCCCATTGGATGGTGAGGTTGTCGATGGGGCAGGGGCCGTCGATCAGGCGCCGATCACCGGAGAGAGTGCGCTGGTCCCAAAGGAACGGGGCGACGAAGTCTATGCCGGTACGATCAACGGCGAAGGCACACTGACGGTGCGCGCCACGAAGGCCGCCTCGGACACCGTGTTGGCCAAGATTATCCGCATGGTCGGCGACGCCCATGCCCGCCGCGCGCCGGTGGAGCAGTGGGTGGCGAAATTCGCCCGCATCTATACGCCTATCGTCATGGCTCTCGCCATTGCAATTGCCCTGCTGCCGCCGCTCATTTTCGGGGGGGCCTGGGATTATTGGTTCTACAATGCACTCGTGCTGCTGGTGATCGCTTGCCCATGCGCTCTGGTCATCTCGACACCGGTCTCCATCGTCGCTGCACTCACCGCCTCAGCGCGGGCCGGGGTGCTGATCAAGGGCGGTGCATATGTTGAGGCACCGGGCAAGACCACTGCACTGGCCATGGACAAGACCGGCACGATCACCATGGGCGAGCCCGAGGTGGCGGCGGTGCATCCGCTGGGCAAAGCATCGGCGCAAGATCTGATGACCCTCGCCGCTGGGCTGGAGGCACGTTCCTCGCATCCCTTGGCGCGCGCCATTCTTGCGCGGGCAGAAGCCGACGGCATCAAGGTATCCGCCGCGGAAGATACCCGAACCGTTCCGGGCAGGGGACTTGAAGGACGCACAGACGGCCGGTCGATCTGGCTGGGGTCGGACCGGTTTGCCGAGGAGAAGGGTTTCGGCGACGCCATTCCGAAGGATTTGCGCGACCGCATCGAAGGGGCTGGCAGCACCCTTGTTGCCGTGGGCGACGACACCGGTGTCACCGGCATCTTGGAATTGCGCGACCGTATCCGCCCGGATGCCAAAGGCATCGTGGCGCAGCTTCACGCGCAGGGTGTGAAGACCATCGTCATGCTGACCGGTGATAACGAGCGGACAGCGCGCGCTGTTGCAGCCGAGGTCGGCATCGACGAGGTCCGTGCCGAGCTTCTGCCCGAAGACAAGGTGACTGCCATCGAAGAACTGGTCGAAACGCATGACATGGTGGCCATGATCGGCGACGGGGTCAACGACGCCCCGGCCATGGCGCGCGCGCATTACGCCATCGCAATGGGTGCCGTTGGTTCGGACGCGGCAATCGAGACGGCGGATATAGCCCTGATGACCGACGATCTCGGCAAGGTGCCTTGGCTGATCGGTCATTCGCGCCGGACAATGTCGATTATCCATCAGAACATCGGTATTTCCTTGGCGACCAAGGGCGTTTTCGTTGTCGCTACCGCGTTCGGACTGGCATCGATGTGGGGCGCTATTGCAGCCGACGTAGGAGTGTCATTGCTGGTGGTGGCCAACGCCCTGCGCCTGCTGAACAGCCAAGAGGCCAAGGCGCCGCCGTCCGGCGGTGAGCAGGTTGGCCCACAGATGGCAAAGGCCGCGCTTGCCCACGGACATTGATCACGCAGCATTTGCAAGGTAACGTAATGTCCATAACAGACCTCACGAAAGAGGCATCGAGCAGTGAAAACCATCCGATTTCCCCGCCGCGCCGTCCTGTTGGGCGGGCTGGTAGCGTTTCTGTCCGGGTGTGCCAGCAAGTTCCGCAGCTATGACGGACCCGAAGTCACCCGTGTTCGGCTTTACAAGGGACAGCGCTTGCTTGTTCTCGACGGAGCCGATCGCGTCTTGCAAACCTATCCGGTCGGGCTGGGTTTCGCTCCTGAGGGTCACAAACAATTCGAGGGGGATGGCCGGACTCCGGAAGGAGTTTACACAATCGACAGGCGAAACCCCAACAGCACCTACCATCTTTCGATTGGCATCTCTTATCCGAACGAGGCCGACATCGCCTTTGCCGAAGCGCAGGGCCTTTCCCCCGGCGGCGACATCTTCATCCATGGTGGCCCACGCCCCGGCATCGACCCGACAAATGTCCGCGACTGGACAGCTGGCTGCATCGCGGTCACGGATCGGGAGATCGAGGACATCTATGCAATGGTGAAGGACGGGACACCTATCCACATCTTTGCATGACGGTCTTTCTCATGCGGCGGTAGTGAGCCGTCGCATTGGCGCCATTGCCCAGCTCCACGAAGCCAAGATGAGCGCCAACAGCATCCAGTCCCCGAAGCTCGCGTAGAGTGTCGGCGGTCGCGCGGAGGGCAGGCTAGCGTCGATGATGCCCGTTTCGCCGGTATCGAGCCGCGCAACGATCTCTCCGCTCGCGTCGATGACCGCAGAGATGCCCGTATTCGCGGCTCGGATGACTGGAAGGCCTTCCTCTACGGCGCGCATACGTGCGGAAGCCAGATGCTGCTCGGGTCCGATGCTGGTGCCAAACCAGGCATCGTTTGTCGCGTTGAAAATCCAGTCCGGCCGGAACAGGTCGTCGACCACATGCCCTGGGAAGATGATCTCATAGCAGATCGCCACGGCGACCAGCGGCACACCCGGAAGCGCAAGCGTTCTCGGGCCCGGTCCGGGCGTAAAATCGCCCAGACCCGCCGTGAGCCGCTCGATGGGCAACCAGCCGCGGAATGGCACATATTCGCCGAAGGGCACGAGATGGTGTTTCGCGTATCCGGTCAGGATCTCGCCGGTCTCGTCAAATGCCTGGACCGTGTTGAAATATCGGGTGCCATCCTCGCTCGGTACACGGTCCGGCACACCGGTAAGCAGCACTCTGCCGTCTGGTAGCGCTGCGGCAATGCGGGCCCGTGCCTCCGTATCCTCATCGAGGAAACCCGGAAAGGCGGTTTCCGGCCAGAGAAGCACGTCGAAATCGCCGGGCCGGGTTGAAAGCTCAAGATAGCGCGCGAAGGTCGCCTCGCGGTTCTCGGGAGCCCATTTCTCCTCTTGTGGAATGTTGCCCTGGACGATGCGCAGGTCGACACCGGGTGGCTGTTGTGCATCCGACTGGAGGCGCAGCGTGCCGACAGCCCACATCGTCGCGATTCCGGCCAGCGCCATGAGCGAGATGGTCAATCGTTGCCGCCCGGACGCCATAGCAGCCGCGCCAGGGAGTACCGCGACGAACACGGTGAGAAAGCTTAGCCCATAGCTTCCGACCCAGGCGGCGGTCTGGCGAAGGGCGGCGTAGTCTACAAGTGCGTAACCGGCCAGGTTCCAGGGAAACCCTGTCAGAACGTGACCACGCAACCACTCGGCCACGGTCCAGGAGGTCGCGAACAGGAGGCAGGCCAAGAGACTGCCCATGGCTCCGCGCCGCGCGATTTCGGCAAAAAGCGCAGCGGCAATGGCTGGGAAAATCGCGAGACCTGCGGACAATCCCGCGACCGCCGGAATCGCCATCGTCCCAAACCGCTCGGCCTCGACGTAGAAACTTTCCGCGATCCACCAAATCCCGAAACCGAACTGGCCGAGACCAAACGCCCAGCCGACGAGGAAAGCGCGCCCGAAGGAGAGATCGCGAAG
>JAAEZD010000005.1:0-295100 GCA_018223035.1 Paracoccaceae bacterium
CAGAGGCCGACGATGCACTAACAATCAAACCGGACCACCCGATGGGGGCATGCCATCTTGTGCAGCCAATAGTTTGCAGGCGCATCGCGCTATCGTAATTAGTGAAGATAATCCCGCTCAACACCCGCCAATCAGCTACTCGAGACTTGCCGTGCGATTTCAGGAAATAGAGCTCAAGGCGCGCCGGCTGCACATCCGTCAGCCAGGATAGACCAGACATTGTCACTGCCCGGTTATTGAACCGTGAAACACGCATCCAAGCGGAAATTAATGGGTCCTGATCCTTGCATGAAAGATCGTTTTTCTGTCAGTGTCGTTCGGTCGAAATGACGCTGGTATTTAAATATTCGGAAGAGACATTTGGATTATAAAGGCGAGAAGAAGACATTCGCCGCTTACGTGATGAATTGCCGGTTCGAAAATGAGAGTTAGCCGCGTTCGCTTTCGCGGCCAGAACGGCTTGCATCGCCTCTGCGCCTCATTTACTGGCGAGGGGTCTTTGAAGCACGACGCTCCGCCAGCAAATGCAAGTGTCGCTCAACTGTGCCGGATTTCTGTGCCCAGCACTTTCAGACATTCCCGCATGAAGGCAGCTAGGGCGGTCCAGCCCTTGGCCGAAACCATGGTGCCGTCGACATAGGCTTCCTTGGGATCCGCATCATAGTAAGTGCCGCCTACGGCCGTAACCTCTGGGGCACATGCGCCGAGGCCAGCAACGGTTTTGCCCTTCAACACACCAGGCACCGCCATCAGGATCTGTACGCCATGACAGATGGTGAAGATCGGCTTACCGGTGTCGTGGAAATGTTTGACGATCGCTTGGATGCGGGGATCAGTGCGGATGTATTCCGGGCCCCGACCGCCGGCCGCGTAGACCGCATCATAGCTGTCGAGCTCGGCTTCTGCCTCGGAAAAGGTCTTGTTTATCTCGGCATTATGGCCGGGCTTTTCCGTATATGTCTGGTGTCCCTCGAAATCGTGCAGCGAGGTGGCGATCATGTCGCCTGCGTTCTTGTCGGGGCAGACCACATGTACGGTGTGGCCGACGGCCTCCATGCCTTGCTGGTAGACGTAGATTTCATATTCTTCGGTGAATTCACCGCAGAGCATGAGGATTTTCTTGCCGCTCATCTGGGCCTCCTGGATTAATGTGTGGAAACGCCCGGCCGCTGGAAAGGCCGGGCAGGGAAATGGGTTCAGAACGGGGAATCGGGGAAGTAGAACTGATCCGCGTTCTCGGGGGTGATTAGCGGCGCGTCCAGCTTGAAAGATCCCCGCATCGGTGCCTGGCCCGCGAACTGCGCCGCGGTCATGTACATGGCCGAGGCGATCATCGACGGCGCGTAGGGTGTCGAGATCGGTGTGCGTTCGTCACCCGCCTTCACCATTTCGATCACCTGCTTCATGCCATTGCCGCCAAGTGCATATTTGATGTCCGTGCGGCCCGCCTGATCGACGGCCTCGAGCACGCCGAGCAGCATGTCGTCGTCATTGGCCCAAACAGCGTCGATCTTCGGATATTTACCAAGATAATCTTGCATCAGGGTAAAGGCCTCGTCCTGGTTCCAGTTGGCATACTGGATATCGAGGATCTTGATGTCCGACTGGTCGATGACGTCCTGAAATCCCTTGATGCGTTCGTCATCGATCACCGTCGGGATGCCACGTAGCACGACAATTTCGCCCTCGCCGCCGAGCTTGTCCACCAGCCAGTCGGCGGTATTTGCTCCCACTGCGATGTTGTCGCCAGCGACGTAGAGATCCTGGATCGAGGGGTCCGAAAGGCCCCGGTCAACCACCGTGATAAATGTGCCGTTGGAGGCGACCTGCTCGACCGGGCCGGTCAGCTCTTCCGAGGTGAAGGGCAGGATCACCAGTGCGTCGAGATCATTCGTCGCCGACAGATCCTCAAGCGAGGAGACCTGCGCCGTAGCTGAGGACGCGGTCGAGACGATAACGTCGATGTTCGGGAACGCGGCCTCTAGCTGCTTCTCGGCCTCCTGCGCATGATAGACGACGCCGCCGGTCCAGCCGTGGGTCGCAGCAGGAATGGACACCGCGATGGTGAACTCTTTATCCTGGGCGTGGACCATGGCACCGGTCAGCGCACCGGCAACGATGGTGGCCGACAAAAGCGCCGCCCCTTTGGTCAATTTCCTCATTTTCCCCTCCTCCATTGGGATGATTTAGCGCCCGCCTTTTTTAGCGGGGGCCTGTAAAGCGGTGAGCCAGCATGGCGATAATGATTATCGTTCCCTGGACCGCGGCCACGAGGTATTCCGACACCATGTCCGATAGGACCATGACATTGGCGATGACCTCGAGAATGAGTGCACCGGCGACCGTTCCCCAGATATGGGCCTTGCCGCCGCGCAATAGCGTGCCGCCGATGACGACCGCCGTGATAACCTGAAGCTCCCAGAGCTGCCCGGTGGTGGGCGTCGCGGCGCCGAGGCGCGGCACGTAGCAGATCGCGGCCACGGCCACACAAAATCCCTGGATGACAAATGCCATGGTGCGGACACGCCCGACATGAACACCCGAGAAACGGGCAACGTCAGAATTGGACCCAACGGCGGTAACCCGACGACCATACTTTGTCCGATACAGGATAAAGGCCCCAAGCGAGGCAATGACCAGCGTGATGATCACCGGGTACGGGATGCCAAGAAAGTCACCGAAGTATACCGGGCGATAGGCGCTGCGCAGGCTCCGGTCGATCGAAAGCGAGCCGCCATCGGTCATATAGGTGATAAGCGCGCGGAAAATGCCCATGGTGCCCAAGGTGACGATAAAGGGCTCGATCCGCCCCACCGTGATAATGAGCCCATTCAAAAGGCCGCATAGTGAGCCCACCACCAGTGCGACCAGCGCTCCTACCGGGATTGCCCATGCGCCCAGAGATGGGGCGAGCGCATTCATCGCCATGATCATGATACCGACGACAAAAGCCATCATAGACCCTATCGAAAGGTCAAGCCCACCGGTCGCGATCACGAACGTTGCACCGACGCCAATGATCGCGATAAAGGCGCTGCGCGTGATGACGTTCAGGATATTGTTCGTCGACATGAAGTTGGAATTGATCAGTGCGCCCAGCAGGATGATGATCGCCAGCGCAATGAAAGGGGCAAAGTCGCCCCAGCGGATCTTGAAGCCTTCGTTTTCCGGAATGGCTGCGATTTCGGCACTGCTCATGCGCGTTTCCTCCCCTCGGTGTCGTTGCCGCTGCTTGCGGCGGCATAGACAATGTTCTGTTCCGTGATGTCCTCGCCCGTCAGTTCGGCGACGAAGCGCCCGCCGCGCATCACCAGCACGCGGTCGGACAGGCCGACAAGTTCGGGAAGTTCCGACGAAATCACGACGCAGGCCTTCCCCGCCCGGACGAGATCGTCGATGAAACTGTAGATCTGGCTCTTGTTGCCGATATCGATGCCGCGCGTTGGCTCGTCGATAATGACGACCGAGGGATCGGCCATCATCACCTTGGCCAGCAGCAGCTTTTGCTGGTTGCCGCCCGAAAGCTGTCCGGCCTCGACCGACAGGGTGCGAACGCGAATGTCGTAGTCCTGCACCGCGCGCCTGACCGTACCGGTTTCTTTTCGACGATCAAGGCGAAGATTCGGATTGAGGATGTCGAGTGCCTGGAGCGTCAGGTTCGGGCCCAGCCCCTCGTTGAGCAGCAAGCCCTTTCCCTTGCGGTCCTCAGTTAGATAAACAAGTCCCGCGCCCATCATGGTGCCGACGTCAGGTAGCGTGACATTCTTGCCGTTAAGAATGATGGAGCCCGCCTGTGCCGGTCGTAATCCCATCAGCCCCTCGATAAGTTCTGTGCGGCCGGCCCCGATCATGCCGCCAATTCCAAGCACTTCGCCCGGGCGGACAGTAAAAGACCCAATGGTCTTGCCATGATCAACTGAAAGATCCTCGACAGTGAGTACTGGATCGGCGGCAGATAGACCGCGTTTCGGCGGGTAGAGCATCGATAACTCGCGCCCAACCATCAATTCCGCCATCTGGCGCTGATCAAGCTCCGTCGCCGGCCAAGTTCCGATCATCTTTCCGTCGCGCAATACGGTGACACGGTCGGCCAACGTCTCAACCTCTTCAAGACGGTGGGAGATGTAGAGCACGGCAACGCCCTGCGCGCGCAGGTTCCGAACGATGTCCAACAGCGCGTCGACCTCGTCATTGGCGAGCATCGCGGTAGGTTCGTCCAGAATGATAACCTTTCGGTCGTCGAGAAGGGCACGGGCGATCTGAACCAACTGCCTCTGGGCAAGGGGCAGGTCGCCCACTCGCGACGAGGGACGCGCCGTTGAGCCGACACGTTTCAGCACCTCGGCAGAGCGCCGATTCATCTTCCGGTCGTCTACGCTGAAAAAGCGCGACAGTTCGCGCCCCAGAAAAAGGTTCTGCGCCACAGTAAGATCGGGCGCGAGCAGGATTTCCTGATGTACTAAAACGATGCCCGCATCTTCGGCCTGTACAGCATCTGCAAAGGCGACCCGTTCACCAGCCATGGCCATCGTGCCGCCGGTCGGCGCGGCGTGGCCGGACAACAGCTTCATCAGCGTCGATTTGCCGGCCCCGTTCTCGCCGATAATTGCATGGACCTCGCCCGCGCGTATGTCGAGTGTCACGTCGCTCAGTACGGTGATCGGGCCGTAGGCCTTGGAGAGTGCCTCGGCGTGGAGCACCGGCGGCGTGGGCGCGTTTTCGGCATCCGAGGTCTCGGGCAATCGGGAGATCATTCGAAGGCCGCCGCAAGCCGGTCACGGGACCGTTCAATGTGTTCTTTCATGGCCTCATAGGCAGAATCCGCGTCCGCTCTCCTAAAGGCGGAAAGCAGGCGATCGTGCTCTTCAAGCGCCTCCTGTGTGACGCGGCTGTGGAACATGAGGCGAAAGATATGCAGGTGGATATGCTGGTCATTCAGCGCCTGCCTGACAAACTCATTATCCGCTACCCGCAGAATCTCGTCATGGAAATGCGCATCCGCCCGTGCAAAGCGCGAATACCGGCTGTTACGATCAACCGGGGGGCCGCCCTTTTCCATGTCCGCCGCGGCGCTCTCGATCCGGGCGAGCGTGTCCGGCGTCAGCTTGAGGCAGGCTTGCCGGGCGCTCTCGGGCTCGAGCAACAGCCGGAACTTGTAGAGGTCGTCGAATTCCTTGCGTGTTAGCTGGGGCGAGGCAGAATAGCCGATCAGATGCGCCTTGCGGACCAGACCCTCGCGTTCGAGGCGGGTCAGGGCTTCACGCACCGGCGTCTGCGACACATTGAGTTCGCGAGCCAGCCCATCGATTGGAATGCGGGCCCCGGGCGGAATTTCAAGCGACATGATGCGCTCATAAATCCGCTCGTGGATGCTCTCGGCAATGCTGGAAGGCCGCACGAACCCTTTCGGGTCACGATCCGTCGATACAGCCATCATTCCTCCCAGTTCAGCGTTCTTGACAAGCATGATCCTAACACTGATAGGATATCGCATGTCAAATACAATATCATATACGATTTGATTCAGGGAGGTTTGGCGTTTGCTGGTTTCGGCCGAAAATCTACGGGGACTTTCGGAAAAAACGCTGCTTGCGAGGGCGGTTTCACCTGAAAATGCAAGCGTACAAGCGGACCTCTTGATCGAGGCCGAGCTGAGGGGGCTACCTTCCCATGGGCTTCAACGGTTGCCGCGAATCGCCGAGCGCCTCGTTGCCGGCGTTGCCGATCCAATTGCGTCGGGCGCGTCTCGGAAATCCGGACCCGGCTTCTTGATCGTGGACGGGCAACGCGGGCTCGGCCCGGTTGTGATGATGCAGACACTGGAGGAGCTGGCCGAACTGGCGCCTGCTCAGGGAATCGCTGTCGCCGCAATCCGGAACGCCAACCACATCGGTATGTTGGCCTATTATGCTGAGGCCGCCGCCAATCGAAACCTGATTGGCATCGTCCTGACCACCAGCGAGGCGCTCGTTCATCCCTTTGGCGGGACCGAGGCGATGCTGGGCACGAACCCGATCGCCATCGGAATCCCAACCGGGTCTAAACCCTACATCCTCGATCTGGCGACCAGCCGCGTTTCGATGGGCAAAATCCATCACTACGCGCTGACCGGCACCGCCATCCCGGAAGATTGGGCCGTCGATGCTCACGGTCGTCGGACCACCGATCCAGAATCGGCGAAAGGCGGGGCTATCGCACCGTTCGGCGATGCGAAAGGGTATGGCCTGGGTCTCGCCGTGGAACTCCTCGTCGCCGGATTGGCCGGTTCGGCCTTCGCGCCCGAGGTGGGCGGCACGCTAGATTCAACTGCTGTTGCCAACAAGGGCGACATCCTCATCCTGATCGACCCCGCCGCCGGGGAAGGCAACGCCGTCGCGCTGGCCGCTTATCTCGACCGCCTGCGCGCGTCGCGGCCCGCAGACCAGGCCAACCCGGTGACCGTACCCGGAGACGGGATGCGGGCCCGCCGGGCAAAGGCTCTGGCTCATGGCATCGATCTGCCCGACCCGCTCTACGACGAAATCCGCGCCCTCGCTGAGGGCTGAGACCCTATGACAGGAGACGATATGACCCTATTCGGCACGATCAGAGCCCCGCGAGAATTGATCTTCGGCAGCGGCCAGCGCAACGCCCTCGGCAAGGTCGCGGTGAAACTTGGCAAGCGGGCGCTGGTGGTGACCGACGAACGGCTGGCGGACGACGCGGAGTTCCGGGCCATGGTCGCGCAGCTCGAGGCTGAGGGGCTATCGGTGCGGGTCGACGGCTCGACCTTGCCGGACGTGCCGGTCGAGACCGCCATCGCCAGCGCCAATGCGGCGCAGGACTTCGCGCCTGATGTGGTGATCGGGGTCGGCGGCGGATCCTGCCTCGACATGGCGAAATGCGTGGCGGTTCTGCTAACCTACGGTGGCACACCGCAGGAGTACTATGGAGAGTTCATGGTACCGGGGCCGGTCATGCCGCTTATCGCGGTGCCGACGACCGCGGGAACAGGCTCGGAGGTAACCCCAGTGGCGGTTCTGTCGGACACTGAACGCCAACTCAAGGTCGGCATCTCCTCTCCCCACATCATTCCCACTGTCTCGATCTGCGATCCGGACCTAACGCTGACCTGCCCGCCCTCGCTCACCGCCATCGCGGGGGCCGATGCGCTGACCCACGCAATCGAGGCCTTTACGGCGATCCGACGCGCGCCCACGCCGGGCTTGGCGCAAGAGCGGGTCTTTGTCGGCAAGAACGCCACGTCGGACCATTTCGCACTACGCGCCATAGGTCTCATCTGGGAGGGGCTGGAGGCCGCCTTTACAGACGGCGCCAATGCAGAGGCGCGTGCGAAGGTGATGATGGGTGCGACGTTGGCAGGTCTTGCCTTCGGGGTCGCGGGCACTGCCGCTGCCCATGCGATCCAGTACCCGGTCGGCGCGCTGACCCATACGGCGCACGGGGCAGGGGTGGCCTGCCTTATGCCCTATGTCATGGCTTGGAACGCGCCCGAGATCGGAGCGGAGCTCGACCAGATCGCCAGAACCATCGGCCTGAAATCCAGCGCCGAGGTCATTCCTGCTATGGCTGCGCTCTTCGGGCGTATTGGCATCCCCCACACGCTCCGGGACCTTGGACTGGCCGAGGAAAAGATCGACTGGGTCGCCGAGCAATCGTGCGGCATTGCCCGGCTGATCCAGAATAACCCTCGACCGTTACCGCCCGAAGACATGCGTAGGCTTGTCGGTGCTGCTTTCTACGGCGAGCTCGCCGTGCTTGAAACCAATTGAGGGAGACTTTGAAATGACACTCGACACCGCTTTCACCGGCTACGCCGACCCTGCGCTCCATGCCGAAGGTCTCTATATTGGCGGGAAGTGGGAGGCTGGGACCGGCATTCCAGTGACCGATCCCTCGACCGGAAAAACCCTGGCCGAGGTGCCCGATGCCAGCATTGAGGACGCGATGCGAGCAGTCGATGCCGCCGAAGCCGCAGCCGCCGGCTGGCGCCGTACGCCGCCCCGCCAGCGCTCCGAAATCCTGCGCCGCTGGTTCACCCTGATGACGGACCATGCCGAGGAGCTGGCGCTGCTGATCAGCCTCGAGAACGGCAAGGCGTTGGCCGACGCGCGCGGCGAAGTCGCCTATGCCGCCGAGTTCTTCCGCTGGTACGCCGAGGAGGCCACGAGGATCGGTGGCGAATTCCGCCACACCCCTTCGGGCGCGCACAATATCCTCGTGGATCATGAACCCATCGGGATCGCAGTCCTCATCACGCCTTGGAATTTCCCAGCCGCCATGGCCACCCGCAAGATCGGCCCTGCACTGGCTGCCGGCTGCACGGTGATCCTCAAGCCTGCATCGGAAACCCCGCTGACCGCCTACGCCATGGTCCGGCTCGGGGCGGAAGCCGGCGTGCCGCCGGGCGTGCTGAACGTGCTGACCACCTCCAACCCCGGACCTGTCACTGCAGCGATGTTGGCCGATCCCCGGGTGCGTAAACTGTCCTTCACCGGGTCCACCGGGGTTGGTCGCACTCTACTGGCCGAGGCCGCCAAAACTGTCGTTAACTGCTCGATGGAACTGGGCGGCAACGCGCCCTTCGTGGTTTTCGACGATGCCGACCTGTCTGCGGCACTCGACGGCGCGATGGTCGCCAAGATGCGCAACGGAGGCGAGGCCTGCACCGCGGCGAACAGATTTTACGTGCAATCGGGGATTCACGATGCCTTCGTCGAGGGTCTGACCCAGCGTATGGCCGCGTTGAAACTCGGGGCGGGGTACGACCCCGACACCCAGTGCGGGCCAATGATCACCACCAAGGCGGTGGACAAGATCGACCGGCTGGTGTCCGAGGCAAAGGATCGCGGCGCGCGGGCCACAACCGGTGGCGCGCCACTGGACAGCAGCGGCTACTACTATCCGCCGACGGTGTTGGAGAACGTGCCGACCGACGCCGCCCTCGCGCACGAGGAAATCTTCGGCCCAGTCGCCGCGATTTACCGCTTCGAGACCGAGGAGGAAGCCATTCGTTTGGCCAACGACACCGAGTACGGACTTGCGGCCTATGTCTATTCGCGGGACATCATGCGAGCGATGCACGTCGGGCGTGGGATCGAGACCGGCATGGTCGGCATCAATCGCGGCTTGATGTCGGACCCGGCCGCCCCGTTCGGCGGCACCAAACAGAGTGGCCTTGGACGCGAGGGCGGTGTCACCGGCATCCTCGAGTTCATGGAGCCCAAGTACTTTGCCGTCGAATTCTGACGGGTGGAAAGGAACACAATGGCCGAGCGCGACCTCTACCTCAACCGGGATTTCATCCCTGATTTCGACGCGATCATGGAAGAGACTGAGGCGCGCAGCCGCGCCTTAGCCGACACCGCGCGTGTCGAGCGGAACCTGAGCTACGGGCCGACGCCACGGCAGAGCTTCGATCTTGTCTTTCCGCCAGACATGGCGCCCGGCGCACCGCTGCACATGTTCATCCACGGCGGCTACTGGCGCGCGGGGAGCAAGGAGGCGCATACGCTCGTAGCGGCTCCCGTGCTCGCTGCAGGCGGGGTCGCAGCGCTGATCAGCTACGACCTCATGCCGGGGACCCGGCTGGCCGATATTGTCGGGCAGGTTCGCAGCGCCTCGCAGCACCTCGCCAAGCTTGCGCCCGAAATCGGCACCGACCCGACCCGCTTTACCGTGAGCGGTCATTCGGCAGGGGCCCATCTCGCGTCGCTGCTTGCGTCGGAGGCTCCGGGCGATGCAGGGCCGATCAACCTGCCCGAGCTTCGCGGGCTGCTCCTTGTCAGCGGGATTTACGACCTCTCCGATATCCCGGGGTCATTTCTGAAGGACGAGACAAAAATGACCCGAGATGAAGCAAGGGCATGGTCGCCGCTTCTGGCAGAGCACGGGCCTGGCCTAATGCGGATCATCACCCGCGGCGAGGATGAGACCGCACCTTTCCAGAACCACGCAGTTGCCCTGAACGCACTGCTCGAACGCGAAGCGCATGCGGTCGAACTGCGCAGCGAGAGGGGCAGGAACCACCTTACGATCGTCTTTGACTTGGCCGATCCAGATGCACCTCTCGGTCGAAGGCTGACCGAACTTGTCGAGTCGTCCTGAAGGGCTATGACGACGTCGAGAACGTTGCGACATCTTTCGTTTCGGGGCGAAGCAGGCTTCTCTAGGCCGTCGGATGAACGACTAGTAAGGACCAAAACGGTTCTAGGAAGGTTTGCCTCCAAACTCGGTTTATTGGCGATGCTATCTCTAAGCGAGCTTTCGGTACTGCGCGATAGCATCTTGCTTGAGGGTAAACACAGGTTTTGTCGCTTGCATGACAGTCTAAGAAGCCATTGCAATCCTTCGAGAGCTACCGCCATTGCCTTGTAGGCTAGACTTCAGATCTTCCTTCGAGCAGATGCCTTTCAATTTTTTCGACGGTTTCTTTTAGCGCTTCGAGCAATTCTGCTTTTCGACCGGCTTCCTTCAGGCGCACCGGTGCGAGAGAAACATTAGCTGCTGCGATCACGCGGCCGCTTGCCGCGCGTATTGGAACCGCAAGTCCGGCGATACCTTCTTCTAATTCGCGATAGACCATGGACCAGCCTTGGTCTCTATCGCTGAGGATGGCCGCTTTCAGGCGATCGGGCTCTGTGATCGTCCAAGGGGTAAAGGCTTCGAGGCGGACCGTTTCGAGGTAATGTCGAAGCTCCCGTTCCGATAGTTCCGCAAGTTGAATTCGGCCCATGGAATTTGCGTGTGCGGGCACCCGGCTGCCCACATTTAGCGAGTTCTTCAGAATTCTGTGGGTCTGAACACGGAGTACGTAAACGATGTCATGCCCGTCCAGAACCGAAATGGATGAACTTTCCCCGACCTTTGAGGCAAGCGCCTGAATGTCCGCTTCGGCAAAGCGCCAGATCTCCGATGAAGACAGGTAGGCAAAACCAAGATCAAGGATCTTAGGAGTCAGGGAAAAATACTTTCCGTCTGTGGCCGCATAGCCGAGCGTGACCAACGTGTGCAGAAGCCGGCGTGCCGTTGATCGAGTAACGCCTGTTCGTTCCGCGACGTCTGAGAGGGTCAGTACACGTGAGCCTTCGTCGAAGGTGGTGATGACTTTCAGGCCGCGCGCGAAAGTTTGGGCGTAGGTATTTGACGGTTCGTTCTCTGACATCGGCCCTTCCGTTCTCTATTCAAACAAATGCAGCGGTTCGGGCTTTCGAGCGAATTTGCCGAGTTGACGCGACGCTGATCCGTGGCTCAGGTTATACATCAGTTGTTTGAATAATACGCAACGTGTTTGAATAGCAAACACGTTGCGTGAAGAGGAGGTGAGCGCATGAATGTCATGGGCGAAGATTTCGAAACGGACTTCTGGAAAGAAGTGAATGATCGCGCGACATGGGATCTGATCGTTCCAGGTGAGCTGCGCGAGACCCGGCCTGTCACGCTAACCAAGAAAATTATCCAGGATTTTGCCCGTAAGGTTGGCGAGGACAATCCACTATATTTCGACGAAGAATATGCCAAATCAACGCCTTATGGCGGTATCGTTGCGCCTCCGACGATCCATATACTGTTGATGTTCGCATGCACGACATCGAAAGACTGGATGCGGTCACCCGGTACGATCAACGCCGGCCAGAATTGGTATTACAACGCGCCGATCCGACCTGATGATACGATCACCATGCGCGGCACGGCGCTGGACAAGTTCATCAAGAAAGATCGGCTTTTTGCGGTTCACGAGAACCTTTTTACCAACCAGCACGGTCAGGTGGTCTGCACGGGCCGGGGCCAAACCATTCGGCCGGTGTGAGGAGATACGATCATGACCGCACAAGAAAACTTCGAGAAGATTCAGACCGGTGATGTTGTCGAGGGGCGTCCCTTTAGGGTGACGACGGAAACGATTCAGGATTTCGGCGACGCATCGCTGGACTATAACCCGCTGCATTTTGATCCGAACTGGATGGAAAAGAATGATTTTGGCGGGACCTCGTTCAATGGGGTTATCATGCACGGAATGCAAAATTTCGCGTTGATCACCCGCACCTTGACGGACTGGTTGGTGCCGCGCGGTGGGTATCACCGGCGGCTGGAAACGCGCTGGATCAAGCCGGTAAAACTTGGTGACACCATTACGCCTGAAGCCAAAGTGATCCGTAAGAACCCGACCGACGGCGGGCATTGGGTTCAATTTGAAGTCATCGTCAAGAACCAGCATGGCGAACCTGTCGCGACAGGACAGGCGCTGGCTGAATTCCGCGACACGATCCCGGCGTGAGGAGCAGGCGGGCCATCGCCTGCCTGGTCGGGGTCTTTTCAATTTCAAAGGGAGGAACGATAATGTTTAACTCAATAACACGCCGCGGTGCGATGGCCATGGCCATCGCGATGCTGCCGGTCATGGGTATGGCTCAGGATGTGCCGAAATTCTTCAAGATTGTGTCGACGTCACCCGGCGGTCTCTGGCACACCTTCGGCACGCAGCTGGCAGACAAGTTGGGCAAGGCTTTTCCTGAGATGGCAGTAAGCCACGTGCCCGGCGGGTCGAACGTGAACCACAAGCTGGTCAGTTCCGGCGATGCGCAGATGGGGTTCAGCTTTGCCCCGACCTCCATCGAAGCGTGGAACGGGGAGGGCGGGTTCGAACAGAAATGGCAAGATGCGCGCATAGTCGGTACTTTCTATCCTGCCTATCTGCATGCTGTGGCGCGCAAAGGTGCGGGCATCGAAAATATGGAAGATCTGCAGGGCAAGGTGGTCAGTCCGGGCAAGCGCGAGTGGTCCACTGCTGCCATCGCGATGCAGATTCTGAACGATTTTGGCATTACCGAAGAAAGCCTCTCGGAAGATGGTGGCCAGATGCAGTACCTCGGGTTTGGCGATGTAACAAACATGATGGCCGACCGTCGATTGGACGCCTTCATGTACTACTCCTCGGTGCCCAGCCCGCTTTTGCTGAAGCTCAACGAACAGCCCGGCATCACCATTGTGCCCTACACGCAGGAAGAGGTCGACCGCATCCTGCCAACCCTGACGCCCAAGGGCGCTTACGTCGAGATGACCTATCCGGCTGATCCTTATAAGGGCAGTGCTGGCAACTTTCCGGTGCCCACGATGTGGTCGATCTTCCTTGTTAACAAGGACGTGCCGGACGCCGTTGTTTATGAGCTGACAAAAATTCTCTACGAAGATCCCGACCTCAAGAAGTTTATGGGTGAGGATCCTTCTCTGGCTCTCGACTATGCAACCACGGGCCTGAAAGGCGGTGTGATTCCGTTTCATCCCGGAGCGCAGAAATACCTGGAGGAGAAGGGCGCATTTTGAATGTGCTCTTTAGCTAACGAGCTTTCCTGAAGGACTGCAGACTTGTCGGACAGACGTGAATTCGAAACTGCGACCGATGCTTATGTGTCAGGGCAGGCGCTGCCTGTTCCGACTTGGCTGGTTGCTATCATCATCGCGGTCTCGCTTGGGACCGCGATGTATCACTTGCTTGGCGGACTATTTGGAACCGCTGAAGCTTTCCGGCATCGCACGACCCATATTACACTCTTTCTTGTGCTCGGTTTTCTGTTTTTTCCACTTGGAAGATCTGATTGGCAGGAGAAACTGCGCTGGACGACGGTGATCGACTTTGCGCTGATCACAGCCGCAATCGGTGTGTTTATCTACCGTATGCAAGACGTAGACTCCCTGGCTTCTCGTTCAAGTTTTCCCAACCAAGGCGATGTGATCAGTGGGACTATTCTGGTGCTGCTGGTACTTGAGGCGGTGCGGCGAACAGTGGGGCTCGCCCTTGTTATCCTGCCGACGCTGTTCATGCTCCACGCACTCTATTCTGATCACTTCCCGTCCATCTTTCTGGCGGCACCGACGCGGTTTTCTTCGCTCATAGGGTACCTGACCGTTGATCTTGACGGCATGTTGGGCGTTCCGATCGCTGTGTCGTCATCATTCATTGTAATATTCATGATGTATGGTGCCGTTCTGGTGCGCTCTGGCGCGGGGACTTTTTTTACCGATCTCGCCTTTGCCGCGACCGGCTGGATGTCGGGTGGAGCAGCCAAAGCCGCAGCGCTGGCCTCCGGGCTTTACGGAACGCTCTCGGGTAGCACTACGGCGAACGTCGTGACGACCGGTTCCTTTACCATCCCGCTTATGAAGAGCTCGGGGTTTAATCCGCGTTTTGCGGCATCAGTTGAGGCGATGGCATCGAATGGCGGCCAGATCGTGCCGCCGGTCATGGGCGCGGCCGCGTTTATCATTCCGATGTACATTCCAGGCGCAAGCTACCGAGACGTGGTGTTGGCCGCTGCTATCCCCGCAGTGCTGTATTATGTTTCGATCCTCGCCATGATCCATTTCCAGGCTAAGCGCACCGGACTGACAGGTGTAGCACGAAAAGATCTCCCAAGCGCCTGGATGACCCTGCGTAAGGGCTGGCCAATCTTGATCGCGTTTGGCGCCATTGTCGGATTTCTTTTGTCAGGGTTCACCCCGATGATTGCGGGCGCTACCGCGCTGGTGCTGACAGTTATCGTCACAATGTTCCGAGCAGAAACGTGTCTGACGCCACAGGACCTTTGTGCGGCGCTCGAGACCGGTATCCGGGCCACGATCCCGATTGTGATGGCCTGTGCTGCAGCCGGGATCATCATTGGGTCGATGGACTTGTCGGGTCTCGCAGGGCGGGTATCCGGAGCAGTGACTTTATTGGCTGATGGCAAACTGGCGCTGGCGCTCGTCATCACTGCGGTGGTCTGCGTCATCCTCGGCATGGGCATGACCACAACCATAGTTTACATTACACTTGCCGCGTTGGTTGCGCCTTCGATCACAGAGATGGGCGCACCGGTAATGGCCGCCAACCTGTTTATCTTTTACTTCGGATGCCTGTCCGGTGTTACACCGCCGGTGGCGCTGACAACTTATGCTGCTGCCGGGATAGCTGGGTCCAACCCTTGGTCAACCGGATTAGAGGCCGTGAAAGTCGGGATCGCATCTTTCCTGATCCCCTTCATGTTCATTTATACGCCGAGCCTGCTTCTAGACGGCGCTTGGTACAGGATAGCAATTGACAGCGTCACGGCGGCGATCGGGATCATCTGTCTTGCTGCCGCAGTGCAAGGTTACTTACGTCGCTTGCTCAAGCCGTGGGAACGCGTTGCGCTCGCAGCCACTGCGCTTTTGTTCATCGTGCCGACCTGGGAGACCATGTTATTGGCGGGCGCGGTTCTGATCATGTTGTGGTTCCGGGGGCGTACCAATCAGGGGAAGAGGCTCGATGCGTAGACTGCTATTCCAATGGGCCACGTTTTCAATCGTGCTGGCAGTGGCGGTCGTGCCCGCCTGGCTTGGCGTCCATTTCCGACAATTCATGCCCTACATGGGCGGGATGACATTGTTTGCCATCTTCGCGGTGATTTGGCTGCGCCTCTCACGAAGCGGGAGAAATGTTGCAGATGAATGAACAACATGCCGCATTTGCTGGGCTAAAAGTTCTCGACTTTACCGCTGGGGTCGCCGGGCCTCATGCCACTCAAATCATGGCTCTTCACGGCGCCGAGGTCATCAAGGTCGAGCCTCTTAATGGGGAATGGGGGCGGACGCTCGGCAGGGCCTATGAGAACCACACTGCTCATTCGATTGCCTTTAACCGCGGCAAGAAAAGTCTGGCCGTAGATTTGAAAAACGCGGACGTTCTCGCGGCTGTGAAGTCCCTTGCTCAGTCGGCAGACATCGTTGCCGAGAGTTTCCGTCCCGGAGTGATGGCACGCTTTGGCCTCTCTTACGAGGACTTGTCGAACGACAACAAGGACCTGATTTATCTCTCGATTTCAGGCTTTGGACAGGCTGGCCCTTACATGGATCGACCGGTCACCGACGCGGTCATCCAGGCCTTCTCGGGCTGGATGACGATGAACGCCGATAGTCGAGGTGTGCCGCAACGGTCGCGGATGGTGGCGATGGATGTGATGACTGGCCTTTACGGCTGCAATGCCGTGGCCATGGCCATGATTGCCAAGCTCCGCTTTGGTCAAGGAAAGTGGATCGACTGTAGTCTGATGCAGTCTGCCGCAGCCTTTCAGGCACCCAAGATGATAGAATTCCATCTTCAAAAGGGCGAGACCGGAAACCTCTATGCACCTGTCGGCGCCTTTCCGACCCGCGACGGTCAGATAAATATAACGGCCATGCGGGATGATCATTTCGGGGCGCTTTGTCGAGTGCTTGAGCGGAGAGAATTGGCAGATGAGCCGAGGTTCCGGACGGCAGCCGACCGGCTTGAGCATGAGGAGGAGCTGAACGCGATTCTTTTCGCAGCTTTCGCGAAACGAAATTCCCAGGATTGGGCCCAGCGGTTGACCGAAGCGGATGTGATGAACTCGGTTGTCTACAGCTATTCAGACTACTTTGACGATCGCCACGTAAAAGAGGTCGGATCATACGATTGGCTTGAGCATCCTATTGTGGGGAACGTGCCTGTTCCAGGGGTTCCCGGCGCGCCAGAGTCGCGCGCTGAAAGCCCAGAGGTGGGACAGCACAGCATTGATGTGTTGCAGATGGCCGGCCTGCAAACAGATGAGATCGAGCGGTTGGCCGAGTCGGGCGCGGTGACAGTTGGTGGGACTTAGGTTCGGTTTCAAATCAGGCACCTAGCCCAAGTATCTTGAAAATTTGGTCCACTGTTTGGCAGTTTGAACCTAGCGCACTTTTTCGGAATTATTCTCAACGAAAATTGACCTTATGCGTCGATTTCGACGTGTTAAGCTGACTTCGGACTCGATCAGCTGAAATTTAATGGGACTTTAGCCTAGTCAGGGTTTAATGCGATGAGCGCTTCAGCATGTAGCTTGGCGCTGGCGGCTGCGATGACTTTTCCTCCAGAAGTGAGAGTCAATGGTTGCCCGTCCCAATCTGTGATGATCCCTCCTGCGCCTTCGATAATCGGTATAAGTGCCATGTAGTCGTATGGGTGAAGGTTCATCTCGAACAGAAGGTCCACATGACCCGAAGCCAGCAGACCATAAGCGTAACAGTCCCCGCCAAAGCGTCGCATATTCGCTTTCCCGGATAATTTTTCGAATTGCGCCCATCCCGCAGCGTCAAAGTTGTCCGGGCTGGTGGTATAAAGGATCGCCTCGGAAAGGCGTAGCCGACCGCTGGTGCGGCAAGGCGCGCCGTTTAATTGCGAGGGCGCGCCACTCTGGCCAGTCCAGCGTTCGCCGCTGGGTGGAATCGATATGACTCCGACGTCGGGCACACCGTTTTCCAGGCAGGCGATCAGCGTGCCAAAACTTGGCATTCCTGAGAGAAAGCTTTTCGTTCCGTCGATAGGATCGATGACCCAGATCCGTTCGGCGTCAAGCCGGTCGTCCTCATGTTCTTCGCCAAGGATACCATGGCTTGGAAAGGCTTCGGCGATCTGGCGTCGCATCTCGGCTTCGATGGCTCGGTCGGCTTGGGTGACAGGGGACTCGTCGGCCTTCGCCTCGATGTCGAGCGGCTTGCGAAAATAACTCATGGCCATCGCGTCGGTCGTATCCGCCAAGGTATTTGCGAACTGAGCCAGCCGATCCGTATCGGGGTTGGGCTTAAGGGAGTGCATGGAAATTCCTCGGAATACGTAAAGTGACAGGCTGCGGGCGCACACCGCGGGAATTATTAGTAGACAAAGGCCACAAAAACGCAAGACTACACATATTGCCCCAATGTTCCACCGGACGACGCATGACGCCGGGCAGCTATACAGAAGGGGTTTTGCAGGACCCCTATCGACCGGACACAGGTCCGGACAAGGAAGTGAACCAACAAGGAGATGATTATGAAGACCTGGATTCAGACTACCACGTTGTCGCTGGCAGCTCTCGCCGCTGCGGTGCCGGTCTTGGCCGACGAGCTGACGGTATACACCGCACTCGAGGAAGAAGAGATCGCGGCCTATATCGAAGCTGCTAAGGCGGCGATGCCTGATACTGAAATCAACGTGTTGCGCCTGTCCACCGGCAAGCTGGGCGCGCGGTTGCTGGCAGAGGCAGGCAACCCGCAAGCCGATGTGATCTGGGGCTGGGCGGTCAGCGCCATGATGGATCCCCAGATTCTCGCGATGCTGGAGCCTTACGAAGCAAAGGGTGTCGACGTGTTGCCCGATACCTTCCGAGACGCGGATAGCAAGTGGTTCGCCCCGATCGGCTATATGGGCGCCTTTTGCGTGAATACCGCTCGGCTCGAAGAAAAAGGCCTGACGATGCCAAAGAGCTGGGCCGATCTCGAAGATCCGGCCTTCAAGGGCGAGGTGCTGATGCCGGATCCGAACTCCTCCGGTACGGGGTATCTGCACGTCAACGCTGTCCTGCAGAGCATGGGCGAAGAAGCTGGCTGGGCGCAACTCGAAGCGGTCGACCCAAATATGGCGCAATACACATCTTCGGGCTCCAAGCCGTGTAAGTCCGCGCGGGTGGGCGAATATACCGTTGGGATCTCGCTGGCTTTCACAGCGATGCAATCGATCGAAGAGGGCTATCCACTGGCCATGGTTTTTCCCGAAGGCGGCGTGGGATATGAGCTGGAAGCCTCCGGCCTGATGGCCAGCACCGACAATCCCGAGGCGGCGAAGGCCTTCCTGGACTGGACGATGTCGGACGAGGCTATCGACCTTTATCAGCAGTACAAGGCGCTGATCACCGTGCCGGGTGTCGATGCATCTGAAGCGGCCGAGGCGGCTGGCCTCCCCGCTGACATTTCGTCCATCCTCGCAGATATCGACTTTGTAAAAGCCGCGAAGGACCAGGCCGACGTAAAGGCGACTTGGAAAGAGAAGTTCGGCCGCTAAGGCCAGAGATCGGGACGGCTTCGGGTCGCCCCAACCCTTTGCAGGCGGTCTCGGATCGCCTGCACGCCGAAGGAAAGTAAGACCCCATGTACCTAACCGTCCGCGATGCCACCAAGATCTACGGCAATTTTACGGCGCTCGACCGCGTTTCTATAGGGATCGATCAGGGCGAGTTCGTCTGCCTGCTCGGGCCTTCGGGCTGCGGAAAAACGACGCTGCTAAGGCTGATCGCCGGTCTCACCGATCTTGACGGCGGAGAAATTACTCTGGAAGGCGCCGATCTGTCACAATTGCCCGCTCGCAAGCGTGGCTTTGGCATCGTCTTCCAGTCCTATTCCTTGTTTCCCAATATGACTGTCGCCGAGAATATCGGGTATGGGCTTAAAATCCGGGGCGCCGCGAAGACTGAAATCTCGGTACGGGTCGCGGAATTGCTGGAATTGGTCAAGCTGCCGCAGGTCGCTGATAAGATGCCCGGCCAGCTTTCGGGCGGGCAGCAGCAGCGAATTGCCCTTGCGCGGGCCATTGCTGTTGATCCGCGTGTGTTGTTGTTGGATGAACCGCTTTCGGCTCTGGATGCAAAAGTGCGCGCCACTTTGCGCGACGAAATCCGGCAGGTGCAGCGCGCACTCGGCATTCCGACCCTGATGGTGACCCATGATCAGGAAGAGGCACTGGCACTAGCAGACAAGATCATCTGTATGAACCACGGCGTCGTGGTGCAGGCGGGTACGCCTGAGGATCTGTACCATCGGCCTGCCACCCGTTTCGTGGCCGAGTTCATGGGGATCAGCAATCTGTTGTCGCCTGAAGAGGTTGACCGCCTGTTTCCCAATCTGCTGGCGACCCGACCCGCCTCAGGCAAACCACAGCTTGCCTGCATCCGTCCAGAGCAGATCAACATTGCGAAGTCGGTCGATGGTGCAGCAACAGTGCGCAGCATCAGCTTTCTTGGCAACCTGCGGCGGCTCGAGGTCGACAGCCCAGTCGGCATGTTGACCGTGGAAACCCACGGCACGAACCCCTGCCGCGCTGGTGAGCGTGTACGGCTGCACGTCTCACCAGAGGCCTGCACATGGGTCGATGACGACGGGGCCCTGTCCAAGGCTGTGCCGACATGAGCCTCCAGGAACAGGCCCCGGCGCGCGCCGAACGCGCGCCTTTTGATTTCGATCGCCTCCTGACCCTCGTCTGTGTCGGCATGCCGCTGCTGGGGTTGATCCTCTTCTTTGCCTATCCGATGCTAATCGTCTTTTTGCGTTCGATCACGGTTGGCGACAGTTTTGGGCTTGGCAATTACGCCGAGGTGCTCAGTTCTTCCGGATTCTGGCGCGCAACGCGGCATTCGTTGATTATGGGCGGCGCGACCACGCTGCTCAGCGTGCTGCTGGGCTTCGTGATCGCACACGGCCTCTATCGCTGTGCTTTTCGCGGTAAATGGCTGATCCGTGGCATCATCGTTCTTCCGTTGCTGGCGCCCTCGCTGGTGCAGGCGCTTGGGCTGATTTTTCTGCTTGGGCGCAACGGCGTCATCAGCCGCGCCCTTGGGGTCGAGATCGAGATTTACGGGTTCTGGGGTCTGCTGATCGCCAATACGCTGTATGCGCTGCCGCAGGCGGTGATGATAATCGGTGCGGCGCTGGTCCTGCTGGATGCGCGCACCTATGAGGCGGCGGACGTCATGGGAGCCTCGTCCTGGCGGCAATTCCGCGACCTGACCATTCCCTCAGCGCGCTTCGGTATCATGAACGCGGGTTTTGTGTGCTTCACCATTACAATCACGGATTTCGGCAATGCCGCGGTAATTGGCGGTGACTATTCCGTCCTCGCAACCGAGATCTACAGCCAAGTTGTTGGCCAGAGAAACTTCAACATGGGAGCAGTGGTGGGGATCATGCTGCTGCTTCCCACCGTGCTATCGTACGCAATCGAGCGGCAGGCGATGAAGCGTCAGCAGGCGGGGCAGGCCACGGGGCAGGTGCCGTATCACCTCTCCTTCGCGCCATTTCGAGATCTGAGCATGGCGGCACTGTCATTGCTGATCTGTGCATGTATCGTCGCGGTTATTGGCATCGTGGTCTACGCCAGTTTCGTCGCGCTTTGGCCCTACAACATGTCGCTGTCGCCCAAACATTATGACATTACGCTGGCGGGAGGGTACTCTTCTCTCTGGATCACCATACTGATTTCGCTGGCAGCGGCGGCGGGTGGCACCGTGGCGGTGTTCCTGTTGGGTCTGGGCTTGCGGCGATTGCCTCAGGCGCTGGCCCAGCCGATTCAGATCCTCGCTGCAATGCCAGCGGCCGTCCCGGGGATGGTTCTCGGGCTGGCCTATATTCTAACGTTCAACTCCACAGCGACACCGCTTTACCTGCTCTATGGCACCGCCGCGCTGATCGGGATTGTAAATTTCTACCACTACCATACTCAGGCGTTCCTGACCGCATTGACCGGGTTTCGACAGTTGCCCGCCGCCTTGGAAGAGGCCGCAGGCAGCCTTGGCGCAGGTCTTGGGCGTACGGCCCGCGACATTGTGGCCCCGTTTATCGCGCCCATGCTGGTTTCAGTCTTTTTCTTCCTCTTTATGCGCTCGATGGTCACTCTTTCGGCGGTGGTCTTCCTGACCACGCCCGAACTGAGCGTCGCCGCCGTAACGATCATGCGGCTGGACGATGCCGGGCTTACCTCGCAGGCGGCGGCATTTTCCACCTGCGTTATGGCGGTTGTTTGCGTCGCTGTCTTGTCTATGAAATTCACGCTGGCGCTGATGCGCCAGCGAGGCGAAAGCGGGGAGACAGCCTGATGTGGGCAAAAGAACGCCACCAGAGGATTCTATCGATGCTGGCCGCAAACCAGCAGGTCAGCGCCAATGATCTAGCGGGGATGCTGGGCGTGTCGCGCGAAACGGTGCGCCGCGATCTGCTTGATCTGGAAGAGATCGGCAAGGTGGCTCGGGTCCACGGAGGGGCCGTCTTACCCGAAGCCCGGATGGAAGATCCGTTTCGCCAGCGCATGACGACCCAGATCCGCGCCAAATCCGAAATTGCTAAAAAAGCGGTCAGCCTGATACAGCCCGGTCAGACGATCATGGTTGATGCCGGGTCGACCACCGCTGTCTTTGCCCGCGAGCTTGTGAAGGTTCCCGGCATTTCGGTGGTCACTAATTCGCTGGATGTGGCCACCACGTTGCAGGCCGGTGGCAGGGAGGTGGTTCTCCTGGGCGGTCGGATCGCCGCAGACGTGCCCGCGACAGTGGGCGAGCTGACCCTCTCCGAGATCCGTCGTTTCGAGGTTGACCTATGCTTTTCCGCGCCGGTGGCCCTGCATCCAGAGAAAGGGGCGTTTTTCTATGATCTTCAAGAGGCCGAAATTTCCGCCGCGATGGCCGCGCAGTCAGTTAGAACAGTAAGCATGGCCCACCACACAAAGCTGAATGCCACCAGCCGCGTTCGGTCATTGGATGCGGAGGGGATCGGTACCCTTGTCACCGATAGAGCTGCGCCCCAAGCCCTTCTGGACCAATTTAGAAACGCTTCTATTAAGATCCTTTGATTTATGATCGCATCAAATGGCCCATGCCATTTTGCTGGAAGCAGCGTTCAACTGTCTGGGCCTCGGTGTACAGCCGCCGACCCAGTCATAGGGCCTAATGGTTTCGGAAGGCACGAACATGACGATTTTCGAACCCTATCTGGTGTTGATCTCCGGCGCGATTCTATCCTTACTGGTCCTTGTGATCAACCTCATGGGCGATGGGCGGCGGGATGTCACGACCCCCGAAGGATCGAGCTGACCGATGTCCGGAACACTTCTTTCTGTTAAAAATTTGAAGCTCGACATCCCAGCTGGCAGTGGCACTTTGCGCGCAGTTCGAGGCATAGACTTCGAGCTTAATTGCGGCGAACCCCTGTCTATCGTTGGCGAAAGTGGCTCAGGAAAATTGGTGACGTCGCTAGCGGTTATGGGGCTGCTGGTTCAGTCCATCAAACAATCAGCGGACGAATCCGGTTCGATGAAATCGATTTGCAGACCGCCAGCACGCGGGTGATGCGGGATCTGCGCGGCAATCGTATCGCGAAGATTTTATAAGAGCCGATGACCTCGTTGAATAAGGCCTATACGATCGGCGATCAACTAGTGGAAACCTATCTGCTACATCGCAAGGCGAACAAGGCCAAGGCCTCCGCCCGCGCCGTGGAACTGTTGCAAAAAGCTGGGATTACCGCAGCCCTGAACCGTCTGGCGCGATACCCAATGTCAGGCGGCCAGTGCCAGCGTGTTGCCATCGCCCCCGCGCTTGAACTGAAGCCGGAATTCGTGATCGGCGATGAACCGACCTCGGCCCTGGATTTGTCGGTGCAAAACCAGATCTTCAACCTGCTTGGGGATCTGCGAAAGGAATTCGGTCAGATTAACTATTTTACTTTTCATTATCTGGCGATCTTCCTGTGAATGGGGGCCAAGGACCCGCAGTCGATCCGGATTGGGGCGATGAGAGCCTTACTCCGGCCAAGCGTGTCTTTGGCTGGAGCAGCTCTGCGGTTCCAGCCATGGACTCAAGTGTGCCCGGAGCGGTCAATGAGATTTCCGGTTGGGCAGGGTGAACATGCCGGCAGCGCTTTGTCGTCGGCACGGACCCGGAGGAGTTTTTACCTGCATTGCGGCGACACTTGGTTGCGCATGGGGTCGAGGGCGTCCAGATCCGCCCGCACAACCGGGGGCTTTGGCGGCAATCGGTTTCATTCATGGTCGCAGTTCGTCGGCTCCTCGATCCGTGAAACCGCAGGCAAATTGCACGTTCTCCCAAACCTTGCCGGATCGTCACCCAAGGAAAGCATAACCGACATTTTTGAACTTCCGACAATCTTTGTGCCGCATTCTTACTGTGGCTACTCTCAACACGCACCGAGCGAAGATGTATTGAATCCAGTTTGTCGTGACGCGCTGCGCGTTATGGTTGGCATTTTCTGGCATATTGGCGATAAGCCGACGCGTGCAGGCTAACATAGTTTTGGAATGGGTATCTGCGCAATACAAGCGCACTGAAAGGACTAGACACGTTTCACGAACCACTGTGATGCATAACTCAAGAGTAGCGGTGGCGAGACACAGTGTTGCGACAGAACTGTCCATGCGATTGTCGATCACTTGGCACGGAACCGGGCTACGCGCTTCGACGGGTAGCGATGTCTCAATGACCAGCCGCTTTTGCAATCGCCTGCTTGCGTGGATGTCTGGCGGTTGCCACGTTCCCTGCAATTTCTCGAACAACGCTGGTTCGAAAGCACTTAGCGTTTAAACGCCATATGGATCAGACCTGATTTTTCTAACAACCGCGCTATTTTGCTTTGCAAGCAGTCGGTTGCAGCGAAGCCTGTGTCTCGTCTCACTTCATAATTTTAACGGAAACAGCCTGATCATGGACCTGAACGCATTCTTCGCTATTAATCCTTACCATATTGCCTTGGCTGCTATCGGGACAATAGTGATTTTGGCGCGCTGGATCCCGAGGCTTGTGTCCCGGAGTGAGCCAGCTTCTGCCCCCCTCATGATCATCTTGGGAAGCGCTGGCGCATTATTGATCCCGGCCATTCCCACGATGCCAGATCCGCGGGAAGCTCCGATGCCGTGGGAACTTCTGAGCGAATTGGCCGTAATCGTCGCTCTGTTTGGGACAGGCATGCGGATTGATAGCGTTCTGCCTTGGCGCAAGTGGGCTCCGACGGCGCGTATGCTCGCGATTGCCATGCCACTTACGATCGCTTCCATAGCGTTGTTGGGCGTAGGGCTGGAAAGCTTGACTGTGGCAGGGGCAATTTTGCTCGGCGCGGTATTGGCGCCTACCGATCCAGTTCTTGCGGCCGACGTGCAGGTCGGGCCGCCGCACGAAGGAGGCGAGCACCCTGTTCGTTTTACACTGACAACTGAGGCCGGGCTCAACGATGGGTTGGCCTTTCCCTTTGTATATTTGGGCTTGATTGTAGCGGCTGAGGGGGTGAACCCGGGCGCTTGGGCGCTTGAATGGTTTGCTCTTGATGTCGTTTACCGTATCGCCGTCGGGGCCATTGCAGGCTGGGCAGGGGGACGGGCCTTGGCATTTGTCCTGTTTGCATTGCCGAAAGGCGCACCATTGGCTAACACAGGGTCTGGTGTCGTTGCACTTGCAGGTGTTCTGCTATGTTACGGTTCGACCGAGTTGGTAGAAGGCTACGGGTTCATAGCGGTGGCCGTAATGGGCATGACGCTCCGGCGGATGGAAGAAGATCACCATTTTCACCGACGACTGCACGATTTTACCGAGTCCATCGAACATGCTCTGACTGCGGTGCTGTTGGTCGCTCTCGGATCCATTCTGCCATTGGTATTCGCGGATTTGACTTGGAACCAGGTTTTGATTGCGTTGATCCTGATTTTGGTTATCCGCCCCCTCACAGGTTGGATCAGTCTAATTGGTACGGGAATGTCGCGCCGGGATCGAGCTGCAATCTCAGTGTTTGGCGTACGCGGCATTGGTTCCATTTACTACCTATGCTACGCGATGAGCCACATGGAATTCGTAAACGAAAGCCAGCTTTGGTCGCTTGTTGGCCTCGTGATCCTATTGTCCACGGTTCTACATGGATTCAGTGTAAGTTGGGCAATGCGGAAGATCGAAGATATTTAGAGCCAATCAACACGACAGTATTATGATCATGAGACTACGGATCGAACAAAGATACTCGTTCTGGGCCGATTGTTTGGCCGGTCTGAAGTTGCGACCCGCTCCCCTGTAATGTCCTTTTTGAAACCTGCTAGACGCATACTTTCGGCGTGAGGATCGAGTATCGAACCTTCAATCGAGGTATCTTGGCGACTTTATTTCGAACCGGGCGCTGGTAGAACTTTTTGTGTTTGCAGAGTGGTTCTCGGCCGTAATACGTCCGCAGCTCACAAAAATTATTCTTTACGTTTCTTGCCGCCGCGCACCCTTTCGGGTACGCGGCAATTTTAGATCAGTCGCCATACCCGATAATACTGTTGAGCGTCTTGGACGGGCGCATCACGCTGGCTGTCTTCGCCGCGTTGGTTCGGTAATACCCTCCAAGGTCAACAGCGTTGCCCTGCACACCAGCAAGTTCCGAAAGAATATCGGCTTCTTTAGCGGCAAGATCCTTGGCGATTGGCGCAAAATGCTCTGCAAGTTCAGTATCTTTAGTCTGAGCGGCCACCGCTTCGGCCCAATACCGCGCAAACCAGTAGTGGCTGTCTCGATTGTCCGGTTCGCCCACCTTCCGCGACGGCGACCGGCCATTGTCAAGAATGCCCTGCGTTGCGGTTTCGACGGCTTCACCAAGAATGCGGGCCTTGTCGTTTCCGTTTGCGTCGGCGAGGAAGATCAGGCTTTCGCCGAGGGCGCAGAATTCGCCAAGACTGTCCCAGCGCAGATGGTTCTGTTCAACAAGCTGCTGGACGTGTTTCGGTGCCGACCCGCCAGCCCCTGTTTCGAACAATCCCCCGCCATTCATAAGTTTCACGATGGAAAGCATCTTGGCAGAGGTCGCCAGTTCGAGGATCGGGAAGAGATCTGTAAGATAGTCCCGCAAAACATTCCCAGTAATAGCGATTGTATTCTCGCCCTTGGTAATGGTTTCAAGCGACGCGCGCGTAGCTTCGCGCGGGGCCATTATTTCGAACTCGTCTGTCAGTCCTTGCGCTTCGAGGATCGGCTTTACGTAGGAAATGAGCTCGGCATCATGCGCGCGGTTCTCGTCAAGCCAGAAGATTGCCCGGCAACCTTCTGCCTTTTGACGGGAGATGGCCAGATTGACCCAATCTTCGATCGGGGCTTTCCGCGCCGAAGAGGAACGCCAGATGTCGCCCGCCTCTACAGCGTGCTGATGAAGAACGGTACCATCATCAAGGATCATCTTTACCGTGCCGGCTTCGGGGATCTCGAAAGTTGTCGGGTGCGAGCCGTATTCCTCGGCTTTTTGTGCCATCAGACCTATGTTCTGCACTGTTCCGGCGGTTGCCGGGTTCAATTTGCCGTTTTCCTTGAAAAATTTGATCGCCTCGTCATAAACCGGGGCGTAGGACGTATCGGGGATCACACAGTTCGCGTCTGCTTCCTTTCCATCGGGCCCCCAGCCTTTGCCGCCCGCCCGGATGAGCGCCGGCATGGAGGCGTCGATGATCACATCTGAAGATACATGGAGGTTCGTAATACCTTTGTCGGAATCGACCATGTACATCGGCGGGCGGTCGGCCATGCAGGCGTCGATGTCGGCCAAGATCTCTGCCTCGTCTTTAACGCGAGCCAGCAAGTCCCCGAGGCCAGAGTTCGGGTCTACACCGAGTGCTGCCATCTTATCGCCGTGCTTCTCAAACACCGAAGCGAGGTAAGCCTTCACAGCGTGACCGAAAAGGATAGGGTCGGAAACCTTCATCATCGTCGCTTTCAGATGCAGCGAGAAAAGGATACCTTCGTCCTTGGTCTTTTCGATTTCCTTGATCAAAAAATCTTTGAGTGCGGCGGCGCTCATAAAGGTCGCGTCGACTACTGTGCCGGCAGGGTACTCGAGGCCCTCTTTGAGAACTGTCTCACCGGATGCTGTCTCCAGCACGATTTTGGCGCCAGTGGCTTTTTCGAGAGTGGTAGAGGTCTCATTCGAGAAAAAGTCGTTTCCCGACATGGACGACACATGCGTCTTGCTGTCGGACGACCATTCGCCCATGCGGTGCGGGTTTGCCTGCGCAAAGCTTTTTACGGCTTTGGCGGCGCGGCGGTCGGAGTTGCCTTCTCGCAGAACCGGATTGACCGCCGACCCCTTGATCCCGTCATACTTGGCACGAACGGCTTTCTCTTCGTCACTCGCAGGCGTTTCCGGATAATCGGGCAGCGCAAAACCTTGCGATTGCAGCTCTTTTATTGCGGCAACCAGTTGCGGCACGGACGCGGAGATATTGGGCAGCTTGATCACATTCGCCTCGGGCGTCTTTACGAGACGTCCCAATTCAGCCAGATCGTCGCTTTGACGCTGATCTTCGCTTAGATGCTCGGGGAACGCTGCCAGAATGCGCCCGGCGAGGCTTATGTCCATTGTCCCAACGCTGACGCCAGCGGCTTCGGCGAATTTCTGAATGATCGGCAACAGCGACGCCGAGGCCAACTCAGGTGCTTCGTCAACTTTCGTGTATATGATGTCGGACATGATATGCTCCAAATTGCTGCATTTGAGCCTCTCATATCTGAACCGAAACAGAAGGTCGACGGTACACCGCAGCATACAGAGCCACGGGCCACGAAATATTGTTACGACAGGGTGTTGGTGCGAAGTATCGAGGCCAACTGACCCATCTTTCCTGCATCACTCAAAAAAAGGCGTGCTCAAGGTGCCGGAACCATAGTTGCCACGTGCATCGCCATCTATGTTCAAAACGCTTTCTTCGCAAATTTCATGGCAAGAATGCCATTTGATCAGCATCATCTTCTTGCAAGGATTCAGGCTGGATGCCATCGCGCATGGCATCGAGATAGACTACTCTGACAGAAAAGGTGGTCGAGCGGTCGGGAATAAGGCAATACACTTTACGCTCATGGAAAAAGATTCTCGCATAGCAATCTTAAGGTGACTCAGGGAACCGGTATTCGAAAATGAGCCTAGTCTCAGGAGTCGTTCTTACTGAAAGCCGGAAGATTACGGTCGGGACGAGTGCGATTGCTGAGAAGTAGGTTTGTGGTCAGGAGTCATAAAGGGTCGCAAGGGTCGCAACCCTCCTCCTAGCCACGATCGCCGAGCAGCCCCTTCACGTTGGGCTACCCGCTGAGCAGCGCTCGCGCCTCAATGTAGTCGCTGACGGGGCCGGCGGTCAGAAACAAGTCGATGGGGCGGCATTGGCTCGTAAATGGCGTGCAGCTTCGGGTTCCGTTTTCGGGCGAAACGGTCACCCGGACCGTTTCTTAATCCCTCAAACCCTTTGGTTCGGCCAATCAAGCGTCCACGCCCCCCTTTTTAAAGCCCAGGCTGTGCGCACTGCGATGGGCCTTCAGATGTGTAGTATCGATCATCACAGTCGTCTCCTCACCATGCTCGGCGGCCAGACCCGCCATGATCTGGGCGAAGACGCCCTTATCGCTCCATCGTTTCCAACGGTTGTAGAGTGTCTTGTGGGGGCCGTACTCCGTTGGGGCGTGGCGCCACCGCAAACCGTTGCGATTAATGAAGATAATGCCACTTAGAAGACGTCGATCCGGGCTTGCCATGAGACTTCAGAAAGTAAGGCTCTAGACCTCCCATCTGTGCGGCGCTCAATCAGAAAAGATCAGACATGGTCACCACTCGTTTCCGAACGGGGAACCATGCACGCCCAATCCAATGAGGCATGAGAATAAGACGTGGCGCAACTTGTTTACCGGATCAAGGTTCGTCGACTTCCAAAACGAAAGCGCCGGGATCGATGCTGTTCCCAATGGCCTTCACTATGTCGCGGCGCAAAGCCGGATCATCGGGAGAGAACATGCCAGTCTGGCGCATGGCGCGTAACACGCTGATATCCGTTCCAAGGAACTCGAGCGCAACGCGGGACGCGCCGGGTTTGCGGCCACGTCGGGTGGGGCCACCGGTCTGTATACCTAAGAGGTAATCCACGCGGCTCAGATAGCTGGGATACAGAGTCATTTGCGTCACGGAATTCATTTCCATCGTTTCGTATTCGAAGAGCTGAATGCGGTCTGCCAGCTGAAAAATAAGCCCTTCGTATTTGTTCGTACGGACCCAGTGCCGTGTGTCGGGGTCGCGCAGGATTTCCACATTCTTGAAATAGCCGCGACCGTCGCGGATTACGATCCGCGCAAGAGATCGGATGATGCAGCCCTTGTTGCCGAAAGAATAGAAATAGCGGAAGTAGTAGCCTTCATAACGGTTCACCGGCATGCTGCGTGACAAAAGGGTCTCTAAGTGCTTCATCGGAAGATCGAGCTGTGGGGTCGCAACTGACTGACGACGCAGTCCAATCACCCGGGCAAAACCTGTCTCATCCATCAACATCTCTGATTCCGTTACGCCAACAAAATCGCATATCCGGCGCATGTTGTGCCGCGAGGGGTAGACTTGGCCGTTCAGATATTTGTTGAATTGTTGACGGTTGATCCGGATGCGACGGCACACCTCCGAAATTGATTTGTAATAGCTGCAAGCCAGGGTGAGGTTCTTAGCAAAATTTGACATAGGCCTATCGCACAGTGACGCACTTATAGCGCAAAGTAGCGCACAGATGCGAAATTGCCATTCCTAAACCCCTCGCTCATCCTTCAGGTTAATAAAGTGTTACAAATGCCTTCCGACGGCGCTTGCTAGAGCGAGGTCGAGGAGGGGAAATAACAGGAGCCAGACCTTGACATCCACAAAGACCACTCGGCGAACTTTCCTGACTTCGGCGGCCGCAATCGGTGCGGCAGGACTCTTTCCGGGCGGCGTTGGAATGCTGCGCGCGCAAGAAGGAAGCGTCCTGAATCTGCGACTGGACGGCGACAATTCAATACTTGATCCGGGCTACATGGTTGGCGGAACCGAGGTCGAAGCGCAAAAGCAATGTCTTCCATTCCTTGCTGAATATGTACGTGACGGCGACACTTTCAGCTGGCAACCGACTGATTATGTCACCCGGTTGGAATACGTCGACGACAGGCATATCGAATTCGAATTGGCTCCGGGACTGGTCTGGTCCGGTGGTAACGGCACGCTCAAGGCTTCTGACGTCGCCTACTCGTATGCCCGCATGAAAGACAGTGAATGGTCGGGCTATTTTGATGCGTTGGAAACTGTCGAAGTAACCGGTGAACTGACGGGTACGCTAGTTCTGAACAAGCCCTTTGCGCCCTTCATCATGGTCACCCTCTGCCACGGGCCCGGCGCCATCGTCTGTGAGGCGGCAACCGAAGCAGCCGGTGGCCGTTTCACCACGGAGTTCCCGGCAATTTGCGGTCCCTACACCTATTCCGCCACGCCGGGACAACGCGCTGTTTTCGAGAAAAACCCGGAATGGACCGGCCCCGCGCCGGGCTTTGACCGAGTAGTATGCCATGTCATCACCGAGGTCCAGGCGGCTGAACTGGCCTACGAAGCTGGCGAGATCGACTGCACCGAGCTTGGCCCAGACAGTCTGGCCCGTTATTCGAAAGAGATGCCCGAAAATACGGCGATCACCACCGCGGGGCAGCTTCAGTACATGTGGATGGGCATGAACACGCAGCATCCCAAGCTGCAGGACATCAAGGTGCGTCAGGCGATACAGCACGCTGTAGATGTCGATAGCATCCTGGCAGGTGCCTTCGCGGGCACTTCAACCAAATCGCATGGTATCGTATGCCCCGGTCTGCTGGGCGCGCGCTCGGATCATGGCTATAGCTACGATCCCGCAAAGGCGCGCGAACTGATGGCTGAATCCGGTGTCACGGGGCTGGAGTTGACGCTGCGCACACTGAACTGGCAGGAACGCTTGCTGACCGCGCAGATCATTCAGGCGAACCTTGCCGCCATCGGTATCACCGTGAATATCCTGCCGATGGAAAGCGGCCCGTTCTGGGAAATGGGCATGGAAGAGGCGGGTGACACTTGGGAAGACCTCGAACTCTGGATCATGCGCTTTGCGACGGTGCCCGACCCATACGAAGCGACCCAGTGGTTCGTGTCCGAGCAGGTTGGTGTTTGGAACTGGGAGCGCTGGACAAGCGAAGAATTCGATAGCCTCTATGAAGAGGGTCTTTCGGAAACTGACGAAAGCAAACGCGAAGCGATCTATGTCCGTATGCAAGAGATCATGGATGAAACCGGCGCCTATGTCTGGATCAACCATGAACCCGAAACCTACGCGCACAGGACAGACATCGAGGTAGTCGCCGCACCATCCGGTGAACTGAACTACCACCGGTTCAAGCCGGTCTGATCTGTGGCGCCCCCGCGTTTGTCCTGCGGGGGCGTTCTATTCGAACCGGGAGCAATCCGGCATGACGATCTACCTATTCAAGAGGTTCGGTCTGGCGGCAGTCGTCGTCATGGCCGTTCTCTTGTTGCTCTTCTCGATGCTGCACATGATCCCGGGCAACCCCGCGATCCTGGCACTTGGAACACGAGCGACACCCGAAGCCATTGCGGAATACTCCGCAAGGATGCATTTGGATGAGCCTGTCCTGAAGCAGTTCATTTACTTCCTTGGGAGCGCCGTGCAGGGCGATCTCGGTGAGGACGTGTTCTCAAACCGACCGGTCACCGCGATTATCGCGGAACGCATGGGCTTTTCGCTGGCTCTGATCTGTACCGGAATGGGCTGGGCCGTGTTGTTGGGCGTGCCGCTGGGTTGTCTCGCTGCCGTGCGTCCGGGATCCTGGCTTGATCGCGTTACAGGAATATTTTCGGTCGGCACAATCGCCGTGCCGTCATTTCTTGTGTCGATCTGGGCGCTGCTGCTTTTCTCGATCCAGTTGCGCTGGCTGCCCGCTATAGGGGCAGGGGAGCCGGGTAATTTTGGCGATCAACTGAGCCATCTCGTTCTTCCGGCCTTCGCCATCGGATTGGGATGGGTCGGCTATCTCGCGCGTATGGTCCGCGCATCGATGCTGGAAGTTATGGGAGAACCTTACATCCGTTCAGCGCGCGCCTTTGGCCTCAAACCAAGGCGCATCGTACTGGGCTATGCCCTGCGGGTCGCCATTTTGCCGACAATCACTCTGATCGGTATGGGGTTTGGCGGGCTTATTTCTTCTGCGGTCTTCGCCGAGATTATTTTTGCCCGGCCCGGTGTCGGCAAAATGATCTTCGACGCGGTGTCCGACCGCAATTTTCCCATCGTGCAGGGCGGTGTGTTGCTTGCCACTGGCTTCTACATCCTCGTTGTCCTGATTTCCGACCTTCTCATTGCTTGGCTAGATCCCCGTGTCCGCTCTTCCCTCTGATACCACCACCGCTGCTCCTATGCCGGAAGCCCGCGAAAGCGCCGGCCGCGAGCGGCGTGAAAAGCTCAAACGCTTTCTGACCGACTGGCAGGCGGTGACAGGGCTCTTGCTGGTCGTGCTATTCTTTGCTTCGGCCATCTTCGCGCCTTGGATCGCGCCTTATGACCCGAACGCGATGGACATTCCCGCGCGTATGTCCGGCCCGACCTGGGCCCATATTGCGGGCACGGACCAGCTTGGCCGGGATACGTTCTCTCGTATTCTGCATGGCGGTCGTGTGGCCCTTTATATCGCCGCGATCGGGGTTTCGGCGTCGCTGGCGATCGGCTTGGTACTCGGCATGATCGCCGGCTACGGTCCGCGCTGGCTGGACAACCTTTTGCTGCTGGCCTTTGACGCCGTGCGATCTTTCCCTGCAGTTATTCTCGCTCTGGCCACCGTGGCTCTGACAGGTCCCAGTCTGACCGTGGTGCTTGCCATCGTAATCCTGACAACGATCCCCAGCTATGGCAGGGTTGCAAGGACGGCAACGCTGGCATTGCGCCACACGGAATTCATCTTGGCAGAACGGTCGCTTGGCGCTTCGACCACTCGAATACTGTTCCAGCATGTGATGCCCAACGTGATCGGCCCATTGCTGATCCTAGCCGCGATGGAAGTACCGGTTGTCGTATCGATCGAGGCAGGGCTTTCGTTCCTCGGCATCGGGGTGCTGCCGCCGCAGGCCAGCTGGGGCACGATCCTGAACGAAGGTTATCTCGTGATACGAGATGCGCCGTGGATGGTGATCGCAGGCGGCATTCCACTGATCCTCACGACACTAGGTTTTACTTTTCTGGGGGAAGCATTGAGGGATATCTTCGATCCGCGCATGGGGAGAGGGCGATGAGAGATTTGGCCACTGACACCCTGTTGGACATCGACTGTCTCACCCTCAGCTTTCGTACCAACCGTGGCCGCGTAAAGGCGTTGCGTGACATCACCTTTCCGGTACGCAAAGGCCGCATTCTAGGCATTGTGGGGGAAAGCGGTTCCGGTAAGAGCACAGTGCTGTGGTCGATCCTTGGTCTATTGGCAGGCAATGCCGAAGTGACCGCGGGACGGGTCGAATACGGCGGCAAGAACCTACTGACTCTGAACGCAGAAGGTTTGCGCGCATTACGTGGCGAAGAGATCAGCGTGGTATTCCAGGACCCCATGACCTCGCAGATCCCGGTGCTGCCATACGCACAGCAGATGTCCGACATTCTGTACCGGCGGTCGATGTCCGAAGCTGACAAGCGCAAAGCCGCCATCGATATGCTCAGACGCGTTGGTATTCCCGATCCTGAAAGCCGGGTGGACGCCTATCCGCACCAATTCTCGGGCGGGATGCGCCAGCGCGCTGGCATCGCCATGTCGATGCTGACCGGGCCGAACCTGCTGCTCGCGGATGAGCCGACGACTGCACTCGACGTCACGATGGAAGCCCAGATGATCGACCTCATGCGGGGGCTGCGGGATGATTTCGATACGACCATCGTAGTGGTATCCCACAATCTTGGTCTGATCGCCGAGATGTGCGACGACGTGGTGGTGATGTACGCGGGTGAAGTGGTTGAGACCGGCGAGGTCCATGACATTTTTCACAACGCACGTCATCCCTATACACGTGCGCTTCTGGAATGCGATCCGGCCAGGATCGCCGATGTGTCGCGCAGGCTGCCTGTTATTCCCGGAGATATCCCCGATCTGACAGCTTCTTTGTCAGGCTGCATCTTTGCGAGCCGGTGCCAGAAAGCTCTGCCTGCTTGTTCCACGACCGCGCCACCACTTGTCGAACGGGGAACAGGCGTAGCCAAATGCCACCTGCTGGAAGGGCCATTTGCCGACCCGTCATGGCCTCCACCCGCTGATGTCACGACCGTCGTGCGCGATACCGGCAAGAACATGGATGCCTCCGTTACAGAGGCCAAGCCGCTGCTTGAGGTTCGCGACCTGAACGTTCAGTTTCGCACGATGGGCGCGATGAAAGCCCGGTTGCGCGGTGTCGAGCGGCCATTTGTCGACGCAGTTCTGGACGTAAGCCTAGATATCCGTCCCGGCGAAACGCTGGCGTTGGTTGGTGAGAGCGGTTCGGGCAAGACGACACTTGGCCGGACGATCCTGAACCTTCAGGATGCCGCCGGCGGTTCGGTTCGTTTTGAGGGCAACGAAATCCGGAACATGTCCGAACGACGTTTCAAACCGTTGCGGCGCGATATGGCGATGATGTTTCAGGATCCGGTCGGTTCACTTTCGCCGCGCAAGTCCGTGCGGGCGCTGATTACCGAACCTTTGCTGATCCACGGTGCCGAGGGCCGCAACCTCGATTCCGAAGCCGAGCGGCTCGCCGATATGGTGCGACTGCCTCGCGGGTTCCTCTCGCGTTATCCGCACGAATTGTCGGGTGGTCAGGCCCGCCGCGTTGGTGTGGCACGCGCCTTGGCTTTGAATCCAAAGCTGATCATTGCGGATGAACCGACAGCAGGTCTGGACGTGTCGGTTCAGGGTGAGATCCTGAACCTAATGGCTGATTTGCAGGCGGAACATGGTCTCAGCTACCTGATCATAACGCACAACCTGCCCGTTGTTCGTCACATCGCCGATCGCATCGCCATAATGTACCTCGGCCGCATCGTTGAAGAGGGGCCAGCAGCCGAGGTCTTTGCCCGCCCGGCCCATCCTTACACCCGCGCGCTGGTCGAGGGCGTTCCGCAGCCTGACCCGAACCGTCGCCGCCAAAAAACCGATGCCATCAAGGGCGAGGTGCCGAGCCTGCTGCGACGTCCCAAAGGGTGTGATTTCGCGACGCGTTGCCCGCTGGCCCACGATGCCTGCCGGGAGTCCAAACCGCAACACCGGCAGATCGCGCCGGATCACAGGCATGCCTGCCTGTTTCCGCTTCGCTGAGCCGATCAACCGATAACCTAATTTCACAGACAACAACGAGGACCCTATGAGCTACGGGATCTACATCGGCCGCAACTTGACGGCGGACGGACATGCTTGGCTTGCCGGATATGGCGACGAGCCCTCGAGCCATTGGCTCGAAATCATTGGCCGGGCCGAGCACGGTTCGGATTCTACCATCACTGTGGGGGTTGGCCCTGATAGCGATATGCCTGGACATCGGACCGAAATTCCGCAGGCAGATGTGACCGCTAGACACATGCGGGTCAGCTATAGCTATTACCTTGGCGTACCCGCGCCGATCACGAATGGCGGTCTGAATGAATATGGGGTGGCGGTGCGCGACATCTGGTCGACCTCCTGTCAGGCTCTCATCGACATGACACCAAAAGATCAGACGGGGCCCAATTATTCTGACCTTGCCAGAATTGTGCTGGAGCGCGCGCATACGGCACGCGAGGGCGTCGACATCATGGCTCGGCTCATCGCGGAGCATGGCTATTCCTGTTACGGCGGTAACTCTCACATCATCGCTGATCCAGATGAAGCGTGGGTGGTAATCCAGTTCTCGGGAGGCAAAGGCCTCTGGGTGGCTGAGCGTCTGGGGGCTGATGACATTCGCGCTTCCCGTCCTGGATACGTCGGTGTCGTCCCCACCGAACCTGACGAAAAATTCCTTTACCCAGGCCATTTTATACAGACCGCGGTCGATCTTGGCTGGTACGACCCGGCTTCAGATCAACCTTTTGACGTCAATTCGATTTATGGTGACGGCAAAGGCCCTTGGAAGGGGATGGCATGGGTTGAAGCAGAAATGCGCAAGCGCGCCGACTCTGCGCCGATTACTTTTGCAGACGTCTGCTGGGCCATCCAGACCGAGCGTCTGACCGGCGATACCGCAGGCTATGGTCAGGTGGTTCCGCTGGTGCACCCCTCGCATCCAGACCTGCGCGTGATGTGGCATGCACCCGTCGGCCCGGTGACCGCGCCGCTGGTACCCGTCTTCCTCGGTCAAACCGAGGTGCCGGATGAATTCGCGCTGCACCGTTACCTGACCACGGGCGAGGCGCATCGTTTTCTCGACCGTCGGAAAGAGGTCACCGCTCCTGATACGGTCAGCCATGTCCCTCAGGGCGTCGAGGTCTCGGACAGTGCCGTCTACCAGTACAAACGCCTTATGCATCTGGCATTTCAGGATGAAGATCTGCTGAAAGAGGTTTGGGATCACTGGCGTCTGATGGAAGAACAGCTTGCAGAACAGTTGCCCTTGGTCCTGCGCAGCGCGCAACTCTTGCTACAGTCCGATGAGCAAGAGCTTGCCCGGCGGGTCTTGACGCGCGAGAGCCGAACTTGGCTTGGTCAGGGACTGGAAGATTGTCGCGCATTTGTCGCCGCAGGCCATGCGCGTCTCCGCCTCAAAGATGGGCTTAACCGAAGCCGGAAGCCATTGGCTCCGCAGCAATTCTGGTAAGTGCCAAGCCCCAGCTGGTCGTTGAAATAACGGGTCGAGGTGAATGCTTTGGAGAGCACTTAGGCCTTCAACGAAAGAACATTTCTTCGCGGCGAGCCGAGAAATTCGCAGATCTGTAATTGCCCAGTCGCCACTAAACGCCGGGTTAAACGTCGCTATGGCTGGCAAACTTGCATTCGATGGCCGTTCGGAGAAAATGTTGGCGCCGCAGTTGTTCCGGATCGATGTGCGTCACAACGGTGCGTGACTGTCGGAAAGTCGCGATCAGCCCATCTTGTTCCAGCCTGTGCAATGCTTCTTGCGCTGCGTCGTAAAAAAAGCGTGGAAGCCGCTGATCGGTCGCTTTTAGCGAGGGTACTGCTACATCTTTTCGCGACCTGCTGCGCAGGCGGACAAAGCCTGCAACTTTGATTTTCTCGAAACGGGGTTCGGGCGCACGATCGGCGAACCCGACATCCTTTGATAGAGCAGCCATGAGCCACACATAAGTTCTGTCCGAAGACACCCGTCACCGTCTGTTGCGCGCCTCTATGGCCTCGATTGCAACGCAGCTCTGCAAGCGCAGTCTGCAAAACCAATTCATCCAACGCGTATCGATCATAGCGCCAAAAGAGTGGATATGGTCGGGCAGGCGTTTACGCTGCGGTATATTTCGGTAAGGGAGAAACGTAGTGGTCTCGACGTTCCCGCTACGCAGACCATCCGCAACGTCTCGCGGTGGAAACCTGTCCTCCCAGCCAGATACTGGTGATGGATGCGCGGCAAGACGCGCTTGCGGCCACGGCCGGATCGATCCTAATGGCGCAACTGCCGGTGAGCGGATGCACCGGTGTCGTTTCCGACGGAGGGTTTCGCGACGTCGGTGGGATTGCCGCTCTTAATACCATCATACTGCGCCAGCCCCTCTGCCCCGACAAATCTCACGTTTCACGAGGTACTCGCGATAAATGTGCCCATAGCCCGCGGTGGCGCGCCTGTTTTCCCGGCTGATGTCATGGTCGGCGATCAGGATGGCGTGATGGTCATTCTGGCCCATCTAATAGACGAAATTTCCCAAGGCTGTGCAAATATGGAAGACTTCAAAAACTTTTTTCTGGAAGAAGTCTTTGTTGGAGCGCCTGTGATCTTTCTCCATCCCAGCACAACGCATGAGAACATGGGCAAATTCAAAGTATGGAAAACCAAACGTCAGGAAGAATGGAATCGCGTATCCAATCGGTGCAGGTAAGCATCAGGCCGAAATCAACAGTTTGATCGACTGATTATTGCCGTCCTGATCGCGGCAACGCGGGCAACGGTTGTTATCAGGTGGCTAATCTTGTTATCGGACGCAAGGTTGGCCATAGTGTGCTGCAAGAGCCAATCCCTGCCAAATGCCTCTTTCGTCTTGAATTGGTTCGGATAGCCAATTCCATGATTTTTTTTTGCGGAGCCAACGCCTCTTGGGCTATAGTCACGATTTCACCGGTCTTACTGAAAAGGTCCAATGCACGGCGCCTGTCTTATGGCGACAGTTCGAAAACGTGCTTGCGGCCTACTGGGAAGCAACCGGAGAAGTTGAAGGGCAGGGGTTTTACGTCTCGGCCAATCCTCGCCTGAGTATTTTCTTCTCTGATGTGAGTTCCATCAAGGTTCTCGGCAACAAAGAAAGCCGTCCCTTGGCGCGCGCGATTTACGTCCCGGCGGGGATGCAGTTGCGGACGTCCTTTACTGAAGCCGTCACGTTCTCACATCTCGATATCCATTTCGACTTCGCTTGGGCGGTCCAATTTCTTTCGGCGAGCTTGCCGCGCTCCTCTGCGGTCACGCTCTTGGAGCGTCCGGCTGAATGCGACGAAATTTCTGATCTTCAGGGTATCGCGCTCTTGCTCGCGGATGAATTGCGCATGCCAAAGCGAAATACGATTTACGCGGAAAGTATGGCGGCGAGTTTGTTGGCGGGCGTTGTTGATATCGATGCTGTTGACCAAGATCCGGTCAATGCACGTCTTACAGCCTCGCAAATGCGAAAGGTGGTGGCGCGGTTTGAAGATGGCGGAGGAAAACGGCTGACCATTGCGCAGATGGCAGAGGTCGTTAGCCTTTCTGAAAGTTGGTTTTCACAGGTCTTCAAGAACACGACCGGGGTAACGCCACATCAATGGCAGTTGAACCGGCGCGTTGAAGAGGCGAGGGGACTACTTTCTAATTCAGAACTGACTGTCGCCGACATAGCGGACCGACTTGGTTTCTCGGATCAGGCCCATCTGACCAAATCGTTTCGGCAACTCGTAGGAGAGACACCAGCTGCATGGCGCCGCAGTCATCGGACGCGTTGAAGCTGTCCTAAATTTACCTTCCACGCAAAGTAAAACCTCCCCATCCGCCCGATGAAGGACGGACGGGGACAAGTTGGCATTACCATGTATGTCGCAGCGCGGCAGTGATGGTTCTGCCGTTATTGTAATAGTCCGCAGTTCCACGGCCCACGACATATTGTTTGTCGAGCAGGTTACTGACATTCACTGTCAGCTCTGTATTCGGCGTGAAGGCATAGGAAAACGATGCGTCGATGTAGGTCTGCGACGGGCTCTCGCCGTTATTGTTGTAAACATTGTAGTAGTAGGATCCGACGTATCGTGCGCCTAAACCAACGCTCAAGTCATTTCCGGGCAGATCATAATTCAGCCAGAGCGACGCTAGGTGGTTGGGAACAGCCGAGAATTCGTTTCCGTCAACGGTTACCCCTCGAACATCGCCACGCACGAATTCGGATTTCTGGTAGCTGTAGCCACCGATCAGGCTCAGATCTGCCGAGATTTCGGCTTTGCCTTCGAGTTCAAAGCCCCGTACGCGGGATTCTCCGATGGTCTGCCGCTCAATAACGCCGCTGGGAAGAACGACGGGAACAACGACGTTGTTCTTGGTCAGATCGTAAACAGAGGCCGTGAAGAGCGCGTTTATGTTCTCGGGCTGATACTTGAAGCCGATTTCGTATTGTTCACCACGTTCCGGCTGAGTTCCAATCGATGGCGGAGCGACGGATTCCACATAGCTGAGGTAGGCCGAAACCTGATTGTTGATCTTGTAGGTCAAAGCGCCCCGATATGACGACTCGGAAAAATCAGCCTGCGTGGTAGCAGCCGCGAGATTGTCCGTGTTGGTGATGTCAAGCCAGTCATGACGCGCACCGAAGGTTGCAATAACAGTGTCCGAGAAGGACAGGTTCTGCTGTATAAAGACCGATTTAGTCGTGAAATCGTTGGCCTGGACACTATAGGGGGCATACCCGGTCGGGGCACCAGTGTAGACGGGATTGTTCAGATCGATCTGCGTGTAGAGCCCATAAAACGCCGAACTTGTGTTTGAAGCGTCCCGGTATTCGAGCCCAGCCAGTGTGCTGCTGTCGATGCTGCCAAAGCTCGTATCGTACTGGAGAATGACGTTCCCGATGAGCTCTTCAGAGGTGCTGTCGGTTCCAAAATAGTAGCGATCGACCAATGATCCGACCCGCGCGGCATTATCTGACAAGTACACATAACCAAAATCGTCTTCCAGATCGCTGTAACGAAGATTGGCCCGCAGGCTCAGCCCGTTTTCGAATTCGTGCTGGAAGGCGGTTGAAATCGTCAGCCGGTCAACATCATGATAATTGAAATCGGGCTCACCGAAGAAAAGGCTCCGGTCATAAAGCTTGTCCAGCGGGTAGCCGCCGCTGTTTGGCGTACCCTCGCGTTTAAGGTAATCTACCGTGAATGTCAGCTTGGTATAGTTTGTCGGTGCCCAGGTGATCGCACCAAGAAAAAACTGCTCATCGTCCTCCGATGTCGCGTATTCCAAGTCCGCATTCTGGACTTTGCCGACTACGCGGTAAGCAAGCGTTTCTTCCTCGTTCAGAACATCTCCGAAATCAAACCCAATTTCCGCGTGATTGTTCGTGCCATAACTCGTGTAGACTTCACCAAACTGGTAGAACTTGGGTGATTTGGTGACGAAGTTGATTGTGCCGCCCGGGTCGGATGTACCAAAAAGGGTAGAGTTGCCACCTTTGATCACTTCAAGCCGTTCAAAAGCATAAGGTTCCTCGCGGACGCCGCGCATGCTGCCAAGTGTCAGCCCGTCACGGTAGGTCGACGCTTGAAAGCCGCGTACGAGGTAATAGTCGTTGCGGTCATCTGTCCCATAATAGTCAGTTACCACGCCCGGCGTGTATTCTAGAACATCTTCGACCTTGTCCGCATTGCGCTGGCTGATTTCCTTTTGGGTGATGACCGACACCGAGGCCGGTGTATCAAGGACGCTCGTGGCAACCTTGCCCCCTGTCCAGAGTTCTGAGGCCACGATCGATTCAGCATCGTCATCGGCTTCAACGCCCATGTCCACGATGATCGGAGACAACCGGTAGGCACCGCTGGGGTTCAGATCATCCTGGGCGAAAGCGCTAAGCGGCAGGGTGACAAGTGCTGTGCAACCCAGAAGCAGGAAAGCCGATCGCCGCGCAGGTCGCGACAGTGAAGGACGGAAAGTTTTGGTCGGTGATCCCATGATGCGGTTCCACGGTTTGAGTTATCTTTGATATTGGCTTGCTGTCCGGCCAAAGCGGCAGCTTGCTGTTCGCCATGATCCGAGCGGTTGGATCACTGACTGCGGTGGCACGAAAACTTCCTTATCACCTTTGGCTTGGTCGCTTCCCGCCGGAGACGCTCATAGGGCATCGGGAAGTAAAAGTGTATTGTACAATCTGACTGTTTTTGTCAGAAACTTTGGAAACATGACAATTTTCATCTAATAAAGGGCGCCCTTACAAGGCGTTTGCCTTGACGGAACTCGGTCATAGTGAAAAGCCGACAAAAATACTTGCCTATATCGAATCGAATGCGGAGGCGTCGAACCGCCCATGAAAAACCTGTTGAAAGCTGGTGCCGTCCTTGTCTCTCTCGCCTCTGCAGCCGGGATTTCCACAAGCACTTTCGCCCAAGAGTTCCCGGTGTCGGTTGATCATGCCTTTGGTACGACAGTGATCGAGTCGAAGCCGGAACGCGTCGCAACGGTGGCTTGGGCCAACCACGAAGTACCGATTGCCTTGGGCATCGTGCCTGTCGGCTTTGCACGGGCGAATTTCGGAGATGCAGACGGGGATGGCGTTTTGCCTTGGGTATCCGAAAAGCTGAGTGAATTAGGCGCGGATACTCCGGTTCTTTTTGACGAAGGCGACGGCATAGATTTCGAGGCCGTCGCGGCCAGTCGCCCCGATATCATTCTGGCTGCATACTCCGGACTGTCCCGGTCGGAATACGACACTTTGAGCATGATCGCCCCGGTCATTGCCTATCGGAAAGGTCCGTGGGCCACGGACTGGCGCGAGATGATCCGCCTGAATGCCGCAGGGCTTGGAATGTCCGAAGAAGGCGAGGATCTGATTGATGAGATCGAGAAAGAAATCACACAAGTGATTTCTGGATATCCTGAAATCTCGGGCAAAAGCGCGATGTTCATCACCCATCTTGATGTCCGTGATCTTAGCGTCATCCGATTTTACTCTGCCGAAGATACACGTGTTCAATTCCTCGATGACCTTGGCCTGAAATCTCCGAAAAGCGTGAAAGATGCAGCGGAACCCGGAAAATACTCTGGGGAGTTGAGCGCCGAGAAGATTGATGACCTGTCTGATGTCGATATCTTCATCACCTACGGTGGCGAGGCGCTTGTCGACACGGTCAAGGCAAATCCCCTGACATCGCGTATGAAGGCCATCGGGAATGGCGCGATTGTCCTCTTGGGTAACGATCCGGTCGGAACGGCTGCAAATCCCACGCCCTTGTCCCTACCTTGGGTACTCGAAGAATACGTCTCCCTGCTGGCCGAAGCGGCGCGCAAAGTGGAATGACCCCTCGTTCGTCGCCAGAATTTGTTGTCCGAGCATTGCGGCATTCCAGACGTCAATGGCTGGTCGTCGTCCTGCTTGCGCTCGTATGCGCGTGTGCATTGTCAGTGAGCTTGGGAACACGCGACGTCGTTTGGGCGGACATCTGGGCAGGCGTAACGGGGAATACGGAAACGATGGCGCAAGCTGTCGTGGCCGTCCGCGTTCCGCGCACTGTAATGGCGCTTCTGGCCGGGGCGGCACTCGGGCTTGCCGGCGCCGTCATGCAGGGTATCACCCGAAATCCGCTGGCCGACCCCGGCATCCTCGGCGTGAATGCAGGGGCGGCAATGGCAGTCGCCATCGGCATCGCGTGGTTCGGTATGGAAACGCTTGATGCCTATATATGGACGGCAATATCTGGAGCCGGTGTCGCGGCATGCTTCGTCTATACTATCGGATCGATCGGGCGTGGCGGCGCCACACCATTAAAAATGGCTTTGGCAGGCGCCGCGACAAGCATTGCTGCCGTCTCATTTACAATTGCAATTATCCTTCCAAGAAACGATATCGCCGGCGGAATTCGCTTGTGGCAGGTCGGCGGTGTGGGCGGTGCCACTTTCGAGGCTATCCTGCCATGTCTCCCGTTCCTGATTGCTGGTGTCACTCTCAGTTTGCTTTCAGCGCGAAGCCTCAATCTTCTTGCCCTCGGGGATGAAGCTGCGGCAGGCTTGGGCGCGCGGATCGCATGGGCGCGCGCAGCAGCCGCACTTGGCGCAATACTGCTCTGCGGCGCGACCACCGCTATCTGTGGCCCGATAGGTTTCGTCGGCCTCGTCGTGCCGCATGTCTGCCGCGTGCTCGTCGGAGTAGATCACCGCTGGCTATTGCCGTTTTCTGCGCTGACTGGCGCAATTCTCCTGATCTGCGCGGATGTCGTAGGCAGGATCATCGCCCGTCCGTCTGAATTGGACGTGGGGATAGTAACGGCATTCATCGGGGCTCCGGTATTTATCTGGATTGTCCGCCAGCGCCGGGTGAGAGAGCTATGAGCACGGCATCTCAGACCGCACTTGAGGATCAACTGGCGCAGATGCGTCAGCAACGCGCCAGGTCACGCAGTCGGGTCGTTACAACCATCTGTGGCGCCGTGTTGGCTGGGTTCGCCGTGACACTCTGCTTAGGACAGTCGCTGACGCCGCCGATTGATGTGCTGCGCGTTTTGGCGGGAAGCGACGTGCCCGGAGCAAGTTTCACAGTCGGCACCTTGCGGCTGCCGCGAGCGCTCGTGTCAATCCTGGCAGGGATGAGCTTTGGCCTCGGCGGGGTGGTGTTCCAGACCATGCTCCGCAACCCCTTGGCCAGCCCGGACATCATCGGCATCAGCACAGGGGCGAGCGCTGCGGCAGTCTTCGCCATCATCATGCTTGGCTGGAGCGGTGTGGCGGTTTCGGTACTCGCGGTTCTTGCAGGGCTAGGTGTCGCCCTGTTGATCTATCTGTTGGCTTGGCGTGACGGCGCCACGGGCACAAGACTGATCCTCGTCGGGATCGGACTGTCGGCCATGCTCGAAAGCTTTATCGCCTATGTCCTGTCCCGCGCGCCGAGTTGGTCGCTACAGGACGCGTTGCGCTGGCTGACCGGCAGCGTGAATGGCGCGACATTGGGTCAGGCTTTCCCGGTGCTTGCATCACTGATCGTCTTCGGCAGCCTGTTGTTGACACGGCAACGTGCCATCGAAGCCATGCGCTTGGGCGACGACAGCGCTATCGCACTTGGCGTGCCCGTCGCACGGGATAGGGCGATAGTCATTCTTTCCGCCGTTGGCCTTATTGCTGTCGCGACGGCAGTATCGGGTCCGATCGCATTCGTTGCATTCCTTTCCGGGCCGATTGCACTCCGGATTATCGGTTCCGGTAAGTCGCCGTTCGTTGCGGCTGCTCTGATCGGCGCATTGCTTGTTTTGATCGGAGACTATGTCGGCCAGCATTTGCTCCCCGGACGTTATCCGGTCGGGATCGTGACCGGCGCATTGGGCGCGCCTTACCTTATCTACTTGATCGCCCGATCCAACAAATCCGGAGAGGGTAAATGACCAGATCGAACCTTATCGCTGAACAGCTTACAGCCGGGTACGATCACCGTGCCATTCTGCGGGGTCTCGACTTAAGCGTGCCGCCCGGTCAAGTCACCGCGATCGTCGGCGCGAACGCTTGCGGCAAGTCCACGCTGTTGCGCTGTCTGGCCCGATTGCTGCAACCGGAACATGGGAACGTGCAGTTGGATGGCCGTTCTATCCACCAAATCCAGACAAAAGAACTGGCGCGAAAGCTTGGCTTGCTTCCGCAATCGCCTCTTGCGCCAGACGGTATCACGGTCGCCGATCTGGTCAGCCACGGTCGTCACCCTCATCAGGGAATGTTTTCCCGCTGGAAGAAGTCGGATGATCTCGCCGTTGCAAAAGCATTGGAAGCGACAGGCACCAGCGATTTGGCCGACCGGGCTGTCGATGAACTGTCTGGTGGTCAGCGCCAGCGCGTCTGGATCGCGATGGCGCTGGCTCAGGAAACGGATGTTCTCTTGCTAGATGAACCGACGACGTTTCTCGATATCTCTCACCAGATCGAAGTCCTCGACCTGCTGATCGATCTGAACCGGAACCGTGGGACCACCATCGTGATGGTCCTGCACGATTTGAACCTTGCGGCCCGCTACTCGGATTTTCTGGTAGCGATGCGAAAGGGACAAATTCACGCATCCGGGCCGCCCGACAAGGTTCTTACCGAAAGCCTTGTCGAAGACGTTTTCGGCCTGAGCAATGTCGTCATGATGGATCCGACCTCCGGAAAACCGATGATGTTGCCGCTTGGGCGCCACCGGATGCTGTCTGACGAAAAGGGAGTTTCGAAATGACCTTTGCAGCAAAGGCCACAGCCAAGTATAGCGGCGACATAGCTGGGGATCTATTGGCTCACATCGCGAACCAAGTTCGAGAGGTCGATCTTCAGGTGCAGGAAACTGAACGCTGCTTGGTCGTCACACTTCCTCATGCAAGGGTCACCTTTAAGCGCGCGCAGAAAGTGTTGCAGGTGCGTATCGATGCTGCGGATACGATCAACCTGCACAATATTCGCGAATATGTCCTTTACATCCTTGACCACGTTGCCCCAGGAATTGCCGCTGGGTCCGTCTGGGAGGGTGATATCTCCCATAGCAGCGCTCCGCCAAGTTTCACGACGGCAACAGTTGAAAAAATCTGGCGTGTCGCTCCGAACTTTCTGCGGATTGAAATGAGCTGTGACGACACGCGTCGTCTTGCCGAGGGCAGGGGTATGCACTTCTCGCTTCTCGTGCCGCCTGAGGGAAATGCACCGATCTGGCCCCGATTGGATGAGAATGGCAGAACTGTCTGGCCCAAGGGAAAAGACGCGCTCCACCGAGCGGTCTACACTTTCGTCAGTCTGAACCAAGTAGAAAACCGGTTCACTTTTGACCTGTTCGAGCACGAAGGAGGCAGGGCCACAGCTTGGGCACAAGCGGCCCGGCCCGGGGAGGTCGTCGGTATTATGGGGCCCGGCAGCGGTGATTTCCCTCCCGGACAGGACATGCTGATCGCCGGTGACGAAACAGCCCTTCCGGCCATACGTCGAATTCTCACCTGTTCCGCGCCTGACCGCCAGGGCAAGGTCCTGCTCGAGGTCGAAAGCGCCCGGGACATCTGTGATCTACCGCACCCCGATGCGATGGAAATCACGTGGATCCTGCGCGAAAAAGGCAGCGAACTCTGGGATCATCTCAAGAGTGCCGATCTGCCCGCTTCACAAGATCGATACGTATGGATCGCCGCCGAAAAGGAACTGGTCCGAAAGGCAAAAAAGCGTTTTCGTGATCAACTGGGCCTTTGCCATGACAGGGGCTACTTCGCCTATTACTGGGCGTCCTGATTACCGTTCGTAGGTCGCGGATGGATGTCGACCGCGTAGGATCTCGCCAGGGTTATCAATTAGATCCTAAATCCACCGGCTTTCCTCACGCGGGTAATTGCGTCGAGGCGCGGAACACCAAGCGCCAGCCGTTTTTGGCAGAAAACGGCAATTGAATCCGCACCCACGCCCTTTTCTTTACAACCTATGCGTGTTGCGATCCATCCGCCTATTCGATATCGTTGCGAGATATGATCTCAGGTTTTCAAGTCGTTTCAGTCTCAGGGGGCCTCCGTGAGCCGAATTATCCATATCTTTATACTGCTGATCCTTCTCTGTTTTTCGGTGCAGCCCTCTTCTCTTTACGCTCAGGGCACGGCATCAGACGGCTTGGCAGACGAAACGGCAACGGCTGAAGAAGAAGCGCCGGCCGAGGACGCCGTCCCATCTTATCCAACGGGTCTCGATAATCCCGAAATGGATATTGAAGAGTTTTCGATCCGCCTGATTCCACTCACAAAAGAAGAGCTATCCGAGCTCGCGATCGTCTGGCAGCAGATCGCACGCGAACGAACGCAAGCGGTTGTCGAAAAACAGGTCGAACTGGAAACTTCCACAGACGAAAACGACAGTGCAGCCCGTGAAGAGCTGATTGCCCTGACACAAGAGCGCGGAGACGTGTTCGACCATTATTCCGAAGTTGTCGATATGCTCGATAAAAAGGGCGGCGATGAGGCCGAGGTTGCCGATCTGCGATCCTATCGCAGCGCGATCATTGTTGAGGAGAAACAGCGCGCTGACTGGCGCACTCTTGCTCAAGAAGCTTTGAACTGGACCAGTTCCGAAGATGGCGGCATTCAACTGGCCAAGCGCGTAGGTGTCATTCTGATATCGCTGTTGGCACTTTTTATCGCCGCCCGGATCGTGCGTGGCTACGCGCATCGGCTGTTTCGTCGCGTACCAGACCTTTCAAAGCTGCTACAGGCGTTCCTTGCAATGATGGTCTACTGGCTGACAATTGCCATCGGTTTGATGGTGGTTCTCTCGGCGCTCGGCGTCGATATAACGCCGCTATTTGCGATGATCGGTGGTGCATCCTTCATCATCGCCTTTGCGATGCAGGATACGCTCGGCAACCTGGCTTCGGGCCTGATGATCATGATAAATCGCCCGTTTGATGAAGGCGACTATGTCACGGTTGCGGGCACCGGAGGTACCGTAAAGTCGGTCTCGATCGTTTCGACGACCATCGTGACCCCAGACAATCAGGTGATCGTCATCCCGAATTCAAAGGTCTGGGGGGACGTGATCACGAATGTCACCGCCTCGGATACGCGGCGTGTCGATCTCGTCTTTGGTATTGGATACGACGACTCGATTGAAGAAGCGCAGAAAACGCTTGAAGAGACTGTATCGGCACATTCCCTGGTTCTTGCCGATCCTGCTCCGGTCATCCGCGTCAACGAGCTCGCCGATAGTTCCGTAAACTTCGTGGTACGCCCGTGGACCCGGGCCGCAGATTATTGGACGGTATACTGGGACCTCACACGCTCGGTGAAAGAAGCTTTTGATCGAAAGGGCATCTCGATCCCGTTCCCGCAGACAGATATGCATATACGCGTCATGGGCGACACGTCCGCGGCCGAGCTTACCACAGGCTCTTCCGGTCGAGGTCGGCCCAGAGGCGCTCCAAACTTTCGAACTGGCGATGCTGGACCGGAAACGGCTGAAGAAATGGCTGGAAGCGAGCGTGATGGGTAGCTTCACCGCTAGATTTCGTGCAGCCGAGAATTTGAACGAGCCTTCAGAAGCGTACGGAGCAGTAAATGCTTTGCCTAAAGCTGCGATCCGATGGGAAGCACCGAAAGGATGCCCGCCTTGACATGTTGCCAAATGGTTCCTGTCGGCTCTTGGCTGTAAATATGTCTCGCACCATCTTCTCTGATTGTTTGCCAGGTGATCTGCCCGGTTTCATCCAGTCGAACCGCATAGGTATGATCCTGCAAAACGTCATCCAGCACGTCGGCCGCCCGCTGCGCAACTATCGGTGAATCGACCAGGACTCCCATTTCGGTATTTATGTTCACGGATCGTGGATCCCAGTTGAAAGATCCCACAAAGAGGTAGCGATCGTCGATGGTAAATGCTTTCGTGTGGAGACCCGAGCGGGATTGGCCCCAGTTCACACCGCGTTGATCGACCCGGTCGGCGTCCGGTCTAAGCTCGTGCAATTCCACACCACCTTCAAGCAAGGCGCGTCGTTTCTTGGCGTAGTGCGCATAGACCGGCGCGACGTCGTTCGATGCGAGCGAATTGGTAACGACCCTGACGTCGACACCTCGGTCTTCCAATTCGTTCAGCCATTCCACACCGTTCCTGCGCGGGACAAAGTAGGCAGACACGATGTTGACCGAGTCTTTGGCCGCCACGAAATAGGGAACCAGTTTGGACGCGAGGATAGGCTGCGTATTCGCATCCCCTGCGGCTTTTTCGGGCGGATCGGAATACAGGGTCGCGGGGACCCAATCGAGTTTCAGCGTGCGAAGCGTAAACTTGTCTTTTGCGGCCTTTCGCACCGCATCGGCATATGGTGTCTGACGCGCTTCGGTGATCAGCGCTCTCAGCCGCTCCCGCGCCTCATCCAACCCCAACTCCACCGGATCGCCGATGACGACTTTGGTCGGCACTGCAAAGTCACTGTTCCAATAGGCGTCGAAATTGTCCGAGACCTGATTGACGACCGGCCCGGCGACCAGAATGTCGAGATCCGCATAGTTCATTTCTTCTTTCGCAAGGAATTATTCGGCACCGATATTTCTGCCGCCAACAATCGAAATGGTGTTATCCGCAGTCATCGACTTATTGTGCATGCGCCGGTTGATGCGGTTGAAATCTGTAATACCGGCAATGAGCAGATTCTGGTCTCGCCAGAACGGATTAAAGAGCCGGATCTCAATATTCTCATGCGCATCGAGCGCGGCTGTCATGGCGTCGTAGCCGGAAGTATCCATATCGTCGAGCAGGAGCCGAACACGCACGCCCCGGTCGGCGGCCTCAAGCAAGCTCCAGGCGAAAAGCTGTCCCGTCGGGTCATTGTGCAGAAGATAGTACTGAGCATCCAGCGAAACATCTGCCTCAGCGGCAAGCAACATGCGCGCGGCAAAGGCTTCTTCTCCGTTACTGATCAGTTTCACGCCCGATCGCCCATCCCGTGGATCGCCAAGCTTGTTCCGAACCTCCGCAAGCCTGGTGCCTGTCTGGGGTTTGGCTGCGTAAGAAGGTGTCTTCGTGTATTCACGAGGTCCCGACGCACAGGCGGTAAAAGACGCGCTTACAAGTACAAGAAAAAGGATTGTTCTCGCCATGATCTGACATCCGCACTTACTTCAACAGTAGCCAAGCGCAACATCTTATTGCAACCTTAGCAAGTATTTTATTGTTCATCGCAGCTTCAGGGAGTGGGCCTGAAGGTCGGGGGCAAGCATTGTGAGAATTGGAACCAATAGCCAAATCGTACGCTATCGTGCCCGGCTAACCATCCTTATGGAAAATAACCGCTGCAGATGTTATAAAGCTGCCAAAGCCAAGCATCGCGGGAGGACAAGATGCAACCAGAGCTTTTGACACGCCGGCGCGCAGTCCGCTTGACACTCGAACGATACGACAAAGCTGACCGAGAGTGGCGTAATGCACTTGTGGAAATGAGGAGCTGGTTTCCGGTGTCTGCGGGGGCATTCACCGGTGCGATGGGAAATCCCGGGTCTCGCATCCGCAAAATCTATGACACCCGCGCCCGTGCACTCATGCAGTTCGAGGTTGCGCTGCGAAAACTCGAGAATGCCCGACAACGGCAATCCGAAAGTCACGCGAGCCGTAGGGTCCGGGTGACGATGTTGCACGGTAGCCAATATTTCTAGCCGGCGGTCTCATCCAAATATCGATCTGTAGCAGCGGCATAAGACGCAACCCTAAGCTAAACGGCTTAGGGCTTTTTCAGCTTGTTGGCGCTGATCTTTTTTGGGTCCACCCATGCGATGCTTCGGTTTCAATGAGGATCAACCATTCGCCGTTCTAAAGCCAATCTCTGCCCGGCACTCTCATGCGCCAAATGAGAGTTTTGATGATGCGCTTGCTCGCACATGAACGGAGTGACCTAAGGGCACGCAGCAAGATACTTCCTTAGTTTCAACCGCTTGCGCTCGGTGCAACCCGGCCTTGCAGTTAAATCTGTTACGTCTGCGCGGTCGGGCACCGATATAGCGGGAAACCAATCAAACCTGTTGCCTCCAATGTCCACGACCTTAGCCCAAGCGCTGCCAAAACCCGGATTGATCGAAGGAGGCCTCTCGCGCTGGCGCGAAGTTCTCGCAGAGCACTACATGCGTCTGAGCGATCGGTCACGGCGTCTGCGTTTTCTTTCGCCTGTCAGCAAGCCTATCATTGAGGCGATGACGCAGAAAACCCGGCCAGCGGCGGTTCTTGGGATCGAGATTGACGGTAAGATGCGAGCTGTTCTCGAAATCTTCCATACAGAGGAAAACCATGCAGAGATCGGTCTCTCGGTCGAGGACGCGTATCAGGGTCGCGGTTTGGGGCGCCGATTGTTCGATGCTGGTCTGAACGTGGCTGCCGAGCTTGGTATCGAAACGGCAGATTTCTTCTTTGACTCGGAGAACGTTAGGATTCGCTCCTTGGTCAAACGGGCGGGAGCAAAGATGCATTCCCTAGGCGGCGGAGAAGTCACGGCGGCGATCAACATCGATTCCGCTATGGCCGCGCGTGCTCCTAAGGCGAAACTCCAATAAAGCCGTTTACTCGGCGGGCCCAACCAGAATTCCGTTCCTCAGCGCTGCTCGATACACGAGTAAACCGGGTCGTTTGATCTGGGTCAGTAAATCTGGGGCGTAATTTCTGCAAACTCATCTAAGCAGTTGTCTCACCGGATGATTTCGACCGGTGAAACCGCGCTGACTCATTTCTTCAAGGAGACCCACGTTGAGCGCTTCATCCTATCCAGAACTGACACAAGGTATCTCAAAGCAAATTGCAAACCTCCGCAAAGACATCCCGGAAACCATGAAAGGGTTTTCGGAGATGGCAAAGGGCGCGTGTACCGCCAACGCGCTGGATGAGAAAAGCAAGGAACTCATTGCGATGGGCATCGCGATTGCTTTGCGCTGCGACGGCTGTATCGGTTTTCATACGAAGGCTTTGATCAAACTCGGTACGTCTCGCCAAGAGTTCGAGGAAATGCTTGCCGTCACAATTTACATGGGCGGTGGGCCCTCACTGATGTACGCCGCGCAAGCACTTGACGCGTGGGAGCAATTCGACGGACCAGCGTCGTAGCGCAAACGTTCAAACCCTGAATATCGGGCACGGCGCGGATGCTTGATACCCGGGCCGACGCCATGTGGAGTTTGCCACAACGCTGCGGCCAGCGATCAGAGGCGTATCCTTCCAGAATCCATGCCTCCGACAAGAATCAGCGCCGAAAATCGCACTCCCCAAGCCGTCGAGGTGTCAGTTAAACCATCGCAGAACTGTGAGAGACGGCGAGGTCGGTTAATGATACAGTAACGATCATAAGGCGACCGCTGTGAGTGCAGCAAGGGAGCTGCCTCGATTGTTTCGCCAACCGGTTGGAAACTTGATCGGAGGCTGTTCTATGGAAAATTCACCAACCAGAGACTCGACTATAGGAAACCCGTTATCCTGGACATTGCGTCAGCTGGGATTGACTGGAAGCCACGTTGCTTCCTCGGCAGAGCAAATCGGCGGAGAGCACGAGGTGTCCCATCCAAAGGTCCAGACCTTGGAGATGTCCGATCTGAGTGCGGCTTTGCGGGCCGGTTATCAAGATTTTCTGGCCAGCCGCTCCGACGCTGTATTTGCCATATTGATCTACCCGCTAATAGGGCTTGTTCTTGTCGGCTTGGGTTTCCACATGAATTTCCTGCCACTGCTGTTCCCCTTGATCGCGGGGTTTGTCCTGCTCGGTCCGATCGCAGCGGTTGGTCTCTATGAGATCAGTCGCCGCCGCGAAAAGGGTGAGGATGCGGGATGGCGTCACGTGTTTAGTGTCGTCAGCTCGCCTTCCTTCGGCGCGATCCTTGTCCTTGGACTGTATCTTTTCGTGCTTTTCGTGTTCTGGATGTTTTCCGCTCAGGAGATTTACAGGCTTACACTGGGGCCCGAAGCACCTGTTTCGCTCTCCGGCTTCCTTTCTGATGTTCTGACGACGCGGGCAGGGTGGGTCATGACAATCGCGGGGTTTGCGGTCGGATTCATCTTTGCACTCGCAGCTCTCGCCATCAGCCTCGTGTCATTTCCACTGCTTCTGGATCGCCATGTCGGTGTGCCAGTGGCCGTGGTGACATCGGTAAATGTGTTTCTCAAGAACCCCCGCGTTGTGCTTGCCTGGGGCGCTATCGTCGCGGCAGGGCTTATACTCGGCTCGGTCCCGTTCTTCCTCGGTTTGATGGTGACGATGCCGCTGCTGGGACACGCGACCTGGCACCTCTACCGCCGAGCAGTCCACTAAGGTTTTCGGCGTCCAGTGCCCCTTGCCATGCATCGTCGAAAATCAAAGCAGATGCGTGTTGGCGGTTTAAACTGGCGCGGCGCCAACCAGCTTCTGATTGTCGAAATCCAATCGGCTCCCAACCGGGAGCCTGCTTTTCCTCGCATAAGGGTATCTTTTTCACCAAGGTTTTGAGTACCCTGAAAAACTCTATCGCGTGTCTGCCGATCCGCTGTATCGAAGAATTATTCCCCTCTACATTTGACCAATGGAATACGCCAATTAATACAACTGACTCTTGGCGTATTCTGTCGTTCGTTCAAAGCAAACTATTCGCGCCGAAAAGACGCGTACATTGCATCCATAAATTCATGCGCGTGTTCAGGATTCGACAGGAAAGGACGATCCCTAAGCTCGGTCTTCTTCTCGCCCTCCTGAGCCTCATAGATGACTTCGCCGTCCTTGATCGTGACCTGTATCTTTAGTTCGGCAAGCGTCTCTGGATCAACTGCAGTCGGATCATCGGAAAGTATCACGAAATCCGCGATCTTGCCGGGTTCTATGGACCCTTTACGATCCTCTTCAAAATGCTGCCACGCCGGCCAGATCGTCAGGGCTTTCAACGCCTCCATCAAGCTCACCCGCTGCGCAGGCCCAAGAATATCGCCGGAACGTGTGCGCCGGGTCACCGTGGCCGATAGAATGCGCATGCTATCGGGAAAGGCCACCGGAGCGTCGTGGTGGCTGCCAAACATCATGCCTCGCTGACGCACCCAGCCGGTGGGTGAGATATTCTCGGCATTCACCGGCCCGACGGTATGATCGCGGTGCCAGTCTCCCCAATAGTAAGTGTGCATGGGGAAAAGCGACGGGAATATCCCCAGTTTCTGGATACTGTCGACCTGGTCTTCTCGCAGAAACTGGCCATGTATCAGCACCGGTCGATTGGTCGGCGGGCCATACTTCTCTTCTGCGGCCCCGACAGCTGCAATCAGCATGTCCGATGCACCTTCGCCATTCGAATGGGTAAGGATCTGAAAGTCATTCTCGAAGCACCAGTCGACCGCGTCGTTGATCTGTTGCTCCGTCACAGCCGCGTAACCCTTGTAACCCGGTGGGTAGTCGCCAACCGGATCATAATAGGGGCGGTCGCGGAGTGCGGTAAAACCCTGCGGCGAGCCGTCGATCGTGAGCTTGCAGCCACCAACCCGTACATGCCCGTCATACTCGAACGAATGGCTTTCCTTGATGAAATCCCTCGCCTCGATCACATCGGGAAAGGCAACAACGTCGATTGGCAGTTCGCCAGCCGCATCTACCGCTTTAAGAGCCGCAACAATACCGGCGCTCGAACGGCCCTCCTGCGCGGTGGTATAGCCGTAACGAGCCCATAGCTCGGCGCCGGCTTTGGCAAACGCCTCGAACCCTTCCGGACCAAGCTGACTGAACAGGGGGACAAGGGCGCCGAAAAACGCGTATTCCTCAAGCACGCCGTTCGGATTGCCTTCGTCATCGCGTCGTATCACGCCGCCCGGCGGGTTTTCAATTTCGGCTGTAAGACCGGTAACTTCCAAAGCCTTGCTGTTGGCCACGCCGAGATGCCCGGACTGGTGAATAATTAGGATCGGAACATCCGTGGACACCGCGTCCAGATCTTCGCGCGTCGGGTGACGAAGTTCCGCCAGCTGCGCATTGTCGTACCCAAAGCCGATAATTAGGTTAACCGCGTCTACGGTGTCTTGATTGTCCGCCATCCAGTCGCGCAGCCCTTGCTGCAGGCTAGCAATATCGGTGATCTGGCCATCCGGAGGAGCCAGCATATTAGCCGAAAGCGCCTGAATGCCGCCCATCACCACATGCCCGTGACTATCCACGAAGCCGGGCAGCATCGTTCGCCCGCCTAGCTCAAATATCTCGGTACCATCGCCCCTATGCGCCGAGACATCGTCCATCGATCCAACGGCAAGGATCGTGCCTTCCTTTACGGCGATGGCTTCTGCCCGAGGTTGCATGTCATTTATGGTCAGGATTGGCCCACCAAGATAGATCGTATCCGCAATTTCTTGCGCCTGGCAGGCTCCGAAGGTCACTACTGTTCCCAGAACCAAAGCGATGCCATTCAAAATATTTCGCATCGAAGCATCCTCCCCACTCATCTTTTGAGCTCAACTATAAGGATAGTATCTTTGTGCGCTACAATTTTATGGGTGGTCTCTAAGGTAGGGTTGGCCGGGTTCGCATGCGCGCCGATCTGAGGCCGCTGAACTTCATCACCCTCCAATAGCGTGTAAGTAACAATTCCGCAGTGTGGGATTTCCGGTCTATTCTAAGTCATGCGCTGGAGAATCCTTTTTGTTCTGGCAATTGCTCGCGCGTCGATGGCGCTTCAGTTCGCTTCCATCGGCGCCTTGGGGCCGTTGTATGAGGACGCCTTTCAGATCGATACCACCGATCTCGGCTTGTTGGTCGGCATCTATTTTCTGCCGAGCGTGTTCGGCGCGCTGCCAGCCGCAATGTGGTCGAACAAATTCGGGGAGCGACGCGTCCTGCTATGTGGCCTCGGTTTAATGGTCATCGGTGCGATAGTGGTGGCGACGAGCGATACTTGGCTTGCGCAGGCGGTCGGGCGGATCGTGTCGGGGAAGGGTGCCGTCTTGCTGAACGTCGTTTCGGGAAAACTTGTGGCCGATTGGTTTTCAGGTCGTGAACACGCCACGGCAATGGCTATTTTCGTCCATTCGTGGTTCGCCGGTATCGCCGCAGCCTTGCTGATCATGCCGCCAATCGCGGAAAGCATCGGGCTCGCTGGTGCGGGCTGGGTTGTGGTGGCAATCGCTGTGTTCGCGTCGGTGGGCGTCGCCATTTGCGATCTGAACTCGGATCACAGGCTGCTCTCCAGTCTGGTAGCTCAGGTATCGCCAAGTAGGCCCATGATCTTGCTCATTCTGCTCGCCGGAATGGCATGGGGCATGTACAACGGCGCTCTCGCTATCATCCTGAGCTTCGGCCCGGCAGACCTGGTCGGACGTGGTATATCCCTGATAGAGGCAAGCGCCGTTACCAGCATTCTGATCTGGTGCGCCATGGGGGCTGGTATTATGGGCGGTCTGATCGCCGATCTTTCCCATCGGCCGCTAGCGGTTCTCTTCGTTTCAACGACGATCATGCTGGTCGCCATGGTATCCTTCCCATTGACGGATCAGGTCGTTCTGCCTCTGCTGTTCCTCGGGCTCGCCGCAGGCCTCCCATCAAGCCTTTTCCTCGCCCTGGCCGTAAGCGCGCTGCAACCGCAGGAAAGGTCTTTCGGACTCGGCCTCTTCTTTACGGCACATTTCCTCGTTTTCTCATCGGCCCCGGCGCTGGCAGGAAAGGTGGTCAGCCTCTCCACCAATTCCGAGGCGTCGTTCCTTTTCGGCGCTGCGTTGCTTTTCGTTGCAATGTTGGTGGCCTTTCTATGTCTCAAAATTCATCGAATAACCGCTGCGCGCAACGTACCGATTTGACCGGAAAACGGGCGCGTTAAAAGCCGCCATTTCTACCTTGATTTCTGGCATGCACGAGCAAATTGAGCACAGTCAAGGCTTTGTTGCACGCATAGTTCGCTCCTGTAAGGCGACCGGGAAACGAAACGGATTCCATAGAAAGCGGCGTCATATCTCCCTGCAGCAAAGTCGTTAATTGGATGGCAAGTGGATCAATCTAGGCCGACACTTGCTAGCACATTCGGCAATTTCTAATGTGGCATGGGTAAGCACCATTCACTGCTACCAAACCATTTTTCCAGTCCTTTCCGAAGATTGCTTGTTCAGAGTCAAAAGCCGCGCATTGAAAGTGGCGCATCAAAATGTAGAGCAGGTTCTATAATGAATTTCCTGACCAGTCGGGCAGGGGTAAAAAATCCCGCCTTCGCGTTTTCTTGGGTGCCAAGTCGGTTGTCACGTGCGCACGAGCAATAACGAAGCCCTGCACGCCGGGCAGCTGTAAACCGTCTCATCAAAGTCAGGTTAGCAGTGGCGAAAGCGCCTACGCAACGTTTGCTCTGTCCGTTTCCAGCGATGCCTGCATATTGGTCGACTTTCAGCCGCGCCTACGACCCGGGACTAATACCGGAACAACGACGGTGTCATGATCCGTCTCCTTGTCTGAACTGGCCTACACTTTTCTCGAAGTAACGAAGAACTTGAACAGCGGTTTGTTGGGGGCTCCCTCGGGGGAGACACTCAATATGACGATCGACTTGGAAGACACGCCGGCCTCACTTGGACTTAGTTTTCAGTCATTTGTCTGGAACGAAACCGAAGCCAAACTTTGCTATACCGGGAGTTTCGGCAAGTTCATCTTATCCAAACACAGCCGACGAATAGCGGCAGAGCCGCAGTCTTTGCCACGGCCATCTGGGTGCTAAAGGTGATTGCTTATTCACGCGACCGTCGCGATAATTTTCTGCAAATCAGCGGAGGCAAACAGGCCTGTTCGCTCGCCAGAAACACCGGCGAAAACTGACGATTTCGGTACTTGCGCGCCACATGTGAACGCGCTAATTGAACGTCGCAAACCTGCCTGCAGACAGGCGCTTACGGTCGAACTGGCCGATATTCGGTAAAGTCTGCAACCCGGTCCGGTTTCGATCAAACGCGCACAAAGGCGATGGGGTCGAGCAGGGCACGGCAGGAAAGAAAGTCGCCGCTGTAGCTCAGCTGGTAGAGCACGTCATTCGTAATGATGGGGTCGGGGGTTCGAGTCCCTTCAGCGGCACCACTTTCTTTGAAACCTTCCCGATCCCGTCCTAAGACTTCTGTCTCGAGGGGTCATGGTCGAAGAGATCTTCCTGCACAAATCGGAACGAAATCTTACCCCACTCGGCCGATGATGCAGAAAAACATCGCCGGAACATTGCGACATAGCGGCCCGATTGCGCTCGGAACGAAGCGGGGGCAACCTGTCCGGTGACGCGCCAAACGGAAATCGGACACATGAATTTCAAGCAGATCTGCACCGCCCTTTCATTCGGACTTGTATCGGGCCTCGCTGCCTGTAGTCCAACGATGCAGTCTTCCACAGGCGGCACCTATGGGCCCGTTCCCGAAGAGGTCCGCGCGCTCGCCGCCAGCTATCAGGATGTGAATACAGCGCGCATTTTGCCGGAAGATGGCTGTTACTGGTACGAACACTCCGGCCCTGTCGAGACAACGCTCTTGCCGCTGCTCACAGCCGAGGGTCGCCCGATCTGCACATCGGCATCGGCATCGGCGACCGCGACGACCGGCTGACGGGGCCTAGCCCCGCTTTAGCCGCCAAATACTTCAAGATGGTTCAGGATTGTGCCGCCAACACGGTTTCTGCGGGGTGCAGAATGGCGCGGCTCCCGATCGTAACCTGATCATACAACCCGATGATATGCGCCATTACCATTCGGACGCATCCCGAGCTTGCCCGACCGCCAATCGAACGCGGGTGGGGGGTGCCGTGAATACGAAGATAGGTGTCGCGATTTCCCGTATAAAGATACAGCGCGCGCGCACCCAGCGGATTGCTCGGCCCGCCATCCATACCATCCGCATGTTGCGCATATAGCTGGGGGTCGCGGGCGATCATGTCCCCCGTTGGCGTCCAGCGCGGCCATTTCGCCTTGCGCCGAATCGAGTAGTTGCCCGGTTCGTAAAGGCGACCGCGCGCGATGGCGACGCCATAGCGCATCGCCGTTCCATCGTTCTGGATGTGGTAGAGATAGCGAGCAACCGCGTCGACGTGGATATCACCGGGCGTCAGGTTCGATCTGGCCTCGACGCGCGTCGGCAGAAAACGCGGGTGGAACCCCCAAGGGTTCGAGACAGAGGGTTCATATCCCGCCGGCGTGACCTGTGCGTCCCACCTTGCCCATTGCCCCGTTGCCGCGGCTTGGGCGGTTGAGGCAAGTGGAGCCGAGAACAGCGCAGCACTGGTTATCAGGAATTGTCTTTTTGTGAACATTTGCGACCTATCGTTGGCTTGGCGTAAACGGGCTAGCCGATAACAACTATCGATACCTCATGTTTTATCTGGTTGCAGGATGAAACAAGTCAAATGCGAATGGTTCATGAATATACGCGGCATCCCGGACACTATTTCTGCGTGCGGATTTATCCTTCGTCTCGCCCGCTGGGGTAAAATCGCGTAAAACGCCATGTCTGTAGCGGTTCCGACATGATTCCAGAATAATCAATCAAATTCTCACAATAACCATATTTGCTGCATCACAGATAAAGCTTGTTTCAGCCCCAGCTTTGACACGGTTCGCGCCAATCTATGCCGCTGAGAAGTCCCGTCCAAAGGCAATACGCAGTATGATTACAGTTCTTTCGTGCGTCACGGTACAGCACGATATCAGTCTGGTTGTCCTGGCTGCAATTCTATGCACCTTTGGAAGCTGGGTCACCTCGCGACTCTATCGCCATTCTCTGAACCGATCATTCCGGCAGGCGATATCCTGGTATCTGTTGACGGCGCTGACCGCTGGGGTTTCGATCTGGTGTACGCATTTCGTGGCGATGCTCGGATTTCGCCCGGACGTGCCGGTCAATTTCGATCTCGGGCTCACTTTTGTCTCGCTGCTGATCGCGGTTCTGGGCAGCGCGCTGGGTATTTTCATTTCCTCCGCGCTCAAGATGCGGTTCGCCCCGGTGGTCGGCGGCGCGGTTTTCGGTCTTGCGATCGCGGCCATGCACTATGCCGGTATGATCGCTTATCGTGTGCAGGGTATCGTATATTGGCGCGAAGACTTCCTGATCGCCTCGATCGTCCTGTCCGTCCTCTTTTCGTCGGTCGCGCTTTATCTGGGAAGCAAGCCGAGAAGGCAGGGCGAATATCACATGGCGATCCTGCTGACGGTCGCCATCGTCAGCCTGCATTTTACCGGTATGACGGCGTTTCGCGTCGAGCCGCTCAGCATCTCGGGCGATTTCGTCAATCCGGAAGCTTTCAAAGTGCTCGCAATTGCCATCACGGGAACCGCGCTCATCATCGTCATGGGGGCGCTCTTCAGCTACGCGGTGGAAAACCGCACGCGCATGGAAAGCATTGCCGAGCTGACGGCGGCGAGAAACGCGGCAGAAAGTGCAAGCCGCGCAAAATCCGAATTCATGAGCGTGCTAAGCCATGAACTGCGGACACCGCTGACGATCATACTGGGGTACTCCGGTATTTTGTCGCAGCTAAAGGTAATCAATGAACAGAAAAAGCCGCCCGCCGAGGGAACAGTCGATCTTGCCGCCGTGCAACTCGGCGAACAGGTGGATCTTTACGGAAAGAAAATCTCGGTCGCGGCCAATCATCTTTTAACGCTCATCAACGAGATCCTCGATTACACCAGCATGGAACTTGGCGATGCGAAACTCATGCGGACGTCTTTCCCGGTGCAAGAGTTACTGGCCGAGGCCGAAGACCAGTTTCAGGAACTCGCACATCAGAAATCGATCACGCTCCATGTGGAAAGCGACGACATCGTTGCCCATGCAGATCGCGGCCGTTGCCTGCAGATCCTCATCAACCTTGTCGGCAACGCGCTGAAATTCTCCAAGTCATCCGACGTGTTCATTCGTGGGAAGATCGAGGAAAACGGGTTCTGCATCGAAGTCGAGGACAACGGCTGCGGCATCAAGGAAGAAAACCTTGGCGTCATCTTCCATGCGTTTCAGCAGATCGAGGAGGCGGACAACCGGTCCGAGGGCGGTACCGGTCTTGGCCTCGCCATTTGTCGAAAGCTTGCAATGGCGCACGGCGGGGACATTTCAGTAGAAAGCGTTGTCGGCTCGGGCACGACCTTCAAGGTTACGATGCCCGAGTCCGCAGTTGAGGGCGTCGGGCCGGAGGCTGTGAAATGGTTGGAAATGCGCAACCTCCGCATGGCTGGCTGACCGCCGTCCCTGACGCATAAATCAATCTGTTGCTAAGCCGCACGCTCGGCCGACCTGTGCGACAGAAGGACCGCAAGAGGCGCAGTTCCCTCCCATGCACCCTGGCAATTCAACGCAACGAAAGAGTCAGTTTTAGCTGTGCCATACACCCGCCGTTCCGGAAAATGACGTTCAAAGGCTAATACTTTTGGAGTCTTGCCAACTGAATGCATTTCGTTACGGTCAGACACTAGATCGACATCCCGGCGCGCAAGCGCCCCTCGAAAACGGATGTGCGGTCGCTTTGGGAGGAGAAAATATGTCAAATAAACCAAGCCTTAACAGGCGTTCATTTCTGACGAAGTCAGCTCTGGCCGGGGGGGCAGCAGCAGGAAGCATGCTGGCCGCACCGGCGGTTCTGGCGCAGGCACCCATCGTCATCAAGATGCAGACCTCGTGGAATGACGCCAATATCTGGCAGGAATTCGCACGTGATTACGCAACCCGCGTGGAGGAGATGTCGGGTGGTCGTCTGAAGGTGGATGTGTTGCCCGCTGGCGCTGTGGTTGCAGCGTTCCAGGTGCTGGATGCGGTCAACGACGGCCTGATCGACGCGGCGCATTCCGTGCCCGTCTATTGGTACGGCAAGAACAAGGCCGCGTCGCTCTTTGGCACCGGGCCGGTTTTCGGCGGGTCCGCGACAACCATGCTGTCGTGGTTCTATGAGGGCGGCGGCAAAGAGCTATACGACGAACTTACCCAGGACATCATGGGCCTCGACATCGTCGGCTACATGGGCTTCCCGATGTTCGCGCAGCCCTTTGGCTGGTTCAAGGGAGAGGTCAATTCCGTCAGCGACCTGCAAGGGTTCAAGTACCGGACCGTCGGCCTGGCCGCAGACCTGATGGCCAAGCTCGGGATGTCCGTCGCGCAGTTGCCCGGCGGCGAAATCGTCCCGGCGATGGAGCGCGGCGTCATCGATGCGTTTGAATTCAACAACCCGTCCTCGGACAAGGACTTCGGTGCGCAGGACGTGGCCAAGAACTATTACCTGTCGTCCTACCACCAGGCGTCCGAAAGCTTTGAGTTCCTGTTCTCGCGGACCTTCCTCGAAGATCTCGACCCGGATCTTCAGGCGATCCTGAAATACGCGGTCGAAGCGGCCTCAACTGCCAACACCGCCAAGGCGATGGACCGCTACTCGGCGGATCTTCAGTTCCTGCAGAACGATGCGGGCGTCACCGTGCACCGGACCTCGAAAGAGATCCTCGATGCGCAGCTCAAGGCATGGGACGAACTGATCCCCGAACTCGAAACCGATCCGTTCATGAAAAAGACGCTCGACAGTCAGCGCGACTGGGTCAGCCGCGTGTCTTATTATGAACTGATGAACTCCCCGGATTACGGTCTGGCCTACGACCACTATTTCCCGGGCAAGATCAAACTCTGACACGGCCTGTTGATTGGTGAAACACACGGCCTCGGCACCTCGTGTGCCGGGGTCTCTGCGCGAGGCAAAGGGTCTTCATGGTTTCTTTCATTCGGTTCGCCGACAATCTTTCCGCATGGTTCGGCAAGGCCTTTGCCTGGCTGATCCTGCTCATGTCGTTGGGTACGGGCTACGAGGTTTTCGTGCGATACGTGCTCAACAGCCCCACCGCCTGGGCGCTCGACGTATCCTTTATCATGTATGGCACGCTGTTCATGATGGGCGGCGCATACACCCTATCCCGGGGCGGCCACGTGAGGGGGGACTTCCTCTATCGCCTGCTGCAGCCCAGAACGCAGGCCAAGATCGATATCGTCCTCTATCTGCTGTTCTTCTTTCCGGGCGTCACGGCGCTGATCCTCGCTGGGTGGAAATATGCGGCCCGATCCTGGCAATACGGTGAAGTCTCGGTCAACAGCCCCGCAGGCGTGCCGATCTACCAGTTCAAGACGGTGATCGTCGCTGCGGGAATCCTGCTGTTCATTCAAGGCATCGCGCAGGTCTGCCGATGCATACTCGCCATGCGCGAAAACTACTGGCTCGAAGCGGAAGAGGATGTGTTCGAAACTGAAGACCTCATGATGCGCGAAGCCAACAAGGCCGAGAAGGGCCATCTAACATGACCGACCCTCAAATCGCCCTGATGATGCTTGGGCTTTTTATCGTTTTCGTTTTTCTCGGCTTTCCCATCGCTTTCACCCTGATGGCCATGGGCATCGGCTTTGGCTACTACGCTTATTTCGACGCGCGCCGGATGTGGCGCAGCTTTGACCGGCTGGATGAAACCGCTGGCCAGTGGGAGCAATGGTCGACCTGGGCAGAAGGTTTCTTCAACAATCGAATATTCGACCTCTTCGTGAACCAGACATTCACGGTGATGTCGAACGAAGTGCTGACAGCCGTGCCGCTGTTCCTCTTCATGGGATACATCGTGGAACGGTCAAATATCGTCGACCGGCTGTTCGCCACATTGAACATCGCTTCCAAGAATATTCCCGGCTCGATGGGGGTTGCGGCGCTTATCACCTGCGCGCTCTTCGCGACGGCAACCGGCATCGTCGGTGCGGTTGTGACCCTTATGGGCCTGCTGGCGCTGCCCGCCATGCTCAAGGCGCGCTACAACCCTTCCTTCGCGTCGGGCATCATCTGTGCAGGCGGTACGCTTGGCATCCTCATCCCGCCCTCGATCATGCTGATCGTCTACGCGGCGGCGACCAATGTCTCCATCGTCCGGCTCTACGCGGCGGCGCTCTTTCCCGGTCTCACGCTCGTCGGTCTCTACCTGATCTACATCGTCGGCCGGTCGATCCTGCAACCGTCCTCAGCACCGCGTCCCACCGATGACGAAGTGCCTGATATGCCGATGGGCAAGCTGCTGCTGATGATCGTCACGTCTTTCGTGCCGCTCGCCTTCCTGATCTTTGCGGTGCTCGGCTCGATCCTCTTCGGCTTGGCCACCCCGACCGAGGCTGCCTCCATCGGGGCACTTGGCGGCATCTTCCTCGCCTTCATCTACCGGGCGATGACATGGCAGCGGATGCGCGAAAGCGTCTATCTCACCGTGCGCACGACCGCGATGGTGTGCTGGCTTTTCGTCGGCTCCTACACCTTCTCGGCGGTGTTCTCCTACCTCGGGGGCGAACATGTCATCTCGGAATTCGTTCAGTCGATGAACCTCTCCCCGATCATGTTCCTGATCCTTGCGCAGCTTATCATTTTCCTGCTCGGCTGGCCGCTGGAATGGTCCGAGATCATCATCATCTTCGTGCCGATCTTCCTGCCCTTGCTCGCGGTATTCGAGATTGATCCCCTGTTCTTCGGCATTCTCGTGGCGCTGAACCTGCAGACCAGTTTCCTGACGCCCCCAATGGCCATGTCGGCCTATTACCTCAAGGGCATCGCACCGCCCGAGGTGCGCCTGACCCAGATCTTTGCCGGGGTCATGCCGTTCCTCTTCTGCGTTATCCTGTCGATGGTGCTGATGTATGTCTTCCCGTCGATCGTCTTCTACCTGCCGGATCTGTTCTATGGGCGCTGAAGCAAGACAAAAGGAAACCCGGATCGAGGCCCATGGCGTGACGCTCCTGCGCGAACGTCTCGCCACAGGTGCGCTGGACGCGCTCGCACTGGTCGAGGCCTATATCGCAAGAATCGAGGCGCGCGAGCCCGAGGTCGGCGCATGGGCATGGTTCGATCCTGACTTCGTGCGAAGCCAAGCCCGCGCTTTGGATGCGCACCGACGGGCAGGGCGTCCGCTTGGCCGTCTCCACGGATTGCCGGTGGGCCTCAAGGACATCATCGATACTGCCCGCATCCCCACAGAAAACGGCTGCACGATGGACGCGGGCCGGGTGCCGCTCAGGGATGCCTACGTGGTCGAACGGCTCAAGAAAGAGGGCGCGATCATCATGGGCAAGACGGTAACCACCGAACTTGCGTTCATGCATCCGGGCAAGACCGCCAATCCGCACAACATGGGCCACACGCCCGGCGGTTCCTCGCAGGGATCGGCGGCGGCCGTCGCGGATGGCATGGTGCCGCTGGCCGTCGGCACGCAGACCGGCGGTTCCATCATCAGACCGGCGTCTTTCTGTGGCGTCACAGGCTACAAACCCAGCTTCGGCGCCATCCCGCGTCGCGGTATCCTGACCCAATCCCCGTCCTTGGATACGGTCGGCGTTTTCGCCAGCGATCCCGCCGGGGCGGCGCTGCTGGCCGAAGTTCTCTTCGGTCACGACCCGGAAGACCCCGCAACCCATTTAGAACCGGCCCCGGCTCTCGCCACCGCCGCCCCGACCAAGCCAAGGCTGAAACCTGTCTTTGGCTTCGTCCGGCCGCCGGGATGGGAACACGCCGACGATCAGCTAAAGGAAGCCTTTGGCGAACTGGTTGAGGCACTTGGCGAACAGGTTTTCGACCTGCCCCTGCCGGGCGTCTTCGAGACGGCCAGCGAAAAGCGGTCCGTCATCAACATGGCCGAGATGTCCTATCACTACTATCGGTACGGTCGAGACGGGGCAGACCAGATTGCGGACGTGACACGCGAGGCAATAGAGCAGGGCAACGCGACCCTTGCCCGCGACTACCTTTCGGCTCTCGATTACCCCAAAGTCCTCAATGCCGCTCTGGATGAGATTTTCTCGCGTTGCGACGCGATCCTCTGTCCGTCTGCACCGGGACCGGCGCCCAAAGGGCTGAACACAACGGGCGATCCCATCTTCAACGGACTTTGGACACTTTGCGGCGTGCCCTGCATCAACCTGCCGCTGCTGACCTCGCAAGAGGGCCTGCCCATGGGCGTACAGCTTGTCGGCGCGCGTGGGGACGACGCCCGCCTGATGCGCCATGCACAGTGGCTATTCGATTGGTGCGCCCAAGACGCACTGGAAGGAGTTTGAAATGAACCGTTTGCTGGCGCTTATCGCCTTTTTCACCCTGACGGCCTTTCTGGCCATCCTCGCCTTCGAGGTGCCAAGCCCAGACCTCATCATCGTGGTCCTCGTGACGCTGGCTTTCGTGGCCTATGATTTCTTCACCTCGAGCAAGAACAAAAAGTCCTGACACATGGCGAAACCTGTCATCTGGATCACCAGAACCTTATCCGACGCGACGCTTGAACGGGCGCGGCGCGACTATGACGTTATTTGGGACGAAGCTGACCGTCCCGGCACGGAAGAAGACATCATCAGGATGAGCGCCAAGGTCGACGGCATCATCCCCTGTCACTCCGAGCATTTCTCGGCGGACGTTGTCGCCAAGCTGGACCCACGGCTCAAGATCGTCGCCAACCATTCCGTCGGCGTGGATCATTGCGATCTCCCGGCGCTCAGGGACAAGGACATTGTGGTCACTAATACGCCCGGCGTTCTGTCGGATGCCACCGCCGAGCTTGCCATGATGCTGATGCTGGCCGCAGCGCGAAATGCGGTGGCCGGAGACAGGGTCGTGCGTTCCGGCAACTGGGACTTCTGGTCGCCCGCCTTCATGGTCGGCAAGCAGGTGACCGGCGCGCGGCTCGGTATCATCGGCATGGGCGGGGTAGGCCGTGCCTTTGCCCGAAAGGCCCGTGGATTCGACATGGAAATCCACTACCACAACCGCTCACGGCTATCGCCCGAAGACGAGGCAGGCGCGACTTATCACGAAGATCTCGAAAGCCTGCTCGCGGTTTCGGACTTCCTCTCTCTGCATTGCCCTGCGACCCCACAGACGACTGGCATCATCAATGCCGATACGCTGGCGCAGATGCCAAAGGGCAGTATACTTGTGAATACCGCGCGCGGCTCGCTCGTTGATGAGGCGGCATTGCTGGACGCAATCGACAGCGGCCAGCTTGCCGCCGCCGGTCTCGACTGTTTCGTCACCGAACCCGGCGGGAATCCCGATTTTTCATCGCGGGACAATATCGTGATGATGCCCCATGTCGGCAGTGCCACGGTCAGCACACGAGACGCCATGGGGTTCAAGGCGCTGGACAATCTCGATGCGTTCTTCCGGGGCGATACACCGCCGGATCAGCTCTAGAAACCCGGGCTTATCCTCGGCAGTCGTTCCGACCTCGCGCCGTCGCTAGTGTTTTTCCAGAACGATCGCCGCGTGATAGGCCGGGTCGCCATAGGCCGCCATCTGCATGAGCGTCCCTCGCGCAATGGGGATCGCGTCCACATCGGCAACCGTTTCGCCATCGTCCGGCTCGGCCCAGGGATCGTTGACCAGAAAGATGCCATCCTGTTCCGTATGGACGAGAATCCAGTGCGGGGCGTGGTGATCATGGGTATGGCACTGGTCGATCAGCAAAAGCACCTGCGCCCCTTTGCTAACCACCTCGGTCAGGGTCTGCTCCGTCATCGCCGTGTCCAGAACCAGCAGGGTCTCTTGCGCTTTTTCGCGGAACTCAGCCTGCACAAAGCGCATCAATTCCTTTTTCTCATCCGTATTGGCCCGGTCCAGCAGCACCGCCTCGCTCGCATCGAACCAGAGCGTAACATCGAATCCACGGCGCGCGGCGGCAAGGGCCAGCCCATAAGGATCGCAACCGCCCGGGCCGGTCAGCCCGATCATTGTCGTGGCCTCTCGCCAAATCTCAACTTCAAGGCTGCGGTTAACGTTGGTGGTCATGGCCATCGCAAGCGAGATTGGCCCGCAGGTAAATCCTGTCGTCTGGGTGAACTGACCGGTGTCATGCGCGCTATCAATGGCCGTGCCAAGCCAACGCTGCGCATAGCCGCGGCCTGTGTCCGCCAGCGCCAGCGCGTCAATCGCGCCGGTCAGCTCCGGGGTCGCGCGGATCAGGATGGCACCCCGATCCTTCGCCAAGGATTCAACGGCCTGCGCAAGTTCTTCTGTATCCGTCGGGTCGCATTCCCAGCCGATGATCATCACCAAGGCGGCGGTGCGCCGTTGACGCATGACCGCGTAGCCGCGCGGGCTCGTGGGATCACCGATGCCCACGGCAAAGATATGCGCCGACTCCGGTCGCGGGCCAGGAAATGCCCCGGCGGGCAAGGTATCAAGAGACAACTCGAAAGCGGAATTGGTAAAATCTTCGGGCATCAGGCAACCTCGGTCGCTAAGTGGGCAAGGCAATCCCCAGGTTGTACCAGCCCGGGATGGCGCAGGCAAAACACGGTGCCTTCGCGGTGAAAACGCTGTTCCTGCGGCGCGTCGGCCAGATCGTCGGTACTCCAAACGGTGCCGCAGAGCGCGCCGCCATCGATCTTGTCGCCAAGGTCAACCGCAGGTTCAAAGACGCCAGCGCGGGTCGCGTAGACATAGTAATCGCGCCCGGCGATGCGGTATTCGACCGCTGCGGGCAGGTCGGATACCGGTTCCTCGATAATGCCCCAATGAGCCAGCAGCCGCCGCAACCCGCGCTCGACAAGATGCACGCCCTTGCGCGACACCGACCCGCCGCCGCCGAACTCTCCGCCAAGCGACACGACCTTCTGCCGGTTGGCTTCCGATGTGGACAGTCTCGGGTCCGGCGAATAATCCCAGATCACGATCCGCTCCGCCCCAAAGGCCCGTGCTGCACCAAGCGCGGTATCGTCCAGCTCGCGGACACCACTGCGGCGGGTCGACACGAATGGCAGGTATTGCAGCGAAGAACCGCCCGCATGGGTGTCATGGTAGTAATCGGCCATCGGCAGCAACACGCTCGAGACATAATGCGCGATGATCGTGGTCGGCCCGCCCGCCGGATCGCCGGGGTAGGAGCGGTTGAGATTGCCGCCATCTTCGGGCGAGGTCCGCAGGCCGGCGCGAAAGGCGGGGGCGTTCAGCATCGGAATGGCGATGATCCGGCCCTTGATCTGCTCGGGCGACAGCGAACTCAGCAGACGCCGGATCGCAACCGGGCCTTCGTATTCATCCCCATGGGTGCCACCGGTCAGAAGAACCGTCGGTCCCTGACCGTTGGACATGACCGCAACAGGAATGGTCAGAACGCCATAGGCCGAACGATGGACCGAATGCGGCAGGCACAGATCACCGGTCTGATATCCTTCGGCCTCGAAATCTACGGTTGCCCAGATCGGGTTGGTCAATTGATGGTCTCCTCAAGGGGGTGCGTTCGGCGCGCAGCCGCCGAACGGTAAAGATCGAGCGCGGCCCGCATGCGTTCCGGCGGCGTGGTCTGGCGCGGCGCGTATTCGGGCAGGCTGTCTATAAGCCAGCAGGCGGCGGCGTGGCCGGTCGCTTCCAGCGGGGGCTGCGCAGCGGCGCAACGCTCGGTCGCGTGGGGGCACCGGCTTCGGAACGTGCAGCCCGAGGGCAGGGCAAGCGGGCTTGGGATCTCGCCCTCAAGCTCAAGCCGTTTGCCGCCGCTGCCGGGCAGGGGTTCCGGCGTGGCCGAGATCAGCGCGCGGGTATAGGGGTGCAGCGGATTGGCAAAGACCTGCTCCGCTTCGCCCTGTTCGACGATCCGCCCCAGATACATGACAGCCACACGGTGCGAAATATGGCGGACCAGCGACAGCCCGTGCGAGATGAACAAAAGGCTGATGCCGGTCTCTTTCTGGATGTCCTGCAGCAGGTTGGCGATCTGCGCCTGAACCGAGACATCCAGCGCCGAAACCGCCTCGTCGCAGACGATCAGTTCCGGTTCCGTCGCCAGCGCCCGCGCCAGCGCGACCCGCTGGCGCTGTCCGCCGGACAGCTCATGAGGAAACCGTTCTGCCAGCGCGCCGCGCAACCCCACCAGCCGCATCAGCTTCTGCACCCGTTGCGGCGCATCGCGACGGCTTACCAACCCGTGCAGCGTTGCCGGTTCGGCAATCAGCGCGCCCACTGACATTTTCGGGTTCAGCGACCCGAACGGGTCCTGAAACACGATCTGTATCTGGCGCGCCCGGGCTTTGCCCTTCAGCGCCGGTTTACCGTTGATCAGGATCTCACCAGAACTCGGGCTTTGCAGCCCGGCCACGATCCGGCCCAGCGTGGACTTGCCGCAGCCGGATTCTCCGACCAGCGACAGTGTCTCGCCGCGCGCGATCTCAAGGTCGATCCCGTCAAGCGCCCGCAACACCCGACGTCCGCCAAACAACCCGCCCCGCAGGTGAAAATCGCGGGTAATCTGCTTCAGCGTCAAAAGCGTCATGTCCGTCCCCCAAGCGTTTCCAGAAGCGGCGCGAAATGACAGGCCGAGCGGCGCCCCCGGTCAAGCGCCCGCAGCCCCGGCCTTTCCTCGACGCAACGCTCCTTCGCAAAGGGACAGCGCGGGTGGAAATGGCACCCGCTCGGCATGCGCCGCAGGTCGGGCACCGTCCCGCTGATCGGCAGCATCGGCGCGCCCCGCTGGTTCAGTTGCGGCATCGAGCCGAGCAAACCGAGCGTATAGGGGTGCTCGGGACTGGTGAACAAATCGCTTGCCCGCGCGGTCTCGACCATGCGCCCCGCATAAAGAACCGCCACGCGGTCGGCCATCTCGGCCACCACGCCCATGTCATGGGTGATGAATATCGTCGCCGTGCCGGTTTCGCGGCCAAGGTCCCGGATCAGGTCAAGGATCTGCGCCTGAACCGTCACGTCCAGCGCCGTTGTCGGTTCATCCGCGATCAACAGCCGGGGCCGATGGATCAGGGCCATCGCGATCAGCGCCCGCTGTCGCATGCCGCCCGAAAGCTCGTGGGGATAGGCGCGCGCTCTAATCTCGGGCGAGGGTATCCCGGTCGCGGCGAGCGCTTCGACCGCGCGAGTCTTTGCCTTGGCCTTGGGCATCGGATTATGCAGCAGGATCGCTTCGACAAGCTGATCGCCGATGCGTTTCACCGGGTTCAGCGCGGTCGATGGCTCCTGAAAGATCATTGCCATTTCCTTGCCGCGCATGTCGCGCCGGGCGGTCTTGTCCAGCCCGGCCAGATCGCGGCCGTCGTAGCGCATATTCCCAACGCTGACCTTTGCCGTTGGTGGCAGCAGCCCCATGATCGCAAGGGACAGAACCGACTTACCGGATCCGCTTTCCCCGACCACCGCAAGGGTTTCGCCCGGATGGATCGACAGGTTCACGTCGTCCAGCGCCAGCAGCGGCCCGCTGTCGGTGGAAAAACTGACCGACAGGTTCTCGACCGAGAAAAGCGGTGCGGCGACACCCGCCTGTTTCGAAATCGTCATCTGTTTCATACCGATCTCCGGTCGCCCGCATCGCGCAGCGCATCGCCCAGAAGGTTAAAGGACAACACGATCACGAAGATCATTACCGAGGCCGCCGTCGACACATGCGGCGCAAGAAACAGAAACGAACGCCCCTCTGCCGCGATAGAGCCAAGCTCCGCCGTGGGCGGTTGCAGCCCCAGCCCGAGGAACCCGAGCGTCGCGGCCAGCAATACCGCGTCGCCAAAGGCCAGCGTGGTATAGGTGAGGATTGGCGGATAGGCATTGGCCAGGAGATACCCGCTCAGCAGCCGCCGGTCGGGCAGGCCGATGGCGCGACCGCTGTCCATGTAATCCTGCGCCATGATCGACAGCGCCGCGCCCCGTGAAATCCGCGCGATGCCGGGCATCACCGACAGACCCACCGCAAAGATCAGACTATCAAGCCCGGGGCCAAGCATTGCTGCCAGCGACAGGCCGAACAGGATCGACGGAAACGAAAGAAAAACGTCGATGATCCGCATCAGCACGGAATCCAGCCGCTGGTAAAAGGCCGCGCACAACCCGATCGTACCGCCAAGCAACGCCCCGAACCCGGTGCCGACAAAACCGATCAATAGCGTGGTGCGCGCGCCGTACAGCAGCCGCGTCAGCAGATCGCGCCCCTGACTGTCGGTTCCGAGGATATGACCGTCGCCCGGCGGTTTCAGCCGCGCGCGGATGTTGGTCTCGTAGGGGTCGAAAGGTGTCAAAACGGGCGCAAGGATGGCAGCCAGCGTGATCAGCACCAGCACGCCAAGCGCCAGCGTCATCATCGGGTTGCGACGCAGCCTGCGCCAGGTACGGCCACGTGCGGCAAAGACGGTTGCGTCGGTCATGTCTTGGCTCCGATCCGCGGGTCCGCCAATTCGTTGAATATGTCCACGGTGATGTTCACGAGGATAAAGGCCGACGCGAGGAACACGATAGCCCCCTGCGCCATGGGGTAGTCACCGGCAATGATCGACCCGACGGCCAGCCGACCGACCCCGGGCCATGAAAAGATGGTCTCGGTCACAACCGCACCGCCCAGCAGGGTGCCGATCTGAAGCCCGATCAGCGTGATGATAGGCAACAGCGCGGTGCGCAGCGCATGGTGTATGATGACCCGCGCCTCGGACGCGCCCTTGGCGCGCGCCGTGCGCACATGATCCGCGTAAAGCGATTCCGACAGGGTGGTGCGCGTCATCCGGGCAATCGGTCCGACAAGGATCAGCCCAAGCGCAATCGCAGGCAGGATGATGTGGGACAGCCCGTCAAGTGTCCAGAGCGGTCCGCCGCGTCCCTGAACCGGAAAGGCACGGGTGCGGGCGGCAAACTGGATCATCAGCAGACCAACCCAGAATACCGGAATCGATACACCCATTACCGACACGACCATCACCAGTCGGTCCACGATCCCGCCCCGGCGCAGGGCGGCAAGAATACCAAGCCCCAGCGCGGTCGGCACGGCCCAGAGCATCGCCACCGCCAGCAGCTCGATGGTCGGCCCCGCCGCCCGGAAAAGCTCTGCCGATACCGAGGCGTTGTTGATCACCGATCGGCCCATGTCGCCGGAAAGAACGCGTTCGATATACCAGACGAATTGCAGCAGCACCGGCTGATCAAGCCCGAGATGGCGGCGGATCGCGTCGATCTCTTCCTGCGTGCCTTGGGGGCCCGCGATGGCCACCGCCGGGTCCGCGGGGATCACCTGCAGCATCAGGAACCCGATCAGCAAGACACCGGTCAACACGATCAGCGAGGTGACGCCCCTGTGGATCAGTCGTGAGAACATCAATAACGCTCCGAAAGTTGCCACGGCCCCGTGAGGGGGCCGTGGCCGTTGGCGTGAGTGGTGGTCGTCATTGCAGTTCTAGGTTCAGGCCGGTCCCAAAGGCCGCACCCGAGATGCCCGCAGGCTCGAACGGAACCAGTCTCGGACCGATGGCAACCGTGGGCTTTTCAAGCAAAAGCGGTTTCCAAAGGATCGCCTCGTGCAGATGCTTGCCAAGCGCCATGAATGCCTCGGCGCGCGCGTCCGCGTTGACCGCGCTGTTGCCCGCTTCAAGCAGACGGTCGGTCTCTTCGTCTTCCCACATCATCCGGTTGGGCGAGGGCACGGAGGACGAGGCGAAATAGAGGTTCAGCGCGTCACCAGCGTTCAGATAGGGGTAGTCCATCTGGTAAAGATCATAGGTCTGCTCGCGCAGCTTTGCCCAGATCGCGGTCGAGTCATACAGTTCGACATTCAGATTGATCCCGGCCTTGCGCAGATCGCCCTGCACGGTTTCCGCCTGCTCTCGCGAGGTGTTGAACCCGTAATAGGTCAGCGTAAGCGGAGTGCCGTCCTTTTGCCAGAACCCGTCATCGCCTTTGGTGAACCCGGCCTCGGTCAACAGCGTTTCGGTCTTGGCAGGGTCATAGGCGAAGGGCGCCGTGTCGATGCTTGGGTCATAATCCAGCGCTTCCTCGGCATAATAGCTTTCGGTCGGCTCGACCGTGCCGAAAAAGATTGCCTCGGCAATCGCCGACTGGTCAATGGCATGGCTGACCGCTTCACGCACGCGAATGTCCTTCATGAAGTCGCGGGTGACTTTCATGCCAAGGTAATGGGTGCGGAAGGCCGCTTCGGGTTGCAGCAGGGTCACCGACGGGTCGGCCTCGAACTGGGCAATTGACCATGCCGGCAGGGAATAGGATGCGTCGATCTCTCCGGCCTGAAGGCTTGCAGCCAGCGTGGCCTCTTCGGGCACGATCTTCCAGACGACCTTATCCACTTTTGCAGGTCCGGTATTGCCAAGCGCCGGGCTGCCCCAGCTGTATCCTTCATGTGCGCTCAGAACGACGCTGTCATTCGGGTTCCAGCTTTCAAAGCAGAACGGACCGGTGCCGTTAAACGCCGTCACGCCGAAATCATCGCCAAGGCTCTCTGCCTGTTCCGGGTCGATGATGATAAAGTTGAACTGCGCCATCTGGTACAGCAGCCCGGAACTCGGCGCCTTGAGCTTGTAGACCACGGTCAGGTCATCGGGCGCGGTGACGCTGTCTACGGTGCCCGCCTTCCACGTGCTGACATAAGGACCGTCCGGCGTCAGCCAGCGTTCCATGCTGCCGACGACGTCCTGCGCGGTAAAGGCCTTGCCGTCGCAAAAGGTCACGCCTTCCTTAAGGTGGAACGTGTACGTCAGCCCGTCTTCCGAGATTTCCCAGCTTTCCGCCAGTGCCGGCTCGACCGTTTTCAGATCCGAGCTGAGCGTGACCAGCGTGTCGCCGATCATGTAAAGCACTTCGGCCGCGGCAAGCGCCGAAGAGCGTTGCGGGTCATAGCGATCCGCATCCGAGGTGCGGCCGATGGTAACGGTTCCGGCATCCTGCGCGGCCGCAACGCTGGCGCAGGCAATCGCGGCGGCGCTGGCAAAACCGGCAAGCCGGAAAGCGATACCCGGAAACGGGCGTTGGTCAGTCATTTTGGGGCTCCTGTTGGGGCTATAGGGCGATTATCCTTGCCCTTTTTCCAGTCCCGCAGGTCATGAACGATTCGCGGGGCGTTTCGGATCAGGGCTTTGTTGTGCGGATTACGCTACGCTCATGCTGCATTGCGGCCAAACGATGATTCTGCGTGGATTCATTCCCCAGGGGAATGATCTTCAGGCGTGCCTGTTCCACCCTGCGGCTTCCACAAGGATCCATTCCCGGAACGCGGTCAGCGTGGACAGGTGGCGTTTTTTCTCAGGATGCACGAGGTAATAGGACCCGGCGTTGCGCATGCTGCGTGCAAAGGGTCGGTCGAGTTCACCCGCATTGATATGCTCCTGCGCCATGAAACTCGGGATCAGCCCGACGCCCAGCCCGTAGCGAGCGCCGCGAATGATCATGTCAAAGGTCTCGAACCGGCTCCCGCGAAAGGCATTGGCGCTGTTAAGCTCGCCCTGTTCCAACCAGTGCTGCCAGTCACGCGGACGGGCGCGGTGATGCAGAAGCGGCAGCATCTCGAGCGCGGCCACATCCTCCGGTTCGATCAGGCCCGGACGGCAGACCGGAATCATGTCTTCGCCGAACAAGAGATCCGACGGCCCGCCGGGCCAGGGGGCCTCCGCATAGAATATCGCCGCATCGATATTTTCCTGCACCATGTCAAACGGCCATTGGCGCGAGGTGACGTTCAGCGAGATTTCAGGGTGTTGCTTGGTAAAGCCGACGATGCGCGGCAACAGCCAGTGGTTCCCGAATGACGGCAGGGTCGCGATGTTAAGCGACAGGCCACCGGGCCGGAAAGCCAGTGTCTCCATCGTCGCTTCTTCCATGATTTCAAGCGCTTCCCGAACCCGGCTAAGGTAATGCTGCCCCGCCTCGGTCAAAACGATCCGCTGTCGAACCCGCTCGAAAAGCCGCGTGCCAAGCCAGTCCTCCAGCGCGGCGATGCGCTTGGACACGGCGGACTGGCTCATGTTCAGCTCTTCCGCCGCGCGGGTGAAACTCCCGTGCCGCGCCGAAGCCTCGAAAACGGTAAGCGAAGGGAGTGAAGGCAGAACACGGCGCATGGCGTTGATCTCAAGTAATTTTATTCAGCAGATCACCAAGCCGCGCAGGCCGCAAGCGGGCTTTCACCGAATTCATACGACACAAACCACATCCGCCCTCAGAGCCAGGCACCGAAGCCAGCAACACTGCCGTTAGCCGGACGAACGATCACCCAACGCCCTGCGGTCCTTCTGCACAAGCGACGGGCTGATCCCGGTTTTCTTCCGATAGGCGGTCGCAAAGGCCGTCGCGGTTTCATATCCGGCCAGTTCGGCGGCTTTGCTGACGGACATGCCCCGGCGCAGCGCCTCCGAGGCCTGATCGAACCGTGTCTCGCGCAGTCTTGCCAGAACCGATTGCGCATAGGCTTTCTGAAACAGGCGGCGCATCGACGACACGCTCATGCCGCCAACAGCCGCGATGGCGTCCAGCGCGGGCAGGGGGCCGGAACGGCTTGCAAAGCTCTCCATTCGCAGTAATCGGTCGCGGTCCTGCGGGCGCAAACCGTCGGTCTCAGTCAGCAGCGCCCCCAGAACGTGCCGGATCACCGACATGGCAAGCGTTTCCCGTTCGATCAGGTCCAATGCCTCCTGCGCGGAACCAGACGAGGCTCGCCCGCTGACAAAAGCACGTACACGCGCCACATCCGCAGGCGCGGCAACCCAGGAGTCGAGCCGATGCAGCTGGCCGCGCATCACTTCTGACGGATCTACCACGCGCTCCTCCAGCCAATCCCATGACAGCACGATTGAAAGTTTTTGCAGGCGCTCACCGCGCTCCAGCCGCCGGCGGAATTCGGCAGGCCGTGCCAGCGCGCTCATCACGATGCGCACCGGCTCGTCCATCCGGCGTCCGAATTCCAGCACATCCTGTCCGATCTGGCCACGCACGTGCCCCTCTAGCACCATGTGCAGAATGACATTCGCCGGGCGTAACATACGGGTCTCGAAATCCGTCTCGACACGGGTGTTCTGGAAATTCACCGTCAGTCCCGAAGGTGTCCGCGTGCCAAACCGGCCGCCCCGCAGAACGATGCGATCTTCCGGCAGGGTTGCCCCGAAATCCTGAATTGCAGGCTGCGCATTCTGCCTGATCTGACCAAGGCTGATCGGTGTCATTTAGGCCGTCCCCCAAAGAAACTGACGGTTTCAAGCATATCTCTGACCGTTTCGAAAAGGTATTCGGCTGGTCTGTCACGGTCCTATCTCTTATTTCTTGATAAAAATAGTAGGAATTCGAGGACACTATGACGCGCCGACTGCCACATCGTTCCATACGCCATGTTCTGATGGCCACCACCGTTATCGCCGGGCCCGCTTTTGCACAGGACGTGATCGAACTCGATCCGATCACCGTGCTCGGGTCGAGCTATGAGACGGAAGGCACCAACAGCTACACCACCGATCTCATCTCGGTCGGCGAAAAAGCGGCGATGAGCCCGCGTGAAGTACCGCAGTCCACCACGGTCATCACCAGCAAGCAGATCAAGGATGGCGGTTACACCGCGCTCGAAGAGGCGCTGGCCGATACGCCCGGCATCATGATCCTGAACAACAACGTCGGTCGATCCTCGATCTTCTCGCGCGGCTATGAATTTGACTATCTCTATTTCGATGGTCTGCCCGCGCCGGTCAGCTCGATCTACGGCACCCAGCCCGATCTCTCCATCGTCGACCACGTCGAAATCCTCAAGGGGCCTGCCGGTCTCTTCATCGGCACCGGCGAACCCGCCGGCTCGATCAATATGCGTCTCAAGCAGGCCACCGCGACCGCCTTCCAAGGCTATGCCACGGCGTCGGTCGATTCCAACGGTCAGGCGCGCGTCGAATTCGATGTGTCCGACGCGCTGAACGCTGACGGCACCGTGCGTGGCCGTTTCGTCGCGGCTTATGGCGACGGCGACAGCTTTGTCGACGGAGTCGAGAACGGCGTTCAATCGCTCTATGGCGCGCTGGCATGGGACATCACGCCCGATACCACGCTGACCTTCTCGCTCAGCCAGATGCAACGCGACATCGTTCCCTATAACGGTCTGCCCGCATATGCGGACAATTCGCTGATCTGGACCGACGTGGAAACGACGACGGTTCTCGACTGGAACGATTTCGAGAACGAAACGCTCGATGCCGTGATCGCGGCCGAGCATCACTTTGACAATGGCGCGCGCATCAAGTTCTCGCTGCGCCATTCCCAGCAGGACGTCGATTTCCTTTACGGCTATTCCGGCTCTGCCGCCGCGCCGGATAACTCGATCTCAAGCATCGCATGGCTGGGCCGCGATTTCGATCAGGACAGCCTCGCACTCGACCTGCATGCGGAAATCCCCTTCATGCTGGGCAGCTGGGACGGTAACGCAATCATCAGTGCCGACTGGCAGCGCGTCGACAGCACCACGTTGCAGGCGCGGGGCAGCATCGCGGGCACATGGGATCTCGATAACTGGGATACCGGTGCCGTGCCCGTGCCAAGCGCCGCTTACAGTACCAGCACCGATGCGGATTCCACGTCCAAAGGTCTCTACACGCAGGTCCGCCTGAAACCGATCGAGCCGCTGACCCTGATCGGTGGCGCACGTCTGAGCTGGTACGAAGGCACATCCTCGACCACGACGCTTGCACCGGGGCGGTGGCCTCCGACACTTTCGACGTCGACGCGCAGGTCACGCCCTTTGCCGGTGTCACCTATGATCTGAACGCGAATACGACGCTCTATGCGAGCTACTCGGAGATCTTCATTCCCCAATCCGAAGTCGACAGCGCAGGGGGCCTTCTGGATCCGGTCACTGGCGAGCAGTTCGAAATCGGTGTCAAGGCAACGCTTGGCTATGGTCTCGATGTCTCCGCAGCACTCTTCGATCTGCGCGAAACCAACCGTCCGGTTTCGGTGATCGGCACCAACTACTTCGTGGCCGAGGAAGAGGTCCGCTCGCGCGGGCTCGAGCTGACACTCGCGGGCGAGGTGATGGACAACCTGCATCTTGCTGGGGGCTACACCTACACCGACACAGAATATCTGAACGGCACCAGCGCGGGTCAGGATTTCTCGACCTACACGCCCGATCATATGTTCAAAATCGTCGGTAACTATGACGTCACCGAAGGTGCCATGGCGGGGTGGAGCTTTGGTGGCCGTCTGACCGTGTTGTCCGGCTTTTCCTCGCGGGGTGTCGAGGCGCCCGGCTACGGCATCGTCGATCTGATGGCGGCCAAGGATCTGGGCAACGACGTCATGCTGCGGGTCGGTGTCGATAACGTGCTGGATCGCGACTATTACACCCGCGTCGGCAGCTCGACCGTGTTCAACTTCCGGGGTGAGCCGCGCACGTTCAACCTCGCTGTCACCAAAACCTTCTGATGCGCAAACATATCGCAGCCATGGCCACATCTCTCGCGATGATGGGCCTCGCCACCGATATCTGCGCCCAGCAGATCCCGCGCGCCGAGGATTTCGGCGCGCCGTGGCAGCCCGCACAGACAGCCGTTTTCGACATCGGCGCGGGGCTCTCGCAATTCCGCATCCTCGTCTCGATCCCCGATGCGGCGCCACCGCCGAATGGCTACGGCATCATCTACGCCATCGACGCGGGCTGGACCTTTGGCACCCTCCGCGACACCGAGCGCATGCAAGCCAGCGGCTTTGCGGAATCCGCCGTGCAGCCCACCGTGATCGTCGGAATCGGCTGGCCCACCGAGACGCTGATCGATTTCGACCGGCGCGGCACGGATCTCGTCGGGTCGGAAACATCCGGGCCGGGCAGGGCGGCAACGCTCGCCATGATCCGCGACCAGCTTATCCCCCGGATCGAGGGCCGCCTCAGCATCGACCCGGATCACCGCATGATCCTCGGCCACAGCTTTGGCGGTGTCTTCGCGCTTCAGGCCCGCAACGCGGAGCCCGGCTTGTTTTCCCATGTCGCGGCGGGCAGCCCCTCAATCTGGACTGAACCCGAGGCGCTGGAAGCATCCGCAACGCCCGATGGCGCCCCGGTTTTAATTACCGTTGGCGCGCTGGAAACGCCCGAGGCTGCGCTGGCGGCAGGCCAGCCTGCCGACCGGATCGCCCGCCTGCGCGAACGTGACATGGTCGGGCGGGCGCAGCGCATGGCCGATGCCCTCAACGCGCCTTTCATGGAAATCCCCGGCGCGACCCATGGGGCATCCGTCACCGGTTTCCTCGTCCGCGCCGTCAGCTTTCTCTGGCAGACGCCAGTGAACTAGTCGCCGCTGCGCGACACCACGTGATCGCTGCCGATCCCGCCGAGCGAATGGAACAAGCCGCCCGTATTGTTGACGCCGAATTTCTTCAAAAGCTTGGCGCGGTACACCTCGACCGTCCGGTGCGAAATATCCAGCCGTCGGGCGATTTCCTTGCTGGTCAACCCGTCCGACAGGTAGGAAATGATCTCCCGCTCGCGCCGGCTCAGCGGCACGTAGGGACGGGTGGCCGACAGATCGGCAAAGCTCCAGACTGCCCGCATCAGCGGATCTTCGGGCGTAAAGGAATGCCCCCGCACGCGGCACCAGAACAGGGTGCCGTTCTTCTGCGCCATGATGCGCTCGTCCCAGTAGGTATTGTTCTCGCGCAACTGCCGAACACCCCGGTCGCGGATGTTCACGAACTCCTCGTCGCTCGGGTAAAGCATCGCGAAAACCTGATTGCGCAGCTCGTCTCGGCTATATCCGAACATCTCGGCAAAGGCTTGATTACATTCACGAATAACCCGGTTCTCGGTGATCACCAATCCAACCGGTGCAAAGTCGAAAGCGATGTCGGCAAACTCTCCGGTGGCGAATGCCTCGTCGATACGTAGTTCCACTATATTGCTCCGGCGCGCGCCACGGGTGATCCTGTGGCCCAAGGTAGCAGGTGAGAATACGGGTGCAATGCCCGTGCGCTACTGCCGAATGGGAGGATACCATGAATATCATCAAGCGACTCGTCGCAACATTTGCGGTGAGTGTCGCCGCAACCGCCGTCTACGCGCAGGATCCGATCAAGATCGCGCTGATCCACGGATTGTCCGGTTCCAGCTTCGAGGCCTTCTCGAAACAGGCCCAGACCGGGTTCGAGATGGGCATCGAATACGGCACCGACGGCACCAATGAAATCAACGGGCGTCCGATCGAGCTGATCATCAAGGACACCCAGTTCAAGCCTGACGTCGCCCGCGCCGTTCTGGCCGAAGCCTATGGCGATGATGAAGTTCTGCTCGCCGTAGGCGCGACCTCTTCGGGTGTGACCGTCGGCATGCTGCCGATTGCCGAGGAATACGAAAAGATACTGATCGTCGAACCTGCTGTTGCCGACAGCCTCACCGGGCCGGACAGCAACCGCTACGTCTTCAAGACCTCGCGCAACTCCTCGATGGATATGCAGGCGCAGGCGCTCGCGCTACAACCGGATGAAAACCTCGTCGTCGCCACGCTGGCCGAGGATTATGCCTTTGGCCATGACGGCATCGCCGCGTTCAAATCCGCGCTTGATGGCACTGGCGCGCAGGTCGTGGCCGAGGAATACGTCCCCCAAGGCGCCACCGATTTCACCGCCGTGGCCGAGCGCATGTTCAACGCGCTCAAGGATAAAGAGGGTCGCAAGGTCATCCTGATCTACATCGCGGGTGGCGGCGACGCGCCGGGCAAGATCCAGGCGATGGACCCGTCCCGCTATGACATCGAAATTTCGATGGGCGGTCACATCCTGCCGGTTCTGCCGACCTACAAGCGTTTCCCCGGCATGGAAGGCGCGGTCTATTATTACTACGAAGCCTTCGAGAATCCGGTGAACGAATGGCTGGTGAAAGAGCATGAGGCACGTTTCGACACGCCCCCCGACTTCTTCACCGCAGGTGGCATGTCGGCTGCTCTCGCCGTGGTCAAGGCGTTGAAAGAAGCGCCCGACTATGAAACCGAGACGCTGATCGAAACCATGGAAGGCATGTCCTGGGACACGCCCAAGGGCTCCATGACCTTCCGTCCCGAAGACCACCAGGCGCTGCAGGACATGCTGCACTTCAAGATCCGCGTGGATGAAGGTGTCGACTGGGCAATCCCGGAAAAGGTCCGGATCATCCCCGCTGACGAAATGGACATCCCCGTAGGCCGCGACAACAACGGCTGATCCAAGTGGCCCGGGCGCAATCCGCCCGGGCCACCCCGCACTCCGATACAAAAGAACAATCACATGAGCGATCCGTCCCTCGTCACGCAGGACCTGACTATCCGGTTCGGCGGCCACGTCGCGGTCAACAGCGTCTCCTGCGCGTTTCGCCCGGGCGAGCTGACCGTCATCGTCGGCCCGAACGGCGCTGGCAAGACCACCTATTTCAACGTGATCTCCGGCCAGCTTGCCGCGACATCGGGCAAGGTCATCAAGGATGGCACCGACATTACCGCGCTCTCGCCCTCGGCCCGCGCACGCCACGGGATCGGTCGCGCCTTTCAGCTGACCAACCTGTTTCCGCAACTGACCGTTTTCGAAAACATCCGCCTCGCGGTCCAGGCGCATTCCGGCGAGGGCTGGCGCATGCTGCGCCCGGTCAGCCATTTTCGCGCCCTCAGCGAAAAGGCCGAGCACTACCTTGAGGCGACCCGCCTGACCAAGCTCGCACACCAGACCGCCGCCAACCTGCCGCATGGCGACCAGCGCAAGCTCGAGGTCGCACTGCTCATGGCGATGGAGCCCGATATCTACATGTTCGACGAACCCACCGCAGGCATGTCGCTCGACCATGCGCCCGACGTGCTCGACTTGATCGCCGGCATCAAGGCCGACAAGACCAAGACGGTCCTGCTGGTCGAACACAAGATGGACGTGGTGCGCGCGCTCGCCGACCGCATCATCGTCCTCCATAACGGAGAGCTGCTCGCCGATGGCGCTCCGCAAGAGGTCATGTCCAGCCAGATCGTCCGCGATGTCTATCTCGGCACATCCGAGGGCGTCGCATGAGCCTTCTGACCCTCGACCATATGAAGACCGATATCGGCCAATACGCGGTGCTGCACGACGTGAGCCTTGCCGTGCCGGAAGGCGGCGTTTTCGTGCTGCTGGGCCGCAACGGCGCCGGCAAGACGACCACGCTGCGCTCCATCATGGGGCTTTGGAATGCCTCGCGCGGCTCAGTCAAGTTCCGCGGACAAGACATCACCGCGCTTCATACGGCGGAAATCGCCAAGCTCGGCATCGCCTATGTGCCCGAGAACATGGGCATCTTCGGCACGCTCACCGTGGATGAAAACCTCGTCCTCGCCGCCGACAAGGGCCGCATTGACCCGACGCGGCTCAAGCGGATCCACACGCTTTTCCCCGCGCTCGAACGCTTCCGCGACAAAAAGGCGTGGTCGCTCTCAGGCGGGCAGAAACAGATGCTCTCGGTCGCCCGCGCCATCATGGAACCGCGCGAGCTGATCCTGATCGATGAACCGACCAAGGGCCTTGCCCCGGCGATTGTCGATTCAATGGGCGAGGCATTTCGCGAAATCGGGCAGGACAGCACGATCCTGCTGGTCGAACAGAACTTCAACTTTGCCCGCAAGCTGGGCCGCGACATGGCCGTCATCGACGATGGCCGCGTCGTGCACCAAGGCAGCATGGAATCCTTCGCAGCAGATACCGGTCTTCAGGACCGGCTGCTCGGACTGGCCATGTAAGGGAAAGAGGCAAATGGACAGAATATCGGAAATCTTGGGGCGTATGGGCGGGGTGAACCTGCTGCCCGTCGCGCTCGCGGCAGTGGCCTTCATCCTGATCGGCGCGCCCTCATCATGGGCCACGCTGACCGTCGCCGGGCTGGCAATGGGCATGATGGTCTTCCTCATGGCCTCGGGTCTCAGCCTTGTCTTCGGCCTGATGGACGTGCTGAACTTTGGCCACTCGGCGTTCGTCAGTTTTGGCGCTTTCATCGCCGCCACCGTCCTCGCGGGCCTCAGCACATGGCTCGCCGCCGACAGCGTCGCGCTCAACACCGCCGCGCTTGTCATGGCCTTTCTTGCGGCGATCCTCTTTGGTCTCGTCGCGGGCTGGTTCTTTGAAACCGTGATCATCCGACCCGTCTACAAGGACCACCTGCGCCAGATCCTGATCACCATGGGCGCGATGATCGTCGCCGAACAGACCATCCTCGCTTTTTGGGGAGGCACGCCCTTTACTGTGCTGCGTCCGCATTTCCTCGAAGGCTCATGGATCATTGGCGATGTCAGCATCGAGATCTATCGCGGCTTTGCCTTCCTGCTGGGGCTCGCGGTCTTCGTTGGGCTGTACCTCGTGATGAACCGCACCCGCATCGGTCTCCTTGTCCGCGCCGGGGTGGAAAATCGCGAAATGGTCGAGGCGCTCGGCTTTCGGGTCGACCGCCTGTTCATCGCGGTCTTCATGCTCGGCTCGGGACTTGCTGCACTCGGCGGCGCAATGTGGGCGGGGTATGAAACCCTGATCACTCCCGCGCTCGGTTCCGAGCTTATGATCATCGTCTTCATCGTCGTCATCATCGGCGGCCTCGGCTCCATCGAGGGCACGCTGCTCGGCGCGATCCTTGTCGGTCTCATGTCGAACTACTTGGGCTTTCTCGCGCCCAAGATGGCGCTTGCCTCGAACATGATCCTGATGGTGGCGATCCTGCTCTGGCGGCCCAATGGCCTCAAGCCGGCCGTGTGAGGGAGGGAATGATGAACCAGACCCAAACCACCGGCGCCCTGACGATCAAGCTGATCGTCCTCGCCATCGGCGCGCTGCTTCTCTTCGCGCCCTTCCTGTTTCAGGACGTGCGCTCCCTCGAAGTTGCCGCGCGGATCTGCATCTTCATCGTGCTGGTCGCGAGCTACGATCTGCTGATCGGCTATACCGGGATCGTCAGTTTTGCCCATACGATGTTCTTTGGTTTCGGGGCTTATGGCGCGGCGATCCTGCTCAAGGGCATGGGGCCGGGCTGGACGCCTGTCCTCCTCGGCGCGCTTGCGGGCGTAGGCGTGTCGCTTGTCTTTGCCATCGCTATCGGTTTGCTCAGCCTGCGGGTCAAGGCGATCTTCTTCGCGATGATCACCCTTGCGGCGGCCTCGGTCGTGCTGGTGCTGGTCTCGCAGATGTCCGGCCTCACGGGTGGCGAGGACGGCATCACCTACAAGGCACCCGACCTCTTCAAACCGGCAACCAAGCTGTTGACCGATGACGAAGGCAAGGTCGTCCGCCTCTGGGATGTCCGGTTGAATGGCAAGCTCGCGGCCTATTACTTTGTGTTCCTCACCTCGCTGATCCTGTTCCTGCTGATGCTGCGATTTACCACCTCGCCGCTTGGCACCGTGCTGAAAGCGATTCGTGAGAATGAGCAGCGCGCCGAGGCCATCGGCTATCGCGTCGTGGCCTATCGCACTTTCGTTTTCTGCCTCTCGGCCACCATGGCCTCGCTGGCGGGCACGATCTATGCGGTCTGGCTCAAGTACACCGGCCCCGACACGGCGCTGTCCTTCGCGATCATGATCGACATCCTGCTGATGGTGGTGATCGGCGGCATGGGCACCATGTGGGGCGCGGTCATCGGCGCGGTGCTGCTGGTGCTGGCGCAATACTACCTGCGCGACCTGATGGGTGCCGCGTCCGAGGCGATGGCAGGCATTCCCGTCCTGCCCAACCTGCTGGCCGCCGATCGCTGGCTGTTCTGGCTCGGGATCATCTTTATCCTGCTGGTCTATTTCTTTCCCAAGGGCATCGCGGGCACGGCAATGGACAAGGGCGCGGCCAAGTGATCCTGCCCCGGTTTACCCTTGTCCCGGTGATGGATCACGAAATCCACGTGACCGAATGGGGCGATCCATCCCATCCGGCGCTGGTCATGTGGCATGGTCTGGCCCGCACGGGCCGCGATTTCGACGAACTCGCCAGCGCCCTGTCTGATCGCTATTTCGTGCTCTGCCCGGATACCATCGGGCGCGGACTCTCAAGCTGGGCCGGCGACCCCGAGGCGGAATATTCCGTCGAATTCTACGCCGGGATCGCCGCCGACCTTCTGGACCACTACGGTATCCAGCGCACCGCCTGGCTTGGCACCTCGCTTGGCGGCATGATCGGGATGCGGCTTGCCTCCGGGCCCCATGCCGACCGTCTGACCTGCCTGATCCTCAATGACATCGGTCCCGAGGTCCCGTCCGAGGCCATCCAGCGCATCACCACCTATGTGGGTGACCCGCCGGTGTTCAAATGGCTCAGCGAGGCCGAGACATGGCTGCGCGCGATCTATCGCCCCTTTGGCCCCGCCGGTGATGGCTTCTGGAGCCGCATGGCCCGCAATTCCGTGCGCCGTCGCGGCGACGGCCGGCTGACCCTGCATTACGACCCGGAGATCATCGTGCAGTTCACCGCCTCACGCGACGAACTCACAAGCTGGGACCGCTACGACCGGATCAGCACACCCTGCCACCTGTTCCGCGGACGCGACTCCGACATCCTGCCCACCGATATCGCGCACCAGATGCTGGATCGCGGCCCGGCGCCGGCGCTGACGGAATTCGACTGCGGCCACGCGCCAAATCTCTCGACGGCCGAGGACATCGCTATCGTGCGTCAGGTTCTCGCCGATATGACCTGACGCGGGCTAAACCGCCACCACGATCTGCGACACCAGCTCGGCGGTGTTGTGCACGTTGAATTTCTTCATCAGCTTGGCGCGGTGCACTTCGACCGTCCGGTGTGAAATGCCCAGTCGCTCGCCGATCTGTCTCGAGGTCATGCCGCTCCCGATAAGCGGCGCGATCTCCTTTTCCCGCGCTGTCAGCCGGACCGAGCGATAGGGTTTTCCCTCGATCTTCTCGAAACTCCAGATCATCAGCTCATAGGGATCGTCCGGCGTCAGGGTCGTCCCCTTGGCCCGCGCCCAGAAAACCTCGCCCCCACTGGCCTGCATGAACCTTTCATCCTCGTAATAGCGGTTTTTGCCACCCCGCATGACCTCTTCGCACTGATCGCCGATCCGCATGAAATCGGCGGTCGAGGGGTACAGCTTTTGCACCGACCGTCCGATCAGATCGTCCCGCTCAAACCCAAACAGGCCGGAAAGCGCGCGGTTGATCGTTACAATCCTACGATACCGCGTCATTAGCTGCGCCACCGGCGATTCCTCGAATGCCAGCGCCGCCGCCTTGGCCGGGGTAGAGGTGTCGAACATATGCGCATAAACCTACGTAGTGATACGTAAGTATCTACGTAGTTTCACGGATATTGCAATCGCTACCGCCATGCGATGATCCGCTCAGGAGGATTCACCATGGAAAATATCTCGATCATTGGCTCCGGCCATACCAAGTTCGGCCGTCTCGACGCGAGCCTCGAACAGATGATCATCGATGTCGTCAAGGAGGCTGTCAAGGAATCCGGCATCGCGCCCGAAGACATCGACGCCGTCTATCTGGGCCATTTCAACTCCGGCCTCGTGCCCGATGGCTTCGCCTCGTCGCTGATCTTTCAGGCCTATCCGGAACTGCGCTTCAAACCGGCAATGCGGGCTGAAAACGCCTGCGCCTCCGGCTCTGCTGCGATCCACGCTGGCATCAATGCCATTCAGGCGGGCAAGGCGAAAACCGTGCTGATCGTGGGCGCCGAAAAGATGACCCATCGCAGCACCGCCGACGTGACCACCGCGCTTGCCGGGGCGGGCTATCAGAACGACCCGCAGGAATCCGGCCTCAGCTTTCCGCAGGTCTTCGGCATCGCCGCCAAGGGATATACCGAACGCTACGGCAGCCCGCTTGACGCGATGGCAAAGATTTCGGTCAAGAACCACGCCAACGCGATGCAGAATCCGCTCGCCCAGATGCAAAAGGAATTCACCTTTGAAGGGGCAAGCCAGGTCACCAACAAGAACCCGGAAATCGCGCCGCCCCTGCGCCTGACCGATTGTTCGCTCGTCACCGACGGGGCCGCCGCGATCATCCTCACGACCGAGGAGAACGCCGCCAATTTCCCCAAGGCGGTCCGCTTCCGCGCCGCCGAGCATGTCAGCGATTTCCTCCCTATGTCGCGTCGCGATTTCCTGTCCTTCGAGGGACCGGAGCGCGCCTTTAACCGCGCCTATGAAAAGGCGGGCGTCACGGTGAAAGACATCGATTTTGCCGAGGTACACGACTGTTTCACCATCGCCGAATTGCTGACCTACGAGGCGATGGGCCTTGCCGACAAGGGGCAGGGGCAGCGTGCGCTCGACGAGGGCACCGTCTACCGCGACGGGGCGCTGCCGGTGAACCTCTCGGGCGGTCTTAAGGCCAAGGGTCATCCCGTGGGTGCCACCGGCGTTTCCATGCATGCGATCTCTTTCCGTCAGTTGACGGGGCAGGCGGGCGAGATGCAGAAACCGGGCGCGAATATCGGCGCGGTCTTCAACATGGGCGGGGCCGCCGTGGCCAACTATGTCTCGATCCTCGAGACGCAAAAGGCCTGAGCCCCGTGAACATCGCGACCTGGCTATACCAGACCGCGCTTGTCCGGCCGGACGCTCCGGCGATCCGGCTGGGCAACGATCTTTGCGCCACCTATGGCGATTTCGCCCGGTCCTCCGCACGTATCGGCGCCTTTCTGCGTGATACACATGGCATCGTCCACGGCGACCGCATCGCGATCTTCGCCCGGAACGCGCCGGAATATCTCGAACTTCTCTACGGGGTGCTCTGGATCGGCGCGACAGTCGTGCCGGTCAATCACAAGCTGCACCCGAAAGAGGCCGCCTGGATCATCGCCAATGCCGAGGCCCGCATCGTTTTCACGGAAAGTGGCACGGTCTTTTCGTCCGACACGAACTTGCCTACGAACACGCGCGAACTCTCTACCAGTTCGGTGCCGCCCAATGAACCAAGCGCACCCGTTAACCCGCCCGCAAGTGTCAACGACGATGACACCGCGTGGCTCTTCTACACCTCGGGCACCACAGGGCGTCCAAAGGGGGTGATGATCAACCACCGCAACCTGCGGGTCATGGCCATGACCTACCCGCTGGACGTAGACCAGATCTTTCCCACCGATCACCCGCTCTATGCCGCGCCGATGTCGCACGGGGCGGGGCTCTATAATTTCCCTTACGTCCGGATTGGCGCCTGCCACGTCATCCCGCCCTCGCAGGGCTTTGACCCGGCTGAGATAACTTCGCTTGCCAAGACACTCGGAAACCTCGTCTTTTTCGCCGCGCCCACGATGATCAAACGCCTGATCGCCCATGCCCAGACAGTGGCTTACAACGGCGACGGCATCCGCACGATCATCTACGGCGGCGGGCCGATGTACCTTGCCGATATCGACCACGCGCTCGCCGTTTTCGGGCCAAGGTTCGCGCAGATCTACGGGCAGGGCGAATGCCCGATGACGATCACCGCGATGAACCGCGACCTCGTGGCCGATACCACCCATCCCGACGCCGCGCAGCGCCGCGCCTCGGTCGGGCTGGCGCAGGCCTGTGTCGAGATCCGCATCGCGGATGAAGATTTGAACGATTTGCCCACCGGCGAGGTTGGCGAAGTCCTCGTTCGTGGCGACACCGTCATGGCGGGCTATTGGCGCAACCCCGAGGCAACCTCTGCCACCCTTGTCGACGGCTGGCTGCGCACCGGCGATCTCGGGCGGCTCGATGGCGACGGTTTCCTCACGCTCACCGACCGTAGCAAGGATGTGATCATTTCAGGCGGCACCAACATCTACCCGCGCGAGGTTGAGGAAGCGCTGCTAACCCACAAGGATGTCTACGAAATCGCGGTGATCGGCGCGCCTCACGCCGACTGGGGCGAAGAGGTCGTGGCCTTTGTCGTGCCCCGCGAAGGCACCATACCAGATGCCGAAGCCCTGACCGATTGGTGCAAGACGCAGATCGCGTCCTTCAAGAAACCATCCCGCTATGTCTTCGTGCCGGACCTGCCCAAGAACAGCTACGGCAAAATCCTGAAAACCCAACTGCGCGCGCAACTGAGCGAACAGTCCTGAACGGCCAATCCGGTTTCAGCCCTGTTGCTCAAGATGCGACATGACGTGGTGAAACTTCTCGCCCTGAACCGCGACGTGGTCGCGCAGCAGCTCTGCGGCGCGCTCCGGCGTCCCGGCTGAAATCGCCTCGACGATGGCCTCGTGCTCATCCATCGACTGTTGCAACCGCCCGCGCAGGAACAATTGCATGCGGCGGTAGGGTTTCAGCCGCCGGTGCAGGCGCGACGCTTCCTGTTCAAGGAACCGGTTGCCGGACAGCGCATAGATCAGGTGATGGAACGCGCCGTTCTTGAGATAATACCGGTCGATATCCCCCGTATCGCAGGCCGCATGGCATTCCGCGTTCACCTCGCACAGCTCTTTGATCGCGGCTTCCGTGGCCCGTTTCGCCGCAAGCCGCCCGCAGACGGCTTCCAGCTCGGCCATGACTTCGAACATCTCGAGGATTTCAACCGGCGAGCTGATTCGCACGAAAACCCCGCGGCGCGGCTGCTGCACCACCAGCCCGGATTGCGCCAGCCGGTGAAAGGCTTCGCGGATCGGGGTGCGCGATACCTTGTGCTCTTCCGCAAGGCTCACCTCGTCCAGCCGGGTGCCCGGTGAAAAGCGCCCGGTGAGAATCTGATCCTCCAGTATCTGTGCAATCTGGTCCGACCGGCTGCGCGGTTCGGCGGGCTCGATATCCAATGTCATGCTTCTTGTATACGAAAAGGTTGACAAGGTACGCAATAGCCTGCCTCATTGGAAGATCGGGTGCCAGGAGGAGAACGGCACCCTGGGAGGAGATAACATGACCAGACGTTTTCTTGCGGCGAGCACACTCGCCGTCATTGCCGCAATGGGCGCAGCCACCGGTGCCTTTGCGGAGAGATTGAAACTTTCGCATCAATGGTCCGAAGGCGATGTCCGCCACAAGGTCGCGCAGATGGTGGCCGATGACGTAGCCGCCGCCGGTGTCGATCTGGAAATCCAGATTTTTCCGAACCAGACCCTGTTCAAGGCACGCGAGCAATATACCCCGCTCAGCCGGGGCCAGCTCGACATGACGATTTTCCCGCTATCCTACGCGGGCGGCCAGCAACCGGCCTATAACCTCACCCTGATGCCCGGCCTCGTGAAGAACCACGAACATGGCGCGCGTCTCTCGGCCTCTCCTTTCATGGATCAGATCGAAGAAATCATGGCCGGCGATGACGTGAAAACGCTGGTGCACGGTTATCTGGCCGGGGGTTTCGGCTCCAACAAGGGCTGCATCACAAAACCCGCCGATGTGCAGGGCGTGACGATCCGCGCGGCGGGCAAATCCTTTGAGGAGATGCTTGCAGGGGCAGGGGCCTCGATCAGCTCCATGGCCTCGTCCGAGGTCTATTCCGCGCTTCAGACCGGCGTGCTTGACGCGGCCAATACCTCGTCGGAAAGCTTCCTCAGCTATCGTCTTTACGAACAGCTGCAGTGTTATACCCCGGCGGGCGATACCGCGCTCTGGTTCATGTACCAGCCGCTGCTGATCAACAAGGCCACCTTCGATAACCTCTCTGCCGAACAGCAGACCGCGTTGACCGAAGCCTCGGCCAAGGCGGAAAAATGGTATCTCGAACAGGCCAAGGAAGGCGACGCGATCACCACCAAGGCCTTTGCCGATGCCGGTGTCGAAATCGCCGAGATGACGCCCGAGGATTTCGACGCATGGCGTGAACTGGCCAAGGAAACCTCGTACCCGTCCTTTGCGGGCTCGGTCGAGGGCGGTCAGGACCTGCTCGACATGGCGCTGTCTGTCGAATGAACAAGTCGCCTGCCGCCAATGCGCGCGCGGGCGCGGAAACCGGTGCGCGGGATGGGCGCACCGGTAACCAACCGCCGCTGGCCCTGCGCGCCATCGAATCGCTTTCCACAATTTTCGGTGTGCTCGCCGCCGTGATGATCCTCGCCTCGGTGCTTATCACCTGCCACATGATCTTCATGCGCGGAGTCATGGGCGTGTCAACGATCTGGCAGACCGAAGCGGTGATCTACCTGATGATCGGTGCCACCCTGCTGGGTCTGCCCTATGTCCAGAAGCTGCGCGGCCACGTAGGGGTCGATCTGCTGCCGCAGATGCTGCCGCCGCTGGGCCGCCGCATCCTTGCAGTGATCGTGATGCTGGCCACCATCGCCATGACGGGCGCAATGCTCTGGTATGGCTGGGAAATGTTCCACCTCGCATGGGCGCGTGGCTGGAAATCTGAATCGGTCTGGGCCTTCCCGCTCTGGATCACCTACCTGTCGGTTCCGCTCGGTTTTGGGCTCTATCTCCTGCAATTGCTGGCCGATCTCTGGTTCGCCGCCTTCGGCGCGCCACAGGCCCTCCCGGAACCTCATCCTGAACGGAGCCCCGACTGATGGAGCCTCTGACTCTCGGTCTTCTGGTGGCACTGGCCACCGTCATCGTCCTGTTTTCCGGCGTTTCAGTCGCAGTTGGCCTGCTGATCGTCGCCACGCTGTTCCTGTGGATCTTCGACGGCCCGCGTTCGCTCACCGCGCTGCCGGAACTGTTCTACGCCGAACTCAACAGCTTTGCGCTGCTCTCGATCCCGATGTTCATCATCATGGGTGCGGCCATCGCCTCGACCCGTGCGGGCCCGGACCTATACGAGGCGCTGGAGCGCTGGCTCACCAAGGTGCCCGGCGGTCTTGTCGTGTCGAACCTCGGCGCCTGCGCGCTGTTCGCCGCCATGTCCGGATCAAGCCCGGCCACCTGCGCCGCCATCGGCAAGATGGGCATACCCGAGATGCGCCGCCGCGGCTATCCGCCCGAGGTCGCCGCCGGGTCCATCGCAGCGGGCGGCACGCTGGGCATCCTGATCCCGCCCTCGGTCACCATGATCGTCTACGGCATCGCCACCGAAACCTCGATCGGACGGCTGTTCCTTGCGGGCGTCCTGCCGGGGCTGCTGCTGACGCTGCTCTTTATCCTCTGGGCGATCTTCGACACCTGGCGGCGCGGCGCGGCAAGCGCGGCGCTTGCCTCGGCCAGCTACACATGGCGTCAGCGGATCGAGATCCTGCCTCGGGTGCTGCCCTTCCTCGCGATCATCGCGGGCGTGCTTTATGCGCTTTACGGCGGCATCGCCACACCTTCGGAAACCGCTGCCGTTGGCGCACTGCTCTGCATCTTTGCGGCCATCGTGATCTACCGGATGTTCAACGGGCGCGATCTCTGGGTCGTCCTGCGCGACAGCACCCGCGAAAGCGTCATGATCCTGTTCATCATCGGCGCGGCGGGTGTGTTCAGCTTCATGCTGTCCTCGTTGTTCGTCACCCAGTCGGTGGCCCAGTGGATTGCCGCGCTCGAGGTCAATCGCTGGGTGCTGATGGGGGTCATCAACCTCTTCCTGCTCGTCGCCGGGTTTTTCCTGCCGCCGGTGGCCGTGATCCTGATGTCGGCCCCGATTCTGCTGCCGATCATCACCTCGGCCGGGTTCGACCCCTACTGGTTCGCGGTGATCGTGACGATCAACATGGAAATCGGGCTGATCACGCCGCCGGTCGGGCTCAATCTTTACGTCATCAACGGCATCGCCCCCGATATTTCGCTCAAACAGGTGCTCTGGGGCTCCATGCCCTTCGTCGGCTGCATGATCCTTGCTATCGTATTGATGTGTCTTTTCCCGGGTCTGGCCACCTGGCTACCCGAAGCCGTCATGGGGGTAGCGCTGTGAGCCTTTTTTCCGATGTCCTGACCAGCGTGTTTTCCCGCAATACCAGGCGGCAGCTTCTGTCGAAGAACGACAGCCGCAGCACCGAGGCGCTGATCGCCGACCTGCTCTCGGGACATGGCGAGATCTCGGGCATGACTACGGCGGCGCAGATCCTCGACCGCTACGGCGCGCTGGATGACGACGGCAAGCTGGCCTTCTTCGACCATATCTCGGGGGCGCTCGGGGTCGACATTCCCCGCTTGCGCGCCGCGCTCGATGCCTTCGAATCCGAGCCGGATGCCAAAACTTACGGCGAATTCCTCAGATCGGCTGAGCCGACCCGTCAGGAACTGGCGCGCCGTCTCAACCGCGTGCCCGGGGCGACCACGCAGCTTGTCGAAATGCGCAGCGATCTCTTGCGGCTGATCCCGCGCAACGACCCCCGGGCCCGTATCGATCTGGATTTCCAGCATCTTTTCGCCTCTTGGTTCAATCGTGGTTTCTTGGTCCTGCGCCGGATCAACTGGGAAAGCCCAGCCCATATCCTTGAAAAAATCATCGAATACGAAGCCGTCCACGCGATCCATTCTTGGCAGGACCTGCGCCGCCGCGTCGAACCCTCGGACCGGCGCTGTTTCGCGTTCTTCCACCCGGCCATGCCGGATGAGCCGCTGATCTTTGTCGAGGTCGCGCTGACCAAGGGCATCCCCGGTTCGGTCCAGCGCCTGCTGGCCGAGGACCGCGACGCGCTCGCCGCGGAAGAGGCCGACACTGCCGTTTTCTACTCGATCTCCAATTGCCAGTCGGGCCTTGCCGGGATCTCCTTTGGCAACTCGCTGATCAAACAGGTGGCCGAGGATCTGGCCGCGGAACTGCCCAATATCACCACCTTTGTCACGCTCTCGCCGATCCCGACCCTCAGCCGCTGGATGAAGGAGGAAGGCATCGACGCCGGCAAGCTTGACGAGAGCGAATTGCAGGCGCTGGCCGCGCGTTTCCTGTTGACCGCCAAGCGACCCGATGGCATGCCCTATGACCCGGTGGCCCGGTTCCACCTTGGCAACGGGGCCTATGTCCATGCCGTCCATGCCGGGGCGGATACATCGGAAAAGGGCATGTCGGAAAGCCGGGGCGCCATGGTGAATTACCGCTACGAGGCCGAAAGCTTCGCCGAGAACCACGAACGTTTCGCCGCGCATAAGGAAGTCGTGGCAAGCAAGTCGGTCCGCGCGCTGGTCAAGACGGCCGCAGCGGCCTGAAGGGAGATAAGAGAATTGCCAAACCCATTATTCGACCGGCTCTTCGCCCCTCTGCAAGGGCGCGGGACGGCCTTCCTGACACTGGCCGACGGCCAGCAGATCTCGGGGGATGCCTTTCTGAAAATGGCCGCGCAACAGGCCAATTCCCTTGTCGGGGCAGGTCTGAAACCCGGCGATCGTCTCGCGGTTCAAGTCGAAAAGTCGCCCGAGGCGCTTGCGCTCTACGGGGCCTGCGTTATGGCCGGGGTGGTGTTTCTGCCGCTCAACACCGGCTACAAGGCGGACGAACTCGCCTATTTCATCTCCGACAGCGAGGCCGGCGCGGTGATCTGCGACCGCGCCGATCAGGCCGAGGTTCAGGGCATCGCCGGTGGCGTGCCGATGCTGACGCTCGACGCCAAGGGGCAGGGCAGCCTGACCGATGCGGCCGCCACCCAAGCGGACAGTTTCGATCCCGTGGATCGTGCCAACAATGACCTCGCCGCGCTGCTTTACACCTCGGGCACCACGGGCCGTTCCAAGGGCGCGATGCTCAGCCAGGACAACCTTCTTTCCAACGCGCTGATCCTGACGCAGGAATGGCGCTTTACGGCGGATGATGTGCTGCTGCACGCGCTGCCGATCTTTCATACCCACGGGCTTTTCGTGGCCTCGAACGTGATGCTGGCCGCGCAGGGCTCGATTATCTTCCTGCCGAAGTTCGATCTCGATACGGTGCTGAAATTTCTGCCGCAGTCGACCTCGCTGATGGGCGTGCCGACTTTCTACACCCGGCTGCTTGGCGACGACCGGTTCGACCGCGATCTCTGCAAGGGCATGCGGCTCTTCACCTCCGGCTCCGCACCGCTTCTCGCGGAAACCCACCGAGCCTTCGAGACCCGCACCGGTCACCGCATCCTTGAACGCTACGGGATGACGGAAACCAACATGAACACCTCGAACCCTTACGACGGCGACCGCCGCGCCGGGACGGTGGGCTTTCCGCTGCCGGGGGTCGAACTCAAGATAACCGATCCCGAAACCGGTGAAACACTGCCCGACGGCGAGGCCGGTATCATCGAGGTGCGCGGTCCCAACGTGTTTCAGGGTTACTGGCAGATGCCGGAAAAGACCGCCGCCGAACTGCGCGAGGATGGGTTCTTTATTACCGGTGACATCGGGCAGCTTGACGATGATGGCTATGTGCAGATCGTCGGCCGTGCCAAGGATCTGATCATCTCCGGCGGCTACAATATCTATCCGAAAGAGGTTGAGCTGATCCTCGACGAACAGCCCGGCGTGCTGGAATCCGCAGTTATCGGCGTGCCGCATCCGGATTTCGGCGAAGGCGTCGTTGCCGTCCTCGTCGCGCAGCCGGGCAAGACCCCGGACGCCGACGAGATCCGCGCCGATCTGGGCGACCGTCTGGCCAAGTTCAAGCAGCCCAAGGTGATCGAACTGGTCGACGAACTGCCGCGCAACACGATGGGCAAGGTGCAAAAGAACCTGCTCCGCGACCGTTTCGCCGGGGCGTTCAAAGCCGGTTAACCGGTCGGCAGGTTCGTCGAATTGGCACCCCTCTGATGTACGGGGGGTGTACAGGGGGTGTACAGGTTGTGCCCCCCGTTTTCTGCTCTTACGCGGCCCCGATCAGGGGCTTCACCACGGCGCGGGTCTGGCGCAGCACCCGGTTTTTCAGTTCATCCAGGGTAAAGGTTTCGTCGATTGAATACTCGGTGAACATGGCGTTCAGATTGTTAAAAATCACCTCGCCCATCGCGCGGGTATCCATATCGGCGCTCAGACGGCCGTTCTCCTGCAAGACCTCCAGCAATCCGCAGACCTGCGCGCACAACCCCTTGTCCAGCTCGCGGTACCGGATCGAAAACGGCGACTGGCCTTCCTGAATGGCCGCCGCCATTGCGGTGCGCCACATTTCCTTGCTCAGGTAGACAAGCGAGTGGTCATAATAAAGGCGGGTGAGCGTCATAAGCGCCTCGACCGGGTCCTCGGGCGGATCCTTCAGGATGGAATCACCTTGCTGAAGCACTTCCTCCACCTCCATGCTGACCGTCGACAGCAAAAGGTCTGCTTTTGTTTTGAAGTAGTTATAGAAGGTGCCTACCGAAACTTCCGCGCATTCGGCAATCTGGTTGATGTGAACTTCCTGATACCCGCTCTGCTTAAAAAGTAGGCTCGAGGCGGTGAGAATGCGTCTGCGGCGATCAGCTTTCTGTTTTTCTCTCAACCCGGCCATAGGCTTGTCCTTGTGTTTGAAAATTAGTGTTGACTACAAAACTGAACCAGTTCAACTTTTTTCTTCAGTAAGCGCGTGTAAAGCGTTTCAAACAACCGGGAGCTGCCTAAATGTACCTCAAATCTACCACCGCCCTGACTGTCGCCGCGCTGACGCTGGCCGCCACGCCGTCGCTGGCCGCCGAGGATCTGAACGCGCTGATCTGGTGCGACCACGCCGACCCGAAACTCCTCGAACCCTTTGAAGAGGCGCATGGAATCCGGGTCAACGTCAAGGAATACGAAGGCACTGCCGCCGGTCTTGCGCTGCTGGAACAAAGCCGTCCGGGCGACTGGGACGTGATGGTGATCGACGGTGTCGACGTGGGCCGTCTGGTTGAACGCGACCTTGCCGAACCGCTCCCGGTCGAAGAAATGCACACCGGCGATTATTTCCCGCAGATCGTGCTTGAGGACAACAACACCGTCGATGGCGTCACCTATGGGGTGACGGAGAAATTCGGTTACAACACAATCGCTTACAACAAAGCCAATGTCGATCCCGCCGATATGGAATCGATGAAGGCGCTGTGGTCGGGCAAGTATGACGGTCGCATCGCGATCTACGATTACTACCTTCCGGTCATTGGCCTCGTCGGCATGGCACAGGGCGTCGATACGGCCGATCTTAGCGCCGACAACCTCGAAACCCTTCGTGAGCCGCTGATGAGTCTCAAGGCCGCGTCGCGTCAGGTCTCGGACGTTGTCGCCAGTCAGACTTCTCTCGCCACTGATGAGGTCGATATCCTCGTCGGCGGTGGCGAATGGCTGACCGCCGTGCTGAACGCCGACAATCCGGATCTCGACTGGACCATTCCCGAAGAGGGCGGCCTGCTCTGGAGCCAGTCTCTCGTCGTGCTGAAGGACAGCGAAAACAAGGATATGGCCGTCGAGTTCGTGAAATACGTGACATCGCCCGAAGGTCAGGCGCGTCTGGCGACTTCGGAATGCTACTGGGGGATGCCCGCCAACTCCAAGACCGCCGATGTGCTCAGCGACGACGAAAAGGCAGTTCTGCGCTGGGACGATCAGGCAACCTATCTCGAGCGCGCCCAGCTCTACCCGGTACCGGACGCCGATCTCGATTCGGCGATGCAGGACCTCTGGACCGATATGATCCAGAACTGATCCATGCGCATCGAAGCTTATGAAAAGAAAGTGGGGGCCACGCTTGTGGCTCCCGCACTGCTTTGGACGCTGGCGTTCTTTCTCATCCCTTTCGCGGCGATGGTCTGGCTCAGCTTTTCCCATATGGAAGGGCGCGATATTGTGCCCGGTCCCGATTTCGGTAACTATATCAAGATCTTCACCGACGACTCGCTGTTTCGCGGCATTGTCGTTTCGCTTGAGATCACGCTGACCGTCACGGTGATTTCCGTTCTGCTCGCATGGCCGCTGGCGTGGATCATCGCCATGCGCGTGCCGAAACGCTGGCAACGGCTCGCGCTGATGCTCGCGGTGCTGCCGTTCTGGACCTCCTACGTCGTGCGTTCCTACGCATGGGCGCTGGTGCTGGGGCAAAAGGGCGTGGTGATGGATTTCCTGACCGGCATCGGGCTGCTTGCCGAACCGATCCAGATCATGGCGACCCGGTCCGCCACGGTCATCGGTTTCGTGCATTTCTTCGTGATGCTGCTGACCCTCACGATCTATGCAAACCTCGTCCAGCTCTCGCCCAACTACATGCGCGCGGCGCAGGACCTCGGCGCCTCTGCATGGCAGACGATCCGTCTGGTCGTGATACCGTTGACCCTGCCGGGCGTCATCACCGGTGCCTTCCTGACCTTTGTGCTCTGCATCGGCGATTACATCACTCCACAGATCCTGGGCGGCAATAACGAACTCACCATGCCGCAGCTCATCATGCTACAACTCGGGCGACGCGGCGATTTCCCGATGGCCTCGGCCCTGTCGGTGGTGCTTATGGCCATCGTGACGCTGGCCTATGCGGGCTGCGCGCGCTGGCTCAGAATGGATCGGGTCTGATGCGCTATCTGTCGTGGATCTACCTTGTCGCCTGTTTCGTCTTTATCCTGCTGCCTGTCGGTGTTCTGGTGGTTTTCTCCTTTCAGGACGGCCGCTTGCCCGTGCCGCCTTTCAATGGGCCAACGCTGAAATGGTACGCTGACATCACCAGCGACCGCGACCTGATGGCGGCGCTGTTCAACTCGCTTCTGGTAGCGGCGATTTCTTCGCTGGTGGCGCTGCTGGTCGGCTTTCTTGCGGCCTCTGGCCTGGCCCGGGTGGTCCTCCCGGGATCGACGCTGATGCGGGCGCTGCTGATCGCGCCAATGACTGTCAGCTACCTGATCATCGCGCTGGGGCTATTGAACTACTTTAACAACATCGGCATCCGGCCGTCGCTGCTGGCAACAGGCATCGGCCATGTGGTGATCAACCTGCCGCTCTGCTTCGCGATCCTTTATGCGGCGATGGGCGAGCATCAGCGCAACGCCCTGCGCGCCGCGCGCGACCTTGGCGCAAAGGAATGGCAGGTGCTGGCGCTAGTCTCGGCCCCGATGCTGGCCCCGGCGCTGGGGGCGGCGTTCTTCCTCGCCTTCACCTTCAGCTGGGATGAATTCATCATCGCCTTCCTGCTGACCCGCTTCGACGTGACCCTGCCGGTCGAAATCTGGTCGATGCTGCGCTCGGGGCTTTCGCCCGCGACAAACGCGGTCGGCTCCCTGGTCTTCCTAGTCTCGGTGGCCGTGGTCGTGCTGCTCGAACTCACCCTGTTCAGAAAGGTCGGAAAATGACGGCTGACGTATCCATCACCGGCGTGCGCCAGGAATTCGGCGATTTCACCGCGCTGCATGAAATCGACCTGAAGATCGAGGCCGGCGAATTCGTTGTGTTGCTCGGGCCTTCGGGCTGCGGCAAGACCACGCTTTTGTCTATTCTCGGCGGGTTTCTCAGCCCGACTGCCGGCATTGTGAAAATCGGCGGCAAGGACATGGCCGGGGTCGTGCCGCGCGCCCGCCCGACGACCACGATGTTTCAGGACTACGCGCTGTTTCCCCATATGTCGCTGCTCGACAATGTCGCCTTTGGCCTGCGTATGCGCGGCATGTCCCGCCGCGACCGCAATGCAAAGGCGCGGGAAATGCTCGATATGGTCGGGCTGGCCGATCAGGCCAAACGCCGCCCGCATGAACTCTCTGGCGGCCAACGCCAGCGGGTTGCCCTCGCGCGCGCCTTGGCGGTTTCGCCTGATCTTCTGCTGCTCGACGAACCGCTCGGCGCGCTCGACCTCAAACTGCGCCGCCAGATGCAGGATGAGCTCAAGGCGATCCAGCGCAAGGTCGGCACAACCTTTGTCCACGTCACCCATGATCAGGAAGAGGCTATGGCCATCGCCGACCGGATCGTCGTGATGAACCAAGGCCGGATTGAACATTGCGGCACTCCCGAGGAGGTTTATCTCACGCCGCGCACCTTGTTCACCGCGAATTTCATGGGTGAAATCAACACGCTTCAGGTGCGCAAGGCCGGGCAGGGGGTCGATAGCCCGCTTGGGGCGCTGAAGCTTGAACCGACCGATGGCACGCTTTGTCTGCGTCCGGAAAACGTCGGCCTCTCCGGTCAACTCGACCTCGGGCAGGCCGTGCTACAGGACATGGCGTTCTTTGGGTCGCACCTGCGCTGCCATTTCCGCCCTGTCACCGCGCCCGAGATGATCCTGACCGCCAATCTGCCGCAGGGCACCCGGCTCCAAACCGGAGATCAGGTGCATCTCTATGGCAATTCCCCCGTTCTGATCGCCGAGGAGGCCGCATGAACCGCGCTCAGCCACAAGACTGGTATCGACTGCAAACCAAGGGCGATGGCATTACCCTGATCGACGAGCCGCATATCGAGGAATTCTACCGCTGCAACATCTGGCACGTCAGGGGCCGCGATGGCGATATGCTGGTCGATAGCGGCATGGGCGTGGTCAGCCTGCGCACATGGGTGCCGCTGGTCACCGAACGCCCGCTCGAGGCTGTTGCAAGCCACACCCATTTCGACCACATCGGCTGTCATCATGAATTCGACTGCCGCAGCTGTCACGAGGCCGAAGCTGCAATTCTTGCCGACCCGACACGCGCGGCCACGCTCGCCGACCCTTATGTGACGGATGAGATTTTCACGACCCTCCCGCCGGAACCTTATGAAAGCGCGCGTTACGCGGTGAAATCCGCCCCGGCGACGCGTATCCTGCAAGATCGCGACCGGGTCGATCTTGGCGATCGCAGTTTCGAGGTGATCCACACGCCCGGCCACAGCCCCGGCGGCATCGCGCTCTGGGAGGAGGCCACGGGCATCCTGTTCTCGGGCGACATCGTCTATGACGGCCCGCTGATCGAGGACACATATCACGCGAATGCAGCGGATTATGTCGCCTCGATGAAACGTTTGCTCGATCTGCCGGTTCGTGTTGTGCATGGCGGGCATTTCGCCTCATATGACGGCAATCGCCACCGCGAGATCATCCGCAACTGGCTGCAAAGCAAGGGACTATGATGGATCACCTGAATTTCTATATTGATGGCGCATGGGTTGCCCCTGTCACCCCGAACCCCTTTCCCGTTGAAAATCCGGCCACCGGCGAAGAGATCGCGACCATCAGCCTTGGCAGCGCGGCAGATGTGGACAAGGCCGTTGCCGCCGCCAAGCGCGCCTTTGACACATGGTCTCTGTCACCCGTGGCCGAGCGGCGCGCAAAGGTCGAGAAATTCCTTGAAATCTATGACCGCCGGTTCGAGGAAATGGCCCAGACCATCACGGCCGAACTGGGCGCGCCCATCACCATGAGCCGCGCGCAGCAGGCCGATACCGGCTCGGGCCATACGCGCGGGTTCCTCGATGCGCTGGTGCAGGTGATCTGGGAAGAAACGCTTGAAAACGGCGACACGCTCAGCCGCGAACCGATTGGCGTTGTCGGGCTGATCACGCCCTGGAACTGGCCGATGAACCAGATCGCGCTCAAGGTCATCCCCGCGCTGCTGACGGGCTGCACCTGCGTGCTGAAACCTTCGGAAAATACGCCGCTGAACGCGATGCTCTGGGCCGAGATGATGGACGAGGCAGGCTTTCCGCCCGGTGTCTTCAATCTTGTGAACGGCAATGGCCCCGAGGTCGGCTCGGCCCTGTCGAAACATCCTGATATCGCGATGATGTCCTTTACCGGCTCCACCCGTGCAGGCACGGCGGTGACGGTGGATGCCGCGCCGACAGTCAAGCGCGTGACGCTGGAACTGGGCGGCAAAAGCCCCAACATCATCTTTGCCGATTGCGACCTGGAAGATCGCGTCGCAGGCGGTGTGCTTGAAGTGATGAACAACACCGGCCAAAGCTGCGACGCCCCGACCCGGATGCTGGTCGAGCGCTCGGTCTATGACAAGGCGGTCAAGATCGCGGGCAAAACGGCAGCGGCAACCGAAGTAGGCGATCCGATGCAAGAGGGCGACCATATCGGCCCGCTGGTCTCGGCCCTGCAATGGGACCGGGTTCAGGCGCTGATCGAGGCGGGCATCGCCGAGGGCGCACGCCTTGTCACCGGCGGCGCGGGCAAGCCCGATGGCATGAATGCCGGGCACTGGGCGCGTCCGACGATCTTTGCCGATTGTACCCCGGAAATGCGCGTCTGGCGCGAGGAGATCTTTGGGCCCGTCATTTCGATGATGCCCTTCGATACCGAGGAAGAGGCCATTCAATTGGCCAATGACACCGATTACGGGCTGGCCGCCTATTTGCAGACCAATGACATGGTGCGCGCGCGCCGTGTGATGCGCCAGCTTCGCGCCGGCAATGTGCATCTGAACGGAGCGGGCGTGAATTACGGCAGCCCGTTCGGCGGCTACAAGAGTTCGGGCAACGGGCGTGAAGGCGGCCTTCCGGGGCTGGAAGATTACCTTGAAGTCAAGATGTTGCACGGCATCTGACAAGAACCCGCTGGGTCCCTGAAAGCCGGGGGCGCAGCTTTACTGCGGGGCCGTCACACCGCCGTGGATACGCTCGCGTAGCCCCTGCATGAGCCGATAGAACACCGGGCCAAAGATGGTGCCTGCCACCGCCGCCGCGATGGACCCGCCAAAGACCGCGATTCCCAACGACACGCGGCTTGCCGCCCCGGCACCGCTTGCGATCACCAGCGGATAGACCCCGACCGCAAAGGCCAGAACGGTCATCATCACCGGACGGAACCGCAGCCGCGCAGCCTGCATGGCAGATTCATGCAGGCTCAGCCCGCCGATTTCGCGCTGTTGCTTGGCGAATTCGACGATCAGGATCGCGGTCTTGGCGGCCAGCGCGATGAGCATCAGCAATCCGATCTGCCCGTACAGGCTCACCGGTTGGCCGGCGATCCGGAGTGCGATCAGTGCCCCGAGGATGGCGAAAGGCACGGTCAGCAGAACCGCGATCGGCGTCAAAAAGCTTTCGTACAGCGCGGCGAGGAATAGGAAGGTAAAGATCAGCGACAGCCCCAGCGCGATGGGAATCGCATTGCCCGATTTGCGCTCTTCGAAAGATGAATCCGTCCATTCGAACCGGAACCCGGGCGGCATCGCGCCTACGGCGACCTCCTCCATCCGGTCCATCGCCGCGCCGCTGCTGAACCCGCCACCGGTATTGGCGACCCCGGTGATCGTGGCCGAGTTATATGTATTATAACGATAAAGCACATCCGGCCCGAATGACGGTTCCGCCGTCACGATGGTGCTGATCGGCACAAGATCACCACTGCGATTGCGCAGGTACAAGAGGTCAAGCGCGCGCTCGTTCTGCCTGAATGGCGCGTCCGCTTGAAGCATCACGCGATAAGACTTCCCGAACATATTGAAATCGTTCACGTAAAGCGCGCCAAGCTGTGTCTGTAACGTCAGGAAAATATCCGAGATATTGACGCCCAGCGTCTTGGCCCTTTCCCGGTCCATCTGCAGGTTCATCTGCGGTGAATCCACCTTGAAGGTCGAAAAGGCGCGCAGGATCTCATCGGTCGCATTCGCCGGGGCGAGCAGACCACCAAGCGCCGCGTTCAGCTCTTCGGGGCCGCGTCCCTGCGTGTCTTCCAGCACAAAGGAAAAGCCCTGCACGGTTCCCAGACCCGGAATGGCGGGCGCACCGAATACGATCACCTGCGCCTCGGGCATGGCCGCGAACATCTGCTGGTATTTCTGCTGCAGGAACAGCTGGTTCTGCTCCGGTTCCTCGCGTTCCTCCCACGGCTTCAGCTTGGCGATGATCATGCCTGTGTTCGATTGCAGGGCGGTGTTCAGGATCGAATAGCCGTTTACCGACAGCACGTTTCCGATGTTCTCATCCTCGCCAAGGATTTCGGTCAGGCGATCCATCACCACTTCGGTTCTGTTCAGCGACGCGCCTCCCGGTAATTGCACATCCACGATGAAAAATCCCTTGTCCTCCGTGGGAATGAAACTCGATGGCGCGGTGGTGAAAAGGTAATAGAGCGCCGCAAACAGCCCGACCACGCAGAGCATCGCAACCACGAGGTATCGGGTCAGGAAATCGACCAGCGCCACGTACTGCCGGGTGATCCAGTCAAAGCCGCGATTGAACTGCCGGATGACGATATTCGGCTTCATCCCCGGTTTCATCAGCACCGAGGCCAGCGCGGGGCTGAGCGTCAGCGCGTTGACCATCGAAATCAGCACGGACACCGTCAGCGTTGCCCCGAACTGCGCAAACATGCGCCCGGTGATCCCCGGCAAGAGCAACGTGGGCCCGAACACCGCCACCAGCACCATGGAGGTCGCGACAATCGGCCCGGCCACTTCGTCCATCGCCATTTTCGTGGCTTCGGCCGGTGTCAGGTCGTGGTTTTCATGCAGGATACGTTCGACGTTTTCCACCACGATGATCGCGTCATCGACCACGATGGCAATCGCAAGGATCAGCGCAAAGAGCGTCACGGTGTTGATCGTCATCCCGAAGCCGTAGAGCACCGCCAGCGTGCCGATAATCGACACCGGCACCGCAATGGTCGGGATAAGCGTCGCGCGGATCGTGCCGAGAAAGATATAGGTCACGAGGATCACCAGACCGATGGTAAAGATCATCGTGATCACCGTTTCCTCGAGCGAGGCTTCGATGAACAGCGTGGTGTCATGCCCGACGACATAATCCACGCCCTCGGGGAAATTGACCTTCAGCTCCTCCATCCGCAATTTCACCGCTTCGGCCACCGCAAGCGAATTGGCCTCGCCTAGTTTGTATATCGCGAGCAGTACACCGGGGCCGTTGTTGAATTCGCCATAGCCCTTGTAGGCAAAGGCCCCAAGCTCAATTCGGGCCACGTCACGTAGCCGCACGATGGACCCGGATTCATCCGCGCGCAGCACGATATCGCCGAATTCTTCGGGGTTCTGCACCCGTCCCCGCGCGGTCAGCACGTATTGAAACTGGGTTTCCTCGGGTGCGGGGGCGGCGCCCAGCTGCCCCACCGCTGCTTGCACATTCTGTTCCTTGATCGCGGCAACGATGTCATTGACGGTCAGGTTGCGATTGGCCATCGCCACCGGATCAAGCCAGGCCCGCAACCCGTAATCCAGCGCGCCGATGATCTCGGCGGCGCTGACGCCGGGCAGGCGGCCAAGGTCGCCGGCCACGTTGATCGAGGCATAGTTGGACAGGAAAACACCGTCATACCTGTCATCCGGCGACACGATGTTCACCACCATCAGGATGTCGGGGTTTCGTTTTCGCACCTTCACGCCCCGCTGGCGCACCTCGGCAGGCAGGCCCGGTTCGGCCAGCGCCACGCGGTTCTGCACATCGACCTGCGCCAGATCCGCATCGACGCCCACCTCGAAGGTGATGGTCAGGGTATAGCTGCCGTCGCTTGCTGATTTCGAGGACATATAGACCATGCCCTCGGCCCCATTGACCTGATCCTCGATCGGCGCGCCAACCGTGTCGATCACCGTCTGCGCATCGGCACCGGGGTAATTCGCCCGCACCACGACCTTGGGCGCGGTAATGTCCGGGTATTGGTCAATCGGCATCACCTGGAGGGCGAGTAACCCAAAGAGGGTGATGAGCATCGAAATGACAAAGGCAAACTTGGGGCGGCGGATGAAAAAGGATGGTCCCATCTCGTGTCTTCCCTTTTCGCGCTGGTCAGCCTTCGAATGGTTTCGGCGTGACGACAAGACCCGGGCGCATCTTCTGCAGCCCCTCGACGACAACCACATCGCCCTCTGACAGCCCGTCCGGCACCGTCCATGACGCTTCGTGCCGGATGCCAAGGGTCACGTTGCGCCTGGCGACTCCGCCATCCCCACCGACGACCCAGACAAAATGCCCGATCTGGTCGAAACTGACGGCCCGCTGCGGTACCAGCGGCGCGTTGATCGGATCGATCACCGACCCCCGGATCGTCACGTTTTCCCCGGGGAGCAGAGTCCCATCGGGATTGGGAAAGACGATGCGCGCTGAAATTGTACCGGTGCTGGCGGTGGCGGTGTTGTCCCAGTTCTCAAAGGTGCCGACATGCGGGTAAACCGAGCCGCCGGGCAGGATGATGTGCAGCTCGAGCGGTGGTATGCTTGCACCGCGTTCGCTCAATTCCAGCCGTTTGGCAAGGAACTCAAAATAGTTGGCCTGATCGACCGCACCCACCGCATAAATCGGATCAAGCGAAACGATATCGGCAAGCGGCGCGGGCAGGGTCGGGTCGGACGGGCCGATGATATCGCCGACCGAATAGTTCGGGGCAGATATCCGCCCGGCAAAAGGCGCGTTGATCCGGGTTTCGGCCAGATCATTCCTCGCCCGTTCCAGCTTGGACTCGGCGATTGCGAGTTCGGCGTCGCTTACATCCGCCTGCGCCTCGACATACTCGAGCTCGCGCCTGGACACGGTATTGCTCGCAACCAGTCTCTGCGCCCGGTCCAGATCAAGCGAGACCTTGAGCGCGTTGGCCTTGGTCTCCTTCAGATTGGCCTCGGCCTCGGCCACCGCGATGTCGAAATCCGTCGTATCCAGTTCCGCCAGAAGGTCGCCTTTCTCCACGACTTCACCGGCAGTGAAATGGATCGCCGTGATGCGGGAGCGGATAAAAGGGCGGACCGAATGGGTCTGGATCGCCTCAATACGGGCAGGGTGCTGAAAGGTGGGGCGGATTTCCTGCACGCTGACGGTTGTGGTCAGCACCACCGGACCGGCGGCCTCCTGCGCGGTAGCCGCAAGGGGCAAGACGGTGAGGCAGCAGAGGACAATCAGTCTTTGAAAACAGGTCTTCATCGGGACACCCCGTAGAAAGTGCTGTTGAAATAACTCTACCTTAAGTTGATATTACCACGCTATCAAATCCGACGAATAAGCCAATCCATTTTATTAACCTTTTTTGCGCGCATTATAATTCGAGGGGCGTCACGCCGTGTTGGTCAACTTTGTACTGTACAACGGACCTTTGACCGAAGCGCGGCGATGGTTGGCTTGGAGGCCAGTCTGACGACACGGTGTCACATAACTTTCGAGCGTCCAGCGAAACAGGCCTGGTAATGAATGGCCGATAACGGCCATCCGAAAGCTTCATTTCAGGCTAGTAGTCCGATTGCTTTGCGCCTGTCAGCGTCTCACGGCATCGACGGTCTGATTGATCTCCCTCTCCGTGTTAAACGAATGCACGGATAGGCGAACCAAGGCCTCCAGACCATTCGCCTCGAAATCCGTCCGGGCCATCTCGGCACGCGACACGGAGGCCATGATCCGTCGCTCGGCCAGGCGCGCCACGGTGGCATCCGCCGGTTCGAAGGTGCAGTGAAAGCTCACGATCCCGCACCTTCGATCCCCGGGATCGTGCAGCCTTACGCCCGACATTTCCGACAGACGGGTGCGGAGGGTGTCGGCCAAACCCCCGATCCGCAGCGCGATGCGGTCAATGCCGACAGCCCGGGCGTAGCGAATTGCTCTTCCAAGGCCGATCTGCCCCGCGACATGGCGTTCGAAGGTTTCGAAACGGCGGGCGCCAGGTGCGAGGTCGTAGTGACCCGCGCCCGACCACCGAGCCGCGACGAGATCGATCATCGGCGGATCGAGCGTTTCAGCAAAGTCGCGGCGAACATAGAGAAACCCGGTGCCGCGCGGACCGCGCAGGAATTTCCGGCCGGTCGCCGAGAGCAAGTCGCACCCTATCCGCTGTACGTCTATCGGGATCTGCCCAACGGACTGGCAGGCGTCCAGCAGGTAGGGAATGCCGTGACGCCGGGCCACCGCGCCCACGGCCTCGGCCGGATTCACGAGGCCGCAATGGGTGGGCACATGGGTCAGCGCGATCAGCCGGGTGCGCGGGCCGATCATCGCCTCGAGCGCGGCAACATCCACCTGTCCCGTCTCGTCCGACGGGGCCTGATCCACGACGATCCCGCGCCGCTGCGCCACCTGCAGGAAGGCCAGCATGTTCGAGGCGTATTCGGCAGTCCCGTGGGTAAGCACGCGGTCACCCTCCGCCCACGGCAGCGCGTGGAAGGCCATGTCCCATGCGCGAGTCGCGTTCTCGACAAAGGCGATCTCGTCCGGAGCGGCGTTCAGAAAACCTGCGGTTTCGTCGTAAAAAGCCGCCAGCGCCTCGGTTGCGGCTTCGGCGGCGGCATAGCCACCGATCCGGCGTTCGAGGTCAAGATGCGCGGTCACCGCCTGGTGCACGGGGTCCGGGCTGGGCGAGGCCCCGGCGTTGTTGAGATGGATCACGCCGGCGCAGGAGGGCGTGTCGGCGCGCAGGGCGCCGACATCGATCTCGTTGGTCAAATCGGGGGTCATGCCGCTTCCTCCACTCGGACTTCTTTCAGACGCATCGCGATCTGGTCGAGATGGGTGTCGCAGGTCCCGCAGCACCCGCCCCATATGTCCATCTTCGGAAAGCGCCGCGCTACATCCGCCATCTGCCGGCCCAGTTCCTCCGGGTCGCCCTCCTCAAGATGGCCAAGCTTGCAGAGCGCGATCTTGTCCATCTTGGCGGCATTGGGCCGGATGCAGCGCAGCCGGTCCTGCCAGCCGCCGGGCGTGAGGGCGGGTTCGAACTCCATCGGATGCGAACAGTTCAGTGCGTAGAACGCCGGGTACGCGTCGCTGTCCCGTTCGATGGCCTCGATCGTCTCCTGCAGGCTTGCGCCCGTGGCCAGCCGAGAATCCGAGCCGAGCGAGAACGACAGCGCCAGCGGCATGTCGAGAGCGCGGGCCGCCCGGGTCACGCCGCGGGCCTCCGCCGGGTTGTTGAAAGTCACGGCCCAGGCAAGGTCGGCGCCGGCCCGCTTCAGCGTTTCAAGTTGCACCGCATGGTAATCCTCGGCCTCCGCCTCTGTCATCGTCCGGTTCAGGCTGTAGGCGTCGCCGCGGGGGCCGAGATAACCGACCAGCCGGACATCCGCGATCTGGCCATCGTATTCCCGCGCCATCTGCCGCAGGAAGTCGATGGCACCGATATTGGCGTCGGCCAGTCCTTCGGCCGAGTAGCCGAGCAGCGCGCCCCAATCGGCGCTGGCGCGGTAATCAAAGCCACCGATCAGCGCTGCCATGCCGTGGCGTGCGGCGACGTCGAGATACCGACGGTACATGCCGCGTATGGTCTCAGCCGCCTTCGGGTCCTCCAGCAGAGGGAACATGGCGAAGTGGGGCAATTCGTAACCCCATTTGTACATGATCTCGGTCTCGATGCCGCCTTCGGTCAGCCAGGTCAGGCCCGGCACTCTCGGCGGGATGTCGTGGTATGTCATGGTAGTGCTCCTATCGGCGGATTCCGGCGACCGGCGGCTCATCGGAAAGGCCGATGTCGCGCAGGATATGGGGAGGAAGGTCGCGTCGCAGGGTCTCTTCGAGGCGTTGCTGCCGGCGACACCGACGCTCGGCCAGGAACCTGTCGATGAAACGTCGATCGGGAATGTCGCGGGTCAGATGTATGGTGGTTATCATGGAGTCTGTCCTTTCAGGTCCGAAAGGGCGCTACGCGCCGCTTGCGGAACGGCTATCTTGATCCGTGAATGACGCGGCCGTTTGGAGAGAAGGCGGCGGCGCGCTCGTCCCGCAGGAGGTTGCGGCCTTCCGAGGCGTATTGACCCGAGTCCGAGAGTGCTTCGAAGCCGCCAACGACCATCGCGGAAGGTGTGGCCAGATAGGAGCCGGGCAGGAAAAGAGGGGAAGTGTGGTGCATTGCATCGATCCTTGTGCATAGCGTCGCCCCGGGGATCGAAGCGACTGGTCAAGGAATGGACCTTAGCGGCCCGCAAGGATAGAATTCCGGTGGTCCAGTCAGGCTATGGAAAAATTACAAATTAATTCAATGCGCTGCACCGTGGGCCTCTGGGCCCGAATTCTTTTGGACCGGCAAAACTGCACTTCTGGTGCAGTAGGATGTGGAGGACGAACATGGCGCAGACCAAGCCCAGCACGCGTGAGCGGCTGCTCGACATCGCCGAGGCGGGCGTTCTCGCCAAGGGCTTTGGCGCCACCTCGATCGAGGAAATCATCTCCGAGGCCGGCATTTCGAAGAACGGGTTTTTCTATCATTTCCGCGACAAGAATGAGCTCGCGCGCGCGTTGCTGCAACGTTACCTCGACACCGAGGAGGCGCTGCTGGACGATATCTTCGGCCGTGCGCGCGAATTGCACGGTGACCCGCTTCATTCCTTCCTGATCGGGTTGAAGCTGCTCTCCGAGATGATGGCGGATCTGCCGAACGGGCATCCCGGGTGTCTTGTCGCGACCTTCACCTATTCTGAGCGCATGTTTGACCGCGACGTGCGGGAGCTGAACAGGAATGCGGTCCTTATCTGGCGCGCAAGGTTTCTCAAGATGCTCGAAGAGATCGCGGCAACCTATCCGCCGCGCGATGATGTGGACCTGCGGTCCTTGGCCGACATGATCTCCAACACGGTCGAAGGCGGCATCGTGCTGTCAAAGGCTGTCGGGCAGCCGCAGATCCTTGCGGAACAGCTGCTGCTGCTTCGATCCTACGTCCGGCTTCTTTTCGAACCGGTCCAAACGCAGGTGGCACCCGCCAACTGAACCACAGGTGCAGACAGGGCTGCGATGCGGCGACGGCCGGGGCCTTATCTTCGCCATGCAAGCTTATGTTTATCATTGCGAAAATGGCTTTTATCGAAGTTCGGACCATGGGTGAAATATGTCTGCGCCGCGACTTCGGCGAGAAGTGTGCCATGCCCCGGCCAATCGGACGGAGTACGAAACCGCCCGGCATCCGGGCCTCTTCCCGAACTGGAGATACTTGTGAACTTCAAAACCCTCATTGTCACTGCGGCCCTTTCCGTGACCCTTCTTGCCCACGGCATCCCGGCCAGCGCGCAGGATACCGCCACCGAAGCCTTTGCCGAGATTGAGCGCGCTTTCGGGTTCGTCCCGAGCTTCTTCAAGGTCTACCCCGAGCACGGGGTGGCTGCCGCCTGGAGGCTTACCCGGGACCTTGAGGTTTCGCGGGAGACCGAGCTGTCGGCGCGAGAAAAGGCCCTGATCAACATCGCCGTCGCAGCACAGATCCCCTGTCAGTTTTGCGTCTTTGCCGACACCCAGGCCGCGAAGGCCGCCGGTGCCACTGATGGCGAGATCCGCGAAGCAGTGGCGCAGGCCGCTCTGACCCGTCACTGGAGTACCATCATGAACGGTATGCAGGTGGACTTCGCCGACTTCCGTGAGGAATTCGGCGATTGAAAGGAGATCGAGGAGCCCGCGACGTTAGTCGCGGGTCCTCTGTCTTGCCCAAGATGGTGAGTCCGATGTTTCGCCGACCTTGGAATTGCGAGTAAATCGAACCGGTATTCCACTGAAACAAGACTCGCTCGCACGTCGAGCGAACGTAAGCGACTAGCACGGCGCATGACCAATCTGACGATCGGCATTGCGACCACGGCTAACACCGGGCGCGCAGCGTACGTCAGAAAAGTCCGCTGTGCGAACCACCACGATTTGCAAACATCCCCTTAATTTTCAGCCCTAAGCCTTTAGAGCAACGCGCATAGCACCCCTTCTGACTGCGCCGTCCTTTTCCAACACCGGGCCGAACGTCGGCAAACCTCCGCTTGGACTTCTGCAGTTGTTCTGGCTTTGCAGATAATTATGGCTAACCTCTGGTTGTGTTCAGCCCGTCCGAGTGAAGGGAGATGGGTACCCGGTCCATGCACCGGGGGAGGACCGAATGGATGGGAGACATAGAATGATCCGCAGATTTCTGGTAATTGGCTGCTGCCTTGGTCTTGTCGCCTGCAATGATTACGACGAGGCCACAACCTTTGCCACGCCCACCGAATTCGAAGCCATGCGTCAGCCCTGTATCGATCAGGCCGCCACGCTGACCTCGATCCCGGCCGACCAGATCACCGTCAGCAGTGAAATCGAAACCGGTGGCGGTCCCTTGCTGACCCTTGACGCGGCGGGCACCAGGTATTCCTGCCGCAAAGAGGCCGACGGCAGCGTCACGGTGTTCAGCGAATTCGCCAACTAGCCGCCGGAGTGCGCGAAGAACCGGGCAATTTCGTGCCACAGCAGCGCGTGCCACCGCATGAAAAACCCGGGCCGACAAGGGGCCGAACGCGCCCTGCGCCGCATTCCTGATCAGCCGCCCCCTTATTCGCCTAAGCATGTGATCCGTCACGGAAACTGCTGGACGCCGTTCCAGCGGCATGACGCGGCTTGACGTCACTAGATTAATACTTAGGCGATCATTCATTCTTACCGTGGTTTTGATTAAAAAAACAGCATACACCTTGACCAACGGGCGGATAGCCCGATGAATGGCGGCACCAAAAACGGCTCACAAATAAAAAACCTGCCGAACCGTCAATATACGACAGAGGAGTATAGTTTATGAAAATCAAGACCTTGCTGGTCAACATGACCTGCGCGCTCGGGCTGGCCCTTGCCGGTTCGGCCACGGCGCAGGAACAGGGGGGCAACTTTGTCTACCTTGTTCAGCCCGAGCCGCCGTCGCTGGCGTCTTTCCTGTCGACTTCCGGCCCGATCGGTCTTGTCGCGCCCAAGATCTACGAAGGTCTGCTAGACTATGACAACGATCTGAACATCGTTCCGGCGCTCGCTGAAAGCTACGAGGTCAGCGAAGACGGCAAGACCGTGACCTTCAAGATTCGCGAAGGCGTGACGTGGCATGACGGCGAGCCGTTCACCTCGGAAGACGTGGCTTTCTCGATCATGGAGATCCTGAAAAAGGTTCACCCGCGCGGCCCGGCATCCTTTGCCGAGGTGACTTCGGTCGATACCCCCGACGACACCACAGCGATTTTCAACCTCGAAAATCCCGCGCCCTACATGCTGCGCGCGCTTTCCGGCTATGAAAGCCCGATGGTGCCCAAGCACCTGCTCGAAGGCACCGACCCGCGCAACTCCGACCTTGCCACCAACCCGGTCGGCACCGGTCCCTACGTTTTCGAGGAATGGAAAAAGGGCCAGTACATCCTGCTGACCAAGAACGAAAACTACTGGAAAGAGGGTCTGCCTTATCTGGATCGTGTCGTCGCGCGTTTCGTGCCCGACGCCTCGACCCGGACCGCCGCGATGGAAAACGGCGAAGTGATGTACGGTGCCTATGGCGCGATCCCGAACATCGACGCGGTTCGCCTGCGTGAGATGGACGGCTTCTCGGTCTCGACCGACGGTTATGCCATGATCAACCCGATGGCGCTGGTCGAATTCAACAGCACCCGCGAACCCTTTGACAAACCCGAAGTGCGCAAGGCGATCTCGCTGGCCATCGACCGGAACTTCCTGATTGACAACATCTGGTTCGGTTACGGCAAAGCGGCCACCTCCGCGCTGTCGTCCAACTTCAGCGCGACCGGTCTCTACAAGGCCGAGCCAGAAGCCTATCCGGAAAGCCCTGATGTCGACGCGGCCATCGCGCTGCTCGATGAGGCAGGTGTGACCCCCGGTGACGACGGTGTCCGCATCAAGGCGACGCTTGACCTGATCCCCTATGGCGAAGACTGGCGCCGTGCGGGTGAGTACATGAAGCAGGCGCTGATGCCGCTCGGCATTGAAATCGAGCTGCGCTACGAAGACGTGCCCACATGGCTCAAGCGGGTCTATCAGGACTACGACTTCGACCTGACGATGAACTACTTCTACCAGCTGCCCGACCCGGTGCTGGGCGTTCACCGTCACTATGCGACCAGCCAGATCCGTCAGGGTACGCATTTCGTGAACTCGAGCCAGTATTCGAACCCGGAACTGGACGAGCTGCTCGCCGCCGCCACCACCGAGGCGGATGCGGACAAGCGCGCTGAAATCTACGGTCAGGTACAGGATATCCTTGCCGAGGACATGCCGGTCATGAACCTCTTCGAAATGGAATTCCTGAACGTCTTCAGCGACAAGCTGCATGGGCATGACGCCTCTGCGCTTGGTGCCTACGGCTCCTTCGACCAGGTCTGGATCGAGAAGTAATCCGACCCGGATATGACAAGGCATCGGCCCCATCCGGGGCTGATGCGCCCAATAAAGGTACCCTAAAACATGAGCCAGTCGTCCAAGCGCATCCGGTATGTGCTCAAACGTCTCTTGCAGGCGATTCCGATCATCCTTGCTATCGTCGTGCTGAACTTCTTCCTGCTGCAACTGGCCGAAGGCGACGCCGTCGACGTGCTTGCAGGCGAGGCCGGATCGGCCACCCCCGAATACATGGCCGAGCTGCGCGCCAAGTTCGGACTCGATCAGCCGCTGATCGTCCAGCTTGGTGTCTACCTCAAGAACGTGGTGATGCTCGATCTCGGCTATTCCTTCCGCCATGAAATGCCGGTCAGCCAGCTGGTCTTCGACCGCTTCATCCCGACGCTCATCCTGATGAGCTCGACCATCGTCATCGCCGTCGGCTTTGGCATCATCCTAGGCCTGATCGCCGCCACCGGACTGAACACATGGCGCGACACGGCGATTTCCGTTTTTGCCCTGATCACCTATGCGACCCCGCTGTTCTGGGTCGGTCTGATGCTGATCGTAGTGTTCTCGCTCAACCTCGGCTGGTTCCCGACCTCGGGAATGGAGAATTTCGCGATGTTCTATACCGGCTGGGACCGGGTCGTGGATATTGCCCATCACCTCGTGCTGCCGACGATCACGCTCTCGCTGTTTTACCTCGCGCTCTACACCCGCCTGATGCGGGCCTCGGTGCTGGAACAGCAGGGCGAGGATTACGTCACCACCGCCCGCGCCAAGGGCTTGACCGAACGCCGCATCGTCTTTGTCCACGTGCTGCGCAACGCGCTCTTGCCGGTCGTGACCATGGCGGGCGTGCAGGTTGGCGCGCTGATCGGCGGATCGGTCATCGTGGAATCCGTCTTTGCCTGGCCGGGCTTGGGCATGCTGGCCTTCGAGGCGCTGTTCTCGCGCGATCTCAACCTTTTGCTTGGCATCTTCCTGCTCTCCGCCTCCCTCGTGGTGGCCGTAAACCTGGTGGTCGATATCATCTATTCGCTGCTTGACCCGCGTATCGAGGTCTCCTGACATGACATTCTGGAAACTCTTCGCCCGCAACCGCTCGGCGGTGATGGGGCTTGTCATCATCTTCCTGATCATCTTCATGGCCCTGACCGCGCCGCTGTTCTTTCCGGCCGATCCGTTCAGCCTTGCAGGCCAGCCCATGTCGCCCCCGGGCGAAAACGGGTTCCTGCTTGGCAGCGACAGCCTTGGCCGCGACGTGGCCGCCGGCATCGCGCATGGCGCCAAGACCTCGCTGCTGATCGGGCTGCTCGCCACGCTGGTCGCGGTTTTCGTCGGTGTCATCATGGGCGCGCTCGCGGGGTATTACGGCGGGTTCATCGACAACCTGCTGATGCGCGCCACCGAGATGTTCCAGACGATCCCGTCCTTCATCTTTGCGATCCTGCTGGTGGCGATCATGAAACCCTCGATCGAAAGCATCGTCATCGCCATCGCGGTGGTGTCGTGGCCCGCCGTCGCGCGACTCGTGCGCGGTGAATTCCTGTCGCTGCGGGGGCGTGAATTCGTGCAGGCCTGCCATACAATCGGCATGAACGACATCCGCATCATGCTGGCCGAAATGCTGCCGAACTGCCTCTCGCCGATCATCGTCATCGGCTCGCTCATGGTGGCGACCGCGATCCTGATCGAAAGCGGGCTGGCCTTCCTTGGCCTCGGCGATCCCAACATCATGAGCTGGGGTTTTCAGGTCGGCGCGGGCCGCACCCTCTTGCGCTCGGCATGGTGGGTTTGCACCTTCCCGGGCATCGCGATCCTGCTGACCGTGCTGGCGATCAACCTCGTGGGCGAAGGTCTGAACGACGCCCTGAACCCAAGACTGAGGGAGCGCACATGACCCGGCTTCTCGATATCCGCGATCTTCACGTGGCCCTGCCTGCGGGCGGTCAGCGGGCCCATGCGGTCAAGGCCGCCGACCTGCATCTCGAAGAAAACGAAATCCTCTGCGTGGTGGGGGAATCCGGTTCCGGCAAATCCCTGACGGCCCGCGCGGTGATGGGGCTCTTGCCGAAGCCGCATGTGCATATCTCTCAGGGCGAGGTGATGTTCCAGGGCGAGGATCTGGCCAAGGCGAGCGAAGCGCGTCTGCGCCAGATCCGTGGCTCCGATATATCGATGATCTTTCAGGAACCGATGACCGCGCTGAACCCGGTGATGACCATCGGCAACCAGATTGATGAGGTGTTTCGTTTCCACGAAAACATGCCCGGCAAGGAACGCCGTGCCCGCGCGCTGAAACTGCTCGAAGACGTGCATCTGCCCGATCCGGAACAGACGCTCGATGCATATCCGCACCAGCTTTCCGGCGGTCAGCGGCAGCGGGCGATGATCGCAATGGCGCTGGCGCTCGATCCGAAAATCCTGATTGCGGACGAACCGACCACCGCGCTGGACGTGACCACGCAGGCGCAGGTGCTCAAACTGATCAAGGAGATGCAGGCCGAGCATGGCACCGGCGTTCTGTTCATCACCCATGACTTTGGAGTGGTTGCCGATATCGCCGACCGCGTTGCCGTGATGCAGAACGGTCTGGTGGTCGAAACCGGCACCACCGACGAGGTGCTGCGCAACCCGCAGCACCCCTATACCCAAGGTCTCATGGCGGCGGTGCCAAGCCTGACGCCCCGTGCGGCCCGTGCGCGTTCAGAGGAATCCGTGCTTAGCGTCAACAAGCTGGTCAAGACCTACAGCAGCGGTGGCGGTCTGTTCGGCGGCAAGGCCCGCGTGGTCCACGCCGCCAAGGAAGTGACCTTTGACCTCGCCCGGGGCGAGACCCTGGGCATCGTCGGTGAATCCGGCTCGGGCAAATCCACCGTGGCCCGCTGTATCGTGCGCCTGAACGATGCCGAGGCCGGAGAGATCCTGCTGGGCGATACCGATCTGCGCCCGCTTGGCCGTTCGGCCATGCGGGCACATCGCTCCAAGATCCAGATGGTGTTTCAGGACCCCTTCGCCTCGCTCAACCCGCGCACCAAGGTCGGCAAGATCATCGCGCAGGGGCCGCTGCTCTATGGTGCCTCAACCGAAGAAGCGCGGGAGAAGGCGCTCGAACTGCTCGAAATCGTCGGTCTGGACGACCGCGCCTATGACCGTTTCCCGCATGAATTCTCCGGCGGGCAACGTCAGCGGATCGGCATCGCCCGCGCCCTTGCGCTCGAACCGCAGATACTGGTGGCGGATGAACCCGTCTCGGCGCTCGACGTGTCGATCCAGGCGCAGATCCTCGAACTGCTCGACAGTATCCGTGACCGGATGAACCTGTCGATGATCTTCATCACCCATGACCTGCGGGTGGCGGCACAGGTCTGTGACCGGATCGCGGTAATGCGGCGCGGTGAAGTGGTCGAGATCGGCGCGACCGAAGGTATCTTCGCCAATCCGCAGCACGAATATACCCGCGATCTGCTCTCGGCCGTGCCGGGCAAGGGATGGTTCGCCTCGGAAACCGCCGTCGCAAGCTAAGGGGCAGGGGCCGGGCACGCCCGGCCAGCCCCGTCAGCCGCTCTCAAGCGCAACCAGTTGCTCGACCTCGGCCCAGGCGGCATCCATCGCCTCGGCCAGAGCCTCTGCCGGCAGGGAAATCTCATCCGGTCCATCCGGATCGATCACTGCCGTGCCGGCGCTTAAGGTGATCGCCAGAACATCGCCGGATAGCCGGTGACGGTAGAGCACCGATTTGCCGTCCCGAAGTTCCGCCGCTCCGTCGCGCAAGAGCGCGCGCGCGACCTCGTCGAAAATGTCATCGACAAGGATCAGCGCGTCCTGCGTCAGGAATTTCACCCCGCCGTTCGTGCTCTCGATCCATCCGGCACTCCGGCGCAGCTCGGCATCTTTCAGCAGGTCAGCAGCGTAAAGCAATTGCCGATCCCCCTGAACAATCAGAACAGTCTGGTAAGAGATCTGTTCTTGCATGGCTCATTCGTGATTGAAGGGGAAAGCGTGGAAATGGTTCACCGGCCCGTGGCCCTTTCCGACTTCCAGCAGGTCGGAATGGGCGATGGCCCGGGCGGTATAGGTCTTGGCATTGCGCGCGGCCTCGCCAAGCAGGCGTCCATGGCCCAGCTCGCAGGCCAGCGCCGATGACAGGGTGCATCCGGTACCATGCGTATTGCGCGTCACATGGCGCGGTCCGCCCAGATCCAGATGCATATCCGCCGACAACAGCAGATCCGGGGACTCCGGCTGATCCAGATGCCCGCCCTTGAGCATTACCGCCCGTGGACCAAGCGCCAGCAGGTCCACCGCCTGCCGCCGCATGTCCTCAAGGTTCACCGCCTCGTCACAATCCAGCAGGTCGGCGGCTTCGGGCAGGTTCGGGGTAATGACAGTGGCGCGTGGCAAAAGCCGGTCGCGCAGCGCTTCGACCGCGTCGGCCTGCAGCAAGCGGTCGCCGCCCTTGGCCACCATCACAGGGTCAAGCACCACTGGGGCTTTAAGCCCCTCCAACGCTTCAAGAACCGCCTCGATAATCGCGGCCGAGCCGAGCATGCCGATCTTGACCGCATCCACCCGGATGTCATCCCGGATCGCTTTGATCTGCGCGGCGACCATGGCGGGCGGCACCAGTTCGACGGCGCTGACCCCTTGGGTATTTTGCGCGGTCAGCCCGGTCAGCGCCGCCATCGCATAGCCACCGCGCGCCGATATCGCCTTGATGTCGGCCTGGATACCGGCTCCGCCGGAGGGATCGGACCCGGCGATGGAAAGAATATTGGGGATCATAGTGCGCTCCATTCCTGCATCAGCTTTCGCGTGGCGGCCTCGGGGTCGGCGGCCCGCGTGACCGCGCTCACCACCGCCATGCCCACGGCACCGGCCTGTTTCAGTGCTGCCGCATCGCCTGTGCCAAGACCGCCGATGGCGACAACCGGGCAGGGGGCAAGGCCCACGATGTCCGCCAGCCCGTCAAACCCGATGGGCGGCGCATGGTCGGATTTGCTGGGTGTCGCCCGCAAGGGCCCCGCGCCGATGTAATCGAGCGCCAACCCGTCCAGCGCCGCGCACTGATCGGCGTTCTCGATGGAAAGACCCAGGATCATCTCAGGCCCGATCCGGTCTCGTATCCGCGCCGGATTGCCATCGCTCTGCCCGATATGCAGCCCGTCGACCCCAAGCGCGCAGGCAAGCTCGACCCGATCATTCAAGATCAGCTTTGTGCCGCTGCCCGAGAGAATTTCCGCCAGTTCCCGGGCCAGCTCGGCAAAGGCCGCATCGGGGGCTTCCTTGTCGCGCAGCTGCACGGCCCAGGCGCCACCCCGCATCGCGGCCAGCGCTTGGTCCGGAACCGAAATTGCCGCCCCCGCATCCGTCACCACGTAAACCGGCCCGATCATGCGGCGGTGATCCTTGCGCCCTTGGTGGCCTCCTCCGGGCTCAGCCCGTACAGCGCGTCCAGAAAGGCGACCTGAAAACTGCCCGGTCCCTTGGCGCTCTGCCCGGCGATCTCTCCGGCCAGCCCGTAGCAGGCCAGCGCCGCCGCTGTCGCCTCAAGCACGGGCTGATCAACGCAAAAGGCCGCGATCACCCCGTTCAGCGAACAGCCCATGACGGTAATCCGGCCCATCATTTCATGACCGTTTTCAATGCGATAGCCGCGCGTTCCGTCCGTCACGTAATCGACGGGGCCAGAAACGGCGACCACGCCGCCCGTACGCCCCGCCAATTGCCGCGCGGCTTCTTCCGCGTCAGACACCGCATCCCCCGCATCGACGCCGCGCGCGGCACTTTCCAGCCCCGCCAGCGTCAGGATCTCAGAGGCATTGCCGCGGATCACGGTCGGTTTCAGACCGATCAGCCGGTTCGACAGGTCCCGGCGAAACGTGGTCGCCGCGACGCCCACCGGGTCCATCACCCAGGGGCGGCCATTGTCGGCCATCACGGTGCCGGCTTCCTCCATCGCTGCGCCCCATTCCGGGTCGGCGGTGCCGATATTCACGGTCAGCGCCTGCGCCAGCCCGGCGAATTCGGCCACTTCGACGCGGGCATGGACCATCGCGGGCGACGCCCCGACAGCAAGAAGCACATTCGCCATGACATTCATGGCAACGAAATTCGTGATATTAAGGACCAGCGGCGCGGTCTCGCGCATCTGGGCAAGGTAAGCTCCGGTGTCGTGCATCGTGTCTCCTCGCCGGGGAGGAGATCAAAACCGCAACATCGAACCGAGGAACCGGCGGGCTGAGGTTTTGCAACTTCCTCCGCCGGCATGATCCGGTTCAGGTTCAAAGGGTGCTTCTCAGCCCGCAGATGCGGACGCCCCTGTCGCAGCCCCATGCATCGGGCAGAGACCCCGGCTTGTCAACCGGCGATCACGGCACCCGTTTCACCGCGCGCCGCCTTTACGCGATCTGAACTTGGCAGGCATTGTCTTCTCCCCGGCCGCTCGACCATCCCTTGTGACTGACGCTTGTCGTGCCGTTTCGAACAGTGAATCCGGGCCCGGGGGTGCACAGGGGGTGTACAGATGTCATACGCTTTGTGCACGGGTGGTGCCACCTAAGGTTGTTAACCAATATGCTGAAATTGCTCAGTTTTTGAACGTTGTGGGCCGGTTATGGTAAAGAAGACATTGAAATCTCGGGAAAACCAGAAAAAGCCATATTCCTTTCCCAAAATCGATGTAGTTGCAGCGTTAACACGCATCATCGCAAGCCCGTGAGGACGGCAAGAAAAGGTAAATTTACCTTTCTCTGTTACGTCTCCGCGGCTTCACCCCGATCACCGTCATATCGGATGATCGCTGCCAGAACGGCGAAAAGCGAACGAAACTAGGGCCACGAGCGTCAGGCGTCGCGGCACATAAACCATGACGGCTAAGTAACGATGAGCAGCGATCCGGAAGACGACACACCCCAGTTCAAGCAGGGCACTGCCGGCAATGACACGATCACCGGCGGCAATGCTGGAGACTCTCTGCACGGAGAGGCGGGCGACGACACCATTCACGGCAACGGCGGGGCCGACGCCGTGTATGGGGGGGCCGGAAAAGATACGGTCTATGGCGGCGACGGCGGCGATGCGATCTATGGCCAATCCGGTGATGACACCCTTCACGGCGAAGGCGGCAATGATGCCATCTACGGAGGATCGGGCCGCGATACCATGTATGGCGGTGATGGTGATGATGCCCTCTATGGTGAGGACGGGGATGACACCATCTATGGTGGTTCGGGAAACGACACCATCTATGCAGGCAACGGCTATGACAAGATCTATGGCGGCGCGGGCAACGACACGATCTTTGGAGGCGGCGACAACGATACGCTCGAAGGGGGGGACGGTGCGGACACGATCGTAATCTCTTTTGGCGAAACCACGAATTTCAACACGACCGTCAAGGGCGGCTCTGGCGGCGACGACAACGATACGCTTGATATCTCCAACCTGATCGAAGACGGTTGGAACGTCACAGGCTGGGTGAAAAATCCGGAAAGCAACGGGATGGATGGCTATAACGGCCAGATCACCCTGCAGCGCGGCGACCAGTGGGCCAATATTAACTACGAGGATATCGAGAATTTCCAGACCGAGGTCGTCTGTTTCACGCCCGGCAGCCTGATTTCAACCATTCGGGGTCTGCGTCCGGTCGAAACCCTCGTGCCCGGCGATCTCGTCTATACCCGCGATAACGGCGCGCAACCGCTGCGCTGGATCGGTCAGCGTCAGCTCAGCGCAGCCGAGCTTCGGACCGCGCCCTCCTTCGCGCCGGTGATGATCCGCAAGGATGCCTTTGGCCCGGGCTGTCCCGAGCGCGACATGATGGTCAGCCCAAACCACCGGATGCTGGTCGAATCCGGCGAGGCACAGCTGATGTTCGGTGAAGATGAGGTGCTGGTGCCTTCCAAGCACCTTGTCGGTGCACCGGGTGTATCTCGCCGGAGTCCGGAGGCGGTGACCTATATTCACCTGATGTTCGACAACCACGAAATTATCCGCTCCGACGGGGTGTGGAGCGAAAGTTTCCAACCCGCCAGCCGCACCATGGCGGCGATGGGCCGCGATCAGCAGAACGAGATCGAAGCTTTGTTCCCCGAGCTTGCAACCGCTTTCGGTCTCGACGGCTACCGTGCCGCACGGCTTTCGCTCAAACGACACGAGGCGGAACTGCTCCGCGCCTGTGCCTAACGGTCCGGGTTCTCGCGGCGCCACGCGGCCCAGTCCTCGGGCGTATCGAGATCAAGCCGCGCATGCTGGCCCGGTAGGGGTACAAGGGCGATTGAATCCGCGTTCTGCGCAACGACTTCACGCCCGCCGCTGTCCCCCGTCAGGCGGGTCAGCTCGGGGAACAGTGGGGCAGTGAAGATGATGGGATGACCCTGTTTTCCGTCTTCGGTCATGCCGCGAATGATACTGGATTCCCGATGGGAAACAGCGGCGTGTATGACTTCGTTAAGGTCGTTCTCGGTCAATTCCGGCAGGTCCGCAAGCAGGACCATCGCTCTTTCTGTTCCTTCGGGCAATGCCGCGAATCCCGCGCGTATCGAAGCGTTCATACCTTCTTCAGGATTTGGAACCACAATCAGCGATACGTCCATTCCCTCCAGTTCGCCGTACCGGGCATGGGGCGGCGGTGGCAGGGTGACCAGAACAGGCCCCATCGTCACCCGCCGCGCCATCTCGGCCTGTCGTCGCAAAAGGCTCATACCATCGACGGGCTCAAGCAGCTTGTCGCGCCCGCGCATCCGCGCAGCGGCCCCGGCAGCAAGAAGGATGATCGGCAGATCGGGTTTCATGGCTCGGGTGTAAGCGCCCCGTATTTGACGGTCCAGCCCCTCAGCCGCGCATCCTTGCCCCATCCGCATCGAAAAGCGGGGTGGTGATCAATTTCGCAGGGCGCATCTGCCCGAGGATCTCGATTTCCACAGCTAGCCCTTCGGCAATCCGTTCCGTCGGCAGGAACCCAAGCGCGATGGATTTGTCCGCGAAATGCGAATACCCGCCCGAGGTGCAGAACCCCTGAACCGACCCATCCAGCCAGATCGGTTCATAACCCTGCACATCGGCATCCTCGGCCTCGACCTCAAAGGCGGTAAGCTGACGGGCTGCACCGCTGTCACGCTCGGCCTCGGCAGGTTTTCTGCCAATGAAATCAGAGTCTTTCTTAAAGGAGATAAAGCGATCCAACCCAGTCTCGGCGGCCGTATAATCCGGGGAAAATTCGCTGAGCCACGACCCAAAGAACTTGTCGAGCCGCAGCGACATCATCGCCCGCATCCCAAAGGGCACCATGCCGTGTTTCTGACCTTCGGTCCATAGCGTCGTCCAAAGCTGCCGCTGCGCCATCGGATCGCAATAGATCTCATAGCCAAGGTCGCCGGTATAGCTTACGCGCTGCACCAGACATTCGGTCATGCCAATGGTTATCGGGCGCACGTCGAGGAACTTGAAGTCCGAAATATCGGCCCGCGTGCAGGCCGCCAGTACATCCCGCGCCTTGGGCCCGGCGATCTGGAATCCGTTCCGTTTATCCGATATATTCTCAATGGTTACGCCATCAATTTCATGCTGCTTGAACCAGCGGAAATGATAGGCCTGCGATCCATAGGATGCGGTCAGCTGGAACCGGTCATCGGCAAGGCAAGAAACTGTGAAATCCCCGATCAGCCGCCCCTTGGGCGAGAGCATCGGGGTCAGGCTGATCCGTCCCGGCTGCGGAATGCGGCCCGCCATGATGCGGTTCAGCCAGTCCCGCGCGCCCGCGCCGGTGACGAGGTATTTGCCAAAGTTGTGGACCTCGTTGATGCCGACACCGTTGCGCACGCCCATGACCTCGCGCGCCGTGGCCTCAAAGGCGTCCGAGCGGCGGAAGGAGGGTGTTTCATAAGCAGGTTCAGTACCTTGCGCGAAATAGTTTACAACTTCCAGTCCGAATTGCTGGCCCCAGACCGCGCCCATTTCGCTAAAGATGTCATACATCGGCGTGGTCCGGTTGGGCCGTGCGGCAGGCAGTTCCTCGTTCGGGTAAGAGACCGAGAACCGTTTCTGGTAGTTCTCGATCACCTTGGGCCGCGTATAGCCGGGGCTGATCCAGTCGCCAAAGCGGGCCACGTCCATCGCGAAGGTATCGCGCTCGCATTCGCCCTCGATCATCCACTGGGCGAGCATCAGACCGACACCGCCGCCCTGGCTGAACCCGGCCATGACGCCGCAGGCCGACCAGTAGTTCTGCAGCCCCGGCACCGGCCCGACCAGCGGGTTGCCATCGGGCGCAAAGGTGAATGGACCATGGATAACCGATTTGACTCCGGCGGTTTCCAGCACCGGAAAGCGCTTATAGGCGAAGGCGATGGAATCCTCGATCTTGTCGAAATCGTCGGGCAGCAACTCATGCCCGAAATTCCACGGCGTTCCGTCCACAGCCCAGGGGCGGCAGGGCTGCTCGTAGAACCCGATGCAAAGGCCGCGACCCTCCTGACGCAGATAGCTTTCACCCGCCGGGTCCATCACATGCGGATGCTCGCCGCCTGCGTCGATCATCTCTGCGATCTGAGGGATTTCCTCGGTGACGAGATACTGGTGCTCCATCGGGTGCAGCGGCAGGTAAACCCCTGCCATCGCACCGACTTCTCGCGCCCAGAGCCCGCCCGCGTTGACCACGTGTTCCGCGTGGATCGTGCCCTTGTCGGTGACCACGTCCCAGGAGCCGTCGGGACGTTGGTTGGTCTCTTTCACCATGCAGTGGGTTTCGATCGTCGCGCCCCCCATCCGCGCGGCCTTGGCATAGGCATGGGTGGTGCCCGAAGGATCAAGGTGCCCGTCCAGCGGATCATACAGCGCGCCAAGGATGCCATCGGTATTGGTGATCGGTGCGATCTTCTTGATCTCTTCGGGGGTGACGATCTCTGTCTCAAGGCCCATGAACCGGTGCTTGGCCCGTTCGGCCAGCAACATGTCGAAGCGGTCGCGGTTGTCGGCCAAGGTGATCCCGCCCACATGGTGCAGCCCGCAGGACATGCCGGTAATCTCTTCAAGCTCTTTGTAAAGACGGATGGTATAGCCCTGAAGCGCCGCCATGTTGGTGTCGCCGTTCAATGTGTGAAATCCACCCGCCGCGTGCCATGTGGACCCTGAGGTCAGATCGGAGCGTTCCAGCAGCATCACGTCGGACCAGCCGAGTTTGGTCAGGTGGTACAACACGGAACAGCCGACAACGCCGCCGCCGATCACGACAACTCGGGTGGTGGTTTTCATGGTTTACGCCTCATTCTTTCTTTGGGCTTAAACTCGCGACGGGGCTGGTGAACCGCTAGTCACTTTGCGACAAAATCCGTCGTCTTTGAATTTTCAACGGCCTAGAGGAGCCCTACAAAGTTTCTGTCAGAAAGAGCGCTAATTTTCGTGCTGCCTTGTCTCACAGCGACGGGCAAAGTCGCTAAATGGCATATGTTCCGCAATTCAGCGCCTCATGTTGGGCGCAAACCAGCAATGAGGGCAGCATGATGAAGACCCACGCACAGGCAGTAGTTATCGGGGGCGGCGTGATCGGATGCTCCATTCTGTATCATCTCGCCAAGCTTGGATGGACGGATGTTGTCCTCTTGGAACGGGACGAGCTGACATCGGGCTCAACATGGCATGCGGCGGCGAATATTCACGGTCTGCACGACAACACCAATATCTCGCGCCTGCAATATTACACCATGAACCTCTACGAGGAGCTCGAGCGCGAAACCGGGCAGGGCTGTGGGGTGTACCGCTCGGGGTATCTGTACCTCGCGCAGACCGAGGCACGGGAACATCAGCTGAGGCTTCAAGCGGCCAAGGCCAAGAACTACGGGTTCGATTTTGCCGAGATTTCCCGTGATGAGGCCGAGCGCCTGCACCCGCTGGTCGATTTCGACGGCATCCGCTGTATAATGCTGGAACCCGAAGCGGGCAAGGTCGACCCGTCGGGCGTGACCATGGCCTATGCGGCCGGGGCGCGCCAGCGCGGTGCGGAAATCCACCGCCACACGCCTGTCACCGCGACCGAACAGCAACCGGACGGAAGCTGGATTGTGCGCACGGGCAAGGGCGATATCCACACGCAATGGGTGGTGAATGCCGCCGGTCTCTGGGGGCGCGAAGTCGCCGCGTTGGCGGGGCTGACCCTGCCTTTGCAACCGACCGAGCATCAGTATTTCGTGACGGAAGCCATCCCCGAGATCGCGGCGATGGGGCGGCTCTTGCCCTCGGTCGCGGATCGCGACGGCGAATACTACCTGCGGCACGAGGGCGACGGGCTGCTCATCGGCGCCTATGAAAAGGACATGCGGTTCTGGGCCGAAGACGGCACGCCGCAGGATTTCGGCCATGACCTGTTTCCCGACGATCTCGAACGTATCGAGCCGAACGTGATGCGCGCGATCGACCGTGTTCCGGTGGCGGGCACGGCGGGGATCAAACGGGTCATCAACGGCCCGATGATCTGGTCGCCGGATTCCAACGTGCTTTTTGGTCCGGTGCCTGAGTTCGGCAATTATTTCTGCTGCAACGGGATCATCCCGGGCTTCTCACAGTCCGGCGGCATGGGGCTGATGGCGGCGCAATGGATGATCGAGGGAGAGATGCAATATGATCTTTTCCCATGGGACATCGCACGCTTCGGTTCCTGGGCGGACAAGGCATTTACAAAGGCAAAGGTGCAAGAGGTCTACACCACCCGTTTCGCGATCCATTTCCCGAACGAGGAACGCCCGGCCGGTCGGCCTGTACGCACCCGCCCCGCTTACGACATGCAAAAACAGATGGGGGCGGTATTCGGCCTGAACTACGGCTGGGAACACCCGCAATGGTTTGCCTCTGAACCGGGCGTGACGGAAACCGCAGGGTTCAAGCGTCAGAACTGGTGGGAGCCGGTTGGCGCCGAGGCGCGGATGTTGCGGGAAAAGGCGGGGATCATCGATATCTCGAACTTTGCCAAGTATCGCTGCAAAGGTCCGGGGGCCGAGGCGTGGCTGAACGCGGTGTTTGCCAACAATATGCCGCGCGAGGTCGGTCGGTCCTGCCTTGCGCCGCTGATCGGCAAGCGCGGCGGGATCGCCGGGGATTTCACCGTGACCCGGTTGGGCGCGGAGGAATTCTGGGTAATCGGCTCGGGCATGGCTGAACGGTTTCACCAGCGGTTTTTCAAGCAGGTGCCGCTGCCGGAAGGCACGATCCTTGAGAGCCTGACCGAGACGGTCTGCGGTTTCAACGTGGCCGGTCCCCTGTCGCGGGATCTGTTGCAAGGGTTGACCACCCATTCGCTTGCAACGGCGGATTTCCCGTTCATGCGCTCTGCGCGGATCACGCTGGCCGGGGTCGATTGTGTTGCATTGCGGGTCTCCTTCACGGGCGATCTCGGGTGGGAGCTGCATTGCGCCGAAAGCGATCAGGTGAGGCTCTACGAGGCGCTGCTTGAAACGGGACGCGGCATCGGGGCCGGGCCGGTCGGGGCACGTGCGCTGATGAGCCTTCGGCTGGAAAAGGGCTATGGGTCCTGGGGACGCGAGTACAGCCCCGAGTACTGGCCGCAGGAGGTCGGGCTGTCGCGGCTGTGCAAGATGGACAAGGATTTTCTGAATCGCGGCGCGCTGGCCGAGGTGATCGACATGCCCACGCGCGAGAGCCTCGTGATCCTTGCGCTGGATGAGGCGGATGTTGCGGCGTCAGGGGCCGACGCTACTGGCGGAGAACCGGTATTTCGCGCGGGCGTCGGGATCGGGCGGGTCAGCTCGGGCGGCTATGGCTACGGGGTAAACATGTCCCTGGCGCTTGCCAGCCTGCGCGATCCGAAGCCCGGTGAGCAGGTCGAGGTTATGGTGCTGGGCCAGCCGCATCGCGCAACGGTACTGGAACAGCCGCCTTTCGATCCCGATGGACTTCGCCTGCGGGCCTGAGGGAAGGGGGCCGGCCCCCTCTTGGCCCGTTCGGGCCAATTCACCCCCGGGATATTTTTAACCCAAAGAAGGGGATAGCCGGTCCAGGACGGCCTTGTGGTCGATGCCGGGCAGGGCGCCGGTGATCTGGCCGCGGTCGCGGTCGAGCCGGGTGGCAACATAGGCATCCGAGATCGCGGCGGGGGCGGTTCGGATCAGCGTCGCGGCGGTGAGCATCTGGGCGGTATCCTCGGCGAACCAGCGGGCGGTGGATTCCTCGGGGTGGGAGGCCCAGCGGGAAGTGTAGGTTTTCAGGGCCTTGTCGTATTGACTATTCTGACCGGTTGCGCCCCGCAGTTCAGCGATCATCACGTCGCGGGCGAGAGGGTCGCGCTCGAGGCTGCGCAGGATGTCGAGGCAGATCACGTTGCCGGAACCTTCCCAGATGCCGTTGAGCGGGGCCTCGCGGTAGTAGAGGGGCATGGGCGTGTCTTCGACATAGCCCATGCCGCCCAGCGCCTCCATCGCCTCGTAGGTGACCTGCGGGCAGCGCTTGTTGCCGAGGAACTTGGCAAGCGCGACCGCGATACGGGCAAAGGCGCGGTCTTCAGGAGTGGTACCGTCGAAAGCATGGGCTGTGCGCAGGCCGAGCGCGAGCGTGCCTTCGACATCGAGGGCGAGATCGGCCAGTACCGTGCGCATCAGCGGCTGGTCGATAAGACGACGCTGGAAGGCGCTGCGGTGGATGGCCCAGTGATGGGCCTCGGCGAGCGCACCGCGCATCAGGCCTGCGGGAGCCATTGCGGTGTCGAGCCGGGTGTGGTGCACCATTTCGATAATGGTGCGCACGCCCTTGCCAGACTCGCCCAGCTGGTAGGCGAGCGTGTCGGTGAATTCGATTTCCGAGGAGGCGTTGGACTTGTTGCCCAGTTTGTCCTTGAGGCGCTGGATGTTGATCGCATTGCGTTCGCCTTCAAGCCAGCGGGGGACGAGAAAGCAGGTCAGGCCGTCCGGCGTTTGAGCGAGCGTCAGGAACCCATCGGACATCGGCGCGGAGCAGAACCATTTGTGGCCCGTCAGCCGCCAGTGATCGCCATCCTGCCGGGCCTGCGTGGTATTGGAACGCACATCCGATCCGCCCTGTTTCTCGGTCATCGCCATGCCAAGCGTCGCGCTTGTTTTCGCGCTGACGCGTTGTTGCGATGGGTCATAGGCGCGGGCGGTCAGTTTCGGTCGCCATTCGGCCGCAAGGCTTTCCGAGGCGGCGAGGGCCGGGGTGGCGGCATAGGTCATCGTCAAGGGGCAGCAATGGCCCGGTTCGACCTGGCTGGCGAGATAGACCATCGCGGCATGAGTGAGGTGACCGCCGGGTTTACCCTCCCAGGCGCAGGCGGCATAGCCGGCACTTTGACTGAGGGTCAGGAACCGATGGTAGGCGGGGTGGAAATGGACCTCGTCGATGCGGCGGCCTCCGGCATCGAATTGCACCAGCTCGGGAGGATGGCGGTTGGCGTCGCGGGCGGCGCGGCGCATTTCATCCGTGCCGAGCGCAGCGCCATAGGCGGCTAGCGGCGGTGTGCGTGCGCCGTAATGGGCGATTGCCTCGCGCAAGGGGAGGTCGCTGGTCCAGAGATCGACATCGCCCCGGGGGGAAGGCTGGTTCTGGACTTCGTGGGTGCTCAGCGTAATGCGCGGCTCGGAATATGTCATGGTGTCCTCCTTGCTCGGGATGCTAGCGCGGGCAAGGAGGCTGGCAAAGCGGATCGTCGCGTCAGAGCGGTCGGATACGCAGTTTCGTCACCCGGTTGCCGTCGCGCTCCATCACCTCGAAGCGGAAGCCGTGGAAGGAGAAAACCTGTCCCACGGTCGGGATCATCTGCGCCTCGTGGATCACCAGACCGGCGACGGTATTGGCCTCTTCATCGGGGAGGGTCCAGTCAGTGGCGCGGTTCAGGTCGCGGATCGTCATCGCGCCTTCGACCACGTAATGCCCGTCTTCATTGGCCTTGAGCGGGTGATCGGCATCGGGGTCGAATTCGTCGGTGATCTCGCCGACGATTTCCTCGAGGATGTCCTCGAGGGTGATCAGCCCCTGAAGCGAGCCATATTCATCCACCACCAGCGCGAAATGCGTCCTCATGCGAAGAAACTGGCGCATTTGGTCGTCCAGCGTCGTGGTTTCGGGGATGAAATAGGGTGGCATGGCCACATCGGTAATCCGAAAGCGTTTGAGCGCCTCGGGGTCGCTGTCGGGGCCGCTGATCGCCTTGTACATGGCACGCAGCAGGTCCTTGGCATGGACCACGCCGATAATGTTCTCCTGATCCTGCCGGTAGACCGGCAGGCGGGTATGGGGGCTGTCGAGACATTGCTGGAGGATATCCGAAGGCGGGTTGTCCGCATCGATCATCTCAATGCCCGAGCGGTGGAGCATGATCTCTTCGACCGCGCGGTCGCCAAGGTCGAGCGCGCCGAGAATCCGGTCGCGGTCTTCCTTTTCGACGACGCCTTCGGAATGGCCGAGGTTGAGCGCGCCTGCAATTTCCTCGCGCACGGCAAGGATCTGGCTGTCGGGATCGACCCGCACACCAAAGAGCCGCAGCACGCCGCGCACGAAGAGCCGGACGGCCGAGACGATGGGCGACAGGACGCGCACCACGATGCTGATGACCGGGGCGACAGTGGCAGCGGCGGATTCGGAGTAGATGATCGCGTAGGTCTTGGGCAGCACCTCGGCAAAGACCAGCACCAGCACGGTCATGATCAGGGTCGCCAGTGCCACGCCGCTGTCTCCGAAGGCACGGGTAAAGAGCGAGGTCGCCAGCGACGTGGCCAGGATATTGACGAGGTTGTTGCCCAGCAGGACGGATCCGATCAGGCGCTCGTTATCCTCTGTTATGACCAGCGCTTTTTCCGCGCCTTTCGAGCCCTTGTCGGCCTGCGCGCGCAGTTTGCCGCGAGAGGCGGCGGTCAGGGCGGTTTCGGAACCGGAGAAAAAGGCAGAGAGAACAAGCAGCAGCAAAATTGCGGCACCAGTTATCCAGAATGCGTTGTCCAGCGCGGTTTCGGACAGTTTCATCAATGGGGCTTTCTTAACTTCGTTGTTTCAGGTGTCATTTGGCGGCGGATATGCCGCCATGCTTTGCCTGTCGGATCATGCGAGGTTGTTCGCGCTTTTCCTAGCCGTTCCGGTCAGGTTTCGAAAGCGGGTGGTGTTCGTGAACCAGTTCCGAAAGGCGTTCGTCCAGCACATGTGTGTAGATTTCCGTTGTGGCAAGGTCTGCATGGCCCAGAAGTGTCTGGATCGAGCGCAGATCGGCACCGTTGGCCAGCAGATGCGTGGCAAAAGCATGACGCAGCGTATGCGGCGTGACCTTGGCCGGAGAGACACCTGCGGCGACGGCGATTTCCTTGATCAGCAGGTAGAAACGGTGCCGGGTCAGGTGGCCCGATTTCCCGTGCGAGGGGAACAGGAAACGCGACGCGGCATGGCCGTTGCGGCGGCGGGAGTCTTCTTCTTCGTCGCGCGCGACCAGCCATTCGGCCAGTGCGGTACGGGCCGGGGGGGACAGGGGGACCATGCGTTCCTTGCCGCCCTTGCCAAGCACCAGCAGCATGCGCGGATCGCCCCGCGCGGCGCTGACCGGCAGGCCGACAAGCTCGCTCACCCGCATGCCGGTGGCATAGAGAAGTTCCATCAGGCAGGTATTGCGCAGCCGTTCCAAGGGGGTGCGCCCGGCGCTGCGCGCCGCGTCAAGCAACCGATCGACCTCGGGCACGTCGAGCGTTTTGGGCAGGCGGTTCTCGCGCCCAGGTCCCTTGATCTGGATCGCCGGGTTGTCGCCGCGCCAGCCCTCCTCAAACGCAAAGCGAAAGACCTGCTTGATCGCGGAAAGCCGTCGCGCCCGCGTCGATTTGGCCAGTCCCTGCGCGTCGCACCATACAAGATAGGCCTCGATCTTCTCGCGGTCGGCTCCAGCAAGATCGCTGTTCTTGCGCTCAAGCCAGTCCACGAAATCACGCAGGTCGCGCCCATAGGCGAGCTGCGTGTTCGTGGCGGCCCCAAGCTCGGCGGCCTGTGCCTCGAGAAAGGTCGAAATCCACTGAAAGGAGCTGGAGGGGGCCGACATTCTACCCGTGTCCCAGCAGCAGGAGTTGCAGCGACGCCCGGCGCGCCGTGTCTTCAAGACCAACGCGGCGCAATGTGGCGATGGCGGCGGCAAGGTCGTTGGGATTGCCCGTCGCGCCACGATCGAAATGTTCGATGGCCAGCAGGATGGTTTCGCCAAGCGCCCCGCGATCCAGAGCGTTCTGGATGCGGCCGGGCAGCTCCACCGCATTGCTGAACCCGTCCGATATCGCCTGTGTCATCTGGTTCGGCGCTGCAACATCGCCGGGCGTGCCCCGGGTCAAGGCCACGAGGAAAGCATCGGTGTCGGTTTCAGCGCTCACCGCATTGGCGACGGATTCGTAATCCGACGACAAAAGTCCCATGCGCCACGCGATCTGCGCGGCACGCGCATCCTTAAAGTCCAGACCACTTATCTGCGGTGCGAACAGTTCGGCAAAGGCAACCTCAAGCCCGACTTCCTGCATGGCTGTCCAGACTGGCGGCAGCGTCTTGGTCACCGCGTCGATGCTGTTCTGTTCAAGCGCGGTTTCGAACCGGCGCAGGGCGGTCACACGGTCCCAGACCCCGCCCGAGGCGGCGGCGCGACGCTCAGTGTATAGGCCAAGCAAACGGTTGGGTTGCAGCGCGCCGATACGTGTCAGCCTTTCGGCGGCTTCGATCTGGGCCTTCCAACCCGAGACATCTCGCAGGTCGGCATTGGCAAAGGCGCGCGGCAGCGATGCGGTTGGAAGCCGTTCGCCAATCGCCTCGAACAGGCGGAAGGTCAGCGGGTCTGGATGGTCGGGCATGGGCAGGTGCGGCGCGCCGTCGTAAATTTCCGGCGACAGAAAGCGATCCATCAGGTCCAGCTCTGCCTGCGGCATCGCCTGTATCGCATGGGCAGCTTCGAGGATCAGCGCGGCGGTCTGCCAGTCGCCTTGTCGGGCAAGGCAGAATATCCGGGTGCGGTAATCGCGCGTCAGCCTTGCATCCAACGCCAGTGCCGCACAGGCCTTGTCCTCGCTGCCGTTCAGCAGCGTCGCATCGAACCAGCGCTGGAACAGCGTCGGGTTCTGCGCCGCACCGGCGCTTTCGGCAAGGGATTCGAGCGGATCGGTCGCGCCAAGCGACATCAGCCGGTCAAGCCGCGCCCGCATCAGCAGGTCCTGTGCCTCATCTCCGCCCGGCGCTCGGGTCTCGGACAGAAGCAGCGTATAGAGCAGGGTCTGCATCGCCGGGTTGCCATCCACCGGCACGGTATCGATCAAGTAGCGCAGCGTCGGCAATTCGCTGCCCTCCCACAGGTTGACCGGCAGGCCGGTAACATCGGAAGGCACGAGGCCCATCGGCTGGGCCTGAGGTTTCAGGGTTTCGACCGCGATTTCAGGACGCAGCGCCGTCTGGGTCACCGGCGGTTCCCGCAGCGTCTGCGCCCCCAGCGTCGGACCTGATCGGATCTGCGGGGCGTTGCGGCCAAGCCAGTCGATTGCGGTCAGCGGCTCTTGCGCGCCAAGGCAGGCGGGCAGGGCGATCATGGCAATGGAAAGGGCGATCCCGTGTCTAGTCGGCATCCAGTTCCACCGGTTTGCGTATCTCTTGCTGCGGGGCCGAGAAATCCGACCCGAACCACGGCCCGAGATAAGCATACCCGACCACGGCTATGAACGCCAAGCACAGGAGATATACTACAAATTTGATGAGCCTGCCCATCGTGACCTCACTTACTGCTCGTTGTTTTGCACAAGTTATATATGGCCTTTTCGACAAGATCACGTCATTCACTGAAGAATGAGCGAAATTGAGCAAAGATCGAACAAAAAAGACAGGCCCCGCAAGGCGAAGAGGCTGAAAAAGACCGTTGTCATGGTGGGCATGATGGGCGCGGGTAAAACCGCCGTGGGCCGCGCGCTTGCCGAGCGTCTGGGTGTGCCTTTTCTTGATAGTGATGCGGAAATAGAGGCCGCCGCCAACATGACGGTGCCAGAGATTTTCAGCCGCGACGGGGAGGCGTTTTTCCGGCGCAAGGAAAGCCAGGTAATCGCGCGGCTGCTGGTGGAAGAGCGTGGCGTGCTTTCAACAGGCGGCGGCGCGTTTCTCTCAGAGGAGAATCGCCGGTTGATTTCGGAAAAAGGCGCGTCGGTCTGGCTGGATGCCAGCTGCGATGTGCTCTGGCAAAGGGTTCGGCACCGCGATTCGCGCCCCTTGCTGCGCACCGAGAACCCGCGCGCCACCTTGCAGTCCCTGTTCGATCAGCGCCGTCAGTTCTATGAAAAAGCCGATCTTGCCGTGCCGTCCGATGGGCATGCCTCGATCGAGCAGATGGTTGACCGCGTGCTGGAGGCGCTTGCCACCCGTCCGGACGTGCTGGAGAGCGAATGATGCAGGAAAAGGTCCATGTCTCGCTGGGCAAGCGCAGCTATGACGTGATCATCGGTCCCGGCCTCATGGCGCGCGCGGGAGAACTGATTTCTCCGCTGTTGCCGCGGCCGCGCGTGGTTGTCGTCAGCGATGAAACCGTTGCCGCGCTGCATCTTGATACCTTGCGCGCCGGATTGGCTGCGTCTGGCATCTCGATGGAGGCGATGACACTCCCCGCAGGCGAAGCGACCAAAAGCTGGGAAAGCCTGACCCGGACCTGCGACTGGCTGCTCGATCAGAAAGTGGAACGCCGCGACATCGTGGTGGCGCTTGGCGGCGGGGTGATCGGCGATCTCGTCGGGTTTGCCGCGGCGGTGCTGCGCCGGGGCGTGCGGTTCGTGCAAATCCCGACCTCGCTTTTGGCGCAGGTCGACAGTTCGGTTGGCGGCAAGACCGGGATCAACGTCCGTCAGGGCAAGAACCTGATCGGTGCGTTTCACCAGCCTGCGCTGGTGCTGGCGGATACAGATGTGCTTGCTACCCTGGCCGAGCGCGACTTCCTCGCCGGCTATGGCGAGGTGGTGAAATACGGGCTGCTGGGCGATGCGGCATTTTTCGACTGGCTCGATGAAAACGGTCCCGCGCTGAAATCCGGTGACATGGCGGCTCGCATAACGGCGGTGACCAAGTCGGTTCAGATGAAAGCCGATATCGTTGCACGGGACGAAACAGAGCAGGGCGACCGGGCGCTGCTCAACCTCGGACATACCTTCTGCCATGCGCTCGAGGCGGCGACGGGCTACAGTGGCCGGTTGTTGCACGGCGAGGGCGTGGCGATTGGCTGCGCGCTTGCCTTCGAGTTTTCGGCGCGTCTTGGCCTTTGCAGTCAGGAAGAACCGAGCCGCGTGCGTGAACACCTCAAGCGTATGGGCATGAAGACTGATCTGGCCGATATTCCAGGTAATCTGCCGGATGCCGATACGCTGATCGAGTTGATGGCACAGGACAAGAAAGTGCTGGATGGCAAGCTGCGCTTTATTCTCGCGCGTGGCATTGGTCAGGCTTTTGTGACCTCAGACGTGCCGCGCGAGGAATTGGAAGATGTCTTGCAAGCGGCCTTGAAAGAAAAAGCGCGGCAGAGCTGATCTGCCGCGCTTTTCTGATTTCGTCTTTTTACTCTTTGATCAGGCGGTCACGCCATTCGGACGGCTGCGCAGCGCGTCAACGCTGATCGGGCCCGGGCCGGAAAAGACAAGATACAGGAAGAAGAAGCAGTAGAGGATCGCTGCGTCGCCGCCATTCAGCGCCGGGAAAAAGCTTTGCGGCGCGTGGGCGATGAAATAGGCGCAGGCCATCAGACCCGACATAACAAAGGCCACCGGACGAGTGAACAACCCGATGACGAGCAGCGCGCCGCCCACCAATTCAAGCAGACCGGCAATCCCGAACATCGAGAAGAGCGGTGGGTTCATGTCGGAGGCCGGGAAGTTTAGCAATTTCTGGGTGCCATGCGCCATGAAGATGAGTGCGGCAACGATCCGGACAACGCTGAGCATGACCGGCGCGTAATTCGTGAGAGTCTTGGACATAGGAGTTCCTTGGGCAAGATATCAATTTGCCTGATGACATACCGAGTTGGCTTGCAAAGAATACTCCTTACATCTCAACTCCCTGTGTGCAGATTTGCACACAGGTTTCCGTCACGGGTAGATCGTTCTTATCAGAACGGGATCTCGTCATCCATATCGCGCGACGAGGGGCCGCTGCCGCCGCCCTGACCGCCGCCAAAACGGTCGTCCTGCGGGCCGCTGTCATAGCCGCCACCCTGATCGTAGCCGCCACCATAGCCGCCACCACCACCACCGCCGCCCGAAGCGCCGTCGCGGCCGTCGAGCATTGTCAGCGTCGAGCCGAAGCCCTGAAGCACGACCTCGGTTGAATAGCGGTCCTGACCGGACTGGTCCTGCCATTTGCGAGTCTGAAGCTGGCCTTCGATATAGACCTTTGAGCCCTTGCGCAGATACTGCTCGGCCACGCGGACAAGCCCTTCGTTGAAGATCGCGACCGAATGCCATTCGGTCTTCTCGCGGCGCTCGCCGGTGTTGCGGTCTTTCCAGTTCTCAGAGGTGGCGATGCGCAGGTTGCAGACCTTGCCGCCATTCTGAAAGGTGCGCACTTCGGGGTCGCGCCCCAGATTTCCGATAAGAATGACCTTGTTGACCGAGCCTGCCATGGTGCTCCCCGTATATGTGTTTGAATGCTGTCCGGATTGATTCCCGGGATGGGTTCTGTCCGAGACTATACGTGTCATGGCAAGGATTAAACCAGAATGCAGGACGCGAAATGACGCTACCTGTCAGGGCCGAAAGGTTTCAGTTCTGGAAATTCAGTGTGATCTGCTTATAGTGCCGCCGGGGAATCGTTCTTTCTGCGGGACTATTTGTACATGGTTATCAAGCGTATGGGGCAGCTTGCTGTCGGTGCTTTCGTCATTTCTCTTTGTGCCGACGCGGCGCTTGCGGATTCCGTATCGACACGCAGCCAGAGGAAACTGCTGAAATCCCAGCTTGCGGTTCTCGATAATCGCGCGGCCCAGCAGTACAAGAATTCGGTCAGGCTCCAGCCGCCGTCGATCTATACCCCAAGCAAGAACGGCAGCGGCGCCTACGCTGGCAAATACCGCGGCGAATTCCTTGTGATGGCCAAGGCTGCGGCACGGCTGCACAATGTGCCCGAGGATCTTTTCGCACGCCTGGTGCAGCAGGAATCGGGCTGGAACCCGGCGGCTGTTTCCCACAAGGGCGCGCTGGGTCTTGCCCAGCTGATGCCGCAGACCGCGCGTCTGCTGGGGGTCGACCCGACCGATCCGAAACAGAACCTCGAAGGCGGGGCGCGTTACCTTGCGCGGCAATACCGCAAATTCGGGTCGTGGCCGCTGGCACTTGCTGCCTATAACGCAGGCCCCGAAGCGGTCGTCAAACACGGCGGTGTGCCCCCCTATAAGGAAACCCGCAACTACGTGCGGGTCATCTGGGGAAGCTGACGGCTCCGGTCCAGCAAATATCTGCCGGGCCTCGCCCGCGCTGTTGACAGCTGCAAACTATCTGATCTGAAACGGAACCTTTTCACATCGAGCGGTGTTTAAAGCTCATAGCGCCTGCCGGGACACCTATCCGGGCCCGTGGTTGGCGAGTGTAAAAGGAGAGTAAAAATGAAATCCATGTTTGTCCGTACGATGACCGCAAGTGCCGTAGCAGCAATTGTCGCAGGCGCCGGCTGGGCGCAGTCGCAAGATGGTGTCGTCAAGGAACTGACCGTCAATTCCGAATACACGGCGCTGAAGGATTCCAACGCTCAGGAATACTTCCCGACGCTGGCAACCGACCTGATGACCTCGATTGCTGACAAGATCGCAATGACCACCGAAGAGGCCGGTTACGTTGTCGAAGTGAACCTGCAGGAGGTCCGCATGGGCGACAGCATGACGCTGCCCGAAAGCCGCGAATTCAACCAGATGGATGGTGTCGTGAGCATCACCAGCCCGCAGGCTGATGCCGGTACCGAAAGCTATCCGGTCAATATCATTGCGATGGACCCGGACGGAACGGTTCCGGAAGGCTACGTGGCAGTGGCCCCCAGCACCGAAGATTTTTATAAAGCGATGATCGAAGGCTATGCGAACGCCGTTGTCGACGTTCTGCCCGAAGACATCCCGAATTCGCTTTCCAAGTAAGACTTTCCGTCTTCAAGATCCGCCCCGCAGCGTTTTCACGCTGCGGGGTTTTTCTTTGCCGCTATTCGGCTGCGATCTGGATGACCGGCTCCATTCCGGCCAATTGTTCTTCGCTCAGGTGGCATTTGATCTGGTGGTTCCCGTCGCGGAATTTCATCGGTGGCACCTCGGTTTCGCAAAGATTGCCGGGCACCTCCGATTTCCAGCGGCACCGGGTCTGGAACGGACATCCCGACGGCGGGTTCATCGCCGAAGGAATATCTCCCTCGAGCACGATGTGCTTTTTGGTGACTGAGGTGTCGGCAATCGGGACTGCCGACAAAAGCGCCTCGGTATAGGGGTGATAGGGCGGCGAGAACACCTCCTCGGTGGTGCCCAGTTCCACTACATGCCCCAGATACATGACCATGACCCGGTCGCTGAGATAGCGCACGATAGAAAGGTCATGCGAAATGAACAGAAGCGTCGTCTTCTCTTCGCGCTGGATTTCCATCAGCAGGTCCGTCACCGCCGCCTGAACCGATACGTCCAGCGCCGATACCGGCTCATCCGCCACGACAATCCGCGCGCCGCCGGAAAACGCCCGGGCGATCCCGACCCGTTGCTTCTGCCCACCGGACAGCTGGCGCGGCATCCGGTCAGCAAATTCGCGCGGCAGTTTGACAAGGTCGAGCAGGCTCAGCATCCGCTCCCGGCGTTCCGCCTCGTTCTTGCCGATGCCAAAGACTTCCAGCGCACGGATGATCTGGCGGCCGACCTTCATCGACGGATTCAGCGTGTCGAAAGGGTTCTGGAACACCATCTGGATGTCCGAGATCGTCTTGGTGTCCCGCTTTTCGATGGGCACCGATTCGATATTGCGATTGTCAAAGATGATCTGTCCGTCGGTGGCTGTTTCAAGCCCCATCAGCACCTTGGCAAAAGTCGACTTGCCACAGCCGGATTCCCCGACGATGGCCAGCGTCTCGGATTCTCGCGCTTCGAAAGACAGGGTTTCATTGGCCTTGACGACCTTGCGCTCGCCGCCGCCAAACAGCGCGTTGGCCGCGACCTCGTAATATTTCCGAAGATCGTCGATTTTCAGGATCACATTCCCGACGTTGCCCTTCTCCTTGACGATTGAATCGGCAATCGGGGCCTGCCAGTCGATCTCCTGAAAACGCAGGCAGCGCGTGTGATGCCGGTCATTCCCGGGTACCGACTCCATCGGGATCGGTCTGGCATCGCAGCGCCCGGCCTGGAAATAATCGCAGCGCGGCCCGAAATTGCAGCCCTTCGGCCGTTCATGGGGAAGGGGGAAATTGCCCGGAATGGCGACGAGCGGCCGCGCGTTCTTGTCCGCACCTGGCAGCGGGATCGAGCGGAACAGCGCCTGCGTATAGGGATGCTGCATCTCGTCGAAAACGTCATGGATCGAGCCGCGCTCAACCGCTTCGCCGGAATACATCACGCAGATCCGGTCACAAGTCTCAAGCACGAGCCCGAGGTTATGGCTGATGAAAAGCATCGACGTGCCGTATTTGCGCCCGAGATCCTTGACCAGCTCGACGATGGCCGCCTCGACCGTCACATCGAGGGCCGTGGTCGGCTCATCGAGGATCAAGAGCGCAGGCTCGCTCATCAGCGCCATGGCGATCACGATACGCTGCTGCTGGCCGCCGGACAGCTGATGCGGAAAACTGTTCAGGATCCGCTCGGGGTCGGGCAGTTTGACATCGGTCACCACCTGCAACGCCCGGGCATAGGCCTCTTTCTGAGACAGGCCCTGATGGATCATCGGCACTTCCATCAGCTGCTTGCCGATCCGCATCGCCGGGTTCAGCGAGGCCATCGGCTCCTGATAGATCATCGCGATCTCGCTGCCCCGGATGTCGCGCAACTCTTCCGCGCTCATCTCGCCAAGGTCGCGCCCCTTGAACTTGATCGATCCGCCGACAATTCGGCCGTTGACGCCAAGATCCTGCATGACCCCCAGTGCCACGGTGGACTTGCCGCACCCCGATTCACCGACAAGCCCGACGGCTTCGCCGGGCTGTACCGAGACCGAGAAATCCATGACCGCCGGAATCTCCCGCAGCCGCGTGAAAAAGGAAATCGACAGCTTGTCGATTTCAAGGATCGGGCCGTCATAGTCCCATTTTGCCATGTTCGTCTCCCTGTTGGAGGCTGTTATCAAGCGGCGCGCCTTGCGGCGCATTCCTTTTGTTGTCTGTCACCGGGCCGCCACCGGTGCGAACCACCCGCGGCCGAATGCAAAGGGGGCGGACCGAGCAGGAACATCCCCTTTTCCTCTTGCCCCAAATACTCAAATTCCGACCTCGCCCGGCGCGCCACGCCGGGCAAAGCCGCAGTCGCTCAATCCCGCAGGCTTTCCTCGCGCAACCCATCGGCCAGCAGGTTCAGACCCAGAACAAGGCTCAGCAATGCCAGCGCGGGCGGCAGAGCCGGGTGCAGATATATGGACAAGAGCTTGCGGCCCTCGTTGATCGTGCTGCCCCAGTCCGGGCTTTCCGGCGGCAGGCCGAGACCAAAGAACCCGAGCGTTCCCAAAAGAATCGTGGTGTATCCGATGCGCAGGCAGAAATCGACGATCAGCGGACCGCGTGCATTGGGTAGGATCTCCCAGAGCATAATGTACCACGGACCTTCGCCGCGGGTCTGGGCAGCGGCCACGTAATCGCGGGTCTTGATGTCCATTGCCAAACCGCGAACGATCCGGAACACTGTGGGCGAGTTTACAAAGACCACCGACACGAAGACCACCAGAATACCGCCTGGAATATCGAAAAGATCGAGGAACCGCGGCAGCACCGCCACCTTGGTCCCTTGCTCCGAAATCAGCGACAGGTACAGCCAGATCATGATGCCCAGAACGATCACCAAAAGCGGAAGCCGGATATGCGGCTGCGTGTGATAGCGCGAATTCAGCAGCACGCCGACAAACACGATCGGGAAGACGAAAAGCACCGTTGCCATGTAGCTGGGCACCCCGGTCGCCACGATCTCGGGCGTCACCAGCAGATAGAACAGCAGGATCACCGGAAAGGCGAGGATCAGGTTCGCGAGGAAGGACAGGAACGTGTCCAGCCGCCCCCCGTAATAGCCCGCAGGAAGCCCCAGAGTGATGCCGACCATAAAGGCGAACATGGTCGCCAGCGGCGCGATCTGCACCACGACCCACGCGCCTTCGATCATGCGCGAAAACACATCCCGCGCGAGGTTGTCGCCCCCCAGAAGGTACCAGGGATAATCGCCTTCGTCGCCCATCAATAGCGGTGTGCCGGGGGCCTTGTTCTTCATCCCGGAAACCTGTGCCAGCGGGTCATGGGTGACGATCAGGTCAAGCTGGCCGAAAACGCCGGTAAAGACCCAGAACATCACCAGTCCAAAGCCGATCATGCCGATCACGCTGTCGAACAGCTTACCATACAGCCCCAGCTTGCGCTTGAAGGTGATCGAGACGGCAAAGAGCACGATGAGCGCGATCCAGACCGGGGTGAACTGGACGAGAATGCGCCAGATGATATCGAATGTGCCGAGAGGTTCCATATTCTCTGCCCTCCCTTCAGGATATTCTGATGCGCGGGTTCAGGTAGACATAGCCGATATCCGATATCAGCTGCGTCATCAGAACCACGAAGACTGACACAACCGAAACGGCAAGCAGCAATTCGATGTCATTATTCCCGGCCGCCTGCACCAGCACCCAGCCGAAACCCTTGTAGTTAAAGAGCGTTTCCACAATGACGACGCCGTTCAGCAGCCAGGGCACCTGAAGCAGGATGACCGTGAACGGCGCGATCAGCGCATTGCGCAGCGCATGCTTGAGCACGATGTTGGAGAACTTCACCCCCTTGAGCCGGGCGGTGCGGATATACTGCGCCGTCATGACCTCGGTCATCGACGCGCGGGTCATCCGGGCGATGTAACCCATCCCGTAAAGCGAAATCGTCAGCACCGGCAGAAAGAAATTCTCGAAATTGGCGTCTTCCATCGCGCTGGTCGCGGTGCCCTTGAACCATTTCAGCCCGACGGCGGATGAGGCAAAGACGGCGATGAAGATCACGCCGGACACGTATTCCGGGGTCGCCGTGGTAATGATCGAGAAGGTCGAGAGCGTGCGGTCGGTTTTTGACCCTTCGCGCATCCCGGCCAGAACGCCGATGATCAGGGCCGAAGGAACCATCAGCACCATGACCCAGAACATCAGCTTGCCGGTCAGCCCCAGCCGGGTCGAGATGATGCTCGAAACCTCTTCGCGGAAAACGGTGGAATAGCCCCAGTCGCCCTGCAGGATGCCACAGAACTTCGGGGCTTCAGCGGCAACTTCGGGGGTAACCGCACCGGTCACGCATCGGCCGGTGATGCCGTCCTTGGTTTCAAGCGTCCAGCCTGGCAAGACGCCCAGCCACTGGCCGTATTTGACGGGCAGCGGTTGAAGATAGCCTTCCTTGGTCAGCCAGCTCGTGACGGCCTCGTCCGACATCCGGAAGTTGCCCTGCGTCTTGGCGAGCTTTTCCAGGTTCGGATACAGGTTCGTCAGAAAGAAAACGATGAATGTCAGGCAAAGCGCCGTCAGGATCATGACGACGGTTCTGCGCAGAATGAATAGTCCCATTTTATCCCCTGTTGGTCGGGTCGATCTGTCCCGTTGGCCGGAACAGTTTTGTTTTGCCGTCGTTTTCGACGTCTCGATTGGCCCCGTTCAGGGCGGATAAATCTGTTATTCTCCTGAGTGACAGTGTTGGGGCTTCACCAAAGCGGCAAGCGCGCTCCCGGCTGATAATGTGCGGAAAGCGACCTCGAGCGAACGGACCGGTACGGCAATGTCGCGGACCTGTGATCTGACGAAAAACGTCAAACACCGCGCACCCGGTTCAGGCACCCCATCGTGGTCGTGAACCTCTTTGCCACCATGCCGGTGGAGGTGATTACCTTGGCTTTGAAGGCTGAGTATCCCATCGCCTTATTCGGCACGAGAAGGGCGCTGTCGTCAATCATTGCGATGGCCTTTACGTAGAAAAGTTCTGCAAAGATGAAGATAGGCGAAGACCAGCGATGTCGTTTTTGGCAGCCCCGCGTGGTTCACGCGACGCGTTTCTTGTTGTCGCGAAGTCCGCTGGGCGTATTGCCGGTATGCTGCTGAATGAACCGGGTAAAATAGGCCGCGCTGCTAAAGCCGAGATATTCGGCGATCTCGCGGATGGCGGCATCGGTACTGTTCAGCAGGCTGCGGGCGCTGTGAAGAATGCGTTCGTTCAGCAGGGCGGCGGCTGTTCGCCCCGTTTCCGCCCGGCAGACGCGGGTCAGGTGCGTCGGCGTAACGCCAAGCGCATTGGCGTGATCAGCCATGGTCTCGCCGCTGGTATGTTCCATTACAAGCCGTTGGCTATAGGCGCGCATCAGTCGTGCGGATGCGGTTTCCGGCCCGATGTGGGGTGTGTTTTCGGCAAGCTGCCGCCGGAGCCAGATCATCGCCAGTTGCCCGTAGGAATCCATCGAGCTGTGCCACAGCGGCCGCTCGGCATTCTGCTCGCGGCTCATCGCTTCGAAGATGGCGGTAAGTTCCGTCTGGGCGGAAACGTCGCGGGCGCGGATGTGGCGCGGGCCCTCGGGCATGGTCATCTCGATCCCCAGAGGCAGCAATATCGCTTGGCCGTAGCCCTGCCGTCCGACATCGAGAGAGACAAGTTGCCGGGCCGGAACGAAGAGCGCGTTATGCGCGCCAAGCCCGTGGCGGCGTCCGTCGAACATCGCAACACCCTGTCCGCGCGTCATCCAGATCAGCAGGGAATGTGGCCGGTCATGGGCCAAAGCCAGTTGCCACGACCCAAGGGGGCAGAGCTGAGCCAGAGTCAGAATTCTGATGGTGCTCGGATCTGGCGGGTATTGGAGCATTTGTTCGGTAATTGCTTGGGTTATTCGGGTTACGTGTGGGTAACCTTTCAGAAATGTTGAGAATTATCAACGGTGTTCGGTTAACGATTTGGGTGGATTTTGGCCCATTGTTTCATTTTCGAGCGAAACCACGTGCGTTGGCGCTTTGCATATTGGCGTGTGGACTGCGTGGCCAGTTCCTTAGCCTCGGTCAGCGGGATTTCGCCATTCAGATGCGCCATAAGCTCGGGAACGCCGATGGCGCGAAACGCCGGGCGGTTTGGATCGTAACGGTCCTGCATCCGGCGCGCTTCCTCGAGTGCGCCCTGTTCGAGCATCTGGTCAAAGCGTCTATCGATGCGCTGGTTTAGCCAGTCGGTCGGGTTCTCCATGACGAGCGGTACCGTGTCATTTAGCGCGAGGGCAGGGGGTGGTGTCGCCGCCTGCCAGGATCGTAGGGACCGGCCTGTGGCCTGCTCGACTTCCCACGCGCGCTGTACCCGGGCGCGATTGTTCAGATCGATTCCGGATGCTGTTTCCGGGTCGATGTCCTGCACCAGCCGTTCCAGCGTGAGCGTATCGGCTTCGTCCCGGATCGATTGCGGCGTCGCCGGAATATCGGCCATGCCGCGCGTCAGCGTCGAAAAGTACAGCCCGGTGCCGCCCACGATGATGGGACGTTCCCGACCGTCCAGAATGGCCCGGATGTCGCGCAGCCAATGCCCGGCGGAATAGGTTTGATCCCACGAGACATGACCATAAAGACGATGGCGCGCGCGGTTTTCATCTTCGACCGAGGGGCGGGCGGTAATGATGCGCCAGCAGTCGAAAACCTGGCTCGCGTCGGCATTCACGATCACGCCGCCATCGGTTTCGGCAATCTCAAGCGCCAGTCCCGATTTGCCCGACGCCGTGGGGCCCGCGATCAGGACAGGCCTGTCCGGTGGAATATCCACGGTGCCATCGACCCCCCTGATCCGCATTCTGACGTCCCGATTCCTGATGTCGCTAACAATTACGGGCAGGGTGCATTGAACCTGCCCGCAATTTCAGCCATTTTGCGCGAAATTAACCCCGTGGCCGAGCGGAGCGCAACATGACCCTATCCCAGACATCGAAACAAAAGACGGGTGAAACGACCTATGGTCGCGTCATGCTGAAAATCTCAGGCGAGGCCCTGATGGGCGATCAGGGGTTCGGGCTACATCCGCCAACCGTTCAGCGCATCGCCAAGGAAGTTCAGTCGGTTCAGGAACTGGGCGTCGAGATTTGCATGGTCATCGGCGGCGGCAATATCTTTCGCGGTCTCGCCGGATCGGCGCAGGGAATGGAGCGCACGACGGCGGACTACATGGGAATGCTTGCGACGGTGATGAACGCCTTGGCCATGCAATCGGCGCTTGAAGGGCTGGGCGTTTTCACAAGGGTCATCAGCGCGATCCGCATGGACGAGGTGGCCGAACCCTATATCCGTCGCCGCGCCGTGCGCCACCTTGAGAAAAAGCGGGTGTGCATCTTTGCGGCCGGAACCGGCAACCCCTATTTCACCACCGATACGGCAGCCACGCTGCGCGCCAATGAAATGGCCTGCGAAGCGATCTTCAAAGGCACAAAGGTCGACGGCGTCTATGACATGGATCCGGTCAAGCATCCTGAGGCCAAGCGCTATGATGATGTGACCTATGACGACGTGCTGGCGAAACGGCTGGGTGTGATGGACGCCTCGGCGATTGCACTGGCGCGCGACAATAACCTGCCGATCATCGTTTTCAGCCTTGATGAGCCGGGAGGGTTCAAGGGCATCCTTGCCGGAGAAGGCACGTATACGAAAGTTCATAATTAAAGCGACCGGGAGCGGATCATTTCCGGAGACCCGGGTCTATCCGGTCTCTATGATCAGTTTCGGCGCGGCCTATACATTCAGCGGCGACTGCGGATATAGAACGCCAGACACGATTTACAGGGAGGGTGCAGCCCATGTCCGACGATTTCATTCTTGATACAGACGATCTCCAGCGCCGCATGGATGGCGCGATGGCGAATCTGCGCACCGAATTTGCCAGCCTGCGCACCGGTCGCGCATCCGCGTCGATGCTTGAACCGGTTCAGGTCGACGCCTATGGCCAGATGACGCCCATCAACCAGGTCGGTACGGTAAACGTGCCCGAGCCGCGCATGGTCACCATTAACGTCTGGGACAAGGGCCTTGTCGGCAAGGTGGAAAAAGCGATCCGTGAATCCGGTTTGGGGATCAACCCCCAGCTGAACGGCACGATCATCATGCTGCCTATTCCGGAACTGAACGAGGAACGGCGCCGCGACCTGACCAAAGTGGCCGGTCAATATGCCGAAGGTGCCCGGGTTGCGGTGCGCAACGTGCGCCGCGACGGCATGGACCAGATCAAGAAGGCCAAGAACGATGGTATGTCCGAGGATGACCAGAAGTTCTGGGAATCCGAGGTTCAGGATATGACCGACAAGATGATCAAGGCCGTCGACGACGCTCTTGAGAACAAGCAAGCAGAAATCATGCAGGTCTGAGCCATTCTCATGAACAAGTGCCCCGATATCGCAGATACAGGTGGCCCACGTCATGTAGCCATCATCATGGATGGCAATGGCCGCTGGGCGCAGGCGCGCGGTCGCCCGCGTCTGTTCGGCCACCATGCCGGGGCGCGCCGTGTGCGCGAGGTTGTCGAGGCCTGCCCGGATCTTGGCGTCAAGTACCTGACGATCTTTGCCTTTTCGACCGAGAACTGGAAGCGAACCCAGGTCGAGGTCGCCGGGCTGATGAGCCTGTTCCGCCGCTACATCTCCAAGGAAACGCGGGCGCTTGATGCGCGTGGCGTGCGGGTCCGTTTCATCGGCGACCGGGTGCGGCTGGATGCCAAGCTGATCGACTTGATGGACCAGCTCGAGGTGCTCACCTCGCACAACGATGGTGTACACCTGACTATCGCGCTGAATTACGGCGGGCGGGATGAGGTGGCACGCGCCACCAAGCGGCTGGCGCAGGACGTGGCCAGCGGGGCGCTCAAACCCGCCGATGTGGATGAGCAGACCTTGCCGCGATATCTCGACACGCATGTCCTGCCGGATCCCGATCTGGTGATCCGCACCAGCGGAGAAGCGCGGATATCGAACTTTCTGCTCTGGCAGTCGGCCTATGCCGAATATGAATTCATCGATACGCTTTGGCCCGATTTCTCGGCCGAAGAACTTAAACGCCTGTGCGAATCCTATGGCGCGCGGGACCGGCGTTACGGGGCTGTCCGGGCATGACGGCCACGAAATCGCGCTGGAGAGATCTGAGCACGCGTTTGGCCTCGGCCGCCGTCCTGATCGCGATCACGCTGCTGGCTCTGGAATCCGGCCCGGTGGCCTGGACCGTGTTTATCTTTGCCATCTACTGCACGATGATCTGGGAACTTGCGGGCCTGTGCGATCCGCTCTGGCCGATGGGGCGACGGATTGCAATAGCGGCCCTGCCGATGATTTTTCCGGTCCTCGCGATTGTTGGATTGCTGTTTGCCGAACTGCCGCTGGTCGATGCCTCGTCCGGGGGACCCCGCGGCCCGACACTTTTCTTCGCAGGCTACCTAGGCGCAGCCGCAGGACTTGTCGCGCCCTTGCTGGCCGGGTTGTTCTTTCCGTCGCAGGGCAGGCGGCTCTGGCTGTCTTACGGTCTGATCCTCGCCGCCGCCGCGCTTTTCCTCGCCTATGCCTATGAAGCATTCGGCACGCGGGGACTGACGATCCTTGTCAGTATCGTCGTCATCTCTGACACGGCGGGGTATTTCGCCGGCCGGGCGCTTGGTGGGCCCAAGTTCTGGCCGTCTGTGTCGCCGAAAAAGACATGGTCAGGCACAATCGCTGGCTGGGTTTGCACCGCGATCTTCGGGGCGATCATGCTGCCAACGGCTGGCGTGCCGCCCGCCATTGGCGCGCTGATCGCCTTTGTGATTTGCTTTGCCGCGCAATTGGGTGATATCGCAGAGAGCGCAATGAAACGGCGCGCCGGGGTCAAGGACTCTTCGGCGCTGATCCCCGGACATGGCGGATTTCTCGACCGGATGGACGGTCTTGTCGCGGCGGCCTGCCTTGCCGGTATCATCACGCTTGCCACAGGAGGCTGAGCCATCCCGCGACGTATCTCGATCTTTGGCGCTACCGGTTCCATCGGTCAGAACACGATTGACCTGATCGCACGCGCTCCCGAGGCTTATCAGGTCGTGGCGCTAAGCGGTGGACGCAATGTCGAACAGCTGGCCCGGGACGCGATCAAGCTGAAAGCTGAAATTGCCGTAACCGCTTTCGACGAAGAACTCGATGCGCTGCAATCCGCGCTCGCGGGATCGGGGATTGAGGCCGCTGCCGGACAGACGGCTTTGCTCGAAGCTGCGAGGCGACCGGCGGAATGGGTCATGTCGGCAATTGTGGGTGCGGCGGGGCTGGCCCCTGGTCTGGCTGCGCTGGAGCAGGGCGCGACACTGGCGCTTGCGAACAAGGAGACGCTGGTCTGTGCCGGCAAACTGGTTCTGGAAACGGCAGAGCGTCACGGCGCCGCGCTCCTCCCCGTCGACAGCGAGCATTCCGCGATCTTCCAAGCCTTGATCGGAGAAGATATCTCGGCCGTTGAACGGATCGTGATCACCGCGAGCGGCGGTGCCTTTCGCGACTGGCCGATAAACAAACTGCGCGATGCGACCCTTGCCGAGGCCTCTTGTCATCCGAACTGGCAGATGGGGCAGCGCATCACCATCGATTCCGCCTCGATGTTCAATAAGGCGCTGGAAGTTATTGAAACAAGAGAGTTTTTTGGTGTTGAACCGGAGCAGATCGAAGTGCTGGTGCACCCTGAATCCATGATCCACGCGCTGGTCGGCTTCTGCGACGGGGCTCTCATGGCCCATGTGGGGCCGCCGGATATGCGCCATGCGATCGGGTTTGCGCTTCATCATCCTGAAAGACGCTCTCTGCCGGTCGAACGGCTTGATCTGGCGCGCGTCGGGGCGCTTACCTTTCATGAGCCGGATCTTGCACGTTATCCTGCGCTGCGCCTTGCGCGGGACGTGATGCAGCGTGGCGGACTGGCGGGCTGCGTGTTTAACGCGGCGAAAGAACGCAGCCTCGATGCCTTTATCGAAGGCCGTATCGGCTTTCTCGAGATGGCGGCGGTCGTTGAAGACGTTCTGGAGCGTATCGAAGGCGAGTCGGGTCTCATCGATGCCTCGATGACACTTGATAACGTTTTGCAAACTGACCATCTCGCAAGATCATATGCAGACCGCGTTATGGCGGAAAGAGCAGGGTAGGGAATTTGGATATCATCGGCTTCATACCGCAGTTCGGCGGCTTGCTTTACACCTTACTTGCCTTCGTGGTCGCGCTTTCGGTCATCGTGGCAGTTCACGAATACGGACATTACATCGTCGGTCGCTGGTCCGGGATCCATGCCGAGGTGTTTTCGCTCGGCTTTGGTCCGGTCCTGTTCTCGCGCTTGGACAAGCATGGCACACGCTGGCAGATCGCGGCATTGCCGTTCGGCGGCTACGTAAAATTCCTTGGCGACTCCAATGCGGCCTCGGGGCGGAACGACGCGGCAATGAAGGAAGCGGCGGAGGACCCGGTGGCCCTGCGCCGGACGATGCACGGGGCGCCACTCTGGGCGCGGGCGGCGACTGTTGCGGCGGGGCCGGTATTCAACTTTGTCCTCTCGATCCTCGTTTTTACCGGCATTTTCATGATCCGCGGCGTGGTCAGCGACCCGCTGACCGTTGGCGAGATCTATGACATGCCCAGTGCGGGCTATGAGCTGCAGGTTGGCGACGAAGTGCTGTCGGTCGGGGGAGTAGCACCGCCGGATATGGAAGAAGGCACTGACTGGGAGGAATTCCGCAGCCAGTTACCGGCACAGCCGACGCTGGACTATACAGTCCGGCGCGATGGGACCGAGATGACCGTTGATGGGCCGTTCCCTTATCCGCCCCTGATCAGTTCGATTTCGCCGCGTAGCGCTGCGATGGATATAGGCCTTGAAGCAGGCGATGTGATTACCGCGGTCGATGGCGAGCCGGTTTTCGCATTCGATCAACTGAAGAACGCGGTTGAGTCCTCGGACGGACGTGCGCTCCAGATTGATGTATGGCGCGATGGTGAGACGCTTGAATTTGCGCTGGCGCCGCGTCGGACGGACGAGCCGCAGGCCGATGGCGGGTTCGCGACGCACTGGCGGATCGGTGTCGTGAGCTCGATGGCATTCGACCCGGCGACCGAAGCGGCAGGGCCGGTTTCGGCGATACAGGGGGCCGTTTCGCAGACCTATGCGATTGTGACCGGTTCTCTCTCGGGGCTGTGGCACATGATTACGGGGGCGATCAGCACCTGCAATATTTCCGGGCCAATCGGGATCGCCGAGACATCCGGCGCGATGGCCAGCCAAGGCGCGCAGAGCTTTATCTGGTTCATCGCGGTGCTGTCGACAGCGGTTGGTCTTCTGAACCTGTTCCCGATTCCGGCGCTGGACGGGGGGCATCTGGTCTTTTACGCCTATGAGGCCGTTGCAGGGAAACCGCCGAGCGACCGGGTCCTGCGTCTACTGATGAGTCTTGGCATCGCGGCTATCCTCACCCTGATGGTATTCGCGCTTGGTAATGACCTTTTCTGCTGATCGGCGGATAGGTGAATTGCACAACTCTAACGCGTGATTGCCCAATTCTTGCCCTAATCCGGATCTAATTTTCCCGATAACAAAGCAAGAGGGAGCAACCGATGCACACGCTAGAAAATTCCTATCGCGGACTATCCTTGGTCATGGCGCTGAACTGGGATCGTTTTCTGTTCATCGGTACGATTGCTTGCGCTCTGGCAGCAGGCGCCTACCTGGGCAGCCTGTAACCCAGACAGGGCCATGGCCCGATATATGGTATTTTGAGCGGCATCCAGAAAAATCTGGTGCCGCTTTTTTTGTGGTTTTGACATCCAAGTTCAATCCCGATACTCAACATCTAGTGAGGTCGAGAAAAATAGGTTCGGGATATGGGTTTGCTTAAACAGGCGGGTAGATCCTGCGGGCAGGTGACAGTCAGCGGCAAAATGTTGTGGCATTGGTCACGCATCCCGTTTGCGTTTCTGTTGGTCGTTTTGCTTGGGATTTCTACCCTTGCCGAGGCGCAGAGTTACCGGTTCAGCCGGGTGGAAGTGCAGGGCAACCAACGCATCCAAAGCGGCACAATTGCTAACTATATCGGCATTCCGAGCGGTACCAACGTCAGCGCCGGTGCCCTGAACGACGCCTATCAGCGGGTCGTCGAAAGCGGGCTCTTCGAGAGCGTCGAAATCATTCCGCAGGGCAGTACGCTGGTCGTGCGCGTCGTCGAATATCCGACCATCAACCGTATCAACTTCGAGGGAAACCGCCGCATCAAGGACGATGCGTTGCGCGATTTTGTCGAATCAAAGCCGCGCCGCGTGTTCAGCCCGGGCCAGGCCGAAGCGGATGCAGCAACCATCGCGACCGCATATTCGCAGCAGGGCCGCATCGCCGCAACGGTCACCCCTCGCATCATTCGCCGCGACGACAACCGTGTCGATCTGGTCTTTGAGATTTCCGAAGGCGACACGATCGAGATCGAGCGGGTCAGCTTTGTCGGCAACCGCGTCTATTCCGATGGTCGTCTGCGCCGGGTTCTGGAATCCAAGCAGGCCGGTCTGCTGAGAGCTTTCATCCGGTCGGATACGCTTGTCGAAGAGCGCATTCAGTTCGACAAACAGGTTTTGCGCGATTTCTACCTGTCGCGCGGGTATGTCGATTTCCGTATCCTTGGAACGAACGTCGAACTGACACGTGAACAGGATGCCTTTTTCCTTGTCGTAAACGTTCAGGAAGGCCAGCAGTTCAAATTCGGCCAGATCAGCACGACCAGTCAGATGCGCGAAGCCAATGCGCAGGATTTCCAGAACACGCTGCGGATCAAGCCGGGCGTCGTTTACACCCCGACGCTGGTGGAACAGTCCATCGCGCGTATGGAACGTTTGGCCATCGACAAGGGCATCGACTTTCTGCGCGTCGAACCCCGCATCACGCGGGACGAACGCAACCGTGTGCTGAACATCGAATTTGTTCTTGTGCGCGGTCCGCGGATATTTGTCGAACGGATCGATATCGAAGGTAACACGACGACGCTTGATCGCGTGATCCGTCAGCAGTTCCGGATTGTCGAAGGCGACCCGTTCAACCCGCGCGAAATCCGTCAGAGCGCCGAGCGTATCCGGGCCCTTGGATATTTTGCCAATGCTGATGTGGACGCCCGTCAGGGATCGACCTCCGATCAGGTTATCGTCGGCGTGGATGTCGAGGAACAGCCGACAGGTTCGCTGACACTTGGTGGTAGTTATTCGGTCAACGACGGTTTCGGTGTGGCGCTAGGCCTGCGGGAAAACAACTTTCTCGGCCGGGGCCAGCGCCTGAGCTTTGCCGCATCGACCGCGCAGGATTCCGAGGAGTACAGCATCGGGTTCACCGAACCCTACCTGCTGGGACGTCAGCTGCGCTTTGACCTCGATCTTGGTGTCTCTGGAACGGACTCCTCTTATGCCTCGTACGACACCGAGCGCGTCTTTGTCTCTCCGGCACTGACTTTTCCGGTTAGCGAGAATGGCACGCTTGAAATCGCCTATGATTACGATGCGTCCGAGATGACCGTGCGGGACAATACGAACAACAGCAATGTCGTCGCGCGTGAAATCGGGTTCGGGCGTCGTACGTCGAGCTCTTTTGGCCTGACCTACAGCTACGATACCCGTCTGACCGGGTTGAACCCGAACGCCGGGTTCCTGATGGAAGTTGGCGCTGATTTCGCGGGGCTGGGCGGGGACAACGAATACATCCGTTCACGTGTCCGGATGATCGCGCAGACGCTCGTACTGAACGAGGAAGTCACGCTGAGAGCGACGCTTGAAGGTGGTGCGATGAACTGGCGCGGTACGGATACAAGCCGCACCATCGACCGCTTTATCTTGTCGCCCAGCATTATGCGCGGCTTTGAACCCGGTGGCATCGGTCCGCGGGATCAGTCGAACGGTGTCGATGATGCGATTGGCGGTAACTTCTACGCTGTTGCGAAGTTCGAGGCCGAGTTCCCGCTGGGACTTCCCGAAGAACTGGGTATTCGCGGTGGCATCTTCTATGACGTCGGCAACCTTTGGGATCTGAGCAACGTGGATACCACCGGTGGCAACATTGTCGGTGCAGACGGTTCCGCCCGTCACGTGATTGGTCTTTCCATCCTCTGGGATACCGGCTTCGGTCCGCTGCGCCTGAACTTCTCCGAGGCGCTCAAGAAAGAAACTTTCGACAAGGAGCAGAGTTTCGATCTGACCATTCAGGCGAGATTCTGAACTGAGAATGACAATCACTCTCCCGATACGGCTAGCGCGGGCATTCGCGCTGGCATCTGTGATCGGGGGAGTCTTTGGCTTTACGCCGTCGGCGGGCGCACAGCAGCTTGGCTTTGCCCAGACCGCGATCCTGACGATTTCCTCGGAACGGCTTTTCAACGATTCCGCATTCGGTAAACGGATCGACCGTGAGATCGAAACCGAGGGTGAAGCCCTTGCTGAGGAAAACAATCGCATCGCCGCTGAATTGACCGCCGAGGAACACGAGCTGACCGAAAAACGCGCCGATATGGATCCGGAAACGTTTCGGGAGCTGGCCGATGCTTTTGACGAAAAGGTTCAGAAGATACGCGGCGAACAGGATCACAAGACCCGGGTGTTGGCCGAAAAGAACGACAAGGCACGGGCTATCTTTCTGAACGCCGTGCGCCCGATCCTTGCCGAAGTGATGCGGGAAAGCGGCGCCGGAGTCATTTTGGAACGCTCCAGCGTGTTCCTGAGCGCGAATGCGACGGACATCACCGACCTTGCAATTGAACGGATTGACGCGACCATTGGAGATGGCAGCGAACTCTCGCCGGCACCGGACCAATAGGGTCGCTTGCCCTGCCGGCTGGCGCTTGTTAGTCAGGAGCAGGATACCCAGCATCCGCCCTCTAACACCTAAGAACGGAAGACCAGATGAACGAGACTTTGCAAAGCGCTGATATTCAACTGATCCAGCGTATTTTGCCGCATCGGTATCCTTTCCTTCTTGTCGACAAGGTTGTCGAGATCGACGGCACGTCGTCTGCCAAGGGCATCAAGAACGTGACCATGAACGAGCCGCATTTTCAGGGGCATTTCCCGGGCGTGCCGATCATGCCGGGTGTGACAATTGTCGAGGCGATGGCTCAGACGGCGGGCGTGATGATCGGAACGGCGCTCGACATGGCCGACAAGGAATTGCTGATCTATTTCATGTCGATCGACAAATGCAAATTCCGCCGCAAGGTGATACCGGGCGACGTGCTCGAGATGCAGGTCTCGACATTGCGCGGTAAACCCGGCGGCAAGGTCTGGCGGTTCGGAGGTCAGGCAACGGTAGAAGGCGACCTTGCCGCCGAAGCGGAATTCACTGCAATGATTGATATGCCGAAAGGCTAAAAACATGTCGCAGATACATCCCTCGGCAGTTATCGAAGACGGTGCCAAGATCGGCGAAGGCTGCAAGATTGGGCCGTTCTGTCTGATCGGGTCGGACGTTGAACTTGCACCCGGAGTCGAGCTGAAAAGCCACGTTGTCGTCACGGGCAAGACCAGCATCGGCGAAGATACGGTGATCTTCCCGTTCGCGGTGATCGGGGAGATCCCTCAGGATCTGAAGTTTCGCGGAGAGGATACGTCGCTGGTCATCGGCGCGCGCAATCGTATCCGCGAGCATGTGACCATGAACGCGGGCACCGACGGCGGCGGCGGCGTGACACGGGTTGGCGATGACGGGCTGTTCATGGCGGGCTGCCATATCGCGCATGACGCGCAGATCGGTAACAAGGTTATCGTCGTGAACAACGCGGCGATTGCCGGGCACTGCGTGCTGGAAGACGACGTGATCGTCGGCGGACTCTCGGGCATTCATCAATGGGTACGGATTGGTAAGGGCGCCATCATCGGTGCCGTTACCATGGTGACAAACGATGTCATTCCCTATGGGTTGGTGCAAGCCCCACGCGGTCATCTGGATGGACTTAACCTCGTCGGTCTGAAACGGCGCGGCGTGAAACGGTCGGACATCACGGCCTTGCGGGCGGCATTTCAGATGCTGGCGCAGGGCGAAGGGACGTTCCAGGACCGGGTGCATCGTCTCGGCGATGAGACCGAAAGCGACTATGTCCGTGATATCGTGAAATTCGTACTCGGCGGCAGCGACCGGTCTTTCCTGACACCCGGGGGCTGAGCCGTGCTGGCGCTGATTGCCGGAATGGGGGCCTTACCCAAAGCCCTGTATGCGTCGCAGGTCGAAAAGCCGCTGGTCTGTTCGCTTCAGGGGTTTCTTCCGGATGGGCTGTCGCCAGACGTCGTGTTTCGGCTTGAACAGCTGGGCACATTTCTTATCGATCTGAAAGCGCGCGGTGTGAGCGAAGTCTGCTTTGCGGGCGCGATCCGGCGTCCTCAGATCGATTCCGCCGCCATCGATGCCGATACAATGCCGCTTGTCCCTATCATCAGCGAAGCCATCGGCAGCGGTGATGATGGCGCCTTGCGGGCGATCATGTCCCTTTTCGAGGATCAGGGATTTACCATTCGATCGGCCGAAGAGCTTGCGCCGGATCTTTTGCCAAGGGCGGGCGTTCTGGGACGTCATCAGGTTCTCGAAGCATCAGAGGCCGATGCCGCACGGGCGGAACGGTTAATAGAGGCGCTGTCGGAAGAAGATGTCGGACAAGCCTGTATTGTCGCCAACGGGCAGGTTCTGGCCATCGAAGCGGTTTTTGGCACCGACTGGATGCTGGCGTCGGTAAAGAACCGCCCTGATGGCAAGGGCGGCATTTTCTACAAATCGCCCAAGCTGGGTCAGGACCGCAGGGCGGATCTGCCCTTGATCGGTCCGGATACAGCAATGGCCTGTGCAGAGGCTGGGTTGAATGGGATCGTGATCGAAGCGGGTGGCGTAATGATGCTGGATCAGGAGAACCTGATTGCGCGCTGCGATGCGGCCGGACTGTTCCTCTGGGTACGCGAGCGGACGATCTGATGCGGGTGTTCCTGATCGCAGGAGAACCATCGGGAGACCGGCTTGGCGGCGCGCTGATGGCTGGTTTGCGGACCTTGCGCCCGGATGTGAGTTTTGAGGGTGTAGGCGGGCCCGAGATGCAGGCTCAGGGGCTTGAGAGCCAGTTCCCCATGGAAGAGCTGAGCGTCATGGGCCTGTCGGAAATCCTGCCGAAGTACTTTCACCTCAAACGCCGGATTTCCGAAACCGCCGATGCGGTGCTGAAAGCGCAACCGGATGTTCTGGTCACCATCGACAGCCCGGACTTTTGCCTGCGCGTGGCCAAGCTGGTCAAAGCGAGCGGCAGCACACGTTGTGTACATTACGTGGCGCCTACCGTCTGGGCGTGGCGGCCCGGCCGCGCGGCGAAGATGGCGCGGATGATCGATCAGGTCCTCGCGCTGTTTCCCTTTGAGCCGCCATATATGGAAGCGGCGGGGATGGATTGCGATTTCGTGGGACACCCGGTGGTGGCCGAACCGCAGGCTACGGATGAGGAAATCGCGGAATTCCGTCAGGAGACGGGTCTTAAAGAGGCACGCTGGCTGCTTGTTTTGCCCGGCTCTCGCCGGTCCGAGGTAACCCGGTTGTCAGGTGTATTCGGTGAGGCGCTGAAAGCGTTCATCGCGCGACATCCAGACATGCGTGTCGTTCTGCCTGCAGCGCGACCGGTTGCGGAGCTTGTCGAGGAACTGACGGCCGACTGGCCCGGAAACCCCATGGTCATCGATCCGCGCCAGCTTAATCCTGAGACGGCGGCACGACGAAAGCGCGCGGCCTTTCGGGGCGCGACGATGGCGCTTGCAGCGTCGGGCACGGTGTCACTGGAACTGGCGGCCGTCGACACGCCAATGGTTATCGCTTATGACATGAGCTGGGCAAGTCGCCGGATCATTCAGCGGATGCTGCGCGTCGATACGGTGACATTGGTAAACCTCGTGGCGGAAAGTCGAACGGTGCCCGAGTTCATTGGCGCGGCGTGCCAGCCTGCGATGATTGCCAACGGCCTTGAGGATGTCTTCAACGCGCCGGACGCACAGCGCGAGGCGATGGCACTGACCATGGAGCGGTTGGGCAAAGGTGGCGAAGCCCCCGGTCTGCGTGCGGCCAGAGCCGTTCTGGCGCGGCTATAGCGTTTGGGCACCGGGGTCGGCCGGTCGTGGCAGGGCCAGATAGATACTGTCGCACCATTCGCCGTTGATCCGAATCGTGCCCCTGGCTTCGTGGGTTTTGCGAAATCCCATTCGGTTCAACAGGCTGAGACTGGCTGAGTTGCGCGGGTCCACGTCCGCGGTGATCTTTTCGAGTGACATCTGCTGGAAGAAATGCGGGATGAGCGCTGAGAGCGCTTCGGCCATCAAACCTTTGCCCCAGAAGCGGGGGTGAAGCAGAAATCCAAGCTCAGGCGCATCCCAGATACCGGCCTTGCCGATCACCCTGCCTTTGTGATCCAGCACGAATTCAAGGGTTTGACCCGGCAGGCCCGCAAGGGAGTTCCGCACCCAGATTTCGGTTTCGGCAAGTTCCGGGTGTGGATCACTGAAGTAACGCATGGCCTGCGGGTTGGAAAATACTTGATGCAGGGCAGGCGCGTCTCTGGCCTCAAGCGGCCGAAGGGACAGTCGATGGGTGCGTATCCACTCAGTAGCCACGCCAGATCCAGCCGCCGCCGAAAATTCGGCTGCCGCCTGTCTCGTAGAATACGCAGGCCTGTCCTGGAGATACGCCTTCTTCGGGCGAGAGCAGCTCGACCTCGGCCGTGGTATCGCTGAGCGGGCGCAGGATCGCTTCGCGCGGGGGGCGTGTCGAGCGTACCTTGACCGAGACCTGCCATTCCTTGCGGGACGTGAATGGTTCATCACCCAGCCAGTTGATTTCGCGAACCGGCACGGTCCGCGTGGCCAGCATGGCCTTTGGACCCACAACCACCTGGCATTTGTCCACGTCAAGCCGCACCACGTAAAGCGGATCGGTCAGACCCCCTATGCCCAAGCCCCGGCGCTGGCCGATGGTGTAGTGAATGACCCCGTTATGGGCGCCGAGCACCTTGCCTTCGGTATCGACGATATCGCCGGGTTGGCCCGCTCCGGGACGCAATTTCTCGATGACCGAGGCGTAATCGCCATTTGGCACAAAGCAGATGTCCTGACTGTCCGGCTTGTCGGCAACCGACAGACCATATTCCGCCGCCAGTGCGCGCGTCGCATCCTTGGAGGGCAGGTGGCCTAGCGGGAAACGAAGAAAATCGAGCTGTTCAGGCGTGGTAGAGAACAGGAAATAAGACTGGTCGCGGCTGGCGTCTGCAGCCGAGTGCAACTCGGCGCCGTTGTCGCCCAGCATGCGCTGGATGTAGTGGCCGGTGGCCATGCAATCGGCTTCGAGATCCTTTGCCGTTTCCAGCAGCTCCTTGAATTTCACACGCTCGTTGCAACGAATGCAGGGCACAGGCGTTGCGCCCCCGAGATAGCTGTCGGCGAATTCGTCGATGACGGCGTCTTTGAAAATATTCTCGTAATCGAGAACATAATGAGGGAAGCCTCGTTCCTCGGCGACACGACGCGCATCATGAATGTCGATCCCGGCACAGCAGGCCCCCTTCTTGGCGAGAGCTGCGCCATGATCGTAAAGCTGAAGCGTAACGCCCACCACGTCGTATCCCTGATCCGCGAGCAGAGCGGCCACAACGGAACTGTCCACGCCGCCGGACATTGCCACCACGACCCGCGTTTCAGACGGGGGCTTGGCAAAACCCAGAGAGTTCAGCGGTTGAGTGTTGTCGAGCGCCATTGGATTGCTTTCAGATATGCGGACAGGATTGGCAGAATATAGGAAAATCCTACACACTCACAAGGGCGGGTTTCATCGCTCGTTAAGTGTGATCCGGCAAATTCGGCATCCGATGAACAAGGACAAGCCGATGTTTCTGAAGAAAGTTGTTGGTCCGCGGGCGGTAACGCTCCCGGACGGGACTGTTATGACCCGTGCGGATTTGCCGCCTGCAACCACGCGCCGATGGGTCGCTTCGCGCAAGGCTTCTGTCGTTCGGGGCGTGATTTACGGTTTGATATCTCAGGAAGATGCTTTGAAAACATATGCTTTGAGCGAAGAGGAATTCATTGGCTGGGTATCTGCGGTGGCCGAACATGGGGAGCAGGCGTTAAAAGCGACGGCGTTGAAAAAATTCAGACAACCATAGGTGTTCCCGTTAATGTGAGTAAAAGTAACCTGTGATTAACTATTTCCGTTATAGTTAATATTGGAGAGGCAAATAACGACATAGGCGGAGATTAAGATCATGCGCGTACTGTTGGTCGAAGATGACCCTACAACTTCCAAAAGCATAGAATTGATGCTCACGCATGCGAATCTTAATGTCTATGCCACAGATCTTGGCGAGGAGGGTATCGATCTTGCCAAACTGTATGATTACGATCTCATTCTGCTCGACTTGAACCTGCCCGACATGAATGGCCATGAAGTCCTGCGCCAGTTGCGCATGTCTCGGATCGAAACGCCGATTCTTATCCTGTCCGGCGCCGACGATACGGAAAACAAGATCAAGGGGTTTGGGTTTGGCGCTGATGACTACCTTACCAAGCCTTTTCATCGCGAAGAGCTTGTCGCGAGAATTCACGCAATTATCCGTCGGTCGAAAGGACATTCGCAGTCGGTAATTCATACTGGGAAAATTTCGGTAAATCTGGACGCTAAGACCGTCGATGTAGACGGTGAAGCTGTTCATTTGACCGGTAAAGAATACCAGATGCTCGAATTGCTGAGTTTGAGAAAAGGAACGACTCTGACAAAAGAGATGTTCTTGAACCATCTTTATGGCGGGATGGACGAGCCTGAATTGAAAATCATCGACGTTTTCATTTGCAAGTTAAGGAAAAAATTAAGCAAGGCGACGGGCGGGGAAAATTACATCGAAACCGTCTGGGGCCGAGGCTATGTTCTGCGCGACCCTCAAACCGACCGCGTGGGCAACACGCGGCTGGCGGTGGGCGCGTAATCTCCGCAGCTTTCAAGGCGCGGTTGTTTTCTCACATGGACAAGAGCATCTGGACCTGAGCACGGACGAACCCTATCACTTGTGGCGAACAAGTGCGGGGTGAAAGCGGTGAATTCTGAAATCGATGTGGATAAGCTGAGCCCGGAGCAGGCGGCCGAAGAACTGGCGCGGCTGGCCGAGATACTCGGTGCCGCTAATCAGGCGTATCACGCCGATGATGCGCCGACGATTTCGGATGCCGAGTATGACCGCCTGAAGCGTCGCAATGCCAAGATCGAAGAACGCTTTGCTGATCTCAAACTCGATGAAAGCCCGACAGATCAGGTTGGCGCACGCCCTTCCGAGGGATTCTCAAAAGTCGTTCACGCCGTACGGATGCTGTCGCTTGGCAATGCCTTCGATGAAGAGGATGTCGTAGCGTTCGACGCAAGCGTTCGCAAGTATTTGAACATCCAACCCGGCCAAGCGCTTACTTATACGGCTGAACCAAAGATCGACGGTCTTTCCTTGTCGTTGCGCTATGAGGGCGGTCGGTTGGTTCAGGCGGCAACGCGCGGGGACGGAGCGGTTGGTGAAAACGTGACGGCAAACGCGGTGACCATCAATGACATCCCGACCGAAATAAAAAATGCACCGGACATCCTTGAGGTTCGGGGGGAAGTCTACATGTCGCATGAGGATTTCGCGGCATTGAATGACAGGCAGGCGGCAGCTGGCGAAAAAACTTTTGCAAATCCGCGTAATGCCGCCGCCGGTTCCCTGAGGCAACTGGACTCCAATATCACGCGCAAGCGCCCGCTCAGATTCTTTGCCTATGCCTGGGGTGAGGTTTCGGAGCCGCTGGGCGCCACTCAATTCGAGGCGGTAAAGAAACTTAAGAATTTTGGCTTTTCGGTAAATCCATTGACCGAACTTTGCGATGGACCGTCGGAGATGCTGTCTCATTACGCTTCCATCGAAGAGCAACGTGCCACCTTGGGCTATGATATCGACGGGGTGGTCTACAAGGTTAATGATCTTGCACTGCAGCACAGGTTGGGTTTCCGATCGACGACCCCGCGTTGGGCGATTGCCCATAAATTTCCGGCCGAGCTTGCTTGGACCTACCTAGAGGCCATCGACATTCAGGTCGGCCGAACCGGAGCGTTAAGTCCGGTTGCCCGGCTTGCGCCGGTAACCGTTGGTGGCGTTGTCGTTTCGAATGCGACTTTGCACAATGAAGATTACATAGCCGGACGCGATGCTAAAGGCGGCGATATTCGTGGCGGCAAAGATATTCGTGTCGGCGACTGGGTGCAGATTTACCGCGCGGGCGATGTCATCCCGAAAGTCGCGGATGTGGATGTATCCAAGCGCCCGGCAGATGCCGAACCGTTCGAGTTTCCGCATTTATGCCCCGAATGCGGCTCCGAAGCCATTCGCGAAGAGGGCGACGCGGTACGACGTTGCACCGGCGGGCTGATATGTCCGGCGCAAATTGTTGAAAAACTGAAGCATTTCGTTTCGAGAGGGGCTTTTGATATCGACGGGCTTGGCTCGAAACAGGTTGAACAGTTCTATCTCGACGGATGGATCAAGGAACCGGCTGATATTTTCTTGCTGCGGGAACGGTATGGTTCGGGAATTCAGCAATTGAAAAACAAGGACGGTTGGGGAGAGAAATCTGCCACGAACCTGTTTGATGCGATTGACGAAAAACGGAAAATCCCGCTCGCACGCGTGATTTTTGCCCTTGGTATCCGGCACCTCGGAGAGGCGGCTTCGAACCTTTTTGCCAGACATTTCCTGACTTGGGACGCTTTTGTGGAGGCGGTTCGAGATGCTGCGCCGCTCGAAGGACCGGCTTGGGAGGAGATACTGGGGATAGACGGCGTCGGGACGGTCATGGCGACCTCGCTGGTTACGACCTTTGCGCAGGATCACGAAAGGGAATCGATTGAACGCCTTGTTGCGCAACTCGACATTCAAGCGGCGGAACGTCCCAATGTGTCTGGCAGCCCGGTCGCGGGCAAGACGGTGGTTTTCACGGGAACATTGGAAAAAATGACCCGTCAAGAAGCAAAGGCCCGAGCGGAAGCGCTTGGTGCGAAAGTGGCCGGTTCGGTCAGCGCAAAAACTGATATGCTTGTCGCGGGGCCCGGAGCCGGATCAAAAGCCAAGAAAGCTGAGGAACTTTCCATCGAGGTTCTGGACGAAGACGCATGGTTGCAGCTGATCGGTGACGGATGAAGGGACGTCCCGAAAAACTCTTTCCCCTGTTCGCTGGGTTGGAAACGCTGGATGGAATTGGACCGAAGACGGCTAACCTTCTTTCACAGATCAATTTAGAGACGCCGCGTGACCTGTTGTTTTCGCTACCTTACTCTCTGATTGATCGACGGAGGCGAACGACGATACGGGGCGTCAATTTCCCGGATGTCGTCACCGTGGAGGTGATGATCGGATCACACAAGCCGCCGCGAACGAGATCGGGCGCTTATCGTATCGACGTAACGGATGCGGAAACCGAATTCCAGCTGGTCTACTTCCACGCCAAAAGCGATTTCCTGAACCGTATCGCCCCGGTTGGAGCGCGCAGGCTGGTTTCCGGTCGTGTTGAGGTTTTCGACGGGATCGCCCAGATGGTGCATCCTCATCACCTTTTGGCAGTGGAAGACGCAAACCAGATTCCGGAATTCGAGCCCGTTTATCATCTGACGCAGGGCGTTTCCCAGAAGGTGATGTTCAAGGCGGCCAATTCCGCTTTGAATCGGCTGCCGGAGCTTACGGAATGGATTGACGCGGCGCAGAAAAAGAAAGCGGACTGGCCGGATTGGGCCGAGGCGGTACAGCGCGCGCATCATCCCGAGAGCCTTGCAGCGATAAGCCCGGAAGCGCCCGACCGGGAGAGGCTGGCCTATGACGAATTGTTCGCGCACCAGCTGACGCTCGCACTGGCTCGCCGACGTGAGCGGCGCGGGAAGGGAGCGAGAAGTACCGGCACCGGCGAATTGCAGCGCAAGGTGCTGGCAAGCCTGCCCTATCGACCTACGGGCGCACAGATGCGGGCGATTGCCGAGATTTCTGATGACATGGACTTGCCGCAAAGGATGAACCGTTTGCTGCAAGGTGATGTAGGCGCAGGGAAAACACTCGTCGCTTTTATGGCGATGCTGGTTGCTGTCGAGGCGGGGGGACAGGGCGTGATGATGGCGCCGACCGAAATTCTGGCGCGTCAGCATCTGGAAGGTCTGCGTCCGCTGGCCGAAGAATCGGGCGTGGTGCTCGAAATCCTGACGGGACGCGACAAAGGCGCTGAGCGCCGCCAGAAGCTTGCCGCGTTGGCGGAAGGGAAGATCCAGATCCTTGTCGGAACGCATGCCGTGTTTCAATCCGACGTTCATTTTCGTGATTTACGTCTGGCAGTCGTGGACGAACAGCACCGGTTTGGTGTCAGGCAGCGTATGGAGCTTGGCGCGAAGGGGGAGAAAGCCGATGTGCTTGTCATGACGGCAACTCCCATTCCCCGCAGCCTTGCGCTGGCTCAGTACGGCGACATGGACGTTTCAATTCTGAATGAAAAGCCGCCGGGGCGAAAGCCGATCAAGACAGCGGTTGTCAAAACAGAACGGATGGGCGAGGTTGTGGGACATCTTCAGCGGGCCATTCAGGAAGGGCGGCAATGCTATTGGGTGTGTCCGCTGGTCGATGAATCCGAGTTGGTCGATCTGACCGCCGCCGAGGAGCGTTTCATGCGCTTGCGTGCCGTGCTGGGCGACGAGAATGTGGGTCTGGTTCACGGTCAGATGCCACCTGCCGATAAAGATGCCGCCATGCGCGATTTTCAGGACGGGAAGACCAAGGTTCTCGTCGCGACGACGGTCATTGAGGTTGGTGTCAACGTGCCGAATGCGTCGATCATGGTCATTGAACGGGCTGAAATTTTTGGTCTGGCGCAGTTGCATCAGCTGAGAGGGAGGGTTGGTCGCGGTGAAGCGGAGTCGACCTGTCTCCTCTTGTATCAATCGCCACTGTCGGAAACGGGTCGGCGGCGTCTTGATGTTCTGCGCTCGACTGAAGACGGTTTCGTCATCGCGGAAACCGACCTTGAGATGCGCGGCGCGGGCGATATGATCGGAACGGCGCAATCCGGTCTGCCACGGTTTCGAATCGCGGATCTAGAGCGTCAGGCGGGCCTTATGGCCATCGCGCAAAGCGATGCCCGGACGCTTTTGGAAACGGATCCAGGACTGGAAAGTGAGCGCGGGCAGGCGGCCCGTGTTCTTTTATGGCTTATGAAGCAGGATGAAGCTGTCCGTTTGATTTCAGTAGGTTAGCACGAACATTCTCATAAAGTTCACAAATGTTCCCATAAAGTTCTTTACTTTTGGCTCTTCAAGTGAGAACAAAAGGTCAACACTAGGTTAAATCCTGTTGAAGATCGGAGCTAAGCCATGCTGAACGAATTCAAGTCCACCCTGTCCCGCAGCCGTCACACGCTGATCACCGACGTGGCCGGGGCGTCTGCGCTTGTCGTTATGCTGGTCGTCGGTCTCCACCTGCCTACACTTATCTGAGCGAGCTCTGCCTGCGCTCTCATGCGGCGTGTACGCAGCCAAGTCTTCCTGCATTGGCTGAACCGGAAATCTGCCTGTCCCTTCCGAGTACATCGCTGATCCCACGTGAGAATCGCATTACCTGCCGCCGCCATCCGCCCGGGATGTGCGGCGGTTTTTTTTATGCTCAAGGGAGTCGGATCAGGCGCAATAGGCTTGTTCAGCCTGTGCTGCCGCTTCGGCCGCTGCGTCAAGCGCAAGAAGGATCGACGCGTGTCGGTTCTTGTACTCACGCGCGGGCAGCAGCACCTCGAGCCCGTCAAAGGGGGCATCTGGCGCAGGACCGTCTGTCTTGAGCATAGCGCGGAGCTGGTCGCGGGCGGTTTCTATCTGTTCCCGTGTCGTTCCCACGATGGCGGCGCCAACAACCGAAGCCGAAGCCTGCCCAAGCGCGCAAGCCTTCACGTCCTGTCCAAACTTGGTAACCTTGCCCTGATCCATGCAAAGATCGACAGTAACGGTCGAGCCACAAAGCGGCGAGCGCTTTTTGACACTGGCGTCCGGCGCATCAAGTCGTTCGGCATGCGGAATGTCAGCGGCTAGCGACAGTATCCTGGCAGAGTAGAGTTTGATCAGGTCGGTTTCGCCGGACATGGCTTTTCCTTCTTGGCTGTCCCCCATACATAGGCAGCGAAATCACCAATGCAAAAGGTTTTTGCCCATGCCCTTTGATCCAAACTCGCTTGCCTATGATGAAAAAGGGTTGATTCCAGCGATCGCTCAGGATCCGGACGGCGAAATCCTGATGATGGCCTGGATGAATGCGGAGTCCGTTGCGGCGACGCTTGAAACGGGGCGCGTTACCTACTGGTCGCGGTCCCGGCAATCCTTTTGGATCAAGGGCGAAACCTCGGGCCACACGCAAGCACTTATTGAAATGCGGGTCGATTGCGACCGTGACTGCCTTTTGTTGATCGTGCGGCAGACGGGGCCGGCATGTCACACAAATCGGCGCAGTTGTTTCTACACGGCCATTCGCGGCGGCGAAGAAGTCGAGCTGATGAAGCCGGAAAGTTAAAGTCCGATCATTTCGCGTATGTCTGCCGGTGTCACGCCTTCTGATCGGTATTTGGAAAGCGCACGCGCATCGTCGCGCTTTGCCAGACGTTTGCCATTCTCATCGCGGATCAGCGCATGGTGGAGGTAGACCGGCGTTGGCAAGCCTAGCAACTGCTGGAGTAGCACGTGGATCTTCGTGGCCTCGAAAAGATCGAGGCCGCGGGTCACATGGGTGATATTCTGGTCGGCGTCATCGACGGTCACGGCAAGGTGGTAGGAGGTCTGCATGTCGCGGCGCGCCACCACAATGTCGCCAACTTCGTTTACCAACTCGTCGCAGGTAAATTGTACCGTGCCTTTATGCGCAGGGCCGATCTCTTCGAATGCGCAGGCGGTTGGGTGCGAGAGCGACTTTAAGGCAAGTCGCATGTTCAACCTGAGATTGGCATCCTTGGGCCTTGGACCTTCTGGCTCATGAACCGGACGGCAGGTGCCCGGGTAGACGGGACCGTCGGGGCCAATGGACGCTGCACCCTCCTGAGGCGCAGAAATCGCTTCCTGAATGTCACGACGGCTACAGGTGCAGGGATAAAGCAGTCCTCTGTCCCAGAGATCATCGAGGGCTTTGTCATAGACGGCGAGCCGGTCGGACTGTCGCAAGACGGGCAGGGGCCATTCGAGCCCCAGCCAGTGCAGGTCGTCATAGATTTGTTGTTCCCATTCTGAACGGGCGCGTGACCTGTCTATGTCTTCGATGCGCATAAGGAACGTGCCGGAAAGTTCCTTTGCGAGGTCATAAGCTATAATTGCAGAATAGGCATGACCCAAATGAAGCGGGCCGGTCGGCGAAGGCGCAAAACGGCACCGCATAAGGGTTAGTCGCGGCGAGAAAAGCTGCGCAGCTTCCGATCCTGCCGGGCCTGATAGATCAAAATCCACGCGAGAACGATAAACATCGGATGGGTCAACCCGCCCGAAAAGATGATCGCCGGGATCCAGATGATGAAAACGATTATCGCAACGAACAGGCGTCCGGTCAGAAAGATCGACAGTGGCGGGAGGAAGAGTGCGAGAACATAGTTCATGAAGTTGCCGTCATTTCTGCATTTTCGAATTGGGAGAGCCAGTTCTGCCAGTCGGTCTTGGCCCGGTCCGTGTATGCCTTGTATCGGTCCTTGCGCCCGCGACGCCCGCCCCTGAGTCCATCGACTGGGGGGAACAGGCCAAAGTTGACGTTCATCGGCTGAAAGGTTTTTGCATCCGCACCGCCGGTGATGTGTGTAATCAAGGCGCCCATGGCGGTTGTGGGAGCCGGTGTTTCGACAGGACGTCCAAGGATCTCGCCTGCAGCCATACGGCCTGCAAGCAGACCCATCGCAGCGCTTTCGACGTAACCTTCGACGCCCGTGATCTGACCGGCAAAGCGAAGATTGGGCTTTGACTTCAGGCGCATCTGGGAATCGAGCAGGGTCGGCGAGTTCAGGAAAGTGTTCCGGTGGATGCCGCCAAGTCGCGCGAAGCGTGCATTCTCTAACCCCGGAATCATCCGGAAGACATCGGTTTGCGCGCCATACTTCATCTTGGTCTGGAAACCGACGATATTGTAAAGCGTGCCGAGCGCATTGTCGCGACGAAGCTGCACCACCGCGTAGGCTTTGACGTCCGGCTGATGCGGGTTGGTGAGGCCTACGGGTTTCATCGGCCCGTGGCGCAGCGTTTCGCGGCCGCGTTCGGCCATCACCTCGATTGGCAGGCAACCATCGAAATAGCCGGCTGTTTCGCCTTCGTGGAATTCGGCCTTGTCCGCCGCCAGCAAGGCATCGATGAACGCCTCATACTGCTGGCGGTCCATGGGGCAGTTCAGGTAGGCGGTACGTTCTTCTTCGGTTTCGCCCTTGTCGTAGCGCGACTGCATCCATGCGCGGGACATATCGATGCTTTCGAAATAGACGATAGGGGCGATGGCGTCGAAAAATGCCAGCGCCTCGGACCCTGTTTCGGACTGGATCGCTCGGCCAAGCGCCGTGGATGTCAGCGGGCCGGTTGCAAAAATCCAGTTGCCGCTATCGGGCAGGGAAGCGATTTCTTCGTAGCTGACGGAAATGCGCGGATGTGACAGCAGGGTTTGAGTGACTGTCTCGGAAAAGGGTTCGCGGTCAACCGCCAAGGCGCCACCGGCGGGCAGACGGTGTTTGTCAGCGGTTGTCATGATCAGGCCGTTCGCCGCGCGCATTTCCCAATGGAGCAGCCCGACCGCATTTTGTTCGCTGTCATCCGAGCGGAAGGAATTGGAGCATACCATTTCCCCCAGGTTGCCGGTCTTGTGCGCAAAGGTTTCGACTTTGGGTCGCATTTCGTGGATGACGACATCAACGCCCATTTCGGCCGCCTGCCATGCAGCTTCGGACCCGGCCATGCCGCCGCCAACGATATGTAAGTTCTTGCTCATGCGATGCCATGTAAGGCAGCAGGTACGTCAGAGCAATGGGGATGGCAAAAAGGTTATCCTTGGGGTCGCCGTGTCGGAACTGTCAACCGGAAAGACCCGGTCTGGAGGGACCGTCTGACGGTGGCGACCCGTAAAGGAATAAACAATTAACTTGTTCTCTTTTGCCACAAACCTTCCGAAATGGAAAGCTTATAGATGGAAACAATTGCCCGAAATGGCAGAAACTATTGGTTCCAAGAGGGGGGGCGCTTTTCCAGAAACGCAGCAATACCTTGCTCCGTCTCGGGATTGAGCATGTTTTCCACCATGACATTGCCTGTGAATTCATAGGCCTGCGATACAGGCATCTGGATTTGCTCGTAGAAAGCTCTTTTCCCGATTTTGACGGCTGTTCCCAGTTTGGACGCAATTATTCCGGCCAGTTCATCTGTTACATCGGCAAGTCGATCAACAGGCACGGATCTATTGATCAGCCCTGCAGATTCTGCCGCATCAGCATCGAGGAAAGTGCCTGTGCTCAGCATCTCGAAAGCTTTCTTTCGCGATATATTGCGTGACAGCGCAACCATCGGTGTCGAGCAGAAAAGCCCTATATTCACGCCATTTACGCCGAACTTTGTATCTTGTGCTGCAATTGCCATGTCGCAGGTCGCAACAAGCTGGCATCCCGCCGCGGTCGCAATTCCATGAACCTGTGCGATGACTGGCTGGGGTAGGGTCGGTATTGTTTGCATGACCCGAGAGCAGCGTTCAAATAGATCCTGGAAATAGGCCGCACCGCCGTCCTCGGACTGACGGCCTGCGGTCATTTCCTTGAGGTCGTGACCCGCGCAAAAGGCCTTGCCCGCGCCCGACAGAATGACAGCTCGAATGGAGTTGTCTTCTCTCAACTCGTCGAGCGTATCTTGAAGCGCTGCGAGCATTTCATCCGACAATGCGTTCAGGCGCTCGGGCGCGTTCATGCGCAGGTGCGCGACCGCATCGATATCGTTACGTTCCAGAATTGCCATCTTGCCCTCTCCCCTTGTTCTGGCCAACTCTAGCCCGAAGCGAGGGAGAGGAAAAGAATGGCGCTGATCTTGAACAAGACGGAAGTGATGGAATTTCTGGATGAGGTCTTCCCTCAGGTCCGAAACAGTTTTTTTATCGATGAGCTCGAAGAGAAATCGATCAAGATGCGTCTTTTGGTGGATGACTCTCACCTTCGGCCCGGCGGTACAGTTTCGGGGCCGTCGATGTTCAGCCTTGCGGACGTATCGGTCTATGCAATGGTGCTTGGCATGATCGGGCGGCAGGCGCTTACGGTCACGACGAATTGTTCTATCGATTTCATGCGGAAACCTAAGGCGGGCAAGGATCTGATCGCCACGGGAAAGTTGCTCAAGCTGGGCAGGTTGCTGGCAGTAGGCGATGTATTGCTACAATCGGACGGTGAAGACGAAATCGTTGCGCGGGCTACGCTGACCTACGCTATTCCGTTGAAATAAAAAAAAGGGCCGGGAGCATGTCCCGGCCAGTTCCGTTTTGAGCCAAAACGGGGAGATCATATCTGGTAGAAGCGCTTTCGCTGTTCTTTCAACGCTTGGGACTCGGTGATGCCGATATCCTCCAGAAGATGTTTGTCCAAATGTTTGAGTTGCTGTCGGGTTCGGCTGCGGCGGTCCCATTCGGTAACGACACTGGCTGCACGAATGAACATTGCTGCGATCAGCGGAAGGCGGTCTGCCGTGCTGAGCATGTACAGGTTATCTGCCGGTATCGTTCGTGCCATGGGATATTCCTTTCGAATTGTATTGACACAATATAGATTGTAAGTAGTAATATTGGTACAAACGGATCTCATCTCTGTCCAAGGAAGAATTGTATTGAGTACAATTAAAGCCCAAAAGCTGCCGACTAAGGGTCCGAAATACCTGTCCGTCGCCGATACAATCGCTGAATCGATACGGTCCGGGGATCTGGCCGCTGATAGCAAACTGCCGCCTGTGCGCGATCTCGCCTATCAGCTAGGCATCACGCCCGGGACAGTTGCGAGGGCATACACGGTACTGACGAATAAGGGACTTTTGCGGGCCGAAGTCGGACGCGGTACATTTGTTGCGCGCAACGATCAACGTGAAATGACTGACGATGACGTTCCATTCGGACAAAACAGTCGTGTCTCGCCTATTGAGATTGATGTCGTGCCTCACGGCAATCATGGTACAATTGCAGAAAGCTGGCCCGTCAGCCTGTTTTCTCCGGGGCTTCCTAATCTTGGGCAGGCCGGGATCATTCGGAAACTTTTGGCCGAAGTGGCGCAGGATCCGCCGTCTGGCCTGATGCACTACCCTTCCCACGCGTCTTCCGAACAGGCCCGGATTGCTGTTTTGAACTGGCTGGACAATGTCAGGCTGGGACGTGTCGATGAGAATGACATCGTCCTGGCAAACGGCGGACAGAACGCAATTCTGATCATCCTGCAGTCGATCCTGCGTGGGCCTCGACCAAGTGTTCTTGTCGAAGAGCTGTCTTATCCCGGGTTTCGGCGAGCGGCTGATCTCTTGCGAGCACCTGTGGTCCCCGTGACAATGGACAAGGACGGATTGATCCCCGAGGCTTTGGAGGAAGCGGCCAGAACGCATGGCGCGCAGGTTATCTGCACCTCGCCAGACGTACAGAACCCCACCGGTATATTCACGCCAATTAAGCGACGCGAAGCGATTGTTGACGTCGCGCGCAGGTTGGATCTCCAGATTGTGGAGGATGCGTGCTATCAATCGTCGGGCATACCCGTACCAAGCTATCGCATGTTGGCGCCTGAACGCGGCTGGTATTTGTCGTCACTATCAAAAACAATCACGCCTGGGTTGCGAGTGGGTTATGCTGTAGCGCCCGAGGCTCAGTCGGCCAACCTGCGCCGTGCTGCGGACCACAGCTTTTTTGGACTTTCCGCTCCGCTCGTAGATCTGACCGCCAAACTTCTCGTGCATCCTGAAACGATTGCCCTTGAAGGCAAGGTTCGCAATGTTTTCGATCAGTACATTCGCTCAGCAGTCAACCATCTTGGCATTTACGAGCTTACATGGCGGGAGTCGGTCCCTTTCCTGTGGTTGGGGCTGCCAAAGGGATGGCGCGCTGCCGCGTTCTGTCAGGCTGCCGAGGCGCAAGGGGTTCAGATAAGGTCAGCTGAGGAATTTGTTGCACGTGAAGCGCGGGCACCGCATGCAGTTCGAATTGCCGTGAACGCGATGATCCCGCTAGATATCTTTGATGAAGCGATGTTACGGCTGCGTCGGCTGCTGGATAATCCACCGGAGCGGATCAGCGTGTGATTTTTTGGGGTATATTGATACCTATTTTTTAAGCATCTGATTTTCCTACATTTTATGGTGATTGCTGTGCTTGACTGACGTGCAATAGCTTATTAAACCCCGTCCATCGAATTCAGGCGCACGCCTCGAGTGTGCGCTCTTCATGTCAAACGGGACAAAGCTGATGAAAACTTTTTCTGCCACCCCAGCAGAGATCGACAAGAAGTGGATCCTTATCGATGCCGAAGGCGTCGTTCTGGGCCGTCTTGCATCGATCGTCGCCTCGCGTCTGCGTGGCAAGCACAAGGCAACCTTCACGCCGCATATGGACATGGGTGACAATGTCATCGTGATCAACGCGGACAAGATCCAGATGACCGGCAAGAAGCGCGAAGAGCACTTCTATTGGCACACCGGTCACCCCGGTGGGATCAAATCGCGTACCAAGCAGCAGATTCTCGACGGTGCTCACCCCGAGCGTGTCGTGTTCCAGGCTGTAAAGCGCATGCTTCCCGGCAACCGTCTGTCGCGTCAGCAAATGACCAACCTGCGCATCTACGCAGGTGGCGATCACCCTCACGAGGCGCAAAGCCCCGAAGTTCTGGATGTCAAATCCATGAACAAGAAAAACACCCGGAGCTGAATGAATGGCTGACCAGATCAATTCCCTCGAAGACCTCAAGGACGTCGTGACCGAGAATGTCGGTGCCGTTCAGGGGACCGAAACTGACCTTGCGCCGCGCGAACCCGTTCGTGACGAGCTGGGCCGTGCGTATGCCACCGGCAAACGTAAAGACGCCGTTGCGCGCGTCTGGATCAAGCCGGGCTCCGGCAAGGTGACCGTCAACGGTAAAGCGATCAACGAATACTTCGCTCGTCCCGTTCTGCAGATGATCCTTCGCCAGCCCTTCACCGTTTCGGGCACCGAAGATCAGTTCGACGTCGTTGCGACGGTAAAAGGCGGTGGCCTTTCCGGTCAGGCGGGCGCGGTCAAGCACGGTGTTTCCAAAGCACTGCAGCTGTACGATCCCTCGCTGCGTGGCGCACTGAAAGCCGCTGGCTTCCTGACCCGCGACAGCCGTGTCGTCGAGCGTAAGAAGTACGGTAAGGCCAAAGCGCGTAAGAGCTTCCAGTTCTCCAAGCGCTAATACGACCCTACAAAAACTGAGAAGGGCCGCTCGTTGGAGCGGCCTTTTTTGCGTTTGTAAGGAGCATCTCTGATAACGGCGAAATGGTGTTAGCTCCTTATCTGAATTGAGTTTTTTTCTTGTCTGATTGGTGTCGAAATTGCCCAAATCGGGTGGACTGTCACATCGAAAAAGCTATATATTTCGCGTGTATAGAGTGCACAGGGTGCTCAGTGACAACTTAGGGTGTAAACATGTTAAGAATTCTATCGACCGCTGGCGTGATTGCTTTGCTTGCGGTTTCCGCCAGTGCTGCGACGCTGAAATATGAAACCAAACTGAGAGGGGTGAGCGTTGCGCCCGAAGCGGTTTCTACAGATGCACGCGGTAAAGCAAAGCTCAAGCTCAAGACCAAGAAGGAAATGATCAAGTTGAAGGTTCGTGTCCGGAATCTTGACTTGGATGATCTGCTTGACGATCCAGACCTTGGGCCAATTCAATTGTACGCAGGTGAGGCGGGCGAAATCGGCGAAGTGATTGCACCGTTCTCGCTTGACGACTTCCGTTACAAAGAGACCAAGAAGGGTTTCAAACTTAAGGTAAAAAAGATCGCTTTCGATGATATCAGCGTGGCTAGCGCGATGAGCTTTGACGATTTCGCGACGCTCGCGGCCGATGGCGGTGTCTATGTTGATGTCGATACAAACGCGCATGAGAGTGGCGAATTGCGCGGGCAGTTCAACGGCAGCTCTAAGCCGATTTCGGCGGACCGGGTTCAGCCTGCGCCTGTGCCGCTGCCGGCGACCGGTTTGATGTTGATTGGGGGCCTCGGATTCTTGGTCGCTCGCCGTAAAACCAAAACAGCCTGAGCTGTCTCTTCTCGAAATCTGACGAAAGTGGCCGTGTTCGCAAGACATGGCCATTTTTTGATGTGTCGTCGCAGCATTGCTTGTGACGTAGAGACCAAGCGTGTAACTCCGTAGCAGATCGAAATATTCTGGCAGGTTTTTGGTGAAAACAGTAATTCTAGCCGGGGGGTTCGGGACGCGAATTAGCGAAGAATCCCATTTGCGGCCTAAACCCATGATTGAAGTCGGCGGCCGTCCGATGCTTTGGCATATCATGAAGCTGTACGGGGTTCACGGCATCACGGAATTCGTCGTGTGCTGCGGCTATAAGGGCTATATGATCAAGGAGTATTTTGCCAATTACTTCCTGCACATGTCCGATGTGACCTTCGATCTGTCCAATAACAGCATGGAAGTGCACAATCAGAGCGCCGAGCCGTGGAAGATTACTCTCGTAGATACAGGGGAAGCGACAATGACCGGCGGGCGTATCAAGCGCATTCGCGACTATGTCGATGGCACATTCTGTCTGACGTATGGAGACGGGGTGAGCGATGTCGACATAACCGGGCTTGTTGATTTCCATAAATCCGAAGGCTGCGAAGCGACGTTGACCGCAATTCTTCCCGCCGGGCGCTTTGGCGCATTGGGAATTGAAGGTAATCGCGTGACCCGCTTTCAGGAAAAGCCGAAAGGTGACAACCGCTGGGTGAACGGCGGTTTCATGGTTTGCGAGCCGTCGGTATTTGATCGGATTGAAGGGGATGATACGGTTTTCGAAACGGGGCCGTTGGAGGAGTTGGCGGATGACCGCCAGCTCGGTCTATGGAAACACGATGGGTTTTGGATGGCGATGGACACGATGCGTGACAAGGCCATGCTTGAGGAGATGTGGGCCTCCGGTTCTGCTCCGTGGCACACGTGGAAGTAAAATCGATGGCAGGATTCTGGCAGGGTAAATCGGTGCTGGTAACCGGTCATACTGGCTTCAAGGGAAGCTGGTTATCCCTTTGGTTGTCGGAGCTTGGCGCCAAAGTTTCAGGTATCGCTTTAGAACCTGAAACGGATCCGTCACTATTTGAACAATTGCGTCTTGCCGACCGCGTGAACCACAAAATAGGCGATATTCGCAGTTATGAAACGGTTCGCCAGACGGTCATTGAGGCTGAGCCGGACCTCCTCTTTCATCTGGCTGCCCAGCCGCTCGTTCTTGCGTCCTACGAAGACCCCCTGACCAATTGGGACACGAATGTGATGGGGACAGCTCATGTTTTGCAAGCGCTGCGTGAGGTTGCAAAACCCTGCGCCGCAGTAATGATCACCACCGATAAAGTGTATGAAAATCGCGAATGGATCTATCCGTATCGCGAAGAAGATCGGCTTGGTGGCCACGATCCTTACAGTGCCAGTAAAGCGGCTTGTGAGTTGCTGATTGCAAGTTGGCGGAAATCCTTCTTTGGGGATCTAAAAGTACGTGTCGCTACGGCTCGGGCTGGTAATGTGATTGGCGGGGGGGATTGGGCCGCGAACAGAATTCTGCCCGACCTTGCTCGGGCGCTGTCTGAGGGGAAAACCCTAACGGTCCGAAACCCTGGATCATATAGACCTTGGCAGCACGTTCTGGAGCCGCTGTCCGGGTACATGCTGCTTGCCGAAGCGTTGTATGAAGGTGTCAAACTCTCCGACAGCTATAATTTCGGGCCGGAGTCGAGCGATGTACGCCCGGTGAGGGAATTGGTGAATACGGCTCTCGGTTCGTGGCCTGGAAAGTGGGAAGATGCATCCCAATCAGGAGCCCCTCACGAAGCCGGACTGTTGAGCCTTGGAATTGAAAGAGCGCGCGACGAATTTGGTTATGCGCCACGCTGGAATTTCGAGAGGAGTGTTCGGGAAACCATGCTATGGTACAAAGCCGCTTCTGAGGGTCGCGATGTTCTACCGGTAACCTTAGCGCAAATCCGTGACTTCGAGATGTCAGGATGAAGTTCATTCCTCTCTCATTGTCAGGCGCTTATGAGGTGCAGTTAGAACCGCGATCAGACGAGCGAGGGTTTTTTGCCCGCATGTATTGCGACGACGAGTTTGCTGCAAATGGTCTCAACACGAACTGGGCGCAGATCAACATGTCGCATAGCGTCGAAGTGGGAACTTTGCGGGGGATGCACTTTCAGCGGTCTCCGCATCGAGAAGTGAAGCTGGTACGATGCCTGCGTGGATCTGTTTTGGATATTGTGGTAGATTTACGTTCAGAATCAGATACTTTCGGCAAGCATTTAACAATCGAGTTGAACGGTAATCTGCGAAATGCAATTTATGTTCCCGAAGGTTTCGCCCACGGTTTCCAAACATTGAAGTCGAATTCAGAGCTCCAGTATTTTCATTCCTCGCCTTACACTCCTTCATCGGAAGGTGGGGTTAACCCTCTAGATCCTGCGCTTGCAATTGACTGGCCGCTAGAGCCGCGCAATCTGTCTGAGCGCGATACCACGCTGCCTCGATTAAAGGACGTTCCTCCGCTGTGACCAATGAATGCCGCCACTGTAAAAGAGAGCTTACGCTCAAGTTTCTTGATCTCGGTCACGCACCGCCTTCGAACGCCTATTTGACCGATGAGGATTTATCCCGACCGGAGGTGACCTTTCCGTTGCGGCTTTGGGTTTGCTCGTCGTGTCGACTTGTACAGACGGAAGATTTTGCTGAAGCAGACCAATTGTTTACTGAGGACTACGCATATTTTTCCTCGACCTCGAAGAGCTGGCTGGCGCATGCGGCGGAATATGTCGACATGATAGTGGAACGTCTGTCCTTGAATTCCGAAAGTCATGTCATCGAGGTTGCGTCAAATGATGGCTACCTCCTGAAGAATTTCCTGGAGAGAGACATTCCCTGTCTGGGTGTTGAGCCCACAAAAAGCACAGCTGAAGCTGCCGAAGCGCTCGGGATTTCTGTGGTTCAAGAATTCTTTGGCGAGGAAATGGCAAAGGCACTGCCGCAGGCAGACTTGATCCTTGGTAATAACGTCTACGCGCATGTGCCTGATATTAATGACTTTACCTTGGGTTTTGCTGCTGCCTTGAAACCGCAAGGCGTGGTCACGCTGGAGTTTCCGCATCTGATGCGATTGGTTGAATTCAACCAGTTCGACACAGTTTATCACGAACACTTTTCCTATCTGTCGCTGCTCAGCGTAATCAAGATCATGGCTTCTGCCGGCCTGAGAGTTTTCGACGTCGAAGAGCTGCCGACCCATGGGGGATCGCTGAGAGTTTACGCTTGCCTCGAGCAAGCCGATCATGCGTCCCGGTCGAGTGTCGCAGAACGACTGGCAGAGGAGCGTCGGCGCGGCATGGAGGAAGATGATTTTTATTCCGAATTTCAGTCGAAGGCCGAAAGCGTCCGGAATGAGTTTCTGCGGTTCCTGCTAGACGCGCGTCGCGATGGGAAATCTGTGGCGGCATATGGCGCGGCGGCAAAAGGCAACACCCTGGCGAATTTCGCTGGGATAAAACCCGATCTTATCCCCTTTGTGTGTGACGCAGCAGCGTCGAAGCAGGGCAAGTACTTGCCTGGAAGCCACATTCCAATTCGACCGCCTTCCGTGCTTGACTTGGAGAGGCCAGACTATCTTGTCGTATTTCCTTGGAACATCATGCCCGAAGTCAGAGCCCAGCTTACTGAACTTTCGGGACTTGGCACGAAATTTGTCACTGCTGTACCGAGGATGAAAATCTCATGAGCCGCATTGCCTATACGCGTCCTTCCATAACCGATCTCGAAGTTGAATATGCGACGGACGCGGCCCGAAATGGGTGGGGGGCAAAGTGCTACGACTATATTCACCGGTTCGAGGCGGGGTTTCGCGAGTATCTGGGAGTAGATTACGCGATTGCCACCTCCAGCTGCACGGGCGCCATGCATATGGGGCTTGCGGCGCTTGGCGTATCCAGCGGTGACGAAGTCATCCTTGCCGACACGAACTGGATCGCCACTGCTGCGCCGATTATGCATTTGGGTGCCACTCCCGTCTTTGTGGATGTGGATCCCGTATCCTGGTGCATCGATCCGGATAAAGTGGTCGCCGCCATCACGCCGAAAACGAAGGCAATTGTGGCTACTCATATCTACGGTAACCTTTGCGATATGGCAGCGTTGCAGGATATTGCGGAACGCCATGGACTAACGTTGATCGAGGACGCTGCGGAGGCATTGGGATCGCAATATCGGGGTCAGAGAGCAGGCTCCATGGGAAGATTTGGTACGTTTTCCTTCCACGGTACCAAGACGATGACGACGGGCGAAGGGGGGATGTTCGTTACCAGCGACCCAAGTCTATACGAAGCAGTCCTTACGCTAAGCAACCACGGGCGGTCGCGGCAGCAGACACGACAGTTCTGGCCGGACATGGTTGGGTTCAAATACAAGATTTCGAACCTTCAGGCGGCCATTGGCTGTGCTCAGGTGGAACGGGCGGAAGAGCTTGCCTCGCGCAAGCGGGAGATTCTTGCCGCCTACAAGCATCGTCTCTTGCCAAGCAATAGTATCGCGATGAACCCCGAACCGGACCACGTGGTTAACGGAGCCTGGATGCCGACAGTTGTCTTCGACAAGAAGACCGGCGTTACCAGAGACAAGGCAATTGCAGCTTTTCAATTGGCGGATATCGACGCACGCGTGTTCTTTAGCCCACTGTCCGAATTGGACTTTTTCGAAAACCGCTTTGCGACCCCAGTAGCCGAAGACATTGCAGAACGTGCGCTCAACCTGCCAAGCTATCATGATATGACCGATGACGACATTGACCGGGTGTGCGCGGTTATCCGAGGTCTTTTGGATGGATGAACGCCGTTTCGTTGTCTGGGGCAGCTCGGGACACGCCCGCGTTCTGCGGGATATGCTTGGACCAAACGACAGAATCGTTGGGTTGATCGATAATGATCGAAATGCTCGGACGATTCAGAACGGCGTTTCTCTTGTAGTTGGCATTAAAGGTTTCAGAGCTTTAATGGAGGAGTTTCGGGCAGAAAATCTTAGCGGTCTGGTCGCGATCGGTGGAGGACGCGGCACTGATCGGTTGGAAATCCTTGATCTTTTCGTGGCAAGCGGGCTCGAGACTCCCGAACTGATCCATCCCTTGGCATATTGTGCACCGTCTTCGACCGTCGGCAAAGGATCGCATGTAATGGCGCAGTCTGTGCTGGCCGCTAACGCACGGATCGGTCGTGGCGCAATTATCAATCACGGTGCAGTTGTCGACCACGAATGCATCCTTGCTGATGGCGTACATATTGCGCCCGGAGCAACGCTATGTGGTTGCGTGCACGTCGGTGAAAATGCGTTCATTGGGGCGGGAGCAACAGTGCTGCCGCGGCTTCACATCGGGGCAGGCTCTGTGGTAGGCGCAGGGGCGACAGTTACCTGCGACGTTCCAAAAAATACCGTCGTTGCAGGCATCCCGGCACGACCGGTTTCAACGTGAAAAGAGAGAATTGACATGGATCCGATCAAGGAATTCGAGCAGGAACGGCTAGAGATCATCCGCGAGCTTGGTAAGGATCAGGATATCGCCGCCGCTTCCAATGAATGGATGCGGCTGGTTAATGCCAAGAAATATTCTTACACCTTCACCTCGCTTGGTCGTCCGATCATCCAGTACCCACAGGACATGGTCGCGATGCAGGAACTGATCTGGCAGATAAAGCCCGATCTCATCATCGAAACCGGTATTGCCCATGGGGGCTCTCTTATCATGTCTGCGGCCGCTCTTGCGATGCTCGACATGTGTGAAGCAATTGAAGCCGGTAAGAACATCGATCCATCGAAATCCGAACGGAAAGTTTTGGGAGTCGATATCGATATCCGAGCGCATAACAAGGCCGCTATCGAAGCGCATCCGATGGCCAGTCGTATTGAGATGATCCAGGGATCAAGCGTCGACAGCGAGATCATCGAAAAAGTCAAAATGATCGCAGGCAGGTATAAGCGTGTTCTAGTCTGCCTTGATAGCAATCACACACATGCACATGTCCTTGCGGAGCTTGAAGCTTATGCGCCGCTTGTTAGCAAAGACAGCTATTGCGTGGTTTTCGATACGGTCATTGAGGATCTTCCCGCAGATATGTTCGGCGATCGACCCTGGGCTCCCGGAGATAATCCGAAAACGGCGTTACACGCATATCTGAAGTCGCATCCTGAATTCGAAATTGACAAAAGCATCGACCACAAGTTGCTTGTTTCCGTGGCGCCAGATGGTTTTCTGAAACGCATCGGATAAAGGATATGCGCTTCAGCATCATTATCCCTACGCGTGAGCGTGCATTTTATCTCCGCCATTGTCTGCAGACAGTGCTGGACATTGATGATGACGATATCGAGATCATCGTCAGCAATAATGCGAGCACTGACGACACAGAAGAAGTTCTGGCCGAGATAAACGATCCGCGTCTCAAGGTTATCAACACCGGCACGCGGATCTCGATGCGGCAGAATTTCGAATTTTCACTATCACATGCGACGGGCGATTACGTTATCTATATTGGAGACGATGACGCATTTATTCCCCAACAGTTCTCGGTATTCAGGGAAGTTGTTGAACATTTTCAACCGGACTCGCTGAGCTGGTCTATCCCTACTTTTGGTTGGGTGACCGACAACTACTCGGGCAAGAACGGCGGCGTTCGGTTTGAAAAGAAGTTCCTTTTCGGTGCGCTCGAGCAGATTGATATGAAGTTGATGAAATCGAAACTGCTGCAGGCGGATTACGAGGGTTTCCGTGCGCCGACGATTTACCACGGGGCGGCGTCCCGTGCTTTCATGGAAAAAAATCGCGCGCCCAACGGCGTTTTCTTCAACGGGACCAGTCCGGATCTTTATTTTACTGATCTTGCAATATTTCAGAATGCCCGGCACTTTGACCTGCGACATCCGATTACGATAAGCGGCAAGAGCGCCGCCAGTACCGGCGCGGCCCACAATTCAAAGTCCATAAAGAAAGATGCCAGCAATCCGGCTGCAAGATTTGCCGCCGAAAATAATGCTGACCAGATGCGCGATGTAGCTGACTTCGGAACCAGCGTACGGGGTGCATTCTTTCAGGTCATGGAAACGGTTCGGCACATTCTGGAAGTCGAAGAGAAGCCCGACTATGCGGCCTGGTTTCGATTTGTACTGGCCGACCATAAAGGTCATGGGGTTGACGAACAGCAGGACGTTATTCGGCGTCTTCGTGAATATGCGGCCTTGAAGGGCGAAAGCGAAACCCTCGAGAAGTTGATTTCCGAAGGTGTTTCGAATGTCAGCCGAAAGCGTCTGGCTGCCCGCTGGGAAAAGGCGAAATCAAAACTGCGAAGCTTTCGGATCAAAACCGAGTTGGAGGGTGAAAACACCGTACTGACTGCGGCGAGAGTCGCCGATATTGTGCTTGGGAATGACTATTCCGCGACGGCTCAGAATGATCGGGATCGCTTGTGGAAAGAGGCCGTGAAACGGTCGAAACCGTTTTCGCGACAATTCTAGGCCCTCAGATACCAATCGTCGAAACGGGACACTTCGGGATAAACGTGGGTGTATCCCTTGGACTTGAGCAACTCCTGAATTTGTTCCCGCTGTGGTTCGAAGTTGTGTTCAACCGTCATGACGCGAAACGACCACCGGTCGAAATCAAGAGCATTAAGAATGTCGAATTCACTGCCTTCGGTATCGATCGAGATGTAGTCGATCTCTCCCGGTGCGTCGTGGCCTTCAAGAAGGTCGTTCAATGAGACCGTTTCGACCGTATAACTTTGTCCGCGCATCTTGCGGGAGGTTTTGACAAAGGTCGATATAGACGAATTGATTGCGCTGGCGGTCTCGGTAAACTGAACTTCGTGCCCGCTTTCCTTCCAGACACAGCGTGTATCTAGCTTAGCTTTGCGGTTTTGCCTCAGCGCGCTGTGCCAACCCTGGGCAGGTTCTGCGAGAATGCCGGACCAGCCAAACTCCTGCTCCATCAGCAGTGAATTGGAGAGCTCGACGCCGTTGGTCGCTCCGAATTCGACAAAGAAGCCGTGCTTTTTGAAATCGAGCGCTGAAAGCGCGAATAGGTCTTGGCGTACTTGAGAATGCGATCGGTCCAGCATGTTGAGGCAGGCGCTGCGTGCAGTGGCGGGCAGGCATTTCAGGAATTGCAGGTCGTGATAGGCTCGCTCGCGATCCTTGAGCTCCCGCAGTCTGGAGCGGCGGATTAGGGTCGTGTCAGATAGTATTGGAGACAATGCAGCGGGCCTTCAAAAATACTGGGTGTTTCGCTGGATTTTATGATTTGCGCTGATACGGCGCAAGGCGGTTCAACCGTCTGGGTCGATCAAACCAAGACCTCGGAGGTAAACACCAATACCGGTTTCAAGGAGCTCATCAGCTGGAAACGGGCTTTGAGTACCCGGAGAGTTGCGTGCAAAGAGTTCGACGACGCCGTGGCTCAACGCCCAGATATGGGCCGAAAACATAGCCGGAGGAGGGCGTTTTTCCGGCGGGATTTTTTTGCTGAGATCGGTCGCGGCCCGTTCCAACACTGATCGCGCTTTTTGCGAAATGGCTGCGAGTTCCGGTGTCCGGTTCACCGAGATGCCGCTTTCGAACATCGCGATGTAATGCCCGGGGTATTTTCGAGCAAATGCCAGATAGGCACGCCCAGTGGCCTCGAATGCGGACAATGCCGAAGGCTGGCCCTTGTCATAAGCATATTGCATCAGGTCAGCGAAGATTTCGTATCCCTGTCGCGCCGCTTCTGCGATGAGATCTTCGCGCCCCTCGAAATGGCGATAGACGGCTGCAGGTGTGACGCCAGCCTGTTTGGCCGCTTCGGAAAGGGTGAATCCGGTCGGGCCTTTCTCCCGGATCAACTCAAGTGCGGAGTCGACGAGAGCCTGGCGCAGATTGCCGTGATGGTATCCGCGTTTAGGCATCCCAGATTTCCGGTGAACCGCAGATGTTATCGTCGATCTTTCCGATGGCTTTTTTGTCCTTGCCTGCATAGTCCACGCCATGCAGGACCGTACGAATTGCATTTAACCGGGCACGGCGCTTGTCGTCGGAACGGATGATTGTCCACGGGGTTATTTGGTTATGTGTGCGGTCAAGGGTTTCAGCAATCGCAGCTGAATACTCGTCCCATTTCCGAAGCCCTTCGACATCGATCTTGCTGAGTTTCCATTGCTTTAATGGATCCGATTCACGTTTCAGGAATCGCCGCAATTGTTCGGCTCGACCCACGTTCAGCCAGAATTTGAAAAGGTGAATGCCATCGCCGGCCAAAGCCGCTTCCAAGGGAGTTACCTGACGAAAAAACCGCTCCCGTTCTTCGTCTGTACAAAAGCCAAATACCTTTTCAACGACGCCGCGGTTGTACCAGCTTCTGTCGTAGAAACACATTTCACCGCTGGTTGGCAGATGAGAGATGTATCGCTGAAAATACCATTGGCCTTGTTCCGCTTCACTCGGTTTAGGAAGAGCAACAACACGGGCCGTGCGGGGATTAAGGTTTTCGCGAAACCTTTTGATCGTACCACCTTTACCAGCCGCATCGCGACCCTCGAAAAGAATGGCGACGCGTTGCCCGCTGCTTTGCATCGAAGCCTGCATCTTGGCGAGTTCGATTTGAAGTTTATAGAGATCTTTCTCGTAAGTCTTTCGGGACATCCGCTCGGAATGGGGATAGGCGGGATTGAGGATCTCATCCTTGTCGGCGCGTTTGATAGCCTTCCGAACCTCGTCGGGGGCTTCGTCGCTCAGGAATGCGCTGATCGCACCGTCAAAAGGCAGATCCATGATGGAGAATCCTTCTCGCTGTGGTCCGTGCAATATGGAATGTTAAAGGGCTTAACGCAAACCCGTGTAAGACTTGCGGCAGCTTTCCGGGCTGGGAGCGAAGTACCTCAGGAATTCCCTATGTCGTTGATGTCGAACGGAGTCGACTGGTAGATCTGGTTGATCCAGTTCCCATAAAGCAGATGCGCGTGACTGCGCCATCTGTTTTTAGGCGGCTGAGATGGATCATCGTCCGGGTAATAGTTAACGGGAACGTTGATCGCCGTGCCGGTTTCGACATCGCGGTCGTATTCCTGTTTCAACGTGTCCCGATCATATTCGAAATGATTGAAGATATATATCGCACGATGGGCGGGATCCTCGACAAGGCAGGGTCCAACTTCGTCGCTGCCCAAGAGCGTCGTCAGACCATCGACGGCAGCGATTTCATCCTGTTTCATCTCTGTCCAACGGCTGACAGGAATGACGAAATCGTCCGAGAAACCTCGGAGGTAGGGCGAGGCAGGTGCGAGGTTCCTATGCCGAAAACAGCCAAATGCCTTGTGCTCGAGGATGTGTTTTTTGACGCCGTGCATATAGTTGATCATCGCCATTCCACCCCAGCAGACGCCAAAGGTTGAATGCACGTTCGTCTGCGTCCAGTCAAAAACCTGCGTGATCTCGTCCCAATAGGTGACGTCCCCGAAATCAAGGTGTTCGATCGGCGCGCCTGTGATGATCAAGCCATCGAACTTTTCGTCCCGGACATCGCTGAACGGGCGATAAAAACTCTCCATATGCTCGGCCGCCGTGTTCCTGGTCTGATGTTCGCTCATCCGGATCAGGGACAGTTCGATCTGAAGCGGCGTGGCACCGATCAACCGGGCGAACTGGTTTTCCGTCTGGATCTTTTTAGGCATCAGGTTCAGGAGACCGATCCGAAGTGGTCGAATGTCCTGACGGGCCGCCTGATCTTCGTCCATCACCATGACGCCTTCGCGGGTAAGTACGTCATAGGCGGGCAGACTGGCCGGGATTTTAATAGGCATATCGAAACTTTCGGATTTGGTGCGGCGACTAGATATGGGAGGGTTTTGCAATTGCCAAGACGCTAGCAAAACAGCTTTGCCCGGATGTTAATCCTTCGCCTCTATGGATGCGGCGATCAGGTTCTCAAAATCCTGCTCGGTTTTGACCTGAGACACCTGATCGGCAGTCACAGTTACACCCCATTTTGCCATCGCTTCATAGCGGGGCTGCCGGTGTGCCAAGGCCTTGGAATATGTCCACCTGATGAATGCATCGGGGTCGACCTCGTCAGGTGCGGCACTCTTTTCCCGTAGGTACTCTTCCCAAACCGAGGCCAGAAACTCGGGTTGATAAGCCATCGGCTTGGGCGCTTTGTCGAAACGACGTATCAGCTCTTGGGTGTGAGCCTCGTCGCCTTTGATCCAGACCATCAGTGTCTGGCGGTTGAGTTCCTTGAGAATCAGATCGTTCGGGTCTTCGGCATCGACCCACTCGCAGATCGACCCGCCCGTATCGCAGATGAAATGCGGGTAGTTGTAAAGCCGACCGGCGCGTTCGATAAAATATTGGGTATCCATGAGCGCATGGATTTCCGACTGCCTGAACTGTTCCTGCCTTCTGCGATATTCATCCATCTCGAGCCCGCCCTTGGATGGATCGCCTGGCTTGCCAAGATAGGCGGAGACTGGTTTGAGATTTTCAAAGGTCAGGTTCGAACCGATGTAGATCGAATCCGAGAGCAGCATTTCCTTCAGGAAAGGCACCTTCATCGCCTCGGCTTTGGCGTTGTCTGCTATGTATTCGCCCATATAGCGCGTACCGATGCGGTAATCGATGGAGTAGTGAAACCAGTCTCCGGCGCTGCGCAGCATGTTCGACAGGAATGTCTTGCCGAGACCAGACATTCCGAAGAACAAGACACGTTTATGCGCCGCCGCGCGCCATTCGCTGGCTGTTGAGTACAGCATGGGTGACCCGATCCATTGTTTTGCCCTAGCTACTTAGGCGCGCTGGTGGGGTCAATCTTGAGCATGCGGGGAAGTTTCAACGTTTTGTTCAGGATCAGAAGGCCGATTGCCAGAATTGCAAATCCCACATAGGCGCTGGGGCGCAGCTCTTCGCCAAGGACGACCGCACCCAGAGCGATTGCTATGGGCGGGACGATCAGGGTTACTAGCATAAGGTTGCCGCTACCCGCCATCCCAAGGATGCGATAGTAGAGGAGAAAAGCCCCAGCAGTCCCGAGGAGTGAGTAGTATGCGATGGCACCCCATGTGATGGGCATCAGCGAGAACTGAATCGGGCCATCGTAAATCAAGGCAAGAGGCAGCAGAACTACTGTTGAACCCGTCAACATCCCGGCGGCGGCTATTTGAGGGGGCAGGTGGCTGAGTCTTGCGCGAGCCCAGCAGCTTGCCAGACCGTAGCTGAGCGTTGCTCCGAGTACGGCCAACTGTGCGATGGAACGCAGATCAAAGCTTGCCAGAGACTCGATCCCGAGGGCAAAGGCGACCCCGATGAATCCGAGTAGCACGCCGATCACCCGATTTGCCGTAAGCCTTTCGTCCGCGAAGAAGATCGCCGCCAGAATGATGCCAAAGATAGCGGTGGTACCATTAAGGATCGATGCTAGGCCGGTCTCAATATGCAACTGACCCCAGGCCAAAAGCGCGAATGGGATGACGTTATTCACTACGCCCATGACTAGGAAGGCCCACCACGTTCGAAGGTCACGCGGTAATGGCAAGCGCATGAGAAAGACGACGCCCCAAAGCACAAGCATTGCCCAGCCTACGCGGTGAAGCACGAGCGTAAAGACCGGAACTTCGTTGAGGGCGAGGCGTATGGAGAGGAAACTTGCGCCCCAGATCAGCCCGAGAAGGGCCATTTCCGCCCACGCACGTCCGGATATGTTCTTTTGCTCTATCATGCCCGTATCTGGCAGCAGAGCGACATATCAGGCGACCCGATTCCTGCGGGTTTCGTTCAGTATGTTCATGTAATTGGCGCCAAAGATCATCGCTGCACCGACAAGAACCCAGATATCGAGCGCCTCGTTGTAGAAAACCATTCCGACGATCGCGATCGTCGGCAGTCGCGCAAAGTCGAAAGGAATCACAACCGACGCCGGCGCGATGGACAGCGCATTTGTCAGGCAGAAATGCGCTGTGAGGCCACCTATTGCGATAACGATGACCATGGGAAGTTCGGCAAGGCCAGGTAGAGCAATGTCGCCATCATAGCCTGCCGCGACCAGTCCCATGACTAATTGCATCGCGGTCAGCCAAAGCATGATGCTTCCGGTTGTTTCGATTCGGGTCAGGCGCTTTGTCACGATGTTTGTTGTCGCGAAGAAAAGTGCGGCGGCGGCGGCGGCCAGAACACCTGGGTTAATCGTTTCTGGGCTGGGCCGCGCCACGACAAGAATTCCGAGAAACCCTACGAGGGCACACAGGCTGCGCATGCGTGTCAGTCTCTCGCCAAGCACCAGCGGCGACAAGACCAAGACCCAGAGCGGTGACGTGAACTCGAGTGCGAAAACCTGTGCAAGCGGAATGGCTGTTACCGCGAATAGCCACAGGTTCTGACCGGAAAAATGAGCGAGGTTCCGGATAAGGTGAGTTCCAAGCTTGTCCCGCTTGACCACGTGCCAGTTGGAAGTTGCTGTTAATACTAGGCAAACGACGATTAGGCCAATGAGGCTGCGATACATCATGATCTCGAATGTATCGAGCGCGTAAGCCACTTCGCGTCCGGCCACCGCCATTGAGGAAAAAGATACGATGGCGCCAATCATCCAAAGAGCGGCTTTGGTGGTACTGCTCATCGTATATTTCCGGTCATTTCCTGTTTTGGTCGATCGATATGGAGCGGCTCACTCCCACTCGATCGTTCCGGGCGGTTTCGAGGTGATATCGTAGGTGCAGCGGTTTATGCCCTTTACCTCGTTGATGATACGAGTGGCCGTTTCACCAAGAAATTCATGACTGAAGGGATAGTAATCCGCCGTCATGCCATCGACAGAAGTCACAGCCCGCAGTGCGCAAGCGTAATCATAGGTTCGCCCGTCTCCCATGACGCCGACGGTACGTACAGGCAGAATCGCTACGAACGCCTGCCAAATTTCGTCATACAGACCATGCTTGCGGATCTGGTCGATATAGACAGCGTCCGCCTTGCGCAGAATTTCCAACTTGTCGCGCGTTATTTCTCCGGGGCAACGGATCGCGAGACCGGGACCGGGGAAGGGATGGCGGCCGATAAAGCTGGTGGGGAGCCCCAACTCGCGGCCCAGTTCGCGAACTTCGTCCTTGAACAGTTCCCGCAGCGGTTCGACCAGTTTGAGGCCCATCTTCTCGGGCAGGCCACCCACGTTGTGATGGCTTTTGATCGTAACCGAGGGGCCGCCAGAGAATGAAACGGATTCAATGACATCAGGATAAAGGGTACCCTGAGCCAGGTAACCCGCGCCTTCGATCTGGTCCGCGTATTTCTGGAAAACATCGATAAAGAGTTTGCCGATGATCTTGCGCTTGGTTTCCGGGTCAGACACGCCCTCCAGTTCACCTAGGAAAAGATCCTGCTCCTGGGCGTGTATCACCTTGAGGTTCATGTGATCGCGGAACATGCCGACAACCTCGTCGGCTTCGTTCAGACGCAGCAACCCATGGTCGACAAAAACGCAGGTCAACTGCTCGCCAATGGCTTCGTGGATCAGAGCTGCAGCTACAGAGCTGTCTACGCCCCCCGACAAGGCGCAAATAACGTGTGAGTCACCGACCTGCGCCCTGATCTTCTTGACCATTTCTTCGCGGTAGGCGTCCATCGTCCAGTCACCTGAGAATCCAGCGTCGCGGACGAAGTTTTCGTAGATCGTCTTGCCGTTCGGCGTGTGGTGAACCTCGGGGTGGAATTGCACCGCGTAGAAACGTCTTTCGAGATCGGCGGTGATAGCGAATGGGGCGCCGGGAGAGGTGCCATAAACCGCGAAGCCAGGAGCGATTTCACTCACATGGTCGCCATGACTCATCCAGACCTGTTCGCGTTCTTCCAGGAACCACCCAGCAAGAAGATCGATTCTCTCTTCTGTAGGTTTTACGTAGGCGCGTCCGAACTCTGCGGTGTGACTTTCACCGGCTTCGACCTTGCCGCCAAGATCCTGCATCATGACTTGCTGACCGTAACAAATCCCAAGGATCGGCACCCCAAGATCGTAGACCGATTTCGGGGGGCGTGGCGAACCTTCGCGAACCACCGAGTCGGGACCCCCGGAAAAAATCACAGCTTTAGGTGCGAGTTCCTTGAGGAAGGCATCCGTGACGTTCTGATATGGATGAATTTCGCAATAGACATTCAATTCGCGCAGACGTCGCGCGATCAGCTGCGTCACCTGGCTGCCAAAGTCGATGATGAGAAGGCGTTCATGGGAAATCTGGCTCATGTTTGCTGATTAGGCGGCGCGGGGAGGAGAGGCAAGAGGCTTGCATAACCAATCCGGATTTCCTGTGCAGTCAGACCTTCGCAATGAAAGCCCTGCTTTACGATCATTTTGACTTGCTTCTGAATGCGAATGTCGCTTTTTCACTTCAAGCGACGCAATTCTGATCAGTTCTCTTGGTGGGCTACGGTATGGAAGCGTTCAAATTTCTTCATGGCGGAGGCCCGGCAAATGACAGAAGCAAGCGCAAGACGCAGAGGACGCGGCGGTGGCGGCGCGGCGCGCCGGGCAGAAAGAACTGCTGTCGTGATCGAAACCGCCAAGTACATCGAGCGGAATATCCCTAACTTCGAGATACTCTCCGAGGAAGCCCTTGAGGTGATCGAGACCAACGCTGAGACAGTTTTGGCGGAAATCGGCGTCAATTTTGTGAATAACCCGACAGCTTTGGATCGTTGGCGCGATGCCGGTGCCGAAGTTGAAGGCGAAAGGGTGCGTATCCCGCGTGGTTTGGCGCGCAAACTGATATCGACCGCACCGTCCCAATTCACGCAACATGCGCGCAACAGCGAGAAAAGCGTTGTGATTGGCGGCAAGAACCTGGTGTGCGCGCCGGTCTACGGCCCTCCTTTTGTTCGCGATGCCAACGGCGGGCGCCGGTATGCGACGATGGATGATTTCCGGAAATTCGTGAAGCTTGGACACATGTCCAAATGGCTGCACCATTCCGGCGGTACGGTTTGCGAGCCTACCGACGTACCTGTGAACAAACGCCATCTGGATATGATCCATGCGCATATGACCCTGACGGACAAGCCGTTTATGGGCTCTGTGACCGATCCCAGCAGAGCGCAGGATTCCGTGGACATGTGCGGTATTCTGTTCGGTCAGGATTTCGTCCAAGAAAACACTGTGATGACTTCCTTGATCAACGTGAACTCTCCGTTGACCTTCGATGACGTCATGATGGGGGCGATGGAAGTATACGCGGCCAATAACCAAGCCTGCATCCTGTCGCCATTCATCGTAGGCGGTGCCATGGCGCCAGTTTCGGTCGCCGGGACCCTGACGCAGGTTCTGGCCGAGGTTCTGGCGGGGGTTGCCTATAACCAGTTAGTTCGCCCGGGGGCTCCGGTCATTTTTGGCGCATTCGTGACCTCGATCGATATGAATTCCGGTGCGCCGACCTTTGGAACACCCGAAGCTTCGCAGATTCTGTATGGCGCTGGGCAGCTTGCGCGGCGTCTCAACCTCCCGTTCCGTTCGGGTGGTGGTCTTTGCGCATCCAAGCTGCCAGATGCTCAGGCTGCATATGAAACCGCGCATACGCTTAACGCGGCGTTGCTTGGCGGCGTCAACTTCATGCTTCATGCCTGTGGGTGGCTCGAAGGTGGTCTGGTATCCAGCTACGAAAAGTTCGTCATGGATGCCGATCAATTGGGCGTCCTTCATAAACTGGCTCAGGGTGTTAATGTAACTGAGGACGATCAGGCGATGGGGGCCATTGCAGAAGTCGGACCCGGCGGTCATTACCTCGGATGTGCTCATACACAGGCCAACTTCAAGACGGCGTTCTGGCGGACGAACCTGCTGGACTACAGGCCATTCGAAACTTGGCAGGAACAAGGCGCTCCGGATACGCAGGCACTCGCAACCGCTCGAGTTGCGCACCTTTTGGATACCTATCAGCAACCGTCTCTGGACCCTGCGATTGAAGAAGCATTGAACAGTTACATCGCTGAAAAGAAAAGCAGTATGCCCGACGCTTTCATGTAACCGTCAGTTGCGTTTGGATTTCGGCCCCGTTAGCAGCCGGGCCGAAATCACTCCTGAGAAGCGTCGCTTCGGCTGCACGACATCAAACGCGCTTCTCCCATTATCGCGATCAGAAAATCGATATGTTTCGGCAGCGAATAACCTGCGTCCTCCGACCGCCGCTGGTCATCGAGGATCCTTTCCGCCTCAATCAACTGTATCAACACTGACGAGGCACGCGGTAAGGTATGATATCTCAATAATCGTTTGAGGTGACGATCGCGATTGTATTCCTGTGCCCCCAAACGAGCGGCACGGACAAGTAGTCGCGGCCGGTGAAGCTGCTTTAGCATGCTTAGAATGTCTTGCATTCAAGTTCCTCTTGAGTCGATCGCGTACTTTGCGAGGAACCATTTCTTGCATGAGTTCAGTTGGTGTTGCTGAAAAGGTCAGTTGTGCGCACGGAGGTTTCACCGTTGTTTATGAAAGAGTTACTCTAATGAGGTCATCCAACGTATTAACTAACATGTAACCATTTCCACCCAGAGTTGTGGTTAACAATCCGTGAAAATTCGCGAGCAATTACCATGATCTCAGGAACCGGGATATGACTAAGGACTTTCCCGAATTATCGCTCCCGCGATGGGTTCCGAATTATGCGGCACGATATCTCCAACATACAGAGAATGGGAAATCGATCCGGGATATTGCACGAGAGGAAGGCTGCCATGCTTCGACAATTCTCCGCCAGATACGGAGAACGGAGAGTCGCAGAGATGATCCTCTTGTGGATTCAGCCCTGTCAATGCTTGCGAGCACATACTGTTGCTCGGCGCCGGTCGCATCGACCGCTGGTGAATGGTGCGGATCAAGAACGAGGAATACGATCAAAATGCAAGCCAATCCAGTCAGTGCCACGAGTTTGCCAGATACGCGCAAACTACAAACAGAAGCGGTTCGTATCTTGCGTCGCCTATGCGAAAGCGGTGCCGTTCTTGCGGTGGCGGAGAATATGGAAAAAGCGGTTGTCGTCCGAGATGATGACAGCGGCTCAAGTACACGGACAGCTGTGGTGGATAATGGAATTACTCAGGCCATGGCACTCAAGGACTGGATTGCGTGCGCTGCCCCGGGTCGGATCAGCCGATACTATATCACCGCCACAGGAAGGACGGCATTAAGCCAGATGTTGGCAGAGCAGGAAAACAGGGTACGCAGTGCGAGGGAGCTCGGTTTCCAGGACGAGCAACGACCATTTTCATATCGCGGGATCCACTGGGACGAAACAGACGAAGAGGACGGCACCGGCCAACGACCTAAACGGGTTCGATACAATATGACGGAAAGCCCGCTTGTGGCGCTTGCGAGACGGCGGGACAGGAATGGAAAGCCATTCTTGAACGACAGTTTAGTGCGGGCAGGGGAAAGACTTCGCGAAGATTTTGAACTGGCTCAGATGGGACCAAAGCTGGGGCAGAACTGGGATAGTTTTCTTACCGGTGGCGCCAAGTCAGAGCTGATGGATGGTGGCGAGAGCTCAATGAGTACTGCATTGGCGCGCGAGCGCGTGGTTAAGGCGCTTTCCGATCTGGGTCCTGGACTGAGCGACGTCGCACTGCGTTGCTGCTGCTATCTGGAAGGCTTGGAAACAGCGGAGAAACGGCTTGGTTGGTCGGCAAGGTCGGGGAAGATCGTGCTACGGATCGCATTACAGAGACTACGTCGGCATTATGAAACGCAAAGCGGTCCGGATCAGATGATTGGGTAAGGCTATAAGGCAAACTTGCGCACCTTTCTCATATCGATTAGGTGAGATTATGGCTTTTACTATTCGTCAACTTACCTATTTCAAGGCACTGGCCGAGCAGCGCAACTTTGGTCGGGCTGCCGAGGCGTGCAATATTTCACAACCTGCGCTCTCGGTTCAGATCAAAACGCTCGAAAGCGAAATGGGCGGGGAGCTGGTCGAAAGGCGGGCTCGCGATGTTTTGTTGACACCTCTGGGCCGCGAAGTTCTCGCGTTAAGTCTGGAAGTTCTCGGAGCTACCGAGCAGTTGGAACGTATGTCCCGGGAGCGGAGCGGAAGCCGCCGTTCCTTGTCGCTCGGTTTAATACCGACCATCGCGCCTTATTTGCTGCCAGGCGTGCTCGCCGCCTTGCGGGCGGGAGATCTGTCTTTGGCAGTTCAGGTTCGCGAAGCTCGTACAGAACAACTTCTGGCGTCTTTGGTTGCGGGGGAACTCGACGTTGCCGTTGTCGCTTTGCCGGTTGAAACGAGTGGGTTGATCGAAACGCCGCTGTTCCAAGACAGGTTCTTGCTGGCCGGCTCCGAGGCGCGGCTCTCACGTTTTGAAACAGACAGCCCTATTCTTAAACCGGAAACACTGGAGCCTTCTCAGCTGATGTTGTTGGAAGACGGTCATTGTCTGACGGATCAAGCGCTCGAAGTTTGCGGCAAGGATCGAAATAGCGCCGGGATCAACATGGGTGCTTCCTCCCTTGGCACCTTGTCCCGACTGGTCGCGGCAGGGTTTGGTTACACGTTGATGCCGGAACTTGCAGCGCGGGATGAATGTATCGCTGCGCCCGGCCTCTGCCTGCGGCGTTTCCCCGAAGATGAACCTTCTCGCATGATAGGACTCGTGCGCAGAGATTCGATGCCGGTAGACAGCTGGTTCGATGAACTCGCGGAGCTTATTCGAGCCGAAGGAAATAAAATTGTCAACTCAAGCCGGCAATCGGAAAACCCGAGAATTGCAGTTTAGCCCTTTTCTGCTGCTTTAACGGCATCAGTCGCCTTTTTCTTTATTTTCTCGACTTCAAGCTTGAAAGCGTTGATCGAATTTATCGTGTCTTCGATGTCTTTTTTATTGGGAGACTTGTCAATTTCCTTAAACTTCTTTTTCTGCGCGCTTTGGAAATCGTCGTTAAGTTTTGACAGGCTCACCAGCATGGCTTCACCTTTGTCCATGTCAGTTCTCGCGAACTCCACGTTAATCTTCGAGTCTTTGATCGCTTCTTCAAAAGCGTTCATGGCGCTTTTATGAAGCGCTTTGGCGTTCTTTTCACCTTTTTTTCGGCCCGCATCTTCAAGAATTTTGGGAAGCGCAGCAGGCGCGTTTTTCCCTGCTTCCTTCTTGATGATGACTTCCATGGTCTTTTCCTCTTCCGAGGCATAGAATAGTTCAGGCATCTTTAGGGTGCCGTAAATCGCATTGATCTGCTCGAGCATCTGCATGTGGTCCTGAGCATCCTTCATTGTCGCCTTGATATTATTTTTGGCGGCTTCGGGTTCTTTGCTCTGTTTGACGCTTTTCGCAACGGCACCATACTGCTTTGTCAGATCGTCATAATGTTTCTTGGCAGCATCGGAATAACTTTTCAGCGTTTTGACCCGGTCTTTGTGCGCCGTCGTTGCTTTGATCCAACTTTTGTAAGCGGATGAGAAATCTGGATCTTTCAACAGACTAGACAGTTTGTCGGGCTTGGCGCCGTTCTGCTGAGCTTTCTTGATGGCCTTGCGAACCAGTGTTTCCTCATCCCAAGCCTTGTTGAGATCCGCGATTAACTGTTTCTTTAGCTTTTCGCCCTCGGAAGGCTTAAGGGATTTCGTGCTTTGCTGGATTTTCTTGAAGCTCTTCTGGAAATCATCCCATTCCTTCGCCATAAGTCGCCCTTCCATACAAAAATCGTCGCGCCCCGGCGACCAGATTACAGAAATTCCGCCGTGCTCCTAGCATCTTTGGGTTAAAGTGACTGTGAAACAGGTCACTTATCGATTGTTGACCGCCGGGGGCACTGGCACTTCAAGCGATGGGGGACTATGTTGCAGTGAGATATTGGACTGAAACCCGAAGGAATTCGTTCCGTGCGCGATCTCAAGATACCTGCCCAGCGTCACCCGGAAAAAGCGCGTCGTCCCGATAACGCTCAGCCAAAGAAACCCAGCTGGATTCGTGTGAAGGCACCCGGCGGGAAGGGCTATGCCGATACCGCTCGAATCATGCGTGAAAACAAGCTGGTAACGGTTTGCGAAGAAGCGGGTTGCCCGAATGTCGGCGAATGCTGGTCGCAGGGCCATGCCACGATGATGATTATGGGCGAGGTCTGCACAAGGGCTTGTACCTTCTGCAACATCGCCACTGGCAAGCCCCCGGAAGATCTTGATGCGTTCGAGCCGGGCAGGGTCGCTCATGCCGTTGAGAAACTTGGGTTGAACCACGTCGTGATAACCTCGGTTGACCGTGACGACATCGAGGACGGCGGGGCAGAGCATTTTGCCCAAACGATACGCGCTGTACGTCACCGCAGCCCGTCAACCACGATAGAAATTTTGACGCCTGACTTCATTCGTTGCGATGCGTCCGCGCTTGAAAAGGTCGTCGAAGCCCGACCAGATGTGTTCAATCACAATTTGGAAACTGTGCCGGGCCTGTACCCAGAGGTGCGGCCAGGCGCCCGCTACTTTCATTCACTGCGTTTGTTGCAGCGGGTGAAAGAACTGGACCCATCAATGTTTACCAAATCTGGTATCATGGTCGGCTTGGGAGAAGAAAAACAGGCTGTCATGCAGGTCATGGACGATATGCGCGCCGCGGATATCGATTTCTTGACGATCGGTCAGTACCTTCAACCTACGCCCAAACACCATGGCATTGATCGTTTCGTGACACCTGAAGAGTTCTCCGCGTATGAAAAGGCGGCGATCGGCAAAGGCTTTCTCATGGTGTCTGCGACGCCGCTGACGCGATCCAGCTACCATGCCGGCGAGGACTTTGCGCGACTGCGCGCGGCCCGAGAGGTTAAACTCGGACTAGCCTGAGGCCCGTTCGATGTTTCAGGGGATGGCCTTTATGTAAGCTGCAATCGCGGCGCGGTCCTCTTCTGACAGTTGAGAGGTGTTCGCAATTACAGCCGCCATTTCGCCGCCGGCGCTGTCGTAGTCCGGGGTGAAACCGGTTTCGAGGTAATAGGCGATGTCATCGGCTCCCCAATTTAGCTGGCCGGGCGCGAGACCGGGTATGCGTCCTTCGCCGGATGGATTTTCCGCGCCCTCGAGCCAGCGCGTATCATCCAACGCGCCGAAAATGTTCCGTGGGGTGTGACACTCTCCGCAATGGCCAAGCGCCTCGACCAAATAACGGCCTCGCTCCAACTGCGCGCCTTCGACCGAGACAATCCAGTCATCCGTCAAAAACAGGCGTTTCCATAAACCAACAGAGCGACGTATCGTGACTGGAAACGGCAATTCATGCGGCTGGCTCTGGGTTTCAGATGAGGGCAGTGTGTCCAGGAAGGCCTTCAGGTCAACTACATCCTGCAGGGACATCCTCGTGTAAGTCCCATAAGGAAACGACGGGTAATAATGGCTGCCAACCGGCGACAGCCCCCGGATAAGTGCATTGGCCAGATCCAGATTCGACCAGCCTCCGATGCCATTCGCCGATGGTGAAATGTTCGGAGAGATAAAGGTCCCGAACGGGCTATTGATACGGTAGCCGCCTGCGAGCACCAGCTTTTCTTCGCCTTCGCTGTTTGGCGCCGCATGGCATGAAGAACACCCTCCGGCCCAGAATATAGTCTCTCCTCGTGCCGGGTCGCCGGTAAGTCCCGCGACGGCGTCAGCATTCAAGGGTTCAGGTCGGGATAGGAACCATGCGACTGCAGCAGCGATAACTGAAAAAAATACGAAGAAACGAAGCAATTTTCGCATGGTAACCTCTTACAGGAATGCCCGGGCAATCTGATTGCTGCTCGGGCAAAGTTTTTATTGATGCGGGTGTTCAGTCTTTCTGGCGATATAATTCATGGCAGCCGCCGCAGGCTTTGCCTACAGGTTGCATAGCTCCGCGCAATTCTTCGATTCCCGAGCCAGCGGCCGATTCCATTGCAGCAGTCGCGTCCACCAGTTCCTTGGCATGATCCATGACCTTGCTGTCAGCTTCCCAAATTGCGGGCAGGGCATCTGTTTCATCTCCAAGCGCATCGAGTCCGCTGCCCGGAATCCACATAGCCATCTGGTTCATCGAAGCGAGTGTGTGGAGATTCGTTGCTGCAGCTTGCGCAGATTCCGCATCATATTCGACTGCGCCTTTGGCCATCCCGCCAAGCAGACCAAGGTTGAAAGCGTATAGTTCCATAAGAGATTGACGGGCTTCAGCGGCTTTTTCTGCTGCTTCGTCAGCGTGAAGGACGCTTGAGGAAGCAATCATCGTTGCACCTGCAATACCGGCAATAAGAAAGTTTTTGAAAGTCATTCGGGGTCTCCTAAGCTTGATCACCTTGCGGGAGTATACACGCTTGTTACGACGTTGAAATTGCACAGTCCTGTTAACGGGGTGCATTAACAACGGCCACTTAGTAAACTGACGTTATATGCGTTTTCTGAAATGTGACGGTAGTCTTGAGCTGCTTCCGGTATGGCCAACCAAATAGGCGTTTGATCGCGAAACTTGAGTGGCAAGTCGCTGAATAGTGGGGCTTTTCCGAAAGTTAAGGTCACAAGTTCTCGCGAAAGTGTGAAGGGAGTGCCACAAGCGAGTTGGTCCTCACGACAATCATATCCTGGCGTAAAGCTACTCGGTGAAGCGGACTTTACCGATATAAGGCAAATTCCTGTTCCGTTGAGCAAAGTCGATACCGTATCCTACGACGAACTCATCCGGTATTTCGAATCCGATCCAGTCGGCACGAAAATCAACCTCCCGACGGCTGGGCTTATCCAACAGTGCGATAGATCTCAAATGCGCCGGTTTGCGGCTTTTGAGCAGGGCGATCACATGGTTGAGCGTGTGGCCGGTGTCAACGATATCCTCGACCACGAGCACATCGCGTCCTTCGATCGCGGCTCGCAAGTCTTTCAGGATGCGAACTTCCCGACTCGATTCCATCCCATCGCCATATGAAGAGGCTTCGAGAAAGTCGACTTCAATGGGCAGATCGAGTTCCCGAACAAGGTCAGCAATAAAGATGAAGCTGCCGCGTAAGAGGCCGACAACAACAAGCTTATCCGTATTTCGGAACTCCCGGCGGATATCCCGGCAGAGGGATTCGATTCGAGCGGCGATGGCCTTGGCAGAGATCAACTCGTCGATGACATATGTCTTGTCCGGCATCGGTTTTTCCTTCGTGGTTCTGAACAATCTGCCAAAATGGTCCTGACTGTCATGCCAAATGAATTGGTTGCCGGCAACGTCGATTGAAAATTTGCAATTGTTACGGAATTGTGGCGTTGTTGCTGTATAAATGCCGTAATTGAACTAACTTTTTAACGCTATCCTTCAAAAGGTCAGATTCGTGACGCAAATCGCTGCAAACAATCTTGGTATCGATCCTTGGCGAGCCGTACTTGCCAGCGCTCCGGTACATGGTGCTGTACTTCAGCATGGCTCAGCTGAGATCACTGAACGGGCTTCGCGCGTAGCAGCACTTTCGGAAACTTCGCCAGATCATTCGGCTACCAAAAAGGTGTTAGCGATATCTCGGCCCACTCCCTTGGAGCGCACCGAAAACAACCGGCAAGCGCTTCGGGAAGCAGGCCGTGAAGAAGATGGTTACACGTTCAGCGACAAAGCTCTGGCACGTGACCTTGCGCTTTCCATTGACGGCCATATGCCGCTGCTGATGTTGCTTAGCGGAATGCGCGATTTTGCCGTCAGGCCACTTCTTCCGACGCCCACGGCCAGTCAGTGGCAAACAAAAGACAATGGCACCGAAGGTACTGTTTCGCCTGTTGGTCGTTTGGATCTGCTCACCTGATTTACCGCGACTGACTGATGCTTGGGTTGATCTTGGGCCTGTTTCATAGGAGAGACGAGAAAGTTCCGGAATCCAGATCAAAGATAACATGCCCAGCCACGCCGAGACACGATTTCTCCCATATTCCAGCCAGCAGATGTACGATCTGGTCGCTGATGTGGGCCAGTACCCCGAGTTTCTACCTTGGTGCGCGGCTGCGCGTATCCGCGAAACGATACCAAAAGACGAAGCCACGATTCTTGAGGCCGACCTTGTTATCAGCTTCAAGGTCTTCCGCGAGAAGTTCGGAAGCCGCGTGACCCTGTGGCACGGCAAGCGAAAGATTGATACGGAATATTTGGACGGGCCTTTTCGGTATCTCAAATCCGAGTGGCGGTTTGAAGACGTCGAGGGCGGTTGCAACGTTCACTTCAACGTGGATTTCGAGTTCAAGAACGCGATCCTGCAACGCGTCATTGGGCTCGTTTTCAACGAAGCCATGCAACGCATCGTGCGCGCTTTCGAAAATCGCGCCGACGCCTTGTATGGGTGATATCGGCAGCTGTTGGCGTGTAAACCTTTAGCAATATCTGTGGTTCTAACGCTTCTTCGCTAGAGCGAGTTCTGTAAGTCGAGAAGAGCTTTTTGGAGAAGTTGCAACGCATGATCTCGGGCTGCTTCTCTTACATTCGTTCGCCCCAATGCGCCAAACTCGACCGTTTCTGTGGAAGTCGTGTGGCCATCGACGGCCAGCCCGAAGCAGACGCGACCCTCTGGTTTGTGCTCGGAGCCTCCAGGCCCGGCGATACCTGTGATTGATACGGATAGTTGTGCTTGAGACGCTCTCAAAGCGCCGTCTGCCATTTCCCGCGCGACTTCTTCCGAGACCGCGCCGAATTGTTCGATTGTATTACCGCTAACTTGGAGCATATCCGCTTTGGCAGCATTCGAATACGTCACATAACCCCGGTCGAATACGTCCGAAGATCCGGGAAGATCGGTCAAGGCGGACGCAACCATACCGCCGGTACAGCTTTCCGCAGAAGCGATCATGATGTTTGACCGCCTCGCCAGTTTTAAAACCTCCGCTGCGCTCATACACCGATCACTCCGTGTGCCAGACCAGCCAAAATTACAACACCTATGGCAGCGAGGATCCCGGCGATGACATCATCAAGCATGACGCCAAAAGGGTCGTGGCGACGGTCCGCCCAGCCAACCGGGCCCGGCTTCCAAATGTCGAAGAGACGGAACAACAGAAACGCGGCGATCCAGCCGGGCCACAAGGCCATGATCGGGATACCCATGGAACTGGCCGAGTAGGACAGCGGCAGCAGCGCGATCGCCTGTCCAACAAGTTCGTCAATCACAACCTCTGAAGGGTCTGAATTGTTCTGCGCCTCTGTGATCTGACGGGTCGCCCATAGTCCAATAACAAAAGATATGAGAATGCAGGCCAAGACGAGCGGAAAGCCACCAATCATGTGAAGAAGCCAGACCAACAAGAGAGTGAAAGCCGAGCCCCAAGTGCCGGGTGCGGGTTTCAGGTATCCAACACCAAAGACGGTGCCTATTGTTTGCGCAAGCTTGTTCATTTTGCCACCAGTGTTGCCGTTGCCATCGCGGCGATGCCTTCACCTCGACCTGTAAAGCCAAGCTGTTCCGACGTTGTCGCCTTGACCGACACGACATCTAGCGAAGTGTCCATGATCCGCGCCAGCGCGTTGCGCATATCTTCTGCATGCGGGCCGATCTTTGGCTGCTCGCAGATAAGCGTGCAGTCAACGTTTCCTATTGCCCAGCCCAATTTGCCAGCAAGCTCAACCGCATGGCGAAGGAAAATGTCGCTGGAGGCACCTTTCCATTGCGGGTCACTTGGCGGGAAATGTTGCCCGATGTCGCCTTTCGCGAGCGCGCCATATATCGCATCGGTAATGGCATGCATGCCAACATCAGCGTCCGAATGGCCCTGCAAGGAACGGTCGTGAGGAACACGCACACCACACAAGGTCACATGATCGCCGGGACCGAACCGATGAACGTCAAATCCGTTTCCTAACCTGATCATCAGCTGTGCTCCCAATATTTTTGCCGCTTTTACAAAGTCCTGCGGCATTGTCACTTTTAGATTTTCATCGTCGCCAGCAACTATCGCCACGTCAATATTTGCTGCCCGCGCCACGGTGACGTCATCCGGTGCCGTGCCATCGCCATGTGACTTATGCGCTTCGAGAATTCGGCAAAAGGAAAATCCCTGCGGCGTTTGCGCGCGATAAAGATCAGTTCGGTCTCGAGTCCCAGACACCAAACCCTCTTGCCCCGTCCAGAGGGCGTCAATGACTGGCAGGGCAGGCGCAGCACCTTCGTGCATTTCGAGCGCATATATAACACGGTCTATCAGCGCGGATGAGACACAAGGCCGGGCGGCATCATGGATAAGAACCTTGTCAGGCTCAAAGGAGGCCAGTGCCTCAAGCCCGTTCCTGACGGAGATCGAACGCTCCGAACCACCCATTGCGACGATATATCCGGCATTCCTGTAACGATCTGCCTTTTCGGTCTCTCCAGGGTTCAAGACCAATGCAATTCGGTCAATTTTAGGGTTCGCTTCAAATGCCTTTAATGTGTGATCCAAAACCGATGTCCCGGCGATCATCTGCCACTGCTTTGCGACTGAACCGCCAGCTCGCGTTCCGCGACCAGCGGCGACGATAAGAGCGGCAATGCGCATGAGATAACTCCGGATTTCCAAGAATATTGGTCAGACTATATGGTGTTTATGTTGGGATGCGACACGGCGCAATTGCCCGACGTCTTTTGATTAAAAAATAGGCAAACACGGAGCCAATCTCACTAAGATCGAGCGGTTTCGTTGTTCAATTGCAGTGATCTCGATAGAAACGGTTCAAGTGCACAAGGTTTAGGCATGTGACGTTCAAACTCGCAGATAAAACGCTTGCTTCTCCGGTCCTTCTGGCGCCTATGGCTGGAATCACCGACCGACCGTTCCGTGATTTGGTTACGAAATTCGGGGCCGGGATTGTGGTCAGTGAAATGGTGGCAAGCCAGGAAATGGTTCAATCCAAACCCGGTGTTCGCGAACGCGCCGAGCTGAGCGCGGACATCGAAAACACCGCTGTGCAGCTTGCAGGTCGTGAGACCTATTGGATGGCAGAAGCTGCTCGGCAGGTAGCTGGTTTCGGCGCTAAAGTGATCGATATCAATATGGGCTGTCCCGCCAAGAAGGTTACCAGCGGTGAATCTGGTTCGGCATTGATGAAAACCCCGGACCATGCATTGCGATTGATCGAAGCCGTCGTCGAAGCGGTGGATGTACCCGTGACTTTAAAGACCCGACTTGGTTGGGATTCGAGTTCTCTGAACGCGGCGCATATTGCCAAACGGGCGCAGGATGCCGGCGTTGCCATGATCACAATACATGGCAGAACTAGGTGCCAATTCTACAAGGGTACAGCCGACTGGACCGCTATACGTGACGTTGTGAATGCAGTGGATGTGCCTGTTGTTGCGAATGGAGATATCGTCGATTTCGGTTCAGCCAGAACGGCCTTGGCGAAATCCGGCGCGGATGGTGTGATGATCGGGAGGGGAGCGCAGGGCCGACCTTGGGTTCTGGCCGAAGTTACACATGCGCTTGGTGGGACCGCCGGCCCTGTGATTCCGACGGGAACCGATTTGGTCGATCTCGTTTCGGATCACTACCAATCCATGATGGGTTTCTACGGTCGCACCCTCGGTGTTCGCGTGGCAAGAAAGCATCTCGGCTGGTATATGGACCACGCTGGAACACGCACCGATCTGCGGCGAATGGTTCTGACCGAGCAGGATCCCGAGAGTGTCGTGAACTTGCTAGGCGATGCTCTGACAACACCAGCCAAGGTAGCTGCATGATACCGGAAAATGCGATCTGGGCTTCCTTGCCGGTGCCTGCCTTTGTTATCGATCAGAACAACAATATCCAGGATGTAAACAGCGCCGGAGAGGGCTTTCTTAACGCCTCGTCCAAGACCGTGACGGGGCAGTCAGTTTGGAGCCAGATAAGGGTTGATACCCCGATTGAAGAGGCGTTTGACAAGGCGCGTGATAAGAGCACCGCTCTTTTCGTGAATGATGTCGATGTAGGCTGCGGAAGCCGGGCGCCACTTCAATGTGCGCTGCAAATTGCGCCGCTGATTGGGCAAGAAGGGTGTATGATACTTATGATCACCCCGCGGGAACTTGCAGGACGGATGACACAAAGCCATTCGGTCAAGTCCGCCGCGCAATCGGCAATCGGGATGGCTGAGATGCTCGCGCATGAAATAAAGAACCCTTTGGCAGGCATTACCGGAGCGGCGCAGCTGCTCAGCATGAACTTGTCTTCGGAAGATCTTGAACTCACAGATCTTATCGTCGCAGAAAGCCGCAGGATTGTGAAACTGCTCGAGCAAGTTGAGCAGTTCGGCAATCTAAGCGAACCTGACCGAAAGCCGGTCAATATCCACGACGTTCTGGACCGGGCACGACGTTCCGCATTGCTCGGGTTCGGTGCACATATGAAGATCATAGAAGATTACGATCCGTCCTTGCCGCTGGCCTATGGCGATCCGGATCAATTGCTGCAGGTTGTTCTGAACCTCCTGAAAAACGCCTCGGAAGCCGCCGATCCCAAAGGTGGAACCATCAGGATCCACTCTTATTTCGAGCACTCCTTTCGATTGCGGCGTAGCGATGGAAGCGGACAGTCGCTGCCGCTTCAGGTGGAAATTATCGATGATGGGCCCGGCTTGCCGGAAAAGATCAAAGACGACGTCTTCGATCCTTTCGTATCCGGGCGCGAAAACGGCACCGGGCTCGGCCTGGCGCTCGTCAGCAAAATCATATCGGACCACGATGGCTGGATCTCGGTGACGTCAGTCCCGGGACGCACTGTGTTCCGTCTTTCTCTCCCGCGCGTGCCGCGGGGAGCGTCAAACTAGGAGAGTAACCAATGGATGGCACAGTACTGGTAGCCGACGATGACCGCACGATCCGTACGGTTCTTACGCAGGCACTGACGCGGGCGGGATGCAAGGTCCACGCCACCAGTTCACTGACGACGCTTATGCGTTGGGTAGGCGAAGGCAAAGGCGACGTTGTTATTTCTGATGTGGTCATGCCCGACGGCAACGGTTTAGAAATGCTCCCCAAGATCGCGATAGACCGTCCCGGTCTGCCGGTAATTGTCATCTCCGCGCAGAATACGATTATGACAGCGATTCAGGCTGCCGAAGCGGAAGCCTACGATTACCTGCCAAAGCCTTTTGATCTTCCTGACCTGATGAAACGGACGGCGCGCGCGCTTGAGCTCAAGAGGCATTCGGGTAGCAGCGCCATTCAAGCGCCGGAAGATGATCGGCCGGACGACCTGCCGCTGGTGGGACGTACAAAGGTAATGCAAGCCTTGTACCGGCTGGTCGCGCGCGTAATGAATACGGATCTACCGGTTCTCATCTCTGGTGAAAGCGGCACCGGAAAATCGCTGATCGCGCGGGCGATACATGATTTCTCGGATCGTCGCACTCTGCCGTTCATCACGATAACGGGCGCGGACCTGCAGGATATCGAGGGGCCGGCCCGTGTGCTCGCACGGGTCAAGGGCGGGACACTTCTGATCGACGAGATCGCCGATATAGACGATGAAATTCAGGCGCGGATCGTTCGGATGATGGATGCGCCGGGCGATCACCTTCCAAGGTTCATGGCAACCAGTCAGAACAACCTGAATTCCGCGATGGAAGCCGGTCAGGTCCGTCAGGATCTTTACTACCGGTTGAGTGGCGCGACGATTCACGTGCCAAGTCTTCGCGAACGTGTCGATGACGTTCCGTTGCTCGCTCAACATTTTCTCGCGCGCGCCGAACGGGAAGGTTCGCAGAAACGCTGGCTCTCGGCCGAATCCGAAGAATTGTTCCGCGCGTACAGCTGGCCGGGTAACGTGCGACAGCTTGAGAATGCGATTCGCCGACTGGTTCTGACGAGCCGCTCTGATGAGATTGCCCGGCAGGAGGTTGAACAGGTTCTCGGAAGCCAACCGGAAATGGAACCTGTGCTTGGTGGAGGGGATACCGAAAAACTGGCTTCCTCTGTTGCACGGCACCTCCGTCGTTATTTTGACCTGCACGGGAATATGCTCCCACCTCCGGGGCTTTACACGCGGATCTTAAAGGAAGTTGAGACGCCTCTGATCGAGATTGCTCTGGAAGCGACTGGCGGAAATCAGGCGAAATGTGCCGATTTGCTTGGCATCAACCGCAATACCCTGCGCAAGAAAATATCTGACTTAGATATACAGGTGACACGGCGCCGCAAATTGATGTAAAATCGTCACAGAAGCGTGGCATCCCGGTATATGCGCCGGGCGAGACTACGACATTTGGCGGTTCGTTGCGAAAGCGACACATCAGGTGAGGGCAGCGGGTGGTATCCCGGTCACAAAGATCTCCTTTAATGGCGCTCAACAGATGGCGTCGGACCAAGCGTGCCCAGAACATTGCCACGCTGGGCCTTGTTGTTCTTGGCCCGCTTCTTGCATTTGTAACTTCGCTATCATTGGGGTCGATCGATCGCGGGCCGACGAATGATGCGCTGCGCGCGATTCTGCTGGCGGACCTCATCTATATTCTGGTGGTGGCCGCGCTTGTCCTTGGCCAGGTTGGGCGCATCATCGCAGCCCGTCGGGCAAAATCCGCGGGGTCGCGCCTTCATCTGAGATTGATCGGGGTGTTTGCGCTTCTCGCTCTTATTCCCACGGTGACTGTTGCTGTCTTTGCCGCGTTGACGATCAACATGGGGCTGGAAGGCTGGTTTTCCGACCGCGTGAGTCGCGTTGTCGGTTCGTCGCTTGCTGCGGCCCAAGCCTACGAGGAAGAGCAACGCGAGGATCTTCAGCAGGACGCGCAGGCCTTGGGGCGCTTCTTGGATAACAGCCGCCGTCTTACAGTTTTCATGAGCGACGCGGAACTGCGGCAGGTCCTAAGTCAGGCGCAGCCGCAGATTCAAAGGGGCCTGAAAGAGGCCTATGTCGTCGACGGAACCGGCGAAATACGTTCCCGGGGCGAAGGTTCGTATCTATTCAATTTCGAACAACCGACGGAAGAAGACATTCAGCAGGCGCGGGATACCGGGCTCAAGATTATTCAGGACTGGGACAACAACGAATTCCGGGCGCTCGTACGGTTGAACGGTTTTGTCGACCGTTTCCTCTATGTCAGCAGGGACGTCGACGGGCAGATTCTCAATTTATTGGATGAGACCAAGGAAACGATCAGGCTATATCAGCAACTCGAAAGCGAACGCGGCCGTGTGGTCTTCGAGTTCGGCGTCCTTTACCTTGGTTTTGCGGTCATCCTTATCCTTGCGGCCATTTGGCTTGGCCTATGGTTTGCGGAACGGCTTTCTCGCCCGGTCGGTCGTCTTACAATGGCAGCTCAACAGGTCGGGGCAGGGGATCTCGATATTCGTGTGATCGAAGACGAAAGCGATGACGAGATTGGAATGCTTGGCCGCTACTTCAATCAGATGACACGGCAGTTGAAAGGTCAGCGCGATACGCTTCTCGATAACAACCGGCAGATCGAACGGCGCAGAAGGCTGTTCGATTCAGTCCTGTCCTCGGTGACTTCCGGTGTCGTTGGCCTCGACCCTGAGGGCCGCGTTACTTTTGTGAACCGGTCAGCAGAAAGGCTGCTGGCATGGTCCGGTGAAGAACAGCTTGTCGCTCTCTCGGTCGGTGTGCCCGAATTTGGCGAGCTCTTTGAGACCCTCATCCAAAGCGGCCAGGAGGTCGTTCAGGGCGAGGTCAAAGTTTCGCGCGGCGGCCGCCTTGAAAACCTGCTTGTTCGCATGTCTACGCGGCGCAAGGATGATGGCAGCCTTGAAGGCTACGTGGTCGCGTTTGACGATGTAACGGATCTGGTGAGCGCCCAAAGGATGGCAGCTTGGGGCGACGTTGCCCGACGCATTGCACACGAAATCAAAAATCCGCTTACGCCCATCCAACTTTCTGCCGAGCGCATTAAACGCAAGTTCTCGCCGCTGGTAGGGAACGATAGTGATCGGCTCGAAGCGATGACGGACGTTATCGTTCGGCAGACTGGCGATTTGCGCCGCATCGTCGATGAATTCTCAAAATTCGCAAGGATGCCCGAACCGGAACGCAGGGCCGAGGATTTAACCGCCCTCGTCAGAGATGCAGTCTTGCTTCAGCATACAGGGCAACCAGACGTCAAGATTGACGCTGATCTTCCGTCGCAGCCTATGATGGCGGAGATAGATTCTACGATGCTGTCGCAGGCGTTGACTAATCTTATCAAGAACGCGGGCGAAGCTATTGAAACCCGTATCGAAAAAATGGGTTCAGAAGGCATCGAGCCTGAGATACGGGTTGCGTTGTCTCAGGATGACCGCGGGATAGAAATTTCAGTGGCTGACAATGGTATTGGCTTGCCGGAGGACCGGGCCAAGCTCTTCGAACCCTACGTGACGACCCGGGATGCCGGGACCGGCCTTGGGTTGCCAATCGTCAAGAAGATCATCGAGGAACACGGCGGCACACTTGCCTTGCAAGATGCCCCGGTTTTCGAGGGCCAGATCCATTACGGAGCAATGGCCGTTATCAGGCTGCCCAAGGGGGTAGTTGGAAATGAGGCGAATTCACCCGGTGCGCCGGGTGGGGCGGTAAATTAGAAAAAGAAGCAGGAATGACATGACAGATATTCTGATTGTTGACGACGAGCGCGATATTCGCGAACTGGTGTCGGATATTCTAGAAGACGAAGGATACGCGACGCGTCTGGCAGGCAACTCCGACGACTGTATGAACGCGATCAATACAGAACCGCCCGCACTTCTCATCCTCGATATCTGGCTGAAAGACAGCCGCATGGATGGGATCGACATACTCAAGACCGTCAAACGGGACAATCCGGACGTGCCCGTGGTAATCATCTCCGGGCACGGTAATATCGAAATTGCGGTCGCCGCCATCAAGCAGGGCGCTTACGACTTTATCGAAAAGCCTTTCAACATCGATCAGTTGATGGTCGTCATCCGTCGGGCAATGGAAGCCTCGCGTCTCCGGCGCGAAAACAGTTCGCTGAAACGTCGCGAAGTGACCAACGCCGAAATGATCGGTCAAAGCGCGGCTTTCCGGACATTGATCAGCCAGTTGGACAAGGTCACAAAATCGAACGGGCGGGTGATGTTGACCGGTCCTGCCGGGGCGGGCAAGGAAATCGCCGCACGGTACGTTCACGCGCAATCGAACCGCGCGAACGGCCCGTTTGTCACGGTTAACTGTGCAGGCGTTGAACCTGATCGCGTCGAGGAAGTTCTTTTCGGTCGCGAGACGCCCGAGCGCGGCATCGAACCCGGCTTGCTCGAGGAAGCGCACGGCGGGGTGGTTTATTTCGACGAAGTTAGCGACATGCCTGTTGGTACTCAGTCAAAGATCCTTCGGGTTCTGGTAGAGCAACAGTTTCAGCGCGTGGGCGGCTCGGACAAGGTGCGCGTAGACCTTCGCGTGATTTCGAGCACGAACAAGGATCTGGAAGCCGAAATTCAGGCGGGCCGGTTCCGGCAGGAATTGTATCACCGTCTGAATGTCGTTCCGATTGCTGTCCCGTCGCTGGCAGAACGTCGCGAAGATATTCCTGTATTGGCAGAGCACTTTATTGCAAATTGCAACGCGACACAGGGCTTGCCGTTACGACCTCTGACTGAAGAGTCGATTGCGCTAATGCAGACGATGACGTGGCCGGGCAATGTGCGCCAGCTCAAAAACCTGATTGAACGCGTCTTGATCCTCGGCGAAGGCAGTGGTCCGATCGAAGCGCGCGAGCTGCCTAGCGAAGAGGAAAAAGGTGATGACGAAGGGCGCGTCGTGCTTTCAGGCTCTCTCGCCACCCTGCCATTGCGTGAAGCGAGGGAAGCTTTCGAACGTGAATATCTACTGACTCAGATTAACCGGTTTGGTGGAAACATCAGTCGAACCGCGTCGTTCGTTGGCATGGAACGGAGTGCGTTACACAGAAAACTGAAGTCGCTGGGCGTGGTCACATCGAACAAGTCCGGGGCGCGTTTCGCTCACGTCGATGAAAACAGTGTTGAGGCTGCTGAATAGCAGCCTCATCTACTCCTGCCGCGAGAATATTGGCGTGACGATCTGAAACTGATCGTCATTGTACCGGATCATGCAACTGGCCTCAGTCAGAGCAGGCAGGCTTTGTGTGGCGGTAGGAGGTGTCGCATTCTGAACCGCCTGCGAGCAGCGGGGAATGCTGACCTGCTGGTAGCCCTTCCGTTGCATACATTGATCCAGAACTCGTTGCCGAAGTCCTGCGTTCACATCGACTGTATAGATATCACCACGCACCCAATAGCCAGGCCGTGTGTAACAACTGCCTGACGAGTTGCAGTAACTTCTGGACGGAATGAATATCGGCGGATCACGCCGGATCTGATTGGCAACCGGGGCATCGCGAAGGGCGGAAACCTCGCAATTCATGTGATCCGTATCCAACCGTGAAACGGCCACGCCCGGTTGGTAATACATTGAAACAGGACCGCATCCCGATAACACTGCACATGCAGCTACCACTTTGAGCACATTCTTCATGTGTCTATAATGCCTCTCAAATTCATGTGTGACAATTGAATTGACCGTGTTTGGACCTTCTGTCATGCAAAGGTTTCTGTGACTGACCGGGCCAAAGGGCGATAGGGTATGAAAGTCATCATATGCGGGGCAGGGCAGGTTGGCTGGCAGATTGCGCGCCACCTCTCGGGCGAGCGCAACGATGTTACCGTCGTAGACAATAACCCGGATCTGGTCCGAAGGGCGACCGACACGCTTGATGTTCAGGGCATCGCAGGTTTTGCTAGCTATCCGGATGTCCTTGAACGGGCAGGGGCTCGGGATGCTGACATGATCATTGCGGCAACTCACTCTGACGAAGTCAACATGGTGACCTGCCAAGTTGCTCATTCGGTGTTTTCGATAAACCGAAAAATCGCTCGGCTTCGGGCGCAATCCTATCTCACAGCCATCTATTCCGATCTATACCGGCGGGACCACCTGCCCATTGATGTCGTGATTTCACCGGAACGAGAAGTCGCGGCCGCCGCGATGCAACGACTTTCAGCACCGGCTGCGTTTGATACCGAAACCTTTATGGACGGAAAGGCGCAGCTTCTCGGGATTTCGATTCAGGAGGATTGCCCGGTCGTCAACACACCGCTGCGTCAATTAACCGACCTTTTCTCAACCCTGCGCGCCATTGTCGTCGGCATTCGCCGTGACAAGCGGCTTTTTGCACCTGAGCCGAATGATCAGCTTTTTGTCGGGGATGAATGCTATGTCTTCGCTCAAGTCGACGATGTCTCTCGTACTCTGGAAGTGTTCGGCAAAAGTCAGAAGAAACAAGATCGTATCGTGATTGTAGGAGGCGGTAACGTCGGGCTTACAGTCGCGCGTGCATTGGAGGACAGACAGGGTCGCGTGCGCGCCAAGATGATTGAGAAGAACCGCGCAAATGCTGAACGCGCGGCCGAATCCTTGGAACGGACTATCGTTCTGCACGGCGATGGCATGGACCGGGCATTGCTAAGCGAAGCCGGGATTTCGAGGGCCGATGCTATGTTGGCGATTACCGACGACGACCGAACCAACATGCTTGCTGCTGTGCGCGCCAAGGCCGAAGGGTGTCCGTTCGTAATCGCATTGATCAACGACCCAACTCTTGTGCCATTGATGGGACCATTGGGTATTGATGCGTATATCAACCCGCGGGCCACGACGGTTAGCTCAATCCTCAGACATATCCGGCATGGCCGCGTGCGGCAGGTTTATTCCATCGGAGATGCCGAAGCCGAGGTCATCGAAGCCGAGGTCATGTCAACCTCTCCCATGGCTGGTCAGGCGATCCGGGACATCGATTTCCCGGAGGGCGTTCTATTGGGGGCCGTTTTGCGTGACGGCGAGTTGCGTCGCCCGACTGGCAATCTCCGCATCGAGGCGGGAGACGTCGTTTCGATTTTCGCCATGACCGCGGACGTGCCCGAAGTCGAGAGACTGCTTCAGGTCTCAATCGACTTCTTCTAGACGATGCGCACCCAGGCCGCCCCGAACCTTCTGTTGCGTCTGCCTCTGTTCCTGCTGATCTGGGGAATCGCAGCCATTGCCATGTTCATCCCTGCCTCGCACGCGGTTGTGCTGGACAATCATCCCGCGTCGCGATCTTTCTTTTACGCGGGTCTACTTGGTCTGATTGCAGTCACTTTGATCGGTCTGGCCGTAGGCGGGAAAGAATCCCGTCACAGCCCGATCAGCCAGTTGTTGTCCTTGCTTGCGACTTTTGTACTGCTCCCGATCTATCTGGCCGTTCCGATGCATGACGCGCTCGGAACGGTAAGTTTCCTCGACGCCTACATGGACATGGTCAGTGCGCTGACGACGACGGGTGCGGAAATGTTCAACAGCCCCTTTGACCGGCTACCATCTTCCGTTCATCTCTGGCGTGCCGAAGTCGGCTGGCTCGGGGGGCTACTTATGTGGATCGCGGCATCGGCGATCCTTGCTCCGCTCAGCCTTGGCGGATTCGAAGTGACTGCCCAAGGGGAGCCCGGCCGAGGTATCGGCCAGCGCGAGGTTTTGAGAGCGGAGCCCCGGCAACGTCTCGTAAGGGTGACACTGACCCTCGCACCGATTTACGCTGGTTTGACGGCAGCCATATGGATTTTGTTGCTCACCTTGGGGGAAAGGTCACTGCCAGCCCTGTGTCACGCCATGTCCATCATGGCGACGTCGGGTATTTCGCCGGTCGGTGGCATAGAAGGCGCGCAGGCTGGCATCGCCGGCGAAATGATCCTTTTTCTGTTCATGTTCTTTGCTCTATCGCGATTGACCTTTTCGGCTGATACGGTGCTTCGAGGATATGCCCGTCTCGACCGAGACCCGGAATTTCGCGTTGGCATGTTGATCGTGTTGGTCGTGCCGGTTCTGCTGTTTCTGCGTCACTGGTGGGGGGCGCTCGACAGCAACGCGGGGGAAGATACGGTTTCGGCTCTCGCAGCGTTCTGGGGCGCAATGTTCACCGTCATGAGCTACCTCACGACGACAGGGTTTGAATCGGCGAACTGGGAAGGCGCAAGAGCGTGGTCCGGACTTCCGACCCCGGGCTTGATTCTCATGGGGCTAGCCCTAGTCGGTGGCGGTGTCGCCACGACGGCTGGCGGCGTTAAACTGCTTAGAGTTTATGCACTCTATCTCAACGGTCTTCGCGAAATGGAACGTCTCGTTCACCCCCATTCAATCAGTCGCGAAAGGGGAAGCAGCAAGCGCATCCAGAAGGACGGCGCCTTCATCGCGTGGATTTTCTTCATGCTCTTTGCTTTGTCCTTTTCACTGATTCTCGTGATTCTGGCGGGGCTTGGGGTCGAATTTGAACAGGCTTTGGTGCTCAGCATCGCAACGCTTTCGACCACAGGTCCCTTGATTCAAAGTGCATCAGACGTGCCGATCAGCCTTATCGACTTGAATAACGGTGCAAAAGGCGTGCTTTGTGCGGCGATGGTCCTTGGCCGATTGGAAACGCTGGCAATCGTGGCGCTCCTGACCCCTGATTTGTGGCGCCGCTGAGCGCGACTTCGTAAGCAACTGACTTTTTGGGTGGAAACTCCCTTCGGCACCCTTCATAATTGAGCGAACGACGGGCGGGCCGATACGCAGCGCGCGATAAGAACAAGGGCGAGATTAACTTAATGGCTTCGGACAGACAGAACCTTCAGGATGCATTTCTGAACCACGTTCGCAAAACCAAGGTGCCAGTGACGATTTTTCTGATCAATGGCGTAAAACTTCAGGGGGTTATCACTTGGTTTGACAACTTCTGTGTCCTGCTGCGCCGGGATGGACAGTCGCAACTTGTCTATAAACACGCGATTTCAACCATCATGCCGGCCCAGCCGATCAGTCTTTACGAGGGCGAAGACGCCTCTTGATGGAACATGATCGTGTCAGTACCCGTGCGTGGGTATTGCACCCGGACATAAAGTCCGATCCCGATCGCAGAGAGGCTCAACCTGCTCTCGACGAAGCCGTAGGTTTAGCCGTTGCATTGCCCGATCTCGAAGTTATCGGCAGCGAAGTTGTGCCTTTGCCAAAGGCGCATGCGGGCCTGCTGTTCGGTTCCGGAAAGATTGAAGAGCTGCGACTACGGTTCAGTGAGAACGATATTGAATTGGTTCTGATCGACGGACCCGTCACGCCAGTCCAACAGCGCAATCTTGAGCGAAAGTGGAAGGTGAAAATTCTCGATCGCACAGGATTGATCCTCGAGATTTTTTCCGATCGAGCAAGAACGCGCGAAGGCGTTCTGCAAGTTGAAATGGCAGCGCTCAGCTATCAACGAACGCGGCTGGTACGAGCGTGGACGCACTTGGAACGTCAGCGTGGTGGGCTGGGGTTTGTCGGTGGACCGGGGGAAACTCAGATCGAAGCCGACCGTCGTGCCATCGATACTCAGATAGTGCGCCTGAAGAGACAACTGGACAAAGTCGTAAAGACACGCAGTCTACACCGGGCGGCACGTGCAAAGGTGCCATATCCGATTGTTGCGCTGGTCGGTTACACAAACGCCGGAAAGTCGACGCTGTTCAATCACTTGACCGGCGCCAGTGTCATGGCCAAGGACATGCTTTTCGCAACGCTTGATCCGACGATGCGTAGGGTCGTGCTATCGAATGGCCTTGAAGTCATTTTGTCGGACACGGTTGGGTTTATCTCCGATCTGCCGACGGAACTGGTCGCGGCCTTCCGGGCGACGCTCGAAGAAGTCCTCGGCGCTGATCTCATCGTACATGTACGCGATATTGCGCATCCGGGCAGCGAAGAGCAGGCAAGGGACGTTCTGTCCATCTTGTCCACTCTTGGCGTCAGTTCTGAGCGGCCTTTGCTCGAAGTGTGGAACAAGATCGATCAGTTTGACGGCGATGAAAGAGACGCTCTGAGAGCGCGCGCCGCACGTGATGAAAAAATCTTTGCTGTTTCGGCGCTGACCGGGGAAGGCATCTCCGACCTTCTGGATGAGATCGCCGATCAGTTACAGAACGCCAGAACCGAAACTGTGTTGCATCTCAACTTTGAGGATGGACGTCGCCGGGCGTGGCTGTTTGAGCAAGACGTGGTTCAAGAAGAATCACAGACCGAGAACGGGTTCGAAATTCGGGTTCTGTGGTCGGATGTGCAAAAGGCCAGATACGACGCTCTTTGATCGGCGTTGGTCAAAACGATCTGCCTTACTGGCGCGGCAATGCCTCAATGCCCAGCCATGAGAAACCGAGAGAAATAGCTTTAAAAAGCGGTGCATCATTGGAGCAGAAAACTCTGCGCCGCTGCTGATCTTTTCTGTTCATCGCGCCTGACTTAGCGAACGGATTTTGTTATCCAGACATAAGCGGATGGTCAGCAATAGCTTCGCCCTTTGCCCTGATCGGAGCCTAGGCGACGCTTTGTCATGGGAATTGAGATCAACGCCGACGTCCGTTTATGAGCGCGTATAGAGGCCATGGAAATGTCTCACTGCTCAATGTCATCCTTGTACGATGAGACGTTATCCAGCTCGGCAGCCCTCAGGTGAATCGACAGGAACGGCGCTTCTGAAATGAAGCGGCAGCCGTCGTTCTTGCTCAGAAAGGCAGCGAAGCCTTTGCAATATTCGACATTCGGTTCGCATCCAACGCCCGGAGGAACACCGATTTTCGCATGCTTGATGCTCAGGGAGGTTCCTCTGTTGTCAAAACGCTGGGTGATCTGGCTTGTCTCTTGGACCTGCCAATCGGAAACCTAGATGAGACTATAGCTTCTGTTCCAACATCAGGTCAGGACGGGGCATTCGGGATTTCTCTACCGAATGGCTTAAGCCTCCGTAATATGGAATCCAGATCACAGGCATCCTTCTCCTCACTCAGGGAGGGTTGCGCATCAAAGCCAAAGCCAGGGTTTTCCACAAAAACGGAACGCTCTTCGACTTTCTATTTGCCCGCGGCGGCCCAGCCGTCGGCGTATCCGTAGCTGACACCTCAGGGTATCCTACCGACCACGGGTTTCCGAACACATTCGCTCTCGGTTACGCCGCAGTAGCAAGTATAGGCGCTTGCACCTTTTTCTCTCTCCTGCCAGTTTTCGCCGGAAGTTTCATTCGTTGGAAAGCAACCTTTCATGTCCAAGTTGATCTATGTCCTGAACGGCCCGAACCTCAACCTGTTGGGTAAACGTCAGCCCGAAATCTATGGGACTGAAGCGCTTTCTGATGTCGAACAGAATTGCAAAAGCCTTTTAGCGGATGATTACGAGATTTTCATGGGGCAATCGAACCACGAAGGCCAGCTTATCGATTGGATACATGAGGCCAGGGACAACGCGTGCGGTATCGTCATCAACCCGGCTGCGTTTACCCATACCTCCGTGGCAATTCTCGACGCGTTAAACGCGTTCGAAGGCCCGGTGATCGAGGTCCACATTTCCAATGTTCATAAGCGTGAAAGTTTCCGGCATCATTCATACGTATCGCTTCGCGCCGATGGTGTGATTGCCGGATTGGGGATCGAGGGCTACGAGGCAGCCCTGCGCAGGATCATTAGTTTAACAAGATCGTAACTCGGCCGCACTCATCCCGGCGCCAACGGACTTGCCTGGCAAGACAACCCTTGCCGGGCAATTCAACAAGTCGCCGTCTTAGGCGCCCCAGCTGCGAACGGTGCCACAGTCCATGTGGACAAAGTTGGACCGCGAATAACGGCCAACCCCGCCAGCCCGACAGGCCAGAGCGGCTTTTGCCATTTGGTTCACCGAACGCGACGCAAGACGCAGATCAGCGGCCTGACCTTTCATGTGGAGAGAATTTTTCGCAACGCCGCGCGAACGCGACCGCAACATTGCGTTCGTTTGGGGGCTGCGATAGCCCGACAGCAACATGTAGGGTTCGTTCACATCGAGAAGATTATGCGCTGCTGCCATGATGTCCACGGTCCGCAAGTCCATTCCAACGGTCTGATCGTTGCGCCAGTCACGCATGAAGTGGTTGATTTCCCGGCATGCGTCTTTGATGTAGTCGCCGTCGATCCAGTACACCATATCCATACGTTCACCGGTGCGGCCCGAATACATCCGAACCCGGCGAATATCGCCGCCGCCACGAAGGAATCCCGCTGCTTTGGAGTAGGTTGGCGCTGCTACTAGAGTGGTTGCCGCGAACGCGCCGAGCAAGGCACGTCGGGTCAACCCCGATTGGTTTTCCTCAGTCATTTTACTGCTATGTCCCGTACGTTAGTCTGCCTGTGCACGATGTTACGTGCCTGTTTAAGTCATCCACCCCAGATGATGAATGATTTATTGCACAGGTGTTCTTATCCGCCAACTCCGGAATAACGCGAAGTTTATACAGGGATGGTTTTCGGCGAATTCTTGCCCATGCCGCCTTTTGTTTGGAACCTGTTGGATAAATGATGCACTGCTGCACCGCCGGACCGAGATTTTAATGACCTGTTGAGAATGTGAATAGACAATTACCGGATGCTTTTGTCCTGTCATGTGCGGGAAACGATGCTAATTGAGACCTACAAGATATTGAGGACTATGAGAATGATCACTACTTGCCCTGCTAAATCATGTGGCGGCTTCGCGGTTCTTGCCGGTGCGGTCGCACTGTCGCTTGGTTTGCTGGTATCGCCTGTTTATGCTCAGGTTACAGCGTTTAAACAGGCGGTAGCAGAAGCAGCTTATGATCAATCCACGATTGCGAGTTTCTACCGTGAAGCGAATTATGCGCCGCTTTGGACCGGTGAGGGCGATGTCTTTGTTGAGCGTCGATCGGCTCTTTTCCAAGCGCTGACCAGCGTAGAAAACCATGGTCTGCCAGCCAGTCGCTACGACGTTGCGGGACTTGTGCAGCAGATGAAAGATGCCCGAACCACCCGCGACATCGGTCTCGTTGAAGTGGCGTTGACCAACATGTTCCTTAAGTATGCGCGTGATGTTCAGACAGGCATTCTTGTTCCGTCGCGGATCGACAGCGGCATCGTGCGCCAAGTTCAGTACCGGGATCCCAAAACTCTGCTCGCGACCTTCTCCAATACGCAGCCCCGCGCCTTTATGAATTCGCTGCCGCCGTCGACTGCAGAATACCGCAACCTTATGAAAGCGAAGATCCAGCTTGAAAGTGTGATCGCGGAAGGGTCCTGGGGTGCTAAGGTTTCCGGCGGTAAACTCGAACCCGGCGATCGTGGTCCTCAAGTCGTGGCCCTCCGCAATCGGCTGATTGCCATGGGGTATATGGAGCGCACCGCTTCAATGTCCTACGATGCCAAGCTTCAGCAAGCAGTCATCGCCTTTCAGTCAGCACACGGACTTGCAGAAGACGGGGTCGCCGGGGCCGGAACCCTTGATGAAATCAATACTTCTGCCGAAGCACGTCTTCAATCGGTCCTTGTCGCTCTGGAGCGTGAGCGGTGGACAAACATGGAGCGCGGCGAGCGTCATGTTCTGGTCAACCTCACCGACTTCTCAGCAAAAATCGTCGACCAAGGCGAAGTTGTCTTCAAAACAAAATCCGTAATCGGGCAGAATTCCAGCGATCGTCGCAGCCCGGAGTTTTCGGATGTGATGGAGCACATGATCGTCAACCCAAGCTGGCACGTCCCGCGGTCGATCATGACCAAGGAATACCTGCCTCAACTGCAGAAGAATCCGAACGCTGCTGGGCATCTCATTATCACCGACCGGCGCGGTCAGCGCGTCAATCGCGAAGCGATGGACTTCACCCAGTTCACAGCACGCAACTTCCCGTTTGATATGCGGCAGCCGCCAAGCAATAGCAATGCACTGGGGTTGGTGAAGTTCATGTTCCCCAATAAGTACAATATCTATCTCCATGATACGCCTCAGAAAAGCCTGTTCAAGCGCGAGACACGCGCGTTCTCTCATGGCTGTATCCGCCTAGCCGATCCGTTCGATTTCGCCTATGCTCTTTTGTCGCTTCAGGAAGACGACCCAAGAGCTTATTTTCAAAGCGTTCTTCGCTCAGGAACCGAAACCAAAATCAATCTGGAAAAGCCTCTTCCGGTTCATTTGATCTATAGAACGGCAGTCATCTCCGACAAAGGCCGTGTCGAATTTCGTCGGGATGTCTATGGGCGGGACGCGCGGATATGGGACGCGCTGAGCGAGGCGGGGGTAGCCTTGTCTTCTGTTCAGGGATAATGAACGGACCTGATTGCATCTGCAAAAAGGTCCGCAAATGTACACGGTCCAAGAAATCGCAGCGTCGCTCGGGGTTAATGCCGCAGGCGACGTCTCCCTCAAGGTAAAAGGCGCCGCAGAACCGGCTCTCGCAACCGCCGATGATCTCGCTATGGCGATGTCTCCCGCATATGCGGACCACTTGAGCAAAGGTAGCGCTCGCGCAGCGGTGCTGTGGGAAGGGGCGGATTGGCAAGACCTCAGTCTTGAGGCCGCCATCTTCGTCAGTCGACCGCGAATGGCGATGGCAGGGATTACACGGATGCTGGACCCGGGTCAGGGGTTTCCGCCGGGTATTCATCCGACCGCCGTCGTAGATGAAACTGCTGAATTGGGCCGCGAAGTAACCGTAGGTGCTTTCACGATCATCGGTGCACGGGCCGTAATCGGCGATGGATCGGTCATTGGCCCTCAGTGCTTTATCGGAGCTGACACAAAGCTGGGGCGGAACGCTTCTCTTCGGGAAATGGTCAGCATCGGCGCGCGGGCCCAGATCGGGTCGGATTTCATCGCGCAACCCGGCGTCCGGATTGGAGGGGATGGTTTTTCATTTGTTACCCCCGAAATCTCTGGCGTAGAAAACGCCCGCAAATCGCTTGGCGATCAAGGTGACGCACAACCCCAAGCGTGGCAGCGAATCCACTCACTAGGATCCGTAACTATTGGTGACAATGTCGAAATCGGGTCGAACTCGACTGTTGACAACGGGACGGTCCGAAACACAGAGATCGGTTCAGGCACCAAGCTCGATAGCCTTGTTCAGGTGGGGCACAATGTTCGTATAGGCCGCGACTGTCTGCTCTGTGCACAAGCGGGCGTCGCCGGTTCGGTGATCATCGGCGACAACGTCGTTCTTGGGGGCCAGAGCGGCGTCGCGGATAATATCACGGTGGGCGACAGAGTCGTCGCGGCTGGTGGAACCAAGCTCTTGTCGAACGTACCTGCCGGACGTGTGATGATGGGTTACCCAGCCGTAAAAATGGAAAGCTTTACAGCGCTTTACAAGGCACAGCGACGGCTGCCACGGTTTCTTTCGGACCTTGCGGAACTTAAAAAGGCGGTTTTCAAAAGCGAGTCGAGCAAGTAAGTCAGCTAGGGATACATCAAGCCAGGAGCTCTCTTATGAGTATTCAGGATAGAGTCATCGAGATCATTGCGGAACAAGCCGTACTGGAACCCTCCGACGTTACGCCCGACAGTACACTCGAAGATCTTGGTATCGATAGTCTTGGTCTGGTCGAATGCATTTTCGCGATCGAGGAAGAATTCGATATTTCGGTTCCCTTCAACGCGAATGAACCGACAAAAAGCGATTTCGACATTTCCAACGTGAAATCCATCGTCAATGGCATCAAAGAATTGATGGTCGAAAAGACGTGACCCAAGGCGAAATGATCCCATGAAACGCGTGGTCATAACTGGCGCGGGTACGATCAATGCGCTTGGTCATTCCGTAGCCGAAACCATGCAGGCCATGAAAGACGGTCATTGCGGGATCGGGCCGTTGGATTTCAGAGACGTTGATCGCCTGTCGATCAAGATCGGCGGGCAGGTTATCGGGTTTGAGACCGAAGGGCTATTCAATCGCCAGCAGATGGCCCTTTATGACCGTTTCACGCAGTTTACGCTGATGGCAGCGAAAGAGGCCATCAATCAGGCTGGCATTGTCTTTTCTGGCGAACTTGCAGCCAGATCCGGGGTCGTTCTCGGTACTGCAGGTGGCGGCGTAAGCACGTGGGACGACAATTACCGCAGCGTTTACGAGGACGGCAAGAACAGGGTTCATCCATTTGTCGTACCGAAACTGATGAACAACGCAGCGGCAAGCCATGTATCGATGGAGTACAACCTGAAGGGGCCAAGCTTTACCGTGTCGACCGCCTGTGCCTCTTCAAACCATGCCATGGCCCAGGCTTTTGCGATGGTGCAGTCAGGCATGGCGCCCGCAATGGTGACGGGCGGTTCGGAATCCATGCTGTGCTTTGGTGGCGTCAAAGCTTGGGAAGGTCTTCGCGTCATGTCCAAAGACGCATGCAGGCCGTTCAGCCTAGGGCGCAATGGCATGGTACAGGGCGAGGGGGCTGGCATCTTCGTCTTCGAGGAGTATGAGCACGCCAAGAAACGTGGTGCGGAAATCCTGTGCGAAGTGATCGGATACGCGATGTCATCCGATGCTTCCGACATCGTCATGCCATCCAAGCAAGGGGCGGAACGGGCGATTGCGGGGGCCCTGCGCAACGCAAAGCTCAACTCCGACGAAGTGGGCTATATCAATGCCCACGGCACTGGTACCGCTGCGAATGACAAAACGGAATGTGCTGCGGTTGCTGGCGTTTTTGGGCCTCACGCTGACCGGCTGATGATCTCGTCGACCAAATCCATGCATGGCCATCTGATCGGCGGCACCGGTGCCGTCGAGCTGCTGGCCTGTATCATGGCTGTCCGGGATGGCGTCATTGCGCCAACTATTGGGTACGAAGAGCCCGATCCCGAATGTGCGCTGGATGTCGTTCCGAACGAAGCGCGAGACGCAGACGTATCCGTGGCTCTCAGCAATGCTTTCGCGTTTGGTGGTCTGAACGCCGTATTGGCAATTCGCAGGATATAAAAAATGGGCGCGCCGCTTGGCGCACCCATTCGTGTCTACGATCCAGGGCGTTTACTGGGAAACTACGTCCACCGCATCATAACCGGCAGTAAAGCCTTTCAGGGACATCTCCAGTTCGACCACCTGATCCGGTGCAGGCGCCGGGCGCAGCGAAATTTTCGCGGTGCTGCCACGGCGGAACGCATCGACATCGGCCTGAGTCAGGCCGATTTGCGCAACGCACCCGATCGGATTGCAGAAGGAATAGTTGTACCGCTTGCCCGGGTTGCTATCGACGGCAATGGTCAGCTGCGCCGGGAGCAGGGTTTCCAGCGGTACGATGACTGTCGCACCGGCGACGGCTTGCGACCCATTGCTGATCCGAAAAAGTGAAAACTCGGCCACTGGATTGCCGTTGTCATCTTCGAGGATCTGCAAGAGCGAACAGGGGTCCTTGTCCGCTTCGATCTTAATGCAGGCGAGCTCGAAATCGTCGAAAGTCTCTTTTGAATAGCGCTGGCCCAGCTCGGGTTCGCCGGTCACCGTCTGCCCAAGATCAAGCTGAGCTTCGCCGGATGTGGCGGAGCTTGTTCCGGTTTCGGATTGGGCTGGCTCTTCTTGCGCTTGCTCTGTCGGTGTCGTGGTCGTTTCACTCTGTTGCGCCCAAAGCGGCGTCGCGACGAGCGCCGTCATGGTAACTAGGGTGAGAGAAGAGAGTTTTTTGAACATGGTGAACCTGTGTTTAAACTGCCTGACTGCCATTAGCATGTCTTCGCGCCACTGTCAGGGCCATAGGTCGCGCAAATGCCGCATTTCGGCTCTAGACTTGCGGGAGGTTCTAGGCTGAACCTCAAAAGAAATAAGGAGACCCGAAAGGATCTCCTTACTATTTGTGCTCCCCGTCGGACTGGCCGACTTAGTTATTGTCGGAACGTTACGAGAAGGCTTTGTTCCGGTCAACAGCCCAAGCTAAAAAACTATGTGATGCAGGGCCGTGTTACGATCCCATGGCCCGATATGCTAAAAACCAGGCTTATGTCTTCCCAAAGGGGCTTTATGCCTTCTCCTGAAAACCGCTACATGCACGAATTCAAGCGATTTCCGGTATCGCCCTAGGGAGTTAACTCTGTATGTTCGTTTGAAACGCGACGCGCATCAGAGACGGTGACTACCAATGGCAGAACAGATTTTCGTGGGCGGCGGCGGGATCGACTACGCCGAGCATCAGGGTTTGACGCTCAAATACGCCAACCGCCACGGGCTCGTGGCCGGGGCGACAGGAACTGGCAAGACGGTCACTTTGCAAATTCTGGCGGAAGGCTTCAGTGCCAAAGGAGTTCCCGTATTCCTCTCAGATATAAAGGGGGACCTGTCCGGTCTCTCCAAGCCGGGATCGGCCGAAAGCAAGCTACACGAAGCTTTCATCAAACGAGCCGAAACGATTGGCTTTCAGGAATTCGCCTACAACGCCGTGCCGGTCACGTTCTGGGACCTCTATGGAGAAATGGGACATCCGGTCAGAACGACTGTCGCTGAAATGGGGCCTTTGTTGCTGGCCCGGCTGCTCGATCTGACCGAGGCGCAGGAGGGTATTCTGAACATCGCGTTCCGGGTGGCCGACGAAGACGGCCTGCCGCTGCTCGATCTTAAGGACCTGCAGGCGCTTCTGGTTTGGATCGGAGAAAACAGGGACAAACTTTCGCTGCGTTATGGGAATGTCTCCGTTTCGTCGATTGGCGCCATTCAACGTCGCCTGCTCGTGCTCGATAACCAGGGCGGCACGAAACTCTTCGGCGAACCGGCGCTTGAACTGTCCGACCTGATGCGCTGCGACGCGTCAGGCAGGGGGATTGTAAACATCTTCGCTGCTGACAAACTGATGGCCGCCCCTAGCCTCTATGCCACCTTTCTCCTTTGGCTACTAAGCGAATTGTTCGAGGAATTGCCCGAAGTCGGTGACCCTGACAAACCCAAGCTGGTCTTTTTCTTTGACGAAGCGCACCTGCTTTTCGACGGAGCACCCAAGGCGCTCGTCGACAAGGTGGAACAGGTTGCCCGCCTGATCCGCTCCAAAGGCGTCGGAGTTTATTTTGTCACACAAAGTCCTGCCGATATCCCAGAGGATATTCTTGGCCAACTTGGAAACCGCATTCAGCACGCCCTCCGGGCTTTCACGGCGCGCGACCAAAAGAACCTTCGCCTCGCAGCGGAAACCTATCGGTCAAATCCACGGTTCTCGACCGAGCAGGCCATTCGCGAGGTTGGTGTCGGCGAGGCGGTTACGTCCATGCTCATGGACAAGGGCGTTCCCGGAATAGTCGAACGCACTTTGATCCGGCCACCGGGGTCTCAACTCGGTCCGATCAGCGACAGGGAACGCCGCGAAATACTTGCCGCTTCGGACATGGCGGGCAAATACGACACGACGCTCGACCGTCAGTCAGCTTTCGAAATGCTGGCTGCTCGCTCGGAAAAAGCGGCACAAGCCGCCGAGGAAGTCGAGCAGAAGGCAGAACAGGCTGAGCCCGCCGTCCGTGAATACAACGCCGGTCGCCGGTATAGCGGTACGCGAGTGACACGATCCACGTCGCGCCGCAGCGGTGGGGATACCTTCGGATCCGCGATGACCGAGGCCGTCATCAAGGAACTCAAAGGGACAACCGGTCGACGGATCGTACGTGGGATACTAGGTGGCTTGTTCAGGGGGCGTTAAGGGACATTAACGTCACGCCAGAAACTGGCCGGATCGTATGGAAGCTGCCCGACATAACCCTGAAACCGCTCGACAAGGTTGACGTTGTAATCTGAAAATATCTCGGCCGGTAGTTGGCCACCGGCGACGTTGTGCATCAGTTTCCCCTCCGGCGGTCCAACCCAGACCGCGGTGACGATTCCTTGGTCGGTGAAGCCGACAAACCACGCGTCGCGATTTTCCTGGCTCGTGCCTGTCTTGCCATAAGCCCGTCCGCCTTCGAACTGTGCGGTATCACCCGTCGCGCCGTCCGCCGTAACACCGGCCAAAAGCTGTTTCATCCGTTCTGCGGTGACCAGTGTCATGACGCGTTTGGAGGCCGTTGAATCGCGGTAAAGCACCTTGCCATACTGCCCCAACACCGCGCGTAGCACATGTGGTACGTAGTGCTCTCCGCCATTGGACACTGCAAGATAAGCACCTGCGTTTCGGGCAAGGGTCGTTTCGGCAGCGCCCAGAACAATTGCCGAGCCCGGCATCCGCGTTTGTGTAATCCCGATCCGCTCTGCCACCTCTGCCACGGCGTCGAACCCGACTTGTTCGGCAAGCCACATGGTGCAGACATTCCGGCTCTGGCTAATGCAATCACGCAATGGGATGTCCCCGACATAGCGCCGGTCCACGTTTCGGGGGACGAAATCGGCCTCGATGTCATCCGGGTTGTCTTTCAGCGTCGCATCGGGCCCCCAGCCAGATTCTATCGCGGCCACGTATGTCGCGATCTTGGCTGTCGACGCGGCCTGACGCTCTGCCTGCATAGCGAGGTTCCAGTTCGAGGCGCGGTAATCAAGCCCGCCGAGCATCGCCAGAACGCGACCTTTACTGTCGACGGAAATCAGCCCGGCGCGGGCGACTCCCTGATTGCGATAACCCTGTATATCCCGGGCAACCACGCGCCGCGCCTGCTCCTGCGCAATTGGATCGATTGTCGTGATCGCGAAATGGAGCCCGTCGGGCAGAGGCTCTGCAAGGTCGCGCAACTCCCGCATGACCTGATCTTCCAGATACCGATCACGACGTGGCAAACGCCCGATAGATCGGGGCAGGGCGGAGGCAAGTTTCACCGCCTCGGCATTATCGACAAAGCCTTCGGTCTCCATGCGCCGCAGGACGAGTTCGGCGCGTTGGGTCGAGGACTTCGGATTGTTGATAGGGTTATACAAGCTCGGCGCATTGATCATGCCGACAAGTATAGCCGCTTGGGCGACGTTCAGCCGTTCGGGCGCTACGTTGAAATAGGCATAGGCCGCGTCTCGCAACCCAAATATCGGCACTCCGTTCAGCCGTCCAAAATTCACCCGGCTCAGGTAAAGGCGCAATATGTCTTTTTTCTTGTAAGAAAGACTGATCCGGGTTGCGAAGAACAATTCGGCGTACTTACGCAGCGCACTGGGCGATGCCCCGTTCAGCGTGTTCTTCGCCAATTGCATCTCAAGCGTCGAACCACCCCGATTGCCGCCACTAAGCACGGCTTTGCCGAAGCTTAGGAAATCGATGCCGAAATGTTGATAAAACCTGCGGTCTTCGGTTGCGATCAGGGCGTTGGCGACGCTGTCGGGGACTTCGTCAGGACGCAAGGTCGATCCGCAAATGCAGGAAATGAACTGCAATTGATCGTCGGTCTTGCGGAAATTCACCAGCGGCTGCGTCAGAGCGGCTTTGAATACGCGTTTTTCCACAGGGAAGAGCACGAACAACCACCCGAGGATCAAAGCAAATACGACCGTCGCGATACCAACCCGGAAAAGCCGCTTCAAGCTTCGCCAGAAACCTGAGCGCCGTTCTTCCGGGGTGATCGACTGGATCGGACTTTCAGGCTCAGAAGACAATAAACAACTCGGACTGGACGGGCGACATCCTCCTGATTGACGCGTTTCCCGCGTAAATGTCAAACGGGTGCCGCGCCCGGCACTGATCCCCTATTTTTCGGGGATCAGTCCTCTTGGGCTAAAGCGTAGGACCAGCAACAGAACGAGCCCCATAGTAAACAGCCGCATATGCGCCGCGCTCCCCATCAGGTGAGACTTGAGCGCAGAGCCTTCCGCCATTCCCGAAGTGATGGTCTGCATCAGGTAGATACCGATCGGTTCGACTTCTACCCACAGAAACCAGATCAGGAAACCGCCGAGAACGGCGCCAAAGTTGTTGCCCGATCCACCGACGATCACCATGACCCAGACCAGAAAGGTAAAGCGGAGCGGTTGATAGGTACCCGGCGTCAACTGCCCGTCCAGCGTTGTCAGCATGGCCCCGGCAAGCCCGCAAACGGCACTGCCAAGCACGAAGATTTGCAGATGCCGACGGGTCACATCCTTGCCCATCGCTTCGGCCGCGACTTCATTGTCGCGGATTGCCCGCATCATTCGGCCCCACGGACTCTTCAGAGCCATCTGCGCCATCCACAGGATAACCAGCAGGACCACAAGAAACAGCCCGGCGTAGGCAAGTTTGACATAAAGCGTAGATGCTTCGACCGGGTCCAGCCCCCAACCGGCCGCGCTCGATACAAAGCCGGGATCGTTTTGAAGATCGATCTCGTAAGGCACGGGCCGTGGAATGCCGACCACGTTCTTCACACCCCGGCTCAGCCAATCCTCGTTCTTCAGCACGGCAATGATGATCTCGGCGATGCCCAGCGTCGCAATCGCAAGGTAATCCGATCGCAGGCCAAGCGCCGTCTTGCCAATAAGCCAGGCAACGCCTCCGGCCAGCAAACCGCCAATGGGCCAGGAGAGGATAACGGGAAGCCCCAACCCGCCGAGGTAGCCGGACAGGGCAGGGTTCACGCTCTCAACGGCATCGACACCCGGGTCCAGAACGCCACGAAAAATGAAAAATCCCCCGACAAGGATCGCAATGATGCCCACCGCCCGCAGCGGACCCTTCTTGACGCGGGAATAGACAAGGACCGCGCCAATGATCGTGGCAGCCCCAAGTGCGAGCCCGAGGAGCACACGCACCCCGCCGGCCTGCCAGGCATCCGGGTCAGGGGGCATGGAAACGAGAACAGCCGCCAGCCCGCCAAGCGCGACGAAACCCATCACGCCGACATTGAACAGACCGGCAAAGCCCCATTGCAGATTGACACCAATTGCCATGATGGCAGACACCAGCCCCATGTTGAGGATCAACAGCGCGGTGTTCCAGCTTTGCATGAAACCGGCAATAGCGATCAGCACGGCAACCACTAGGAAAAGCAGGGTGTTCTTGACGGGTTCGCTCATACCGATTTCCCCTTGAAAAGGCCGGTTGGTTTGAAAAGCAGCACGATCAGCAAGATGACAAAGGATACGGCGAACTTGTAATCGGTGCTCAGAAGCTGCACCAACCCGTCCGGTTCCAGCCCTTCGGGCATCAGGTACCCAAGCACTTTTTTCCATGCATAGGTGATCGTTACTTCCGAAAAGGCGATCACAAAACCGCCGGCGATGGCCCCCACCGGGCTGCCAAGTCCACCCACGATGGCAGCCGCAAAGATCGGCAAAAGAAGCTGGAAATAGGTGAACGGTTTAAAGGACTTGTCCAAGCCATATAGCACACCTGCCACGGTCGTCAGGGCAGCGATGATCAGCCATGTATAGGTCACCACCCGTTCTGGATTGATCCCAGACAGCAGGGCAAGATCTTCGTTGTCTGAATAGGCCCGCATCGATTTCCCGGTCCGCGTCTTGTTAAGAAACCAGAAAAGCGCAGCGACCACCACGACAGCGGTAATGACCGTGATCCCCTGCGACGTGCGCAAGGCCAGCCCTTCGTCGAGCCCTGACCATGCCTTGAAATCCCGGGCCGAAATGATGAACCGCTCACCATCGGCAAAGTTCTGATCGTCAGGACCGATGATGAAACGCACGATCCCGTTCATGATGAACATCACGCCAAGGGAAACGATTACAAGGATCACCGGTTTCGCCTTTTGCTGCCTGTAGAACCGATAGACGACCCGATCAGTCACCACCAGCAACACCATGGTCCCCAGGATCCCAAAAGGCAGCGCCAAAAGCGCTGTTGGCAGGACGCCAAAACTGATCCCCTGCGCCTGCATCCACCATGTCACAAGGATGGTGACCATGGCGCCGAAAGCCATCGTATCCCCATGGGCAAAGTTCGAGAACCGGAGAATACCGTAGATCAGAGTCACCCCCAGCGCGCCGAGCGCCAGCTGACTTCCATAGGCGATACCGGGGATCAACACGTAGTTGGAAAGGGCGACGAACGCGTTCAGAAAATCCATGTCAGCACCCGTTTCCCTTAATCAAGCGATCTTTTTCATGCGATGCCAATACGGGCGTCGCCACAGCGTGAACGATCTCGATTTTCATATCCGTATCACCCGCCCAGAAAACTTTTGCGGACTTCCGGATCATCCAGCAGATCGCGGCCCGTACCGCTATAGGCATTGCGCCCCTGCACCAGGACAAATCCCTTGTCCGCGATCTCCAGCGCCTGACGCGCGTTCTGTTCGACCATCAGAATGGGAATACCGGTTCGCGCAACCTCGATGATCCTGTCAAAAAGCTCATCCATCACGATAGGGCTGACACCGGCGGTCGGTTCATCCAGCATCAAAACCTTCGGCTTCGTCATCAAGGCACGCCCGACGGCGACCTGCTGCCGCTGCCCACCCGATAGTTCCCCGGCCGGTTGGCGACGTTTCTCCTTGAGGATCGGGAAAAGATCATACACCTGAGCCATCGTCTCGCGAAAATCGTCGCGGCGTATGAATGCGCCCATCTCGAGGTTCTCCTCGACCGTCATCGAGGTGAATATGTTGTTGGTCTGCGGCACGAACCCCATGCCCTGAACCACGCGATCCTGCGGGCTGAGATCGCTAATATCCTGCCCGTCCAGCCGGACCGATCCCTTGCGCAGATCAAGCATGCCGAACACGGCTTTCATCGCCGTCGATTTCCCCGCGCCATTCGGCCCGACAATCACGGCAATCTCGCCTTGATTCACGGCGATAGTACAGTCGTGAAGAATATCGGGGCCCTTGCCATACCCGCCGGTCATCGCATCGCCGATCAGAAAGGCACCTCCGGTTTCAGACGGGCGGGCCTTACCGCTCTTGCGATGCGCGATTTCACCCCCGCCCTGCGGGTTGGCGATAGAGCGGTCCTTGTTTCCACGATCGTCCTGATAAGGATTACCGGCCACCGGCATACCCCCTTTTCCTTTTGCCGAAAATACTCCGGGGGGAGGTCATCGCCTCGGCGATGGCCCGGGGGGCTGCCCCCCCGTCTGCCGAGTCAAAACCTGCGCACACGCGATAGATGGTTTCCCGCTTCATCACGCGCCAACCTTGTTCTTGTTCTTCAGTCCGGTTCCCAGATAGGCTTCGATGACCTGCTCATTCGCCTTGATCTCATCCAGGGTGCCCTCTGCCAACACCCGGCCTTCTGCCATGCAGATCACCGGATCGCAAAGACGTCCGATAAAATCCATATCATGTTCGATGACGACAAAGGTGTATCCGCGTTCCTTGTTTAGTCGCAGAATTGCGTCGCCAATGGTATTGAGCAGCGTCCGGTTCACACCTGCGCCAACTTCGTCGAGAAAGACGATCCGCGCGTCGACCATCATCGTGCGTCCCAATTCCAGCAGTTTTTTCTGACCACCGGAAATCTGGCCGGCTTTCTGCTCGGCGAGGTGTTCGATTGTCAGAAACTCCAGTACCTCATCCGCTTTAGCCGCCAGCGCGCGCTCTTCATCTGCAATGCGCTTGCGCCCGAACCAGGTGTTCCAAAGCGACTCTCCCGACTGTCCTCCGGGCACCATCATGAGGTTCTCGCGACAGCTCATCGACGAAAATTCATGCGCAATCTGGAAGGTGCGCAACAGACCCATGTGGAATAAATCGTGCGGCGGCAGGCCGGTGATGTCTTCACCCGCCATCGTCATCTTGCCCGATGTCGGCGTCAGCACGCCTGCAATCACGTTGAAGAGGGTGGTTTTCCCGGCCCCGTTCGGACCGATCAGCCCAGTGATCGAGCCTTCCGCGATGGTCAGCGAGGCACCGTCGACCGCGTGAAAGCCCCCAAAATGCTTGTGCACGTCTTCTACGACGATCATTGCACCCCCTCGAACCGCTTTGGCGCGGTCCTGTTGTTAGCGAACCGCTCTCTGGCGGTTCTTTTGTTAATTGGGCAACCCGGCCGAAGCCGACCGGGCGCCAGTGTCACGTCACTTGATCAGCGGAATTTCACGGTAGTGTTCTCGCCACCCTGAACTTCGATTTCGCGATAGCTGCCCGCGCTCTCGCCCGGTCCAATCAGTTCGACAGCCGATGCACCGACGTAATCGACGTCACCGCCCTCTGCGATTATCTTAAGACCCTTGGCGAGATCGCCGGGATAGATTTTCTCGCCGGGCGCGTTTGCGACTTCCATGATCTTCGGACCATACTCTGCCGGATCGGTCGAACCTGCCGCCTGCATGGCGAACATGAACAGGGCCGCAGCGTCGTAGCTTTCCGGTGTATAGGGCGAAGTCGCGTCGAAATCATCGCCCGCCATGGACTTCAGCTTTTCGATCCCTTCGCCGCCCGAACCGGCAATCTGGCCGAATGAGCCATCAAGGTCAGAACCAACGTTCTTGGGCAGGCTGTCACCGATCATACCGCCGGGCAGTCCAAAAGTATCGAACGCACCCGAGTCGAGCGACGAGCGGATGATGCCCAGACCGCCCTGATCGAGGTAGCCGGCAACAACGAGGATGTCGCCACCAGCCGAGGCCAGCGCACCGACTTCAGCCGAGTAGTCGGCCTTGCCGTCTTCATGCGCGGTGACGATTGTTACTTCGCCGCCAGCCTTTTTGAACTCGCTCTCGATCGCGTCGGCCAGACCCTTGCCATAGTCGTTGTTGGTATAGGTAAGCGCGATGGAGTCGATGCCGCGATCCATGAGGATTTCGGCCATGACCTGACCTTCACGCGCATCCGAGGGGGCCGTGCGGAAGAACAGATCGTTGTCTTCGACGGTCGATAGGCCCGGAGACGTTGCCGAAGGCGAGATCATGACCATGCCGTTCGGAATAGCCACGTTCTGCAGAACGGCGCCGGTCACACCGGAGCAGTCCGCACCGATCAGGGCGCTGATACCGTCGGCCAGCAGACGTTCGGCGTTGGACGTGGCAAGACCGTTGTCGATACAACCGGAATCAGCCCGCATCGGTGTTACCGTCGAACCGTCCATAAAGGCGCCGCTGTCGGAAACTTCCTTCATCGCAAGTTCGGCACCCTTGGCCATCGGTTCTGCCAGCGATTCAATCGGACCGGTAAAGCCGACCAGAATGCCGATCTTCACGTCTTCAGCGTATACGCCGCTCGCCGTCAGAATCGAGGCAGCGCTCGCCAAAAGCAGCTTTTTCATATTTAACTCCCTTGTTGGAACATGATGTTCACGAAAGACCCTAGGCAAGGCGAAATAAAAAGAAAAGTCTCTTGGCGCAGCGTCATCCGAAACGAATTGTTCCGGGATGCATGACCTTGCAAATGCGGATCAAAACAGCAATTAGCGCCACGATATTCTCAGATCGACAAGCGGGCCGCGTGGCTGCCACGTTCGCGGTAAGGCGTTGTATCGTAATGCGCACGGTAGCATTTGGAGAAATGCGACGGCGATGCAAAGCCACAGGCAAGCGCCACGTTGATCACACTCATATCCGTCTGCATCAACAAGTTGCGTGCCTTCTGTAGCCGTAACTCCATGTAATAGCGTTTGGGTGAGCGGTTCAGATAGCGTCGGAACAGCCGCTCAAGTTGACGGGTCGACATGCCGACTTCCTTGGCCAGCAAGGATGGGCTGATCGGTTCCTCGATATTGGCTTCCATCATCTGGATGACTTGGCTCAGTTTCGGATGGCGCACGCCGATCCGCGTCGGCACCGAAAGACGCTGGGTATCCTGATCAGTGCGTATCGAGGAATAAATCAACTGATCGGCAACGGCATTGGCGAGATCCTCGCCGTGTTCGTCCGCAATCAGTTTTAGCATCAGATCGATCGAAGATGTGCCGCCTGCCGTCGTCATCCGGTTGCCATCGATGACGAATACCGACTTGGTCAGATTCACCTCGTCGAACTCCTCGGCAAAGCTGTCCGCGTTCTCCCAGTGAATCGTGGCCCGTTTCGAATCCAGCAAACCCGCCTTAGCAAGCGAAAAGGCGGCCGTGCAAAGCCCGCCGACCATACTGCCACGGCGCGACTCGCGCCGAATCCACCCGAGCAGACGTTTGGTTGTGGCGGCTTGAATATCCATACCACCGCAAAGCAGGATCACCGCATCCCGTGTCAGATCGCCAAGATCGCCATCGACGTTGAACTCTGTATTCGACGAACTTTTTACCGGTCCGCCGGTCTCGCTTAACAGCGTCCAGGTATAAAGCGGCTTGTCGGCCATCCTGTTGGCAATGCGCAAACTTTCAATCGCTGAGGCAAAGCTCAGCATGGAAAATTTCTCCAGCAGCACGAATACAAACTGGCGGGGTTCGGTGTTCTCTGAGAGCACCTCGACAACTTGACGTTGTTCTTGCATGGCGCGGGTCCTTTGTTCGCTAGCGTCCGCTTGCCCAACAGCGACGAAACATCACAATGGGCAGAGCATAAAGCCAACGTCAAGAGGACGAAATTCATATATGGCCACCGGAGGTGTGGTTTTGTATATAGCCCGCCTAAGGATTGAGATGGGAGACCCGGATCATGGGCGATTGGCATAAAACGAACTGGCGCGCGAAACCGCGGGTACAGATGCCCGATTATACCGACGCGGCCGCGCTGTCCGCAACCGAGACCCAGCTTTCTAAATATCCGCCGCTGGTCTTTGCCGGTGAAGCACGCCGTCTCAAGGCGCAGCTTGGCGAAGCTGCCAAAGGCAACGCATTTCTATTGCAGGGCGGCGATTGCGCCGAAAGCTTTGAACAATTCAGCGCGGACGGCATCCGCGACACGTTCAAGGTCATGCTGCAGATGGCAATGGTACTGACATACGGAGCCAAGGTGCCGGTGATCAAGCTCGGCCGCATGGCAGGCCAGTTCGCCAAACCGCGCAGCGCGCCGACTGAACAGGTGGATGGCGTCGAACTTCCAAGCTATCGCGGCGACATCATCAACGATCTCGCATTCACGGCGGAGAGCCGGATTCCCGATCCGGGCCGGATGCTGCAGGCCTATACCCAGGCCGCAGCGACCCTGAACCTATTGCGCGCTTTTTCGACCGGTGGCTATGCCGACGTTCACCAAGTCCATTCCTGGACTCTTGGCTTTACCGAAGGTCGCAAGGCTGAGCGCTATCGCGAGATGGCAAACCGCATCACCGACACGCTCGATTTCATGAAAGCCGCTGGCGTCAATCAGGATACGGCGCACACCCTGCAATCGGTGGACTTCTACACCAGCCACGAAGGTCTGCTGCTGGAATACGAAGAGGCGCTGACCCGGCTCGATTCTACCTCTGGCAACTGGCTTGCAGGTTCGGGCCATATGCTCTGGATCGGTGATCGCACCCGTCAGCCTGACGGCGCACACGTGGAATTCCTGCGCGGCGTGTTGAACCCCATCGGTCTCAAATGCGGCCCGAGCATGACCAGCGAAGATCTCAAGCTGCTCCTCGCCAAGCTGAATCCCAACAACGAGGCCGGCCGTCTGACGCTCATTTCCCGCTTTGGTGCCGGGAAGGTTTCCGAACATCTTCCGCGTCTGATCAAGACCGTGAAAGAAGTCGGAGCGAATGTTGTCTGGGTCTGCGACCCGATGCACGGAAACACGGTCAAATCGTCAAGCGGCTACAAGACGCGGCCGTTCGAATCCGTTCTCAGCGAAGTGCGAGAGTTCTTTGCCGTTCATGCCAGCGAAAACACCGTTCCGGGTGGGGTGCATTTTGAAATGACCGGTCAGGACGTGACCGAATGCACCGGCGGGGTCCATGCGGTTACCGACGAAAACCTTCAGGATCGCTATCACACGGCCTGCGATCCACGCCTGAATGCAAGCCAGTCGCTTGAGCTGGCATTCCTTGTGGCGGAAGAGCTGACAAATCTTCGCAACAGCCGGCTCAAGCAAGCCGTAGGCTGATCAGACAAAGGCGCGGAACACAGGTTTCGCGCCTTTTCTCATTCACTCACCAACTGAAAACGTAACAGTCGTTTCGCTCTGTCGCTTCTTGGAATCACTTACCGTGAAACGCATCGCGTGCTGGCCAACCGGCAATAGCGCGCCCGGCACGCTAACTCTCGAACCTTCAATATCGCCCTGCTTCAGCATCTTACGCGTGACATCTAGCCAGTTGTCACCAAGCCGATAGGCGATCCGGAATGTCGCCATATCCACGTGCGCATCCTCGCGCGGCGTAATGTCGATCTCAAATCTCAAAGGCGAGTTCAGCCGGTATCCGACAGGCGCTTTTACATCTATGTAAGGACCTTCTTCGGTGACCATCTCCAGGTCACGCAACTGGTCTTGCCGCACCTCGAGATACAATTTTATCTGGTCATCAGTAAGAAGAGCAAATTCGCTATAGTCGATCTGTGGGTAAAAGATGCCAACCATCACGCTGGTCAAGGCGACCAACGCAAGAATCCACAGCATTGCTATTTGCTTGGACATGCACCGATGATTCCAAATTCCTCCATCGTTGACAGGTTAACAGCTAGCGCCGCTGTGACGACTCTTTATTGACGTAAAGTAAAGCTAGACGTCACCTTTGATGTGTTTGCTTGGTTCAGCTGTCCGTCTTGACCAGACGCAGATAGGGAACCCGGCCCTTCATCGGCTCGGCAGGTTCGTTGAAGCCGGGATTGGGTTTGGGCTCTGACCCGTTCCCATAGGAGTTTGAATTTTTCACTGACAAGTTGTCTTTTGAAAAAGACGTGGCGGCTGGCTCAATGTCCGATGGCTCAATATGCGATACCGCGCGGAAATTCGTGCCTGTCACATCAAATCGGATCGTATCCGAAACGTCGGTGGCATCGGACACCAGAACGCCAAGCGCGCGGCTGACGTCGCCGTAATCGCTCATCAATGGCAAAAGGATCATCTGCGCGGAGAAAGTCGGCCCGCCAAAGCGATCTTCGCTGTGGAGCGTCAGATCGACGATGGCCGGTGTATCGAAAACCTGCTCAAGCGCGGCGCCGACATTCGGACGGGAACGCGAGGTGAACAGCGCCGACATGGGCATGCCGCGCACTTCCATCCCGATCAATTGTGTCAAATGTTGGCCGGCTAGTCGGAACCGCGCAATGCCCGGCGCGATTCTTTCGATGATAAAAGCGTATTCCAGCAGGTTCTCAAGACCACGAGGATCGATCTGCGTCCGTCTCGGGATGCTGTTTCCGTCGCGAAGTGCCGTCCAATAAGCTTCGGCCTGACGCAGGGCAGGCGCGCTTTTCACGCTCCGAAACCGTTGGAAGTTAATCACTTTGTCAGAGTTGCTCCGCTTTGCATTCTGGTCGGAAATCACAGGCCTCATCTCCAGGGACGGAGGTGTGGGTGCCACTTGAGAGGTCTGAGAGCACAACACACCGATTAATAATGAAGTAATAGTTACTAGAACCTTAATATGCCACACATATGCTACATTTTGGACATATTCCTTGCCGCTTGGTTAACAGACCGTGCTCTGGACCCGGGGCTCAAGAGCGGGTCTTCGGGGTTGTGCAAGAGGGCCCTATGGCTTTAGGTCACGGAAACTTTTGACATAGCGCCCGGAGGAACATGGCCAAGTCTTTGCATTCGATGACCGGGTTTTCCTCAGCACGGGGAGAGATGGCGCCATTCAGCTGGGCGTGGGAGCTGCGCAGCGTCAATGCCAAGGGATTAAGCCTTAACCTGAGAATACCGGACTGGCTCGAAGGGCTCGAGGCCAGCTTGCGCGCAGAGCTTGGCAAGGTACTCACGCGCGGTTCGGTGACGCTGAGTCTGCGGATCGGCAGGGACGAGGAAAAATCCGCGCTGATGCTTAACGAAAGCGCAATGAACAATGTGCTGGACGCCCTCGCCACTCTCGAAAACGAAGCGTTGGAACGTGGCGTCACGCTGGCTCCTTCCCGCGCCAGTGACCTTCTGGCCCTGCGCGGTGTCTTGGAAATGGGGGCAGGGGATCGTGATCCGGCTCCGCTGGTGGCAAAGCTCAAGCAGGACTTTCCGTCATTGCTCGACGGTTTCCTAGACATGCGCCGCAACGAAGGGAAACAGCTTGTTTCGGTTCTTTCGGCTCAGCTCGACGAAATCGAAAACCTCACCGCCAAGGCAGCGCAACTGGCCGGGGAAAGGCGCGAAGCAGTTGCCCGCGCGCTCTCCCAGAACCTCGCGCGGGTCATGGAACATGCCCGCGAAGCCGATCCCGACAGGGTTGCGCAAGAACTGGCCTTGATCGCGGTCAAGGCCGATGTGACAGAAGAAATCGACAGGCTGGGCGCGCACATACAAGCAAGCCGGAATCTGATTGCCGCGGGCGGACCCGTGGGGCGTAAACTCGATTTCCTGACGCAGGAATTCAATCGTGAGGTCAATACCATCTGTTCCAAGTCGCAGTCAGTGGAACTGACCACCGTCGGTCTTGATATGAAAGCGGTGATTGACCAGTTGCGCGAGCAAGTCCAGAACGTCGAATAAATCATAAGGAAGATTTGCGTCATGGCGGACCGTCGCGGCCTATTGATCATTCTCAGCTCACCTTCGGGGGCGGGCAAATCCACGCTGGCCCGGCGTATGCGTGACTGGGACCCCGGAATTGCTTTCTCCGTCAGTTCGACCACCCGCGCTCCGCGCCCCGGCGAAGTTGACGGCAAGGACTACCATTTCGTCACCGAGCCCGAGTTCAAGGCGCAGGTGGCCAATGGCGACATGCTGGAACACGCCCATGTCTTCGGAAACTTTTACGGCTCGCCCCGTGGCCCGGTTCAGCACGCCATCGATCAGGGTCGCGATGTGCTCTTTGACATCGACTGGCAGGGAGCCCAGCAAATCCGCAATTCGGCGCTCGGTCAGCATACGCTCTCGATCTTCCTGCTGCCGCCTTCTATCCCCGAGCTGCGCAAGCGGCTTGAGGGGCGTGGTCAGGATGATGCCGCGACGATTGCGCGCCGGATGCAACGCAGCTGGGACGAAATCAGCCATTGGGACGGGTATGACTTCGTTCTGGTCAATGATGATCTGGATGCAACCGAAACGCAGATCAAGACCATCGTTGCGGCCACCCGCCTGCGGCGGTTGCAGCAGCCCGAACTGACGGAACATGTTCGAAAACTTCAATCGGAATTCGAGGAACTGGCATGACAATTTACGCGCTCGGTAATCTCACGCCGCAAATCCACCCGGATACATGGGTAGCCCCAGACGCCAACCTGATCGGGCAAGTCGTGATGGAAGAGGGCTCTTCCGTCTGGTTCGGCACCACGATCCGCGCCGACCACGAGATCATCCTGATTGGCGAGGGCAGCAATGTGCAGGAAAATTGCGTCATGCATATCGACGCCGGTTTCCCGCTCACCATAGGCAAGAACTGCACGATCGGTCACAAGGTGATGCTGCATGGCTGTACCATCGGGGACAATACGCTGGTCGGCATGAACGCGACGATCCTGAATGGCGCCAGGATCGGCAAGAACTGTCTCATCGGGGCAGGGGCGCTGATCACCGAGAACAAGGAGATCCCCGACAACTCACTGGTGATGGGATCGCCGGGCAAGGTCGTGCGCGAAATCGACGAAAAAGCACGCCAGCGAATGATCGCGGGCACCATGCACTACCAGGACAACATGCGTCGTTTCCGCGACGAACTCAGGGTCATCACCACATGAAGAACTTCAAGGGATCGCTGATCCGCCCCGTAGGCTTGCCAGACAGCGCCAGCCACCCTGTCGTGACCCCGTTGTCGCCCTCAGTCGTCTACGCCAGCGAAACCCCGGATGCGCTGGACGACCAGTACGAAGGGCGTGTGCACGGTTATACCTATTCGCGCGAAGGCCACCCCAATGCGGATGTTGTCGCTAAACGGCTCGACGCGATGGAAGGCGCATCGGGAGGCGTCGTGACAGGCTCTGGCATGGGCGCAGTCAGCGCAGTGCTCTTGGGGCTGCTAAACACTGGCGACCATGTCGTCGGCGGCAATCAGCTCTACGGGCGTTCCCTGCGCATGATGAAAGAGGACCTGCCGCGCCTTGGCATTGCGACCTCGCTGGCAGATCCCTGCGATATCGACTCCATGCGCGCGGCGATCAGGCCCGAAACAAGGATGATCCTGGTCGAGGTCGTCTCGAACCCGACGCTGCGTGTCGCCGATATCAAGGGCATTGCAGAACTCTGCCGCGAAAAAGGGCTGCTCTTCGTCGTCGACAATACCTTTACAACGCCGCGTGGTTTTCAGCCTTTCGACCATGGTGCTGATATAGTCATCCATTCGATCACCAAACTGCTGGCCGGTCATTCCGACGTCATGCTCGGCTATGTTGTCGCCCGTGACCCGGCGTTGAACGAAAAACTTCGAGTGTTTTCCGTCACCACCGGCATGACTCCCAGCCCCTTTGATTGCTGGCTGGCCGAACGCGGACTTCTGACGTTTGAGCTTCGTTTCGACAGAGCGCAGGAAACTGCAAAACGTCTGGCGGACAAGCTGGCGGAATTGCCCGGCGTCGCGCGTGTTCTCTACCCGCTGCAGTCCGGTCATCCTGACCTGAGTCGCGCCAAGGATCTGCTCGGCGGGCAGGGCTGCAACATGGTCAGTTTTGAGTTGAAAGGTGGCAGGGCCGCGGCCAATGCCTTTACCCGGGCGGCAGCACAGCTCAATTTCGCGCCGACCCTTGGCGATGTCGGCACCACCCTCTCACATCCCGCGTCGTCGTCGCACCGCGCCCTCACGCCCGAAGAACGGACCGCGCTCGGCCTTTCCGAGGGGTTCTTCCGTGTGTCAGTCGGCCTGGAAGACCCGGAGGCGCTCTTGTCGATCTTTACCGACGCGGTGGCCCAGGCCGTCCCAGACGCCAACTAGACCGACTGGAAGGCGCAGGATAATGCAGGACACGACTATCGCCAACCTGATGTCGGCTATCCCGCTGCCTGCATTGGTCGTTGATCGAAATGAACGCATCGCCACGGCGAACGCCGATGCACTGACGCTGCTTGGCCAGCAGATCATCGGGCGACATTTCACGACGATCCTGCGCCAGCCGGACCTTGCGGAAGCCATCGAAAATACGCTGCGCGACCGGCGCCCGCGAACGGTGCGCTACCTCTCCAACGACGGGGCACAGGATACAAGCTTTGACGTGATGTGCCGCAACATCGAACAGACGCCCAATGTGATGCTGACCTTTCAAGACGTCACTCATCTCGAACAGGCCGGACAGATGCGCCGCGATTTCGTCGCCAATGTCAGCCACGAGTTGCGCACACCGTTGACAGCCCTGATGGGGTTCATCGAAACCCTGCGCGGCGCGGCAAGCGATGACCCCGTCGCAAGGGACCGGTTCCTCGCCATCATGGAGGATGAAGCGGGGCGCATGAACCGCCTCGTCGGCGATCTGCTCTCGCTCAGCCGCGTGGAAAGCGAAGAGCGCATGCGCCCTCGCGAGCAGGTCGATCTGTCAGCCCAGATTTCTTCGGTCCTGAACTCACTGCGCCCGCTTGGCGACTCCGCCAATGTCGCGTTTAGTTACATACCGCCCGATACCGCGATCCTCGTGCCGGGCGATCCAGACCAGCTGCGGCAGGTCTTTACCAACCTGATCGAAAACGCCGTGAAATATGGTGGCTCCGGCGGAGAGGTGAAGATTACGCTCGCAACGTCACCGCGCGACCCGGCTCTGCGGGCGCCCGCCGTCCGGATTCAAGTCGTCGATAAGGGCCCGGGCATCGATCCGATGCACCTGCCGCGCCTGACCGAACGCTTCTACCGGGCCGACAGCCACCGCAGCCGCATGCTCGGCGGCACCGGTCTCGGGCTGGCCATCGTTAAGCATATCGTGAATCGGCACCGGGGGCGTCTTCGCGTCGAAAGCGAACTGGGCAAGGGGTCGACTTTCACGGTGATTCTGCCGCTCTGAGCCTTCTTCTCGTTACAAATACGGAAATTTTGCCTTGCCACTTCGTGGACGGTCACTTCCTTTCCGAAACGCGCGCGCAACCTAACTGCCTGACCTTCGGTTAAAAATTCAGGGTCCCCGCCGGCCGTTCTCTCACGTTCCGCCCCAATTCTTTCGAAAACTTCGTCATTGTCATATAGCTGTTACATGGCTGTCACAAAAGCATCGCGCGCAGCCGATAGCTGCACGGCAAGATCATCATGGGGGTGATCAGACATTCCTAACCAGGAGAAATCCATGTCGTTTGCAAAAATGACCGTATCCGGGCTGGCCATCGTAGCGATGTCGGCGACTGTAGCTGCCGCACGTGATCAGGTTCAGGTTGCCGGTTCCAGCACCGTGCTTCCCTACGCTTCGATCGTTGCCGAAGCCTTTGGCGAAAACTTCGACTTCCCGACACCGGTCGTGGAATCGGGTGGATCGTCGGCCGGTCTCAAGCGCTTCTGCGAAGGCGTCGGTGAAAACACCATCGATATCGCCAACGCGTCGCGCAAGATCAAGGACTCGGAAATCGAAGCCTGCGCAGCTGCTGGCGTTACCGACATCATCGAAGTCCGCATCGGCTATGACGGCATCGTCTTTGCCTCGGACATCAAGGGCGGCGAATTCGCCTTTACCCCGGTCCAGTGGTACAAAGCCCTGTCCGACAAGGTTGTTGTTGACGGCGAACTCGTTGCCAACCCCTACAATACTTGGGCCGAAGTCGACTCGAGCCTGCCCGATCAGCCGATCCAGGCCTTCATCCCGGGCACCAAGCACGGCACCCGCGAAGTCTTTGAAGAAAACGTGATCCTCGCCGGTTGCGAAGAATCCGGTGACTTCGAAGTCATCAAGGCTGCCAATGGCGACGACAAGAAAGCCGCTGAAAAGGCCTGCATCAGCCTGCGCACCGACGGCAAGTCGGTCGATATCGACGGTGACTACACCGAGACTCTAGCGCGTATCGAAAGCAACAAGGACGGCATAGGCGTCTTTGGTCTGGCGTTCTACGAGAACAACACCGACAAGCTTCAGGTCGCGACCATGTCTGGCATTGAACCCTCGACCGAAACCATCTCGACCGGCGAATACCCTGTGTCGCGCCCGCTGTTCTTCTACGTGAAGAAAGCGCACATCGGCGTGATCCCGGGACTGAAGGAATACGCCGAATTCTTCGTCGCTGACGAAGTTGCAGGCCCCGACGGCCCGCTCGCCGAATACGGCCTTGTTGCAGACCCGGAACTGGCAACCACTCAGGAAGCCGTTGCAAACGAAGAAACCATGGGCAGCAATTCCTGATTGCTGACTTCGAGCCGGGGCGTTTCGGCGTCCCGGTTTCAACTCCCGGCACTACATTCCTGACGGAGCATCTGCCATGCCTGTCCTCTGGCTTTTCCTAATCATTGTTGCCCTTTCCGCGATCGGCTTTGTCGCCGGCCGGGCCCGGGCCTACCAATCGGCCGGAGGAGATGCGCGCAATCTTCATTCCCTGCCGGGCTATTACGGCTATAACGTCGCCCTGACCGCACTGGTGCCCGCGCTTGCCGTTCTAGCTGTCTGGCTGCTCGCGCAACCCATGCTGATCGAAAACTCAGTCTCCGAAATGATCCCGGATGAGATCATCGCCGAAGGTTCCAACCGCAGCCTCGTGATGAGCGATGTTCGCCGCGTCGCCAACGGCCTTGATCTCGCGGTCAGCAGTGGCGCCATGACGAATGACGAGGTCAACGCGCTTACAACGAACACATCCGACATCCGCGCGACACTTGGCAGCATCGGCGTCGCCCTTGGGTCCGACGTTTCGCCCGAAGTGCTCGCAGCGGCCCAGTCCTACCGGAGCAAAAGCTCCACCGGCACACTGGTGATGACGGTAGTGGTCCTGCTTCTCGCGATTGGCGGCCTCGCGCTTGCCTATACCCGGACCCACAAGGATTTCCGCGCCCGTAACGTGGTCGAACGCGGCGTTTTGGGCCTGCTGATCATTGCCGCCAGCCTCGCCATTCTCACAACGATCGGCATCGTTCTGTCGATGCTGTTCGAGACGATGAACTTCTTCCGGCTCCATCCCTGGACCGATTTCTTCTTTGGCGGCACGTGGTCTCCCAACTTCCGCGGCGACAGCGACCTCTCGATCCTGCCGCTTCTATGGGGCACGCTTTATATCTCGTTCATCGCATTGCTTGTCGCGGTACCCATCGGGCTCTTCGCCGCCATCTACCTCTCGGAATATGCCAGCAATGCGGTACGCTCCATCGCCAAGCCGCTGCTTGAAATCCTCGCGGGCATCCCGACCATCGTTTACGGTCTCTTTGCACTGCTCACCGTCGGGCCCATGCTGGTCAACGTCTTTGGACGCGGCGATCAGGGCCTGCTGGGCGTCGAATGGATGAGTGGCGCGACATCGGTTCTGACCGCCGGTGTTGTCATGGGCATCATGCTCATCCCCTTCGTCTCCTCACTCTCCGATGACATCATCAACTCGGTGCCGCAAGCGATGCGCGACGGCTCGCTCGGTCTTGGCGCAACCAAGTCCGAAACCGTCCGTCAGGTCATCATGCCCGCCGCGCTGCCGGGGATCGTCGGTGCCATCCTTCTTGCCGCCTCACGCGCCATCGGCGAGACCATGATCGTCGTCATGGGGGCAGGGGCGATCGCCAAGTTCTCGCTCAACCCGCTTGAATCGATGACGACCATCACGACCCGGATCGTCAGCCAGCTGACCGGCGACACCGATTTTGCAAGCCCCGAGACGCTGGTCGCTTTCGCCCTTGGCCTGACGCTCTTCGTCCTGACGCTCGGCCTCAATATCCTGGCACTCTATATCGTGCGCAAATACCGGGAGCAGTACGAATGACTGACCTCACCAATTCACCCGCCGCCGGCGTACCCCGCCCGAAACACGGGACTTTGCTCACGCAGGACGCCCGTACCGCCAAGCGCAACGCGGCCGAGAAACGCTTTCAGATGTACGGTATGATTGCCATTGGCATCGGCCTGCTCATGCTGCTGGTTCTGGTGTTCACCATCGTGCGCAACGGCGCTGGCGCGTTTCAGCAAACCTTTATCACGCTCGACGTCCAGCTGCTCGAAGACAAGCTCGACAAGAACGGTAACCGTGATATCGAAGAGATTTCCAAGGTCTCTACCTTCGGATACTCGCCGCTGATCTCGCAGGCATTGGAAGACAAGATCGCTTCGGCGAACGTTCAGACCGAACTTTCTGGCAAGCAACTGGGCGACATCCTGTCCAAGAGCGCCGCGGCAACCCTGCGCGATTTTGTGCTGCGCCATCCCGAAACGATCGGGACCACAGTCAATTTCGAATTTCTCGCCAGCAGCCGGGTAGATGGCTATCTCAAGGGCCGCGTAACGCGCGACTCTATCGCCAATGACAAGAACATCTCGGTCGAACAGCTCGACGTGGTCGATCAGCTTGTCGAAAGCGGGTCCATCGAGAAGACCTTTAACCTCAGCTTCATCACCGGGGCAGATGCCTCGGACCAAAGACCGGAATCTGCCGGGATCGGCGTGGCAATGGTGGGGTCGCTCTTCATGATGCTGGTGGTGCTGGCACTGGCGCTGCCCATCGGTGTCGCGGCCTCGATCTATCTCGAGGAATTTGCGCCGAAGAACTGGATCACCGATATCATCGAAGTGAATATCTCGAACCTCGCCGCTGTTCCTTCCATCGTCTTCGGTATCCTCGGCCTCGCTGTGTTCATCAACTACATGCACCTGCCTATGTCCGCGCCGCTGGTCGGCGGACTTGTGTTGACCCTGATGACACTGCCCACCATCATCATCTCGACACGGGCCTCGCTCAAGGCTGTGCCGCCCTCGATCCGCGATGCGGCGCTTGGTGTCGGGGCCTCGAAAATGCAGTCGGTGTTTCACCACGTACTGCCGCTCGCCGCACCAGGTATCCTGACCGGCACCATCATCGGTCTGGCTCAGGCGCTCGGCGAAACGGCCCCGCTGCTGCTGATCGGTATGGTGGGTTTCATCGCCTCGAACGCTCCGGACAGCGTCGCAAGCGGCCTGCTGTCGCCGAACTCGGCCATGCCTGCGCAGATCTACGAATGGGCAAAACGTGCAGACCCGGCCTTTTATGAACGCGCCTGGGGTGGCATCATCATCCTGCTGCTGTTCCTGATTACAATGAATACAGTGGCCGTGATCCTGCGCCGCCGCTTTGAACGCCGCTGGTAAGGGGAGAAAACACCATGAACCAGATGACCTCTGTGGAGAAAAACGTGAACACCCAGGATATCAAGATCTCGGCCAGCGGGGTTCAGGTCTATTACGGCGACACGCACGCGATCAAGGACGTGGACGTCGAGATCGAAGACAAGACGGTCACGGCGTTTATCGGACCGTCCGGTTGTGGCAAGTCGACATTCCTGCGCTGCCTGAACCGGATGAACGACACCATCGATGTCTGCCGGGTCGAAGGTACGATCCTTCTCGACAACGAAGACATCTATGATCGCAAGGTCGATCCGGTGCAGCTTCGCGCCAAGGTGGGGATGGTATTCCAGAAACCGAACCCGTTCCCGAAATCGATCTATGACAACGTCGCTTATGGCCCGCGGATTCACGGCCTGTTCAAGAACAAGGCGGATCTGGACAATATCGTGGAAAGCGCCCTGCGTCGCGCCGCGATATGGAACGAGGTCAAGGATCGCCTGAACGCGCCCGGCACTGGTCTGTCAGGCGGTCAGCAGCAACGTCTTTGTATCGCGCGCGCCGTCGCGACCGAACCCGAAGTGCTGCTGATGGACGAACCCTGTTCCGCGCTCGACCCGATCGCCACGGCCCAGGTGGAGGAACTGATCGACGAACTGCGCACCAACTATTCGGTGGTCATCGTGACCCACTCGATGCAGCAGGCCGCCCGCGTTAGCCAGAAAACCGCTTTTTTCCACCTCGGTAATCTCGTCGAATTCGGCGAGACGGGTCAAATCTTTACCAACCCCGAAGATCCGCGCACGGAAAGCTACATTACCGGCCGTATCGGCTGAAAAGGAGTCCTGTATCATGCAAGACCAACACATCGCCTCCGCCTTCGATCGCGACCTCGAAGCCATTCAGGCGCGGATCATGAAAATGGGTGGCATGGTCGAAGCCGCCATCCGCAACTCGGCGCTCTCCCTCGAAACCCGGGATGAGGAACTGGCCGAGCAGGTGCGCCTTGGCGACAAGGCCATCGACGGCCTCGAAGAACTCATCAACGAAGACACCGCACGCCTTATCGCCCTGCGCGCGCCGACTGCTGTTGACCTTCGCGTAGTTCTCTCGGTTCTCAAGATAAGCGGTAACCTCGAGCGCGTCGGGGATTATGCCAAGAATATCGCCAAGCGCACCGGTATCCTGACCCAGATGCCGTCGGTAACCGGCAGCCCTGCCGCGCTGCGCCGCATGGCGCGCGAAGTCGAGATGATGCTCAAAAACGCGCTGGATGCCTATATCCACCGCGATGCCGAACTGGCCGCCGATGTGATCCAGCAGGACCGCGAAGTCGACCAGATGTATAACGCGCTGTTCCGCGAATTCCTGACCTTCATGATGGAAGACCCGCGCAACATCACGCCCTGCATGCACCTGCACTTCATCGCCAAGAACATCGAACGTATGGGCGATCACGCGACATCCATTGCTGAGCAGGTGGTCTATCTGGTGTCCGGCGAACGGCCCGAGGAAGACCGCCCCAAGGCGGACACGACGTCGGAAACCGCAATTTAGGAACCGTAAGCCATGACTGCCAACCAACCCACAGTTCTGGTCGTCGAGGACGAACCCGCACAGCGCGAAGTGCTGGCCTACAATCTCGAAGCCGAAGGGTTCCGCGTGATACGGGCCGCCAGCGGCGATGAGGCGCTGCTGCTCGTAGACGAGGACATGCCCGACATCATCGTGCTGGACTGGATGATGCCAACGCTCAGCGGCATCGAAGTCTGCCGCCGGCTCAAAATCCGTCCAGAAACCCGCGGTATTCCGGTCATTATGCTCTCGGCCCGTTCCGAAGAGGTCGACCGCGTGCGGGGGCTAGAAACCGGTGCCGACGATTACGTGGTGAAACCCTATTCCGTGATCGAGCTGATGGCGCGGGTCCGCTCGCAGCTGCGCCGGGTGCGCCCCGCGACCGTCGGACTGCGGCTCGAGTTCGACGACATCGTACTCGACGCCGAAACCCACAAGGTCAGCCGCTCGGAAAAACCGCTCAAGCTTGGCCCGACCGAGTTTCGGCTCCTTTCCACCTTCATGGAAAAGCCGGGCCGCGTCTGGAGCCGCGAACAACTGCTGGACCGTGTCTGGGGGCGCGACATTTACGTCGATACCCGCACCGTCGACGTGCACATCGGCCGTCTTCGCAAATCACTGACCCAGCATGGCGGTCCGGACCCGGTCCGCACCGTACGCGGGGCCGGTTACGCCCTCGGCTGAAGAATCAATTGGCAGTGCAATAAAACGAAAGACGTGGCCACAAACGGCCACGTCTTTTTGCTTGGATCATTCGGGCGAACTGTGATGAATGCCGTCACACGCGCCGACAATCTTGTAATGCTGGCCGGCAGCAACGCGTAAGGTCAGGTTCCAACGCCCTGCTTGACGGTGAGACGTTCACGGCCCCTCAATTCGTTATGGTGTCTTATCCACCTCGGACAACTGCCCGACAAGATCCGCGATACTGGCTGCCACGTTTTCCTGCTGTCGTGCCGCTGCCGAGATCCTTCCGAGCGCATCGCTTGTCTTATCCACGCCGTCAAGGATCGCTTCGAAAGCGGTCTTTGCGGCTTGCGAATGGTCGGTGCCTGTCTGCACCCGCTCTACGGATCCTGAGATCAACCTCGTGATGTCCTGGGCCGCAGTGGAACTGCGCTCGGCCAGTTTGCGAACTTCGTCGGCGACAACCGAAAATCCGATCCCGTGCTCGCCCGCGCGCGCGGCTTCTATGGCGGCGTTAAAGGCCAGAAGATTGGTCTGGTTGGCGATCTCGGAAATAGTCGACACGATGTCCGAGATCTCGCTTGAGGATCGCTGGATCAGCTCGATCGACGCAATCGCGTTGGTCAAGGCATCAAGTCCCGTATCAGCACTGTTCCGCGCGTCTTTGGTCAGAACAAATGCGTCGGAGGTCGATGTGGCCATCTGGTCGTTGAACTGACCCAGTTCGCCGAATATCTCGCCCAGTTTTGAGGCCTTCGCCGTAATCTTCTGTTCCAACTCGACCTGGTCGGTCACGTCATAGCCAAACATCACGATGCCGACCGGTTCACCGTCATGATTCAGTATCGGTGCATAGACCGACTGCAGATAAAAATCGTGACCGAATTTACCGGCATAGTGACCCTTCTCGAATTGGAATTTTCCGGCTCGAAGTTCAATCCAGAAATCTCGATATGCCTGTGAACGGACGCGGTCAGCCGAGCACAGGGTCGAATGGTGCTGGCCGATCAGCTCTACCTGCGAATATCCCGTCACGCGCTCGAAATTGGTATTCACACTCAACACCTTGCCCGTCAGGTCGAGGCGGGCCATCACCTCGGCCCGGTCAATGGCGGCCAGTTGGCTGGCTTGGTCCGCCGCCAGTGCTGTCTCTGCGGAGATATCGGCCACGACGGCCAAGATCTTCTCGAGCCTTCCTTTCAAGTCCAGCACGGGAATATGCATGGCCCTCGTTAGAATTTCGTCGCCGTCCTTGGCTTGGATCCGAAATTCACCATTTTCCACCGGACCCTGTCTCAGGCAAGACCACGATTCGATATTGTTCCTGTCCCTGGACTCAGCGGATAGATAACTCTTACCGACCGCACTCGCCTGATCCGGGCAGCCTGTAAGTTCCAAATACCGCTCATTGGCGGCCGTCACTATGCCCTCCGGGTCCACTTCAGCGACGGCATGAACCCGCTTCAGTCCTTCGTTGATGCATTCAAAGGCGATAGCCGATCTCTGCAGGCAGGTCTTATCGATCACAATCACTCTGACCGACGAAACGGCGCCAGCCGCATCCAGTCTAGGAAGGAAGACTGCGTCGACCCAGAACAATGTCCCGCCGTCACCTGTCAGAAAAAAACTTCGCGAAAATACCTTACCCCGCAGGATATCCTCATGTGCGGTTGCCAGATCTTTTTGCGTATTGTCTGCAAACAGATCGTCCAGTGACAGGCACGTCGCACCTGCCTCGATATATCCTGTCAGCGCGAGGAATTGCTCATTCGCGCTCAATACTCGCAATTCTTGATCCAGCTGAACCGAAGGGAACGCGTCGCCAAATGCTGAAATCTCGCCTGTCAGGTCTTCGACAAGGGAACGCGTCGCTGTAACATCGGTCGCACAGCATAGCACGCTCTCGGGTTCTCCAACCGTTCCGACAATCGGCACAAAAGACGCACGCAGCCAGATCACCTCACCGTCGCGACGGACATGCAGGTATTCACCGGATTTCGACTGACCCGAAGCAAGATCCAACCAGAACTGGCGATACTCCTTCGTCTTTGTTAGCGTCTTGTCGCACAACAGCCTATGCGATTGGCCAAGGATATCGTCGATATCGTAATCGATCAGATCCAGAAAACGGTTATTGGCGTGGATAACCCGGCCCTTGAGGTCGTATTCAATCTGTGGGCAGCAAAGGTCCAAAGCTTTCAACCGGCGAGCCTGTCGCTCCGCTTTGCCGGTGTCATCCATAGCAGAAATGCAGAGCAACACCCGGTCTGGATGCAATTCTCCGCTATTCAGCCGCCGGTAAAAAGCCTTGGCCTGCCTTGTTTCGCCATCGGGGGATGACATGGCGAGAACGGATTTCGCGGAACCGGTCCGGGACAGCTCCGCCCACGTCTTGCGACACTGCGTACCGGTTTCCGGCTCATCGGCCCAAAGCGCTTCGTGCGAAGCTCCGATCAACTCATCGTGGTCGCGCCCCGCAAGCAGGCAAAGCGGGCCATTAGCCTCGATAATCCTCCCTCCCGTGTCCAGTTCCGCAATGGCCCGACCCTTTTCCAGCGCCGCGATCCGCTGCAGCGCAAGCGGCGAGCCAGTCGGTTCCTCCTGCGCGACCAATATCAGATTGCCCAGCGGATCCTTGTGCAGCACTCCCGTAAGAACACGGGTCGGATCATCGACGAGGGGCAGGCGGACCTTGACCAAAGAATCCTGCGTCATCACGGCCAGTGTTTGTTCCCAAGCGCCTTCCGGGCCGATGAGATCCATCACCATCGCCCCTTCCGCACGTCCGGTCGGTGCAAGGGTGTCGGCCATCACGTTACATTCCAGAATGCAGCCGCTCTTTGGGTCAATACGAAGGAGGTACATCTGGTCCGCAATCGCCCCGGCCAGAGCGATGGTGTCGTCAGGCGATAGGGTTATTGGCATGAACTGGGCAGTCCTTCTGGATGGCACGACTTCGTTTGCGCGCGTCTCTGGTTGGATACCCAAACGTCGTTAACGAATACTTTCCATTAGCCCCCAGGAAGTGGCGATCAGACCCTCGCAAAAAAAAGAAACGCGCGTCTTTCGACGCGCGTTTACCAATAACTCTTTCACGCTAGATAATTCAGGCGGTGCTGGCTTTTTCTTTCCGTCTGGAGCCCATCGAAGCGATGCGGCTGACCACCACGAAAAAGACCGGCACGAACAGGATGTTCAGCACGGTACCGGTAATCGTACCGCCAAGAACGCCGGTACCGATCGCGGTCCGCCCGCCTGCACCGGCCCCCGAGCTGAGTACCAGCGGCAGTACGCCAAGCGAGAAAGCCATAGAGGTCATGATGATCGGGCGGAAACGCAGCCTTGCCGCATGGGTCGCTGCATCCCAGAAATTTTCGCCGCTCTCGTAACGGTCACGGGCGAATTCCACGATCATGATGGCGTTCTTGCCGGTAAGACCGATCACCGTGAGCAACCCGACCTGAAAGAAAACACCGTTGTCGAAACCGCCAAGCCAAGCGCTTCCGACCGCACCAAGGACACCAATGGGCATTGCAAGCATGACCGCGACTGGAATGGCCCAGCTTTCGTAAAGCGCGGCGAGGGCGAGGAAGACGGCCGCCAGAGCAAGCGCATAAAGGAACGGAGCCTGCGAACCGGATTCGCGTTCTTCCAGCGACAAGCCGGTCCAGGCGACGGCATAGCCGGGGGGCAGTTGCTGGGCGAGTCGCTCGATCTCGGCCATGGCTTCGCCCGAGCTCACGCCGGGTGCTGGAGACCCCTGAAGTTGCATCGATGGAACGCCGTTGTAGCGGATTACACCCTGTGGGCCGTAGGTCCAGTTGCCGGTCGCAAAGTTTGAAAAGGGCACAAGACTGCCACTTGCGTTGCGTACCCGCCATTTCGCGATGTCCGAGGGCGCGGTCCGTGAATCCGCCTGACCCTGAACATAAACTTTCTTGATCCGTCCACGGTCGAGGAAGTCATTCACATAACTTCCAGCCCAGGCAATATTCAGCAGATTGCCGACACTGGTTGCGGAAACCCCCATTGCACCGGCTTTGCGCCAGTCGATATCAAGATTGTACTGTGCCGCATCCTCAAGGCCGTTCGGCCGCATAGATGCAATCAGCGGGCTTTGCGCCGCCATGCCCAGCATCTGGTTGCGCGCCGTCAACAATTGTTCGTGCGTCTGACCGCCTCGCGCCTGAAGGTAAAAATCAAAGCCCGAAACGTTGCCAAGTTCGATCACCGAAGGCGGCACGATCGGGAACACCATCGCATCCCGGATACCCTGAAACGCGCCAAATGCACGACCAGCGACCGACTGGACGCTCAACGACGGATCTTCCCGTTCGCTCCAGTCTTTCAGCCGGACGAATGCGAGCCCCATGTTCTGCCCTTGTCCCGCAAAGCTGAAACCGACCACGCCGAACATGGATTCTACCGCATCGCCTTCCTGATCGAGGAAATAGTCCTCCGCCTGTTTGACGACGTCCAGCGTGCGTTCTGCGGTCGCGCCGGTCGGACCCTGTACAAGCGTGAACAGGATTCCCTGATCCTCGTCAGGCAGGAATCCGGTCGGCGTGCGCATGAAAAGAAAGACCACCGCCGCGCCCAGCATCAGGTAAATCACGCCCACACGGAACGGACGCCGGACCAGCCAGCCGACCGATCCGCTGTAGCCTCGTGTCAGCCAGTCAAAGAACCGGTTGAACGGACGGAAAAGACGTCCAGAGCCATGCGCCTTGGGCTTGAGGATCGAGGCGCAGAGTGCCGGCGTGAGTGTAAGCGCCACGAAAACCGACAACGCCATCGCCGAAACGATGGTGATCGCAAATTGCTTGTAGATCACGCCGGTCGAGCCGCCAAAAAAGGCCATCGGCACGAAAACGGCTGAAACCACCACTGCGATGCCGATCAATGCGCCGGTAATCTGGTCCATAGATTTGCGCGTCGCTTCAAGCGGTGACAACCCTTCCTCTTCCATGATCCGTTCGACGTTTTCGACAACGACGATGGCATCATCCACAAGCAGACCAATCGCCAGCACCATCGCCAGCATGGTCAGCGTGTTGATGCTGAACCCCAAGACAGCCATGATACCAAGCGTTCCCAAAAGAACGACGGGAACGGCGAGTGTCGGGATAAGCGTCGCTCGAAAGTTCTGAAGGAACAGGAACATCACAAGGAAGACGAGCACGATCGCTTCGATCAGCGTATGCAGCACGGCCTCGATTGAAATTTCGATGAACGGCGTGGTGTCGAAAGGAATGACGTAATCCATACCTTCTGGGAAAAACTGCGAGAATTCCTCGACCCGTTCCTTGACCATTTCCGCCGTATCAAGCGCGTTTGCGCCGGGGGCAAGGTTGATCGCCATCCCTGAAGCCGGGCCGCGATTGTAGCGCGCGATGGTTGCATAGTTTTCGGCGCCAATTTCAACCTCGGCCACGTCCTGAAGCAGCACGAGTCCGCCGTCAGTTTCGGCCCGCAGGACAATCTGGCGGAAGTCTTCCGGTGTCTGCAGCAGCGACTGCGCGGTGATGGTCGCGTTAAGTTGTTGGCCATCGACTGTGGGCAAAGTGCCGAATGCGCCAGCCGAGATCTGCGCGTTCTCCGCCGAAACGGCCGCAACCACGTCAGACGGGGTAAGTTCATAGGCCGCCAGCTTGGAGGGGTCTAGCCAAATCCGCATGGCGTATTGGGCGCCAAAGACCTGTACATTGCCAACGCCTTCGATCCGGCTCAGGTCGTCGACCATGGTCGAGACGAGATAATCCGAAAGGTCTTCCTGCTGGAACGTTCCATCGGGCGAAATAAGCCCGATCACCATCAGGAAGCCTGACGATGACTTGCTGACCGAAACCCCCAGACGCTGCACCTGTTCGGGCAGCGACGAGGTGGCCTGCGCCATCTTGTTTTGAACCTGAACCTGCGCGATATCGGCATCGGTGCCGGTTTCAAAGGTCAGCGTGATCGTCGCGGTCCCGGCAGAGGTCGAGCTCGAAGAAATATAACGAAGCCCATCCAGCCCAGTCATCTGCTGTTCGATCACCTGCGTGACCGTGTTGGCGACGGTTTCCGCCGAAGCACCGGGATAATTCGCGTTGATCGACACCGAAGGAGGCGCGATCTCGGGATACTGTGCGACCGGGAGCGTCACCATCGACAAGAGACCAATCCCCATGACGATGATCGAAAGGACCCAAGCAAAAATCGGGCGGTCTATGAAAAAGCGGGCCATGGTGGTCTCCGGTCAGTCAGGCAACAAGTGGGATCAGTGTTTATCGGCTGATGCCTGTTCAATTTTTGTTATTCTGTTTCCGCAGGGGCTTTGCGCTCTTCGGCATTGACCGTTGCACCCGGTGCCACGATCTGTAGGCCTTCGACGATCACGCGGTCCCCGGTTTCCAGACCCGAAGCGACAACCCAGTCAGAGCCCCGGTCTTGCAGTATTTCGAGGTTACGCAACTCGACCACGTTCTCGCTGTTGACCACAAGCGCCGTCGGACGACCGCGGCGATCCCGGCTAACCGCTTCCTGCGGGGTCAATATGACATCCCGGGCAACGGTCGTCGGCATGTTGACCTGAACGTACATGCCTGGAAGTAGCAGCTTGTCAGGATTGGCAAAGCTCATACGCAGCAGAACGACCCCGGTCTGCTCGTCCACATGCGGCTCGGCAGCGGTGAGGCGTCCGGCGTGCTCGTACTCCGTGCCATCGGCAAGGATCAGGGTGACATCGGCGGCGCCACTGGGCTCCGTCACTTCGCTCTTTTGTTGACGGCGCCAGGCCAGCAGATCGGCAGCAGACTGGGTCACGTCGACGAACACCGGGTCGATCACCCGGATGACAGTCAGGGGATCGGCTTGTCCGTTGGTCACCAGCGCGCCCCGGCTTGTCATCGACAGCCCGATTTCGCCCGAGAGGCGCGCGTGGATCGTCGTCTTATCAAGTTCGATCTGCGAACTCTGAAGCTGCGCACGGGCGACTTCCAGTTGGGCACGGGCGGAATCGCGGGCCGTGATGGAGTCGTCAAGCGCCTGCTGGCTGCTGACGTTCCGGGCAGCCAGCGCTTCGATCCGCTGCTCGTCACGCTCGGCCGCATCAAGCTGTGCCTGTGCCGCATTGACCGACGCCTTGGCCTGCGCAACGGCGGCTTCGTATGTGGCCGGGTCGATCTTGTAGAGAGGGTCACCCGCTTCGACGGTTTCGCCTTCCTTGAAGAGTTGCTCTGTGATGATACCCACGACCTGCGGTCTGACTTCGGATTGCTCGGACGCCTTGACGCGACCGGGCAGGGTGGCCGTCAAGGTTACGTCCTCGGTCGCAAGGGTCACTACGGTCACGGTCGGCGCGGCATTCTGGGCCAGCGCATCGCCGGCGGCCAGAAGGCTGCCAAGCACGAAAGACGCAGCCAAGGCCCTAAAGGTCGTATTTCTGATCATAAGGAAAAAGCCTCTGAAACGGTGTACAGATCGTGCATACTTTGTGCATCGATGGTGCACTGCGATTTTTGGTATTCTTTCAGCAATACCGCAAAGTCAACACTTGCATCCTGATAGATATTATTGCTCAAATTTGCACAGGGCCTCGATGCCGAAAATTGCGGCAGATGACCCTGAGAATTTCCGGCGAACATGGATGGGTTTGACCGGTTGACATAACGATCCTTTGTGGTCATAAGCGCCGAACCTGGCCGAACCGTTCGTGCCGGGTTTGCTATTCATTCGCCCATTCATGGGGCGCGCTGTCCGAGGTGATCGCTGATTTCCATCAGGGATCGAAAACACCCTAACGGGGACCACAGGATGCGGCAACGAAAAGGAAAGACGCATGTTTGCGGTCATCAAGACCGGCGGCAAGCAGTACAAGGTTCAGGCGGGTGATATGCTCCGCGTTGAACGTCTGGCTGCAGACGCTGGCGAAAAAGTCCAGTTCAACGAAATCCTGATGCTGGGCGGTGACAGCCCTGTAGTCGGTTCTCCGCTCGTCGCGGATGCCGGTGTACAGGCCGAGATCATCGATCAGATCAAGGGTGACAAGGTCATCCACTTTGTAAAGCGCCGTCGTAAGCATTCGTCCAAGCGCACCAAGGGCCACCGTCAGAAGCTGACCCTCGTCAAGATCACTGACATCCTGGCATCGGGCGCAGAAAAATCTGACGTCAAGGCTGCCATCGGCACCGGTTCCGTAAGCGTTTCGGCTCCTGCCGCTGCACCGGCTCCGAAAAAGGAAAAGGCCAAGCCCGCGAAAGCGGCCACCGCATCCGGCGCAGACGACTTGAAAAAGCTCTCGGGTGTTGGCCCGGCGCTTGAAAAGAAGTTGCTCGAAGCTGGCATCACGACCTTTGCACAGATCGCTGCATGGACGGACGCAGATGTAGCTGATATGGACGAGAAACTGTCGTTCAAAGGCCGTATCGAGCGTGAAGGCTGGATCGAACAGGCCAAAGAACTGGCTAAAGGCTAAGGAGAGAAAGCATGGCACATAAAAAAGCAGGCGGTTCCTCCCGTAACGGTCGCGACTCTGCCGGTCGCCGCCTTGGTGTGAAACTCTACGGTGGCCAGTCAGCTATCGCAGGCAACATCATCGTGCGTCAGCGCGGCACCAAGTTCTGGCCGGGCGAGGGTGTTGGTCTGGGCAAGGATCACACGATCTTTGCGACGACTGACGGCGCTGTGACCTTTCACAAGGGTCTCAAGGGACGCACCTTTATTTCGGTTCTCCCAGTGGCGGAGGCCGCTGAGTAAGCCGTACCCCGAATTGGGAAAATTCAAGGGATCGGCGAAAACGCCGGTCCCTTTTCCCGTTTTAATCCGGCGGTGTAACAGGGGGGAAGATTTGTTACGCGGCCGCGATATGTGACCCGGAGGAGGATCACAAAATGAAATTGGATCAGATAATAAATCAACCGGTTATTGAAACGGAACGTTTTGACCTGCGCCCGCTGCGCCGTTCGGATCAGGGTCTCATCGAACTTTACGCAAGCGACAAGCGTATCGCGACGATGACCACGTCGATCCCGCATCCGCTGCCGCCGGGCAGTACCGAGGCTTTCGTAGCGCGTGGCATGGCGGATAACCGGGACGAGGATATCTGGGCCATGGACGCGACCAAATCCGGTGGGGCCGAGGTGATGGGTCTGATCGCGTTGAAACGTATGGACCGCAACCAATCTGAAGTCGGTTACTGGGTCGCGCCGATCTACTGGAATACCGGTCTGGCTTCTGAAGCCGTGCAGGCGCTGATCGAGGCGAATCCGATGCAGAATTCGACCATGTTCGCCAGCGTGTTCCAGGACAACCCGGCCTCGGCTCAGGTCCTGACCCATTGCGGGTTCAATTATCTCGGCGATGCCGAAAGTTATTCCGTGTCCCGGGGCGCGACAGTCGCGACCTGGACCTATAGCCGAACCCTGAAAGGATAGACCGGGCAGCGGGATAGACGTCGCATGCCGGTCCTGTGAAAAACGGATAAATGGTCTGCCCCCTCAGCACAGCTTGAGTACGGCAGGCCGATCCGATAAATCCGCCACAGACGCGGAAGAAATGGACGATACGCGATGAAATTCCTCGATCTCGCAAAGGTCTATATCCGCTCCGGTGGCGGTGGAGGCGGCTGCATCAGCTTTCGCCGCGAAAAGTACATCGAATATGGCGGCCCCGATGGCGGCGATGGCGGCAAGGGCGGTTCGGTGTGGGCCGAAGCGGTCGACGGCCTCAATACGCTGATCGATTTCCGCTACCAGCAGCATTTTTTTGCCAAGTCAGGTCAGCCCGGCATGGGACGTCAGCGCACCGGCAAGGACGGCGACGACATCGTTCTGCGCGTTCCGGTTGGCACGGAAATCCTCGACGAGGACGAAGAAACCGTCATCGCCGACCTGACCGAGGTCGGTCAGCGTGTCGAACTGGCGCGCGGCGGTAACGGTGGCTGGGGCAATCTCCATTTCAAATCCTCGACCAACCAGGCCCCGCGCCGCGCTAATCCCGGGCAGGAAGGTGTCGAGCGTACACTGTGGTTGCGCCTGAAACTGATCGCCGATGTCGGTTTGCTCGGTCTTCCGAATGCCGGCAAATCGACTTTCCTTGCGGCAACGTCCAACGCCCGGCCCAAGATCGCGGATTACCCCTTTACCACGCTGCACCCCAATCTCGGCGTTGTCGGCGTCGACAATGTGGAATTCGTTGTGGCGGATATCCCGGGGCTGATTGCCGGTGCGCACGAAGGCCGCGGCATTGGTGATCGCTTTCTCGGCCATGTGGAACGCTGTTCGGTGCTGTTGCATCTTGTCGATGGAACATCCGAGGATATCGCGGGCGATTACCAGACGATCATCGACGAGCTTGAAGCCTATGGCGGTGACCTCGCCTACAAGCCGCGCATCACCGCGCTTAACAAGATTGACTCGCTGGACGACGAAGAGCGCATAGCCGCGCGCGACGCCTTGACCGAAGCCTGCGGTTCAACGCCGATGATGATGTCGGGTGTCAGTCGCGAAGGCGTCACCGAAGTCCTGCGCGCCCTTCGTGCGGAAATTGACGAGGACCGCTTGCGCCAGAACCCCGAACCGGAGGAAACCGAGTGGCGTCCCTGATCCCGGCGACGCGCATAGTCGTCAAGATAGGCTCCGCCCTTTTGGTTGACCGTGCGAGTGGTGATTTGCGTTCCGACTGGTTGCATGCGCTTGCTGATGACGTGGCATGGCTGCGCGGGCAGGGTGTGGATGTATTGATCGTCTCCTCCGGTTCCATTGCTCTGGGGCGCGGCGTGTTGAAACTCGGTCTCGACACACTGGCACTGGAACAGTCACAGGCCGCTGCCGCCGTCGGACAGATCCGGCTGGCCCGCGCCTACGAAGAGGCGCTCACACCTCATGGAATCACTGCGGCCCAGGTGCTCGTCACGCTCGAGGACAGCGCTGACAGACGCCGCTATCTCAACACCCGCGCCACGCTGGGCACGCTTCTCGGTCTGAACGTCGTTCCCATCGTCAATGAAAACGACACCATTGCGACGGATGAAATCCGCTACGGCGACAATGACAGGCTGGCGGCGCAGGTTGCTGTAACGGTCGGTGCTGATCGGTTGGTTCTGTTGTCCGACATCGACGGATTCTATTCGGCCAATCCGCTTCAGGATCCCGATGCAAAGCGCTTCGACCGGATCGACCAGATCACCCCCGAAATCGAGGCGATGGCAGGCGACGCCGGCTCGGGCCTCTCCAAGGGCGGCATGAAGACCAAGATCATGGCAGCCAAGGTGGCAGCAGCGGGTGGCTGCGATATGGCCATCACAAACGGCTTTGCGCACAATCCTCTGCGCCTGCTGCAGGACGGGGCGCCCTCCACCTGGTTCGCAGCGCAGGATGACCCGAGAACGGCGCGCAAGCGCTGGATCGCGGCGATGAAACCGCGCGGCGAAATCGTGATCGATGCTGGCGCAGGCAACGCGCTGGACGAAGGAAAAAGCCTGCTTCCCGCTGGTGTGACCGGCGTTTCCGGGAGGTTTGGACGCGGCGACCCGGTTCTTATCCTCGATGCGTCGCGTCAGCCCGTCGGTCAGGGACTGGCGCGCTATACCAATGTCGAAGCCGACCGTATCAAGGGTTGCCGTTCCGCGGATATCGAGGAATTGCTTGGTTACCCCGCCCGCGCGGCGCTGATTCACCGCGATGATATGGCGCTATGACCCTTCTTTGGGTTAAAAATATCCCCGCCGGAGGCATGAAATCCTTCCCAGACAAAACCATGAGGCCCGCACCATGAAAGATCTTGAAAACATCTCAGCCCTCATGCGGGACATCGGGCGTCGCGCCAAGGCCGCGTCACAGGAACTGGCGTTCGCCTCGGCGGAACAAAAATCCACAGCGCTTGAAATGGCGGCCGATGCGATCTGGTCGCGGCGTTCCGAGATCATCGACGCCAATGCCAAGGACATGACTTTCGGAGAGGAAAGAAACCTCTCTGCAGCCATGATGGATCGGCTCATGTTGGACGAGCCGCGCATCAAGGCCATGGCCGACGGTCTGCGTTCCGTCGCCGCTCAAAAGGATCCGGTCGGGTCGATTCTGAGTGAATGGGACATGCCTTCCGGGCTTCATATCCAGCGTGTGAGAACACCTCTGGGGGTAATCGGTGTCATATACGAAAGCCGTCCCAACGTGACGGCGGATGCTGGCGCGCTTTGCCTTAAGTCCGGTAATGCCGCGATCCTGCGCGGAGGGTCGGAGAGCTTTCATTCGGCGCAAGCGATCCACGGCTGCCTTGTCGAGGGGCTGAAGCACGCCGAATTACCCGTCGACGCGATCCAACTTGTCCCCACGCGGGACCGAGCGGCCGTATCCGAAATGCTCACTATGACCGATACGATCGACGTCATCGTCCCTCGGGGCGGCAAGGGACTTGTCGGGCTCGTGCAGCGCGAGGCGCGGGTGCCGGTCTTTGCCCATCTCGAAGGGATCGTTCACATTTACATCGACAAGTCAGCGGATCCGTTGAAAGCCGTTGAGATCGTTTTGAATGCCAAGACGCGGCGCGCCGGGATCTGCGGCGCAGCTGAATGCCTACTGTTGCACCGTGATGTCGTCGATACCATTGGCAAGGACGTAATCTCCGCGCTGATCGACAAGGGTGTCGAGGTTCATGCCGAAGGTGAGCTGGGAAAAGCCGCCGGGGCAATTCCTGCAAGCGACGAAGATTGGGGCAAGGAATACCTCGACATGATTATCGCGGCCCGTGCCGTCGATGACGTGGATGGAGCCATTGCTCATATCCGGAAATATGGCTCGAACCATACGGATTGCATCATCGCCGAAGACGCGGATACGGTCGCGCGCTTTTTCCAACGGCTCGACAGTGCGATCCTGATGCATAACGCATCCACGCAATTCGCGGATGGAGGAGAGTTTGGCATGGGCGCCGAGATCGGAATCGCCACCGGCAAGATGCATGCCCGTGGGCCGGTTGGCGCCGAGCAACTGACCAGCTTCAAATACCTCGTGACCGGAAACGGAACGCTGCGCGCCTGAGGATCAGTACCGGATTTCGACACGCTCCGGATCGTGACCGAATTCGACCTTGCGGCCAAGCTTTGTCGCCATCTCGGCGAGCAGGGGAAACTGAACCGTTGCAGATGATGCGGTTCCGGAAACAGGTGCCTCGCCAAGCGTATTCCACAGGACGGGGTCCAGACTGACCGTGCTACCTGTACCAGTGATTTTCCAATGGTCGTGTTCCTGATCAACCCGGATAGTCCCGCCCTGCGGCAGGGCGGTTTCGCAGCAGAGCAGGGCAAGAAAGGCAAGACGAACCATCGGGCGAGGATGCGGATCGGATGGTACCCAGGACATTTCGATGCGACCAGTCTTGCTGATATCCTTGAGGACCGACATGATCTCGGTCCGTCCCATCATCTGTTCACCCGCCGCCCCGAAGGCGATGCGAAAGAACCGAATGCGGGCATTAGCATTACGGACGCTGGTGGATATCAGCTCCATTTCGGGACCGGGCGTCGCACCGGTCAATTCGAGCAGCTCAAGCCCGTTCGCTATCGCACCGATTGGACTGATCAGGTCATGACAGATACGCGATCCGACAAGTACCGATATATCCAGGTTGTGATCGGTCATAGAGTCACCTACTTATCAGTCACACCATGTCAGACATGAACGCCATACTCGCGCCAGGCATGCTGGTCCGCCACCCTGACCAACCCGATTGGGGCATCGGACAGGTGCAATCAAACATCGGCGGGAAAATCACAGTCAATTTCCAGAACCATGGCAAGGTCGTCATCGATGGGTACAACATTGAACTCGTACCGATATTTGATGCGTGAAACTTGTTTAATATTCCTTAACACAACTTGGGCGGGCTGTAGAGAGCATTGTATTCAAATGCCAAAGCAGGGTATTTGCCTGCCGACTTAACCGGTGAGAGAGTCCATGCCTGACAGCGGACCTTCTTTTTCTGTCTTTCTCGCAGAGAGCGAACGCGACCTGCTGGAAGCGCAGTCTTTGCGTTACGAGGTTTTCGTACGCGAACTGGGCGCGACGGGCGAAGGCGTGGATCACCAGGCGCGGATCGAGACGGACCGGTTCGATCGATATTCCGACCACCTGCTGCTGCGCGACGATACAAAGGGAATGGTGGTCGGTGTCTATCGCCTTTTGCGCGAGGACCAAGCCGAACAGGCAGGGTGCTTTTACACAGAAAGCGAATTCGATCTGAGCAAGCTCAAGGTGAGCGGTCGACGGCTGCTGGAACTGGGTCGGTCCTGCCTTCATCGGGACTACAGAGGTGGCATTGCGATGTTTCACCTCTGGAACGCGCTGACGGACTATGTCACTTCGCACGGTATCGAGGTGCTTTTTGGAACGGCCTCATTACACGGAACGGACGCGGAGAAACTGGCCGAACCGTTATCGATGCTCTACCACAACCATCTCGCGCCCGAAGCGCTGCGCGTGCACGCGCTTTCCGAACACTACCAGACTATGTCCCTGCGCTGTCCGGAAGATATCGACAGGAAATCAGCGATGAAACAGGTCCCGGCGCTGATCAAAGCTTATCTGCGCCTTGGCGGCACCATCGGCGATGGCGCCTATGTCGATCACGCTTTCAACACGACCGATGTGTGCCTCATCCTTGATACCCGCGCGATCAACGCGCGACAGCAACGCATGTATTCAGGTCTGCGCCAGACATGACCACGTGGAAAAGTGACGCCAATCCCGACCCGGTGCATGTGTCGCCATTTGGGTGGCTGCTTGTCATGCTGCGCGGCTTGCCGCTGGGTCTGCTCGTTTTCGGGGGGCTTCTGGTCCTGCTGACGATCCGGCTGGTCGAACGTCCTCTCTTTGGGCTCCATCGGCCTGTCACGCCTTATATTACGCAGTTCGTGTGCCGCAATGCGCTCCGCATCATGGGCATTGGATTTTACGTGCATGGCGACCTGATGAAAGGGCAGGGGGCAGTTGTCGCCAATCATGTTTCATGGCTCGACATTTTCTCACTGAATGCGCGAAAACGGGTCTACTTCGTCTCCAAGGCCGAAGTGGCCGGATGGCCGGGAATTGGCTGGCTCGCACAGGCCACTGGCACCGTTTTTATCGAAAGGGACCGTCGCAAGGCGCGCGATCACACGCGGTTGTTCGAAGATCGTCTGTCTGCCGGTCACAAGCTGTTGTTCTTTCCAGAAGGAACATCGACCGACGGGCTAAGGCTCTTGCCGTTCAAGACGACCTTGTTTGAACCCTTCTTTTCCGAACCGCTGCACGATGCGATGCAGGTACAGCCCGTTTCCGTTGTCTATCACGCGCCAGCGGGTATGCCTGATCGGTTTTACGGCTGGTGGGGCGACATGGATTTCGGCAGTCACCTACTCAAGACGCTCTCAAACCCGCGACAGGGGCGGGTCGAACTCTTTTACCACCCCCCGTTGAAAGTGGCTGATTTCGCCAATCGCAAAGCACTTGCTGCGGCTTGTGAAAATGCCGTGCGAAAAGGATTGGAAACCGGGCTGGCTATTGCGCCAGGTGGGCAATAGCGGCCTCAAGCCGATCATCGCCCCAGAACAGTTCATCCCCGGCAATAAAGCTTGGCGCACCAAATATGCCAAGCGCCATGGCTTTTTTGACGTTATCCTTAAGCGCCTGTTTTGCTTTTGGTTCCGAGGCTTTCTCGACCAGATCATCCGGCAGCCCGCTTTGCACCAAAAGCTCGCGCAGGCCGTCAGGGTCCGAAATTCCTTTACCTTCGCCGAATTCCGACCTGTAGATCGCGCGGCAGAATTCGGGACCATTGTCACTCTCAAGAGCAAGGATCGCCGTCCGCGCCGCGAGTACGCTATTTTGCGGAAAAGGGTCCGGGCGGGCAAAGGGCAGGCCGCGCGCCGCACAAAGCCGCTCCATGTCGCGCCACATATACTGGCCTTTGACCGGGTAAAGATTGAAAGGCGAACTGTCCCAGCCCTGTGCTTTGAATATCGGTCCGAGCCAGAAGGGATGCCAGGATACCGCCACGCCGGCCTTGTCCGCCATTTCTTCGATCCGCATCGCAGAGAGGTAGGAGTAGGTCGAAGCGAATTCGAACCAGAACTGAAGCACCGGACGTGTCATGACTAATATGCCTTTGCAGATCAAAATCCCGCAAACCTTGCATCGGGCACAGCTTCTGTCAAACAGGACTTGCACCCATCACCCGCATGGCCTATACGCGCGCCATTCAAAACCCGCAGGCGGGGTTTGGGCCGATGGGGGAGACATCCCCAAAGGTCCGCCGGTTGGAGCACACGCTCTCAATACCCCCGCCGAGGCGAAACCGGAAAGGTAAACAAGCATGGCTCTTCCTGAGTTCACCATGCGTCAGCTGCTCGAAGCTGGCGTTCACTTTGGTCACCAGACGCAGCGCTGGAACCCCCGCATGGCGCCGTACATCTACGGTGACCGCAACGGCATCCACATCATGGACCTCACGCAGACTGTTCCGATGCTGGACCAAGCGCTGCAAGTCATCCGTGAAACCGTTGCGAAAAACGGCCGGATCCTTTTTGTCGGCACCAAGCGTCAGGCGCAAAAGCCGATCGCAGATGCTGCCGAGAAATCCGCACAGTATTATATGAACCACCGCTGGCTGGGCGGCACGCTCACCAACTGGAAAACCGTCTCCCAGTCGATCAACCGCCTGAAGCAGATCGACGAGCAGATGGAAACCGGTTTCGAAGGCCTGACCAAGAAAGAGCGTCTTGGCATGGAACGCGACCAGGCCAAGCTGACCGCTTCGCTGGGTGGTATCCGCGAAATGGGCGGCACGCCTGACCTGCTTTTCGTCATTGACGTCAAGAAAGAGCAACTTGCGATCGCAGAAGCCAACAAACTGGGCATCCCGGTTGTTGCTGTTGTCGACACTAACTGCTCGCCCGACGGCATCGATTACGTGATCCCCGGCAACGATGACGCGGCCCGCGCCATCGCTCTCTACTGCGATCTGGTTTCCCGCGCAGCTCTCGACGGCATGAGCGCACAGCTCGGCGCAGCCGGTGTTGATATCGGTTCTTTTGAAGAAGCACCTGAGGAAGAAACCCTTGCTGACGGCGGCGTCGAAATCGGCAACGTCTCGTCCGAGACCGTGCATAACGACGCGATGAGCAAGGACGCTCCGCTGGACATCGAATCCAAACAGGAGACTGTCGAGAAAGCCAACGGCTGATCGCATCTGTCACGACACTGACATACGGGGCAGGCTAGACCTGCCCCGATCCCGGCATGATTTGAGGAGAGCCCGAAATGGCAATCACAGCAGCAATGGTTAAAGAACTGCGCGAAAGCACCGGCGCAGGCATGATGGACGCGAAAAAAGCGCTGACCGAAAATGACGGTGACATGGAAGCCGCCGTTGACTGGCTGCGCACCAAGGGCCTCGCGAAAGCGGCCAAGAAATCCGGTCGTACCGCAGCCGAAGGGCTCGTCGGTGTGGTTGTCGAAGGTGGCAAAGGCGTTGCCGTCGAAGTCAACTCCGAGACCGATTTCGTTGCCAAGAACAGCGAATTCCAGGAAATGGTGAGCGGTATCGCTCAGGCGGCAATGGGTGTTTCGGACGTCGAATCGCTCAAGAAGGCCGATCTGAACGGAAAGCCGGTCGAAACAGTTCTGACCGACGCCATCGCCAAGATTGGTGAAAACATGAGCCTGCGTCGCATGGCCAGCATCGAAGGCGGCAGCGTCGTTTCCTACGTGCACAACGCGGCAGCGCCCGGTATGGGCAAAATCGGCGTTCTGGTCGCGATGGACGGCGGTGACGAAGCATTCGGCAAGCAGGTCGCAATGCATATCGCAGCCGTGAACCCGGCCTCGCTCAGCGAAGCGGATCTTGATCCGGCCGTTGTCGAAAAAGAGAAGAACGTCCAGATGGACATCGCCCGTGAAAGCGGCAAGCCCGAGCAGGTCATCGAAAAAATGATCGTTGGCCGTATGAAGAAATTCATGGCGGAAGTCACGCTGCTCAACCAGCAGTTCGTGGTCAACCCCGACCTGACTGTTGGTGCGGCTGCTGAAGAAGCTGGCGCGACCATCACCGGTTTCATTCGCCTCGAAGTTGGCGAAGGCATCGAGAAAAAAGAAGAAGACTTTGCAGCAGAAGTTGCAAAAACGGCAGCCGGCGGCTGAACCTGTTTTCTTTGAAAGACAGATGAGGCGGGGGAGACTCCGCCTTTTTCTTTGCCTGCTCTTAAGGTGGGCACGGGCATGGACAGTCGGCAGATTTCCAAGAAACAACCGAAACCGGGGGAAAATTCCCCGGTTTCGGCCTTTCCAGACGGTCCATTTGGGGATGGACGGGACCGTTCAAGAGAGCTCCGGCCCTGGCGTGGAAGAATACACGTTCGGACCGGACAGGTCAGAGAGCCTTGTAATTGCAAGGTTCATTTCCCGATGTTCCCAGGCTAAAGCCACCACTCACGGAACATGGATAGATTGCGTCTTAATCGAACTTAACGAAAGTCATGTATTCCTTACCTTAGGTAAGGACATGACGTTTTCTTGACGCTATCCGCCATTAACTGTTTGGAAAGGGGCGTTTTTCCGGAATAACCTTGCTGTCGGAAGTTTATCAGGCTTCCAGAACGAACATCTGGTTGTGCAATGCCGCCTTCAACACGGCCTGCGCTGTTGTTTCAACGGAAAGCGACTCACGCGCGAGCCGGAGATGTTTTTCGACCGTCGCCGAGGTAAGCCCCATCAAAAGCGCGATGTCCTGCGTCGTCTTGCCATCACCGACCCATTCCAATGCTTCACGCTGCCGCTTTGTCAGTCCGCGGTTGGGCGGCGAATAGGGCAGGGTAAGGATTTTTAGATGAGCAAAGTTGTTCATCAAGTGGATATCACGCCCGTGCTCTTCCCACACCGCATCTACATCCTCCTGTGTCATGCCGACCTTGGCCGCCAAGGATATCGCGCCTTTTGAACGTGCCGAAACCGACTTGAAACTGATCGTATAGCCGGCGGTGACATGCATCTTGAGATTGAACTCGATAACCTTGAGTTCCTCGGGTGTCAGTTCGCCGACATTGAACTTTTCGCCAAGATGGCGCCAGCTTCCCGCGCCTTCGTTCTTCAGCGCCCAATGTAACATCGGGGCATGGAAATAGAGCCCCTGAGTCATAAAACCTTCGACATATTCCGGCGAATGGTTTGTCAGAACGACAAAATCTTCAGGATCGCCAAGAGAGTTTTCCGTACGAAATCGGGTGAATCCGTAAAGCAACCGGTCAAACCCATAAGAGGCCATCTGCGTGGTATGCGCAGACCAAAGATCCTCGAGCGTTTGTACGTTAGACAGGTGGTACAGATACTGTCGTAGTTTCATTGCGGAAAAGCCCTACAAACATTGGCGTATCTTACGGATAGGCCGCCAATATAACTGATAAGGTGTCCGCAGCAAGACCTTGGATACGTCAATAGGTCCGCGCCCCGACAAGCGGGGCACCGAAATTTCCTAAAGCACGGTAAACCGACGGTCAGTTCGCCTCGAATACTGCCAGACCCAACCATTCAGCGACAAGAGCAGGCGTCTCCTGACCATCGATTTCGATTGTCAGCATGGTTGTTCGGAGCAGGTCTGTTTCGGAGCGTTTCTTGACGTCATGCATGACAAATCGTCCGCGAACACGCGCACCCGCCTTTACAGGGGACAGGAAACGAAGCTTGTTAAACCCGTAGTTGATTCCCATCACCTGACCATCATACCGACCGAGGCATTCATACCCGAACTTGCTGGCGAGCGAGAGGGTCAAAAATCCATGAGCGATCGTCCCACCAAATGGCGTATCCTTCGCGGCCCTTTCAGGGTCAATGTGGATCCATTGATGATCATATGTGGTTTCGGCAAACGCATCGATTGTCGCCTGATCAATCGTCACCCATTCGGAAACCCCGATTTCCGATCCAACCTGTGAATTTGCTTCGGCGAATGCCGCATCGATAGCTTTCATTTTCAATCCTCGACCTTCTATTGCATGCCTTCCGGATCCGATCCGACACGAACCATCCGTTTGCCCTTGTTTTCGCCGGCCAAGAGACCGATCAGCGCAGAGGGCGCGTTTTCCAGCCCCTCGACGATATCTTCGAATACCTTGATCTGACCATTTTCGACCCAAGTTTGCAGCGCTCTGAGCGCGGTCGCATCGCGATCTGCAAAATCCATCACGATGAACCCTTCCATGCGCAGCCGTTTGACGACGACCAGACCCGGCAGGTTGCGCGGTCCCGAAGGTGCATCTGTCGTGTCATATTGGCTGACGGCGCCGCAGCAAACGACGCGTCCTTTGGTATTCATAGCAAAAAGGGCAGCTTCGAGAACCTTACCACCGACATTGTCGAAATAGACGTCAACGCCGTTCGGGCAGGCCTGACGAAGCGCCTTGCCCATCCCGGGCTCGCGGTAATCGATACAGGCATCGAACCCAAGCTCATCGGTCACCCATTTGCATTTTTGCGCGCCCCCGGCGATGCCAACTACATGGCATCCCAACGCTTTTGCAATCTGACCTACGATTGAGCCGACAGAACCGGCGGCAGCAGACACTAGGACCGTTTCGCCCGTGACGGGCTGTCCCACGCCGATCAGGCCGTGAAACGCCGTCTTTCCGGCAATGCCATAAACGGACATCAGGTTGGACAGCGGCCGCATGGCGGGAAGCTTTACGCATTTATGCGCCGGACGAACCACATACTCTGACCAAACCGATTCACAGGCTACCACGTCACCTGTTGCGAGGCGCGGGCTTTTGCTCTCGAGCACTTCGCAGATTGCATAGGTCGGCATCGGGTCACCCGCATGAACCGCATCCCGATAGGTTGCGCCTTGCATCCAGCTTCGATTGGCCGCGTCTATCGACATAAGAACGGTGCGGAGAAGAACGTCACCGTCTCTGGGGCTGGGCACCTCCGTTTCATTCAGTTTGAAATGATCTGGCGTCAGGTTGCCCGTTGGCAATTCTGCAATCGTGATCTGGCGGTTTGTCATGGTCATGTCCCTTGATTTCGGTTTCGCCGCTCGCATAGTTCGCGATCCGGCGTGTTGTCATCGGTGAGCTGATATGGGTAGGTGGGCGCAATTCATCGCAGCAGACGGCAAGGAAAGCATTTCATGACGAAGGAATATCATCAGAGCGATTACCTGCCGCCCAAAGGCGCTGCCGATCTTCTTCTGATCCGGCACGGTCGGACCGAGGCCTCGCGTCCCGGTGAAAGTTTTCCCATGGTAGATGGTCATGGCGATCCGGCGCTTCATCCAATTGGTGAAGAGCAAGCCGTACTTGTTGGCGAACGACTGAAAGATGACGCAATTTCCGCGATTTACGTGACCACGTTGAGACGAACGCATCAGACCGCCGCGCCTTTGGCGCGCCACTTGAACCTGACACCGAAAGTCGAACCGGACCTGAGAGAAATCAGGCTTGGTGACTGGGACGGCGGCGAATATCGCATCAAGGCCGCCGAAAAGGCGCCGGAGTTCATGCGCGCGATCGAGCGCGAGGAATGGGGTGAAATTCCGAATGGGGAAACGACGCAGCAGCTTCATGACCGGGTGCGTGCCGGACTTTTGCGGATCGCTGCTGCGCATCCCGACGAACGGGTCGCGGTAGTCGTTCATGGCGGCGTCATTGGTGCCGCCATGTCCATTGCCAGCGGTGCCCGCCCGTTTCATTTCAACGGGGCGAACAATGGTTCCATCAGCCGACTTGTGATCCTCGGCGAAACCATGTGGGTAAAAGGCTTTAACGACTGTACGCATCTGGGGTGATCCCTAGCGTCAATCCGTCGTCACCACGACCTTTCCCATGACCTTTCGGTCCTGCATCATCGTGAGCGCATCGGCTGCTTTTTCCAGCGGGAACGACGCAGAGATGCGGGGCTTGATCTTTCCCTTTGAATACATATCGAACAGTTCGGCGACATTCTCTGCGTGCCCCTTGGGGTCGCGTCGAGTGGAATCGCCCCAGAACACGCCGACGATCTGACACCCTTTGAGCAAGGCAAGGTTCAGTGGGATCTTGGGGATACCGGCAGGGAAGCCCACCACAAGAAAGCGTCCTTCCCACGCCAGCGCACGAATGGCTGGTTCAGCATAGGCACCGCCAACCGCATCATAGACGATATCGACACCGTCCTTGCCGACGATATCCTTGATCTGGGCGGAAAACGCTTTCTGGCCTTCTTTTTCAAGCGCGCGGTCATAAACGATGGTCTCGTCCGCACCAAGTTCCTTGCAGAAATCGGCCTTTTCCTGAGAAGAGACAGCTGCGATCACCTTTGCGCCAGCTGCCTTACCGAGTTCGATTGCCGCTGCACCAACACCGCCTGCGGCACCGAGGATCAGCAGGGAATCGCCTGCCTTGATATGCGCGCGATCCTTAAGCGCGTGATGCGATGTGCCATAAGTGAAAATGAAGCAGGCCGCGTCTTCGAAAGGCATGTCATCGGGGATTTTGATAATGCGGGCAGCTTCGGCGATTGTATGGGTCGCGAAACCACCGTGACCGGTGAGCGCAAGAACGCGATCACCGGGGGCGACATCCGCCACACCTTCTCCGACCGTTTCGACCGTACCGGCAATTTCACCGCCGGGTGCAAATGGACGGTCTGGTTTGAACTGGTAAAGATCACGGATCATGAGGGTATCGGGAAAGTTGACCCCCGATGCGCGTGTTCGAATCAAAACCTGCCCTTTTCCAGGCGTCGGTGTTTCGATTTCTTTAAGCTCCAGGCTCTCCGGTCCGCCGACGGCGGTGCTCAACAAGGCTTTCATGGTGTTCCTCCCCACGCAAATGCAAGTGTTGTCCTCGGCAACACGTTGGGTCAGACTCTTGGTGTGCGATCCGGTGTTGTCAATCCGTTTTTGAAATGCAATTCTGCACAGCGAAACAGAAGCGCAATGGGGAGGAGACATGGCGCAGATGGCACAGGACCAGTCCGCGTTCCGTATGGAATTGCGTTCTTGGCTAAAGGCGAATTGCCCAGCCGAGATGCGTGATGGGAATTCAAGCAGAGACCATACCTGCTGGGGCGGCCGCAATTGGGTTTTCGAATCCGAGGCTCAGGAAACATGGCTGAACCGCTGTATCGAAAAGGGATACACAGTTCCGACATGGCCTAAGGCCTATGGTGGCGCGGGTATGAATCGCGCCGAAGAGAAGATCTGGCACGAAGAGCTCGCCCGGATTGAAGCGCGGCGGCCGCTCGACAGCTTTGGCATCTGGATGCTTGGCCCGGCGCTTTTGCATTTCGGCACCGAGGAGCAAAAGAAAAAGTACCTGTTGCCGATCGCTCGGGGCGAAATTCGCTGGTGCCAAGGATATTCCGAGCCCGGCGCAGGTTCCGATCTCGCCAGCGTTCAGACCAAATGTGAAGACAAGGGCGACCACTGGTTGGTCAATGGGCAGAAGATCTGGACGTCTTACGCGGACAAGGCCGATGCGATTTTCGCGCTGGTCAGATCGGATCGTGAGGCCAAGAAACATCTCGGGATCACGTTCCTTTTGATCGATATGGAAACGCCCGGAGTCTCGACGCGCCCGATCAAGCTTATCTCGGGAATGTCGCCGTTTTGCGAGACCTTCTTCGATAATGTTGAAGTGCCGAAAGAAGATGAAGACGGTATTTCTTCGGTGGTCGGGACCATCAACCGCGGATGGGACGTCGCCAAGTACCTGCTGACGCATGAACGGTCCATGATCTCGGCCATCGGGTCGGGAACTGGCGGCATGCGACCGCTGGCACAGGTTTTGACGGATGACGGCGCCGAGCTTGATCCGATTCTGCGCGCTGCCGCCATCAAGGCTGAAATCGACTCGCTGGCAACAGGGCTTACGCTCGAGCGCTACAAGGACATGGCCGAAGCCGGGCAGGGCGTCGGCGATGCCTCTGCCATGCTTAAGTACGTTGGCACCGAGCTGAACAAGGACCGCCACGAATTGATGATGGCCGCAGGTGGCAGCGCCGCGCTCGAATGGGACGGGCCATACGGATCGCGCCCGGCGGACTGGCTTCGCACCAAGGCAAATTCCATCGAAGGCGGAACCTCCGAGGTGATGCTGAGCATCGTTTCTCGCCGGGTTCTGGGACTTCCGGGGTAAGACAATGACGACATTGGTAATGACTGAAGAAGAAACCATGCTGGCGGATTCCGCGCGTGGGTTTCTAGATGAGAACGCGCCGGTAAAGCAACTTCGCAACTTGCGCGATGCGGGAAAAACCTTTGATAAGGCGCTCTGGCAGGAAATGGCCAAGATGGGTTGGGCCGGCATTCTAGTGCCCGAAGATCATGGCGGATCCGATATGGGCCACGCAGCTGCGGGCATCCTTGCGCGCGAGATGGGAAAGACGCTGGTCGCCAGCCCGTTTCTTTCCAGCGCCGTGATAGCCGCAACTGCACTGCGTCAGGTGTCGGACAGCCGCGCCCAAGAAGCGCTGAGCGCCATTGCGTCCGGTGAAGTGACATATGCATTGGCTGTTGATGAGGGCCCAAAGTTTTCACCGGAAAAAACGGAGATGTCGGCCACGCGTGACGGTAACAGCTTTCGTCTGAACGGCGAAAAGACTTTCGTAGTGGACGGAGCGCTGGCAGACCGGCTGCTGGTTCTTGCAAAGACGGATGCTGGACTGACACTGTTCGATCTGCCCGCCGATCGGAACGGCATCACCCGAAATCAAAAAGGAATGATCGACAGTCGTGACGCCGCCAGAATCACGTTCGACAATGTTGAGGCGACCGGCGAAGACGTGCTTGGAAATGTCGATCAGGCGATGAAAGTGCTGCAACCGGCGCTCGAAGCAGGGCAGGCCGCGCTGGCCGCCGAAATGAGCGGCGTGGCAGCCGGGGCCTTTGGTATGACCGTGGGATACCTGAAAGAACGAAAGCAGTTTGGCGTATTGATCGGACAGTTTCAGGCGCTTCAGCACCGTGCCGCCGATCTTTGGTGTCACACCGAAGTTACGGCTTCGGCGGTTGCACATGCGGGGCGGATGCTGGACGAAGATCCGGAAAATGCCAGCCTCGCCGTTTCGCTGGCCAAGGCGCGTGCAACAGACACCGCCAAACGCGCCGTGATCGAAGGCGTCCAGATGCATGGCGGCATCGGCATGACCGACGATTTCGACATGGGTTTTTATATGAAACGGGCCCGCGTCGCCGCCGAATGGCTTGGCGACTACGGATATCATGCTGAAAAGATTGCAAAGATCAGGGGGCTTTGATGAATTTAACAAGCTTGTTTGGGTTGTCCGGCAAGACGGCCCTGGTGACCGGTGGGGCGACCGGTATCGGACGCATGGCGGCAGAAGCACTGGTACAGGCTGGCGCGCGAGTCTTGATCGCCTCGCGCAAAGGTGATGCCTGCGAAGCCGTCGCCGCCCAGTTGAACGACATAGGTGCGCCGGGTTCCGCAGAGGGTTTCGCCGGTGACGTCAGTACCGAAGAAGGCGTGATGGCCTTGGTGCAGGACGTCAAGAAGCGCACCGACAAACTTGATATCCTGATGAACAATGCCGGGAGAAGCTGGGGCGCGCCGCTTGATGAATTCCCATATGATGCCTGGGACAAGGTGATGACCCTGAACGTGACGGGTTTGTTTCACCTGACGCAACAACTCCTTCCGATGCTGCGGGAATCCGCGACCGAGGATGATCCGGCCCGCGTGGTAAACGTCGGCTCTGTCATGGGCGAGGTACCGATGGGCGACGGCGCCTACAGCTATTCCGCGTCCAAAGCGGCCGTCATCCACCTGACCAAGATCATGGCCAAGGAACTGGCCGGCGATTTCATTACCGTCAACGCGCTGGCACCGGGACCGTTCGTGTCCAAGATGACTGCCTTCGCGACCGCTGACGAAGAAATGCGCGAAAAGGTCGGTAAAGACGTGCCGCTCAAACGCGTCGGGCGTGAGGAAGACATTGCCGGCTGCATGCTGTTCCTCTGCGGACGCGGCGGCGCTTACATAACTGGCGGGGTGCTGCCAGTGTCCGGTGGGATCAACGTCGTGACCTCCGGAAATATCTTCGAACAAGCATCGCATTAGACGGGAAAGTTGACCCATGACGATAAGATTTGATGATCGGGTTGCCATCGTGACTGGCGCAGGCGCAGGGCTTGGCCGAAGCCATGCGTTGCAGCTTGCAAATCGCGGCGCAAAGGTGGTGGTAAACGATCTCGGCGCTTCGGTCGATGGTTCCGGCGCATCCGAAAGCGCGGCGCAGAAAGTCGTAGACCAGATCACCGCAGCAGGCGGCGAGGCCATGGCGCATGGCGCAGATGTTTCTAACGAGGAACAGGTCGCAGACCTCGTATCGCGCACGATGGATAAATGGGGCCGTATCGACATTCTCGTTAACAATGCCGGTATCCTGCGGGACAAGACGTTTGCCAAGATGACCATGGCCGATTTCCGCAAGGTAGTCGATGTGCACCTGTTGGGAACCGCCTGCATGACGCACGCGGTGTGGCCAATCATGCGCGAAGCAAAATACGGTCGGATCGTTCTGACCTCTTCCGCGTCGGGACTCTACGGCAATTTCGGCCAAGCCAACTACGGCGCGGCCAAGGCTGCGATGATGGGTCTGATGAACGTGCTGCATCTGGAGGGCGCACGCGACGACATTCGCGTCAACACGCTGGCACCCACTGCCGCGACACGGATGACCGAAGAGCTGATCCCTGAGGATGCTCTTGCGCTTTTGAAACCAGAAACCATCACCCCCGGACTGTTGTATCTTGTCAGCGAGGATGCCCCAAGCCGGGTTATCCTTGGCGCTGGGGCCGGGTCCTTTGCCGTCACTAAAGTATATGAAACACAAGGCGTTACCCTTGTGGATGATGATCTCACGCCCGAGGGCGTGGCATCCGCCTTTGACAGGATCAGCGACACCGAGGGTCAAGAAGAACTGACTCAAGCGTTTCAGCAGACCGGCAAATACGCGGAAAATGCAGCCAAGGCCCGAGGCATCGATCTCGGCCAGTCAAAGAAGTAATCTCGAGAGGAACTACCATGCGCGACGCAGTAATCGTATCCACGGCACGGACGCCGATCGGCAAAGCCTATCGCGGTGCCTTTAACGCTACCACGCCTCAGCATCTATCTGGCCATGCCATTTCCAACGCGGTCAGCCGCGCGGGCATCGATCCGGCCGAGGTCGCCGATGTTGTCTGGGGCGCCGCCCTGCAACAGGGCTTTCAGGCGGGCAACATCGCGCGTCAGGCGGCGATGCGGGCCGGGCTGCCGGTGACAACCGCTGGTATGTCGCTGGATCGTCAATGTGCCAGCGGCATGATGGCGATTGCCACGGCTGCCAAACAGGTTGTTCATGATGGGATGGATGTCGTTGTTGGGGGCGGGGTCGACAGTATCTCGACCGTCCAGACCCAAGAAATGCGAGTGAACCGCGACCCTTGGCTCAAGGAAAATCTGCCAGCGATCTACATGAGCATGCTGGAAACGGCCGAAACCGTGTCCGAGCGCTATGGCATCAGCCGCGAGGCGCAGGATGAGTACTCCGCGCGCAGCCAGGCCCGGACACATGCGGCGCAGCAAGCGGGCAAATTCGATGATGAAATCGTGCCTCTGACAACCATTATGAAGATGCAGGACAAGGAAACCAAGGCTGTCTCGGAACACGAGGTCACGCTGGAAAAAGACGAAGGCAACCGGCCCTCGACGACGGCCGAAAGCCTTGCGGGGCTGAAACCTGTCTTCAAAGACGGGTTGGTGATTTCCGAAGGGAAATACATCACTGCCGGTAACGCCAGCCAGCTTTCCGACGGTGCATCGGGTGCCGTTATCATGGAAGCCAAGGTTGCAGAGAAAAAGGGGCTTGAACCGCTCGGCCGTTATGTCGGCGTTATGGCTGCAGGTTGTGAACCGGACGAGATGGGCATTGGTCCCGTTTTCGCGGTTCCGAAACTGCTTGAGGCGCACGGTCTGAAAATGGACGACATCGGCCTTTGGGAATTGAACGAAGCATTCGCCTGCCAGGTGATCTATTCGCGCGACAAGCTGGGAATCCCTGACGAATTGCTGAACGTTAACGGCGGCGCAATCTCGATCGGGCACCCCTATGGCATGTCCGGTGCGCGCATGGTTGGTCACGCATTGATCGAAGGCAAGCGTCGCGGCGCCAAGTATGTCGTCTGCACCATGTGTGTCGGCGGCGGTATGGGCGCAGCCGGCCTCTTCGAGGTTCTGTAAGCACTTCTATGGCAGAGCTTTTTGTCGTTCGTCATGGTCAGGCGTCTTTCGGGGCGGATGACTATGACATCCTCTCAGAGGTGGGACATGAACAGTCCCGCCTCGCAGGCGAAGCGCTGCGGGACATGGGCTGGACCCCGGATCGTTGCATCACCGGTACGCTCAGACGTCAAAAAGAAACGCTGGATGCCATGGGCTTCGATCAGCCCCGCGAAGAGCATCCTGGCTTTAATGAATACGACTTTCACAACCTGCTGCATCACCGGTTTGACGGCGCAGTGCCGGATGCGGTCAGGGGAGAGAGAAAGACACATTTCCGCACGCTCAAAGATACCATCCTGCAATGGCAGACCGATGGAATCGTTGGCGCCGCTGAAAGCTGGCAGGATTTCGAAAAAAGAACTTCGGACGCGCTGCGCTTTGCGACGGATACCAAGGCTCGCCGCGTTCTTGTCGTGAGTTCCGGCGGCGTGATCGGACAGCTAGTTGCCCGCGCGCTGAAGGCCCCGGACGCGATGATGATGGAGGTCAACCTGCAGGTCAAAAACACGGCGATCAACAAGTTCGTCTTTTCTGGACCGCGCTTCTTCCTGCATGAATTCAATTCGACGCCACATCTCTCCGGCCCTGACCGGAAAAATCTTCTGACCTACAGCTGAGGACTCGAAATGGCTGATACTCAAACGCTGGATCTTGCGGCTGTGACCGCCTATCTTAAAGAAAACCTGAAAGGTTTCGAAGGACCGATAGAGGCGGAGAAATTCGATATTGGTCAGTCGAATCCAACATTTCTGCTGAAAACGCCAAGCAAGAAATACGTTCTGCGACGTAAACCCCCGGGCGTATTGCTGAAATCAGCCCATGCGGTCGACCGTGAATTCCGCGTTCAAAGCGCGCTTGCCGATACAAACGTTCCCGTCGCCAAGATGCATCTGCTCTGCGAGGATGACTCGGTCATCGGGTCGGCCTTTTACATCATGGACCACGTCGACGGGCGAAATTTTAGACAGCCCACGATGGAAGGTGAGGGCCTGTCCAACGCTGAACGCGGCGCCGTAATCGACGACATGAACCGGGTGCTGGCGGAACTGCACATGGTCGATATAGACGCTGTCGGGCTTTCTGACTATGGCCCGCCGGGCAACTATTTCGAACGTCAGGTCGGGCGCTGGTCAAAACAGTACCGGGCATCGGAAACCACCAAGATTCCGGCCATGGACAAGCTCATGGAGGAACTTCAGCGACAGATGCCAGAAGACGATGGGCAGAGAACGCTGGTCCATGGCGATTACCGCATCGACAACATGATGTTCGAGAAAAATGGCACCAATTGCCTTGCCGTGCTGGACTGGGAATTGTCGACCATTGGTCATCCCTATGCCGACTTAGCGTCTGTCATCATGCAGTGGCAGATGCCCGCCGGGTCCGAAGGCCGCGGCCTCGCCGGTGTCGACCGCAAGGCGCTGGGTTTGCCGTCGGATGAGGAATTTATCGCAAGCTATTGCGAGCGACGCGGTTTGCCGGAAATCGAGAACTTTGGCTTCTACCTTTCGTTCTGTTTTTTCCGTATGGCCGGTATCATTCAAGGCGTTTTGAAACGGGCGCTGGATGGCAACGCCTCGAACCCGGAACGCGCCATGAAAGTTGGGGAGCATGTGCCAGCTTTCGCTGAAAAAGGCCTGGAAGCCTTGCAGAAATGATGCAAAACGCTTGAAAGGTCACTCTAATGGCGGATGCTGAATTCACCCCTCATTCCGAAGATCCCAAAGATCGCAATTTCGTAACCGCTCTTGCCCGTGGACTGGACGTTCTGCGCTGCTTTGGCGCGAATGAAACAGAGCTGACCAACACGGACTTTGCCGAGCGTACCGGGCTGCCGAAACCGACGGTATCGCGGCTCACGTACACGCTGTGCAGGCTCGACTATCTTATCGCAGATCCGCGTAAGGGAACGTACCGGTTGGGGGCAGGGGTCCTGCATCTTGGCTTTGGCGTGCTGGCTGGCATGGAGGTGAGCGAACGCGCAACCGAAGTCATGCGCGACCTGCGAGACGGCCCAAATTCCTACATCACGGTCGCGCTTGGCGAAAGGCACCGGCTGGAAGTCGTTTATCTGGCGGTCCAAAGCTCACGCGAAAACGTGTCCTTGACCATGCACGTCGGATCGCGCTTGCCTCTCTTCTTTTCGGCCATCGGGCGCGCCATTCTCGTGGGCATGGGACAGTGGGAACGGGAGGCCGTCTTTGACCTCGTCCGGCAGGAAACCCCTGACCAGTTGGGAGCCTGTATGGAAAGCCTCAACCGGGCTCTGGAAGAATACCGGGACTGTGGTTATTGCCGCGGGTACGGTGAATGGCGCGGTGATGTGAATGGTATCGCCGTTCCCGTCACATCTCTGAACGGCGCAAGGGTTTATGGCCTGAACACCGGCGGGCCTTCCTTTCACGTCCAGAAGGAAGAACTCGAAGGCCAGTATGCTGATCGTCTGAAGAATGCTGCCCAAGTACTAGGGTTTCACTCGAAAAGCGCTTAGCGCAACTTTATTGCGCGAAAGAATCACATTTCGCTGTGGAAGGGTTTTTTGCTCTGCGGAATGGCCGATGACGGGAAATCCGGACTGTGACCGGGAACATCCAGCATGTGGACGATTAAAATATACCGTCAAAATACCTCGCTCAACAAACGATTTTGAAGCGGGCCTGTTCAGATTTCTCGTGGGTAACGTTTGTAATCGGGCCGCTACCATTTATTACATTAATGCGAGGTATCACTATTTTAATATATTTTCTTCAGTGCTTTACAAGCCAAACCTCAATCGAAGAAGCAATACTGTAGGATCGCAAAAGGTGCACCCATCCCGTCGGCCGGATTTTTTATTTGCCGTCGAAGTATCACGTGGCCAGAGCCCCCAGTTTCTCCAGTAACATTTGGTAAGGTTCGGATGCTTGACTTTGAACGGCGATATGCAAGGCTCGTTATGCGGGACCGAATAATCGCCTCGAAAGCGACCGGTCTCATGTTAGGGAGGAAAACTAATGCGCATACCTACTAAGTTCGGCGTCACCGCCGCGCTTGCACTGTCTGTCAGTGCAACAGCCGCTTTCGCGGAGAATATCAAGATTGCATTCATCGATCCGCTGTCGGGGCCGTTTGCCACAACAGGGACCAACGGTCTGGCCGAATTCCAGTTCGCAGCGGAGGAGCTCGTGAACAAGAAGGGTGGCGTGCTGGACGGTGACATGTTCGAAGTCATCGGTCTCGACAACAAGATGGACGGGAAGGAGTCGCTCATCAACCTTCAGGTCGCGATCGACCAGGGTGCTCATTACGTGGTGCAGGGGAACTCTTCGGGGATTGCGCATGCACTCACCGAAGCTGTCAACAAGCACAACCGCCGCAACCCCGATAGCCAGGTCCTGTTCCTGAACTATTCGGCCGTTGATCCGGCGCTGACCAATGAAAAATGCAACTTCTGGCATTTCCGCTTCGATGCGAACGCCGACATCAAGATGGATGCGTTGACAGATGCCATCGTTCAAAACGATGAGATCAGTAAGGTTTACCTGATCGGTCAGGACTACTCCTTCGGCAAGGCCGTGGCCGAAGCGGCTCAGCGCGATCTGGGTGCCAAGAAGGACAGCATCGAAATCGTCGGGAACGAACTTCACCCGATCGGCAAGGTCAAGGACTTTACGCCCTATGCACGCAAAATCGTGTCTTCGGGCGCGGATGCCGTCATAACCGGTAACTGGGGCTCCGATATGGTTGGACTTGGTAAGGCAATCATCGAAGCAGGGTTTACCGGACCGATTTATACCTACTATGCGGCATCAAATGGTATCACCCGTACCTTTGGCGAAGCTGGGGTGGGCAAGATCAACCTTGTTGGCGAAGGTGCACTGAACCCGGCAGGCTCGCCCGAAGTCGATGAATATGTCGATGCTTTCGAAGCGAAGTATCCTGACCATGACATCTCCCAGCCGCGTATCGCTAACGTTGTCCGCATGCTGGCCATGGCCATTGAAGAAGCTGGAACAGCCACCGACGTGGTCGAGGTCGCCAAGGCCTTGGAAGGCATGGAAACCGATAATTTCTGGGGCGGCAAAATCAAGATGCGCGCCGAAGATCACCAAGCGATCCAAGACGTCTACGTGATGGAACAGGCCAGCGGCCTCAAGCATTTGCTGGACAACTCTGACTATGGTCTCGAGACAGCGGTCAAGGTCGAAATGGCCTCGGCTGATATTCCCACCACCTGCGAAATGGAACGCCCCGAGTAATCGGCGACTTTTCCGCGAGGCTGCCCCGCGCCACGGCGTACGGGGCAGCCCCTTCGCAAAAACTGCAATAAGACCTGAATTTCGACCAAGGAGTGGTGGCCGATGGATTTGGTTATTATCAACCTTATCGACGGGCTGTTTTATGGATTGCTGTTGTTCATGCTTTCCAGCGGACTGACCCTGATCTTTTCGATGATGGGCGTTCTGAACTTTGCGCATGCCAGCTTTTACATGCTTGGCGCGTATTTCGCCTATCAGATCAGTATGTACCTCGGTTTCTGGATGGGGCTGCTGATCGCACCTCTTCTCGTGGGTGTTGTCGGCGCGCTCGTCGAACGCTACGGGTTGCGTCGCGTACACCAATACGGCCATGTACCCGAACTGATCTTTACCTTTGGGCTGGCGCTTCTGATCGAGGAAGTCGTCAAGTTCTTCTGGGGCAACAACCTGATGGCCTATCAGGAACCCGAGATTTTGAAGTTCGCGCTTTTCTCCATCGGAAACAACGCGGTACCTGCATACAAGGTCTTCATGATCTTTACCTCGGTGGCGATCTTTATCGGCCTTCTTTACATCCTCACACGGACCCGCATCGGCATGATAATTCAGGCCGCGCTGTCCTATCCGCGTACGGTCGAAGCGCTGGGGCATAACGTGCCGCTGATCTTCATGGGCGTATTTGGCGTGGGCACCGCACTGGCGGGCGTTGCAGGTGTGCTGGCAGGACCGGTCCTTGGCACATTCCCGGGTATGGCCTTCGTGCTCGGTTCGATCGTCTTCGTGACTATCGTCATCGGCGGACTCGGGTCACTTTGGGGCGCACTGGTAGCGTCGCTACTTCTGGGATGGCTTACGACCTTCGCCGCATCGTCGAGCTTTCCCTTTGCGTCGATCCTTGAATCCTTTGGCATGCAACGGCCGGAATCGCTGAGCGACAGCTACCTGCGGGATCTCTGGACACTTACCCTGCCGCAGATCGGACCGATCCTGCCTTACATCCTGATGGTCCTGATCCTTGTCTTCCGTCCGCACGGACTCTTTGGAAAGCGTGACGTATGACCGATGCATCTCAAAAAACCGCAACGATAACCCGCGCCCCGACGCTCGGCCTTGGGCAGGTCCTCCCTTGGGTGATCAGCGTGATATTTCTTGTCGCGATGCCGACGATCTTTCAGTCGAACAGCGCGATCACCATCATGAACCAGATGATGATCACCATCGTCTTTGCCCTGAGCTACAACATGCTTTTGGGGCAGGGCGGTATGCTGAGCTTTGGTCACGCCGTTTACATGGGTGTTGGTGGATTTTTCTGCATGCACCTGATGAACATCGTGGAGACGAACGAGTTGCCGATTCCGCTGCCGGTCCTGCCGATCTTTGGCGGTCTCTTCGGATTGGGTCTGGCCACGATCGTCGGTTCTTTCTCAACACGAAAAGCAGGCACCGTTTTTGCCATGATTTCGCTGGGCATTGGCGAACTCATTGCGGCCTGTTCCGTCATCATCACCGCTTTCTTCGGCGGGGAAGAAGGCATGCCGGGTGATCGCACATATTTCATGCCGTTCTTTGGCATCGAATTCCTTCAACAGATCGAGGTTTACTATCTCATCGCTTTCTGGACAGTCCTGTCGACGCTGTTGATGTACCTGTTCTCTCGCACGCCTGTGGGCCGGATGGCTAATGCCGTCAGAGACAATCCCGAAAGAGCAGAATTCCTCGGTTATTCAGCGCGTTGGGTTCGCTTCTTCTCTTTCTCCGCGGCTGGATTCTTTGCCGGGATCGCGGGCGCGCTTTTCGCGATCAACTACGAAATCCTCACCGAAACCAACCTTTCGACCACCCAGTCCGGCGTGATCCTTTTGATCGCGTTCCTTGGCGGCGTCGGGTTCTTTTTCGGGCCGATAATCGGGGCGATCGTCTTTACCCTTCTGCAATCGGTTCTCAGCCTGCAGAGCGAAATCTGGCAGCTCTACGTGGGTGCATTGTTCCTGGCGACGGTGATGTATTTCCCCGGCGGTCTAGCCGGTGTCCTGATGATGCATGTGCCGGCGGCTAAGTTCGGAAAACTAGGCACTCTGGTCGTGCCCTACATCAAAACCTTGGTTCCGGCGATCATCGCCATCTTTGGCCTTGCCGCGCTGATGGAACTGCTCTTCCACGTCCGCCATGCCTCGGCCGGTGATGTTGAAATGACGCTCTTCTGGACGACTTTTGATAGCCATAGCGTGCTGCCATGGATCATCGCAAGTGTTGCGACGGTTGGCGGTTTCTGGCTGGCGCGCCTGTCCGCGCCTTCACTCAGGGAAGCTTGGCATCGGGCCAATACACCAAAAGGGAGACCCGCATGACGGCCGCTCTTGAAATCACCGACCTGAAGAAGAGTTTCGGAAAAGCCGAAATCATCCGTGGTGTGAACCTGTCAATCGCCAAAGGGGAACGCCATGCGATCATCGGGCCAAACGGGGCGGGAAAGTCCACGCTGTTCAACCTGATTACCGGACGGTTTCCCCAAACAAGCGGGTCAATCAAGCTTCACGGGCATGACCTGCGCGGCAAGGCTCCGTTCGAAATCAATCGCATGGGGCTCAGCCGTTCGTTCCAGATCACCAACATCTTTCCAAAGATGACGGTGTTCGAAAACGTGCGCTGTTCGCTGCTCTGGTCGCATGGCTACAAATACTCGTTCTGGAACATGGTGAGCCGGTCGCAGGACCTTACTGATGGCGCTTTGGAAATACTTGATCAGATCAACCTCTTGCAGCGCGCCGAATTGCCCGCGGGCCTCCTGTCTTACGCGGAACAGCGTGCGCTTGAGATCGGGATCACGATTGCCGGCGGTGCGGATGTTATCATGCTGGATGAACCCACCGCAGGCATGAGCCATTCGGAAACCGATTACATCGTCGAGCTGATCCGCAAGGTCACGCAGAACAAGACTTTGGTGATGGTAGAGCATGATATGGGCGTGGTCTTCGGCCTCGCGGACCAGATTTCCGTTCTGGTCTATGGCGAGATCATCGCCACGGGACATCCCGAAGACGTCCGTTCCAACCCCAAAGTTCAAGAAGCTTATCTGGGCGCCGCATTGGAGGCAGAGCATTAATATGCTGGAAGTCAGAGACATGCATGCCTACTACGGCAAATCCCATATTCTTCAGGGGGTTAACCTTAACATCCAAGAGGGCGAGATCGTCGCGCTCTTGGGCCGCAACGGGGTTGGACGGTCGACAACCTGCAAGGCCGTGATGGGCGAGGTGTCGCCTGTCGGGTCGGTCGTGTTCAAGGGACAGGAGATTGCCGGAAAGAAAGCGTTCGAGATCGCCAACCTTGGTGTCGGCTATGTACCTGAAAACCGGGATATCTTTCCCGGCCTTACCACGCGGCAGAACCTGATCCTTGGTCTTAAGCCCGGACAAAAGGATGGCGCCGGACGCTGGTCGATGCAGGACATGTTCAACCTGTTTTCGAACCTCGACAACCGGGCCGATGTCGAAGCCTCAGTGCTGTCGGGCGGTGAACAGCAGATGCTGACCATGTGCCGGACGCTCATGGGCGATCCAGATCTTGTCATGATCGACGAACCGACCGAAGGCCTTTCGCCCCAGATGGTCCAGCGCGTGGCCGAGCTCTTGCAGGAAATCGCCAAACGCGGGATCTCGACCCTGCTGGTGGAACAGAAACTTTCCATCGCGCTGGACATCGCTCACCGGGTCTATGTGATGGGCCACGGCAAAGTCGTTTTCGAAGGCACGCCGCAGGAATTGAAAGCCCGCGAGGATGTGCGCAAGGAATGGCTCGAAGTCTGAGCCTTAGGAAAACGAAAGGCCCCGAATTCCGGGGCCTTTTCATTTCAAAGCGATACTGCCTTTTGAAAGGCGGGCCGCGCCTTGAGACGGTCGATATACGGCTTGAGATTGGGTTTGTCAGACAGGTCAGCCCCAAGGCGGTCAGAAACGATTACGGCCTGACCGCACATGATATCCGCGCCCGAGAATTCTCCCGCCAGATACTCCTTGCCTTCAAGCGCTGCATCAACGGCTTTCAGCATGTTGTTCAAAAGCTTGGTCGCCCGTTTGACATTGGTCTCGTTGCGACGCTCGGGCGGAAGAAACACAGTTTCCACCATGATCACGTTAATCTGGGGCATAATCATGCCCTCGGCATAGTGCAGCCATTGCAGATACTCGGCGAATTCCGGGCTCTCCTGCGCAGGGATGAGCCGCCCATTCCCATATCGCGCAAGGACGTATTCGACGATGGCGCCGGATTCGTGAATCGTCACATCGCCATCTACGATGGTCGGCACACGACCGTTTGGGTTGACCGCAAGATAATCCGGTTCGCGCATGGACTTGTCGCCCAGTTTAAAAGGGACGATTTCATAGTCCATTCCAAGCTCTTCGAAAAGCCAGGCAATCCGGATCGCCCGCGTATTTGCGGCAAAGTATAGTTTCACTAATCCCCCCTGTTTTCGCTTTAACCCGAGTGGCTTGCATGGCAAGTTCGGCTCGTGCACGGTGCTCGTGATATGTACCGTTAACATGTAAAGCCGTCAATTCCGGACCACTATGCGCCCGATGCGCAACGCACGGAAATGCCCGGCCGAGGGGAGTGTAACATGCAAACTGCCGGGTTCGACAAAGAACGTCTGGAACGTATCGCTGACTGGATGGAACGCTATGTTTCGGAACGCAAGTTTCCGGGCAGTTCGGTCCTGATAAAGCGGCATGGCGAAGAGGTTTACTTTAACGCCGCCGGTAAAAGAAACGTCGAGGACGACCTACCGTTCGAACGGGATACAGTGGCGCGCATCTATTCGATGACCAAGCCGATCACCTCTGTCGCGATCATGATGCTGGCGGAAAAAGGGCTGTTTCATCTTGATGCACCCGTTTCGGAATTCGTCCCTGCATTCAGCGACATGCAAGCCCTGGTTGAAGGTGCGGAAACACTTGACCAGACCGAACCCGCGCCCAGCCCGACACTCCACCATTTACTGACCCACACCAGCGGGCTGAGCTATCCGTTCAACCCGGGCTTGCTGGGGAAGGCGATGGATGAACACAAGATCCTGTTCCGGGCAAATGATAGCAGCCTAGAGGAAATGACGGATCGAACAGCGGCACTACCACTTGCGTTCCAGCCCGGACGCCATTGGGAATATTCGGTTTCCATCGATATCCTGGGCCGGGTGGTCGAAGTCGTTTCCGGCAAGTCGCTCGATGCGTTCTTTAAAACTGAAATTTTCGACCCGCTTGGCATGACCGAAACCGCTTTCACTGTTCCCGCTCATGTCGGTGATCGTTTTGCGTCGCTCTACACCCCGCTCGAGGGCGACGGGATGGCGCTTAACGCGGCAAAGGGCGAAGGTAATACGCTGCGTCGGGTTGACCGCGCAGGCAAATCGCCATTTGAAAGCACCACCTGTTTCTCTGGTGGCGGCGGTCTAGTCGGCACACTCGACGATTACATGGCCTTTACCGAGATGCTCCGTCGGGGCGGCAGTTGCGAGGGCGGTCGCCTGCTCAGCCCGCATACCCTGTCATTCATGATGCGCAATCATCTGCCCGGCGACATCGCCTCGATGGGCCCGAAGAGCTTTGCCGAACAGCCGATGGAAGGCATGGGCTTCGGTCTCGGCGGATCGGTTGTCCTTGATCCCGGCCGGGTCCGCGTTCCAGGCAATGTCGGTGACTTCAGCTGGGGCGGCATGGCCTCGACCATGTTCTGGGTAGATCCGGTCCTTGATCTCAGCTGCGTCTTCTTCACCCAGCTGACGCCTTCCAGCTCTTATCCCTGTCGGGCAGAATTGAAAGCGCTGGTCCATGGAGCGATCACGGAATGACCACCGAACGTCCGATCCTCTGGACCCCTTCACCCGAGCGCGCAGAGGCCAGCACGATGGCCCGGTTCATCCGCTGGATTGAACAGGAATATGGCCTGACATTCGATGATTACGATGCCCTTTGGCTATGGAGCACGAGCGATCTCGACAGTTTCTGGCGCGCGATCTGGACCTATTTCGAAATCGGAAGCGCCGATGAAGTGGATGAGGTCATCACCGATCGCAAAATGCCCGGGGCCAAGTGGTTTCCCGGCGTCAAAACGAACTTTGCCGAAGTAACACTCCGGCAGGCCCGGAAAACGCCGGACAAACCCGCCCTAATCGTTTATTCGGAAACCTTCGAGCGTAAGGAGTTAAGCTGGAAAGAACTCGACCGGCAGGTCGCCAGCGTTGCAAAGCATCTATCAGATATGGGGGTCGGGCAGGGCGACCGGGTGGTTGCCGTCCTCCCCAATACCGAAACCGCGATCATTGCCTGCCTTGCCACGGTCAGCCTTGGAGGCATCTGGTCGCTCTGCGCGCCTGATATGGGTGGCGTCGCTATTCTGGACCGATTCCGGCAGATTGAGCCGAAAGTCCTCATCGCGCAGGACGGTTATGTACACAACAACAAGCGCATCGACCGGGGAGAGCTGATCGCCACGACAGCGAAGGGCCTGCCAACCTTGGAACATCTGGTGGTGCTTCCGGTGATTGGCGACCTTCCAGAAGGCGCGATTTCCTGGGGCACCCTGACCAGGGAAGATGTTGAATTTTTTCCCGTTCCGGTCGATTTCGAACATCCGCTCTGGGTAGTATATTCCTCCGGGACAACCGGAAATCCAAAGCCGATCGTACATGGCCACGGCGGCATCCTGCTCGAGTCGTCCAAGCAAAGCCTGCATCAGGACCTAAGCGACAGGGACAGGTTCTGCTGGCTGACTTCTTCTGGCTGGATCATGTGGAATTCGCAGTTCACCGCGCTTGGTCTTGGCGCGACGGTAGCTCTGTTTGATGCAGCGCCGAATAACCCTGATATGCTGGCGCTCTGGCGTTACGCGGCAGAGGAAGAGCTGACCTATCTGGGCGCAGGGGCCGCGTTCTATGCAAGCTGTCTTAAGGCGGGCATCCGGCCAAGGGACAGCGTCGACCTGAGTGCGCTTCGCTCGCTTGGCTCGACGGGCTCACCACTGTCCGATGACGCCTATCGCTGGATCTACGACGCGGTGAAGCCCGATGTCTGGCTGGCGCCAATCTCTGGCGGCACCGACCTTGCCGGTGCCTTTGTTGGCGGACACCCTATGATGCCCGTCCGGATGGGTGAAATGCAGTGCCGTCTGCTTGGCAACGCGGTCCGTTCATTCGATGAAAGCGGCGATGAAATCAACGGACAGGTAGGCGAACTTGTCTGCACCGAACCGCTCCCGTCGATGCCACTGTTCTTTTGGGGGGATACGGACGGCTCGCGTCTGCATGAAAGTTACTTCGATACCTATCCGGGGGTCTGGCGTCACGGCGACTGGATCGAGTTCACCGATACCGGTGGATCGGTGATTTACGGCCGCTCTGACGCTACAATCAATCGGCGCGGTCTGCGCATGGGCAGCGCGGAAATCTATCAGGCCGTCGAAGGCCTCCCCGAAGTGATGGACTCGCTGGTCGTCGATCTTGAATTCCTCGGTCGCGACAGCTTTATGCCGCTGTTTGTCGTCCCCGCAGAGGGTGTCACGCTAGATGACGCCCTGAAAACCAAGATCGCCGATGCCATTCGTGCCGCCGTATCCACACGGTTCGTCCCAAACGAAATGATCGAAATTGCCGAAGTTCCGCGCACTCTTTCGGGCAAGAAGCTGGAAGTTCCGGTGAAGAAGCTGCTGCTTGGCGGCGATCCGGATAAAATAGTCAACCGGGACTCGATGGCCAACCCGGAAAGTTTCGACACCTTTATCGCCTATGCGAACACTCTGAACGACAACATGAAGAAAGAAAACTAGATGTCTGATCCCTCTGCGGAAATACAGAACCTGCTCGATATTGAACGACTGGAAGTCGATCTGTTTCGCGGCATCGGCTCGGGGGGAGAGACCGAAATTCGCATCTTTGGCGGGCACGTTATCGCACAGGCGCTGATGGCCGCCTATCTCACAGTGCCCGACCGGACCTGCCATTCGCTTCACGCCTATTTCATCCGGCCCGGCGATCCAAAAATACCCGTTATCTACGAAGTCGATCGGGCCCGGGACGGCGGCAGCTTTACCACCCGGCGCGTTATCGCCATTCAGCACGGCAAGCAAATCCTAAACCTCTCGGCCTCATTCCACGAGCCGGAAGAGGGGTGGGAATATCAGCACAAGATGCCCGATGTACCCGCTCCCGACGGGCTGCCCAGCATGGCAGAGCTTCGCGCCAAGGATGCCGAGAAACTCGACACAAAACAGGCCAAGTTCTTTGCGCGCCCGCGTCCCATCGAAGTACGCGAAGTCAATCCGCAGAACATGCTGGAACCAACGCCGATGGACGATGAAAACTGCATGTGGTTCCGGATGCCGGCGGCCGAAGGGCACGATGCCAAGCTTCAGCATTGCTATCTTGCCTATGCCTCCGACATGAACTTGCTTGGGTCGTCTTTGCGTCCTCACGGACTAAGCTGGCTCAAGGGCGGCGTCGTCCCGGCAAGCCTTGACCACGCCATGTGGTTTCACGCGCCGATCCATTTCGACCAATGGCACCTCTATGCGATGGATGCCCCCTTTACCGGCGGCGGGCGCGGTTTCAACCGTGGCAAGATCTTTGACCAGAACGGCAAGTTGGTCGCCAGCGTTGCACAAGAAGGGCTGGTGCGCCGGTACAAGCCAGCGGAAGCGCGCAAGTGAATGCGGGCGGGCGCTATCCCGGATGGCGTCCGGGAATCGAACTGCGTGACGAGTGGCTCGCACTGACGCGCGAAGAGATCATCGATCCGGATCGCCAAATCGTCGATCCGCATCATCATCTCTGGGTGCACGGGACAAAGGATAATCCAGCGGTTTACGAAACTGAACAGCTGCTCCGTGATACCGGCGCAGGACATAACGTTGTTCAAACCGTCTATATCGAATGCCGCTCTTACTGGGACGTCACCGCGCCGGAGCATCTGCAATCGGTGGCTGAAACCGCGCACGTCGCACGGATGGCGTCCGACATGCCACAAGGCGGCGCGCAGATCGCGGGTATCATCGCCCATGTCGACCTGACCCTGCCGCTAGATCACTTGGACGAGGCGCTGGATGCGCATGAAAAGGCCGGGCAGGGGCTTTTGAAAGGCATCCGCCATTCCGGTGCCCGCGACGAAGACCGTGCCAGCCTGATGATCCCGGGGAGAGGCGCAAAGGGTCAGTACAGCGACCCCGCCTTTCGGCGCGGCCTGTCGCATCTGGGCAAACGCGGCCTGACCTACGATACGTGGCACTACCATCATCAGAACCGCGACTTCCTCGATTTGGTCCGCGCTGTACCCGAGACGACGATCATCCTCGACCATTTTGGCACGCCATTGGGTGTCGGTCGCTTTACCGGCAAGCACGACGAGATTTTCGATTTTTGGCAAAAAGACATGGCCGATCTTGCAGATTGCCCGAACCTGCGCGCAAAACTCGGCGGGCTGGCGATGCCGGACAACGGGTTTGGCTTTATGGACCGTACCAAGCCTCCCGGTTCCGATGAATTGCTCGACCAGCAAGGGCGGTGGTACCGACACATGATCGCTCATTTCGGCCCAGAACGCTGCATGTTTGAAAGCAATTTCCCGGTCGACCGCGTATCAGTCAGCTACGCTATACTTTGGAATTTTTTCAAAAAATTGGCGGCTGAGCTTGATGCAGAGTCTCAGGATTTACTTTTTGCCGGGACCGCCCGCGCCACTTACGGCCTGCCGCCCGCCTAAAGCGGACGGCCGATAGGTCATTTCAGCTTGCCGTACTGACGGTTCAGCTTGCGCATCCCGCCGATCCAACGGTCGTAATTCTCGGTTTTCTTGCGCATATAGGCCAGAACTTCCTGATGAGGCAGAACAAGGAATGTCTCCTCGCGGATGGTCCGCACGCAGGCTTCGGCCACGGGCTCCGGCTCCAGCATGCCATCCATCGAGGCCACGCCGTCTTCTCGGCCACGGGTCATTTCGCTCCGGACCGCCTGCGGGCAGAGCACCGAAACCTTGATCCCGTCATCGCCGTGGGTCAGCGCAAGCCATTCCGCAAGGCCCACAGCCGCGTGCTTGGTCACACCATAGGGGGCCGAACCGACCTGGTTCAGCAGACCCGCCGCCGATGCCGTGTTCAGCAGGTAACCGCCGCCGCGCTCGATCATCCTAGGGACAAGATGACGTGCGGCCCAGACATGCGCCATCACGTTCACCTCCCAGATCCGCTGCCAGTCTTCGTTGGCAACTTCCGTACCGCCGACGGTCAGGATGCCCGCATTGGAACAGAACAGGTCGATGGGACCGATCTCGGCTTCGACCTTTTCGATCAGGCCAGAGATTTCTGCCTCGCGCGCCACGTTGACCTCGAAAGCGATGCCGTTGATTTCACTGGCTGTTGCCTCGGCACCGGCAAGATTGAGATCGGCGCAGATCACTTGCTTTGCGCCCTCGGCGGCAAAGCGGATGGCCATCGCCTTGCCGATACCGCTGGCGGCCCCGGTGACGACAATAATTTTATCTTTTAGTTCCATTGCTTACGTCCACATGTTGGAGCCGCCACAAACCGTCAGCGCCTGACCGGTCATATAACGACTGGCATCCGACGCGAGGTAGACCGCGATACCCGCGAAATCCTCTGGCTCACCCAGCCGGCGCAGCGGAATGCTCTTGTTGATACGGCCCTCGACATCAGGATTATCCCAGAGTTCGCGGGCAAAATCAGTTTTCACCAGCCCCGGACAAATTGCGTTGAACCGGATGCCGTCGGGGCCAAACTCTGCCGCGAGGTTCCTCACAAGCCCGATCAGCGCCAGTTTCGACATGCCATAGGTGCCCAGCGTTTCCGACGGTTTGAACGCCCCTATGGAAGAGGTGAACATCATCGACCCAGTGCCTTTGGACTGCATGTCCGACACCATCATCTTGGCCAGCCAAAGATTGGCCTGTACATTGGCGCGCATCGTTTTTTCATACGCTTCATCAGGTATTTCCGAGGTTTTCCCGTAGTAAGGGTTCACCCCGGCATTCCCAACGACGATGTCAATCGGGCCAGCCTTTTCCCGCGCCCCGGCAACCAGCGCTTCAAGCTGCTCTTTGTAGCCGACGTTACAGGCGATCCCGACGGCGCGATCCGCGCCGACCGTTTCGTTAATCTTGGCGGCAGCCTCGTCAAGCTGATCCTGCTTGCGCGCAGAGATCACCACCTTGGCGCCGTGATCGGCAAGGGCCGTCGCCATGACAAGCCCCATGCCCTTGGACGCGCCGGTCAACAGCGCGACGCGTCCCGTAAGATCGAAAAGTTCGCGCATTTCTTACGGCCCCTCGAACATGCGGCCACCGACCGAGCGCGCGACACGGGCCTTGCGGTCGTTGGAATCCTGATAGCCCTGAACTTCGGCGCGGGCGACAACGTGGTGATGCACCTCGTCCGGACCATCGGCAAAACGCAAGGTCCGCTGACCGACATACATCTCGGACAGAGGGAACCATTGCGACAGACCTGCGGCACCATGCACCTGCATCGCCTGATCGATGATCTGACAGGCTTTCTCAGGCACCAGCGCCTTGACTGCCGAAACCCAGATTCGGGCTTCCTTGTTACCAAGCACATCCATCGCCTTGGCGCCTTTCAGCACCATCATCCGCATCGCCTCGATATCGATACGCGCGCGAGAAATAGTTTCCATGTTCTTACCAAGATCGACGATGCGCTTGCCAAACGCCTTCCGGTTCAGCGACCGATCCAGCATCATGTCCAGCGCCTTTTCCGCCGAGCCGATCGAGCGCATGCAGTGGTGAATCCTTCCCGGCCCAAGGCGTAGCTGGGAAATCTCGAAACCGCGCCCTTCACCCAACAGGATGTTATCCTTGGGAACACGCACGTTTTCGAACTTGATGTGCATATGGCCATGCGGCGCATCGTCATGGCCAAACACGCGCATCGGACCAACGATGGTCACGCCGGGCGTATCGATGGGAACAAGGATCTGGCTCTGCTGCTTGAAAGTTTCCGCCTCGGGCGAGGTTTTCACCATGGTAATCATGATCTTGCAGCGCGGATCTCCGGCACCGGAGATATAGAATTTCTCGCCGTTGATGACCCACTCATCGCCTTCAAGCACCGCGCTCGTCGCGATGTTCTTGGCGTCCGAAGAGGCCACATCCGGTTCTGTCATCGCATAGGCAGAGCGGATTTCACCGGCGAGCAGGGGCTTCAGCCACTTTTCCTTCTGCTCGGGCGTGCCAACACGTTCCAGCACTTCCATGTTGCCGGTGTCAGGCGCCGAACAGTTCAGCGTCTCAGAGGCCAGCGGGTTTTTACCCAGTTCCGCCGCGATATAAGCATAGTCGAGATTGCTCAGGCCTTCGCCGGTTTCCGAATTCGGCAGGAAGAAATTCCAAAGACCGCTTTCCCGTGCTTTCTTCTTGGCGGTTTCGAGTAGCTCAAGCTGGCCCGGCGCATAAGACCATCGATCTTCACGCCCCTCACCCAGACGATAGAATTCCTCGGTAATCGGATCGACGTTTTCGGCGATATGCTTGATGACCGCCTCAAGCAGCGGGCGCGCCTTTTCGGACATGCGCAGGTCGTTCATCTCCGGGGGATGTTTTGCCAATGACATACTGGATTGTTCCTTTCGCTGAATTAGCGGTTTTTCCATTCGGGTTTGCGTTTTTCGACAAAGGCCTGGACGCCTTCCTTGAAGTCTTCGGTCTTGGCCAGATCGGCCTGAACCTCACGCGAATATTGCAGGCTTTCGGGAAGACCATCGGCAACGGCCATGCTGTTCAGGATACGCTTGGTCGCCTTGATCGAAGACGGCGACACGGTGCAAAGCTGTTCGGCAACTTCCATCGCGCGCTCCATCACCTTTTCATGGGCCACAACCTCGTTGCAGCATCCAAGTTTAAGCGCTTCTTGCGCATCGATTGTGCGGCCGGTAAACATCATCTCCTGCGCGGCAAGGCGACCGATATAACGCGACAGACGCTGGACACCCGAGGCCGAGGCAAAGAAGCCAACCTTGACTTCGGGCAGGGCGAACTTCGCGTTTTCCGAGGCCACGATAATATCGCAGGACAGCGCGGTTTCGAAACCGCCGCCCATGGCGAACCCGTTGACCGCTGCCACCAAGGGTTTCTCAAGATCAAAGCGCGAGGACAAACCGGCGAAACCGCTTGCCGGCAGACCTTTCTTGATCCCGCCTTCATTGGTCGCTTTGAGGTCATTTCCTGCGGTAAAGGCCTTGTCGCCCGCACCGGTCAGAACCGCGACCCATAGGTCTTCGTCCGCCGCGAAAGCGTCCCAACAATCCGACATCTCGTGATGCATCTCGGAGTGGACGGCATTGTAGACCTCGGGTCGGTTCATGGTCACGACCAGGATATGACCTTTCTTCTCGGTCTTGATGAATTCATATGCCATGGATATATGCCCCCTTGTCGGTTTTCAGACCGCCTGTATCGATATCGATGAACTTGCCACCTTCGGCGGCCAGCTTCTTGAGTGTTTCCGCTGGCGCGAATTCCGGATCATCGGCGGCAAGCTTTTCCATCCGGTCCAGAACGGCCTGCGCGCCGACCATATCGCCGTAAAACATCGGGCCGCCCTTGTCGGCGGGCCAGCCATAGCCGTTCAGCCAGACAACATCGATATCCGATGGCCGCTGTGCCTTGTTCTCTTCAAGGATCTTCACGGCCTCGTTGATCATCGGATAGATGCAGATTTCTACGATCTCATCCTGCGCCATTGTGCTGGGCTCGGCCCCGGTGATGTCATGGATGATCTTGGCGGTCACATCCGACGGGATCGGCGTGCGCGCGTCATCATAATCGTAATAACCCGCCTTGGTCTTTTGCCCGCGACGATCAATCTCGCACAGTGCATCCCGGATCGGATTCGCAGTTTTGGCCCCCTTCGACCAACCGATATCCAGTCCCGCCAGATCCGACATCTGGAACGGCCCCATGCGGAACCCGAACGCGTTCAGCGCGGCATCCACGTCCCAAGGCATGACGCCCTGATACACCAGCTTGTTAGCCTGCTTTTGCCGAGCAAAGAGAATGCGGTTTCCGACGAACCCCGGACATACACCGACCAGAACGGCGATCTTGTTGATTGTCTTCGCCAGATCCATACACGTGGCAACCACGTCATCCGCAGTTTTCTCAGCACGAACGATTTCCAGCAATTTCATAACGTTAGCGGGCGAAAAGAAGTGGAGCCCAATAACGTCTTCGGGCCGCTTCGTCATCGCGGCGATCTCGTCGATATCCAGCGCCGAGGTGTTCGTGGCAAGGATCGCGCCAGGCTTCATCACACGGTCAAGCTCAGTAAAGATCTTGCGCTTGAGCTCCATGTCCTCGAACACAGCTTCGATGACCAGATCGCAATCTGCTAGCGCGTCGATCGACAGTTTCCCGTCAAAACGGGCCATACGCGTTTCGACCTCATCCTGCGGAAATCGACCCTTGTCTGCACTACGCTGATAGTTGCCACGCACGACACTCAATCCGCGATCCAACGCTTCCTGCTTGGTTTCCACAATCGTAACGTCAAAGCCCGCCGTCGCGAAATTCATCGAAATGCCGCCGCCCATGGTCCCGGCGCCGATGACACCGACAGTGCGTATTTCACGCCGTGGCGTCGAGCCATCGATACCCGGGACGTTCCAGGCAGCTTTGCCAGCTTCAGCAATATAGCTGCCGATCTCTTCCTGTGTTGGTTCGTTCATGCAAGCTCCGTTTTTTCATTGAGTTCGTTTAGGCAGATCCGACGCAATTCGCGCCGATCCAGCTTATCCGTCGTGCCGCGGGGCAGGGCGGTGTCAAAGGTCCATATCCTCTCGGGTATCTTGAACTTTGAAATATGCGGGGCAAGAAAGGCGGCTAGTTCGCCGATTTCCAATTGGACCCCCGGGCGCAGACGCAACCCGGCGCCGACCACCTCACCCAGTCGTTCATCCGGTATCGAGAACGCGCAGGCTTCGACCACGTCGGGATGCCTGTGCAATGCACCCTCTACGTCGAGGCAGGCGATATTCTCACCCCCGCGTATGATGATGTTTTTCTTTCTATCTACGATGGTTATTATGCCATCTTCATCCATCATACCCAGATCGCCGGACTTCAGCCATCCATCCTTAAAGATTTCAGCGGTCGCTTCGGGTTTGTTTAGATAGCACCGCATGTTACACGGGCTTTTGACAGTGATTTCCCCAACTTTGCCTTGCGGAACCTCATTACCCAGATCGTCGAGCAGTTTCAGATCCTGGACCGGTGGATAAAGACGACCCGTCGCGCCGGGATGAGACAGGTATTCCTCTCCGGCAAAACCGACTCCGTTTGCATTTGTTTCAGTCATGCCCCAGCCGGTGGCAATCTGAGCCTCAGGAAATGCCTCGGCCAGCCCATCTACCTGTGCCGCGGGACGTTTTGCGCCGCCAGCGCCCAGATATTGGAGCGTCGGAAAAGACAGACCGTCACGCCGCGCAACGGCAAGAAGATCCGCCGATTGCGTCGGAACCCCAAGAAAACGCGTAACTTTTTCCAAAACTATAAGCCCGGCGGCTTTCTCGGCGTTCCATTTCTCCATCAGGATGACACGACCACCGGCGGCAAGACTGAGCAAAAACATCGGATGCGTAGCTGTCACGTGGAACAAGGGCGTCACGATAAGCGCGCATGGGCGAGGGGGTTCATCCACCGGCTCAGGAGGTGGCGTCAAAATCGCTGCGATTTCGGGCTGCATCAGCCACGTATATACTGCGTTAAGTGCGCCCCGATGCGTCTGCACGACGCCTTTGGGCTGACCAGTCGTACCCGAGGAATACATGATCGCCATGTCATCGTCGGTATCGATTTCCCGTTCGCACCAATCCGCCGAACCAACGCCATCCTTCAGCGCCGCATAGCTTTTCTCATCACCGGCATCGCCATCGCGAACGCCAACCAGAGTGAGATCAAACTTATCCAGCAAAGGTCTGATACGATTACATCTTTCACCGTCGGCAAAGACAATTTTTGCACCGCTGTCCTCAATCGCATAGGAAAGTTCTTCGGTCGTCCACCAACCATTGAGGAAAACGATGACACCGCCGACAGAGGTGATCGCCATCATGAGGATCAGCATCTCGGGACAATTACGCATAGCAACGGCAACCGGCTGTCCTTTGGCTATCTTCATGTCCTTTTCCAGAACCTGTGCCATCGCCTTGATGTCATTACAGAACTCATCAAAGGTCCAGGTTTCGCCGTTAAACGTGATATAGTTGGCAGAGCCATCGTCGAACAGCGGCCGTACGCGTTGCAGAAAATCGCGCATGTGCCGCGGAATGGATTTGAATACCCGGTAGGTGACGCCACGGATCTCGGCTTCTTCAACCGCGTACTGCGGGTTGTTTGTCACGACCTGACGGGCAGCTTCCTGAAAACTCAAAGCTGAAGTCATAAGGCGTTTTCGCTGCGACACTCGGCAGCGAGCGCGACATCTGCTAGCATTCGATTTCCTCCCATGCGCAGCGCAATCAATCACTCGGGGGATTGCAGGCTGCGACTCTCCTCGAAAAAATGGTAACCATCTTTTCAGAGACTGCAATACCGCTTGTCGGAATTGTATTCCGCAATACGCACATCAGCGTTTTACATAATACCAATTATACGATGTACTGGTGGGGATGCGGCACATTCTAAACTGGCTTGCGACAATTCCCCTATCTTGCTGGAAAGCAAGGAG